>CAZOUY010000001.1:0-325643 GCA_964583155.1 uncultured Coprobacillus sp.
CTAAAGTATAACTTCTTCTTTTTTGTTTTGTTACCTACAAAATGTTAATGCAATCCACTAGCGTAAATTATTTAGCCATTTCTTTATACTTATGATATAATAAATTATCCTTAGTGATTGATATAATGTGAGGGTGGATATATGAAAAAAGCAATAGTGACATTGACCGCTTCTATTTTGGGATTAATTATAGGATGCACATCTCTTTCATCTTGTGATCAAGATAATCTCTATCCTGTTGAAAATTATGAACCTACTCAATTTGAATTATTGTTTTCCGATTGCAGTGATCATTTAGATAAATTAAGTTATCGTCGTGATTTATATATTTATGGTGATAATGAAAGCAAAGATAGTCATATTAATAGTCTCTATGGGGAACTGACATCAACATATTTATTTGTTCCCAAAGCTGAATCTCTCAATGAAACTTTAGAATTGCGTTTTCCTATCATTTTGTCGCTTGATGATCTTGACACTATACCAAGCATTGAATTAAAGCATGACGAGACATTGCTCGAGCCTAGTGTTTTAGTGCAATGTTATCGAGATTTAGATAAATATAGTCTAGATGATTTTTACAAATATCGTGAGGAAATATCTATTTGTGATGATTTGACAATTTTCAATTATTTTTCATACAGAAATGATACAGAAAAGACACAAAAATTAGGATTAGTCATCAATGATTTTGATTTTGATAATGGATTGTTTTTAATTGAGCAGGGCAATGTCGCTTTGAATCGTAAATCGGTCAATTTGGAAATTACGGCCGAAGTGAAAAAAGGCGAAACCTGTGCATTTTTTGTGCAGGGTGACATTGAAAATTCTGCACTCGATGATACTTACAACAATGATAAATTTGTTCATCAGCATTCGACCATTTCCTTTGCTGATTATTTGGCATTGGCACAGGAAAAGTATCATGTTAGCCCTATGAAATGGAAAAAGGCGATAGTGGACGCTAAAATTCATCGTGAGTTTAATAATTTTGGCATTCAAGAGACAACGATTAACTCTTTTATAAAAAAGCCGCATTTGGTCATCTTATCCTATCAATTAAATATAGAAGCGATCGGTATGATGACTTTGACTTTAAAACGGCCGGTTTATTTAGGAATGACTAATTCTTATTATCATCGTTATTCTTTACATTTATCTTACAATCCTTATATTGCTTATGATTTTGATATTAATGTCGCATGGAATTATACATATATCAATCTTTCAGAAAGTGCTTATGAACGATTTGTTCCTGTTTCAACATCCAATAATAATGTTGTTCATGGAACTCCTCAAAGCAACTATCAGTATCAAGTAATGATTGATTATGGCTTTTATTTAGAATTTTCCTTAGGAGAGAATGTCCCTTTATCCGAATATACAGTTTATGAAAAATACGAATCGTCTGATGAAAATATTTATGCGGCGATCTTTGTTGGCATTGCCTTATTTATCACTGCTGGCGCAATGATAGCGGTTATAGTGAGTTATTTTGTTCGCTATCGGACAGGAGGAAAAAAATATGAAAAATAAAAAGTTTTTAGGTTTTTTATCTTTAGTAACTTTAATGTTTACTTTGACCGGCTGTCCGGGACGTGATTATGATGATAGTCCTTTTCGTAAACAAGGGGCTATTCATGAAATAGGCTTGATTGACCCTAATCCCGGATTAATGATTCATCAAGCGCAAAGAGATATCAATATTAAATCTTCGACCCATGCTTATGCGATTCAAGGGGAATTACAGGATGTGGTCGCTGATGTAAAGAGTCATTATGTAATTTATAATAATCTTGATAAAACGACGATGAAATTGGCTTTACCGCTTACTAGAGCTTTTAATAACGATGATGAAAAAGAATTAGAAAAAATTATCGTGACAACTGATGATAATGGGCTTAAAGCATCATATGAACCCCAAATAGCCTATGGTCCGGCGGTTCAAATTTCTAAAGATTATGATTATCATTACGATTCTTCTATATATCGTACAAGTCTAAATGAGATTCATCATTATATTGAAAATAAAAAAGAGGCGCCGCAAACGGTCTTTGAGTATAAAATTAATTTTGCTAGCAATAACGAAACATTATTTCAAATCGGAACAAGCGATTCTCAGGCCTTATTCTACTTTCCGGAAGCCGAATGTAGCTCGACGATGCGATTTATGAATGATGGGATGTTGCTTTATTATGTTCTTAAGCCCAAGACGCAGACACAAATTCAATTTTATAGCACTATTCGATTTGAATTGCCGGAGGGCAATGATATTGTTGATTGCACCATCAATGAGGTCGATTATCATGATAATATTGTGGCACCCTTATCTAGTCTTTTATATTTAAATGAGAATTTAGTGAATTCCCTGATTGATTTTTATCTTGAGCAAAATGGATATTTGAATTTTGTCCAATTGGCGGAAATCATGAAATCACTTAATGATAATAATCTATGGCTTCAGTCATATCTTCTTTATTATACAATACCGATTCGGGGTAATAATGCTTCTTTGATTTTGGATATAGAATATCCAATTTGCGTAGAAAAGCATAGCTCTAAGGGCAAGGATTATTTCTATTTAAAGACATATCAAGATGGATTGGAAACATTTGATAGAGTCGATAGCTATTATATGAATATCTCGGTTTTGGGAAGTATCTATGATGAAGTCAAAATTGATTATCGAGGCGCTATTAGTTTCTCAAAGGAATCCAAATATACTTTTTCCAGTTCGGATTTGGATTCCACATCAAATTTGAACATATCTTTAGAAGCTTATTACAAGGTAAATTCCGGATGTCAGTCATTTAAAACAGGATTTAGAGTAGCTTTAGGCTCCTTCTTTATCTTTATTTATTTGTTAATCGAACTCGGTTATAGGAGAAAAAAGAATGCTTAAGGAAGAAACAATGTTACAGGAATCATTGGATAAAATGAATGATATTTTTCGGAATGCTTTTCAAGGCCTTCAATGTGAGTTGAATGATTATCTTGCAAGCCTATCTTGGCCTGATGGCGAAGATTATTCGTTAATCGCTCTAGTGCGTGATAATGCTCGACATTTAAATCGAATGATTGCGGGATTAAATATTGCTAAGGACTATCAAAAAATGATGGAAACATATTTAGATGTTTCTATATGTCTAAAAGCCTGCAGTATGCGTCAGTTTCAGGAAAGGGAAATGACCGAGTGTCAAAAGATATTAGCGATTAATCGCTATGCGCGTCTTACACCGCGTCAGAAGGATTTGGCATATTTAGGATGTACCTTGGAGAACATTATTAAATCAAAATCATTAGAGGATTATCGCAAATACAAAAAATATTATTGTGAATTATTGGGATTATAAGGGTGATAGGAAATGCAGCACAAGATTGGATTAATAAGTTTAGGATGCGCTAAAAATTTGGTTGATAGCGAACAAATTATGGGAATGCTCGTTGATTCTCATATCGAATTGGTTAATGATCCCTCCCTTGCTGATACCATTATCATCAATACATGTGGCTTTATTGATTCCTCGAAGCAAGAGTCGATTAATACTATTTTGGAAATGGTGGCGTCACAAAAAAGAATCGTCGTGGTCGGTTGTTTAGTTGAGCGATATGTGGAGGAATTAAAGCGGGAATTACCGGAGGTTGATTTATTTATACCGATTCGCGATTATGATAAGTTACCTCTTCTTTTAAATAAATTATGGAATGAAGACGTGGTACAGTATGATTTTTCATATCGTCATCGTCTTTTATCTACACCGGAATTTACGGCTTATTTACGAATTTCTGAAGGCTGCAACAATTGCTGCACATACTGTGCTATACCTCTTATTCGTGGACCTTTTAAAAGTCGACCTTTAGCCGAAATCATTCAAGAGGCACATCTTCTTGCCGATAAAGGTATCAAAGAGATCGTGGTTATTTCGCAAGACACCACGCGATATGGTAGCGATCTATTTCCCAAACTGTCTATTGTGACGCTTTTAAAAGAGCTATTAAAGATTTCTTCTTTTCGTTATATTCGTTTACTGTATCTTTATCCGGATGAGATCGATGATGAATTATTATATCTCATTGCAAAAGAGCCACGGCTGACACCTTATTTTGATCTTCCGATCCAGCATGCGAGCGATCGAATTTTAGAGGCTATGCATCGAAGAGGAAATCGTGAATTCTTAAAGAATCTTATCCAAAATCGAATTCGAAAAATCGTTCCTAATGCCGTTATCCGGACGACAATTATTGTTGGATTTCCAGGAGAAAGCGATGAAGATTTTGAGTTATTGAAGACCTTTTTAGAAGAAATGCAAATCGATCATTTAGGGGCTTTTATGTATTCGCGCGAGGAGGGAACCGCTTCCTATAGTTTTCCTAACCAAGTGCCTGAGAGCATCAAAAAAGCGCGTTATGATGAATTAATGCGTTTACAAAGAGTTATTTCCTATCGTAAGAACAAACGACGAATCGGCCAAAAAATGACCGGATTAGTGATTGATTATGACCGCCGTCATCAACGATATTTATTAAGAAGTGGATGGAATGCTCCCGATGACATTGATGGCAATATCTATTTTACGAGCTCTCATAACCATAAAATCGGTGATATCGTTACGATCGAAATAAGCGGATGCTTTGGATATGATCTCGAGGGATTTTGCGAATAAAAATCATTATATCGGACTTTTTCGTGGAAAAAAAAGAAAACCTACATATAGTAATAGTAGGTGATAGACATGTCATTTTCTTTAAATAAGTCATTAGTGAAAACAGAACAAAAAGTATTTCGTTCCATCGCCAATAAGCTTGCTCCAATCGATGAGGAAATAGCTACCGAATACTTGCTATGGTTAGATAAAAAGACAACATATTTTCGCAATTCAATCGAAAAATCGGGATATGGAGCTCAACCGGATTCATTAGCACGGGGCGATGTCGTATGGGTGGAATTCGGAATCAATGTCGGAACTGAATTAAGTGATTATAAAACTAAAGGCCATTACGCCTTAGTGTGGGCGATTGATTTGGGAAATGTTATTGTTATTCCTCTTTCTAGTCGCGATGCTCCTGGAAGCGAATTGACCTTCGATATTGGTGTTATTCCCGAATTAAATGATAAAGATCAAGAGACGCATAGCTTCTTGAAGCTTGATGCGATTCGATCGATATCAAAAAGAAGAGTTGCCCGTTTGTCCGGGAAAACAAACGGGAAAATAACATTATCTAAAGAGAATATAGCACTCGTGGAGGCGGCGATTCGCTTAGCATTTTTATCTTAAATTTTACATTAATATTTCAATCTCGATAAATTAGTAATTAGCATTATCCTATTTATAAAGCGATTATTGCCAATGTAAATTTTTAAGATAAATTTCATTTAATTGCTAAAGCTAGATCATGACAACGAAATCCGGTTTTATAGCGAAACCGGATTTTACTTTGAGAATGCATCAATTATTGCTAATGAAAAATGTTGACATTGACGTAAAACTATATTATTATTTCTTTGCGTGTGATGCCCCCTTAGTTAAGTGGCATAACGGATCCATGGTAAGGATCAATTGCTAGTTCGATTCTGGCAGGGGGCACCATAAATGGCGATTAAGTCCTTGAAATAGGGCTTTTTTTATTTTGCAATTTTTGAAATGATACAAATTTGATACAAAATGTTGAAAAAATTCATAATTTTTGGATCAAATCATCGAGGATATTTTGCGTTTTTTATTCCTTAAATTTCCATGTAAATTCCCTCTTTTTTTGTTTGCATTTTTAAATAATTATCCTATACTAATCAGTAGTCGGTCACGCCGTTCTAAATAGGAACAGACCGATTTTTGTTTACATTTTTCTTTAAAATGCATATGATGAAAATATCAAAGGTTAATTAACCTTATATTTCGACAGCCACCCAATACTGCGGTGGTTTTTTATTTAAATGTTTTCCCATTGATCATCATTAAAACTTAATGTACTAGTCGCAATACATATTTTATTTCCTCCTTTTTTTGTTGATTTTTTTCGCAAATATGTCATATACTAGTATTAGTCCCGTTGGGGGCGATATGATCTAGTCACGCATGGCTAGGCGCCCGGCCTTATTGGCCGGTTTTTTTATTTCATAACATTTCGAACAACATCTAGAGCAGCGACATAACGAATGTTGCACAAAACGACCACACCTTTCTAATAGGCAAAGGCGAAGAGGCTTTAAAATAATAATTTTTCTTTTTATATTCGTTTGAAAAGGTGTAAAATGGCTCACTCCAACAATTACAATTTTTGATTCATTTTAGTTTCTCATATTTTCGTTTACATTTTTAATTAAAAATTCGTATAATATAAGTAGCCCCGTTGGGGGCGATATGATCTAGTCACGCATGGCTAGGCGCCCGGCCTTATTGGCCGGTTTTTTTATTTCATATATTTCTCGATGTAATGATGAGAGTATAACGTCCAACATCTTGCTTGACAAAGAAACATTTTTTAACGCGCTTATCAACGCTACTGAATCTTGATGATGAATCCTCTTTTTTGTAATCGGATAAATCAAACCATCTCTGATCATATGTATTTTCCAATTTCATACCTTCCTTTTTTCAAAACTTGTAAAAATATTTACATTGCACTTCTTGAATTTCGCATATTTCTCTAGGATCAATATTTTAAATAGAGACTTTATAATGCTTTGGAAAAGGATAATTCGCTTTGTGCATAGCAATCGCATCTAAATCATAATTAATCGCAATGCCTACTTTTCGACCGAGTACAAGTTCAAGTCCAGTGAAGGCATCGCCTCGCCTTCAGAATTATCAATGATAAGGTCCATTTTTATCACTTCCTTAATTTTTTTATTTTTATGGTTCAAAAACACATTGAATTGTTTATACTAATAGTAGCCACCAAAAGATGTGGCATGTCTAGTAGATAAGCGTAAATCGTAGCTTATCTACATTTTTTATTATATGTTTATATTTGCGAGGGAATTTAGTACCACTACCAGTGAAATACATTCTATTAGCCTTAATAGTCAAAATATCGTTATTAACGCCACTTAATACACGTGTATTTATTTGATTTTTTGGAATAACTATTCTACTACTACTACGAATATCATTAAGTTTTTAATTTTTAAAAAATTGTTTTTCACGGTCATCTCTTATAATAGTTCTTTCCAATGATGTAATGGTTTAACTTTACATTTATTACTTCGTTTATTAACTGAAATTATAATAACATCATGTGGCTGATTTGTACTCGTAAGCCTAAATTTGTAGCATCTGCACGATATATTTTATTTTTAATAGCCCATCTTAAGTAATGCCTTCTATGAGAATTGCCCATAATCTAATCGCCTAATTTTAAAATGGTAATTCATTTTTTTCTTTAAAATGTGTATACTATAGGTAGTCCCGCTGGGGGCAACATCGGCGATATCGTGTAGATATCTTAGCGACCGCCACAGAGTCGCTTTTTTTATTGTTTCATTTCATATATTTCTAGATGTGGTGATGATGTCTGCGCTTAACTCTATGTTTTCCTATGTTATGGGACAATTGCTACCGGAATATTTTTGATAACCTTTTTATCAATTCCACTAAACCTTGATACGGATACGTCAGTATCCGGTATATAATATGAACTTCCGTTCTCAATCCTTTGTTTTTTTTGCTCTTTGATATCTTCCTTTACTTGTTTTAATGCTACTATGATTATTAATATCGCATTTTCCATTTTTGCTAAGCAAATAAAAACATAATGACCGATTGGCATATTTATGGCATTTCCAGGTAACTATCCGATTTTGCCAATATGCTATTAACCGGCTTTTATTACTTTTAGACATTTGAATCACCTAATTTTAAAATGGTAATTCGTTTTTTCTTTAAAATGTGTATACTATAGGTAGTCCCGTTGGGGGCAATTAGCGATATCTTGTCTGATATCACGGCGACCGCTAAAGAGTCGCCTTTTTTAATGTTTTATTTCATACTGTTTTGATCATCTCTTTTTCCAAATTCAAATAGGAAGAAAAACTGTCATATAGGAACGATTTTTTTAGCAGAGAATTACGCCAATGTCGAATAACCGATTCAAAGCTTTGAAAGTTCTCAATAGAAATGGAATAATTTTTCTCAATGAATAAAAATAATGATTTGAGATACACATCATTAAAACGTCTGAAATAAAGCTTCATATAAAACAAATAAAGATTGTCATTTCATTTGAATTGTTTCCTTGAATCATTAAAGCATTGATAATCTTTAAAGATTTTTTGATAAATGGTTCCATCAATCCACCATGAGATAAGTGCGTTACCAGCTTTTCTTTAGCACTTCATTTGTAAGTGATAGTAAGCACAGGATTTACGCCTATCTTTGTGGCGGTGGGAAGTGCTTATACTGCTCGAAATGCTTTCATCATACGCAAAACAATTTCTTTGTGAACTAATCCAATTGGTCATTTTGCGACATATAGACCTAATTCCAATACTCTCACTTTTTATCGAATGGATTACCTTGTGAATTCTCATTATTTTTCCTTCTTTGTTCATTGACATATTTTTAAAATATTCATACAATAAGAATGCAAAGTTGATCTCACGTAGATGAACTTTGAAGCAGGCAGCAGCATCGGCGACGATGTTCGCAACCCAGAACCCCGCCTACACGGGTAGGCAACCTCCTTTTGGAGGTTTTTTTCTTCTAGCATCAATGATTTTGATGTCGTTCTTCATTGATAATTATAATTTTTGTAGTATTATATATTCAGGCGTATATAGCATCCCTTTGGTAGCAATACCATAAACATAGGCTTACAAGAGAGTAGGCATAAAAGAGTAAGCGCTATATCCTTCACTCTTTATGAAGTAGGTATCTACTTCTTTTTTTTTGCTCTTTATCTTCCGATTGTAATATCGCTTTCGATTTTTATCGCTTGAGAAGATAAATTTTTTAATATAACGACTTTGCTGATCATCAAATGTGAATTTCTTTTCAAAATCAAATTCACTTGTTTTGATAGGTCTTTTCTCAATTTATCATCCTTATCACACTTGGTCATTTTTTCCTCCTTCGTTCATTGACAATTAGTTTTTCAGTAGTATTATTTATTTAGGCGTATATAGCACCCCTTTGGTAGCAATACCATAAACATAGGCTTACAAGAGAGTAGGCATAAAAGAGTAAGCGCTATATCCTTCACTCTTTATGAAGTAGGTATCTACTTCTTTTTTTTTGCTCTTTATCTTCCGATTGTAATATCGCTTTCGATTTTTATCGCTTGAGAAGATAAATTTTTTAATATAACGACTTTGCTGATCATCAAATGTGAATTTCTTTTCAAAATCAAATTCACTTGTTTGGATAGGGCTTTTATCATCTTTTTCGACATACAATAAGTGATCAACTGCACTATCGGAGCTACAATTTCTTATTGGTTTTCGAAGTTTTTTTATTCTTTCAGCATGCTTTGGATTTCTTACATCGTATGTCATGATTTAAAAAAAAACGATTTTGCCGTTTTCATCATCAATTTCAACATAGTTTTTTGGCCTTTTACAACGACCACCCATGAGGGCATCAGTGGCTTTTCCTATTCCTATTCATTTACGCAATATTATACTTTCTTCTTTTGTTGGCCTTGATTGAATTGATATTTTTGGTGAAATACATATAATAATAGTTGTCTAGATTCCGTTTTCGATTTAACCACGGGAGAATACTCTGGCGGGTTTCACGGAAAATAGACTTTTTTTCGATTAAAGTTTGAATCAAACGTCAAATAAACTTTTTTGTAACTCTCATCAGTCATTTGGCCTCTTCGATGTTTTTTGAATCGCAATGTCATCGAGAATAATTAAATCGAAGCTGCAATTTTAATCATGTCCACAGAATTTTATCGTTTAGATCATTAAACCGATCAATCTTGTCATTGATTTAAACTATAAACAATGCGGCCACGGTTTTCCATCTCGTTGGCAATCATAGGATAAAGGAAGATTTTCTAGTTATAAGATCGCCGAAAATGTTTATCATTTTATGCTGTGATCTAAAAAATTTAAATAGAACGATGAAAATGAATCCTTTTTAGCAATCGAATCATATTATGAATATTAAAAAAATTGCATCGATAGCCGATCGACCACCCTCATTGGAATCCATGTTTCCATCCAATACATCTGCTAGGATTGAAGGAATATAAGTTTACTTGCCGTATCGAAGAAATCCATCACTTTGGATTGCCATGCAAACCAGCTGTTTGTAAATTAAAAACAAGCGAATCGGTCGGAATACTCCGATAAAGGTCTTATTGGATTCAATTTTTTATAAAGACCATAGTTGAGATGTTTTTTGCTTTTGATCAGTCTTCAAATTATCGTATTATTAAATTAGGAGGGGAAACGTGAAATCCAGATTTTGTTGGCCTTGATTTCTCTCTTTCTTTTTTGAAAATAATCTTTACAAATGAATTCCTTATTGCATTAATATGCTTAGAGAAGATGTTTCGCTTCAAGCTGATGCTTGTATGACGTCCAGAACGAGGGTTGTTCGCCATCTTCTTTTTTTATTGTCTAATAGTCCTCTTTGTGCATTCGATATGCTGTTTTCGGGCTCTGTAGTGTAGTTTCTTCATTGACTTTGTAATGTTAGTTTACATAGCAATTTTACGGATTATCTATTTTCTTTTAATAAAATAGTGAAGAGTCTTGGAATAAAAATAATATTAGTATGCTGAATAATCCGCTGATAAATACATATAGCGTAATATTTGGATCGTGCGATAAAAGGATGATCGCGAGAATGGATTTTATTAAATAAAATCATAAATTATTGACAAAGCGCTTACATCATCTTATAATCATTTTGTGGAAACGTTCCCACATTTATCATAAAGGAGTAGTAACCTATGAAAAAGAATTTTAAAAAGCTTTTGTTTTTATTTTTGGCGGTCCCCTTTCTTGCTTTAACTAGCTGCGGAGGTACCAACGAGGATGAAGAAGGAATCAAAATCATCAAAGTGTGGGTTCACAAGAGCAGTGAAGAGCCAGAGGGAAAAGTCTATAATCAAATAAAAAATAATTTTAATAATTTAGAAATGAAAACCGAAGATGGACGAACCATCCGGATGGCGATTGAATTTTATGGATCGACATTGGAAACGAAGATCAGCGGGGCTATCTTGACGCATCAATTGCCGGATATTGTCGCTATCGACTCCTCGGACATCGCTGCTAAAGTGAATTCAGGAATTGTGGTTCCGATTGATTCGTATGTTTCGGCTACCGAGAAAGAAAGCTATATTGATAGTGTGATCGAACAAAGCACTATTGGTGATCATTTATATGCATTAAGCGGCATGGAAGCGCCTGCCGGTCTTTATTACAATAAAGATATTTTAAAACAAGTTGGCTACACCGAAGAAGACTTTGGAACCCTAGAAAATCCTTGGTCCTGGAACGATGTCTTTGAAGCGATGCAGAAGCTTAAGCAAAATAATAAGCCTTACCAAATTAAATTAAATCTTGGTTTTGGTGATGATGGCTATATGTATTTATATTCACCTTTGGTCTATAGTGCCGGTGGTACTTTTGGCACCGATGGAACCGTCGAAGCTTCGCTTACAACTGCCGCTAGTGTCGCAGGGATTAAGCAATTAGAACGTTTTTTCCAAGATAAGAATATTAATTGGTCATATTCCGGAACCAGTGAAACGGCCTTTGCTGAGGAGGTTGTTCCATTCCAGATTTATGGACCTTGGGATGCTCGGACAATTGAAAAAGGAAATCCGGCCGTTAAAGGACACTATGATATTATGCCTTATCCAGTTTATGAGAGCGAAAGTGGCGAAAAGAGTTCGATTGTTTCGACACCATGTGGCTCTTTTGGATTTGCGGTAACTAGAGATGCTAAGGATGTCAATGCTGCGACCCAAGTGGTCAAGTATCTTACCGGCAAAGAATCAAGCGAGATGATGCATAATGCGATCGGTACTTTCCCAACGCATAAAGAATTATTAAGCACGATGTCATCATTCCAAAGTGGTCCTATGAAATCATTGGCTTCCTACTTATTAGCGAATACTCTCACACGACCCAAGATGGTCAAATATCCACAATTAAAAGTGGCATATGGTGAGGTCTTAACTTATATAAAGAATATGCAACAAGTGGGATCTAACTATGATTTAGAGAAAAAAATCCATGATGAAATGAAAAAAGTAGATTTATCGCAGGGTTAATTTTATGAAAGAAGTAGAAATTGAAACCATCACCCATTCACATAAAAAATCACGGGGAACATTTCGCTTATTCAACACCTCCTATAATAAAGAGGAATCGACTGTAGGTTGGCTTTTTTGCCTGCCTGCAGTTGTTTTAGCTATCATTTTTATTTTGCTTCCCATCGTTATTTCTTTATCTTATGCATTTACCGACGCCAATCTTTTACGATTGGATGCGGTGCATTTTACTGGCTTTGAAAATTTTAAGCGGATCTTTAGCGATCCTACGGTTGGAAAAGCGCTGAAGAATACGATTTTGTTTGTAGTGGAGGTGGTTCCGTTACAATTAGGAACAGCGTTAGGATTAGCGCTTATTCTCAACAAAATAAAAAGAGGCAATACCTTCTTACGATGGGCCTTCTTTTGTCCGGTAATGTTATCGCTTGCGATTACTTCTATGCTGTGGATGAACCTATTAAATACGCAGGATGGACTTATCAACACATTATTGCTAGCTATTGGGGCCAATCCAATGTTGTTTTTAGATTCACCTCAACAAGCCCTGCATATTATTGTTTTTGTTTCAGCATGGCAGGGTGCTGGATATCAAATGCTCATTTTCCTCTCCGGATTAAAAAACATTCCTAAAGAACTATATGAAGCAGCGTCGATCGATCGTGCCGGAAAATGGAGCCAATTCTGGAATATCACCTTACCCAGCTTAAAACCGACATTCGTGTTTGTTCTGATCACGATGCTAATTGGTGCTTTCCGTATTTGTACACAACCGATGATTATGACACAGGGGGGTCCTCTTGAATCGACAATGACCATGTCATATTACATTTATACCCAAGGTATAAAATTTAGAGAAGTTGGATATTCTAGCGCGATTGCCTTGGTCTTTACCTTTATCATCGCCTCGGTTTCTTTAACGTTAAGAAAAGTGCTCGGCGATGAATCCAATACATAAGGGAGGTCTCGTGATGAAAGAAATAGTGATTCAAGAACTCAATCAAAGACCAAAACGGGATTATAAGAAGATTTGCTCCAAGACCCTTAAAAAGACATTAATGGTAATTGGTCTAGCCCTACTTTGTATCATATTCTTATTTCCTGTCGTTTGGATGGTATCTAATTCATTAAAGACAAATGAACAGGTGTATTCGCAAATGTCGACAATATGGACCTTTTTGCCGGCCACGTGGAATGTAACCGAATGGTTTAAATCATACGGAAATCTATTCTCACAATTCCAATATTTTGGACGTTCGATTCTTAATAGCATCTTGTATTGCGCAATCACCATTGTTGGTGTTTTGTTGATTAACTCTTTTGCGGGATATGCCTTAGCGAGGTTCAAATTTCCCGGTTCAAAATTAATTCGCACAATCATTATTGTCTTGATGATTGTGCCAGTGGAAACATCGATTGTGCCACTATATGTTATTTTATATCGTCTTCATCTGCTGGGAGACGGAGTCAATATCATCGGCTACTTATTACCGGGAATGTGCTCCTTAATGTATATTTATATGTTTCGACAATTCTTTCTTGGTATGCCGATTGAAATTGAAGAAGCCGCGCGCATAGATGGGTGTTCCCGGTTAGGCATCTATTTCAAGATGATTTTGCCGTTATCGAAACCGATTTTTGCCACAGTAGCGATTTTTACTTTTATGGGGCAGTGGAACGAATATATCTTTGCCCAATTGATGTTTGTTGATCCCAAAATGCAACCATTGCAGGTTTTCTTGCAATTAGTAAATACTTATACGCCTCGTGATATTTCTGTTGTAATGGCGGCGTTGACTTTCTCAACGATTCCGATTGCAATAATTTATATTTTTGCTCAGAAATATATTGTTGAGGGCGTTAGCTTCACTGGACTTAAATAGATAGGAGGAATGTTTATGGCATTATTTCGGAAAATTATTCCTTTCTTCCTTCTCCCTTTTGCTATTTTACTGGGGAGCTGTGGAGAAAATCGCAATGATGATACTTTTCAGGATGCGTATAAAAAGAAAATGGACCTCCATCTAACATTTGATGAAAATGAGGGGACGATTGTTCATGATGCTACCAAGAAGCATAAGGCCAAGGCTGTTTCTTATGTTTTACTTGAATCAGAGACTTTATTAGAAAAGCCCGAAGATTTGCCATGGAAAAACGGCGCTATTGGGAGTGCCTTACTCTTTGATGGCTATTCTTCGTGGATAACCTATGATGCGGATGAGATTGCCATCAAGGGCAAGGCTTTTTCCATTAGCGCTTGGGTGGCACCACGCGCATATGATTGGGATAGTGTCGATGCTGTTGATAGTGATTCAGAAAATTTAACGGGCATCGTTTCGCAATATTATCGTGATCAGGACTATTCGATGGGCTTTATATTTGGATACCATCGTGATGGGCATTTTACCTTTCAATGTGGCTTAGGAAATCAATGGGTTGAAATATGGGATGAGGGTTCGCCCTTAACTAAGTATGAATGGAATCACATTGCGGCCACTTTTGATGGTGAGAATGGACGTCTTTGTCTCTATTTAAACGGGAAGCTGATTAATATCGTCAGTATTCCTGTCGGAAGCTCGATCAAAATGCCGGATATGCCTCTTTTAGTAGGCAAAAATAATGTATCGCGCTCGAGCGGTTCATGCACGCAATCGGTGGTCAGCGGCTTGCTAGATGATATCCGTCTTTATAGAGCGGTGTTACCGCATTATCATATCCGCCATTATTATGATTTTTATACGGTCGATGGAATTCCCAATGAAATTCCTTTTTCTGATATTTGGTTACAGAATTCTTTAACCGAAGATGCCTATAAAAGTCAATTTCATGGTGGTCCATATGAGCATTGGATGAATGAACCCCATGCACCTATTTACTATCAAGGAATCTACCATCTTTTCTTTCAATTTAATATTCTCGGCCCATATTTTAACAATGCCGCCGGTATCGCTTGGGGCCATTTAGTGAGTTCGGACATGGTCAATTGGAAACCGGTTAAGGAAGCGATTGTGCCAACTATGGATAGTGTTTGTCCTGATGGCGTGTGGTCAGGTGGTTCTACCTACGCCACGGTTAATGGTGTCGAAAATGTTCCCGTTCTTTTATTTACGGCCGGTGACTATCAGCATCCAGGAAAGCTTTCTAATCAAAATATTGGTTTAGCGGTGCCGAAAGATGTGAGTGATCCTTATTTATTGGAATGGGAAGTCAGTGACCGCTTGGCGATCGAGCAAGTGGGCGGTCAAGGTGCGGCAAATGAATTTCGGGATGCGCATATTTTCATTGAAGATAACACCTATTATTTGTTAGTGGGCTCCAGTGTTCCTGGTGAAAATCGTGGCTGTGCTTTATTATACACATCGAGTATTACCCAAAATGATCCTCTTCATCATTGGACATATCGTGGTTATGTATATGATTATCAAATGCAGCCAAGCGATTATGGAACAACATGGGAGCTTCCTGTGATGCTGCCTCTCACCGATGAAAAAGCGGAGGCAACAGGAAAGTATGTTTTTATGATTTCACCCGCTCCGGCAAGCCAAGCTGATAACAATATCATCTATTGGATCGGAACCTTTGATAAAACAAATTATCGTTTCGTTCCCGATTGGAATGGCTTGGCGCGAAGAATGGATTATGGCCGGAATGTTTTTACGGGGCCAAGTGGCTTCATCGATCCTCAAACAAATATGTGTACGATGTTTTCTATTATGCAGGATCAACGAGAATCCTCTGAATTAGCGGCCTCCGGATGGGCGCATTGTGTCGGACTTCCGCGCCAGCTTTATCTAGGTGCGGATGATGATCTTCATATTCGGCCTATTCCGATGCTTGATGTCTTGAAGCAACCGGCCTTGATTTTAGAAAACACTACCATTACCGAGATTAATCAAGCGCTGATGAATTTTTCTTCAGATATGCTTTATCTTAAAGTCTGCTTTGAAAACATATCGGATCAGGCAACTGTCGGTGTGAAGACACGAATGACCGCTGATCAAGAAGAATATACGACATATTACTACGATAGAGGTCGCGAGGTTATTGGGGCCAATACGCAGCTTAATAAGAATAACAGTTCTTTGTCGGATGGTATCTTTGAAGGAAGCATGAGCGGATCATCGCTCGTTTTGGAGCTATTTGTGGATCGTTCGATGATTGAAGGATTCTTTAACAATTACAAAACGATTTCAACACGCAGTTATCCAAAGGATCTTATCGCTAATAGCAGCGAATTATTTATTCTTAACGGAACGGCCGACATTACTTATTTTGAAATTTGTCGCATGAATTCAATTTATAAATGAGGTATGAACATGAAGAAACACATTGCTACATTATTGATTGCGCCTCTTCTCATCGTATGCACTTCCTGTGGAAATTCTCAAGAATACACCTTTAAAAATAGTGGCTTTGAGTTAGGCTCATTAAGTGGCTGGGAAATCCTCTCAGGCAATGCTTTTGATATGAACGCAATCGACATCGCAAGCGGTGATAATCGGCAATGGAATATTGTAGGTGACTTTTTCTTAAATGGTGAAAGAAATGGCAATTCTGCGGTTGGTGTCTTGAAAAGTCCTTCCTTTGTCCTTAAGGGCAATGGAAAAATTGGCTTTATGCTCGGTGGCGGTATTGATACAAATAAGTGCTATGTCGTCTTGTGCGACGCCACGACCGATGAAGAATTGGTTTATTTGGCAAATTATAAATTTGATCTTGAGAATCGAAACAATATCATGCATCGCGTGATTCTCAATGCTGCGGACTATGTTAAAAGAACGGTCTATTTAAAGATTGTAGATTCAGATGATGGCGAGACTGGCTTTAATTACCTATTGGTCGATGATTTTATCATCAACTATCAGGGTCAGGAGGATAAAATCGGCATGACCTATGATGCGACGCGATATATTGCAAATCATCAAGATGAAGTGATTGAGACCTATCGGCATACCTATCATCTTATGCCTCCGATGGGATGGATGAATGATCCCAATGGATTTAGCGTTTATAATGGGAAAATACATTTATTTTATCAGCATACGCCTTATTCGGTGGGATGGGATACGATGTATTGGGGACATGCGACGAGCAGTGATTTTATTCGATGGGAAAATATGCCTGTTGCCCTAGCGCCTGATAAATCCTATGATCGTCATGGATGCTTCTCCGGATCGGCAATCGAAATTGATGGGCGTCTATACTTGCTCTATACGGCTGTCGGTGAGGATGGAAAACAGCAGCAGGCCTTAGCGTACAGCGATAACGGGGTCGATTTTGCGAAATTAAATCGCAATCCGGTCATCGCAAGTGACCTTTTACCTAGCAATGCTACAAAGGTTGATTTTCGTGACCCAAAGGTATTTAAAAAAGGTGACTTTTATTATGCGATTATCGGTTCTAAATTAGCCAATCAATCCGGGGGACAGCTTCTTTTATATCGCTCACCGAATTTGCTTGATAATTGGAAGTACGTAGGGGTTGTATTGCAATCTCCCATTACCGGTGGTGGAATCTTTGAATGTCCTGATTATGAAGTAATCGACGATCATGATGTGATTATTTCTTCACCGCAATATGTCGTAAGCGATGATCAGGCGACTTATCAAAATGTGCATAGTGTCACCTATCAAATCGGTGATTTAAATCTCGAAACAGGGGCTTTTACCAATCATCAAGGTGAGAATATCATGGAAGAATTCGATAAGGGATTTGATTTCTACGCCGCTCAATGCGTGAAAACGGATGATGGACGAACGATTATGACCGCTTGGATGAATATGTGGGGGCGAAGCACCTTCCCAAGTGCCGGACATGGCTGGACAGGCGCAATGGTGTTGCCCAGGGAGCTTATCATTCGTGATCAGCATATCTATCAATCACCAGTTAGAGAGATAGCCAATTACCGAACGAATAAAGTATCCTATGCTTCACAAACAATTGCGGATGAAAGAATAACGCTTAATAAGATCAAGGGTAAAACGTTGGAATTACAATTTGAAATGGATTTAAGCGCACTTGATAACGATGGTAAAGCGGGAATCAGTGTCTTTTCAGGCAGTGAGAACCATACGGATATTTATTATGATATGGCCACGAAGATGCTTGTAATGGACCGTAAGAGCAATGGTATCACTATTAGTGGAACCGGCGAAAGCGGTGAAAATGGTGTGCGTTACGCTTCGGTAATGCCGATTAATAACAAGATAAAGCTGCAGGTGTTTCTTGATCGGTCATCGGTTGAAGTATTTGTGAACGATGGCTACTATACGATGACAGGAACGGTCTTTCCGAAAGAAAATGATGATCAAATCGTATTCTTTTCAGAAAATGGCGCGGTCCGCTTTAATGAGATAACAAAATACGATATTAATACGAAATGAAGTGATAAAGATGATGACAGAATTAGAAAAAGCAAACATGTATGTACAAAAGAAAACTTATCAAACCAATGAAAGGTATCGCCCGAAATTTCACTTTTCGCCACTTGTTGGGTGGATGAACGATCCGAATGGTTTAGTTTTCTATCGAAATCAATACCATGTATTTTATCAATATAATCCCTATGACATTAAATGGGGGCCGATGCATTGGGGACACGCAATCAGCGATGATCTATTACATTGGAAAAGAGAAGCAATCGCTTTATGCCCGGATCAGCCCTACGATCATGAGCTTGGCTGTTATTCGGGAAGTTCATTAGAAAAGGATGGCAAGCTCTATATCATGTATACAGGAGTGTCCGATGGTAAACAGACCCAGAACATCGCTATTTTAGATGAAAACGGAAAGATTGTGAAATACCATGGAAATCCGGTTATCGATGAAAAGAATTTCCCTCGCAATTACACGATGCATGATTCACGCGATCCAGATTTGATTGAAATTGATGGTGTTTATTATGTGGTGATCGGTAGTCGTCGAGAAGATGACGCTACTTCCGTCCTCCTTTTTAGGTCTTTTGATTTATTTAAATGGGAATATGTCAATGCCATTTATACGGTCAAACTGCCAAATAAAGGAATTATGGAATGCCCCAATATTCTGCGAATTGATAATCACGATGTGTTAATTTATTCTCCGCAATTTGAAAATACTGAAGGCGAAAAGGCCAATAAAAATATCCATTCGGTTCGTTATATTATTGGAAACATGGATTATCAAAAGGGGATTTTCACCTTCCATGGATCGCCCCGCGAACTCGATTTAGGCTTCGATTTCTACGCCACCCAAACAACCAAGAATGCGCAAGGACAAGTCCTTTTAATGGCGTGGGCGAATATGTGGGATCGCACCTATCCTAGTGCCCTGGATGGCTGGGTTGGTGTTTTATCACTTCCACGTGTCTTATCGATCCGCGATGATACACTTATTCAAAAGCCAATCGATTTGTCTTCTCTTATAAAGGATGAAATCTCCAAAAGAGATTTAAAGGGCCAAGAAAAGATATATCGAATGGCCAATGATGATTCCAGCTTTGAATTATCGCTAGAGGTTGTCGGAGCTCAAGACTTTCTAATTTGTCTCGCAAAGGATGGCGAGGAAGAAACGCGATTTAGCTATGATCAAAAGAATCATACTTTCATCTTAAATCGCGAGCACAGCGGTCAAGAGATTCGAAATAATGATGGTTCTGTTTCCGCGATTCGAAAAGGGAAGTATTTGAAGGATAATTTCTCTTTGCGAATCATTGTTGATGTCAGTGTGATTGAAGTTTTTATCGATGATGGTGAACTTGTATTTACCAGTACCATCTATAAAGAAAGACCACGCTATGACATCGAAATATGTGCGGAAAATATGGATATATTTAAAAACGTTAAATTAAAGAAATTTTAAAGGAAAGGAGGATTTAACGAATGAAAAAAGTAGGAAAGATGTGCCTAACGAGTTGTCTGATGCTATCATCGCTCATCCTTTTCGCAGGATGTGATAAACCAAAAAATGACACGTATTCGGAAGTAATTGCGAATGGTGGATTTGAAAGTGGCATCGCTGAAAGCATACCGAATTGGAACGCCAAAGGACTTGGAGCCTTCTCCTATGAAAATATCACCCGTGCCTCACAGGTCAATGGTGTTGATGCTTTGAAAGAAGGAGAATATTTCTTTTCGGGAATTGAAAGCAGCCTACCTTCGTATACCGGCAGTCTGGAAAGTGATTATTTTGTCTTGAGCGGACTTGGTGAAATCGCTTTTAAGATGGGCGCTGGAAAAGATGCAAGTAAGATCTATATTCAATTCTTTTTAAAGGATAACAATGAGCCCTTGCGTTTCAAAGCCAATGGCGGCGAAGTTTTAGTTGATAAAATCGGCAATGATGATTTCAACGGCACAACGATTACGGATCAAATGATTCAAAAATATGTTGATTTATCGGAATATTTGGATCAAGTCATTAAGATCGTGATAGTGGATAACGATACCAATAGTGAAATTACCGACTATTCCTATGTCAATGTGGATGACTTCCGGATTTTGCAAAACGCCCAAGAACGGAATGCGGTGATGCAAAAACGCGTGGATGAATTAGAGCAATTTAAAGAAGAGCCCTTTGATGAGGACGAGCGCTCCACATCCTTAAGAAATGGTGGATTTGAACTCGGTGACTTTACAGGCTGGAAAGTGCTCTCGGGAAATGCACTCACGATTGAGCATATTGATCGTTCCGAGTCAACCTTTTGGGGCACCCGTCTATTTCATGCCGAAGGTCAATATTTCTTAAATGGCTTTAAATTTGAGGATCAAGAGGAGAATATTGGCAAAATTCGCTCGGAAAAGTTTACCGTTATCGATAGCGAAGAAAATGTATATGCGTCCTTTCTAATCGGTGGCGCTAAGCATTCGACCGCTTATGTATCGATCATCGATGCAGCGACCAACAGTGAAGTAGCGCGTGTCACTAATAAAGAATTTAAGGATCCGGAAATGTCCTTGAATATGCATCAGGTCTTTGTCGATCTAAGCGCTCATAAGGGAAAAGTCCTTTATTTTACCATCAATGATGAAACCGAAAATGATGGAGGCTTCCGTTCCATTGTCGTCGATGATTTCCGAATCAATTTGAAGGAGGAGGAAGTAAAAACGATAATATCGGAATTAAGAAGTGCCACCTATGATGAGGATTTAGTGGCCGGTTCATACTATCAGTCACTATATAATGGCGGTTATTCTTTTCCATTAAAAGGAGAGGCTCCTATTATCGAAAAGGAAACGGAATTCGCATATGAGGTGGAAATGCTACCGGCAAATCATGTGAACTTATATCAATATTTCAATTATGTTCATGCGTCTGATGATTATACCGCGAAGCAAGATCTCCTTTATCAATTCCTTGATATAGAGTATGATGGAGCTTCATTAAATCCTACTTCCTATGATGATTTTGATTTCATCGAGGATGGAACTTATCAGATCGCATTCTTGGTGAAGGATGCTTATGAACAAAGCGCACAAGGTATCATCAAGGTGGTAATCAATAGTAATCTAATCTATGATACTGAGATTGAAAACGGAGGATTTGAAACCGGTGATTTATCAGGATGGACAGTCATAAACGGTGATATCGATACCGATAAGGCTATTTCTGATGCTTCAACCTTTTGGGTAGAACAAATTCCCTATAATAAGTCGGGAACGTATTTCTTTAATGGATGGGATGCTGTCGGTGATAATGAATTAGCGACTTATACCCTGCGTTCTACGACCTTCCAATTGAGTGGAAGTGGCTTTATATCCTTTAAATTAGGCGGAAGAGCCGCGGCGCTTAGAGTATATACCGCCGATGGAACAATGATAGCAGATTATCGTAACGATCTTTTCAAGGATGAGAATTTCCCAAGCGTTAGCCGTGGCTCTAGATTAGCGACCATGAATGGCTATATTGCGGATCTACGATCATATCTTGGGCAAGCTCTATATCTTGAAATCTCGGACTTGTCTTTAGGAAATGAAAGCTGGCAAATTGCCTGTTTTGATGAAATCGTCACTTACTACGAGGATGAGCCGATTACCGCTAATATGAAGGATACTGTTCAAGAGTATTTGGTAGATGATAATTCGTATATCGATGTCGATTTATACTATAGTGAAGCACATAATTTATTATGAAAGGAATGATGAAAAATGAAGAAAACAATGATAAAAATATCGCTTGCTATGTTTCTTGCTTCGTTAGGCTTATTTAATCACGAAACGCCAGTTAAGAGTGTTAGCCACGCTGCGGAGAATATTCATTTGGTAAATGGAAATTTTGATCAAGGCTTAGAAGGCTGGTCAGGAGATAACATCGGTGAAATTCGCGATGAATCTCATACTTTCTGGGAAGAAGGACGGAAATTTTATAGTCAAGGAAATTTCCTCTGCGGTGAAGTGAATGAGGGTTTGACAGGAACCTTAAGGTCATCATCATTCGTTTTAGGTGGAGAAGGGTATATAACCTTACTTCTTGGCGGTAATAAGGATGCTGGTTATGTTCGTTTGGTGGATGATACAACATCGCAAACCGTCCTTAAAATTCAAAACGATTATTTTCTTGATAACGGACGTTCCTGGAACATGTCCTTTACCTGGCGGCAGCTTGATGCCAAGTTATTAGGTCATACGATGCATTTGGAACTCGTCGATGAAGCGACAAGTGGGTTTGGCGCTTTGATCGTTGATGAAATATGCACAAGTTTAACCGCGGAAGAGGTCGTAGCGCAATTTGAAGCTCAAAAAGCCCGTGTCATCAATGAAACGGATACGAGCGCTATGGGATTAGCGGAATTATATCAAGGCAATTACATGCTTCCTTATGTGGGGGAAACTAATGCTATTGTAAATCCATCCTTTGAGAATGGTAACATGACCGGTTGGAGCTATCTTGGTGAAAATAATGTCATCGAAGAATTATCGGCCAATCCAATTGGTAATGAGAATTCATATTGGGCCGAAGGTGTTCCTTTCAATAAAGCTGATACCTATTTCTTTAATGGATGGAATACAGGTGCGGAAACTCTATCCTTCGGTGTTCGATCATCGGATTTCACGTTAGGTGGTACCGGCTATATTTCTTGGCGTATCGCCGGACGTAATGGTTTGGTGAAAATTGTTGCGGATAATGGGGCTGTTATCGGTAAATTTGCGAATACAGCCTATAATTCGGATTCCTTTCCCTATGTGAAGAATGGAAACCGCCAAGCGACCATGACGCAGATTATTGCTGATTGCTCCGCTTATGTCGGTGTGAAAATGCATATCGAAATATGGGATAGTGACACTAATGCCGATTGGGGATTTGTTTGGTTTGATGATCTTCAAACAGTCTACCAAGAGGTTCCTAATATTGCGGAGACCTATCAGTTGGTAAATCAAAATGGTACTTTTGGCGATGTAGCCATTGATGATATCGATGTCCGCATTCAAGCGGTAGAGGGTGTCAATACTTCGTCTGTTCATCACTTCATCGTCGATTTCAAAACGAAATTAGAAACATCGGCATTATGTGATATTGCCCGTGATGAGGCCAAATATCAAGAGCTTCTCACAAGCTATCACGCCTTTTTCGATGAAGATAAGGCCTTTATTGATTCTTATTATGTTTCTGAAAATACCATCGCAGAGGTTATGGACTATTTAGCGTTAGTCAATCAATCCAGCGTTACGCAGGACTTATCGACTAATCGCATCGCGAACGCTATCGGATCGAATGATTATACGATTATCGCGCTATTAATTATTCCGCTTTTTGCGATTGCTGTTACCTATCTTTTTCTTGCAAAAAAGAGATATGAAAAAAACTAAAATCGTACTAGAATAGTAATTAGATGGAAATTAATATTTAAAAAATATGGGGGTAAAAAAGTGCATAGTATTATCGAAATAGCTAAAAAAGCCAAGGTTTCTAAATCGACGGTCTCACGCGTGATCAATAATAGTGGTTATGTATCCAAGGAAGTGCGTGAACGCGTTTTGAGGGCTATCACGGAGAGTAATTATTCTCCTAACCATATGGCTCGCTCCTTAAAATTAAATCGCTCTAATATTATTGCACTTTTTGTTCCTACCCTTTCTCATCCCTTTTTCTCGAAGATTGCCGATGCGATTGAAGAGGAATTATATAAAAAAGATATGCGACTAATTGTGGTTAGCTCGCAGGGTAATAAGGAGAAAGAATTAAAATTACTTGATATGATCAATCAAAATCAAGTGGATGGCATTATTTTTATTACGCACCATGTCTATGATGAAATTGATCAGCGCTTGCCGCTAGTGACAATTGATCGTCATTTAGGAGACAATATTCCGTGTATTACCACCAATAACTACGAAGCAACCGCGAACGCTATCGAATATTTGTTTGATAAAGGCGCCAAAAAGGTTGGCTTTATAGCCGGCAAGCCCAAAGTCGAATCAGAAGTTGAAAAAAGGCTATTAGCCTATCTTGATGTCATGAAAAAACATGGGCAGGAGCCCATCTATTTATATGAGGACTTTAATCATGGCGAAGAGATTATCTATGCCCAACGCTTTCTTGATCAGCATCCGGAGGTTGATGCGATATTTGCTTCGGGAGATATTATGGCGAATTCCATTTATCAATTGGCAATCGCTAAGGGAGTAAAGATTCCCGCGGAATTAAAGATCATTGCCTATGATGGAATGATCGATGATTTGGTTCTTCATCCCGTTTTCACAAAATGTCAGCAGGATATAATGGCAATTGGAAAAGCGGCGGTGGAGCAATTATTACGAAAAATAAAAGGTGCAGAATACGAAAAAATGGTGGTAATTCCTATTAAATTTATTAAAGGTGAGACCGCCTAAGGAGGTGTGCTTATGATTTTATCGATCGGTGAAATTCTTGTCGATATGATTGGATTTGAAAAAAATGGAGTTGTTTCTTATAACGCTTATGCGGGTGGCGCTCCTTATAATGTCGCCTGTGGAATAGCGCGCTTAAATGGTGATGTTTCCTTCCTTGGAAAGGTCGGTAACGATTTACAGGGTTCATTTTTATATAATCATAGTCAGAAACAGCATTTTATCAATAATTACCTCATGAAGGATGATAAGCATAACACAACGATTGCCTTTGTTCGAATTGATGAAAATGGTGAGCGTGATTTTTCTTTCCATCGTATTGGAACCGCCGATTATCAATTCCAAGAAAATGATGTTGACCTACCTTTTTTGAAGCCATTTCATATCATTCATGTCGGCTCCTTGATGATCAATGAACCGAAGGGGATGAGATTTGCCAAAAGAGTTTTTCACCTTTCCAAAGAATCTCAAAAGATTATTAGCTTTGATGTCAACTTTCGGAGCGATATTTTTAAAAATCGTAAAGAGGCTATCGGAAAATACCAGTATTTTATCCGCCATGCGGATATCGTTAAATATTCAAAAGAGGAGCTTTTGATGTTTGCAAATGTCGATGATCTTAAGCAAGCTCTTCAGATTATGGCCCATAAGCATCAATTGATCTGCGTGACTTTAGGTTCGGAGGGAAGTGCCTACTATCTTGATGGCCTTTTTGGAATCGTTCCTAGTATTAGCCTGCAGCCCAAGGATACCACCGGCGCAGGAGACGCTTTCTTAGCGGGTCTTTTAAGTCGTTTAGACACCCTTCGTTTAGAAGAATTAGATGCCCAAAAGCTCGATGAAATATTCTATTTTGCTAATATATGCGGAGCGTTGACCACCTTGAATTATGGTGCTATCGATGCGTTTCCGAATCCAGAGAGAGTACTTGAGGTAGTTCGTCATGGCCTTCAAGGATAAAGTCAAAAAGTATATTGTCGGTAACGAAAATAAAGAGCCCTTTCACGAGAGTAACTTACCGGCGACTCGAACAAAGCAGTTTTTTGATATCTTGAAAAATCGTTTGGGCGCTATAGTCGGAATCAGCCTATTGGTATTTGCTTTCTCATTATTGGCAATCGTTTGGTTTATTGCTTGGCGGGCTTTTATTATTAGTCCACCCGCGGACATCGCAAATGATCCTGTCCTTTTGGCTAATCGGGCATTTTATTTGAATTTGATTCTTTATCTCGTCTTGCTTCCGTTAATTATGCTTTCATACGTAGGATTAGGGGGAGCGTTTCAGGTTTTGAAAAAGCTATGTTGGAATGAAGGAATTTTCTTTTTTCACGATTTTGCCAAAGGTATAAGGGAAAGCTATAAGGTTTCTTTATTAGCGGGCTTTCTGGTAGGGTTTGTCCTATTGGGAACGATGAGCAATTATTATTTTTATCAGGTGATTAGCTTACCGTTTATTATGCAGGTAGCGTTTATGACGATCCTGACGCTCATTTTAGTTATCACCATCATGGCATCGCTTTTCATGGTGATGCAAGCACAGATATTCCGTAATAAGATAAGCGGATATCTGAAAAATGGCTACCTATTTGCAGCAGTCTTGTTTCCTAAAAACTTGGTTTTCTTCATTTTAGGAATCATCCCATTAATTGTTTTTTTCTTTATTAGATTGATTTTTTTACAACTCGTTTATTTATTTGTGTTAGCAATTATCGGATTTGGAATCTTTACATTGATTTGGAGCCTTTATTCGATCTATGTATTTGATAAATACATTAATCAAAATTATGAAAAAGAATTGGTCGATAAAGGGCTATATCATCATCAGAAAGGAGAATGAAAAATATGGCAAATGTTAAATTAGTCAACGTATACAAGGTTTATGATGGAGGGGTGAAAGCGGTCAGTAATTTCAATTTGGATATTGAAGATAATGAATTCGTTGTCTTTGTCGGACCCTCAGGATGCGGAAAATCGACAACTCTTCGTATGATTGCGGGCTTAGAGGATATTACCTCCGGCGATTTATATATCGATAATCGGCTTGTGAACGATCTTGAACCAAAGGATCGCGATATTGCCATGGTTTTCCAAAATTATGCGCTTTACCCGCATATGACGGTCTATGATAATATGGCCTTTGGTCTTCGCCAAATTCATATGGATAAAGAAGAAATCGATCGAAGGGTCAATGAAGCCGCGGAGATTTTAGGAATTTCTGCATTGTTATCTCGAAAACCGAAGGCCCTTTCCGGAGGCCAAAGACAACGGGTGGCCTTAGGTCGTGCGATTGTTCGTGAGCCTAAAGTATTTTTATTGGATGAGCCTCTTTCTAATCTTGACGCCAAATTACGTGTCCAGATGCGCTCAGAAATCATCAAAATTCATGAAAGAGCGCAAACGACATTTATTTATGTGACACATGATCAAACCGAAGCGATGACGATGGGAACGAAGATCGTGGTGATGAAGGAAGGCGTAATTCAACAAGTCGATTCACCAAAAAATCTGTATGATGCCCCTAGTAATGTTTTTGTGGCAACCTTTCTCGGATCTCCTCAAATGAACCTCTTTCCGGTTTTGTTATCGGAATACAATGGTGAATTATATGCGACCTTAATCGAAAATAGTGAAGTATCCTTTCCTTTAGGGGAATATCTAAATCGTCAGCTCATTAATCGCGATTATCTTGGAAAAGAAGTGATTTTGGGAATTCGTCCGGAAGATATTTCGGTCTGTCGCCCCGAAGAAAGCAATTTTGGAAAAGCGGAAATCACTTTTCAGGAAATGCTTGGCAGCGAATCGATTCTTTATACAAAGATCGATGGACATGCGAGCGATGTTTTGGCTTCTATCCGTGAGAAGGCCATAGTTGAAAAAGGCGAAACGATCTATCTTCATATCAATGAGCGGCGTGTTCATTTATTTGACAAAGAAACCCAAAAACGCATCATTGGTTTACCGGAAGAAAACCAATTTGATGGTGAAATTTCCTTCCAAAATGATGGTTACCATCTCCTGATTGGTGAGCACGATGTGGCCTTTGACGAAAATGAATTGGTCTGTATTCATCCATATCACCGCCATGATGGCCATGTTGTAATTGGCATTTCGCCTTTAAAGGTTTCGTTAGAGGATTTTGAGGGTGCGATTCATTTAGATGGTGAAGTCCGTTTTATTGTCGAAAGCGGAAATTCTAAAATTCTTTATTTACATGGTGTTGTGAAGGATAAAACGTTTATTATTCGTACTCCGCTTCAAAGCCATGTGGAAATAGGCGATAAGATCGATGTGTACTTAAATCCGAAGGATGTTATTTTACGTGATAAGGAAACCCACGATTTGATTAAAACGCGATATCCTTTCTTCGATAATTGCACGACCGCAAAAGTGACGATTAATGCCAAAGGAAGTGTCAAAGTGTTGATAGGCAAGACAACCTTACAATATGAATCGGGCGACTTACCAATTACGGAAAGTGGCGTTTATCGTCTTTCGATCGATAATGATGGATTCAATACGGATAGCGATTGCCTGAAATTGCATAAGAAAAGTATTTATAAAGTACGTCCCATCAATGAAGAATATTTAGGAAGCAACAAAAAGGTCATCTATGTGAAGGATTCTAATTTTCAAGGCTATCTTTCGATGATCGTCGATAGTGATTTTTCCATTTTCCAAAAGAAGAAAGCCAAAGTATATATTGATCCTCATAAAATCCGGGTTATTGAAAGAATTTCTTAATGAAGAAGGCTTTTGATGAAGCATCGTTTAAAGGCGATGCTTCTTTTTATTCATCCTTGATAACCTAAGATGTCTAGGCTTGATTTCATTAGCACATATTGAGTAAAAGACGCAATTTCTGCCCGATACAAAATCAATTTATTGGTGATTACCATCATGACATTCATCAAAGTAGAGTGTTCCTTATGGGCGTTAATAAGCATATTCATAATATAGTGCGAATAAGGCTTTTATAAGGCCTGAAAGCATTTTCTTCTAGTATGAAAAAAATTTCGTTGACTTGATATGAGGTTTAGAGTAATATAAAAATATCATAAAATTATGATATATATTTATTAAAATGGAAAAAAGGAGGAAATTTTATGAAGAAGACCAATATAGTGGGACTTGCATTATTATCCTCGGTTATGCTGCTTAGTTCTTGTGGAAGCGAAAAAGAAGTTAACTATCAGTATAATACGTATATGAGTGGGTCCCCATCTACTTGGAACGTTCATACTTGGCAAACAAATGATGATGCCGTGATCATTGCGTATACGGAATCAGGATTGTATGACTTTGTACTTGATCGTGACGAAAGTGGAAAAGCCACTGGCTATAAGATTGTTTCGGAAATGGCGGATGGTGAGCCAATTGACACCGCGCTCGATAATGATCCAAATAACGATTTAACTGATGAGGAAGTGGATAATTATGCCATGGACTACAACGCAGGTGATTCTGGTGTTAAATGGATTATTAATTTAAATAAAGATGCGTGTTGGGAAGATGGTACACCAATTAACGCAGACACATATATTTATTCTATGCAAAAATTGCTCGATCCTGCGATGCAGAATTATCGTGCTTCGAGTTTCTATGTTGACACCTTGCAAGTTGCCAATGCCGAGAATTACTTTAAATCCAATCGGAAAACCTTTGAGCAATATTCCAAATATTGTGATGAGCCAGGCTATCAAGATGCTGATCACTATTATAGCTTCAGTGAGCCTAACGAAATGGTAAAAACAGTAACCACCGAATATACGACATTGGTGGAATTCTTGGATGATCGGATGATTCCTGCTTTCGAAAAGGATCCAAACATGTTCAACGCCTTCCAAGGATTAGTGACCTTCAATATGATTGAAAAAACCGATGGTGATGGCAATCGCTATAATGGTATCGAATCGATTACCTTAAGCGAAAATCAAAAGGGCTATAAATCGGTTTTGGCTAATCGTAACGCCAATGCTGCTTTAACCTATTTAGCTTATATGTTTGGCGCTTCCACCACATCAGAAATTGCGGCGATGACCGATAACTTAACCTATATCCGTTATCAATGGCCAGCTATGGATTGGAGCCATGTCGGATTGGTTAAATCAGGCGAATATCAATTAACCTTCTATTTAGCTGAAGAAATTGAATTATTCTATATGAAATATAATCTCGCCGGTAACTGGTTGGTTTATGAGCCTTACTATGAAGCCGGTATGACCCAAAACGGTGATTTAAAGATTACAAACTATGCGACCAAGCAAAGCAATTACATGTCCTATGGACCATATAAGTTAACTCATTTCCAAGTTGGAAAATCGATTATTCTTGAAAGAAATGAGAATTGGTATGGTTATAAAGATGGAAAGCACGTTGGAGAGTATCAAACATCACGTATTAAATTCTCAATTATCAGTGAACATTCCGTCGCCTTGCAAAAATTCTTAAAGGGCGAATTGGATGATATCGGTTTGACCCCTGATGATATGAAAAAGTACGGTCGTTCGGAAAGATTATATAAAACGCAAACGACCTATTCCCAAAAATTAACATTTAATACTGACTGGAATAAATTAAGTGCTCGTCAAACAGCGGGTAAAAACAAAACTATTTTGTCAAATCACAATTTCCGCGAAGCATTCTCATATGCGATGGATCGTAGCCAGTTTGCATCCGAATATACCTCTGGACACGTTCCTTCCACTGTTTTATTAAATAATCAATATATTTCTGATTACAATACTAATGAAGTTTATCGTGAAACCGCTCAAGGACAAAGCGTATCGAAGGATATCTATGGCGATATCCAAAATGGCTTCTCAGTGAGCAAGGCTAAAGAATTATTCACCAAAGCCTATAACGAAGAAGTGAATAGTGCACAAACCGGTCATTTAGAAGCAACCGATCGTGTGGAGATTCAGATTCTACTTTACAATACCGATTCTGAGGCCTCCCAAGCCCAAATTCTCTTTATCCGTAATATGCTAAAGGCATCAACAGAAGGCACACCTCTTGAAGGAAAAATCGATGTTGTAACGAGAAAGGATGAAGATTACTACAATACCGCTTATGGTGGCGACTTTGATTGTATTTGGTCGATTTGGGGCGGTATGACCATGGATCCCTTTGGCTTCATGCAAGTTTATACTTCTGAAAGCATTAAATGTGAGTACGGATTCCATCCTGAAAATGAACCATTAACCTTAAGCAAGGATATATTAGGTGAAAATGCTGAATCGGATGTTACCATGACTTATGATCAATGGCGGCAGGCGATTGCTACTGGTGGTATCTATGCGAAGGGTGATCATGATGTTCGTTTGAACATTTTAGCGGCTCTTGAAAAAGCAATCATTCTACGCTACGAAACCATTTGCTTTACTTCCCGAGCTGAAGCTGAACTTCTTTCTTACAAAGTCAATTTCGGCTGTGAAGATGATTTGCCATTGGTTGGCCGTGGTGGTATTAGGGAAATGACCTATAACTATAACGCGGAAGAATGGGCCAAAATCAGAGGAAAACTCGATTATACTGTTTCTGGTATTTAATTAAATCATGATATACACGTTAGGGGTGGCTTCTATTCATTTTGAATAGAGCCCCCTTATCGTGTCTTATTTTTATACGCGCACACGCGCATATACGTATGTACGCATATAAAATAAGCTAATCAATGAAAATGGTTATCTAGAGAAGCAATTCAATAACAATAGTTAGGAGTGATTTTATTCTATGCTAAAGTACATCTTAAAAAGAATAGGATTAATGATACTGACATTTTTTATCATTATGACTATGTGCTTTGTTCTAGTGAGACTATTGCCAGCAAGTGTCGCACGGAGCCCTGGTCAAGATGCCGCGATTGATGAGCAAATTCGCGAGCTCTTAGGACTCAACAAACCATTGCTAGAGCAATATTGGATTTTTTTGAAGGGATTATTTACGAAATTTGATTGGGGAATGTCAGTGCAGATTTCGCGAGGCAATCCCGTTACTGAAGTGGTTCTTGAAAAATTGCCACCCACAATGATCGTTAACGTTTATACCATCATTTTCTCTATTCCCTTAGGAATTATTTTTGGTGTTTATTCGGCTTTGAAAAAGAATAAATGGCAAGATCATTTAATTGGTATTCTCGTTATGGTATTCGTTTCGGTTCCAAGCTATGTTTACGCCTTCATCGTACAATATTTATTGGGATTTAAATGGGATTTATTCCCCGCAATGGTTAAAGAAGGAACCGATTTCTTTTCCGGGGCGATGTTTGTTTCAATGATACTTCCGATTTTGTCATTATCATTTGGAACTATCGCGGGCTTTACCCGATATATTCGTGATGAATTGTCGGAGGTCTTGACCAGTGAATTTATGCTTCTGGCTCGCACCAAAGGATTAACGAGAAGACAAGCGACCTATCGTCATGCCTTCCGCAATGCTTTAGTACCTATTCTCCCCATGTTCATCGGTGAGTTCATTGGTATTTTAGGAGGCTCGATGGTTATCGAAAGTATCTTTGGCATTCCTGGTATTGCTGGCGTTTACTTACAATCAATTCAGATTGGAAAAGTTGACTATAACGTCTTCCTATTTATTTCGATGTTCTATGTCGCTATCGGTCTTTTAGCGGGAATTTTTGTTGATATAAGCTACGGATTTGTTGATCCGCGTATTCGGATGGGAGGTAAAAAATAATGGATAAAGCACAGTTTAAAGAGATCTCCCAAGATCAGTTTACTTTAGTTCAACGCGATGAATCGATTTTCGACACGAAGTTTGAAACAAAACCGATCGGTTATTTCAAGGATGCTTGGCTACGTTTTAGAAAAAACAAAGCGTCGGTTGTGGCCTTTATCATTTTAATTTTGATGGTTTTATTTGCTATCTTCGCTCCGATCTTCTCACCATATTCCATCACGGATAATGAGCCGGAATTCACCGCATTGACACCTCGCGTTGATGCCTTTGCGGGTAGCAACTTCTTAGGTGGTACCAAGGTGGTTGAAATGACGGATATGGATTATCAGCATTATCGGTATCAACCTGATTATGTTGTGGAAGTTATTGATACCTATCAAAAGCAAGTCAATAACCGTTTCTATACTTATCATAAGGTTCGTGTTGATGTCTATGAAGTAGGCTACAAAAAACGTAGCTCTGATATGGATGAAATAGCCAAAATCAGAGAATATGAGAAGGAACATGATGTGCAGATTTTATATCCTTTGGTTGATATTCCTTCGTATTATGATGATACTTTGCAGGCTCAGGATTCAAACTGGTTCTATCAAACCATGCAGGATCCGTCGCTCTATGACGCCGATTATTATGAGGCTAATAAAAATACGATCTCCAAAAATTATACTCCTTATTTAGATGACAATGGGGAAATCGTCCCACTTTATAAGGTCGATAGTGAAGGAAACTATGTTTACTATGAATCTACCGGTGTTGATGCTTATGATATTCGCGTTCACTATATGGAATATTACAAAATGTATCATAATGGCAAAGGGCCAACCCATCTATTCGGTACAAATAAATTAGGTCAGGACATTATGACCCGTCTTTCGGTAGGCGCACGCTTTTCCTTATTGTTAGGTGTGGTCGTGGCTTTGGCTAACATTGCGATTGGAATTGTTTATGGGGCAATCGAAGGATATTATGGAGGCACGGTCGATTTAGTCATGGAACGTATCAGTGATATTCTTTCCCAGGTGCCGTTTATGATTGTCGCTGTCTTATTCAATTTGTATTTATCACAATCCGTCGGTATCTTACCGACTTTAGGATTTGCCTTTATTTTGACAGGATGGATTGGAACCGCATCACGGGTTCGAATGCAGTTCTATCGCTATAAAGGACAAGAGTATGTCTTAGCCGCCCGCACATTGGGCGCCAAAGACTCGCGCTTGATTTTCCGTCATATTTTACCTAATGCTATCGGAACAATTATCACTTCTTGTGTCTTAATGATTCCTAGCGTTATTTTCTCAGAATCGACCCTCAGCTATTTAGGCGTTATTGATTTGGAAACATCAACGACGATCACATCTGTTGGTTCGGTGTTGCATGAAGGGCAAGGATCATTACAGCAATATCCGCACATTATTTTATTCCCGGCGTTATTTATTGCTATTTTGATGGTCAGCTTTAATACCTTTGGCCGTGGCTTGCGCGATGCATTTAATCCTTCATTGAGAGGAGTTGAAGAATAATGGCTCAAGAAAGAAAAGATAGTGTCGAAACCATTATTGATAATGAAAACGCTCGTGTTGAGGAAGAAAAGATCCTTGAGGTTAAGGATTTACGAATCTCTTTCCGAACCAATAACGGCACCGTTAAGGCGGTTCGTGGTATCGATTTCTCCCTTTATCGCGGAAGAACTCTGGGTATTGTTGGGGAATCAGGCTCAGGAAAATCGGTAACCTCACGCGCTATTTTAGGCATTTTAGCCGGAAATAAAATTGTTGAGGGTGGCCAAATTCTCTATGATGGTCGTGATCTCCTTTCGCTTCGTGAAGAGGATTTCACGAAGATTCGTGGCTCAAAAATTGCCATGATCTTCCAAGATCCCATGTCGAGCTTGAATCCGGTGATGAAGGTCGGTAAACAATTGACCGAAGCGATGGTTTTAAAAGGAAAGGCTTCGAAAAAAGAAGCTCGGAAAAAGCTTGGTGATTTTACCAAAATTATTTTAAATCACGCTTTAGAAGCGAATTATGCCAGCAAAAAAAAGATTGTCTTCTTATTAAAACGCTGGAAAGAAAGCTCGTTGGAATTGATCGATCACATTCATCATAACGATTATCCGCTTGTTAAAGAGATGTTTAATATCTGCTTTAATAAGGAATATTCTCGTCATCAAATATTGACGAATGAGGATAAGAAGGTTCTTTTAGAATGTATTTTACCGAGTGAAAGCACCTTACTTCAAGAGTGGGAAGTTAATAAAAAGAATCGCAAATTGAAAAGAGAAGTTGATGAATTACTAAAGCGTCGTGTAAAAATTGTCGATTCCATTATGGCCAATGTTATTAATCCGAATTGGGCTTTAGTGGAAGATGAACAAAAGCGACTTCTTGATATTATCAAAATCGCTGTTACCAAGGAATACGAAAAGTCCCTTGAACACAAGAAGAATACCTTAGTCCTAGTGGAGGCCCTTTTTGAACAATATTTTAGCGATTATAGTTCATTTAATACTTCGAAGATTCATGATTTGCTAAAACAAATTGATTCTTCCATCTTAGCGTCGCAATATGTTTTTGCGGAATATAAAGATGATATTTCTTTAACCTTTGTTTCGACAATTAAAGGATATTTAGAAGATTACAAAACGAGCGTTAAGCTAGTGCATGATCAACAGGCTACCCAAGCGAAAAATGAAGCCATTATTGCCAAAGGTGGTAAAGTCGATCATTTGAAAGAACGCGCTTATGGACGGGAAATCATTGTCCCTCCGGAATCAGTTTTTATGAAAACCAAGGAGGCCATCGAGCGTTTTATTGCTCATTATCACAAGATGATCGATGATGAACAGTTTGATGTCGATGTTTATGCGAAAAACCTTTGGGATTATATTAATAAGTGCTATGTAGAGGCTGTCCATGTTATCAGCAAACGTGACATTAAAGATCGGGCTATCGAATTGCTGGGAGAAGTGGGAATTCCCGAACCTGAGAAGCGCTTCGATCAGTATCCGTTCCAATTTTCCGGTGGTATGCGACAACGGATCGTTATCGCTATCGCCTTGAGTTCGAATCCGGATATTTTAATCTGCGATGAACCGACGACCGCTCTCGACGTGACCATTCAATCCCAAATTTTGGAATTGATTAATCGTCTAAAGGTCGAAAAAGGACTCTCGATTATTTTCATCACGCACGACTTGGGCGTTATCGCCAATATGGCAGATGATATCGCGGTTATGTATGCTGGTAAGATTGTCGAATATGGTACTGTTGAAGACATTTTCTATGATCCTCGACATCCATATACCTGGGCCTTATTATCATCTATGCCTGATCTTAATACAAAGGAAAAATTGGAGGCTATTCCGGGCACACCGCCGAATATGATTTTACCTCCTAAAGGCGATGCCTTTGCGGCCCGAAATAAATATGCGATGAAAATTGATTTTGAAGAAGAGCCACCTCTATTTAAAATCAGTGATACACATTATGCTGCGACTTGGTTATTGCATCCGAATGCTCCTCAAGTTACACCACCACGTATCGTAACCGAAAGAATCAGAATTGCTATGGAACGTCGTCGTAACAATGATAATAATCACAAATCGTAAAGGGGAGGTCATTAAAAATGTCAAAAAATACTGATAAAGAATTACAAAAACATTATAATTGGTCCTTCGTTTTAGCGATGGTTATAGGACTGGTCATTCTTGATGGAATCGTCTATTATTTAGTGCAATCGAATTTGAGCTTGACCCTCAAAATATCACTAATTGCCATTTTAGTTGTTGCGTTTATTGTGACTTTTGTGGTGGTTGCCGTTTTGAAAAACAAAAAATACGCGGAGGCTAACGACAATTTAGATTCCAAGGATACGAAAATGCTTCATGTCCAAGTGGAGGTCCCGCCGATGATGGTTGACACACCGGATGGCCCTCGCGAGGTTATTTTGCGTGTTCGCCATTTAAAGCAATTTTTCAAATTTGCTTCCGGAGATCTGAAGTATAACAAAGCGGTTCATGATATTAGCTTCGATATTTATCGAGGCGAGGTTTTTGGATTGGTAGGCGAATCCGGCTGTGGTAAGACGACCACCGGCCGTTCGATCATTAAGCTATATAATATTACTTCCGGTGATATTTACTTTAAAGGTGTTAGAGTATCAGCTGGCACGCGATGGAATGCCAAGGAAATAAAATTCTCACGTATTCGGGCAGCTAATCGAATTAAAGAGCTCGATAGTGAAATGAATTTTGCGATTCATGCCGCCCAGGTCGAAATGGATGAAGAGCTCGCTCTTTTAAAGGATGCTTCCAAAGAAGAATATGACGCTGCTAAAGCGCAAGCACGCCAAAAATATGAGGAAAAAGTCGCTGTTATCAAAAAGGATAAGGCCGAAAAGGAAGCACAAATTCGTCTCGAATTAGCGGAGATAGTCGAAAAGCAACGGAAAGAGATCAAAGCTGCGCGCTTCGATCAAAAGAACTGTGATAAGGTTTATGCTGAGCGCTGTGTCAAAGCCACCAAGGAGGCCTATGAAAAACGCTTCAAGGAATTCCTTGACGAGCATGGACCAGTTAGTAAGATGTCGCCATCTGACTTAAAGATGTATCGTAAGCTTCGAAAACAATATAAAAAGGCTCTTAAATTTGCCAAAAGCGAACGTATTATGACCAAGATGCAGATGATATTCCAGGATCCGATTGCTTCACTTGATCCGCGGATGACGGTGCGTGAAATCATCGCTGAAGGATATCATATTCGTGGTATTCGCGATAAGAAGTTTATCGAAAAGAAGGTTAATGAAGTCCTTAAAATGGTTGGCTTGGTTCCTGAGCATGCAACGCGCTATCCGCATGAGTTTAGTGGCGGTCAGCGGCAAAGAATCGGTATTGCCCGGGCGCTGATTATGAATCCGGAATTCATTATCGCCGATGAACCGATTTCGGCGTTAGATGTTTCCATTCAAGCGCAAGTCATTAATCTCTTAAATAATTTACGTAACGATTTAGGATTGACAATTCTCTTTGTCGCTCACGATTTATCGGTCGTTAAATATTTCTGCGATCGAATCGCGGTCATGTATTATGGACGGATAATGGAATTAGCGACCTCTGATGAGCTATTTAAGCATCCGTTGCATCCATATACGAAGTCGCTATTATCCGCGATACCTCATCCTGATCCTGATTTTGAAAAGAATCGGCGACGTGTTACCTATGATCCCAGTACAGCCCATGACTATTCTGAGCAGCTTCCCACGATGCGCGAGGTTTGTCCGGGACACTTTATCTTATGTAATGATGAGGAATTCCTCCGTTACCAAGAAGAAATCAAGGATTAATCACAGGATACAGATATGAAAAAACGAACATTTCAATTTTTGATAAGTTATGCAATTTCAATTCTTGTGGCATTAGCGGTTTGCTTATTTGAAGTTAAGCAATTTGAATATCGTAATCCTTTTTCTGAATATTGGAGTGTGGTTTTGTCGGATGCTAGTTTCATTAATGTTGTCCTTTTTGGTGGTGTTTGGGGCTTATCGTTTATCAGTAATGATGGCTTATTTGATATATTTTCCTATAGCTTTAAAAGATTTGGAGCGCGTATTTTCCATAAGAATCCGAAATACAATAATGTTCCGAAGACCTTTTATGAATATCGGCAAATAAAGCACGAAGATGAACCTCCTTATATTAACTACTTAGGATGGGTGACATTAACTTGGGCTATTTTGGTTATTCTATTCTTTGTACTCTATAAAATGGGTTATTAAGAAACAATAAATAGAAGCTAAAAAATTAAGAAGCGTTCGCTATTAGACGTTATAATAGCCGACGCTTTTTTATTTTAAGAGCGCGATGATTGATATAATAGTGCAAAATCGCCAATAAACTGGTAAAAATTATAAAATAATAGTTGAAAAATCGCGTTGATATTTATATACTATATATGTCAAACAACATCCGTTTGTTGTCTGAATTCGAGACGTTTTGCTGAGTGAGGAGATTCCTCACTCTTTCTATTGAATAGGAGGAAAATGAATGACTGTCGAAGATTTAAAGCATCATATTACGCCACTTTTACTAGAAAAAGGCTTTGAATTATGTGAAATCACATTTCAAAGACAAAGTGGAGAATGGGTTCTGCATTTAGCCATCGATCGATTGAACGGACATATTGATTTAGATACGACGGTATGGTTATCGGAGTGGCTTTCCGAAGAACTCGATCGATTGAATTGGTATGATGAAAGCTATACCTTAGATGTCTCAAGCCCTGGAGCTGAACGGCAAATAGATCTCGACAAGTTAGAACGGTTTTTAAACCACTATATCAATATTCATTTAACAACTCCTTATCAAGGTGAAAATTATCTTGAAGGCATGCTGTTAAAGGTTGAAGATGGGCAAATTGTTTTAGAACAGACAATTAAAACGCGAAAAAAAGAAATTACGATTAAATTAGCAGATGTTGACCGGGCTCGATTAGCCATAAAGTTTTAAAAAAAGAGGATAAAAATTATGATTAACGCAAAAGAATTTATTAAGGCATTAGATGAATTAGAAGCCGCCAAAGGCATTTCCAAAGAATCCATTATTCTCGCTTTGAAGGAAGCGATGGAAAAAGGCTTTATTAAGCAACTGGGAATTTCCACCAATAGTGATCTTGAGGATGCTAAGGTGCGCGTCGATATCGATGCTAAAAAGGGAACGATTGAGATGTTTGTTCTGAAAAATGTCGTCGATGAAGTCGAGGATGATTTTTTAGAAATCTCGCTCGATGACGCTAATAAAGATGGAGGTCAATATCAAGTTGGCGATGTCTATGAAATTCCGGTATCGACCGATGAATTGACCAAATTAACTGCACAAAATGTCAAGTCGGTTTTGCGCCAGAAGATCTCGGAGGCCGAGAAGCAAGCTCTTTATGAGGCTTATTCGGATAAGATGGGCGAAATGATTCAAGGAATAGTGGAAAAAGTCGATGAACGTTCGACCATCGTCAATATCGGACGCACGAGTGTCTATTTACCCAATAACCAAAAAATACCGGGCGAAACGTTCCGAATCGGTGAGCAAATTCGTCTCTATGTCGTCAATGTTCAAAGCACACCAAAGGGGGCACAGGTCATCGTTTCGCGTTCGGATGCCGGATTCTTAAAGCGTTTGTTTGAAGAAGAAATTTCGGAGATTTATGAAGGCATCGTTTTGATTAAGGACATTGCACGTGAAGCCGGTGAAAGAAGCAAAGTCGCGGTTATTTCCGCAGATCCTAACGTGGATCCGATTGGAGCTTGCATCGGACCGAACGGTAGCCGTATTCAAAAGATTTGTAGTGCTCTTGGTAATACCAAGGAAAAAGAAAAAATCGATATCATCGCCTATCACCAAAATCCCGGTTTATTCATTATGGAGGCCTTAAAGCCCGCTACAGTTGTCGGTGTCGTTCTATATGAATCCGAAAAAAGAGCGGTGGCGGTTGTCCGCAATAATGAGCTTTCCTTAGCGATCGGCAAGCGTGGTGTGAATGCGCGCTTAGCGGTAAAGCTAACGGGATGGAATATCGATATTAAAGAGCAGGATGATGCGATGCGCTTGGGACTCGTTTATTTGTCAGCGGATGATTTGCGTCGTCAAGATGAAGCGGCTAAAATGCAAAAGGTTGCGACCTTACTCGATGAACATTATGATAATGTCACGGAAGAGGAAGAGCTCATCGATGATTACTCTGAAAATGTGAGTGAAGAAGCATTAGATCATCAAGAAGTCACGGCTGATGATATGGTGGCAGTTGAAGAAAGCACTGAAGAAACGACCGTGCCTTCTAAAGAAAAAGAACCTGCAACCAAGGAAGAGCCCGTTACGGAAACGACAGCTGTCCACACTAAAGTCAAATTAGCCGATCTTGAAAAGGAATTGGAAGATGAGAAAAAACGTCGTGAACGGCAGGCCCAATATGCTTCACGTCGCAAAAAGGCTTATCGTGAAGAAGTGGCGGAAGAAGATAGTAAAGCTGAACCCGAAACTAAAGTGGCGGATCGCTCAACCTATATGTCGATTTACACAGAAGAGGAATTAGAAGAATTGGATCGTGAAGAACAGGATGTTGAGGAATACGAAGAGGACGATATTGATTACGATGAATTTGATTCGTATTACGATGACGACAATCGTTAATGACCATTAACAAGGAGGAACAAGATGCGAAAAATACCAATGCGAAGATGCGTTGCCACCTTTGAGGTTTGCGAAAAAAAAGATTTATTACGTATCGTTAAGACTCCCGATGGCACAATAAAAGTAGATCCCACCGGCAAAATGAATGGCCGTGGGGCTTACTTAAAAAAGAGCATGGAGGCTCTTGAAATTGCCAAGAAAAAGAATTCCTTAGGACGCGCTTTAGAAAAAGATATTCCTTCGGAAATATATGATCAGATTGCGAGAATGATTGCGCATGATCAATAAGCTTAAGGGATATCTCGGTCTTGCCGCGCGGGGTCGTTATCTGAAATATGGTGAAGAGGCCTTGCTAAGCGCCCATCCCTATGATGTCATTTTTCTTGCTCAGGACGCGAGCGAGCTTACGAAAGAAAAAGTATATCAAAGGCAGAAAAAAGACAGTTTTCAAATTATTGAGTGTTTTAGTAAAGATGAATTGGGAACAATATTAGGTAAAAATGAAATCGCTATTATTCTTGTCACCAATCGATCTTTAGCCAAACAAATAAAAAGAATTATATCCATGAAAGGAGAGTGATTATATGGCAGGAAAACCAAATAAGCATCGAGGAGGAAGTAACTCGGGGTCTCGAAGAGTGAGTAATGTCCCTAATCATCATCAAAAAGAAGTTAACAAGGTTAATGGAGGTGTATTTGTCTTTACCAGATCAATGACCGTTCCCGAACTATCAAAGGAACTCAATATCGGTGTCGCTGATATTATCAAAAGATTGTTCATGGCGGGTAAAATGGTGAATATTAATACCACCCTAGATGATGAATTGATCGGACAGATTTGCTTGGAGTTTGGTTATGATTTCCGCAAGGAAAAAGTCGTATCGGAGGAGAATTTCGAAGAAATCGAGATTCATGATGATCCTTCTTCGCTTGTGGAACGACCTCCAGTAGTTACGATTATGGGACATGTTGATCATGGTAAAACCACTTTGATTGACACGATTCGCAAATCGAATATTGTCGCTTCGGAAGCCGGAGCCATTACGCAGGCTATCGGAGCATATCAGAAAGAGATTCATGGTAAGAAAATCACTTTTATTGATACTCCCGGACATGAAGCATTTACCGCTATGCGATCACGCGGTGCGAGTGTAACGGATATTGTCATTATTATTGTGGCGGCCGATGATGGGGTCATGCCACAAACCAAAGAGGCCATTGACCACGCGAAAGCCGCCAATGTGCCGATTATTGTCGCAATCAATAAGATTGATAAACCAGGAGCGGATGTTGAGCGTGTTAAGCAAGAATTGATGCAGCTTGATATTATTCCTGAAGAATATGGCGGCGAGAACATTTTTTGTGAGATTTCCGCTAAACGCAATTTAGGGGTTGATCAATTATTGGAGAATGTTTTGGTTGTTGCCGAAATGCAAGAATTAAAGGCCAATCCCAATCGCTATGCCCTAGGCACGGTTCTTGAAGCTAATCTTGATCGGGGCGAAGGACCAAAGGCCACCCTACTAGTGCAAAATGGAACCTTAAATAGCTCCGATTATGTGGTTGTTGGCACCGCTTATGGACGAGTTCGTCGCATGACCAACGAGTATAAAAAGATTTTAAAAACGGCGGAGCCCTCCACTCCGGTAAGCATTATCGGTTTAAGCGAGGTCCCGGTAGCGGGCGATCGCTTCATGGCCTTCCCTACGGAAAAACAGGCCCGCGAAATAGCGGATAAGCGCCGTTTAGCTAAAGCGAAGCTAGAGCAGCACGGGAGCTCAGCGATGTCTCTCGATGATCTCTATAACCGCATTCATGAAGGGGAAGTCCAAAATATCAATGTGATCATTAAAGCCGATCTTCAAGGATCCGCTGAGGCTATTAAAGCGAGTCTTGAAAAGCTCAATAACGATGAAGTTAAAATCAGCGTCATCCGTTCGACAGCCGGTGCGATTACGGAAAGCGATGTCTTATTAGCTTCCGCCAGTAAGGCCATCATCTATGGATTTAATGTTCGTCCTGATGCGCTAGTAAGAAGCAAGGCGGAGGAAGAGGGCGTAGAGATTCGTTTGCATCGCATCATTTACTCCTTAATTGAAGAGATGGAAGCGGCAATGAAGGGTCTTTTAAAGCCAGAGCTCGTCGAAAAAGTGTTGGGACAAGCCGAGGTTCGTCAGATTTTCAAGGTCTCTAAGGTTGGCACTATTGCGGGATGCATGGTGACAAGTGGCCTCATTCGCCGTGATGCTGCCATTCGACTAATTCGTGATGGAATAGTTATTTATGAAGGTAAATTAGGCAGCTTGAAGCGTTATCAAAACGACGCCAAGGAAGTCCAAAGTGGCTATGAATGTGGCCTCACCATCGAAAATTATAACGATGAAAAAGAATTCGATATCATCGAATGCTATGAAATGGTTGAAGTGAAGAAGTAGGTGAAATAATGGCCAATAAGAAAGAACGGATTTCTTCCTTAATCTTAAAAAATATTTCAGAAATCATCCAATATGAAATTAAAAGTAAAGCGGTCGGATTTGTGACGGTTACGGCCGTCGATGTTACCAATGATTTATCATACGCTAAAGTGTATGTCGCCTTTTTAGGAGCGGGAAATAATGAGGAAAGATTAGCCGCTTTGGAACGTACCAAAGGCTTTATTAGAACCTCCTTATCCAAAAAAATGGATACTCACAAGGTTCCCGAATTACATTTTATCATCGATAATTCATTCGAAAATGGTCAAAGAATTGAAGAGAGCCTCAAAAAGGAAGAAGAGGCCTTAAAAAGGATTCGTCAACATAAAGACTAAGTCTGGTTAATATCCAGACTTTTTTATTATATAAAAAGAGGGTATAATACATTTGAAAAGAGGAATCCCTAGATGATGAAGAAATTGCAGTTACCACTTTTGACACTCACTTACGCGGCTCTATCATATTTTTGTATGATTATTCTTTATGCTTTTCAAAACGAATTCATTCTCAAATATCGAACAATTTTTGCCTCCGTGCTCATGATTGCCGCTTTTGCCCTTTATGTTTTTGGGGTAGTGGTGTATGCCTATGAGAAAAAGGCTCTTTTAAAGACATTGTGGAGCTTGACGATTTATCTAGCGGTTATTATTATTCCTCTTTTTGTGTTAGCAGAGCTTGGCATTCTCCAAAAATTTGATTCGGTTGAAGGGCTCCGCGATACGATTAGCAAGGTTGGTGATTGGAAGTATTTACTCTTTTTCCTCATCCAATTCCTGCAAGTGACGATTTTACCACTACCATCTTCGATTACTATCGGTGCGGGGGTCTTACTCTTTGGACCACTATATTGCTCATTGATCAGCTATGTGGCGATCGTTTTAGGATCGATCAGCGCTTTTCTAATCGGAAGATATTTAGGATATAAGGTTTCTGCCTGGATTGTCGGTAAGGAAGAACTCGAAAAATGGCTGAAAAAGGTTGAAAAGAAGAGCACATTGCTGATATCGATTATGTACCTTTTTCCATTCTTTCCCGATGATACGCTTTGCATCATCGCGGGAATTACCTCCATGTCGTTTTCTTATTTCTTAATCATGACGATTATCATCCGCGCAATTACGGTTTTCTTTAATGCCTACTCGATGGGAAATGCTTTAATTCCTTATACTACCTGGTGGGGAATCTTAATTTGGATAATCATTTTTATCGCTATCCTTATCGCGATCTATTTAATCATGAAAAAAAGCGATCAAATCATCGCTTGGTGGGAAAAAAGACGGGCTCGAAAAAAAGAATGATTTAGCGAGGTATTTTATTTAGGCTCTTATAAAGGATGGAGGATGAATTTTCCTTTTGAAAGCCCTTCTTCAACAAAAAATCTATCATTATTTCATCAGATGAAATTATATAAAGCGTGCAGGGATTGTACAAATCAAATATTTCTTTTTCTAACCATGATAAAAGAAGACTCCCATAGCCACGCTTCCTTTTTTCTTCTAAAATGCTAAATTGCTCGATCACGATATCGCGATCACCCTTTATCGAATAGCTCATAACGCCGATTGGTTCCTCATCAAGATAGAGCAAAAAGGCATGGTTAGAGGACTCATTTTTTTCAAAAAGCGAACACTTTATTTTCATTTTTTGCTCGAGCTTAAGATAGGTGATGAGATCATCCTTCAAAATCACCGGACGAATAGATAAATGGCTACCTTCAATTTGATAAGCAAGCGCTGTTTCCCAAAGGCCATTTTTTTCATAATTGGTGAGCATCGTTAAAAAATTATCCTTTGCTTCGGGAAAATCATGATAGAGTGATGAGAGGCATTTTTTGATATCCTCACGGCTCGTGTGATGATCATTAGGGCAACCTAAAGAGGTGATAGGAAGATGGAGCTCTTCTGCACATGTAACAATGGTCGACTCCCGTGCCAAAATGAGTGGACGAATAAAAACGAGATTGGTTTTTTCTAAAAGCATTTTCGGGGCAAAGGTCGTCAAACGGGCTCCAAAGATGGCATTCATCCATAGCGTTTCGATAGCGTCATCGGCATGATGAGCGAAAGCGACCTTATCGCATTGATACTCGTGCGCCACCTTATTAATTGCCGCTTTTTTCATGCGTGAACAAATGGAGCATGGAAGCTTATGATTCTCATTTTGATGGGCGTAAAGAATTTTGCTGACATTTGTGGAATCTTCGATATGAAGCGAATATCCTAAATCTTCAAACCATTTTTTTAAAGATGTAAAATCAACATCTTGGAAGCCAAGATTTAAAAGGACAAAGACCAAATCAAAGGATTTTTGCGAGAATTTCTGATATAGAATCAAAGAATACGCTAAAACGAGAGAATCTTTGCCACCTGAAACTCCCACCGCGATTTTATCCCCGGGATTAATCAGATTAAATTGGCGATCAGCTTGCCGAATGCAAGCGAGGATTTTCCGAATTGATTTCATCTTAAACATTCCTTTTTTTGTTCTTTATTATTATAATATGAAAAGAAGGTAAGGGAAACAAAAATGGATGGTATTTTTTTAATCAATAAAGAAGTGGATTGGACATCGCGCGATGTTGTAAATTACATTTCCCATCGTTTTCAAACCAAAAAAGTGGGGCATGTTGGAACGCTCGATCCTTTTGCCACCGGCTTATTGATTGTCTTAATTGGAAAGGCCACCAAAATTGCCCCCTATCTTGAAAACCAAGAAAAAAAATATCGGGCCACGCTCACATTAGGCGCTGATACCGATACCCTGGATTTAAAAGGAAAGGTTGTTCGTTCCTACGCTGTTCCTAATCTCGATGAAGCGAAAATAAAAAGCGTATTACAATCATTTATCGGCGAGATTGAACAGGAAGTTCCGAAATATTCGGCCGTTAAATGGAAGGGACAGGAATTATATAAATATGCGCGTCAAGAGCAATTTGTTCCCACGATAAAGCGGACCATAACCATTAAAGAAATCCATCTTATAAGCTTTGATGATCATAATATTACTTTTGAGGTAATTTGCTCAAAAGGCACTTATATTCGACAATTGGGCCAGGATATCGCCCATCGTCTCCAAACAGGTGGTTATCTATCCTCCTTAGAGCGGATTGCCATTGGAAAATTTTCGGTGGAGGAGGCGACTAGGGTCAAAAATGTTCAAAAGGAGCAGCTTTTTTCCATCAAGGAAGGTTTATCGCATCTTCCGATAATCATGGTTGATGATGCGCAGGCTCGCGATATCAGAAATGGCCGTCCGATTGCTTATGAAAGCGATGAACCGCTTCTTTTTGCAATTGATCGGGAGGAATCGCCTCTAGCGATTCTTGCGAAAAATGATAAAGTATATTTAGTAAAGCGAGGCCTTTTTTAAATGGAAATATATTATATTGACGTTCCTTTTTCTTTACCTAATGACACAGCTCTATGCTTAGGATATTTTGATGGCCTCCATAAGGGGCACCAACAGCTGATTAAAAAAGCCCGAAAGTTAGGCTCAAAATTAGCTCTTTTAACCTTTGATCAATCACCGCAGCAGATTTTAAAGGCACTACCAAGTAATTGTCTTTTAAGCTCGCCATCACGCTATGAAATTTTAGATGATCTCGGCGTCGATATCCTCATTGTTCAAAAAATCGATTTCGCTTTTTTGGAAATGCAAGCGGAAAAATTTGTTAATGATTATTTGCATATCTTAAATCCTGCACATATTATATGTGGCTATGATTATCGTTTTGGTCATAATGCTCAAGGCACCCCGGCGTTGATCGCCCAAAAATTTCCTTTGACCATTGTAGCCGAAGTTGCCGATGATCATGGAAAAATCTCCAGTTCGCGAATTGTCAATTCCTTAAAGGAAGGGAATATTGAGGATGTCAGTAACTGCTTAGGGCGCTTTTATAGCCTCAAAGGAACAGTGGAGGATGGTTTTCATCTAGGACGAACTATCGACTTTCCCACCGCTAATATAAGACTAGATAGCGACTATTATTTGCCTAAATACGGTGTCTATGCCGCTTTTGTTCAGGTGAAGGGAAAACAATATCAAGGGATGATTAATATCGGAGTTCATCCGACTGTTACCCGCTTGGAAAAGCCATTATTGGAGGTCCATATCCTTGATTTTCATGATGACATCTATCGAGAAACCATCAAAATTCAGCTCGTCGCTTTTATTCGCGAAGAAAAGACTTTTGCTTCCTTAGAGGAATTAAGAACGCAGCTATTAGAGGATCAAAAGAAAATCAAAAGTATTCTTCGGAAAAAAGCGTAGATATTCAACAAAGAGTTTATTCGCGAAGTCTTGATTACAGTTATTTAAATCGTTAGAATTATTAGCATAGTTTTTATAGAAAACTTACTCTCATTAAAGGATAAAGGGAAAATAAAGATTCATGGACTTAAAAGCAATCGGAAAATATTTATTAGAAATGCGCACCAAGCAAGGCTATAGTCAAGGTGAATTGGCCTCTTTTTTTAATGTTACTCCGCAAGCGATAAGTAAATGGGAGCGGGGAGTGGGTCTTCCTGATGTTTCCTTATTATTGGCGATTGCTAATTTTTATCATGTAACGTTAGATAATCTCCTTTTATTAGATGATAATAATAACTTTGTCGGCGAGTATCATTTAGAGCCCTCCTTAAATGGAAAATGTATCCGCATTTTAAGAAAAAGCAAGCATTTATCGCAAAAAGATTTAGCGAGTATTTTGCATATTACCTTTCAATCCGTCTCCAAATGGGAACGTGGCGAAACGATTCCGGAAATGGATACCTTAATTCAAATCTGTCATTATTTCGAAATAAGCCTCGATGATTTTTTCCATAACACCCCACTTCAAGAATATCAAAGTAAGCGGAAAAAGAATCTTTTAAGGACGATAGGCGGATCATTCATCATTTTATGCTTGATAACTTTGCCACTTTTTCTCAATCATCATAATAACTCCGCTGCTTCTAGTTCTGTTTATGATCATGAGGGAAGTGCGACCGGTAATCCAAACCCACCATCTTTAGATATTTCTAGTGATAGCACAAGCAGTGCTACTGAGGAAATAGAAGAATATAATTGAAATCTTTTTAAGCCATTATCAACGATAAACAATATAAGTAATGATTTTTCATTTTGATCATTTCCTAACGAAATAATTATCAATTTTCCATCATAAAACGATATCATTATATATGAAAGGCTCTTGGCTTTATCTTTTTATCAAGGCAATTTGATGTGCTATAATGCAATATTATTAAGATGATTGTTTAGAATCAGTGGAGGAATCAACTAATGGAATTATGGGATGCTTATGACGAGGATTTCAATAAAATAGAAGGTCTCACGTTGATACGGGGAGAGCGTATTCCTAAAGGGCTTTTCCATTTAGCGTGCGATATTATTGTTAAGCATATCGATGGCACCTATTTGCTAATGCAGAGGGATAGAAGCAAGCCTCATGGCGGCATGTGGGAAGCATCGGCGGGTGGCTCGGCTTTAAAAAACGAGACGCCTTTTGAATGTGCGATAAGGGGGCTTCGTGAAGAAACCGGCATTGATTCCCGGGACTTAATCGAGGTCGGGCGAGTAACTACCAGCAATACGATTTTTGTGGAATTTCTCTGTGTAACTGATTGTGCGAAAGACTCTATTACCTTGCAAGATGGAGAAACCATTGCGTACAAATGGATAATAAGAGATGAGCTGGTGACAATGAGCAAAAACGAACTAATAACTGATCGTATGCAGGCATTTATCGAAGAATTACATGTATAAATTTTAGCTATGTTAAAAGACATATAATTTATCTTCCTAACCATCGTAGCTTCTTAAATATAATTTTAAGAAAGGAATTATCTCGTTTATTTTAGAAAATGATGGATATTTTTCGAAAATTCCTTTATGGAATGGCCTAATCCGCTCCGGATTTATAAGATTTTGCCAGTTTATTCTTGCATTATGAATTGTAATTATATAAAATACTTTTGTACTTATTCTTGGATTAAAGAATCTCCAACTTTATTCTAGGATTAGGCATAAAAATGTAAGAAGGAGGATAAAAAATGGCACTTACAAAGGATAGAGTGGCTGAGATTGTCAAAACCTATGGTAAAGATGAAAAGGACACCGGTTCAACCGAAGTTCAAATCGCTTTATTAACCGCGCAAATCACCGATTTGACCGCTCATTTAAAGGTTCACTCTCATGACCATCATAGCCGTCGTGGTTTATTGAAGCTAGTCGGTAAAAGACGTGGTCTTCTTGATTATCTAAATGCGAAAGATCATGATGCCTATGTGAAGCTTATCAATTCTTTGGGAATTCGTAAGTAAATAATGAAAGGATTTCTTGATAAAAGAAATCTTTTTTTTTGCTTCGAATTAGAAATAAAAAAATGACAATACGATAATAAAAATCTCCATTATTCCTCATTTTAGCCATTGCTATAATAAAAAAAGAAATAAGGAGTTATTTTTATGAATAAAATAAAGTTTGCGGTTATCGGCACCGGACGACGCGGAACATCATTAGCCAAGAATGTCTTAGCCGCTATGGAGGATGTCGATTTAGTAGCCGTTTCCGATGGCTATGAAGATAAAGCGAATCAATGCGCGTTAGAGGTCGAGAAGGTCTGTGGAAAAAGGCCGCTTGTCTACCTTGATTATCGTAAAATGTTTTCCGAAGTCGAGCTCGATGCGGTTTTAGTAGCTACCGGTTGGGAGGAGCACGTTAACGTTTCGATTGAAGCGATGAAACGCGGTATTCCGGTGGCCCTCGAAGTGGGCGGAGCCTATAGCATTGAAGATTGCTATCGTCTTGTCGATACGTATGAACAAACGAAAACCCCCTTTATGCTGATGGAGAATTGCTGCTATGACAAGGATGAATTATTGGTCACTTCTTTGGTGCGTCATGGCGTTTTTGGAGAAGTAGTCTATTGTCACGGAGCCTATGCTCATGATCTCCGCGAAGAGGTTTCATATGGAAACCGGGATCGCCATTATCGATTACGAAATTATATCAATCGCAACTGTGAAAGCTATCCTACCCACGAATTGGGCCCGATTGCCAAGCTTTTGGGCATCAATCGCGGAAATCGAATGGTGTCGCTAGTGTCCATGAGCTCGAAATCACGGGGACTAGAAGCCTATGTTCATCAGCATGATGACCTTCAAGAATTAGAGGGAGTTAGCTTCAAGCAGGGTGATATTTTTGAAACGCTCATTAAATGTGAAAATGGTGAAATGATCAGTCTGCGTTTGGATACGACCTTACCGCGATATTACTCCCGCGAATTTACGATCCGCGGCACCAAAGCCATGTTTGTTCAGGATGCCTATATGGTGCTTGAAGATGGAAAATTCGATGAGATCTATTTCCCATATCAAACCTATCAAAAATATGCCGGTAATGCTCAAAGCTATGAGGATGAATATCTTCCGGATATTTGGAAAAAGGTCACACCGGAAATATTACAAGCGGGGCATGGCGGCATGGATTGGTTTATTTTCCGCGCTTTTATTGAAGCGCTCCAAAAAGGAGAAGAGATGCCGATCGATGTCTATGATGCGGCAGCCTGGATGGCCATTACTTGCCTTTCGGAGCAATCGGTCGCACAAGGAAGCAAAGAAATCGCGATTCCTGATTTTACTCGAGGGAAATATAAGAATCGCCCATTGAAGGATGTAATTGATTTATAAAAAAAGATAAGGAAGAGGATACTGATGAATTGCATGGAAATAATGAGTCATTTTCAATATGAAGGCGACATTATCGATTGGAAACCATATGGTGAAGGCCACATCAATGAAACCTTTCTGATTACGACTTCGTGCAAACGCTATATATTGCAAAGGATTAATCATACGCTTTTCCAAGATGTTCCGTCTTTGATGCATAATATTGAATTGGTGACATCTTTTATTAAGAAGAGCTATGGTCCTGAAAAAGAAGATCTTGATCGCTTGTGTCTTTCTTTTGTTTATACGAAGGATCATCAACCCTTTGCTTACGATCAGGGGGAGTATTATCGTTTATACGTTTATATTGAAAACTCTGTATGCTATCAAAGGGCCGAGAATGCCCATATACTTTACCAAAGCGCACGGGCCTTTGGAGATTTTGTCGCCCGTTTAGAAGACTTCGATGCGCGTTCTTTAATTGAGATTATTCCTCATTTTCACGATACCGAAAAACGCTATCAGGACTTTTTAGAAGCGGTGCGGTGTGATTCATGTCATCGCAAAGCCGATGTCGAATCGGAAATAAGCTTTTTTATCGAACGAAAGGATTATTGTACGCGGATTACGAATCTATTAAAAAATGGGACCATGCCTTATCGCGTGACGCATAATGATACGAAATTGAACAATGTGCTTTTCGATGCGGACGATGGTCATCCATTGGCCGTTATTGATTTAGATACCATCATGCCGGGGAGTGTTTGCTATGATTTCGGCGACTCCATTCGTTTCGGTTGCTCGACCGCTTTAGAGGACGAACAAGACCTGAGTAAAGTTCATTTTGATTTGCAGCTATTTCGTAGCTACGCTCAGGGCTTTTTAGAAACGGCGGGGCCTTCATTAAAAAATATCGAAATCGATTATCTAGCCTTTAGCGCTATCTTGATGACCTATGAATGTGGAATGCGGTTTTTGGGCGATTATTTAAATGGTGATTGCTATTTTCGAATTAGCCGACCTCAGCAAAATCTTGACAGGGCCAGCACCCATATTAAATTAATCAAGGAAATGGAAGAGCACTTTACCGAAATGAAACTAATCATTGAAAAATGCTGTCGCTTTTTCTAATAAAAATCAGCAAGTAATGCTGATTTTTTTATAAAGAGCTATTGCAATAAAACATCAAGGCTCATCATAATGAGAAAACCGATAAAAAAACCGATAGCGCCTAAATCGATGCGTCCTTGGTGATGGGCTTCCGGAATTAGCTCTTTAACCACGACATACATCATAGTGCCAGCAGCGAATGATAAAAAGAGCGGTAATATCGTAAGCATGGGTTGCGCAATAAAAACCGCTAATATTCCGAATAACGGCTCAACGATTCCCGAAAGCATCCCATATAAAAAGGCCTTTTTTTTCGAATATCCCTGTTGATAGAAGGGAATTGAAATAGCGGAGCCCTCCGGGAAGTTTTGGATTCCCACGCCTAAAGCGAGCATCATCGCTCCTAAGAACGTAACATCGGATTCAGATAAAACGGCGATGGCAATCGAAAGACCGACCGCCATTCCTTCGGGGATGTTATGAAAGGTCATCGAAAGAAATAAGAGCTTATTCTTTTTCACTAGTGATGTTTCTTCGCAAGATTCGGGCATAAAAAAATCAATTAGACCGATGAATAATCCCCCTAGAACTAGACCGATGATCGTATAAATGAAGCTTTTCATGGGCGGAAGATGGTCATTATCTAAAGAGGGAATAATGAGCGACCAAATAAGAGCGGCGAACATCACTCCGCTAGAAAGGCCAATAAGCAAGGATTTAACGCGATCGTTGCTTCTTTTTTTGGTGAAAAAGACCAATGTGCTCCCGAGAGTGGTCATCAAAAAACAGAACAATGTCCCTAAGGCGGTGTAAAGTATCATCTTGCTCATCATGGAATTACCTCCAACAAAGTTTCTAAAATAGTATATGAGAAAAAGAAAAGTGTGATATAATAATGACGTTAATTTATAGAAAGGAAAAAGTTATGTCTAAAAGAGTTTTTGAACTAGACTTTGAAGGGAAAAAACTGATCGTTGAAGCAGGCGAAATCGCTAAACAGGCCGATGGGGCCGTTTTGGTTCGCTTGAATGATACCGTAGTTTTATCCACGGCCTGTGCGTCAGATCAGGCCAAAGATGCCGATTTTTTTCCACTGACCGTTTTGTATAACGAAAAGCAGTATGCGGTTGGAAAGATTCCTGGCAGTTTTTTAAGAAGAGAAGGACGTCCCGGAGAGCATGCGACCTTAACCGCACGCTTAATCGATCGTCCGATTCGCCCGATGTTTTCAGAGGGATTTCGTAATGAGGTTCAGATCGTCAACACGGTGATGTCCGTTGATCTTGATAGCACTCCCGAAATGACGGCTATGTTTGGTAGTTCGCTGGCACTCGAAATCAGCGATATTCCATTTGATGGCCCAATCGCCGGTGTTTATGTTGGTCGTGTCGATGGTAAATTTGTCATCAATCCGACCGTCGAAGAGAGGGAAAAAAGCGATATTAATCTAGCCGTAGCGGGCACTAAGGAGGCCATTAATATGGTCGAAGCGGGTGCGGCTGAGGTTAAGGAAGAGGATATGCTCGACGCGATTATGTTCGGTCATGAAGCTATCAAAAAATTATGCGATTTCCAATTAGAAATCATTAAGGAGATCGGTAAAGAAAAACGATCTGTTGATCTTTATACCGTCGATGAGAGCTTGAATCAAGCGATCCGTGAGATGGCTCAGGAGCGTCTTGTAAAGGCGGTTTCTATCGTCGATAAATTAGAACGCTATGCCGCAATTGATGCGATTAACGCTGAAGTATGCGAGAAATATGAAAATCAGGAATATAAGGATGAGAAAGAACGTGCCAAAGTTATGATGCAGGTTCACGATGTCTTAGAAAAAATTGTGGCGGAAGAGGTTCGTCGTCTCATCACTGTCGATAAGATTCGTCCCGATGGTCGAAGGGTCGATGAAATCCGACCGCTCGATGCGCAGGTTGATCTCTTACCGCGCACTCATGGATCAGCGATGTTTACAAGAGGACAAACTCAGGTTATTTCCATATGTACATTAGGTCCGACAACGGATGAGCAAATTATCGATAATTTGACCGATGAAGAATCAAAAAGATGGATGCATCACTACAATTTCCCACCTTTCTCGGTTGGCGAAGTTGGCAAAATGGGATCTCCGGGACGACGTGAGATCGGTCATGGGGCTTTAGGAGAAAGAGCCCTGTCGTATGTTATTCCATCCGAGGAAGAATTCCCTTACACCATTCGATGCGTAGCCGAAGTAGTTGAATCCAATGGTTCATCATCGCAAGCCTCCATTTGCGCTTCCTGTATGGCGCTCATGGCCGCTGGTGTGCCTATTAAGGCTCCGGTTGCCGGTATCGCTATGGGCCTAATTTCTAGTGGTCCAATCGATGGTCATCATCCCTATACGATCTTGACCGATATTCAAGGTATGGAGGATCATTATGGTGATATGGACTTTAAAGTAGCCGGTACCACCGAAGGTATCACCGCCTTACAAATGGATATTAAAATCAAGGGTGTTACCAAGGAAGTGTTACGTGAAGCTTTGAACCAAGCTCATGGAGCGCGTCAAGAAATTCTTAAGGTGATGGCGTCAGCCATTTCCTCTCCGCGCCCCGATGTTGGCAAATATGCTCCTAAGCTTCATCAAATGCATATCGATGTCGAAAAGATTCGTGATGTGATCGGAACCGGTGGCAAGGTAATCAATGAAATCATCGCGAAGTGCGATCAAGTGAAGATCGATATTGAGCAGGATGGTAGGGTGGTCATCTATCATATGAACCGCGAATCCATTAATAAAGCCGTGAAAATGATCGAAGATATCGTGAAGGAAGCAAAGGTTGGCGAAGTCTATGAAGGCACCGTGGTGCGTATTGAGCCCTTTGGCTGCTTTGTGAATCTCTTCAATAATGTTGATGGCATGGTCCACGTTTCCAAATTAGCCTGGAAGCGCATTGAGCATCCTAAGGATGTTGTTAAAATTGGCCAGAAATTAAAGGTCATTGTGACCGAAATCGATGAAAAAGGCCGCATCAATTTATCCCATAAGGAATTTGAGCCTCGTCCCGAAACTAAGAAAAAAGCTGAGGACGGCGCCGACGAGAAGAAAGACTAAAATGATAAAAAGTGCTCGTAGCTCTAACGAGCACTTTTCTTTTTTTATTGCGCACTTTCTTTGGGCGTTTGTCATACCTTAATAATGACATGGGGAGGAATTATATGTTTGGTTCATTAATTTCGGCGATGGTCACACCATTTGATGATAAGGGAATGATTGACTATAGCTGTGTTTCAAAGCTGATTCAGCAAACAGAGAAAACGGGGCATAGCAGTATCGTCATTGGCGGCTCCACAGGCGAGGGCCACGCGCTTTCCTTTAAAGAAAAAAGGGAACTCTTAAAATATGTCAAAAATCAGACCAAATTAGCGATTATTTATACGATATCCTCTAATTCTCTTGCGCCGATTAAAGAGGAAATGAAGGCCATCGATAAAGAAAACCCCGATGGCTATTTGATTTCTGTACCATATTATAATTTGCCACCGCAACGGGGAATTTACTTATTCTTTAAAGAGATATCGACCTATACGACAAAGCCGATCATCATCTATAATGTTCCCAAACGAACGGGGAGTCATATTTCCTTTATGACCATTCGTAAGCTTATAAAAAAATGTCCGAATATCAAAGGCATCAAAGAGGCCAGCAGCGATATGAATTTAATGCGCCTTTTAAAAAAGAATTTTCCGGATTTCCTTTGCTATTGCGGAAATGATTCGTGCTACTATGAAGCATTGCAAAATGGTGCGGATGGCATTATTTCCGTGATGAGTATTCTTTATGGTAATGAGATGAAAGAGCTCTATCAGGACTTTAAAGAAGGCTATCATCATGTGCTTTTAGACAATTATTTATGTCTTGTAAGCGAGCTTTTATCGTTAGAAACAAATCCCATTCCCATTAAATATCTCTTATCGCGAAAAGGTTATCCATCTATGAATCTTCGTCTGCCGTTAGTTCCTCTATCAAGTGAATATTTAAGTCAAATTAATCTTCTTCTCTAGCTCTTTTCTTCAGCCCTCATTCATGATAAAATATAAAGCACATGGGAGCACATATATGAAAGATATTATTATTATTGGCGCCGGTGTTAATGGTTGTTTCCTTGCGCATGATCTTTGTCGCTATCAGCTTGATGTTTTAGTCATCGAAAAGGGTGATGATGTCGCTAGTGGAACGACGATGGCCAATAGTGCGATTATCCATTCGGGATATGATCCTTTGCCGGAGAGTCGGAAGGCTTATTTCAATGTTCGTGGCAATGAAATGTACGACGAGATATGTCGGAAATTGGACATTCCCTTTCATCGCATTGGCTCATGGACTTTGGCGTTTTCTTCAGAAGAAATGGAAGTATTAAAGAAGCTGCAAGAGCGGGGCCTTGAAAATGGCGTACGCACCACTTTACTATCCAAAGAAGAGGTTTTACAAAAGGAACCCCATATTTCTAGCGCGGTTTATGGCGCATTAGAGGCGCAAAGCGCCGGAATCATCAATCCCTTTATTTTAGCTTCGCATTTAATGGAGCATGCGCTTGATAATGGTGTGCAGCTGCAATTAAGTGAAGAGGTAGTGGATCTTAAAGCGATAAATGGTGGATATCAAGTTGTAACAAACAAGGCGAAATATGAGGCGCGCGTGGTCATCAATGTGGCCGGTGTCAACACCTTTCAAATCACCTCTTTGCTCGAGAAGCCTTCCTATGAATTGGAAGCCCGCAAGGGTGAGTATTATGTCTTAAATCATTTTGATAATCGCTTTTTAAATCATGTTTTATTCACTCTTCCGACCGCTAAAGGGAAGGGCGTTTTGGTTTCTCCAACGACATCATGGAATTATTTGGTCGGCCCTTCTAGCGAATTATGCCAAATGGATGATACAAGCTCCGATCTTTTCACTCTCCAACAGGTGAAAGCGCAGGCTTTGAAAATGATACCCGATTTGCCTTTCAAAGAGGTCATTCGCGTTTTTGCCGGTGTGCGACCGACAATCAGCAAGCATGACTTTTTTATCCATGAAAGCGAGATAAATCCGGGTTTTATCGAACTAGCGGGTATTGAATCACCGGGCTTAGCCAGTGCGCCGGCCCTTTCCGAATATGTTTTGACGATGCTCAAGAAGCATTTCACCTTTCAAGAAAAATCAATTTATACGGATGAAATTCGTCCCTATATCACTATGAAAACGCTACCGCTTGAAGAAAAGAAAGCACTCATCGAATCAAATCCACGCTATGGACGGATTATTTGCCGGTGCGAGCAAGTCAGCGAACAAGAAATTCGCGATTTGTTCCATCGCTCCTTAGTCCCTCATTCTATCAAAGCGGTGAAAAAGCGCATCCGGGTGGGATTTGGTAAATGCCAAGGTGGAATGTGTCAACCGTTATTGATAAAAATAATGGCTGAAGAGCTGCATTGCGATGTCATGGATATTCGCTATGATGGTGTTCATTCCGAGGTATTAAAGTATAGTTTAAAGGAGCATAACGATGATTGAGAAGGATTTAGTCATAATCGGCGGAGGCTCCGCTGGTCTAGCCGCTGCTATTTCAGCCTATGATCAGGGAATTCGCGATCTGGTTATTTTAGAAAAAGATGAAGCATTAGGGGGCATTCTCAATCAATGCATTCATAATGGCTTCGGCTTAGAAATGTTTAAAGAACAATTGAGCGGTCCTGAGTATGCGCATCGCTTTATTGCCGAAATAAAGAAAAGAGATATCGCCTATAAGCTCAAGACGACCGTTTTATCATTTAGTGCCGATAAAGTAGTAACCTATTCGAATTCTAGTGAAGGATTGGTACAAATTAAGGCTAAAAGCATCATTTATGCGATGGGCTGCTTTGAGCGGAGCGCCGGTGCGATCATGCTTCCGGGCCGAAGATTGAACGGTATTTTTACAGCGGGAACCGTGCAAAAATACCTGAATATGGAGGGCTATTTGGTCGGTAAAAGAGTATTTATTCTTGGATCAGGCGATATCGGACTGATCATGGCACGACGCATGCATTTAGAAGGCGCTCAGGTCTTAGGTGTAGCGGAAATCATGCCTTATTCGAATGGTCTTAACCGGAATATCGTTCAATGCCTTCAAGATTTTGATATTCCCCTATATTTATCGCATACCGTGAAGGATGTCATCGGTAAAACGCAGGTGGAAAAGGTCACAATCGTCGAGGTGGATGAGCATCAGAATTATATAGCCAATACCGAAAAGACCTTTGATTGCGACACGCTGCTATTATCCGTGGGTTTAATTCCTTCGAGCGATATGTTAGCTAGTGCCGGCGCGCGGATGTCGCCCTTAACCAAAAGTGCTGAGGTCAATGAGATGATGGAGACGAGTATTCCCGGGGTGTTTGCCTGCGGTAATGTCTTGCATGTTCATGATCTTGTCGATTTTGTGAGCGCCGAGTCCTTTTTAGCCGGACAAGGGGCGGCCCAATATATTCAAAATCATGATTTGCAGGTTGAACGCTTATTGGATGTGACTCCCGGAAATAATATTTCATACGTGGTGCCACAAAAAATACGTTTTCCTTTTGCGGTCACGAAGGTTCTTTTAAAATTCCGGGTGCGAAAGCCCTTAAAGAATGTCACTCTCTATGTGAAGGCGGATGGAAAAATAATCAAAACAGTGCGCAAACCATTTATTTTGCCATCAGAAATGGAACAAATTGCCATTGAGGTATCTTTGATTCCGCAAGAGACCTCGACAATTGTTGTGGAAGTAGGTGAATAGCGATGAAGGAAATGATATGTATTGTGTGTCCGCGCGGCTGTCGATTGACGATGGATGAAATGGGAAACATTCACGGTAATTTTTGTAAACGCGGAGAAACATATGGAAAACAAGAGGCGATTCATCCTAAGCGCATTATCACTTCCACGGTCGATTTAGAAAGCAAAACAGGTCTGAAAAGACTTCCGGTCATGAGTGAACGAGAGATACCGAAGGAAATGATGATGGAGGTTATGAAAGAAATACGTTTGGTCAAGGTGAAGGCTCCGATAACCATGCATCAAGTCATCATTGAAAATGTCTTGAATTTAGGTGTTGATATCATCGCAACGCGGTCTATCGAAGAGTAGTAATTCCCATTTGCTTATTATTACAAATGGATGACATAAAAAAATCATAAATGTTCTTGTATAAAAAATAATAGTTATTATATAATTTCTAGTGCGTTACTGAAAATATAAAATTGTGATGTTCCATCAAGGGAGGAATGTTGTTTATGGAAAAAATTAAGGTTGTGGCTTTAGGCGGGCTTGATGAATGCGGTAAAAATATGTTTGTGATTGAAGTGGACGATGACATTTATGTCATTGAAGCGGGTCACAAATATCCGGATCGTACTTCGCCGGGCGTTGATTTCATCATCCCTGATTTCAGCTATTTGAAGGATAAGGTCGATCGCATTCGTGGTGTAATCGTGACCCATGGTCATCTCGATCAAATGGGAGCCATTCCTTATTTATATCAGAATAGCGGAATAACTGCGCCTATATATGCTTCCGCTATTACGGCCGCTTTTATCAAATTACACTCCCTTTCCGTCGGAATTAATCATGATTATCGTTTTGTTGAGATCAATAAGGACAATCAATATCTCAAAATAGGTAATCACATGTTTCAATTTTTCCAGACCGCACATATGATAGCGGGCTCCTATGGCTTTGCGTTAGAAACAGAGCAAGGAAGTATCGTCTATACCGGTGAATTTATTGTCGAATATAATTACCATCAAAAATATAAATTGGATATGAACGAAATCGCCCGGATTTCGGAGAAGAATGTTCTTCTTTTGATGTCGGAGTCTCGTTATGCGGATCGCCCGGGCTATACGTCACCATCCCATCGATTAAGCCCGATTATCAGCAAGGATTTTAAAGATGCGGAGGGGCGAACCTTTTTTGCACTCTATGACTTTAATATCTATGGGTTGAGCGAAGTTGTGCGATTATCCATTGAGGCCAATAAGAAGGTTATCTTTTATGGAAAGGATGGCCTTAAAATTTTAGAAACTTTGAATTCCGTCGGTGAGTTGATGATACCCAAGGCCAATTTGGCGACGATGGAGGATTTACTTCGAATTCGGGAACGCGATATCGTGATTATTATCTTGGGCGATCGGAATACGCTTTATAATCAAATTGAGCTTTTGGCAACCGGTGAAGGCGAGGATCGTAAGCTGATTATCGGTCCGAACGACACATTTATTGTGGCCGCTCCTCCGCAGATTGGAACTGAGGTTTATGCCGTATCGGCTATTGACGAATTGTATCGTACGGGGGCGAAGGTGGTCAACGTTACGAAAAAGCAAATTTCATCGATGCATGCTCAAGAGGAGGATCTTAAGACGATGCTTTCGCTTTTAAAGCCGAAGTATTACATGCCGGTAACCGGCGAATTTCGCCATATTTTAGCGAATGCGAAGGTCGCTGTCGCCGCTAATCTCGGATATTCGCATTTGAATACCTTTGTCCTAGATAACGGAATGGTTTTATCGTTTGAAAATAAAAAGGTGCTTCCAATCACGGAATCGGTCCCTGTAGGTGATCTATTGGTGGATGGAAGTGGAGTAGGTGATGTTGGCGATGCGGTTTTGATGGATCGCCAAAAGCTAGCTGATGATGGCGTCATTTGTATGGCTCTAACGGTTTCACATCTTGAAAAAAGAGTGATAGCCGGTCCCGATGTGCAGATGCGTGGCTTTGTTCTCGTCAAGGATTCGGAGGCCCTTTTACACGATCTAGCGAGCTTATTCCTCGATAGCATCAATCACGCTTTACAAAATGATATGAGCATCAACGATGTGAAGCAGACAGTCCACGATAAAGCGCTTAAAATGGTACGCCGGGCCACGGGAAAATCGCCGATGATTTTACCACTGGTGGTCGAGATCTAAATGAAACTAAAAAAGAGCATCTTCATGATGCTTTTTTTATCGTTGCCTAGTAAGAAATAATAAAGTTTATGATATAATATTTTTTGCAATACTAATTAGGAGGACAATGATTATGGCCAAAGAGAAAAAAGCACCGAAAGTCAATAGTGATGGTTTAATGTCAAAAGAGGCAGAGACCATTTTGATTGGGCTCATGATTTCTTTAATAGCGATCATCGGTCTTTTAAATCGCGGTCCGATTGGTGAATTTTTGACCTTTTGCTTTGTTTATCTTTTTGGTGTCTTTTATTTTGTGGCCTATTTAATCATCCTCTTTTTTGGCCTTTATTTAACTTTGAAGAGAAAAGCCTTTCGGGTGCAAATTGATGTGACCCTCTTAGGAATGATTTTACTTTTTATCGGTATTATCATCGCCGCTTCGCCGGGAAATGGCGATGAATTACGTTTGAGCAATGTCTTTTCAAAATTTTCTGCCCAAATGAACAATATTTCGCAGGGAGTGCTCATTCCGAATGTGGCCGGCATTGAACAAGCCGGAGGAGGTCTTATCGGCTACTTTTTAGCGGCCTTATTGAATACCACCATCACTTCGGTCGGCACCATAATCGTTTCCTTCATTTTAATGATAGCGGGCGTCGTCCTTTGCTTATATCGTCCTTCATTGAAGATTAAGGGCTGGCTTAAAAAGCGCAAAGAACGCAAAAAAGCCAAGCAAGAGGCTCTTGAAAAAGAGCGGAAATTAGCGGAGTCCGAATTGGAGGAAGCGCTTGATATCCAAGAAGAGGAAGAAAAAGAAAGTCTAAGCTATGTGTCATCGGATCCTGAAAATTGTGCGACCAAAGCGCGCTTCGTTCTTGCAAGTGAAGGCGATAAGACTTCCGATATTTTAGCGGATGACATTGAAGAAGATAATGAATATGATGAACCGAAATCGTCGACGGCCCCGAGTGTCTTCGCCGATGAATTAGAACCGAAGAACGATACTCCTATCATCAGTGAGCATCCCGAAGCCACGGTTCCCACGGCTAGCAAGGTCAGTTATCGAGCTTCCGCGCCGTTTGAACCTCCTGTTACTGTCACTATTAATAAAAATCCAACACCGAAAGAGAAAGGAAATTATGATATGCCTCCCTATGTGTACCCAAGCCTTGAATTACTGAACGTTTATGAAAATACTGATGTCGATGAAGAAAATAATGTCGTCGCTTTAGAACGGCAAAAAGCGATTAACGAGCTATTTGGCGATTTTGGAATCGGAGCGACCATTTCCGGTTATAAAATCGGTCCATCGGTCACTCGCTTTGATGTTTTGATGAATCGCGATGTTTCTGTGAACATTGTTGATAAATATATTAACGATATTTCCGCTCGTTTAGGTGGAGTGGGAGCCCGTTTTGAAAAGATTGTGCGCGGTAAGGTGACTTCGGGGCTAGAAATACCAAACGCCAAAGCGACAACCGTCTCTTTAAAGGAGTGCCTAGCACCATTTATCAATGATCGTAAATATCGCTATTTTGTCCCCTTTGGTAAGGATATTACCGGGGATATCATCGGCGTCAACGTTACCAATTATCCGCACCTTTTAGTCGCCGGCTCTACCGGATCCGGTAAATCGGTTTTTATGCATTGCTTGATCATGTCCTTATTGATGAAAGCTTCGCCTGCGGAGTTAAGAATCATGCTCATCGATCCGAAAAGAGTCGAGATGTCAATGTATCGCGATATTCCGCACCTGTTATGTCCCATTATTTCGGATTATGATCAATCAAAGGTGGCAATGAATCGTTTGGTTATGGAAATGGAAAATCGTTACACGATGTTTGAACAGGTGGGCGTTTCGAAAATTTCGCAATATAATGAATATGCGGAGGAAGAGCATCTAGAGCCGATGCCACTTATCATCGTAGTAATCGATGAATATGCTGATTTAGTGGAAAACTGCAAGGATATTGGTGGCCCGGTGGTCAAGCTGGCAGCGAAATCCCGTGCCTGCGGTATCCATTTAGTCATTTCGACTCAAAGACCATCCGTCGATGTTATCACGGGTGTAATTAAAGCCAATCTTCCGACCAGAGTGGCCTTGCGTGTCGCGAAGGCCATCGACTCGCAGACCATTTTAGGTGAAGGGGGAGCCGAAAAGCTTTTAGGATATGGTGATATGTTAGTCGATTGTCAGGAAATTCCTGGTATTGGCTTTACGCGTCTTCAATCACCCTATGTCGATAATAAAGAAATTCGGCGAGTCGTTAGCTTTTTAAAAGAGCATTATCCGACAAACTATAATCCAAACTTCCTCGATCTAACGGATCGATCGGCCGCCGGACCCGCTTATCCTGGCTCCGGGGGGACGGTCACTCGCGATGATCGCTATGAAGAGGTTAAAGCCTTTGTCATGGATTTAGATGAGGTTTCCATTTCGGAAATTCAGCGTAAAATGGGATTAGGTTTTCCTAAAGCCGCCCGGATTATGGACCAATTAGAAGAAGCGGGAGTCGTTTCAAAACCAACATCAGGCAGCAATCGTCGTAAGGTCCTCATTCACAATCAATCGGCTCTAGAGGAAAGTGATGATAAGGATGACAAGGATGCATAGATATTATAAGGATGATCGTTTCCATTCGCATGTGATGACCATTTATACGATGCTTCCTTTTCGTCGTGAGGATTTGCCGGTTCTCACTCTACTATCCTTCGTTTTAAAAAATCGCGCTCGCGGATATCCGCATCAGCACCAAATCATCGCGGCCAGTGAAAATTTGTACGCTCTTGATCTATCCTTTTCGCATTTTTTTAATAAGGATAATCTCGTTTTTTATGTGACCTTCAATGTCGTTGATGAAAAACTAGTTCTTGATGATGATTTATATCAGAAGGCCATTGATTTTATCTATCTTTTGGCATTTGATTACTATTTACCGCGCTATAATGAGCGTCTAATTGCCGAGCAAAAAGAGATCGTGACCAATCTTTTATTCGAACTAGAAAATCGTCCCTCCTATATCGCTTCCCAAGGCTTTTATAAGGCCTTAGATGACAATTGGCTTTTATCCATACCGAATTATGGAACGGTTGATGAGATTCATCGCGTTACTAAAAGCGATTTAATCGATCTACATCAGCGCATTATCAAGGCACCTAAGGCATATATTGGTGTCGGTCCAGGCGAAGAAAAGAAGATTAAAAAGGCTTTAAACAAGTATTTTGTTTTCCATGGACAGCTACCGCTTTATCAGCATTATCAACGCCAAAATAGCGATGTGATCGAAGTCATTCAAGAAAAAGAGATCCAGCAGTCGCGTATTATGATGGGCTATCGTTTAAATGAAGAGTGCAATTATTATGAGGCTCAGCTTTTGAGCGCACTGATCGGCGAATTGGGAATCAGTCGCCTTTTTGTCGAGGTCCGGGAAAAACGTGGCCTTTGCTACAGCATTTCCTCATCTTTAAACGCTTATAATCAGATGCTTTTTATCGCGGCCGGTGTCAGCACTTCGCGCCTTGATGAAGCACAAGACGCCATCAGAGAAGTCATCGCGCATCTTCATTTTTCACATTTAGAGGTCAAAAAGGCGAAGAGTTTAATAAAATCATCGCTTTTGTCGAATAGCGATCACAATTTGGGTATCATGCAGATGATGGTCCGAAATCTTCGTTCCGGTGACCTACACTTTGATATTGAGCGCCTGATCGCAGGCTATGAGCAAGTGACGCCCAAGCGCCTCAACCTTTTAGCGCGTCATCTAATCTATCAAGGATCCTATGTTTTAAAGGGAGTGATTCACTCATGAAAGCATTTTGGAAACAGGAGGACCATCATCTTGATAATGGCTTGTCGGTTCATATCATCAATCGTCCTGGTTATCATACCTTTTCTTGTTACGTGGCTATTCCGGTGGGGTCATTAGCTTCCGCTTATCAAATCGATGGTAAACCAACACCTTCAGGAATCGCCCATTTTTTAGAGCATCGTCTTTTTGATACCAAGAAGGGTGATGCATTCGCGCTTTTTTCCGCACTAGGATGCGATGCGAATGCCTTTACTACTTATGAATACACAGCTTACTACTTTGAAACGGCTAATAATCTCCTAGAAGGATTAAAGATTCTCTTGAACATGACCAATCATCTGACCTTTGATGAAGAAGCGGTCGCTAAAGAGAAGCCGATTATCGTGGAAGAATTAAAAATGCACCTCGATCAGCCGCATAACCGCTTATACAAGGGCTTGCTAGATTCATTGGTTATGAATTCTCCTCTTAAGGATGAAATTGTCGGTGATGAATCGGCGATTAACAAGACCACTTTAGATGACTTAAAAAGAGTATTTAGTACGTATTATCGCCTCGATAAAATGCATTTGTTTATTTTTGGAGATATCCCTGACACCCTTTTAAGGGATCTACAAAAAATCAAATTACCATCCTCTGATCCCGATCATCATCTCGAAAGAGTGGTGCCTTCGGAGGAGGAAACCATCAAAAAGGACTACGAAATGACCAAGATGGATGTTCCGTTACCTTTAATAGCGGTTGGGATGAAGACCGTTAAATTAAAAGAATCTTTGAATTTATCCAATGAGCAATATGAGATTTTAAATGAGGTGGTGACCAATCTCTTGTTTTCGGATGCGAGCCAGCTTTTGCAGGAAATGCATCGAGAGAATTTGGTTGATACTTCGGTCTCCGGAGGTCTTCTATCAGTCGATGATGTCGATATTATCTACGTGATGACGAGCAGTCATAAAAAAGAGCAGATCATCAAAAAATTCCAATATTTTCTTAGTCATCTTGATCAATATCTATCGCCTAAAGATCTTAAAAGAGCGATTTCTGCATGCTATGGAAATGCCCTTTTGAATTTAGACGGCCAGGATTTTCCTTATCAATTAGTGTCACGATATATGCGAGATATCGATTATTTAAAAGAGCTACAGGAATATGAGACTATTGATTATAAGATTGTGAAACGTTATATTGAACAATGGCGGAATAAAAGGATCGCGGTTCATATTGTTTTGAACGAGGAGCAATAAAGATGGAAGTGGGAATAGATATCGTTTATATTAATCGCTTAGAGGACAAACCGGCTTTGGCAAAAAGATTACTGAGTATAGAGGAATTTGCTCTCTATCAGAATGCGGTTCATAAAGCCCAATTTTTAGCGGGGCGTTTGGCGGCCCGTGAAGCCTTTGTCAAGGCTAACAAAGGAAAAATAGATTTCCATGATTTTCATAATATTCGGGTCTTATATGATGAAAATCACGCTCCCTATTTGGAGTATCAGGGTCAAAGATATAAGGTGTCAATCTCGCATGACGGGGATTACGCAATTGCAATACTAGTGATGGAGTGATGTTTATGAAAGAAAAGTTTTATGCTGAGTTTATCGATCGAAAAACGATTCGCGTTATTTATGTATTTGAGGTCAATGATTTAAACCGACAAAAGATATTTACCTTTATTGAAGATGGTATCGGCAAAGAGGTGCCGGCTATTTTAAAGGAAAAACGCGAGGATCTCCAAATGGAATATGTTCTCGGATTGCAATCATCGATCACCCTTGGTCACGATTTTTGTCTCGCGGATGAAAGCTATCAAACCATCCCTATTCATATTCTTTCTTTGCAAAAGGAGCCGTGGTTTGATCAAGAGTACACCTATTTGGGTCATGATCTTGGGATGCACTATGAGAAGAGCTATACCGAATTTCGTTTATGGACCCCCTTCGCGAGCAAGGTCGTCGTCCTTTTATCGCAGGATGATGAGAATTATGAATTCGAAATGCAGAGAACTTCGCAGGGTGTTTACTATTTGAAGGTGGAAAAAGATTTGGAATTAGCCACTTATCTTTATCAAGCGACGATTGAAGGACGTCTTCAGACCGCACCTGATCCTTATGCTGTCGCGTCAACCGCCAATGGAACGCATTCCGTTGTCGTCTCTTTAAAGAAAACAACGGTTGATTTTCATCGTGAGATGCTTCCGCCCTTTAAAAGATACACCGATGCGGTGATTTATGAAACGAGCGTTCGTGATCTCACGAGCTTTCGTGATAGTGATGTCGTGCACAAGGGGAAGTTTTTAGGAGTTGTGGAGGAGCATCGCCATAGCAAAAACGGGGCGATGGTCGGTTTAGATCACCTCAAGAAATTGGGAATCACCCATCTACAATTGCTACCGATTTTTGACTTTGCGACAGTGGATGAAGAAAATCCCGATCGTCTCTATAATTGGGGCTATGATCCGGCACAATATAATGTTCCTGAGGGAAGCTATGCCTCGGATCCTCATGATCCCTATGCGCGGATCACCGAATTAAAGAAAATGGTGCAGGTTCTCCATCTTAATGGCATCCGGGTAAATATGGATGTTGTCTATAATCATATCTATGATCAAAGAACATCCCCCTTTGAGATTCTTTGTCCGGGTTATTATTTCCGTAAGCATGATGATGGTCGAGTATCAAATGGATCATTCTGTGGAAACGATCTAGCAAGTGAAAAACCGATGGTTCGTTCCTTCATAATCGATTCCTGCTGTTATTGGCTTGAAGAATACGGAATCGATGGTTTTCGCTTTGATTTGATGGGGATTTTAGATATTAAAACGATGCAGGAATTAGCTGAACGCGTTAAGGAAATACGCCCCGATATCATGCTTTATGGGGAAGGCTGGAATATGCCGACCGCTTTAAGGGATGATCAAAAGGCCATGATGGGTAATGCCCATTTATTACCATCATATGCCTTCTTTAATGATGCCTATCGCGATATCGTCAAAGGAAAAACGAGCGCTGATGAGCTGGCTGTTTGTGGCTATTTATTAGGTCAAAATGACTATATCGAAGGATTTAAATTTGCCTGGATGGGATCATGCAAAGACTATTGCTTTCCACCGCTATTTTCGTCGCTTAGTCAATCGATCAATTATGTCGAATGTCATGATAATAACACCTTATACGATAAGATTTCGGTCGCTTGCCCTCATGATAATCATGAGCAGCGTTTGCGGCGTGTCGTTTTGGTGAACGAAGTCATTCTTCTTTCCTATGGCATTCCTTTCATTCATATGGGACAAGAGATCGGTTTAACAAAATTCCATGACCACAATTCCTATCGCTCCGGCGATCGCTATAATCAATTTGATTATCAGAAGCTTGAAGAGCGGAAATGGATGGCCAAATGTATGAACGACATCATTCAAGTTAGAAAAATGTTTTCCTTCTTACGATTTGATGAGACCCGTCAATTGGAGGGTCTATTCCGTTTTGAAAATTTGGATAATGGGGGATTATTGATCGATTATATCAATCAAGAAGCGATTGCCCCGTTTTTGAGCTTTAAGATTTTTATTAATCCCAGTGTGCGTACGATTTATTATGATTTGAAGGAATATTATCGCGTATTATTTAATGAGGCCGGATTATTAAAGGATGAAATGTATTCGCAATCATTGATGATCAATGGTTTGACGGTGGTCATTGTCGCGAAATAAGAATAGTCATTTGTAGGGTTTTATGCTAAAGTAAATAGGAGAGGAAAAGGTCATGAAGTATCCGAGATATGTTTTCCGTGTTGGGGGATTAATCATTCGCAATTTGTTTTGGATCCATAATTGGGCGCGTCATTTAGATAAGCATCCTTTGGAGGAACGCTACCAACGATTACGGAAATTAGTGATGAAGGTCAATAAAGGCTTGAGCATGGAATTTCATGTTCAGGGTTTGGAGAATATTCCGATGACGGATGATTCTTTTTTGATTATTCCCAATCATCAATCGATGATCGATCCGTTGGTGCTCATTCCGTATTTTGAAAAGCCCATATCCTTTATCGCCAAAAAAGAAACCAAAAAATCGCATGTTATTGATAATGTCATGCGCATTGTCGAAGGGGTCTATATCGACCGCGATAATCTCCGCCAGGAATTGAAGGTTATCCGTCATGTCATCAATGCCTTAGGCACCAATAGAATGTCATGGACCGTTTTTGCGGAGGGCTCACGTAGTAAGCACGAGGACCATCATATGAATGAACTCAAGGCGGGGACATTTAAGATCGCCATGGATAGTCATAAGATGATTCTTCCGGTCGCTATTTATGGTAGCTTCCGAGTTTTGCCGACTAAATATAAGAATAAGATAAATCCCATTCAGGTTCATATCTTAAAGCCCATTCCCTATGAAGAATACGCGACAAAAAAATCCTTTGAGATCGCTAAAATGGTGGAGGATCGCCTGCGGGAAGAGGTGGAAGCCATGCGACTTTTAGATGAGGAATACATGCAAGAAATCGCGATGCGCAAAAAACGAAAAAAAACGAAAAAGGCCAAATAAAAATGTGATGGATTCATCACATTTTTTTATGACGTAGCCCTTTAGGATAACAGTTTTTAGCTTGTCCATTGCTAAATCGGATAAAGCCCAAAGGTAAATTATGATAGGAAACAGTGTAGTAGCCCTTATCGGCTAAATCAAGCGCTAAGGACTCACCATTTAAGTATGAAGCGCATTGCTCTTCGTCTAATTCGATATTTCGCTCCCACGATAAATAGCGGGCCAAGGCCAAACTCGGAATGATGCGCTCCTTCTGTGCTTCACCGATCTCCAACCCGGCGCGGATAACGGTTAAATTATCAAGATTAAAGGGATAGGGTAAGCCATATATCTTTTTATTCCTTTCCAAAAGAAAGAGATCTTCAAGAGGAAATATTCTTAAATGAGGATGCTGATAAGGCTTGGCTTTTTTGCGCCAATCGCTTTTGGATGAAGATAGGCCCTTTTTATGGAGCAGGGCGATGAATTGACCTTCGCCTCGATATAACGATGGCAAGAGATGAATGGTTCCGGGTAAGGACGGATGCTCATAAAACGAAGAATGAAAGGGAAGATGAATCACTTCATAATTTTCATGCTCCTTTAAAAAGTTAAGAAGCGGCTCTTCATCCTCTTCATAAGAAAATGAACAGGTGGAATAAAGAAGAAAACCATCATCCGCTAGATAAAGATCAGCTAAAGAAAGCAAGTCCCTTTGTCTTTGAGCACAGGAAAGCACCTTTTCATATGTCCAATCCTCCTTCATCTCCGCTTGCTTTCGAAACATGCCCGAACCACTACATGGGGCATCGAGAATAACCGTATCAAAAAGATGATGAAAGCGGGTAGGAAAATGCTTAGGGTCCATAGCGGTCACAATCACATTACTGAAGCCGAAACGCTCAATATTTTGCGATAACACGTTCGCCCGTTGATAGGATAAATCGTTAGATACGATGAGGGAGTCGGGATGGTTAAAAGCCGTTTGAATCGTTTTGCCGCCCGGAGCCGCGCAGATATCAAGAACGAGGCTTTGTGGCTTCAATTTTAAAAAAGAGGCCGCGAGCATCGCACTCGGATCCTGTAAATAAAAAGCCCCGGCTGCGTGAAAAAGGCTTTTTCCCAATGGGTATTCTTCCTTTTGATAATAAAAGGCGTGCGCGATCAAGGGATGCTTTTCAACATGAGGAAAAAGACTGATAAAGTCATCATCCGTCATCTTTTGAGGATTGAGCAAGACCGCATGAGTATCGGGCTTATTTAATGATTCAAGAAGAGAATCGACAATTTCCGGCGGATAGTATTTTAATAAATGTTCAATAAAATCCATATTTCTCACCTTTTTCATTGTAAAAGAAAAAAAGAAAAATTACTATGCGCAATTATCATAAGTTCTATTTTGGTGGATGGGGCATAAAGTGAAATGAGGTCGATATTATGTGGAAAATTATTTTAACGTTGTTTTTAACCATTTCCTTTCATTCTTCTATTCCCAAAAGAGCGGTCACCAAGGTCAATGAGGACGATTTATCATTGCACACCGAATCGGCGATTTTGATCGAGGCCAATACCGGAAAGGTGATCTATGAAAAAAACGCCGATGAGCAGCATTATCCTGCTTCAATGACCAAAATGATGGGAATGTATTTGGTCTTGCGTTCGATTGAAGAAGGAAAGATCACCTTTGACGATGAGGTCACTTGTTCGCCCTACGCCGCCAGTATGGGTGGGACACAGATATATTTAGAGCCGGGTGAAAGGATGAGCGTTCGCGATCTTTTTAAAGCGGTCGCGATCAATTCGGCCAATGATGCGATTACCGCACTTGGCGAGCATATCGCCGGTAATAATGAAGATTTTGTGAAGATGATGAATAAGACCGCCAAAGAATTAGGAATGCGCAATACCATCTTTAAAAATCCGACCGGCTTTGATGATCCCGATCATAAGACCACACCGCGCGATATGGCCTTAGTGGCCCTTAAATTGGTCAGCTATGGCGAAACACTCTTTCAATTTACGCGGCTTAAAGAGGCCTATGTGCGTGAGGGCAGCTCTTCACCCTTTTGGCTTGTAAATACGAATAAGATGTTAGGCTATTATGAAGGAATGGATGGCTTAAAGACGGGCTATACTTCGATGGCCAAATATAATTTAACGGCGACCGCGATGCGAAGTGGTATCCGTCTCATCTCCGTCGTTATGAATGAGAGCTCGATTGCCGAGCGTTCGCAGGACACAACGACCTTATTAAATACGGGATTTAGCAAGCTCTGTCTATTAAAAATCTTTCCCGCACATGAGGCAATCGCCAATTACACTTTTAAACGGGCCAAACAAAAGGAGACCCCAATCTATACGAAAAATGAAGTAAATATTATCTGTGATAAGGGAAGCAAGATCGAGGACTTGACCGCCAAAATAGAATTAACGAAGATTTATGCTCCAATTGCGGCCAATGAAATAATCGGCTATCTAGTTTTAACCGATGATAAGAATGAAGAATATCGTTTTCCGATTATGGTCCAAGAAAACATCGAATTAATGAGCTTTATTGATCATCTGAAGGAAATGATTTTGCGATTATTAGCGTAATCTGTCGAATTGTTTTTTTCATAATTTTGTCGAGAAGCGTCGTTTTTCCAAACGGCGTTTTTTTCTTTTGCTAGTCTTTTAGTGGGAGGAAAAAACGTGGAAAGTAAAATACGTATCACTCCCTTTGAAGATGGATTAGTCGTCGCTATTTCCGGTGATTTAGATTCCCTTAGAGTCATGTCATATCGGAGTTTGATTGTCGCGGAAATGGAGCATTATGATGCGAAAGCGATTCTTTGGGATTTTACCCATCTAACCTTTCTTGATTCCTCGGGAATCGGACTAATGCTTGGTCGTTATAATGAAATCCATCGTAAGGGAGGTATATGTGGGATAACAGGTCTAACCACATATACGAGAAAAATTATTCAGATGACCGGTATTTTTTCAATTATGGAGGAATATCGCAATCTCTTGGCTTTTAAAAAGAAAGTGAGGATTATAGCATGAATACAATGGAATTACGATTTAGCGCTTCTCTTATCAATGAATCATTCGCGCGCATTGCCATCACTTCATTTATCGCTCCTTTAAATCCATCAATCGATGAAATGAGTGAGATTAAGACGATCGTTTCTGAAGCAGTGTCAAACGCCATTATTCATGGATATCGTTTAGATGCGAGCAAGGAAGTCATGATGAAGGCCATCATTGACAAGGATTCGTTGACCTTGATTATCAGTGATTATGGAGTAGGAATTGAAAATATTGAGCAGGCCTTGAAACCTAATTATACGACACGCCCGGATTTGGAAAGAGCAGGAATGGGCTTGACGATCATCCAGTCGTTAAGCGATGAATTTGCGATTCGCTCCGTTATCGGAATGGGAACCAAAATCACGATACGGAAGGTTTTTACATCCGTGCCGACTTACGCCTATGGCAACGCCAATAATTGATTATGAATTAATTAAAAGAGCGCAAGCCGGTGATCAAAAAGCGCTGGAACAAGCTTGTCTTGATCATAAACCGTTAGTCATTTCTCTCTGTTCTCGTTATCAAAATTCAACCACAGATAAAGAGGATTTATTAAGTGTCGGTATGTTAGGTCTATTGAAGGCCATTCAGCAGTTTGATTTTAATTATGAAGTACAATTTTCGACATATGCCGTTCCTTTGATTTTAGGGGAAATAAAACGCTTCTTTCGTGATGATGGCGCGATCAAGGTCTCACGCCATTTTAAGGAGCTTTATCTCAGAATTCAAAAGGTGGAAAAAGAATTGGAAATCACGCTTGAGCGTTCCGTCAATATCGATGATTTGGCCATGGCCTTAAACGAATCGAAGGAGGATATTCTCATGGCCATTGAATCGCATTATTATCCGACCTCGCTTTCAACGCCCTTGGATGATGAGCATATGGTCATGGAGGATATTATCGGGGAAGATTGCTTGCAGGATGATTTAATGCAATTGGATTTAGAAAATGCTTTACAAAAGCTTTCCCCTAAGGAGCAAGTCTTTATTCGATTACGCTTCTTTGAGGGAATGAAACAAAGCGAATTAGCGCAGCGCTTTTTTGTCTCGCAGGTACAGATTTCCCGCATGGAAAAGCGAATATTAGCAAAACTCAAAGAAATGCTGGTTTCATGAATGAAAACGCCTCTCTATTGACAAAATAGAAGATGAGGTGATTTTATGAACCAAGAAGAATTCGAACAAATTGTTAGTGATAATAAAATTCGCCCGAAGCGCTTAGCGCACTTTCTTTGGGCTTTCTTTATTGGTGGTCTGATGGGATTACTGGCGCATTTATTTTACTATTTAGCATATGTGACCTTTAAATTCAAAAAAGAGGATGCCATGTTAATTTCAACGCTCGGCATCATCTTATTAACGACCCTTTTGACCATCACGGGATTATATAAAAAAATTGCCAAAAAGGCGGGCGCGGGATTGTTCATTCCGACCTCGGGATTTGCCAATTCCGTCATTTCCTCCGCAGTCGAGTCACGCTTTGAAGGACCGGTTTTTGGGGTAGGCTCCCGCATGTTTTATCTGGCCGGAAGCGTCATCACCTATGGAATATTAGGCGCATTTTTCTATGCGGTAATTAGACTTCTTTTAACGTTGGTGGGGGTGCCATTATGAGCTTTAGTATTGTGTTTCATAATGTCTATCTGCAAAACGCTTCGTCGATCGTGGGCCCGAAGGAAATGCAAGGGCCATATGCGCTATATTATGACACCAGCATCAAGGATTGCTATTTTGGTCAAAAAAGCTTCGAGCAAGGCGAAGTGGAATTGATCAAGAAGGCCATCGAGATCGCGTTAAAAAAGGCGCATTTGCGCATGAAGGATATTCCTTTGGTCTTTGGTGGTGACCTCAGCAATCAATTGGCAATCAGCTCCTTAGCGATGAAGACGCTTCATACCTCCGCTATCGGTGTTTATAGTGCCTGCGCGACGATCGCTTTGGCGCTCGGACTTTTAGCAACCTATGTTGAATATGGTTCTTTGGAAAACGGAATGGCCTTTGCAAGCTCTAATTATGCGGTCGCAGAACGCCAATTTCGCTATCCCAATGACTATGGAATACAAAAAAAGGATAGCACAACGACGACGATTACTGGAGCGGCGGCCTTTATTTTGGGACGAAAAAAAAGTCCGATTAGAATAACCGAATTAACATATGGAGAAGTTTATGATCCGAAGCAAAGTGATGTTAATGATATGGGAAGCCCCATGGCCTATGCGGCTTATCGTACGATCATGGATCATTTAAATAATCATCATCAGAGTCATTTATCCTATGACCTCATCGTTACCGGCGATTTATCCGCTATCGGCACCAAGGTACTCAAGGACTGCTTCGCCCATGATGGTATCGAACTATCGAATCATCTCGATGCCGGTTTAACTATCTATAAACGGGAGCAATCTCAGGTTTATGCGGGAGGTAGTGGCCCGGCTTGCATTGCGGTCGTCACCGCGAGCTATATCATCCAGGAGATGCTAAAACGCCACTTACGGCGCGTTTTAATCGTGGCTACCGGGGCATTATACTCACCGACAGTTAGCTATCAAAAGAATAATATTGCGGTTATTGCACACGCCTTAACCTTGGAGGTGGAAGAATGAGTCCCTTAACATTTTTATATGCCTTTTTATTTTCGGGAGCCATCGCCACCTGTGGGCAAATTCTTTATGAATATACCAAGCTGACACCAGGTCATATTACCAGTATCTTTGTGGTGATCGGTGTGCTTTTAGAATCATTTCAGATCTATGACTGTGCGATCGATATCTTTGGAGGAGGAGCACTTACTCCTATTATCAATTATGGTCATACGCTTTCGCACGCCGCTCTTGAAGGGGCAAAGGAACAAGGCTTTTTAGGAATCCTAAAGGGCTTATTTTCAACATCATCGGGAGTGATTACCGCAGTCGTGGTTTTAGGAGCGGTATCGAGCTTCCTAGTGAAGCCAAAGTGTGAATAAGATGAAGAGATATATAGAGATCGCCGATCGATTTTTGATGGAATCATTAAAATTCGGCACCAATTTCGATGTGGTCCGGCGCCAAGTAGGCCGCGGGCTTAAAAAAGGCATAGTATATTACTTATCCTCATTGGTAAGTGAAGTCGCCCTTTGTAGCGCGCTTGAAGGGTTAGATGACGCCTTTGGGCCATATTCGGCGGCTTCAACGCTTCCCAATGGTGGCGTGTCCACCACCGAAGATTACCAAGAGATGATCGATAATTTTATGAATGGAGTCGCTATTTTGCTTTTGGAAAAGCTTGACTACGCTATCATGATTGATGTTCGCCTTTATCCGACAAGGGCCGTAAGTGAACCGACCAGTGAACAAACGATACGTGGCTCCCGCGATGGCTTTGGGGAATCGCTCAATACCAATGTTGGTCTCATTAGAAGAAGAATTCGCGATGAGCATCTCGTAATCAAAAATTACGTGGTTTCAAAAGAAAGCAAGATGTGCGTCGCACTAATTTATTTAGAAAACCGGGCCAATCCCGGCATTGTCCACGATATTGAACGGAAGATCCAAGAAATCGATGTCGATTCGCTCATCATGACCGATCGCGCGTTGGAGGAATTATTGTTTAAGCAACGCTATTCACCTTTTCCCTTGGTGAGATATACCGAGCGTCCGGATGTCGCGGGTATCAACATCATGAATGGAAAAATCATCGTGATGGTGGATACCTCCGCAAGTGCGATTATTACGCCTACGACCTTCATCGATCATACCAAGCATGTTGAGGAATTTCGCCAATCGCCGATGGTCGGAACCTTTACAAGATTATTAAGAAGCGTCGCTGTCTTATTATCATTTATTCTTTTGCCATTATGGCTCGCCCTTATCAAAAATGATGGCTTCATGAACGGATTGGTGATCGAAGTGAGCTCACAGAATTCCCATCTTTTGGTCTTACAAATCATCATTGCGGAATTGATATTTGAATTATTGCGCATCGCCTCCATTCATACACCGAGCCAATTGACGAGTGCGGTGGGACTTATTGCCGCGATCGTCTTATCGCAGGTATCATTGGATTTAGGCCTTTTTCTACCGGAGATTATTTTAATGTGCGCCATTTCCGCCATTTGTGGCTTTGCCACTCCGAGCTATGAATTATCGATGGCTAATAAGGTGGTCAAGATACTTCTCATCATTTTGGTGGCAATCTTAGGAAAACTTGGATTTTTGCTTGGTATGCTAACTCTATTTATCTATTTATCGACTTTAAAAACCTGGGGATTACCATATCTTTATCCCTTCTGTCCCTTAGTACCAAAAAAAGCGCTCGATCTCTTCATTCGTTCAAGCGCTCATCATAAAAATAATTTATAGCTTTTTTAGTTTTCGTAGATCACGGCTCCGCGTTTGTTTTTTTAATCGCATATAATTCTCATTTAATGCGCGTTCATAGCTGGAACCGGATTGAGGATGATAGAATGACATATTCTTGATTAATTCAGGTAAATATTGGATTTTTTCCCAAAGATCAGGGCGATCATAGGGGTATTGATCCTCGGGTTGAAGACTCACGGGGGTCAATTTCAAATAATCCAAAACATCAAGCGGTTGTTTTTTCGCCAAATCCATCGCCTCATGAATAGCGTTGCAGGCGGCCTTCGATTTAGGAGATAAGGCGAGATCGCAAACAGTAAATCCTAAAGGAATAACGGCTTCAGGAAAGCCGACCTTTCGTGCGCTTTCTAATGCAGTGGCACATCGCGTCACCGCTTGCGGATTAGCTAATCCAATGTCCTCATACGCTGTCACCAATAGCCGCCGTTCGATACTTTCCAAATCACCGGCAATACAAAGGCGGGCTAAATAATAAAGGGCGGCATCGACATCGCTCCCACGAATCGATTTTTGCAGGGCAGAAACCGAATCATAGTGTTCGTTTTCATCCTTGTCCATTAAATAATTGGGAATTTTAGTGACCTGTTCAATGTCGCTTCTATGAATAATGGATTTCTTGGATCCTAAAGTGACAACTTCCACGATATTTAGGGCGAAACGCATATCGCCACCGCAAAGAGAGGCAATAGCGATTAAGGCATCATCGTCAAATTGATAGCGGTTATTTAAACCAAGGGGCGAAGATAGAACACGCTTGATCCCTTCGATAATATTTTCTTTATTTAAGGGCTTAACTTCAAGAAGATGGCATCGACTTCGAATAGCCGGATTAATAGCAATATACGGATTAGCGGTGGTTGCACCAATTAAATAGATCGTTCCCGATTCCACAAATGGCAAAAGCAAATCCTGTTTATCCTTGTTCAAACGATGAACTTCATCCATGAGAATGATCGGATGAGGAAACATCCGGGATTCTTCGATGGCACTTTCGATTTCTTTTTTGTTGCTAGTAACGGCATTCAGCTTTATGCAATGAGCGCCGATGGAACGCGAAAATGCCTCGGCCAGAGTCGTTTTTCCGCAACCGGGTGGCCCATAAAAAATCATGGAAACAAGGGTATTTGATTCTAGACAATGGCTTAAAAAGCCATCAGGGCCGGTTAAATGCTCTTGGCCAATGATATCTTCTATTTTTTGAGGACGAACTCGAAACGCTAATGGAGCATTCATTTTTATCACTTCCGATTTTAAGTATATCAATTATCGGAAAAATTCTCTATAATAAAACATGGTGATATGAAATGCGTGTTGTTTTGCAAATTGTAAAAGATGCCTCCGTAAAAATCGAATCGCAGGTAGTCGCCCATATTGATTATGGCGTTTTGCTTTTGGTTGGACTTTGTGAAGGCGATGATGAAAAGACACTGTTAAAAATGCTGAATAAAATTTTATCGCTTCGCATTTTTCCTGATGAAAATGGTGCTACCAATCTAAGCCTCGAAGATGTTCATGGTCAAATTTTATCGGTTTCGCAATTCACGCTTTATGCGGACATAAGAAAGGGAAGACGCCCTACCTTTTCTAGCGCTCTTTCTCCTCAGCTTGCTAAGCCCTTATATGATGAATGGGTTGGTCTTTTAAAAGAACACTATCCATCTGTCGAAACAGGTGTTTTTGGAGCGGATATGGATCTACATTTTCATAATCAGGGTCCTTTCACTTTGATGATCGATAGTGAAGATTTAGGGAGATAGAAGATATGAAAACTAAAGTAATGGTCGGGCTTTCCGGAGGCGTTGATTCCGCCATCGCCGCTTATTTATTAAAAAAGGAAGGTTATGAAGTGGTAGGCGGCTTCATGCGCAACTGGGATGCAATTACCAATGGTGATTATTTGGGTAATCCCACTTTAAACGATCCCTGTTGTCCCCAAGAAGCCGATTATGAGGATGCTAAAAAGGTGGCAGAAATACTTCAAATCCCCTTATATCGCATCGATTTTATCGAAGAGTATTGGAATGAGGTCTTTGCCTATTTTTTAGATGAATACAAAAAAGGAAGAACCCCTAATCCTGATATTTTTTGTAATAAATATATTAAATTTGATTCTTTTTTGCAATTTGCGCGCGCTCAGGGCTGCCAATATATCGCAACCGGTCACTATGCGAAAAAAATCGTGCAGAATGGGCATACTTACTTAAAAAAGGCTCATGATTTGAGTAAGGATCAGACCTACTTTCTTTCCCAAATCAACGAAGAGCAGATTGCCGCTTGTCTTTTCCCGCTTGGCGATATCGATAAGATCGAAGTCCGAACTATGGCGGAAGAGCTCGATCTTCCCATTGCCCATAAAAAGGATTCAACCGGGGTCTGCTTTATTGGCGAAAGACGATTCAAGCAGTTTTTGCAAAATTATTTTCCAGCGCAACGCGGTGATATAGTCGATATTGATTCCAAGAAGGTCATCGGTCAACATGATGGAGTGTTATATTACACATTAGGCCAACGCAAGGGCCTTGGAATCGGAGGAATCCGTGGAACGAGCAATCATTCGTGGTTTGTATGTGGGAAGAATGTTGAAAAGAATATACTTTATGTCGCCGATAATCCATGCAATGATGCATTATTAACCACTAAAGCAGTTATTAATCGCGTTAATTGGATTGGCGAAAAACCAAATTTGTCTTTTCATGTCAATGTCAAATTCCGCTATCGTCAAAAGGATTTAGGTGCGACTATTGTGCGTTTTCAAGATGATATCTTGGAGTTGCTTTTTGATGCTCCATATGCCGCTATTACTCCGGGGCAAGCAGCGGTTTTTTATGATGATGACGGCGTTATGCTTGGTGGCGGGATTATCGATCAAAACATTAAATAGAAAAAAACATAAAAAATATTGATATTAATAAAAATATAGTCTTTTTTTTTTTTTTTTTTTTTGACGCATTATTTAAAAATTGCTTTTATAAAAGCGTGCAGAAGTTGCCCGCTTTTTTACTTATTGTCGAAAAACCGCTATTCTAAAATTGCGAAATGTCATTTTTATTTATAAATAAAAATGAAAAAAATGACGATCACGTTATAAAAGTCCTAAAAAATAAACAAAATAAACTAGAAAAGTTCCATTTATATACTTATTTCTATTTATTAGTTTTATAAAAAGAGGTGCTATCCATGAAATCAGTAGATTCCGCTCAATCATTATCAGGAAACGTCAGCAACGAGAAAAAGTTTGTTAAGGCGCCAACTATCCGCCGTCTCGTGGCGTTTTTGCTTGATTTTGTCTTACTTGTCGTCTGTACGGGGATTCTTTATACTCTGGCGGTTCGGCCGATTGCGACCTCGATGTCCTCTTACAAAAAATCCTATCAAGAATTTAAAGAGGTGCTTTACGAATCGGGACTCTATGAATCTCATGAAAAAGTCGAATATATCAAGATATATGAAAATTCCGATCATGATTTCTATTATATTGATGAGAAATTGACGGCATTCTATGAGAATTATGATCAAGTGGAAAACTACACGAAGATTAAAGCGAATCATATTGAAAACACCATAGAAGAGAATCGTTTGTTTTATTTAGATGAGCAAGGCACCTATTTGCCTATCGAATCAAAATTAACAAGTGAAGAGATGAAGGCATGGCTGAAAAGCAATGTCGATAATGCTATCACCGGTATTTTGGAAAATAGTGAAGCATGGCTTGCGAAAGCCACGGTTGTGAGCGAGCATTTGATACGTCAATTAGCGGTGACTCTCATTATTACGTCCTTGATATTTTATCTCGTTTTTCCTTTGGCTTTTAAAGGACCTACCATCGGCAAAAAATTGATGGGCTTAAGGGTCTATAATTTCAAAAAGAAAAATTATTCGCCCACACCATTACAGCTCTTGCTACGCTATTTTTTCTTCGTTCTTATCGAAATATTAATCGGAATTTATACATTAGGAATCGTGCCCTTGGCTTCCTTTTTGGTTGCCTCCGCGACTAAAAAAGGCCAAGCCTTCCATGATTTTATTTCATCAACATCCGTTTGCGAATATCAAGAAGAAAAGGTTAATCCCGAAGATTCTTTTACGAAACAAGCACAAGCCATTCAATAGGGAGGGGTCATGATGGAATATCAAAATGTCGTTTTTTGGAACGTTAGCGAAATGATTAAGGATGAAGAAACCGGCGCTTATTCTTTATTAAGACTACCTTTAGCATGCGAAAAAGAGATGCTTGCGCAAGGAAAAAGAATGAACCGTACGGCGATTGGTGTGGAATTGCGTTTTCGCATCAAGGATGAAGTCACCTTTCGCTTCCTTTCAAAGGATAAGGAAGGAACACGAGCGTATCTATATCATGGAAGCGTTCAAGCCGGATGGGAAGAAACCTATTTCACCATCACTCGGGAAATAAAGGAAATAACGATCCGCCCTAATTATCCACAAGAGGGCGTTCGTGCAATCAATGCGATGAAGGATTCACGCTATTGTACGGAGGTATTTCGCCTCGTTTTTGACGCTAGTGAGGTCCAATTTGTCGATCTAAAAGGAGAATGCCTTCCGCTTTTGCAAGATGATTTGCCTTCGAAGCGTTATCTTTCGTATGGCTCAAGCATCACTGCCGGATCCTTAACATATATTCCGCAGCTTACTTATCCCTTTTTAGTGGCTAAGGAGCTGAAGCATGATCTGATTAACGTCGGATTTCCCGGAAGCTGTCGCTTGGAAAAAGAGGTTGCCGACTATCTTGCAAAACGAAATGATTATGCGATTGCCACTATTGAGCTAGGCATTAATGTCATCGGTGAATGGAGCGTCATTGAATTTCAAGAAAAGGTCCATTACTTTTTAAATCGCGTTATTAAAAGTCATCCCGAGGTTCAATTCTATGTTTTGGATATTTTCCCGTATTTTAATACCTCATGCGGCACTGATGATGAAAAGGTCGTCGCATTTACAAAGGTTGTTCAAGATGAAGTGCAATCGCTTCATGCTTCAAATGTGCGTTTTCTATCCGCTTCCACGCTTTTAACATCGCGCGCTAATTTATCATCGGATCTTGTTCATCCTGATCTTGATGGTCATCTTGAGATTGCCGCGAATCTAATCAAACAAATTAATCAATGATTTAAAGAGGGGATTGTATGCGAAAATCAGTTTCGAGAAAAAGAGAATCGATTTTCCTACTAATGTTAACGGCATTGGTCCTTTTTAGTATTGTCATTGCGAATGCGATAATCATCTATCGAAGTCAGAAGAGAAGTCTGGTTGATCAGTTTCAAAATGTTACGGAGCGCGTTAGCGATTCCATGGAGGAATCGTTGAACAATCTCAATTACACTTTTACGACTTTCTTTATGGATGAGGAATTTCAAAATGCCGCCACTAATATCAAGGAAGAAGTGCAATTTGAAGATGTACAACGGATCGAACAGCATTTTGAATTGCTGATGTCAACCAATTCTGTTTTGATTAAGGGCTGCTGTTTCATCCCCGTTGATGATAACGATGAATTTCTATTGAATAATCTTATCTTCAGCGGATTTGATCTCTTGCTCCTTAATAACAATATTGATGATATGCTGAACACCGCTAATACGGAGCCATATTTAAAAGGCGCGCTCTTTTATAAAAAAATTGTCTTCTTTGATGGCGACAACACCGACTTTTTTGTTTTAGCGCGCAACATCTTAAGCATCGACAACAATTCGCTCTATCAAAGAATCGGCCTCGGAGTTTTATATCTCAGTCGACCTTCGATCAATAATATTTTGCGTTATGTCAATCAGTTCAATGGAATCACCGCCTTTATTAAAGCCGATGATGAGATCATCTTTAGTTCGCATCAAAATATCAACTATGAGGACTTTAATAACAAGCGCTACTATTCCTCATCTGGCTCGATCAATTTTTTAAATTGGTATCTTGAAACTTTCTTTGATTCCAAGATCATCAGTAATAATCTTTTAACTACCTATGCAAGCTCCTTCATTATCATGATTGTGGCTATTATCGGCTTTATGATTCTATATGCGTATATTAGTCTTCATAGCCGACAATCATTGGATTATCTTTTCACAAGCTTCTCGAAGATACGCGATACAAATGAATTGACTACCATCGCTTTAACGGGAACAAGCGATGTTGATAAGGTGATCGATTCCTATAACGACATGGTCGCGAGTATTAATTCTTTAAATGAAGAAATTTCCATCGAAAAAGAGAAATCTCTCATGCTGCAGTTGGAAAGTGTTGAATATCAGTTGAACAGCTTGCAATCGCAAATCAATAAGCATTTTTTAATTAATGTATTGAATATCATCCGCTCCCTTGTTAATTTGCAAAACACCGAGAAGGCCAAATATTGCATCGAAAATCTAAGTGAATTTCTCCGTTATTCCTTAACGCTAGAGCCTAATTCCACTATTGAAAAGGAAATCGAGGCAGCGTCAAGCTATTTGAATATCCAGCTAATTCGCTATCCGAATATCATCTATCGGATTGCCTGCGATGAATCGTTAAAGAGCTTGGTTGTTCCCAAAGTGCTTTTGCAGCCGATTATTGAAAATTGCTTTATGCACGGCTTTTCCGAAAAAAGAGGAATTATTACGATCCGCTGCTATCAGGATGGAAAGTATGCATATTTGGATGTCGAAAATGATAATTCATCGTTAAGTGTGGCGGAAATGGATGATTTAAATAATCACATTGCGAATTTGAATATTATTAAGGAAGAAATAGTGGCGGATAATGAACGTCATCATGGTGTCGCCCTAATCAATATTCAAAAGCGATTGACGCTTTTATATGGCCCTGACGCGACTTTACGATTTGTTTTAGGGAAAGATGGAAATACTATAGTCAGAATTATGATTCCATTGGGGGTGAAGATTAATGCTTAAAATATATATTGTGGATGATGAAGAGCTGATCATCGAGGAACTCCGAAATCTTATCTATTATGAAAGCTATGGCTATGAAATATGCGGTTACTCCACCGATCCGGTTGCCGCCCAAAAGGAAATCATCGAATCGAAGCCACAGCTCGTGATATGTGATGTTTCAATGGGAAAGATGAACGGATTCCAATTGTTTGACACGATTCGAAATCTACTTCCGAATATTAAATTTTGCTTTTTGAGTGCTTATGATAATTTTGAATATGTTCAAGAGGCCGTCCGCCTTGGGGCGATTCGCTATTTGAAAAAGCCGATTCGGGTGCCGGAACTTATCAACCTTTTAGAGGAGATTAAAACCCAGGTCGCCAATGATTTTAATAATCGGGTTTTTGCTTCGATTATTAACCATTCATTTGTGGAAAACGACACGGTTTTAGAGGAATTATTCCGCGATAATCCCAATCTTCCGCAAAATAATAGCAATCGAATTGTCGTCTTTACCGGTGAAGAAGCCTCCAATACCAATATCGATGGCATTTGCGGTTATGTTAACCGATTATACGCTGATGATAAGATGGCAATTTATTTGGTGAGCAAAGCGGATCTGAAGCTTTTAGAGCAATATACGCTCAAGAATCAGTTGTCGTGTGGCGTTAGTGAAGAATTCTTCAATTATGAAAAGATATCGAAGCATCTTCGGGTCGCGCGCATTGCTAGCAAAGAAAGGTTTATTACGGATGAGAATAGCTTTACCATTTATAGTCCGAATAAAAGATTGGAAAATGTCTTAGCGGAAATCGATAAATCGCGCAGTACCTATGAATTGCATACCATCATCAAAAATCTGAAGAAATTGATTATCGATAATGACATTAAGGCTTATGATCTTCAAAAGATCTACAAGAGCATTATTTTTAACATGGTTAAATTCGGTATCATCGGCTATGATGAAAAATTAGCGGAGATTTCCATTCTCGATTATTACAATAATTTCACGGAAATGATCAATGATCTATTGAGTAATTTTGAAGAGAAAAGTGAGGTTGATGAGACCGGCACGATCATCGGTGATGTAATACGAGAATTAGAGCAGAATGTCGATAAGAGACTAACCTTATCCTATTTTGCTAACAAGTATAATTATAATTCCTCCTACTTCAGTCAATTATTCAAAAAGATCTGCGGATGCTCTTTTGCGGAGTATTTTATCAATCTTAAGATGAATAAAGCGAAGCATTTGATTACGACAACCGACATGTCATTAACGCATATTGCTTTGGAGGTCGGCTATGATGATTACTATCATTTCTCGAAGATGTTCAAGAAATATACCGGCCATTCTCCTACGGATTATCGCGATTTGGCCATTAAGAAACGTTAATAAATATATATAAAAAAAGTACAAAATTTAAGTAATTCCACTCCATTTTTCTGAAAACCCTTTCATTTTACAATGAGGCTAGAAAAATGGGTGGTTTTTTTAATGGAGAATATTATTGAAGAACAAGTGGTAATTAACCAGCCTTCCAAACGTGAGAAAAGAAGGTTAAAGAAAGAGCAGGAAAAAGCACAAAAAGCATTTATGGAGCAGCTCAATCCCATGACAAAGAAACAGAAGTTTCAACGCTTATTACGGGCAATTTGGGATCACCGCGTTTTCTATTTAATGCTTTTACCATCGTTTATTTTGCTTTGTATTTTTGCTTATCAACCGATGTATGGTGTCATCATCGCTTTTAAAAAATACTCACCTCGGCTTGGTATTTTTGGAAGTAAATGGGTTGGCTTTGAGCATTTCAATCTCCTATTTTCGAAGAATGGATTGGGAGATGTTTTTTGGAACGCTTTTAAAAATACGATCGTTTTGAACGTATTAAAGCTTATTTTCGGCTTTCCGGCCTCGATTATTTTAGCGATTCAAATTAATGCATGTCGTAATAAAACATTTAAGAATATTATTCAAACCTTAGTATATTTGCCCCACTTCGTCTCGTGGGTCGTAGTTTCGGGATTGATTTTTGCATTGCTCAACGAAAGAACAGGGTCGTTATATCATCTTTTGACATCCTTAGGCTTGAATCTCAACGTCTTTGGGGATGGCAAACAGTTTTTAGTGCTTTTGATTATCAGTGATATTTGGAAAGAAGTAGGCTGGGGCGCCATCATCTATTTGGCGGCTCTTTCGGGCATTTCCGCGGATCTATATGAAGCGGCGGAAATCGATGGGGCCAACACCTTTCAACAATTCTTCCATATTACTTTGCCACAGCTGATGCCGACGATTTCCATCATGCTGATTTTAAGAATCGGAGGTTTGATCGGTGGTGGCTTTGACCAAGTCTATAACCTTTATAATACCCAAGTCTATGATGTAGCCGATATTTTGGACACCTTCATCTACCGCTATGGAATCGGGGAAGGGCAGTTTGAATTAGGAACGGCGGTCGGACTTTTATCGAATGTCATTAACATTGCGCTCTTACTTTTCGCAAATCAAGTAGTGGCCTTCATTAATAAGGAGAGATGATTATGGACGAATTGATACTGAAAGACATTCAAGATAAGAAAATCAAAAAGAAATTCAAAATCACGGGCGGGATGGTTTTAAGAACCATCAACGTGGTCTTGCTCGTCTTAATTGCGTTCACGATGGTTTATCCGTTTTGGGAAATTCTCATGAAATCATTTATGACCGATAAGGACATCATTAGCTCGACACATTTCTTATGGCCCAAGACCTGGCAATTCGATGGCTATAGCACGATTTTTACCGATAAAACCTACAATTTCGGTCGGGCCTTCTTAAATTCGGTCTTCGTTACGGTCGTTGATACGGTCTATCAGCTCGTTATCACCACCTTGACAGCGTATGCCTTGAGCAAAAAGACCTTACCGGGAAAGCGATTCTTTCACTTCTTCTATATTTTCACGATGTATTTTGGTGGCGGAATGATCCCGTATTACTTGGTCATTCAAAAGCTGGGATTGGTCAACCAAATCTGGGTATTGATCATTCCATCCTTTATCTCGATTTATAACGTTCTCATTATGAAGTCGTTCTTCCAGAGCTTCCCGCAGGAGCTGTTGGAAGCCGCTAAAATCGATGGCGCCGGTGAACTTGGAGCGTTTATAAGAGTCGTTTTACCGCTCTCGAAAGCGATCTTAGCGACGATCGCCCTCTTTATCGCCGTTGGGGTTTGGAATAACTGGTATACGACCATGTTATACATTCAGGACCCATCCTTAAGACCGATGGCGTACACTCTGCAGGTCATCATCGAAAAGTCGCGCGGTGCGAGTGCCGATCCCGGAGGCGTAGGCATGGAGGTCATCGGAGAATCGGTCCAATATGCGGCCATTATCGTCTCCACACTACCGATTATTATTATTTATCCGTTCTTACAGAAGCATTTTACCAAAGGCGTAATGATCGGATCAATAAAAGGATAATATTTCATATTTCAAACGAAAGGAGAAAAAAGATATGAAAAAATCATTATTAGGCTTGTTTACGACATTGATGATTGTTGGTGCTTGTATTGGCTGTGATGGGAATCCTAACGATGGCAATAGCAATATGAATTCCGATCAGCTAGGATTTGTCGATGATAAATATGACAAAGACGGTCGTCTTATCATCTCTTTCTTCGGCATTGATCTCGATACGTTGCAATCACCAACGGAAGAAACAACAAAAATCATGAATTATATTCAAGAAAAATTTGGGGTTTCTTTCAAATACTTGACGAGCACCACCTCTGGTTGGCAAAGCGTCTTAAACCAGTATATTGGTGCGGGCGATGTTCCTGATGTCTTTTTCCACGATCATCAAGAACCCGCTTATTCCAATTGGCGGAGTGATGAAAACCGCTATCTCTTCAATTTTTCGACCTATTTGGATGATTATCCAAATTTGAAGGAAGCCTTTGCCCGTTTTCCGGAAAAGGAAATGAAATCATATTTAGGTGGCGATTATTATTCTTATCCCATCGTGATGAATGACGCCACGGAAGAAGACAAAATCAACGAGCATGCGCTTTATTATCGCCGCGACTGGTATACCAATCTCGTTAAAAAGAATTGGAAACCATCGAGTGGTCGCGACTTAGTGGATCCGGAAGATCCTGCATTCAACTATTTGAACTTCTACGATCTTTGTGAAGGCTTCACCAATGGTGATCCGGATGGCAATGGCAAGAATGACACCTACGCCTATGCTTTAACCAAGGATGGTGGCGTCTATTGGTGGTATCCTTTGCTTTCGATGTTCAATGTCATTTGGGATGGCTGGCACTATAACGAGACCACCAAGCAATATGAACCGGATTGTACTTCCGAACAAATGAAAGAAGCCCTTTGGTATATTGCCGATATGTTTGATAAAGGCTTTATCAATCAAAACTATGCGACAACCGCAACTCAACCGGTCATGAAAAATGAGTTTGTGAACGGCGTCGCCGGCATGATGTGCTATAACGCAACCTATCCAATGGGTAAAGGTATTCTCGATTTAATGGTTCAATATACCAATGCGACAACGCCACTTGCTGATGTCGTACGGGCTATGCCGGTTCCGACGAATGTCAATGGTGAGAAAACGATGTATGGATATCGTAATGCCTACGGCTTTAGGGCTATTAATAACGATGTTACCGTCAACAAAAAACGGAAGATCATGGAAATCATGGATTGGATGCTATCAAAAGAAGGACAAACCATTTTGAACTATGGCTTAGAAAATGATCATTTTAAATACGATGCGAACGGCAATATCGTAAATCTTTTAGGAGTTGATACCAAAACCGGTTATCAAAAGACCCTTTATGATGATTCAGTCGCGCCAGGAATCTATCGAATCAAAGGACTCGTTTCTTGGTCGACGCTAATTCCTGATGAAATGGAGCATCGCGATGAACAAATCCAGCTTTTAACGGCTTGGAAGAATGATGAATTATTTACTAGTCCGCTCGTTTATTGCACGGTCGATACCTCATATGCGACGACCATTTCACAATTGAACGATATGGTCGAAATCAATTTCAAAGCGATCGTGAGCAATACCACAAACGATAAGCGGGAAACGACCTGGAATAGCTTTACCAAAAAATATGGAGTAACAGGTGGCTCTTACATCAATGCGATGAATCAAAGTGCCAAGGATATCTTTGGTAATTAGGAAAGGAGAACCATATGAAAAAAGGAATTCTATATACCCTTTCGACAATAATGACATTTATGACATTAACAGCATGCGGATCTTCTTCCGCTAATGAAGCCTATCGAAGTGTCGCCGGTCAAGAAGAGGATGTTGCCTTTGCCTTTGAGAGCTCTTTACCAAGCGAGGAGGTCACCATTCCTTCATCAACCGGTAAGAAAATCTATGTTTCAAGCTCCTATACCGGGGCACTTTCGGATGGAAGTGAAGCCTCTCCTTATAAAACCCTGAGCGAGGTCAATAGCTTGAATCTCGAAGCGGGAGATCAGGTCTTGTTTAAATGCGGCGATACCTTTGAAGGCTATCTAAGCTTTACCGATATAGCGGGAAATGACAATAATCCCATCACCTTCTCGTCCTATGGGGAAGGTGAGCGGCCGCTTATTTATTCAAAAGCAACCAGTGCCATCGTCTTTGAAAAAGCCAGTAATATCGTCGTCAAAGGCTTAAAAGTCAAGGTCGACGGTGTTGAAAGAACGCATTGGAGCGGAGAATGCCGTAATGGTATCAAATTTAACTATAATTATGTCGGCGAGAATAAGTATCGCAATATCTATATCATCGATAATGAAGTCGAGGGTAATGGTGGGCAAATGAACATCATGGGAATCACCATCGATAGTATGGAGGGAACCTATGATAAAGCGCCAAGCAACGTGGTGACAAACGCTTATATCATCGGTAATACCGTTCATAATTTAGGCCGAAGTGGCATCAAGTGCAGTGGCTGGTTGGCTAACGAAAAAAGCAATCAAAACAATTCCTCAATGACCCTTTATCAAAATTTCCATTTCGATAACAATCACGTTTATGATATCGGTTGTATTGGCATCTATATTGTAGGATGCACCAATAGCACCATGAATCGAAATTTAGTGCATGACATCGGTATTTATGAGCAGGTGGGAAGCATTCAAACCATGGAGGGCGAATGCGGAATTATGGCGTTAGGTACCGATACCTGCGATATTCTATTTAATGAAGTCTATAACTGCTTCGATCAAGGAACAGGCTATGACGCGATGGGCATTGATATCGACTGGAATACCACCAATGTCAATGTGCAATATAACTATCTACATGATTGCCAAGGTCCCGGTGTTGGAACCATGGCGAATCAAAATAGCTTCATCCGTAACAATTATATTAAGGATTGTCGCGGTGATACGAATCAAGCCGGTTCAATCGTGGTTTCCAATTTCACTGCCCGCTATGCCTGTGTCGCTGAGAATATGCATGCTGTGAAAAACCTTTTAATCAAGGATAACCTCGTTTTGCATAGCTCGGATAAGAGCATCTTCACCGTCTGGCCTTCAAATGGCGATGATACCTATGAAGGAAATCAATTCGTGGATAATCATTTACTATATACCGGTGAGAATGTGAGCGATATCTATTTTGTGAATGTCGATCCATCGCTTCCATGGTATAAATTCGCTAGCAACAAGTACTATAGCCACGATACATCATCGTTTAAGGTGTTGGAGGCAACATCGGCCGCCTACATCAATATTGAAGAAGGCGCTCAACCATATACCGTGAGCCGAAGTGATAATTTCGGCGCGTGGGCCAAACGCGATCTAGGGGCAACCTACGAGCAAATTAATGCCACGCTTCCGGCCAATCCGCAAAACGCCAAGGTCGTTTTTGAAAATGGTGAGCTTAAGATCAGCTGGAAAGCCAATAAAGGCGATGTCTGGCATTATAATCTCTTTGATGTCAATTATGATGAAGAGGTTAATTATCGCAAGATGATCGGGGAGAGCTTTGAGACCTCCTTTAGTTACAAGCCTTTAACGAACGGGGATCACTATATTATCATTCAACCCGAATCCAATACCGGTGTGTTAGGAAAAGCGATTAAGATTAAGGTATCGCTTTAATTAAGGAATAATTAAGTATGAAAAAAGGATATTTTGACGCTTTAAAGCATGAATATGTTATTCAAGATATGCATCCGATTCGCCCTTTAAAAAACTATTTATGGAATGATAAGGTGGTCGCAAATTACAATCAATTTGGCTTTGGAAATGCGCTTGCCAACGTTCCGACCGGTTTTAAATCGATTACATTCGAGGAGCGTCTCGTTTATATCAAGGATTTGGATACTCATGAATACTATGCGATGAATCGAAACTACGATAATTTACCCTTTGATATCTTTGAATGTCATGTGGGTCTCGGTTATCAACGAATCGTGGCCCTCTATCAGGGGGTAAAAAGCGAATATACCATTTTGATTCCGGAGGATGATTATTGTGAATTAAGCAGCATCCATTTGGAGAATCTTTCTAGTCAAGAAAAGGATCTTCATGTCTATGCTTACATTAAGCCCCATATCAATGTGACATGGCATACCGCTTATGGTGAGGGTCGCTATGATAATAAATTACGTGGCCTATATTATTCACATGTAGGATTCGATATTGCCGATCCATATTTGCATTTCTTTATGAAAAGCGATCTGGATTGTGTAGCCTTTGATGTGAGTGGTCGCTTCTTTCAAGGATTCTATAATGATCTCGCGCATCCGCTTGGTTTGCAAAGTGAGTATCTTTCCTCGCATGAAACGACATTTGAAGATAATTATGTCGGTGTGATGCAATTTGTGGTTCATTTAGATCCGCATGAAACCAAGGATATTCATATCTCCTGTGGAATCGCCACATCATATGAAAACGCGCTTATACTTGCCGATAAATATCTGAAAAAGGGTGCATTTCAACAGGAGCTCGATAAACAGGCCTCGAAGGCCTACCGCATGATGGAGGCCATGCAAATTGAGACGCCTGATGATTATTTAAATCTCCAAATCAATACATGGCTCAAACGCCAAATTGCTTTAGGAAAAACATGGGGAAGAGTGTATGGCAAAGGCTTCCGCGATGTCCTCCAAGATATTTCGGCCTTTGTCTCGCTTGATCCGACTCTGGCGCGTGAGCGAATCTTGAATACGCTTCGTTACCAGAGGGTGGATGGCAATACCATTCGGCAATTCGATCCGATTGTCGATCATCCATATCGCGATGGTGCCGCTTGGATCCCGATGGCGCTTTTAGCGTATTTAAAGGAAAGCGGCGATGAATCGATCTTAAAGGAAGAGGTCGGTTATTATAACAGTGATCAGCATGATAGTGTCTTTGATCACATGGTTCGGGGACTTGATTTTTTGTTAAATGGTCGCGGACCGCATAATCTCGTTTTATGGGGTGGTGGCGATTGGAATGATTCGCTTAATAACTGCGGTAATTTGGGCCGTGGTGAAAGCGTTTGGCTTTCAATTGCGACGATTAAAGCCCTCCACGAATTTTATGAAATCGCCAAGCGCTTTAGGCCAACTATGAATCTTGATGGTTATTATCAAAAAGAAAAGGATTTAGTGGCGCATATTAATAATGAAGGCTTCAAGGGCGATCATTACATCTATGGCTATAATGACTGGGATGAGGTCATCGGATCCGATGAAACGGAGGAGGGAAAAATTTATCTTAATCCGCAAACATGGGCCGTTCTTAGCGAAGTGGTGACTGACCAAAAGGCGAATGATCTCATGGATGTTGTTGAAAAAAGATTACGCTGTGATTTTGGTTATAAGCAGGTCGATCCCTCTTACTCGGTAGGAACGGATCATATCGGACGAGCTTCCTATTTTAAACCCGGAACCTATGAAAACGGCTCGGTTTATTTACACGGGGTATCCTTTAAAATCGCCGCTGATTTAAAGCTTAAACGCGCGGATCATGCTTATGAAACGCTAAAAATGATTCGTTACGATAATCCCTTAAATAGCGACTCGGGAATGGAGCCCTATGCGACCGCCAATATGTATATCGGTCCTGAATGTCAATGCATAAAGGGCTATGCCCCGATTCCATGGATTACGGGAACCGCCGGTTGGCTTTATCGCGATATCACTGAATGCATGTTAGGAGTGCAGGCGGATTTCGATGGCTTACGACTAGATCCCGTTTTACCATCCGCTTGGAAGCATGTCACCATAACGCGGGTTTTCCGCGATATCAAGTATCATATCACCATCGAAAGAACGGGCATTGAATGTCTTATTGTCGATGGTAACACGATGAAGGGCAATTTAATCCCTCTTTTGGATATCGATACTATTCATGAAGTATATTATTCATTTTAGATTATAAAAGGAGGACGTATTTTATGTCAGACGTCACATTAAAAAATGTATACAAGGTCTTTGATGAGGTAATTGCCGTCAATAATTTCTCGATGGAAATTAAAGATAAGGAATTTATTGTTTTCGTTGGACCTTCCGGATGTGGAAAAACGACTACACTGCGAATGATTGCGGGGCTAGAAACAATTACGGCCGGCGAAATCTATATTGGCGATACTTTGGTCAATTATGTCGAGCCAAAATCACGTGATATTGCTATGGTTTTCCAAAATTACGCTCTCTATCCCCATATGACGGTTTATAAAAATATGTCCTTTTCCTTAAGAATGCGGAAATTTCCCTTCGAGGTCGATGTGAAGGATAAAAAGACCGGCGCCGTGATCGGTAAGAAAAAAATCATGCGCAAGTTGACGAAGGAAGAAATCGATGAGCGTGTCCGTGCCGCGGCGCGTATGTTGGAAATTGAAGACTATTTAGAAAGAAAACCGAAGGCATTATCCGGAGGACAAAGACAAAGAGTCGCAATTGGTCGGGCAATCGTTCGCAATCCGAAGGTCTTCTTGATGGATGAACCATTATCGAATTTGGATGCTAAACTCCGTAATCAAATGCGAGCGGAGCTGATTCTATTGCGTAAAAGAATCAATACGACCTTTATTTATGTTACACATGATCAGACCGAGGCGATGACTCTTGGTGATCGGATTGTCATCATGAAGGATGGATTGATTCAGCAGATCGGCACGCCCGATGAAGTATTCCATCATCCCGCGAATCTATTTGTGGCCGGCTTTATCGGCACTCCGCAAATGAATTTCTTTGAAGCGACACTCGATGAGAATTATGATATTCAAATTGGCGATAAGAAGCTATCGAGCTCGCGTTCCTTAAAATCGCGATTATCCGCTAAAGAAACCGCCGCTCAAAAGATCATTGTGGGAATCCGCCCTGAGCATATTAAGCTCTGTAAAGAGGATGATCGTCGGGCCTTATTAGGTGAAATAATTGTCGTGGAATCGATGGGAAGTATGGTTCATCTCCATCTCAATGTCGGAGAGACCAAAAATGTTATTATCATGATTCCGACGATTGAACTCAAGGCGAGTGAAATTGAGAATTTAAAGCAGGGCAATATGGTTTATTTCCGCTTTAAAGAGAGCTTATCCCATCTATTCTCGAGTGAAACAACCGCCAATTTATTACCATTAGAAAAAGAGGAATAGTTAAACGATGAAGAAAATATCTTTTGGGGATCGTCATCTCCGCTTTCATTTTGTCATTGATGATGAGCGCAATCTGCATTTTTATGATGAGCCCAAGGCATCATTAACCGATACGCAAAAATGGCTTATCACGCATAAAAATAACCCGGTGGAGATTCAAATCAGTGGACATCGCACCACCGATCATTGCGGGGATCGTTACATCTTTACTTCCGAGTCGTTGACTTTAAAATATGTTCGCCATTTTTATTTAAATGATGATAAGAGCCGAACATTGGTTATTATTCAAAAAAATGATGCGATTAAAGTTCTTTCTTATTATCAACTATATTTTGACACTCATGTTATTCGGTGTTGGAACGAAGTGACAAATATTTCTAAAGAGCCATTAACTTTGGAATATGTCAGTAGCTTTGCGAAAAAGGATATGATCGGTTATCGACATTATGATAGTGCAACGCTGATGATTCCTCATAATTCCTGGTTTTTGGAAAGCCAGTGGAAATCCTATCGCTTGCGGGATTTAGGCATCGTTTCCTGCAATGATATCAAGAATTTTAAAAAGTATTGCGTGAGCAATACCGGAGCCTGGTCCAGTAAAAATTATTTACCGATGGGCATGCTCTGTGATGAGCGCCTCCATCGAAATTATTTATGGCAGATCGAGGCTAATGGCAGCTGGAGCTATGAGATCGGTGATTTTGTTGGTAATGTGACCCTCAACATTTCGGGTCCGACCCTTCAAGAGAATGGCTGGAACAAAGAGCTGATGCCGAATGAGACCTTTACAAGTGTCAAGGTAGCGTTAACCTGTGCCAAAACGATTGAAGATTGCTTTGCCAATATCACCCGTTATCGCCGGAAAATCATTCATCGAACATCCGATCATGATCATAATCCCATCATCTTCAATGAGTATATGTTAGCATCATGGAATTGTCCATCGCATGAAACGGCCTTAGCCTTGGCCCCCACCGCAAAGGCGCTCGGTGCTGAGTATTTTGTGATCGATTGCGGGTGGCATGATGAGATTATCGATCCCTTCTATTACGTGGGAAGATGGGAAGAAAGCCATAAAAAATATCCTGATGGTCTGAAGAAGACCTTGGATTATTTGCGATCTTTAGGATTAAAGCCCGGTCTATGGATGGAGCCTGAGGTTGTGGGCGCTTTAGGTGATGCGATCACTTTATGGACACCCGATTGCTATTTCCATCGCTATGGCAAACCGCTCATCATCTCCAATCGCTACCAACTGGATTTCCGTAATCCAAAGGTGACGGCCTTTTTTGAAAAGAAAATCGCCGAATTAGTGAATGACTATCAAATTGAATATCTGAAATTTGATTATAATATCGAGCCGGGGGTCGGGATGGATGATCCATCGACCAGCTTTGGAAACGCCCTTTTAGAGCATAATCGGGCATATCACGCCTTCTTGGATCGCATCGGACAAAAGTACCCTCATTTAGTTATCGAAAGCTGTGCAAGCGGAGGCAATCGTTTAGACTATTTAACGATGGATAACGTGAATCTTGTATCCACCTCCGATCAAACCGATTACACGATTTATCCCTACATTATCGCCAATATATTGACCGCCGTTTTGCCTGAGCAAGCGGGGGTGTGGTGTTATCCGAAGAAGGAGGATAAGGATGAAAGTGAGATTTCCTTCGAATGTCTCAATATGAATCTTCTTAATGCCATGATCGGACGGATTCATTTGGCCAGTAAATTGTATCTCTTTAAGGAAGAGCGGTTAGCCTTTTTAAAACGCGGCTTAGCGTTCTATCACACCTTAGATGCGTTTAAAAAAGATGCGGTGCCTTTCTTTCCTTTAGGATTATCATCGTATGGTGATCATCATTTGGCCTTTGGAATCAAGAATCATAAGAAAGCGTACCTTTGGGTTTATAACATGCATGGAACCACCGCCTTCAGCGTTCCTTTAAAGAATGCTAAAGATGTTAGAGTCGCCTTTCCGCTCGATTTGAAGACCGATTATGAATTCAAGAATGGTCGACTTTATTTTAATCCCCATGAGCCATTAATTGCCCGTCTTTTTGAGGTCGATTATGAAGGATAGCCTTATTAATTTTTTAGATAACCATGGCCAAAAAATCGAGGCTCATGGTGGCTATATTCTTCATTATGGCGACTATTATTATTGGTATGGTGAAGATCGAAGAGCGCATAATTATGTGCGTTGTTATCGTTCCAGTGATTTACAAACTTGGGAAGATCGTGGAGCAGTTATCACGACCACCACTCGCGAAGAAAAAAGAGTCGCCTCCTATGAATTGGGGCTCCTTAATAAGCAGGGAACCAAGATCAATTTAGAGCGTCCTAAGGTAATCTATAATCCATTAACCCATGAATTTGTCATGTGGATGCATTATGAAAATGGTAATGATTATCTTGATGCTCGCGCGGCGATTGCCACTTCAAAATATCCCGATCGTGATTTTGTCTATCATGGCTCCTTTCGGCCTCTTGGCTATATGTCACGTGATTGTACTCTCTTTGTCGATGAAAAGAAGGTCTATTTTATTTCGGCGGCGCGTGATAATGCCGATTTACATATCTATTTGTTGAGCGATGATTATTTGACGATCGAGGCTTTGGTGAATAAGCTCTTTATCGATCAATATCGGGAAGCGCCCGCCTTATTTAAAAAGGATGGGATATATTATCTTTTAACCTCATATTGCACCGGATGGAAGCCCAATCAATGCCAGTATGCGACTTCTACATCGATGGAAGGAACCTGGAGCGAGCTTAAAATGATCGGGAATGCGAACACCTATCATAGCCAGCCATCTTTTATCCTTGCATATCGCGATACCTTCTATTATGTCGGTGATTGCTGGGGTGGTGTCGATTGGGAAAAGGATGAAGATTTCGACTATCGTAAATCAACGTATTTGACCATGGAAATTATTATTGAAGGGCAAGAAATATATTTTGCGCGCGATCGAGGGATATCGATGAGCGAAGAATGAATCAAATTATAAGATGGATGAGCATCGTATGACTAAGACACGATGATTCCATCTTTTTTAATATCAAAATCTTTTTTTCTTACGTTCAATAACGGCGTTTTTTGCTAGTGAAGCCCAGGAATAATCGCATATTTAGCAACAAATTTTTATCGTGCGCGAACAACTAAAAAAAATGCAATATTTACCTAATAAATGTTCATTTATTGAAGCTCGCTAAAAAGATATTTTATTGGTATAAAGGGTCGATTTTCGGCTATTGTAAGCGGTTACTTCCGAAATTATGACCCTAAAAAGAAAGGAAATAATATGAAAAAGAAAAAAATTCTTACCTTGTTGATGGCGCTGATGCTAACAGGCGGAATGATGACCTCTTGTGGACCTAAGACCAAAGATCTAACAATTGGAACCTTTGATGTTGATGAAACCAAAGTCGATTCGGCTGATGTTTTATCGACCTATCAAGTTACTCCCGTAAGCGCCACTGATAATGAAGGAACCTACTATTTAGCTGTCATTACAGTAACCGATCCCGATGGTAACGATGTTACAGTGACCAACAATTCCTTCGTTTGTAGCAAGATGGGTGATTATACTGTCACTTATACTGTTACTTTAAATGATGGGGACGTTGTTTCAAAATCCTATACCGTGCGCGTCCTCGATGTGACTGAGCCGGAAATTGTTTGTAGTCTTAAAGAACACAATATTACTTCGCTCGGATCAACCTTTGATTTATCCACCATTACGGCCACCGATAATAGTGGAGAAACAGTCACGCCAACCTCCAAAGTCCTATTTAATGGTGAGGAGTTAGCCCTTGAAGGTCAAACGACAGTGACCTTTGATCAAAAAGGTGCCTATACTATCGAAGTGACCGCTTCCGATAGTTCGGATAATGTTACGACCACGAAATACAACATCTATACCATTATGGATTTTGAACATGGTGCGTATTATAACAACGAATGGTATGCCACCACTATCAGCGAAGATTTCGCCTATGAAGGCACTCATTCCTATGAATTTGGCGCTTTTGACTCCGCCCCGAACTGGTTTAATGACTATTCGATGCTCGGAGATGTCTATTTATATGAAACCGATGCCAAATACGTCTCCTTCTGGATTTATTTTGATTTCCAAAGAGCAGGATTCAATGGATCCATTCTCACCAACGCCGTTTATCATAAATTGAGCGTCTATGATATCTATGGAAATGTCATTCAAAAGAATTGGCAAGATAAATATGAATTCTTTGATGGCAACTGGTATCGTTTCTTGGTTTCCTTGGATGAAATGGAAATGAGCGGTGAAACAACCGATAAGGCCGATGCGGCCCCAGTTTCCGAAACGCTCCGCGAAATCCCATTCTTCTTTGGTGTTTGGGACACTGATGCGGGCGCCGGTGCCTCCAAGAAGGTCTATACTTATCTTGATAATATTCGTCTTGTCGGCGAAGTCGATGATGAGGTCTTTAAAGTCGAAGAGCACGTTTTCAATGAAGGATGCGTCGCTGACTTTGAAACCGAATCACAGGCGGTGGCCTTTACACCCAGCTGGAATTCCACTGTTGAATTAGCCACTGATATCGTGCATGAGGGTAGCCAATCATTAAAATTCACTCCCTATGTTCAATGGTCCGATATCGGTATTACCGGTAGCTTAAATATCAATTCTTTCGAAGGCTATGATAAATTAACCGCTTGGTTCTATGCGAAAGATGAATCGGATACTTCAACATATGATGACGCGAATGTCTATTTCATGGTTGAATTACGTTATCAAGACAGCACTATTCTTACCCGTAATAAAATAACCACGGCCAATGAATGGGTCAAATTATCATTTACCTTCAAGGGCTATGAAGATATCGCTTTAGATTGTGGTGACTATGATATTTGCATTTATAAGATGGTTAATGGCGCTCCCATTGCAACCGGAACGTATGATGGTATTGCCGTTTACTTGGATGATATTTATCTTGAAACCAATCCTGTCGTTCCACCTTCAGAATTTGTTCCTGGTGAAGCCCAAGAAGTCAATTATACAATGATGTTCGATGGCGTGATGGATTCGACCGATGGCTGGGTTCGCACCAATGAATTGGCCGATTTCACTATCGCTCATGGATCCTACACCACCTATGAGCCGATGACAAAGCAAGGCGATAACCTCTTAGGATCATCCGAAGAGAATAAGGCCTATGCTGAAGGATGGCGCTTCTTTAGCGGTCATAACGATGCGGTGATCTATGCGGTTGAAGCTAAGACACATATGTTCGCTTCCTTAGTAGAGCCGGATAACATTTCCGGTTGGATCGATGCCTCCGCGAATACGACGCTCTTGCTTGCCAAATATGATGCTTCCACGGATGAAACAACAATTCTTGCGGAAGGTCCAGGCGTTAAGGGTAGCTTCCAAAGCGACTACATTGAACTCGAAGAAGGCGATCGTTTAATTTTCCAATATAAATTTGAATGGCAAGATTATCGTAACGTTGCCTATCCGCCATATTGGAGCTTTGCACCCGCTGTTGCTAAAGTAGCGGAATAGTCTAAAAACAAAAAATTAGTTTAGAAAATGCCATTTGTCAAAAATGGCATTTCTATTTAAATTAACGAAAGGATTATCAAACATGCGTAAATTCTTAATCTATTCTTCGATTCTCTTATGTATTTTGGCATCGAGCATCACGAATTCGCATTATTCGGCAAGGGCCGAAGAGACTTATAATGTCGAAAGCTTCAGTGAAGTTCCGAGCGATTGGACCCTTTTTGATCAAAGCGATATTGGAAGTACGACGACGAATGTTCAGGATGGTGTTTTGCAAATTCGACATGCGAACACTTCCGTGACTTCCAAACAGTATTATGGTAGCTTATATCAAATTGGCAATTTTGATTACGCCGATTTTACCTTTGAAATCACCTTTAAAATGACTAATGCCGCCAATAGCGTGCGCTGGATGAGCGTTATTTATCATAGCAAGCTCGAGGAAAATAATCTTGTGGGCTATATGACCGCCTATCGATATGATGGCGAGGTATATTCATCCGCGATTACTAAAGAAAGAACCTTTTTAAATGATAGCGCCGAAAAAGCAGCTGGCCTAAGCGACGGTGAATATCATACCTTAAAAATTGTCATGGAGGGGAACATCTGTTCCCAATATGTCGATGGTGGTCTTATTCAGGAATGGAATGTCACTTCCAAGACTACCAAGCTAGGAGAAACGCTTACTTCGGGTGGCTTTGGTCTCATCGTCAACCAAAGTATGGTTTCCATCAAATCATTGAGCATCAAGGATTATGCAGAAGAGGATACATACGTGGTAGATAATGATATTGTTAATACTTATACTCTCAATACTTCGCTTGTCAATGCACCGACCGTTGTTTGCGATGTCGTGGATCGTGCGACTTTGGATCTTTTGAAAAGCAATGTTTTACCATCCAACGCTATCTTGCGTGTCAATTCACAATTGGAGGTTATCGCCAAAGATAGTCAAGTATTGGGTTCCTTCGATGAGATTTATACCACCATCATCAAAGGTCGAATGATTCCTATTTTAAGAATCGATGATCAAGCGACCGTCGATGCCTTCCTAGATTATTTTGCAACCATCCGCGATATCTTGGATATTGCCATGATATCGAAGGATCCATCGTTAATTAAAGCGATGAAGGAGAGCAATTCCAAGATGCGGGGAATCATCGAATTTTCCGAAGCTACAACGGCCTATGATATCGTTAAAACCTTAAATATGAATTATGCGAATGTGGCCCTTCTACCAGAAGCACTAGCCACTCAAGAAATAATAACCGCTATTCAGGCTCGCTTGAAAACGGTTTGGACCGCATTAGAAACGGCCGATGATATAAGCATCTATAATGCGATTTCTAGCGGTACATATGGAATCGTCACTTCGCAATTTAGCAATGTTTATAGTGTCTATGGGACCTTTAATCAACCGACTTATGCAAGATCTACTTTTAATGTCGCGCATCGGGGCCTTCCAAAATCCTATAATGAAAACTCAGTCGGTGGCATCAAGGCGGCGATCGCCGGTGGGGCCACTCACGTTGAAGTGGATGGTTATTTGACCACTGATGGCGAAATTGCCATTATGCATGATGGGACCATCGATCGTACGAGCAATGGATCGGGAAGCATTGAAACGATGAGCTCCACCGATCTTGCTCAATATCAATTGGATTTAGTGCAGCCTTATGAGTCGATCCCTTTGCTTCAGGATATCATTCAAGAAGTCAAAAAGACGGACGCCGTTTTGGTATTTGAAATTAAATCGGGGAAAGCGGAATTAATCGATCGCTTCCGAGAACTCTTGCTACAATATGATTTCTTTGATCAATGCGTGGCGATTTCCTTTAGTCTTCCGATGCTTAAGCTCATGAAAGAGAGAATCCCCGAAATACCAACCGCCAATCTTAATGCCGCCACCGTCGCGAGCTTTCCTAGCGTCTTAAAATGGATGGGAGAATATAATACCGGTATTGACACCTCAGGATCCGGTAATCGGACCTTCAATGAGTATTATCTGCGCGATAGAGGCATCGTTGGCTGGTTCTGGACCTTTAATGAATCCGGCGATGTTGACTATGCCCATAACCTAGGATTAATGGGTATCACTAATAATTGTGCCGATTATAGTGGTGATCAAATTCGTTTTGTTCATGGTGTCTTAGGCCAAAAGGCTAATCTTTTGGCGGTAGGAATGAAGGTGGCAATTGATGCTACCACCTATAAAGGCGAGGTTATTAGAAAAGAAGGAACGATTATCAAATTAGTGGAAACATCCAGTCAATATTTGGTAGTGGCCCGCTATGAGGAGAGTAGTTATCCTCTCATTACCGAAGCGTTCGCCATCGAAAAGGACGCGAGTGAACCGGGACCGGGGAATGGCGACCATAGCAGTGCGACTGATACCTCATCAAGCGGCACTACAAATGAGAGCAAAAATAATAGCCTCGTTTTAACGATCGTGCTTGGATCAATCGTTGGTGTATCTCTAATAGGTCTAGTTATATATTATCTAAAGGGCCGAAGATTACGATCATAAAAAATAATAAAAGGATATAGAAATATATCCTTTTTTGATGCTCCTAGATACGCAAATCTAGAAAAAACACAAACAAAAGCAATGGTAAGATATTCATGGCAGATGATTGATTCGGTAAAATAAAGATACATTAGTCATTGATGAATATTATACTTCCTTCAAAAAAACATGAATGGCTAATTAAACACAATATCATCTATGTGTTTTCCTTTCCTTGGGGGAAAAGAGAGCTCATCACTCTCTTTTTCTTTGAATGAAAAAGGCTATTGACATCGATCAATAGCCTTTTTTTATTAAAATTTATTAAAGTAAGGAACGATATAATTCCGCAATTTCGGCAACACTAGTTTCTTTAGGATTACCTGGACGGCAGGCATCGTTATAGGCGGATTCAGAAAGGAAGGGAATATCTTCCTCTTTGACAATTCCTTTCAAAGTTTGCGGGATACCAACATCAATCGCCAATTGACGAACCGCGTCGATCGCGGCTTTTCGATATTCATCGGTGGTCATCGCATCAACATTTTTTACGCCCATCGCGCGTGCAATCTCGCGATATTTTTCACCAGTGGCCTCAGCATTATAGGCCATCACGGTTGGAAGAATGATTGCGTTCGCAATTCCATGAGGAGTATCATATAACGCTCCGAGAGGATGCGCCATCGAGTGGACGATCCCTAATCCGACATTCGAGAAGCCCATACCAGCGACATATTGTCCAAGAGCCATATCGCGACGTCCCTCTTCAGTATTTTCATAGGCACCTCTTAAAGAGCGGGCGATTATTTCAATAGCCTTTAGATGAAACATATCGGATAATTCCCACGCTCCCTTCGTGATATAGCCTTCAATAGCATGAGTTAAGGCATCCATTCCCGTAGCCGCGGTCAGTGATTTAGGCATTGTGGACATCATATCAGGATCGACAATGGCGACGACTGGAATATCGTGAGGATCGACGCAGACGAATTTGCGATTTTTCTCAGTATCGGTAATGACGTAATTGATGGTGACCTCCGCGGCTGTTCCAGCGGTGGTTGGAATCGCGAAAATCGGCACACTCTTGTTGGGGGTAGCGACCGCACCTTCCAAGCTGCGCACATCCTCATATTCGGGATTTGCAATAATGATACCGATTCCCTTGGCCGCATCCATCGAAGAGCCTCCGCCGACAGCGATAATAAAGTCGGCATGACTCTTTTTAAAAGATAAAACGCCATGCTGAACATTTTCGATCGTTGGATTAGCCTTAATATCTGAATAAATCTCATAAGGAATCTTGGCATCGTCTAAAACGGCTAAGACCTTTTGGGTGACTCCGAATTTTAATAAATCGGGATCAGAACAAACAAGAGCCTTTTTTAGGCCACGAGCCCGGACTTCATCCGCAATGGCGGATATAGCGCCTTTTCCATGATAGGAAGTCTCATTTAGTATAAATCTGTTACTCATTTTAATTTTCTCCTTTTCATTTATTTTAGATAAAATCATATCTTGATCTTATCATTTATATTATAAATTAGATAACGCGATTTCTCATTAAAAAAACATATTTTTATTTGTCAAAAATTCCGAAGTATCATAAAAAATATTATTGCAACAAAAGAACATAATTATGTAGTATAATAAAAAAGTATCAATATCAGACAATATTTCGATAGATATTATTGATTGTTAATGGTTTTTAAGAATAAGGAGTGGATAAGATGAAAAAGATTATCTTAACGGGGGATCGTCCGACTGGAAAATTACATGTTGGCCATTATGTTGGTTCACTAAAAGAACGGGTAGCCTTACAGAATTCCGGTCAATACGATGAAATATATATTATGATTGCGGATGCCCAGGCTTTGACTGATAATGCTGAAAATCCGGAACGAGTTCGTCAAAATATCAAAGAGGTCGCCTTAGATTATTTAGGCTGTGGTCTTGACCCTCAAAAGTGCACTATTTTTATTCAATCGATGGTTCCAGAACTCACGGAATTGACATTTTATTATATGAATCTTGTGACCGTTTCGCGGGTTCAGCGCAACCCGACGGTTAAATCCGAAATCCAACAACGGAATTTCGAGACGAGTATACCGGTCGGTTTCTTCTGTTATCCCATCAGCCAGGCGGCGGATATTACTGCCTTTAAAGCAACCACCGTTCCGGTCGGCGAAGATCAAATGCCGATGCTTGAGCAATGCAAAGAAATCGTCCATAAGTTCAATAGTGTCTATGGAAATACGCTGGTGGAGCCTGAAATTATCTTACCGAAAAATAAAGCCTGTCAACGTCTTCCCGGTATCGATGGCAAAGCCAAAATGAGCAAATCATTGGGGAATTGTATCTATTTATCGGATGAACCGGAAGTGATTAAAGAAAAGGTGATGTCGATGTTTACGGATCCGACCCACCTAAAGGTCAGTGATCCGGGACACGTTGAAGATAATCCTGTTTTTATTTATCTTGATGCCTTTTGTCGCGATGAGCATTTTCAAAAATTTTGGCCGGAATATCCTAATTTAACCGCTCTTAAGGAGCATTATATGCGTGGTGGTCTCGGCGATATGAAGGTCAAGCGTTTTCTAAATGAAGTCTTGCAAGAAGAGCTTCGCCCGATCCGTGAGCGGCGTAAAATGTGGGAACAGCGGCTTCCGGAGGTCTTTGAAATGTTAAAGGAAGGCTGCCACAAAGCACAAAAGAAAGCGGCGCAAACCCTAAAAGAGGTTAAAGCTGCCATGCGAATCGATTATTTTGACGATCATAATTTATCATAATAAAAATCATCGATTTGATATTTTTCGTGATTCCATATTAATTAATTGCTTATTTGTGTTATAATAAATTCGTTCGATGAAGAAAAGAAGATTTATGTATCTAGGATAGAAAGAAGCTGCGGATGGAAATGCTTTCTAGAAGTAAATCTAGCCATTTTGAAGAACGTAGGGAAACCTACCGCCAGCCACGTTAAGGCCTAATAATTAAGTGCATCAGCTGATGAAAAAGGATGGTACCGCGATAATTCGTTCCTTAGATTTTTTAAGGAACTTTTTTTATGGTAGAGGAGGATATTGATCATGAAATACTTAACAACCAATGAAATCCGTAATATATGGCTTGATTTTTGGAAATCAAAGGGCCATTATGTCGAGCCAAGCGCATCGTTAATCCCTCATAATGATCCAACCTTGCTATGGATCAATGCGGGCGTAGCCGCTTTAAAGAAATATTTTGATGGTAGTGAAATACCGGTTAATAAAAGAATCACCAATATTCAAAAATCTTTGCGTACCAATGATATTGAAAATGTTGGCATGACCGCCCGCCATCATACCTTTTTTGAAATGCTAGGAAACTTCTCAATCGGCGATTATTTTCGCGATGAAGTTATCCCGTGGGCTTTTGAATTATTGACATCATCAAAATATTACGGAATTCCCGTCGATAAGCTCTATATAACTTATCATCCTGATGATTTGGCATCAAAGAATTTATGGATAAAATGCGGAATACCGGAGGATCATCTAATTCCACTTGAAGATAATTTCTGGTGTATAGGTGAAGGACCTTGCGGACCGGATACGGAGATATTTTTTGATCGGGGCGAACAGTATGATCATGAGCACTTAGGCATCAAGCTCCTCGAAGAAGACATCGAAAACGACCGCTATATTGAAATCTGGAACATCGTCTTTTCTCAATACAATGCCCAAGAGGGTGTTGCTCGTAAAGATTATAAGGAATTACCGCATAAAAATATCGATACTGGTGGCGGACTCGAACGTTTTGCGTGCATTATGCAAGGCACAGAAACCAATTTTGAAACCGATTTGTTTTATCCGATCATCGAGGCGACGATGAAATTAAGCGATCATGTAGCTTATGAAGATAATAAGATGGCGTATCGTGTCATTGCTGATCATATCCGAACCTGCACCTTTGCCTTGAGTGATGGCGCCTCTTTTTCTAATGAAGGGCGAGGCTATGTTTTAAGAAGAATTTTACGACGTGCGATGCGTTATGGCCGCAAAATTGGCATTTATGAACCATTTCTGTATCGTTTAGTCGGTGTTGTTGTCGATATAATGAAAGATTTTTATCCATATTTGCTTGAAAAGCAAGCGATGGTCGAAAAGATCATTGAAAGCGAAGAGAAGCGCTTTTTAAAAACGCTATCATCAGGTGAACAATTGTTACGTAAATTGCTCAAAGCCTCCACTAATCTTGGCGGCGAAGACGCATTTCGCTTATATGATACCTATGGATTTCCGATCGAATTAACCATTGAGATTGCTCATGAAAACAACGTCGAAGTCGATCTCGACGGTTTTAAAAAGGAAATGGCTAAGCAAAAAGAAAGAGCGCGCTCGGCACGCGGGAATCTTCAATCAATGAATCGTCAATCCGCCGATTTAATGGCGTTCACGCAAGAGAGTGTTTTTTCTTACGATGATTATCAAGAAACGAGTCATGTCATCGCTATCTTTAAAGATGGTGTTCGCGTTCATAGCATCGATGAAGAGGGCGATATCATCTTGGATCATACGTGCTTCTATGCTGAAAGCGGTGGTCAGGTAGCCGATATCGGAACGATGAATAATCAAAATACGTCCTTGGAGGTCATCGATGTTCAAAAGGCTCCCAATCATCAGCATCTTCATCACATCCGCGTTCTTTATGGTACTTTAAATGATGGTGATGAATTACATCTATCGATCGATGAGAATCGCCGATACGCCACCTGCAAAAATCATTCATCAGCTCATCTTTTACAACAGGCCTTAATTGAGACTTTAGGTAAGCATATCCATCAAGAAGGAAGTTATGTTGATGCGGAAATGATGCGCTTTGATTTTTCTCATAATCAAAAGATCAGTGAAGCAGAACTATTGGAAATTGAAGAGAAGGTTAATAAATGGATCGATGAAGGCATAGCGTGTACAACGCGATTGTTACCGATCAGCGAGGCTCGTCAAACCGGCGCAACGGCTTTGTTTGATGAAAAATATGGCGATATTGTTAGAGTTGTCTTCTTTGGAAATGTCTCAAAGGAATTTTGTGGCGGTACACACGTGCATAACACCGCTGAAATCGGTTGCTTTGCCATTGAATATGAAGAAAGTATTGCTAGCGGTACACGCCGTATTGTCGCACGAACCGGAAAAAGAGCCTATGATTTAATGAAAAAAAGAGAGCAGGTTTTAAAAAATGTGCGCGATTTATTGGGGGCTACCTCCATATATGAGGTTATCGATCGTTTAAAGGGCGTCTTAAGCGAACGCGACTCTTTAAAGCAAGAAAAGGCTTCATTATTAGAAAAAAGCGCCCAAGATGAAGCAAAAAAATTAGCGAATGAATTTGTTGTCTATAATGGTTATCATCTACTAACGGCATATTTGGATGGTAGCGATCGCGATGGCTTATTAAAGCGTCTTGACTATTTAAAAACACTCCACGATGATGATGTTATTTTATTGATCGGTAACGCCAATAATGCTTTACCATTGGTATGTCATGTTTCTTCAAAAGCGCAGAAGGATGGCATCAAGGCTGGTGAGATTATCAAAGAAGTGGCGTTTGTTTTAAAAGGATCAGGCGGAGGACGTCCTGATTTGGCCTTTGGAGGCGGTAAGGATGCTTCCAAGATCAGTGAGGCTCTTGCAAAAATCAAGGAAATGATTGCATAATATTATTATGGGAAAAGTACTAGGATTAGATTTAGGAACGCGCACTCTCGGCATAGCAATGTCCGATATTTCGGGATGGTATGCTTATGGTGTGGAAAATTTCCGTTTTGCTGAGGGTAATTATCAACTAGCGGCCCATCATGTTATTGAATTGGCTCATAAAGAGAACATTCAAACTATATGTTTGGGACTTCCATTAAATATGAATGGAACAATGTCACCTCGGGCTGAGTCTTCATTGCGATTCAAGGATGAATTATTGGCGTTAGATCCCTCCTTAACGATTGAGATGATCGATGAAAGATTGACAACTAAAATTGCGACATCGCGACTATTGGAGGCTGATCTTTCCCGTGGGAAACGCAAAAAAGTGATTGATCAGCAAGCTGCGGTGGTTATTTTAGAGAGCTATTTAGCTAGAAAGTAGGAGGATAAAGAAATGGAACCGATTAATGATAATGAAATGATTATTGTCGACGAGGATGGAGTGGAAACAAAGGTTGAGATTCTTTTCACTTATGAAAATGAAGATCGGGGAGCGCAATATGTGCTCTATTATGATCCGGCCTATCCCGATGAAATTTACGCCTCAAAGTACAATGAAAATCATGAATTGATTGATATTGAAGATGAAGAGGAATGGAACGAGGTTGAAGAGGTTCTCAATACATATGAAACCGATCCGGCCATTCAAGGCGAATTAGAAGAAAACGATGGTGAATAACAGAAAAGACTTATTTCTAAAGTGAATGATGAATGGATGCTTTAGCAAATAGGTCTTTTTATTTCTTTGTCATAATATCGATAAAGGATTGGAGAATGCTACTTCGATAGCCACCTTTTTTGGTGGCAATGGCAATATTTGTTTCTAAAAGGGGCTCGGTGATTATCGTACTTTGGAGATGATCAGAATGGCTATAGTGCAGGGCGTAAGCGGGCATTAAGGCGATGCCTAATCCCGATTCAGCCCATAAAAGAGCGGTTCGTGCATCATCGGTTTTTGCCAAAAATGTCAAATCAAGATGGTTGGTCATGCGAATATTATCGATAAGACCTTGAAACCTTCGATACATAATAAGAGGATAAGATTGGAGAACAGCAAACGAGATATTATCGGGAAATCGATCAAAGAACTGATCGTTATATACCGCTACCATCGGCTGCTTTTCAAAGGTAAAATATTGAAATTTTTCTTTATTAAACGGAGTGCGCACAATCGCAATTTCGATGAAGTTTTTCTCGAGCATATCGAGCAATTCATAGGTATTTCCTTCATGGACCTCAAAGGAAATGTGCGGATATTTTTGATGAAAGGGTAAAATCCCATCATGAAGCAAAAAGGGATGATTCGAGCTGACGCATCCGATGGACAAAGACCCGCTGATACCCTTTTTTAGATCATTGAGCTCTTTTAAGGACTGCTTTTCAAGCTCGATCATCGTTTGAGCCTTTTTATATAGCAATTGCCCGGCTTCCGTCAATTCAATAAAGCGCGTGCCGCGATGAAATAAAGTAACCCCTAATTCCTCCTCCAGCACCTTAATGGCGTGGGAAAGCGGGGGCTGTGTCAAATGTAATTTTTTGGCCGCTTTTGAAATATTACCTTCCTCAACAATCGTTAGAAAATAATGTAATGATCGCAAATCCATAAAAAGCCTCCGATATATAAAATAAATATATTACATATACATTATAAATAATTTTAATATAGATATCAATGGAGTAAGATGATAGAGGGTGAGAACATGAAAAATTGTCTATCGCATTTAAAAAAATACCGTCTTCAGACGATATTTGGACCATTATTTAAGCTCCTTGAAGCTATTTTTGAGCTTATTATACCTTTGTTGATGGGAAAGATTATCGATGAAGCGATTCCTAATCATGATTTGCATTATGTTTTGGTGATGGGAGCGATTATTATCGGTTTAGGAGTTTTAGGCCTGATTTGTTCGTTAACATGTCAGTTTTTTGCCTCCCGTGTGGCGAATGCTTATGGTCGTGATCTCCGCAAGGACATGTTTCAGCATATAAATTCCTTATCTCACCAAGAATTGGATCAAATTGGAACCGCCAATTTGATTAATATCATGACCAATGATATCGAACAATTACAGACGACCATCAATTATTTTATAAGATTACTGCTACGGGCTCCCTTCATAGTTATCGGGAGCATTGTGCTGAGCTTTATTGTCAATGTTAAAATCGGAATAATATTCGTTATTACAACCATAATACTTTCCATTATCATCGTCTTGATTATGAAACCGGCAGCGAAAAGATATCTTGCAATTCAAGGGCGTTTAGACACTCTTTCGCGATTGAGCTCGGAAAATTTGTCCGGCACCCGTGTAGTGCGCGCTTTTAACAAAGAGGATGATGCTATTCAAACCTATGCTCAGGAGACGAGAAATCATAAACAACAAACGCGACATGTAATATCCTTTACCTCATTGCTTAATCCGTTGACTTATGCGGTTATTCAGCTAGCCATTATCGCGATATTATATTTTAGTGCCATCGAAATCAATGTGGGTAGCTTATCGCAAGGGGATGTCATTGCGGTTGTCAACTACATGAATCAAATTCTTATCTCAATCATTGCTGTTTCTAATTTAGTAGTTCGTTTTACCAAAGCGAGTGCTTCTTATAAGCGTTGTAACCGCATTTTAAACTTTACCTCCGCGATTCAAAGTGGGGCTATTACGAATGTCGCTTCGGATGATGCTCCCTTTATCAGCTTTAAAGATGTTTCCTTTTACTATCCAAACAGTCAAAATAAAGCGCTCGATCATCTATCATTTTCTATTCATAATGGGGAAATCATCGGTATTATCGGGGGAACCGGCTCCGGTAAATCGACGATTATTTCATTGATTGAACGCTTCTACGATGCCAGTGAAGGAGAAATTATCATCGATGGGAATTCGATCAAGGATTTGGATTTAGAAGCCTATCGTCATCAGATTTCCTTAATCGATCAACATGCCGCGCTTTTTAAAGGCACTATTCGCTCGAATCTTTTGATGAGCAATGAAGATGCTAGTGATGAGGAGATAATGGACGCCTTAAAAAATGCAGAGGCACATTTTGTGTGGGAATATGAGGATGGAATCGATCATTTTGTCGAAGAGGGTGGTAAAAACTTTTCGGGTGGTCAAAGACAGCGACTCACTATCGCAAGAGCGTTATTGCGACGACCGCGCCTTCTAATATTGGATGATTCGACCAGTGCTTTGGATTACCTTACCGATAAGAACGTGCGTTCTAATATAAAAAGAAACTATCCATCCAGCACGGTGATTATCGTTTCCCAAAGGGCAACTTCAATCCAACATGCGGACCAAATTCTTGTTATCGATACCGGGGAATTAGTGGGTATTGGTCAGCATAATGATCTTCTCGTTAACTGCGATATTTATCGAGAAATATATGAAACCCAAACCAGAGAGGAGAAATAGTAACGATGAAAAATATCAAACGATTTATTTCGTATTTACGATCTTCATTAGGCCTCTTTATTCTGGGAATTTTTATTACCCTCGTGCAAGTCGGTTTAACGCTTTTGATTCCAAAGGTGATCGGTGACACCATTAAATTGATGAAGGAAGCTGGTCATGTCGATATAACTATGATCTATCCAAAGTTGCTGATCATTTTCGGCTCGCTCATCGTTGTCGCGATCTGTACATATTTTTATGAACTGGTGATGTCTATTGTGGCGACCGAAGTCAGTGAAAAGCTCCGCAATGATATCTTTATTAAGCTGAACCATGTTCCGCTATCCTATATTGATTCAAAACGACATGGCGATTTAGTCGCGCGCACAGTGAGCGATGTAGAACGAGTGACCGATGGTCTTTTGGAAGGCTTTAAGCAGCTTTATCAAGGAATCATCATGATTCTTTTCACGCTCATCTTTATGTTCGTCATCAACTGGCTGTTGGCCCTGGTTGTCGTATGCTTAACACCTTTATCGGTTTTTGTTTCCTCATTTATTGCGAAGCGGTCCCATAAGTATTTTTCTAAGGAATCAAAAATCAAGGGTGATGTTAGCGGGTATGTTTTAGAAATGATGGAAAACCAAAAAACAATCAAGGGTTTGAATTATGAAGAGCATGCGATCAATGATTTTAATAATCTGGCGGATGATCTCTATACTAATGGTGTCAAGGCCGTTTTCATGGGGGCGACCTCCAATCCCACCACCCGCTTTATTAATGGTGTGGTTTATGCGGCTGTGGGAATTATCGGCGCGATACTATTCATTTATAATGGATGGAATCAATCATTGATCATCGATATTTCGGAGCTCTCATCATTTTTGATTTATAGTAACCAATATACCAAGCCCTTCAACGAGGTTTCAGCGGTTATCAGCGAGCTACAAACGGCTTTAGCGTCTTTAAAACGCATCTTTGAGGTCCTTGATCAAGAAGAAGAAATAGAAAATGATGTCGAGGATCTTGATGGTGAAATAATGGCTATCGATTTTGATCATCTCAGCTTTCATTATCAAATTGAACACCCATTAATTGAAGATTTCAATTTTAAGGTGAAAAGAGGCGAGCATGTGGCCATTGTGGGACCAACCGGCTGCGGAAAAACGACCTTAATCAATCTTTTGATGCGCTTTTACGATGTCCAAAAGGGCGCAATTAAGGTCAATGGCATCGATATTAAAGATCTATCACGCCATGAATTACGATCGCATTTTGGAATGGTCCTGCAAGATACATGGATTTTTGAAGGAACGGTCTATGAAAATGTCGCCTATGGAAAAAAGGATGTTAGTAAAGCTGAGGTTATTGAAGCGTGTAAAAAGGTTCACGCTCATGGATTCATTAAGCGTTTGCCGAATGGCTATGATACCATCATCTCGGATCATAGTGGTCTATCGCAGGGCGAAAAGCAATTATTAACCATCGCTCGGGTAATGCTCACTTCGCCAGAAATCGTTATTTTGGATGAGGCCACCTCATCGATTGATACTCGAACGGAAAAGAAAATCAATGAGGCCTTCAACATGATGATGGAGGGGCGAACGAGCTTTGTTATCGCCCATCGTCTATCCACCATTCAAAATGCGGATGTCATTTTGGTCATGAAGGATGGAAATATTATCGAAACCGGCGATCATCAAACATTATTGGCCAAGCATGGCTTCTATTTTGAACTATATAATTCGCAATTTGCCGAATCGTAGTTGAAGAACTCATTTTGGGCTTTTGATGAAGCTCGATCCTCATCAGGAGCGAAGGAATTGCTTTTTGTTTCTATTTACTTTTTAATGTTTTATTGCTATAATACATGCGATATAAAAAGAGGAGAGCGTCAATGGAACAAGAAAAAGTTATTCTTACCAAATCTGGTAAAGCGAAATTAGAAAAAGAATTGCGAGAATTGATTGATCATATTCGCCCTGAGGTTATTGAAGAATTAAAGGCCGCCCGGGCTCAAGGTGACTTATCGGAAAATGCTGATTACGATGCTGCCCGCGCTAAGCAAGCGGAAATCGAAGGCCGAATTACACAGATTGAAAATATCTTAGCCAATTCCCAAATTATTGAAGAGACTTCATCCGTACGAGTGGTGAAACTCGGTTCAACTGTGACTATTCGTGATCTATCCACCAATGAGGAAGAAACCTATACATTGGTTGGATCGGTGGAGGCTAACCCTCTCAAAGGGACTATTTCCAACGAATGTGCCTTAGGAGAAGCGATCTTCGGTAAAAAGCCGGGAGCGGTCGTGACGGTGAAAGCTATTCATCCCTATGATATTGAAATTGTCAAAATTCAATAATGTTCTCAATTAAAGCTGCGTTTCATCGCAGTTTTTTTTAGGAATAATGATGATCATCTCTAAAAAAATAATGAGGTGATTGTTTATGGCTAAAGCAATTATTATGATTCTGGCCATCATGTTTATTTGTTTCAGTGTTTTTTTATTGTTCGATCCCAATGTCAGTTTTCCCGGTAGTGGGGGAAGTAACAACATCGTCTCGACGATCGAAGGGAAGATAACGGTCAACATTAAAGGGGAAATTTTGCATCCTGGAAGCTATATCCTTGATGAGGGAGATACGCTTAGTGATCTAATAAATGCGGCCGGTGGTGTCACGGATCAAGCGGATCCCCAGGCCTATGTTCTTTCGTGTACTTTAAAAAATAATAAGACCTATTACATTGCTCCGAAAGTCACTTCCAGCGATATTTGTGAGCCGGTGGTCATCCAAAAGGTCAATATCAATACGGCGGATAAAGAGGAATTGATGAGCGTCCAAGGTATTGGAGCGGCGATCGCTCAGGCGATTATTGACTATCGCGATCAAAATGGTCCGTTTCAATATCTTGAAGAGCTATTGGAGGTCAATGGAATCGGTAATGCGACCTTTGAGCGAATTAAAAATTATATTTGCTTATCATGATTTCTTTTCTACTTTTGCTAATTTGTTTTCTCATTGCCTATCTTTTTAAAAGCTATTATGTCATATTCTTGATCGGATTTCTTCTTCTTTCTTTGGGGAAAAATCCGCATTTTAAGCGGAAATATTATTTCATTCCTTTTTGCTTCCTTTTGCTAGTTTTTATTAATTTTCTAGGAATGAAATCGGATTCGCTATCAATTCATAGCTATGGATTTGTTAGCGATGCGAAAGAGAACTATTATCTACTTTCAACGATGAAAGGGAAGTACTATGTTTATGAAAGAGACAATCAAAAGGAAGTCGGCGATATTATTCAAGTGCAGGGTTATAGCAAAAACCTATCCTTTCATCATATCGAATCGCAATTTGATTTTGAAAACTATCTTCATCATAAGGGATGCTCTAAGCAGCTATTCATATTTCATGAAAGGGTCATCGTAAAAAGCTTGATTAAGACGAAAAAATGGCAAGCCTATTTAAAGAATCACGTTGATGAATCGACCTTTCAGCTATGTCGCATGCTCTTTTTTGGACGCTATGACGATTCCTATCTGATAGATAAAATGGCGATGATTCATTTTTTTCCGCTTTTTTCCTTAGGAACATTCTTCTTTCATTTTCTCTTTAAAAGGCTCACGAAAAAGAATCGCGGATATAAATTAGCGTTTATCTTACCATTTTTTCTTTTAAGACCTTTACGGTTATTTTGGTGGAAATTAATTATTGAAGAGATTTTAATTGCGTCTTTTCAAAGAAAAAATTTGAGGATAAGCGCTTTGCAAAAAGCCTCCATGAGTGGCCTTATTCTATTGTTCATTAATCCCTTTAATGCCTATCAGGTGTCTTTTCAGTTAACCTACGGCTTGAGTTTAACGATCAATATCATCAATTCTTTGCTTTTTCGTAAAAAAAAGAATACAAGACGGATCATCATTTGGCTGCTTTCACAGCTCTTATTGATGCTATATGAAGGATATGCTCATTATGAAATCAATCTTTTGCTGCCTTTATATCAGGTTTTTACGCCATTTTTAATTATTTTATATCTCGCTTTATCGTGTCTTTTCTTTGGGCGACAATTTCATCTCTTATCGTTATTATCCGCTTTTTATTATAAATTCATCGATCGTCTTTCATCATTGACCTTCACTATCGTTAGCGGAAAAATTAGTGGGATGATTATTGGACTTATTATCTTCATTCTTTTTTTAACCGCCTTCCAAAATGCCAAGGGGAAAAAATCGCCGGCATTAAAGGCTACGATTGTCGCCCTTATTATTTTTCAAGCGACGCCGATCAATCGCTTTTTCGACAAGGTGAGTTTTATCGATGTCGGCCAAGGCGATGCGATTCTTATTGAAAATCGCCAGATGACCTTTTTAATTGATACCGGTGGAACTTTGGCATTTGATATTGCGAAGGAGTCATTAATCCCTTTTTTTAAGAAAAAGCGAATTACACAAATCGATTATTATGTCTCCACGCATAATGACTTCGATCATATCGGCGGTCTCGAATCCTTAAAAAGAGCAGGATATCTCAAAAGAATTATCGAGGATGACGATGCCTTCCCCTTACGCTTAGCGACGATGACGATTACCGATTTGAATCAGTTTAAAGACCGTTTTACCGATGAAAATAATCGGTCTCGTGTTTTATCATTTACCTTATTAGGAAAATCTTTTCTTTGCATGGGTGATGCGGGAATCGCGGTTGAAAAGCTGTTGTTAGAGCGTTATCACGATTTGCATCACGATGTTATCAAAATCGGTCATCATGGATCGAACACCTCCTCATCCTATGAATTCTTAGCCCGTGTTAGACCTCAAATAGCGGTGATTTCCTGCGGCTATCATAACATCTATCATCACCCGCATCGCGAGGTCATTAGTCGCTTGGAAAAACTCGATATTATCATTCGTCGCACCGATATGGAAGGAACGATCGTCTTCAGCGATAAAAATCTTTTTTCATTCTTCATGAAATGGTTTTGCCTATGGTATACTAGACTTGAAAGAAGGAACGAGGATGCTTTATATATTGTTTGGTCCTCAAGGGCTAATACTTGAGAATCAATGCCGAAAAATATTAAAAGAGAATTTATGCGCTATTGATGATTTTCATTGCGCAAAATTTTCGGCATACGAAACGCCCATTACCGATATTATTATGGAAGCAGAGTTACCTTCCTTGACCGGCGAGAAAAAAGCGATTGTCATCTATAACTCATTTTTCTTAACAGGCGATAAAGCGAAGGAAAAGCTGAAGGTCGAACATGACTTTGATGCTTTGGAAAAATATATTGAGAATCCTAATCCCGATACCGACATGATTTTTATTTGTGAAGGCGAAAAGCTCCAAGAAAAATCGGGCTTGGTAAAACTATTGAAGAGCCAAGCCAAAGTCATCGAGGCTAAAGAAATCACCAAAGAAGAATGGCCTATTTACATTCGAAGGTATTTTAAAAATTTGCAAGTAACGATCGATGATGATGCGGTTGATGAGCTTGCAATAAGAGTCCAGGGCGATGCTTTGCGCTTTACCAACGAGGCCAAGAAGCTCGCTTTATATAGCACCCATCTTACTTTAGAGGATATTGAACTGATGGTCGCTCGTCCTTTAGAGGAGAACGCCTTTGCCATTTTCGACTTTCTTTTGAAAAAGAAAAAGAGCAGTGCTTTACAAATTTATCGCGATCTTTTAAAGGAAAATGAAGAGCCTGTTCGATTGATCTCTTTAATCGCCAATCAATTTCGCTTATTAACGCAAATTGATTGTTTATCAATGACCTATCCGTCCAATTATGATATTGCCAAGGTGCTCGGTGTCCATGAATATCGAGTAAAGCTCGGCCTTGATCATTTACGGAGAATTAATGTGAAAAAGATCTTTAAAGCGTTGGATGAATTATATTATCTAGATCTAAATATTAAAAGCGGAAAAATAGATCGCTTTTATGCTTTTGAGATGTTCATTTTGAATTTTTAAGAAAAAAGCATCTTTATATAATTATTTATAAAAAAAACATCCTTGAGGATGTTTGATAATTAGGCTTTTAAACCATTAACCAAAGTTTGGAGATGGCTTTTTTGTCGAGCAGCGGTTTTCTTATGTTGAATACCTTTGCTGACCGATTTATCGATTAAGCGAATAGCTTCTCGTAAAGCCGCTTCGCTCGCTTGTAAATCACCGGCTTCAACAGCAGTCCGAACTTTTTTCGAGGCAGTGCGAAGAGAAGATTTCATTGCGATATTACGAGCATGGGCTTTTTCGTTTGTCTTAATACGTTTCACTTGTGATTTAATATTGGCCATGGATGTCACCTCTTTCAATACGCGTTCATTATGATATCATAAGTTGCGTTTTCACGCAATAGTTTAAAAAATTATTTTTCGAATTCATCTTAAAAAATGTCACAAATTTGGCTTAATTATCGGGATTTGGACCAAATTATTAATGGTGATGTTATGAGAAAAACGAAGTGGCAATATGATTTTGCGGATGAAGCCTACCAAAAAAGCGATAAAATGGTGCATCGTCAATTAACCACGAAGGATGGTGTCCAGATCACAGCGATCGAATTATTGGAGGATGATGCTTATTACCATAAAAAGAAGGGAAAGTATATCTCTTTAGAAATTTCGTCCATCGAGGATGAGGAAAAAGTGCAGGGCTTAATCGATAATTTAACTAAAATCATTCACAAAATGATCGGTAGCTACCATCTAAAGAAAACCGGCAAAATTCTGATTGTTGGCTTAGGAAACGAAGCCTATCTTAGCGACGCTCTCGGACCTAAGAGCATCAAAAAAATCAATGTGACATCGCATTTAAAAAAGAAAAAAGAATTTAAGTCGTTAAAAAGCGTATCTTCCTTAGCGCCCGGAGTCATGTCATCGACTGGCATGGAAACCGCGAATATCATCAAAGCGCTCGTCAAGGAAGAGAACTTTTCACTTTTAATCGTGATTGATGCCTTGGCCACGACCTCCATCAATCGGCTTTATAAGGTCATCCAGATTTCCGATACCGGAATCAATCCGGGAAGTGGTGTCGCCAATCACCGCCAACCGATCGATGAAGAATCGATTGGCTGTCCTGTTATTTCCATCGGAGTGGCCACCGTCGTCGAAAGTGCCGCCTTGATTCATGATGTGATTGGTCATCTTCCCTTTGAATGTGCCGATCAGATTTCTTATTCCATCATCAAAGAGGTCCTCTTAAATCAAGAACGAAACTATATCATGACGAGCAAGGATATCGATCGCATGATCAGAATTTTATCGGAGATTATTTCCCATTGCTTAAATCAGGCGATAAATCCTCAGCTGCTTGACTAGTTTCGACATAAATTGAGAAATGAGATAACTATACTGATAATGAGGTGATACGATGAAACAGATTGCAAAGGATATTCTGATCGTTTTGACTTTAGGGATTATTCTCACGAGTGTCATATCCCAGTCATCCCAAAGTAACATGGAACAAAAAGAGCAGAGCTCAATCCAAGATCGAATCGAGGATATGGAGGGTGATATCGAAGCGGGAATTATCATCGACGATGGCAATATTCAAACCACGGATGAAATCGTGAACAAAAATGGCAATTCCATTGGATCGGTAACCGGGAAAGTCGGGAATTTCATCACGCGTTTTCTTGGAAAGATTCTCGAATTTTTTGCCAAACTATTTGGAAGTCTCATTTCATAATGGCGTACACTCCTAGCACAAAATTAAAAATTGGTTTATAGTAAATAAGAACTAGTTTTTAAGGGGGAATCGCCAATGGATAAAAAAGATTTACGCATTGTTTTTATGGGGACCCCGGTAATTGCGCAAAAGCTGCTGCAATCCTTGATAGATGAAGGCTATCAAATTGTCGGTGTAATTGCCCAACCGGATCGTCCGAAGGGTCGAAAGAAGGAATTATTGCCAGTTCCCACAAAAATAGTGGCCATGAATTATCATCTTCCTTGCGCTCAACCGCTAAAAATTCGCCAAGAATATGATTTTCTCTATGAATGGAAACCCGATCTTATCATTACCTTGGCCTATGGTCAAATCGTACCGCAGGCCGTTCTTGATATTCCGCGTTACGGATGTCTTAATCTGCATGGATCATTGCTTCCCAAATATCGTGGGGCCGCTCCAATTCAATATGCATTGATCAATAATGAAAGCGTGACGGGAATGACCTTGATGGAAATGACGGCGCAGATGGATGCCGGAAGGATCTTTGGACAAGAGAAGGTCATGATCAGCGCGGATGATAACGCGACCTCATTATTTGATAAAATGGCCGAGGCCGCCATTAAGTTAACATTACGCGAGCTCCCTCATTATATTGAGGGCAAGCTCCAAGGAATTTTGCAAAATGAAAGCGATGTTACCTTTGCCCCAACCATCAAAAAGGAACAAGAAAAGCTTGACCTATCGATGCCCACGGATGAGATTCTCGGTTGGATTAGAGGCCTTAGCGATGAACCGGGCGGTTACGTATTCGCTCATGATCAAAAATGGAAGCTTTTACGCGCTCATTATTTTGATGATCATCAAGGTGAAATCGGCACCTTAACCGTAATAGGAAAGGATACACTTCTTGTGCAGGTGGGTGATGGTCGCATCGCGATCGATGAAATTCAAAAAGAAGGCAAGCCGCGGATGGATATTAAATCATTTTTAAATGGGATGCCCCATCCTGAAAATATAAAATTGCGATGATTGGGCGAATTAGCCCAAAATTAGGCAAAGATGGATTTTTATAAAAAAATGGGCTTTCGTTGCCTAATTTGATAGAGCTTTGCATAATCTATAGTGTCAAAAGAAATTTGACGCTCTCCCTCCTTCTCACTTACAAAAATGGGACTGTAACGAGATATGATTTTAAGATCAATGACACTCTTAAAATCATCGCTCCTAAGCAGTCTCTTTTTTGTTTATGATATTTAAAGATGAAAAAAGATCGCCATCACATCCTAAAAATATTAACTAGCACCATGAAAATCTATGTGGAAATGCAAAAATAGTATATAATAAGAAAAGCAAGGGAAGGAGAAACCAATGGAACCACAATTACGACTTTCGGTTCACCAATTGGTGGACTTTCTTTTAAGAAATGGCGATATCGATAATCGTATTTTCAATCGGGCCTCCATGAGCGAAGGAACGCGAATTCATGCCTATTATCAAAAAAAGCAAGGTAATACGTACATCAGCGAATATCATCTTGAAGAGACCTTTGTTGTTGATGAGTTTCAAGTCACCTTAGAAGGTCGTGCGGATGGTATCATTGTCTTACCATACAAGGTCATTATTGATGAGATCAAATCGACGGTCGCGGATCTGGATGAATTTTATCAAGAGCAGGGCGATTGGCATTTAGGACAGGCAGAATGCTATGCCTTGATGTACGCTCATGAGAATGATTTATCGGAAATCGATGTGCGTTTGACCTACATCTCGCAGGTCACGGAAACGCAAAAAGTATATAATTTTCATTATCAGGTCACAGAGTTAGAGGATAGAGTCATCTCTCTAATCAGTGATTATTTAGATTTCTATCAAATTTTATTTCGAAAAAAAATTCTTCGCAATTCATCATGCCGTCATTTAGAATTTCCCTTTCCCACCTTTCGTGCGGGGCAACGGCAGCTGGCGAAATATTGCTATGGAGTCGCTAGTAAAGGCGGACGTCTCTTTGTCGAAGCCCCAACCGGTATTGGCAAAACCATTTCCACACTTTATCCCTTTGTTCATTCATTCTCGCAAGAAAAGAACGATAAAATATTTTACCTGACGGCGAAAACCAGTGGCCGTGAAGCCGCGGCCACGGCAATTCAAATTCTTAAAAATCATGGCCTACAATGCATTTCCATTACGATTACGGCGAAGGATAAAATCTGTTTTCAAACGGGAAGCTCATGCAATCCGGATGAATGCCCGTTTACGAAGAATTATTATGGTAAAATCCAAAGGATTATCAAGGAATCGCTTTTGACCTACGATGATTTTGATGAAAAAACGATTATTGAAATTGCCAGTCAAAACGAAATATGTCCCTTTGAATTGCAGCTTGATTTATCGCTTTACGCGGACATCATCCTTTGCGATTATAATTACGCTTTTGACCCGATGGTCTATATGCGACGATATTTTGATGAGGATTCTTCGTCCTTTATTGCGCTTATCGATGAAGCACATAATCTTTTAGAGCGGGGGCGTGATATGTATTCCGCCGAGCTTGATAGTGAGACTTTTGCGAAAATGAAAAAGGAAGTCGCCAAGATCGATCATAAGAAATTGAAAAGTGCGATCCGCAAAATCCAAAAAACCTGGAAAGAATTGAAAAGCATGTGCGCCGAAAATGAAACGATTATTCTTCCAAATTGCGATATGAAGGCCTTGAAAGGACTCAACGATTTCTTAAAAGCGGGGCAAGATGTTTTAAAAAATCAGCATGAAGCCATCGATGATGCTTTCTTGGATTTCTATTTTGCCGTCAATCGCTTTCTAAAATTATACGAGCTTTTCGATGATTCATTTTCTCTTTATTTGGCTAAGCAAAAGAAAGTCCTTATTTTGAAGATGCTATGCCTTGATCCTAGTCGCCAGCTTCGGAAGCGTCTTTTGCAATTTCGGGCGACGGTTTTGTTTTCCGCGACACTATCACCGGATGAGTATTATATTGACGTTTTAGGTGGGAAAGAGGAGGATCCGTTTTTACGTCTCGGCTCCCCATTTGCCAAAGAAAACCTTCTTTTGATGGTCCAGCCCAATGTCTCCACGCGCTTTAAAAATCGACTAACCACCATTCAAGATATTACCAGCTCGATTTTGACTTTTATTAAGCATCGCGTCGGGAATTATTTTGTGTTCTTTCCCTCATATGCTTATTTAAAGTCGATTCATGATGAACTCATAAAGGAGGAAATGGATGTCGAAATAATCGCGCAAAATAGAGACATGACCGAAAAAGAAAAAAATCTCTTTTTGAAATCGTTCATCAATAATCCTTCAAGGACTCATTTGGGCTTAGTAGTGCTTGGTGGGGCCTTTAGTGAGGGAATCGACCTGATCGGCGATCGTTTAATTGGAGCGATTATCGTGGGTGTTGGTCTTCCCACTATCAGCTTTGAACGCGATCTTATCAAGGATTACTATCAAAAGAAGAATGGTCAAGGCTATTTGTATAGCTATGTTAATCCCGGGATGAATCGTGTCATGCAGGCGGTCGGGCGTGTCATACGTAGTGAGCAGGATCGCGGAATGGTTTTGCTCATCGATGATCGTTATTTAACATGGACCTATCAGGATTTATTTAAGAATGAATGGCGACATTATGAAGTGATTACAACGAACGAGGAAATGGACACTTTGATCGCTGAATTTTGGAAAAATTAAGACTTTTCACCATTATTGACATGGTTTATAATATCTAAGAATGGAGGCGAGCATCTTGGAAACGAAGCAAAAAATGATTCGAAATTTTTCAATTATCGCGCATATCGATCATGGAAAATCGACACTTGCGGACCGTATTCTTGAAAAGACGGGCGCTATTGAAAAGCGGCTCATGCGGGACCAAATGCTGGATTCCATGGATTTGGAGCGTGAGCGTGGCATTACGATCAAGCTCAATGCGGTGACCTTGACATATCACGCTCAGGATGGTCAGGACTATATTTTAAATCTCATCGACACGCCGGGGCACGTCGATTTCACCTATGAGGTTTCGCGTTCCTTAGCCGCCTGCGAAGGGGCTCTTTTAGTGGTGGATGCCTCCCAAGGAGTGGAGGCTCAAACATTGGCCAACGTCTATCTTGCGGTCGATAATAATTTGGAAATTCTACCGATCATCAACAAAATTGATTTACCTAGTGCCGATCCCGAACGCGTAAAAGAGGAGATCGAAAAGAGAATCGGCCTATCCTGCGAGGATGCTGTCGCCATCTCGGCAAAAACCGGATTCGGCATCGAAAAGGTCCTCGAAAAAATCATTAAAGATATTCCCGCTCCTCAAGGCGATGCCGATGCTCCCTTAAAGGCTCTTATTTTTGATAGCTTTTATGATGCTTATCGCGGAGTAGTGGTTATGATTAGGGTCAAAGAAGGAACCGTAAAGGTCGGTGATACCATTTATTTGATGGCTAGTGGCAAAGAATACCTCGTCACGGAATTAGGAATTCGCACTCCCAATGAGGAAAAACGCGAACAATTAAGCGCGGGTGAGGTTGGTTATTTATCCGCCCAAATAAAGGATATCCACGATGTTCATCCTGGAGAAACGATCACGGATTTTTTCCGAAAAGCGCAGGAGCCACTACCGGGATATCGTAAAATGAATCCCATGGTATATTGTGGACTATATCCGGTCGATTCGAAAAAATATGAAGACCTAAAGGAGGCCTTAGCCAAGCTTTGTCTTAATGATGCCAGCCTGAATTATGAGCCTGAGACATCGCAAGCCCTCGGCTTTGGCTTTCGCTGTGGATTTTTAGGGCTTTTACATATGGATGTCGTGCAGGAGCGTTTAGAAAGAGAGTATAATTTGGATTTGATTTTGACGGCGCCTTCGGTCATTTATCATGTTTATCTGACGAATGGCGAAATGATAAATTTGGATAACCCATCAAAATTACCGGATTTAACATTAGTCAAGGAGATTCAAGAGCCGTATGTGAAGGCCAATATTATGACTCCCAAAGAGTATGTCGGACCTTTGATGGAGCTATGTCAGGATCGGCGCGGCATATATTTAGATTTAGAATATTTTGATGATTCGCGCATGATTTTATCCTATGAATTGCCGCTAGCCGAAATTGTCTATAATTTCTTTGATAAATTGAAGAGCTATTCCAAAGGCTATGCCTCCTTTGATTATGAATTCAGTGAATATCGATCCTCAATGCTAGCGAAGATGGACATCCTATTAAATGGCAATCCGATCGACGCTTTGTCATCGATCGTTTATCGACCGCATGCCTATCAAAGGGGCAGCGTTATTGTCAAAAAACTGAAGGATATCATTCCCCGCCAACAATTCGAAGTACCGGTTCAGGCATGTGTAAATGGCAAAGTGATCGCCCGTAGCGATATCAAAGCGATGCGCAAGGATGTTCTTGCCAAATGCTATGGCGGTGATATCACGCGGAAGAAGAAGCTTTTAGAAAAGCAAAAGGAAGGCAAGAAACGGATGAAAGCCATTGGAGCAGTTGAGGTTCCGCAAGAGGCTTTTATGGCCGTATTGGCCATCGATGATGAAAAATAAGTAGTTTTAACTCGCTTTTTGTCAAGCTTGGTCGAAGATTGTTAGTAATTTTTTAGTATATTTTTGGTATTAATACTAGTAATTTTCCCTTTCTTGTGCTAGAATAACGGCGAGGTGAACTTCATGGCTAACGAAGAATTAAGCGTTCGTTTTTCCGAAAAAACATACGCTACCAAACAAGAAGTATCGCGCGCATTAGGCATTTCTAATATCGATGATATTTGGAATAAGATTTTGGCATATCGTTCGACATTTCATCGGTCATTGACCTTGCGCAATATTGAAAAAACGCCGTATCATGTCACTTTGACGCCCACGATAAGCACCAATCTCGTTGCTTTAGAGCGCAAGCTCATTAAAGGCGTCTTAAAGTTCGCTAAGATCAAGGAATCAGCTTTACAGCAAAAGATTTCCGAAGAGCATTACACCCGCATTTTATATTGGGTCGCTAACAAGTATCAACTGAATATCGATGAGAATTTTTTATTATCCGTTATTCATCATAATGCCTCCTCATTGGCACCGGAGGAGATGATTCTTTTATCTTATTTCGATGCTTTAACCTATATCAAGGAGCACTTTGTTGATCCCATTGACACAAATTATATTGGAAAATTATATGCTTTTTTAGCATCCGATAGCGATGAAGCAAGCGTTTATCGACGTAATGAAGTGGTCGATTTCGATTCGCACTTTGTCATCGGTCGAAGCTATAATGCGGCACCGGTGGAGAGAATTGAACCGATGATGGAAAATCTTTTTGATTTCATAAGGAATAGTGATATCAGTCCTTTTATTAAAGCGGTGGCCGCCTACTTTTTTATCTATCATATCCGGCCGTTTAGTTTATATAGTGAAGAGATGGCAATGCTCGTTTTCAAGCTTATTTTAGCTCATAATGATCTTGATGAATTAGCGTCCATTTTTGAATGGGAACAGATTTTAAGCAATAATAATGAGAATGTTACACGAATTATCAACGAAGTGAAGAAAACGAACGATCTCACCTATCTATTGGTATATTTCATTGAATTAAGTGAAGGTATCGTCAATGATCTACTCGATTCCTTAACTTCCATCAGCGTCGCTTCAATTAGGGAAGAGTATTATGATCAAGGAACACAAAACGAAGAGCCCCTTCCCAAAAAGGAACCGAGTGTGGTTCATGTTTCGCATTTATCGGATCTAAATGAACCCTTGAGCGATAGCGCCAGTAAGCAAGTGGCGTTCGAGGTGAGTGTCGCGCTCCCGACTCTACCGATCGGCCTTGAAGAAAGCGATGCGATGAAAATCGAAGAGCATCTCGTCGAAATCTATCCGACTTTAAAAAGAGGGCAAGCCTATTTTTATGCTCGGCATTGCACCATTGGAAAATATTATACGATCGCCCAATATAAGAAGCTCCTTCATTGTGCTTATGAAACGGCGCGTACTTCAATGGATAATTTGGTTGAATTGGGTTTCTATCGTAAAGAAAAACTTAACAATAAATTTATTTACACTCCGGTAGCCCGGAGATAGGAGGTATAAGATGTATCGTCTTTTATTAAATTGGGATTCGCCCGCACTATATATTGTTTATTTATTGCTCGCTTTCGGTGTAATTGCCTTGATTGCTTTTTTATGCTACAAGTTTATTCCCGGGTTAAAAGCCACTAAGAATGATGAGCCTTTGGATGAAACGAAGATTGCGGAAGAAGAATTAAGCCGCATTTTGGTCCCAATGGATGAAGAAAATGTCGAAAAAAAAGAGGATGAAGAAAAGAAGGATGACCAAGAGCAGCAATAGTCTCTACATTCATATTCCTTTTTGTGAGCATATCTGTTCATATTGTGATTTTTGCAAGGTTTTATATAATCCGTCATTCGTGCAAAGGTATTTATGCGCTCTTCAAGAAGAGATCAATGACTATGGGATTACCGATTATCAAACGATCTATATCGGTGGAGGAACACCTAGCGCCCTATCCTCCGACGAACTAGAAGATTTGCTATGCTTCATTCATCCCTTTTTAGCCACTGATGGCGAATTGACGATCGAATGTAATATTGAAAACACAACCCTTGAAAAGCTCAAGATTATGAAAAAATATGGTGTCACCCGCCTGAGCTTTGGCGTTCAATCTTTCCAAAAAGATATCCTAGAAACCGCCAATCGTCATCATGATGAAAAAATGACCCGGAAGATCATTAAGCAAGCGCAAGCTTTGGGCTTTGATAATATAAATATCGATTTAATATTTGGCTTTCAAAAGGAAACGCTCATGATGCTGAAAAATGATGTCCAAACCTTTTTAAGCCTCGATGTTCCTCATATTTCCATATATTCATTAACGATTCATGATCATACTGTTCTTGGAAATGCTTCTTATCCGGAACAAAATGAGGATGATAATCGGATGATGTATGATACCATCTATGAGATGCTTATAAATCATGGCTACCATCGCTATGAGGTCTCCAATTTTGCTAGAAACGGCTATGAATCGCGCCACAATCAGGTCTATTGGCGTAATGACGAATATATCGGTGTTGGAATCGGAGCGCATAGCTATTATCAAAACGTACGATACGCCAATACGCGGAGCATAAGCGCCTATTTAAATGGGAAAAGACGCCTGGAAGAAGAAAAGGTTTCTTTAGATGATCAGATGCTCTATGAGATTATGCTGCGTTTACGAACCGATGAAGGAATTGATTTATTAGTCTTTAAAAAACGCTACGGCTTAGAAAAAGAAGAGCATCTTAAGAAAACTATGCAACGCTTCATCGACCATAAATGGATGGAATTTCATGATCATCATTTACGGTGTACGTATGAAGGAATGATGGTTTTAGATTATATCTTGCGTGATATATTCTATCAGCTTACGAATATCTAAGATAAAGACAAATCGCTGTGATTTGTTTTTTTCTTTATATTAATGATTTTAAGGGTCTTTTTCATCGCTAAATCCTTTATAAAATACCACGCGAAGAGGTCCATCAAAAGAAAAATGAAAAAAATTAGCACTTTTTTGTTGACAGTGCTAAACATTTGGTTATAATATAGTTAGCACTCGAAATATAATAGTGCTAAAGGAGGCCGTAGAAAATGGAAATGTCGAGGCGTGACAAAATCTTAAAATTGATTGTTGACCATTTTATTAAAACGGCCCAGCCGGTCGGTAGTCATACCTTGATAGAGGAATATGGGTTACCATTCTCAAGTGCCACGATCCGTAATGAGATGAAAGCGTTAGAATCCGAAGGCTATTTGGAAAAAACGCATACCTCAAGCGGTCGGGTTCCTTCCTCAAAGGGGTATCGATACTACATCGACAATTTACGAAAGCAAAAAGTAGATGATGGATTGAAATATCAATTGCAAATGGTCTTAGAGCAAAAGACGAAATCGATCGAGGATGTCATCAAGGAATCGTGTGAAGTCTTGACTCATATGACAAATTTAGCGTCGGTGGTTTTAGGCCCTGATGCCGAAGAAGAGCATTTAGTTTCCATTCAACTGATTCCGATCTCCGATAAAACCGCGACGGCGGTCTTCGTGACCGACCAGGGCTATGTTGAAAACAAAACCTTTGTTTTCCAACATTCCATTACTCCAAGTGATATCGAAAAATGTGTTGTCCTTTTAAATGAACGCCTCAAGGGCACCGAGATTTCGAAATTATTGGAGAAAATGGAAAATCTTCGCCCTCTCTTAACCGATTACGTGAAGGAGCATGATATCATCTATCAGGCTCTAGCCCAAGCCTTATTACGGTTTGCCCGTGATCGTGTTACCCTATATGGGCAAGATCTTTTGTTTGATCAACCGGAATTCGCTGACGATACGGAGAAAATCAAGAAGATGCTCGCATTTTTGGATAATCCCGATAATTTGCGGGGCTTAGCCCTTGATGCGCATGGACTCTCCATTCATATCGGTGATTTGAGCGATGAGCTCGAAGATGTTTCGGTTATTAGGACAACTCTCGATATTCCCGGACAAAGGAATGGATCCATTGCCTTAGTAGGGCCGACGCGGATGGATTATGATCGCGTCGTATCCGCATTAGAGTATGTCGCGAAAATGCTAAATGAATATTTCAATGAGAAAGATGGTGAGAACGATGAGTGATGAAAGCAGCGAAAAAAAATCTCGTAAGGAAAGAAAAGATGATAAAAGAATTTCCGAATTAGAAAGCCTTCTTGCCAAGGCTAATGAGGAAATCGAAGCCTGGAAAAATAAGTATTATATGGCGTACGCCGATACGGAAAATATGCGTAAGCAATATGACAAAGAGCATCAGCAAATGGTTAAATATCGTGCGATGGGATTTATTGAAAAGCTATTACCGATTTTAGATGGCTTCCATATGGCTCTATCATCAGATATCAGTGACCCGACTTTAAAGAATTATCTTACGGGGTTTGAATATATCTATAAAATGATGGTTGAAGCCCTTGAAAGTGAAGGCGTCACCGAAATGAGCCCGAAAATCGGCGATAAATTCGATGAAGCTTCAATGGACGCTGTCGATGTCGAGGAAAAAGAAGGCGAAGAAAATATCGTTTTACGAATCTATCAAAAGGGCTATAAGCTAAAGGATCGCATGATTCGACACGCCCGTGTCGTCGTGAGCAAAAGCCCCTCACATAAAGAAGAGAATGCGATCGAAGAAAATGAAGATCAAAGCGCTTTTGATGAATCAAAGGCCGCTTAATCAATATATAAAGGAGAGATAAAATATGGCAAAAGAAATTATATTAGGTATTGACCTTGGAACAACGAACTCCGTTGTTTCATATTTACAACCCGATGGTAAATGGAAAGTTATTCCAAACCCTGAAGGACATAACACGACACCTTCCATTGTCGCTTTTAAGGCAAGTGGTGAAGAGATTGTCGGTGATGCCGCCAAACGACAAGCGGTAACCAATCCTGATACCGTTGCATCGGTTAAAAGATTGATGGGCACCTCCAAAAAGATTCATATCGCTTGTGTCAACAAGGATTTTACTCCACAGGAAATCAGTGCCAAAATCTTAGCATATATGAAAAAATATGCGGAGGATCACTTAGGACAAAAGGTTGAGAAGGCGGTTATTACCGTTCCGGCCTACTTTAATGATGCACAACGACAAGCCACAAAGGATGCTGGTCAAATTGCCGGTTTGGATGTCGTAAGAATCATAAATGAGCCGACAGCCGCAGCGTTAGCCTATGGAACGGAAACCGGTGCTAATCAAAAGATTTTAGTTTATGATCTTGGCGGTGGAACCTTCGATGTTTCGATTCTTGATATTGGCGATGGAACCTTTGAAGTTGTCGCTACGGCTGGCGATAATAATCTTGGTGGCGATGACTGGGATAATGTCTTAGCCGATTGGATTAAAGCCCAAATCAAGATTCAATATGGTGTTGAGCTCAATGATAAAATGGCTCTTCAACGCTTTAAAGAGGCCGCTGAAAAGGCTAAAATTGAGTTATCAGGAATGCTTGAAACGACCATTTCCTTACCATTTATCGGTATGGGAACAAGTGGCCCAATCAGCTTTGAAACAACCTTAACACGCGCTAAATTCCAAGATTTAACTAAGCATTTATTAAAAAGAACCGAAGAGCCGGTACGCCGCGCTTTGGCCGATGCTAAGATGACCGCCAATGATCTTCATGAGATTCTTTTAATCGGTGGTTCTATCAGAATGCCAGCGGTCCAAGAATTGGTCAAACAATTGACCGGTAAAACTCCTAACTTGACCGTCAATCCTGATGAGGCGGTTTCCATTGGGGCGGCTATTCAAGGTGGCGTTATTCGTGGCGATGTCCAAGATGTCGTTCTTCTTGATGTAACACCATTGACCCTCGGTATCGAAACGATGGGCGGTGTTATGACACCTCTTATCACTCGTAATACCACGATTCCAACGACCAAATCACAGATTTTCTCGACAGCAGAGGATAATCAACCCGCAGTGGATGTTATGGTCTATCAAGGCGAAAGACCGATGGCTCATGATAACAAGCTCTTAGGCCACTTCAAGCTCGATGGTATCAAACCGGCACGCCGTGGCGAACCACGCATTGAAGTAACTTTCTCAATCGATGTTAATGGTATTGTGAAGGTGACCGCTAAAGACCTTGACACACAAAAAGAGCAGCAGATTACGATTACCGGTTCCAATGGCTTAAGCAAAGAAGAAATCGATCGGATGATGCGGGAAGCGGAAGAAAATCGCGATGCTGATGAAAAACGTAAGGAAGAAGTTGAATTACGTAATAAAGCGGAAGCCTACCTTAACTCCATTAATCAATCGTTAGCGGAAAAAGGAGATAGCTTGGATCCGCAACAAAAGGAACAAACGGAAAAACTTCGTGATGAGCTTCAAGCAGCCTTGAATAATAACGATATGGACACATTGCGTTCCAAAATCGGCGAATTGGAAAAAGCGGCGGAGTTCATGGCTCAACAGCAAGCGAATCCTTCAGCAGGTGCTTCCTCCACTACGGAAGCGTCGACCGATGATAATGTTGTTGATGCGGATTATACTGAAAAGAAACATTAATGATAAACGCTTAGGGGTTATTGCCCCTAAGTCGTTTTTTAGAAAGGATGAGGACTAGTGGCAGAAAAACGCGATTATTATGAGGTTTTAGGGGTTTCGAAAAGTGCTAGTAAGGATGAGATCAAATCCGCCTGGCGGAAGCTTGCTAAGACCTATCACCCTGATAATAAAGAAACAGGAAATGAAGCAAAATTCAAAGAAATACAGGAAGCGTATGACGTCCTTTATGATGACCAAAAAAGAGCCGCTTATGATCAATTTGGTCATGCCGCCTTTGAAAATGGCGCTGCCGGTGGCGGAGCGGGTGGCTTTGGTGGCTTCAATGCTCAAGGCTTTGAGGATATTGATTTAGGCGATATTTTCGGATCTTTCTTTGGAGGTGGCCGAAGAAGAAGTAATCCACGGGGACCTCAACGCGGTAATGACTCACTTCTCGGCATTAAAATTAGCTTTATGGATGCCATTAACGGCAAGCGGGTCAAGGTTAATGTCACTTATGATCAACCATGTCCATCCTGTGGTGGAAGTGGAGCGAAATCCTCTAACGATATTGAAACTTGTTCGCGTTGCCATGGCACAGGAACCGTCAAAACGCGGCAACAATCATTTTTTGGAGGCATTATTGAATCGCAATCAACGTGTCCTGATTGTGGCGGAACAGGGAAAAAGATTAAGGAAAAATGTCCCGATTGTGGTGGCAAAGGTTATAAAAAGGTCAAAACAGAAATTGAAGTCAATATTCCCGCGGGTATCGCTTCCGGACAACAAATTCGGATTCCAGGGAAGGGCGAGCGCGGCATCAATGGCGGAGCGAATGGTGATTTGTATTTAGAAGTGCAAATCGAAAACCACCAATACTTCAAGCGCGATGGCAATGATATTCATTTGGAAGTACCAATTTCGATGGTCGATGCCGCGTTAGGCATTACCATCACTGTACCTACCGTCTATGGTGATATCGAAGTCAAGGTTCCAGAAGGAACGCAGCCTGGTCAGATTTTGAAGATTCGTGGCAAAGGTGTGAAGGATCTTCGCACGGGCATCCAAGGTGATCAATATATCCATCTCGATGTCAAGACGCCGACGAAGCTCACAAAAGAGCAAAAAGATTTGCTCAGCAAATTTGCAGGTCTCGAGAACAAAAGCGATTCGTTAATCGATCGTTTCAAGAATAAATTTAAGAAATAAAATAACGGACTGCAGGGAGTGATTTTCCCTGCAGTTTTTCTTTGTTTTTAGTTGTCATCAAGAGTCCAATAGCGGGCATTATAATAAAAAAATCAATTTCTGTATTATTTATTTTCAACTCGGTTCTTGCGTGCTATAATGAAAACGAGGTGATGTCTATGAAGAAGTGCCGGCGTTGTGGATCTTTATTACCTGATGACGCAACTTTTTGTACCGTTTGCAATATGGCAAATCCCTTTGATGTGGAAAAGAAAAAGACCGCCTATGATTTAACAATGGCTATTAATCCTTTAGAAAAGAATGCTGCCCTATATCGCGTAAAAAGTCGGAAAAAGCTTTTGCTTTATGCCTGGCTTCTTGGATTTACAGGTGTGCCTTTTAAATACCTCGGCTTTGCCAAAAAAGCCTTAATTTCCCTAGGAATCAGCGTTTTATTGGTGATTGCTTTGGTTTTACTTTGCTATTTTCTTATATCGAAAAATTTTGTTTTTTGTCTTTTAAGCGCTTTAGCCGCGTTAGTAATCGTTAATGTTGTCTTAGGAATCTATTTTACGACGCATCCATCCTTAAAGGATAGCTTTGGGGAGTATCTTCGATAATGCAAAGATACTTTAGTGTTGAAAAGGATGGAAATGAAGCTCTAAGTGATAACGATCGTTTTCATCTGCTTCATGTTATGCGTTCTCGTGCCGGTGATCGCTTTGAATTGGTAGGGACCTCCGATATCAAATTGATGATTATTGATAGCGTAGAGCCCTTCTCATATCATATGGTATCTTCACACCCTAAGCAAAAATGCCACCATCAGATAACGCTTTTATATTGCCTTCCCAAGGGTGATAAGCTCGATTTGGTGATTCAAAAGGCGACCGAGCTCGGCGCTTACGAGATGATTGGCCTTATTTCCAAAAGAACGATTGTGCGTTTAAATCAGCAAGATATTCAAAAGAAAAGCGTTCGTTACGAACGGATTATCAAGGAAGCGAGCGAGCAATGCTTTCGTGATGATGTTATGAAGTGGGGTGGCGTTTTTCCTTTTGAAGCGATAAAGGAATTCGCTTTTGATAAGAAATATATTGCGTATGAAGAAGAAAAAGGCTCGACACGCTCTTTTTTTCAAGAACTGGAATCGCTCAAGCCATCGGATCGAATTGCGATTTTAGTGGGCCCCGAAGGTGGCTTTGAAGAAAGCGAGGTCCGATTAGCGGAGGAGCATGGCTTTCTTCCGATTAGCTTAGGGAAGCGCATTTTACGAAGTGAAACCGCCGCTATTATGAGCGTTGGTCTTTTATCGTTTATATTGGAGCGTGATGATTCATGAGTCAGTGTTTTCATATTGTCACGCTTGGCTGTAAGGTCAATTCCTATGAATCGGAGGCTGTTCGCGAGGATTTGATAAAGCATGGCCTTCTTGAAGATGATCTCAATCCTGATGTCGTCATTATCAATACCTGCAGCGTGACTTCGGTGTCCGATCAAAAATCGCGACAAAAAATTCGTTCCTTAATCAAAAAATACCCGCAGGCGATCATGATTGTAATGGGCTGCTATTCGCAAATCGCGAGCAATACCGTGAAAGATATCGAAGGCGTCGATATCGTCATCGGAACTTCCTATCGTCATCGCATTTGGGAACTCTTAAAGGAATTTCAAAAGAATCATCAGCCACTTTGTCTAATTGAAAAAAATAATCGCTCATTACCATATGAGGATTTAGAAATTTCCTTTTATCATGATAATACACGGGCTTTTTTAAAGATCGAAGATGGCTGCGACAATTTTTGCTCATATTGTATCATTCCCTATTCGCGTGGAGGAGTTCGTTCGCGTTCTCCCCAAAGAATCCTAGCCGAGGTCGATCGTTTAGTGGAGCATGGCTTCCAGGAGATTGTCTTAACGGGCATTCATACCGGGGGTTATGGAAAGGATCTTGAAAATTATCCCTTTAGTCAGCTGGTAGCCGATATTTTAGATCATAATCATCAGCTGAAGCGTTTACGGATTTCCTCGATTGAAGAATCGGAAATTGATGATCGTTTGATATCTCTCATTCGGGATAATCCACGGATTGCTAGCCACTTACACATTCCTCTCCAATCGGGAAGTGAAGCGATCTTAAAAAGGATGAATCGAAAATACAATAAGGAGCATTTCTTAATGAAGCTCGAAAGAATCCGTCAAGCTCGTAAGGATATCGCTATTACGACCGATATCATAGTCGGCTTTCCCGGTGAAAGCGAAGAGGAGTTCCAAGAGACCCTGCAATTTGCCCGCGAATGCTCATTTGCAAATATCCATGTCTTTCCCTTTTCAAGCCGGAGCGGGACAGTCGCTAGTACTTTGAAGGATCAAGTCGATCCCGCAATAAAGAAGGAGCGTGTGAATCGCCTTTTGCAGCTAGCTAAAGAGCTAGAATCGCAGTATGAAGAATTATTTATCGGTCAAGAGGTGGAGGTGCTTTTTGAAGATTATGATCCGCTTACGAAAATTGCTCGCGGTCATACCTCCAATTATTTATTAGTTAGCCATCATAGCGATGTCGATCTCCACAATCAATTGAAACGCGTCATCTATTCGAAATAAGTCCTTCAAGAAATTGGAACACTTTTAGACAGTGTCCAATTTTTTATGTTGACATTTATATTGCTCTTTTTTATACTAAACGAGGAAAAGAAAAAAAGGGGAGGATAAATCATGGCAGTTCCATTTCGTCGGACTTCAAAAACCACAAAAAGAATGCGGAGAACGCATTTCAAATTAACGGTCACAGGTCTTGTCACCTGCGCTAATTGCGGTGAGATGATCGTTTCCCATCGTGTTTGCCCACATTGCGGTTATTATGATGGAAAAGAGGTTGTTGCGACTGATAGTAAAAAACCGGTTGAAACCAAGACAACCAAGAAGAAAGCTCCAGTGAAAAAGGCCAAAAAAGCCGAAAAAGCTGAAAAAGCCGAAAAAAAGGCTAAAACTACTACTCGTAAGAGCAAAAAAGCCAAAACTGATGCCGAATAAAAGAAGTCACAAATTGGACTTCTTTTTTTAATCAAAATTGATAATCATGACTTGGAAACATGATAAATAAGTGATATGATGAATTTAGAAAGTGAGGACTTTTTATATGAATTATAATAAATTAATCGATCATACGTGTCTTAAACCCGATGCTTCAATCGAAGATATTGAAAAGCTATGCTTAGAGGCGAAACAATACGACTTTATGAGTGTTTGTGTCAATCCTTCTTTCATTCCTCTTTGTGTCAAATTGCTGAAGGGGAGCGATGTTAAGGTTTGTACGGTTATTGGTTTCCCCTTAGGGGCGACTTTAAAAAACGCCAAAGTAGCGGAAACAAAAGAAGCTGTAGCGGAAGGTGCGGATGAGATAGATATGGTGATCAACATTTCACAGCTCAAGGCAGGAAATGATGAATATGTCTATCAGGAAATCAGAGACATTCGTAAGGCCTGCAAGGACAAGGTTTTAAAGGTCATCCTAGAGACCTGTCTATTGACCGATGAAGAAATCGTAAGGGCTTCCTTATTATCCGTTAAAGCCGGGGCCGATTTTGTGAAAACCTCGACCGGATTTTCCACCGGAGGAGCGACCGTTGAAGCCGTGAAATTAATGCGACAGACCGTCGGCGATCAATGCGGCGTCAAGGCAAGTGGTGGGGTCCGAACTCATGAGGATTTATTAAAAATGGTGGAAGCCGGTGCCAATCGGATCGGAACAAGCTCCGGACCTAAAATCATCTAAGATTAACAAGCTTATATTTAGGGGCATGATCCTGATGATCCGCTTTAACTGATGGATTAAGCTACTTTTGAAGATGGAAAATGCGCTTTTGCTGTTTTTCTATCGTCGAACCTTAATTTTTTAGCGTTATTGCCCCATTTTTTGCGCAAAAAAACCACAAAGATGTTGATTTTCTTTCGCATAATGTATATAATTTTATCGGAAAAAGCTAAATGAGCTTGAAAAGGAGGGAAAAGAATGCCAAAAACAGTCGTTCGCGAAAACGAGTCTCTTGACGATGCATTACGTCGTTTTAAAAGACAAGTTAATAAGGCTGGAACCCTTGCTGAAGCTCGTAAGCGGGAATTCTATTTAAAACCTGGCGTCCGTCGTAAACTCAAATCTGAGCAAGCACGCCGCAAATCTTATTAATAAAAACGGATTCATATCCGTTTTTTTTATGAAAAATTCGCCTATTTTTTCATTAGCTAATTTGCAAACAAGCATTTTTTTATTATGATATAAGAAAGGGGAGGTGATGAAGGTGATTTATTATCCTATCGATAATATGATGAATTTCCGGGATATCGCTTTGTGGAAAACAAAGGATGGTAAATTCATTCAACCCTATATCTTTTTAAGAAGTGATCGCCCTAACGATGATAGCGTTACCCTTCCTTTATTTTTAAAGGAGCATCAGATCTTTGATGTTATTGATTTACGGACGGATCGGGTTGTAAATAAATACCCTAATCCCTTGAAAAATCTGGAGTTTATCAATTATCATCACTTGCCACTTGAAGAAGGGAGCACCATTTCCTTAAAAGCGATGCCGGTCGGAGAGTTATATTTACGGATGATCGAGCATCGGGAAACCTTTAAGGCGATCTTTGATATTCTCGCTACCGCTCCGAGTGGAGTCCTAGTGCATTGCACGGCCGGTAAGGATCGAACCGGGGTAGTGATGGCAATTTTATTAGAAATGATCGGAGTGGATGAAGAAACAATAATTTCCGATTACTCCCTTTCAACGCCTATTTTATCGATTACCGGCCCGATTTATCAAAAAACACATCCGAATTTTTGGCAATTCGTCGGCGAATCGAATCCGGATTACATGCGGTATTTTTTGAAGAAATTTCATGAAAAATACAATTCAGCAGAGCATTATTTAAGAGAAATCGGAGTCAGTGAAGAGCATATTGAACTAATTCGTGCGAAGGCCTTGCGGCATGATTAGTTCTTTTTTTTCATTATGAGCCATATTTTTTATTGGTGATATTGATGTTTATCTATGAAAATGGCGTTTTAAAAGTTTATTATTACCGCACGTTGACGAGAATTGATCCTCATGAAATAGTCATCTATTATTCCCAATATAATCTTTTAATCGAAGGTCAAAATCTTTCTTTGTCCTTTTTTGAGAAGGATGAACTTCATATCATCGGCGAAATAGTCAATATCAAAATGGAGCATAAAAATGAGAAGAAATAGAGAACGTTATTCGATTCATATTTATGATCCATCGCAGGCCTTATCGCGCTTAAAGGCCGCGAATATCCCGGTTTATAATTTTCGTAAGGTCGAAGAATATGTCTATGAATTTGAAACGCTTCCGCGATCGGAAAAAAAGATTAAGGCGATATTTGAGGACGCGATATTAATAAAAAAACTCGGTCCCTATTCGATTTTATACAATCTTTGGCATCGGAAGACGGCATTGGTGGCGCTTATTATCAGCAGTCTATGCTTTTTTTCCTTATCATCAAGAATATACGATATTAATATTAATGGCAATTCGCGAATTCTCACCGCGCGTATTGCCCAGCAATTGGATAAATTAGGAATCACTAAATATACTCATAAGCCGAGCTATGAGAAGCTTTTAGAGTATGAGAAGCGGCTTAAAGATATCTTCTATGAGGATATTGAATTTTTGGAAGTGCGTCTTATTGGTGTCAATCTAAAGGTAAATTATACGAAACGTCGCGATAGTGTGACTTTGCCGAGTAAAACCACGGCGAAATATGCGACCAAAAAAGGGATAATCGATCATTTTGTCGTTTCAAGCGGCGAGATAATGGTGAAGGAAAATCAATATGTTCAAGAGGGAACCCTCCTGATTAATGATCGCTTGCTGACTCCGAATGGTGAAGAAATCATCGTTGGAGCGGAAGGGGAGGTCTATGCGTGGACATGGACCGTGGTCGATTTGACGATGAAGGTCACATCGCAAAATGAGGAAAGTGAAATCATGTCCTCGATGCTTGATGAGGCAGAAATGCTCGTGGCCAGTGGCTTTTATAAGGAAGAAAGAATTGAAAAGGCGATCATTCTTTCCTTTCAAATAGCGGATAACATAGCGTCTATGAAGGTTCATTTCACTTGCCTAGAGGACATTGCAAACTAGGAAAAACCCATTTTCTTTCATAAGTATATTAGGAGGACTTATGAAAGATTTTATTAAGCAATTATATGGAGATGATTGTGGATTCGCTTCTTTGAAAATGGTCCTGGCTTCGCAATTTCATAATCCCGATTATCTTTATATCACCAATCCAAAAGCTAAGGGAAGCTACAATCTTTATGAACTGATCAGCGAAGGAAAAAAATGGGGAGTGGAGTTAAGGGGTTATCAATTATCTGATTTTGAAAATTTAACCTTCCCAATGATTGCATTATTAAAGGAAAATGAGCGTTATCATTATGTTGTCGTCGATAAACGCCATAAAAACATGTTTTTTCTTCGTGATGCGGGAAATCGAAAAAGAAAAATACCGGTCGAAAAGTTCCAAGACGTCTTCAGTGGATACGCTCTTTTTGTTTCGAAAGCGCACGAGATAAGAAAGCCGCGCAATGCCTTTACATCTTTTCCAAAAGCCTTTTTAATGGTAGGGCTTCTCATTAATAGCCTGATCATCATCATTTGTGCCTGGCTTTATCAGCCTAATCCCTTTTTATATATTATTCTTTTCAGCTTTACTTTTTTCTTGCAGCTACTGATCAAGGGCTGGCAAATCCATCTTTTAAAAAAGAGAATATCCTTTTATTATCAAAAAGCGGAGATAAGTCAAAGCGAGTTTCAGCATTTTATAATATTGCTCAAAGAGAAGGTGGCACTTCCTTTCGTTTTTATAGAAAAAATATTGATTTGTGGCCTTCTTTTCGGTGTTTTTTTCAAGAATCATCTATCGCTTTTTAGCGCGATGACGATCGTTTTTAGTGTTCTTTTAAAGGAACTCATGATACGGCTTCAAAGAAAGCAGCATATTTCTTTGGCACTCATAGAATCCGAATTATTTTATATTTCCTATCAGGAGCGTCTTCCTAAATTAGCCATCTTCTATAAAAAGCTTTTGCACTTTCTTTTTTCGAAAGCTATCATTGATTGGGCCATCTATATTCTCATGGCGCTTTTAACGCTCATAAATCTTTATTTAAATAATGATTTTTCCTTATCGCATTTCGTAATTGTATGCGGAGCCTCTTTGATCGCGTTTACGACATTGGAGCAGTGCTTAAAATCGGGCGTTGACCTCGCATCATGGCGATACGATATGCTCAAAATTCAAAATGATTTCCGGATATAAGAAAAAGAAGAAAATAATATATTTTTATACGCAAAAATGCTAACATTATGTTGTAAAGTAGGTGTTTGGCATGGAAATGATTTTTGAAAATGAATGTGATGAGGAATTCGATCGCTATGAAGAAGTTTTTCATGATCTAGCGCTATATACACTGCGACTATTGCAAAAAAATGAAAATATTTCCTTGGAAGTCAACCTCGTTTCGCAAGAAACTATCCATGAGATAAATCGGGAATATCGTTCCATCGATCGTCCTACCGATGTGATTAGCTTTGCCTTTTTAGATGAAATGCAGGGAGAAATACCGATTAAAAGCGATGATGTGATGATTCTATTAGGGGAAATTCTTATTTCCGTAACGCAAGCGCGTCTCCAATCGCTTCAATATGGTCATTCTTTGCACCGGGAATTGTGTTTTTTATTTGTCCATGGTATGCTACATCTTCTTGGATACGATCATCAAACACCCGATGAAGAGAAAATTATGTTCGATTTACAGGAAAAAATATTAAAAGAGAAGGAGATATTACGATGAATAGAGATTTATTAATAGATGAGGCGAAGAAGGCGCGCCAAAAAGCCTATACTCCGTATTCCAACTTCCAAGTGGGGGCTGCCATCCTATGCCGTGATGGCCGGATTTTTCATGGGGCGAATATCGAAAATGCCAGTTATCCATTATGTATGTGTGCTGAAAGAAACGCCTTATATCACGCATATATGAATGGCTATCATAAGGAGGATTTTGTCGCTTTGGCCCTCATCGGTGATACCGATGATGTCATTACTCCTTGTGGGGCCTGTCGCCAAGTGATTCAGGAGCTTTTTCCTAAGGATGCCGTCATCTATATGGCGAATCTTCATGGCAAAGTGCAAGAAACCAATATCATGGAATTATTACCTTTTGCCTTCGATTCTGAGGATTTAAAATGAAATCTGGCTTCGTCGCGATTCTCGGACGGCCTAATGCCGGGAAATCAACGCTTTTAAACGCTATTTTAAAGCGCAAGGTCAGCATTATTTCTTCGAAACCGCAAACCACGCGTAATGCGATTCAAGGCATCTATACAAGTCCCACTTCACAAATTGTTTTTATCGATACTCCCGGGATACATAAGGCAATCAATTCCTTAGGTGAAACGATGAATAGGGAGGCTTTTTCTTCATTGCGTGAAGTAGAAGCCGTCATTTTAATCGTCGATGCGAGTGCCCCTTTCGGCGAAGGTGATCAATTTGTCATCGATCATCTCACTTTTAAAACGCCGATCTTTGTGGTCTTGAATAAAATCGATCTTTGCAACGCTTTACAGATAGAAGCACTTAAAAAAATATATCGTGAAAAAATATCAACCGCTGAAATCGTGGAAATATCGGCTCTCAAAGAGGCGAATATCGATGATCTGATCATGAAAATCGAAAACGTCTTGGAAGAAGGACCACAATATTTTCCAAGCAATATGGTTAGCAATCAACCGGAAACCTTTTTGATCTCCGAAATCATTCGCGAAAAGATTTTGACCTTATTGCGAGATGAAGTTCCGCATTCGATTGCGGTCATCGTTGAAAAGCTCGAACAAAAAAGTGAAATCACGATCATCCATGCGACGATTATTTGTGAAAAAGAAGGCCAAAAGGGTATTATCATCGGTAAGGGCGGAAAAATGATCAAAAGAATCGGCATGCAGGCCCGTTATGATATTGAGAATCTTCTCGGAATTCATTGCCGTTTGGAAACTTTTGTGCGTGTTGAAGCCGATTGGCGTAATTCGGCCCGCTATTTAAAGGAATTCGGCTATTCCCGAGGACAAGACTAAGATGATGGAAATAAGCGGATTAGTCTTAAGAATCACTCCATATAAAGAAAATGATGCGATGATTCTTTCTCTTACTCAAGATGGCTATCTTTCTTTTTTAGCGCGCGGTGTGATGAAGATAAACAGTAAAAATGCACCTTCGATTGGACTTTATTCCTTTTCCAAATGGGATTTGGAAACCGGAAAAAACGGGCAATTAACCTTGAAAAACGGGCAATTAATAACCAGCATGACAGCGATAATGGATGATTTACCATCATTGCTAGCGATGGATGCCATTGCCGAGATATGCTTGAAAATGGTCATCGATGATGAAAAATATCTTTATCCGTATCTTATCGAAGTCTTTCGTCTATTACGTGAAAGAAGAATCGAACCCGCTAGTGCTTTGGCGATAATTGCCGCGCAGGTTTTAAAATTAAATGGCTATGGTCTGGTGGTTGATGGCTGCGTTTTTTGTCATGATAATAAAAAAATAGTTTCCTTTGACTATCAAAGCGGTGGCTTTGTTTGTGCCCACCACTTTGATCCTTTAACGATGGTTAATCAATCGACCCTATATTTGAAAACCGTGCGTTTGCTTTTTCTTTTTCCATATGATTACCTTGATAAGGTCGCGCTAGATTATCATGAGGTCATTCTCATACTCAGCGACTTTCGAAAATATCTCTATGAGGCATGTGGATTTAAATGGTCAGGATTAGATGCTTTCTTTAAAGCTATCAAATCGATCTAGTTGATTTGATAAAGATATATAAAGTTCACTCATAATAGGTTGACAAAACATACACTAGTGATATATTTAGTATGTTTTTTTGCTGGTTACCATAGGTAACCACACGTAGGAGTGAGAATATGAAAAATATACCATTTGAAAAAATTGTGACCCATCTTCAAACATCGGGTTTTGTTTTTCAAGGTTCAGAAATTTATGGAGGACTACAGAATAGCTGGGATTATGGTCCTTTGGGAGTTGAATTAAAAAATAATATCAAAAGAGCATGGTGGAAAAAATTTGTTCAAGAATCGCCGACCAATGTCGGAATGGATGCCGCTATTTTAATGAATCCGCGCGTTTGGGAAGCGACCGGACACGTTGCTACCTTCAATGATCCTTTGATCGATTGCAAAGAATGTAAGGCGCGTCATCGGGCCGATCAGTTGATTGAAGCCTCTCATCCTGAGGTTAATGTTGCCGCGATGAATAATGATGAAATGATGTCCTTTATTCGGGAAAACCATGTCGTGTGTCCTATTTGCGGTAAAAGCAATTTTACGGATATTCGCCAATTTAATATGATGTTCAAAACGCATATTGGAGTGACTGATGATTCAAAATCGGTGGTTTATCTACGACCGGAAACTGCACAAGGAATCTTTGTGAATTTCAAAACTGTCGTGCGTACGATGCGGAAAAAGCTTCCCGTAGGCATTTGTCAAATAGGAAAATCGTTTCGCAATGAGATCACGCCCGGTAATTTTATTTTCCGTATGCGGGAATTTGAGCAAATGGAAATGGAATTTTTCTGTCAACCAGGTAGCGATTTAACTTGGTTTGCCTATTGGAAAAAGTTTTGTATTGATTTCATCGAGGGCTTAGGAATCGACCAAGAGCATTTAAGATATCGTGATCATGAGCCCGAAGAATTGGCCTTTTATTCTAAAGCCACTACGGATATTGAATATTTCTTTCCGACACTCGGTTGGGGTGAAGTGTGGGGGATTGCCGATCGAACCGATTATGATTTGAAGAGACATCAAGAATATTCCGGCGAGAGTCTAGAATATTTGGATCCTGAGACTAACGAGAAATATGTTCCATATTGTATTGAACCATCATTAGGATGCGATCGTCTTTTCTTATCAGTGGTATGTGAGGCTTATGAAGAGGAACAGTTAGAGAAGGATACTCGAATTGTCATGCATCTTCATCCTTTCTTAGCACCTTATAAGGTTTGTGTGCTACCGCTTTCGAAGCAATTATCCGCGCAAGCGAAGGAGATTCGTGATCAACTATGCAAATATTTTGCCGTTACCTACGATGAATCGGGAAGTATCGGCAAACGCTATCGTCGCCAAGATGCGATCGGAACCCCATTATGTGTCACCATTGATTTTGAAACGGAAAATGATCAATCGGTCACGATTCGTGATCGCGATACGATGGCCCAAATTCGTTTACCAATCAGTGAATTAGTTAATTATATTCAAGAAAAAATCAGTTATTAATCGTTAGATATTATATGACACGGAAAGGAGAAATCAATGAGTATTGATCGTGAATTAATCGAAGAGATCCTTCATGCTGCCGACATTGTTCAAGTGATTTCTTCATATATAAGTGTTATTAAAAAAGGGCGGAACTATGTGGCGGTGTGTCCCTTTCATGATGACACCAATCCCTCCCTGCAGATATCGCCGGAAAAGCAAATTTTTAAGTGCTTTGTCTGTGGTAAGGGTGGAAATGCCATCACATTCGTCGAGCTTTATGAAAAAATCCCATTTTTAGAGGCGGTTCGTAAAGTAGCGGAAATTATCGGATTTCATGATGATCGTCTCAATAAGATGGTTTCCAATCGTCCGGTTGATAATTCCAAAGAACCGCTTTATCAAGCGATAAATGATCTTTGTAATTTTTATCACTATGCCTTACGGACCGAGGAGGGGCAAAAGGCTTCTTCGTACTATTTAAACCGTGATTTAGATGAGCGCTTACAGGATGAGTATCGATTGGGCTATGCATTTCAAGATGGAAGTCAAGCCATTCGTTTCTTGTCTTCAAGGGGTCATTCTTTGAAGGTGATCGAAAATATCGGAATAGCCAGTCACAGTAATGGCACCTTAGTGGATCGTAATAATGGTCGTCTTATTTTTCCCATTTCCGATAGTCAAGGACGGGTAGTTGGCTTTTCGGCTCGTCGCTTCGGCGATAATCGCGATGAAGCCAAATATATTAACACTCCGGAAACGGAATTATTCCATAAGGCGGAGATTTTATTTAACTACCATATCGCGAAAAAAACAGCCCGCCATGATGGCTATGTTTATGTTTTAGAGGGCTTTATGGATGTTTTTGCGCTTCGAAGGATTGGTATCGATTCCTGCGTTGCCTTGATGGGAACCGCCTTAACGAAAAACCATATCGCGCTTTTAAGAGCCTTGGGCTGCGAGATTCGCCTTTGTCTTGATGGTGATAAGGCCGGTCAAGATGCGACCATGCATATCATCTCGATACTCGATGCTTCGGGATTAAAATACCGAATTGTCTCCAACCAAAACGATAATCGCGATTCGGATGAGATTTTAAAGCAAGAAGGGCCGGAATACTTAAAAAAATACTTATCCCAGCTTCTGAATCGTGCGGAATTTGCTTTATCATACTATCAAAAGACCAATTCTTTACAGACATTGGAGGAACGAAAAAAGCTCGTTTATGATTTCATCCCCATTTTATTGGCCACGACGGACAGTTTGGAATTGGAGGATTATCTTTCGAGCCTAAAAGCAGCGACCGATTTCCCGATTGAAGAAATTCGTAATTTATACGAAAAAGCGAAGCAAAGGCGGCAAAAAAAGGAAGATTATCAAAATGTCTTTTCATCCTTCCACCCGGAAAAAAAGCAATTGCGACGCTTTCAATTAGCGGAAAAAGAAATTCTCTATCAGATGCTTACTTGTCCGGAGGCGATTGAATTCTATCAAAAGGAAATAGAGTATTTCTATAATGAAATCTATCATCGGGTCGCGAACTTCATCGTCGATTACTATATGAAATATCAAAGTCTCCATTTGACGAGCCTTTTAGCGGAATTAGAAATCAGTGATTTACCGGATCATGAATTGATCAGCGAAGAAATCACGAATCTAACAATGGATAAAACCCATCCGCAATATTCGCTGGCCTTGATGGAGGATTGTAAAAATACAATTATTAGCGAACGCCAAAAGTTATTTCAAAAAAATCAATTACAAGCCGCGTTACGAGGGAAGTCTCCTCTTGAACAAGCGGAAATTATTGCCACTTTTAAAAAGAAAGTAAAGGAGTAAAAATATGACAGCATCAAAGAAACAACCAATTATTAAAGCCGATGAAGATGACGATATGATTGAATCGCTCGATTCTATCAAAAAACGCCTAGAGAAGAAAGGAAAAGGCGTGGGATATTTAAATCAAGAGGATATTTTTGAGGCTACTGCGCAGCTCGATTTAAGCGAAGATGATCTCATGTCTTTAATGACATATTTTAAAGATAAAGGAATCGAGGTCATCGTTGATGAGGATCCGAATGAGGATCTTGATAGTCTGGGTGATATTGAATTGGACGAGCAAATGCTTGAAAAGAGCGATGATGATATTCTCGTTGATGATGATGAATTTTTTGATGGAGGAGAGGAGGATGAGTATTCTTCGTTAGCGGATATTGAAGTCGATACAGCCGATAATTTCGCTAGTGCGGATGTCAAGCTCAATGATTCCGTCAAAATGTATCTTAAAGAAATTGGTAAGGTTGATCTTTTAACTCCTAAAGAAGAGATTGAACTCGCCAAACGAATCTTAGAAGGAGATGAAGATGCTAAGCATCATCTCATATCCGCCAATCTACGATTGGTCGTCAATATTGCCAAGCATTATGTCGGACGTGGAATGCAGTTTCTTGATTTAATTCAAGAAGGAAATATGGGACTAATTAAAGCTGTCGAAAAATTCGATTACACGAAGGGCTTTAAATTCTCGACCTATGCGACCTGGTGGATTCGGCAAGCGATTACGCGGGCCATCGCCGATCAAGCGCGCACGATTCGAATTCCCGTTCATATGGTGGAGACAATCAATAAAATAACCCGTGTGCAGCGGCAATTAGTGCAGGAATTGGGGCGTGAACCAACAGCTGACGAAATATCCAAAAAGCTCGATAATAGCCTATCGCCCGATCGCATTAGAGAGATTCAGCGGATAGCGATGGATCCGGTTTCACTTGAAACCCCGATCGGTGAAGAGGATGATTCTCATTTAGGTGATTTTATCGAAGATAAGGAAGCCCAATCACCCCTTGAATATACGACAAAATCATTATTAAAGGATGAATTATACAGTGTAATGCGTGATTTAACGGATCGTGAAGAAAAAGTCCTTCGCCTTCGTTATGGTTTGGATGATAATCATCCGCGAACCTTAGAAGAGGTCGGGCGTGTCTTCAATGTAACTCGTGAAAGAATCCGACAAATCGAGGCTAAGGCCATTCGGAAATTACGACATCCAACGCGAGCCAAGCGATTTGGCGATTACCGTGATTAATTATTATGTTATCAAAACGTCTTTTAGCACTTATCGATTTGATTCCCGATGATGCTAGGAATCTAGCGGATGTAGGCGCGGATCATGGCTATCTCATTTGTGAGGCTTATCGGCAAGGAAAGATCAAAAAAGGTCTAGCTATTGAAAACAAAAAAGGACCATATTTTAATCTTCTTGCTACTATTGATTCCTACCATTTTAATGAGGCGATCGCCGCTTCCTTTTCTGAAGGTCTCACATGCATTGATGCTAGCATCGATACCGTCGTTATCGCCGGAATGGGGGCGCAAACGATCATCAATATATTGGAAAATGATAGCCGAAAATTGGATATGGTCAAATATCTTATTATCGACACCCATAACGATTGGCCCCGTGTTCGTCAATATCTCTGCGAGCGAAATTTCATCATTAGCCGCGAGGTGATGATTTATGAAGATGGAGTGTACTATGAATTGATTCTTTTTAGTCATGGACAAGAAGAATATTCGGAAGATGATTATTTCTTTGGCCCCTGCTTAAGAAGAGAAAAGGATTCGCTTTTCGAAAATAAGTGGCGGGGAATCATCGCTAAATATCAGGATATTATCTTAATGAAGGATGTTTCCGAAATTCGGAAGGATGAATTAAAAAAGGCGATCAGGAGGATTGAAAACAACTTATGAAAACTCGAAATCTACTTCTAAAATTGGCTAAAAGATTTCCTAAATCTATTGCCAAAAAATATCATGATTACGTGGGCTTGATGTGCGGCAAGCTAAAAGAGAATACGAGGAGCATATTATTATGCCTGGATTTTGATGAAGAGGTTTTTAAAACGGCACTAAAAATCCAACCTGACTTGATTATTACGCATCATCCGTTTATATTCGGAACAAAGGGAAGAGTTCTCAAATATGATTTATCTCGTCGGAAATTATATCATGAGGTCGAAGAGGCGGGCTTATGCATCTATTCAATGCACACTAATTTTGACGAAGGTCGGGGTGGTATGAATGACGCTTTGGCCGAAGCTTTGGAATTGGAGAATATTGTTCCCTTATCCCAAGAACCGATGGGACGCATCGGACAATTAAAAAATCCTCTTAAAATCGAGGATTTTGGCCAATATGTGAAGGAAAGATGGAATATTGAATATGGTCTTTTGGTGCCATATGGAGTAAAAGTTATCAAAAGCGTAGCTATGATCGGCGGAGGCGGAAGTCGCTCATTTAAAGCGGCTAAGGATGATGGCGCTGATATCTTTATTTCCGGAGATGCTCCTCATCATGTTCGCCGCGCCGTCGTTGCAGAGCATTATAATTATCTTGATGTCCCACATGAGGTGGAAAGAATTTTTATGCCGACTATGAAAAAGATTCTTTTGGAAATCGATCGTGACTTGGATATTACCATCGTCGATCATGAGATTGTTCCTGAAGTTATTTAAAAATGAGTTCGTTATGAACTCATTTTTCTTTTAGATAAGCTGCTATTTCTTCGACAATTGCATGGGGAGTAGAGGCTCCGGAAACCAAAGCGACCTTTTGATGGGAGATGAGTATGCTCGCATTGATGTCTTCATAGGAAGATATCTTATGGATGATAGCCCTAGGATATTTTGACTTAGCTAAGCGATAAAGGCTATCGGTATTATTGGAAATGGGATCACCAATCACCAAAATCAAAGATGTATCGGTCGCAATTGTATCGATTCCTTGCTGACGCAATCGGGAGGTTGAACATATTTCATCATGAATTATGGCCTGAGGATAGGCATTAAGAATCTGTTGATGAACATTCGCTAATTCTCGATAAGAAAGGGTGGTTTGATTAAAAACAATCGGAGAATTTAACAGTCGCTTGTTATCGATAACGCTATTATCGACATCAAACAATTCAATTTGCGGACTGATCGATAAAGCGGCTACGGCCTCAGGATGCTTTCCTTTGCCGATATAAATCACCGAATGATTATTGGTGATGGCTTTTTGAATTTCTAAAAATGTCTTACTTACAAAAGGGCAAGTTGCATCAATTATTTTTAAACCTTTTGATAAAGCCGCCTTTTCGAGAGCAGCATCATGACCATGGGCGCTAAAAATGACGATTCCTTCATCGATACATGCGAGAGCCTTGAAGTAATCGAGATCAACGACTTCTTGGCAATAGATATGATATGTTTCTAATTCCTTGATGACATGTCGATTATGGGCGAGCATTCCTAAAATCGTCACCTTTTCATGCGGATGAGCAATCCGCGCGTTTTTAGCAATTTCAATCGCCCTTTGAACGCCAAAGCAGTAGCCATAGGGCTCGACAATTTTAACTTCCATTTCGATCACCGTTATTTATTTTAGCATATTATTAGAAAAAAGGCTTCCCGGGTTCGTTTTCTTCGCTATATTCCTCTTTTTTAGGCTCGTCCTTGCGGGGCGCCTTGGGTGAGATTATTTCGGGATCTTCGATGACCTCATTCACGCTTTGCGATGCGCTTTTACTGCGATTATTAAAGGGAAAAAACTTCATAATAGCGGTGCGTAGGCCTTTAGAATTATCCCAAAGCGGTTTTACCTGTTGATAAATAGGAATGACCTGATTGACCGTGGCAATCACATTTTCGGTGCTACTTAGAACCTTAGAAATGGTCGATCGCGTGGTCGCGGTCGTCATAGTGGAGGATGGAATCAAGCTTTTTAAAAGACCGCCTTTCGGAATCGAAAGCGGGAGACCGGCTCGTGACATCCCACCGTTAACAAATGGTTCACTTCGCATGGGCATCGGATTAAAGGGAGGATTCATATTCGGAAAGGAGCGATCGAATCGCTGATATCGGGGATCATTAGGTATAGGATAGACCCGGCCTTGTCTAGGATAAAAAGACGATGAGTACATAGTTTTCACCTCAACATATCATATGCAATAGCCGGTAATACTTGCCTATTTAAAAGTTTTCATTTGGTGATAAATGCTGATTCGTGTATAATTATTCCGAGGTGAGAAAATATGGCGTCTTTTCGAAATTATGCATTATCAGAAACAATGATTAACGCTTTAAATAAACTAGGCTATCTTGTGCCCACGCCCATTCAAGAAGTGGTGATTCCATCGGCTTTGAAAGGGGAGTCGTTATTAGCGACAAGCGAGACCGGATCGGGAAAGACCCATGCTTTCTTAATTCCTATTTTGGAAAGAATGGATTTTAATCGTGAAGAGGTGCAGGCTATTATTCTTTCGCCAACGCGCGAATTAGCGAGTCAAACCTTTAATTTTTTAAAGGAATTTTTGCCGTTTTATCCACAATTAAGGGTGCGTCTTTTGGCGAGCGGAGAAGAGAAAAATCGTTTGATCGGGAAGAACCGTTTAACTCCGCATATCGTCATCGCCACGCCCGGGCGCTTGCATGATCTTGCGTTTTCCGATTTATCCTTAAATATTATGACCGCTCATTATATTGTGCTTGATGAAGCGGATATGCTCACGGAATTTGGCTTTTTACCATTGATCGATGATATTATTATCCGCTTATCAAATCCGGCTATTTTAGTTTTTTCGGCGACTATCGCTGATAATTTTATCGCTTTTCTTGATCGCTATATCAAGCCCGATCGTCGCTTTTTATTGTCGCAAAAAAAGAAAAACCCCACCCGCATCAATCATTACGCTGTGGATATTAAGCATCAGGATGAGGTCAGCGCTTTAATTTCTCTTCTTAAGATAATCAATCCGTATTTATGCTTGGTCTTTGCCTCCACAAAGACTAAGGTGGATGCGATTTATCGCGGATTGATTGCCCATAATCTCAATGTTGGCATTTTGCATGGTGATCTTTCATCCCGCGAAAGAAAGCAAAATATGAAGAGGATTCTCCAAAATGAGTTTTCCATCGTCGTATGTAGCGACATGGCCGCCCGCGGCTTAGATTTAGAGGGCGTCAGTGATATCATCAATATTGACCTTCCCAAGGATATGACATTCTATTTCCATCGTGCCGGACGCACCGGTCGTTATAATAAGGGAGGCAATTGCTATACTTTCTATACTCAAGATCAGTTAGACCGTGTAGAAAGATTGCTTTCTAATGGCATCGAGCTCCAATATCTATCATTAAAAAATGATGTTCTTCGCCAGGAAAAAAGAGCATCATCAAAGAAAAAACGCGCGCCAAATCCGGAACTAGAGAAGGAAATCCGCTTAGCAGTCGCGATGACCAAATCGAAAAAGGTGAAGCCCGGATATAAAAAGAAGGTTAAGGTCGCAGTTGAAAAGGCGAAACGTCGCCACAAGCGTAAAATCATCCAGCAGGATATTCGTAAACAAAAGGTCGCTCGTTATAAAGAAGAGGCCCACAAGAGGAAAGAATCATGAAACGATTATTAGGAAGCCATGTTTCCATGAAGGCTCCATCATTTTACTTAGGCGCCGTTGAAGAGGCTTTGATGAATGGTGCTAATACCTTGATGCTTTATACCGGGGCACCTCAAAACAATAAGCGGGTTCCCATCGCCGAATTAAGAATCAAGGAGGCCTTATCCCTTTGCTTAGAAAAGGGCCTATCCACCGCTCATTTTGTGGCCCATGCCCCTTATTTAATTAATTTAGGCAATTCTTTAGATTCTGAGAAATGGCAGTTTAGTCAAACGCTTTTAAAGCAGGAATTAGAGCGCGTAGCCGCTATGCAAATTCCGGTTTTGGTTTTGCATCCGGGCTCCCATTTAGGAGCAGGAGTGCAAAATGGTCTCGATGCGATTGTTAAGGCTTTGAATAACATCCTTCAAGAGGATCATAGCCCCGTTAAAATCGCTTTGGAAACCATGGCGGGCAAGGGCTTTGAATTAGGAAAAAGCCTTGAAGAAATTGCCTATATTATTGAGCATGTCGAAAAAAAGGATCGTCTGGGGGTGTGTCTCGATACCTGTCATCTTTCTGATGCCGGCTATGATGTCCATGATCCTAATAGCATTATTAAAGAATTAGATCGCCTTATCGGCTTTGAAAAGCTTTTGGTAATCCATCTTAACGATAGCAAAAACGAAAGAGGATCGCATAAGGATCGCCACGAAAATATCGGTTATGGAACGATCGGCTTTGCTGTGCTTGATTCATGGTTTTCTCATCCGCTTCTAGAGGCCATTCCCTTTATTTTGGAAACGCCTTATATTAATAAAGAAAAATCTCCTTATAAAAAGGAGATATCGATGCTTAGAAATCATTGCTTCGATCCTTTGGATCGGGAGTTATGGTAGCAGCTGATCCAATAGATGGCAAACCTTTTGATAAGTAGTAGGCTCTACTACTTTTTTTGTTTCTTCCATTAAATAAAGCTTCTGCTTCCGATGCAAATCATTTTTATGACTCTTCAAAAAAGGAACGAGGATTTCCAATTCTTTTTGATTAAAATGAACGCCGTATTTAGCGGCAAACTTATAAGCATCTTCATAAGTTAAACGTTCGACATAAAAGGCAACTATTCGATTTGATATCATTGTCAATTCTCCGTACATTTTATATATACGAAGAATTAATTAAAGAATGAACGAATTTCCTCAAAAAGTACATCAAGAAGATCGGAGCTCTTGATTTTTTTTATAGGTCGCCCCTTTTTAAAAAGCAACCATTCATCCTTGCCACCGGCGACTCCGATATCGGCGTATTTAGCCTCACCGGGTCCGTTTACGACGCAGCCCATGATAGCGACAGTGATCGCGTGAGGAATTGTCTCAAGAAATTCCATCACAGCATTGGCGACGGGAATTAAATCAACTTGCGTACGACCACAGGTCGGACAAGATATTAATGTCGGATAATGCGGATAAAGATGCAAATCATGAAGGAGACGCTTCATCGTGATAACTTCTTCGCGCGGATGGCAAGAAAGGGAGATGCGCATCGTATCGCCTAGATTAGCTTCTAAAAGCGGGGCAAGACCCGCTACTGAACGAACGACGCCAATTTCCTTTGTTCCGGCTTCCGTGATTCCCAAATGAAGAGGGTAGGAAAATATATCTGCCGCTTTGCGATAAGCGGCTATGGTCGTTAAAACATCGCTTCCTTTTAAAGAAAGGACAATATCGTAGAAGCCCCATTCTTCCAGCATGGCAACATACTTTTGGGCGGAAGCGACGAGAGCATCAGCCTCGATTGAAGAATCGGAGCCGAATTCTTTTTCTAATGATCCGCTATTAACGCCAATTCGAATCGGAATGTGATGCAATTGACAAGCCTGGACGATTTCATGAACATATTCCTTCCGGCCAATGTTTCCGGGATTTATCCGGATTTTGTCGATGCCGTTATCGATCGCTAATAAAGCCAAGCGATAATCGAAATGGATATCGGCTACGAGGGGAATATGAATGGCCTTTTTTATCTCTTGAATAGCATGCGCATCATCTTCATCCATGATCGAAACGCGCATCATTTCAACTCCGATTTCCTCAAGCTCCAATATTTGTTGAATAACTTCCTGATAATGCGAAGTTTTGATGTTACACATCGATTGAATGACGACTTTATTTTGACCACCGATTGTGATATCGCCGACCTTAACGACCCTAGTTTCTGTTCTTTGATGCATCTTATCACCTTCATTTGCAATTATTTTAACATAATTGTCATAAATGATTAATGCGATCGCGCAATTATTATTCATAAAAGATCGGATTTAAGGGCTTCATCGTGATGATTTGGAGAAAAAAATGATAAATTATTTTTAAAAATTATAGAAATGTGTTATTACTTATGCTAAAATAACAAGCGAAATATGTCGGAGGTGTAGAAAATGCGCGAAAATATTATCTTCCGTTGCACAGAATGCGGAAACGAGAATTACATCGGAACCAAAAATAAGAGAAATCATCCGGAAAGAATGGAAATCAAAAAATATTGTCCGAAATGTAATAAACAAACAGTTCATAAGGAGAAGAAATAAGACCTCGGTCTTATTTTTTTATATTTAAGGCACAATGAATCGCGAAATTAGAATATATTGTCAAAATCAAGAAACCGCTAATATGTATCTTGTCTATGTCGGTAGTGTTGAGGCAATAATTGTCGATCCATCGTTCATTTCCAAGACAATGGATGATACGATCGAGCATCAAAAATTAAATATTAAAGGCATTTTTCTAACTCATGGTCATTTTGATCATTTCATGGCGGCTAAATTTTATCAGCAAAAATATCAATGCCCGCTTTATCTTCATGAAGATGATATTTCTCTTATTGATGACCCCCGCAAAAATTGTAGTATCTATCGAGGGAAGAGTCTTATCTTGGATGCTGAACCGACCGCCATCTATGATGGGGAGGTTTTTAAGTTCGAGAATTCGACATTAGAGGTTTTGCATACTCCCTTCCATACGAGTGGGAGCTGCTGCTTTTTGATTAAGGAGCAGCATCTTCTTTTAAGTGGCGACACCCTTTTTTATCGGACGATAGGGCGGAGTGATTTACCATCGAGCGAATCTTCGAAAATCGAATCCAGCTTATCGAAATTGCGATGGCTGGATGACCAATACCCCTTGTTAAAGGTATATCCCGGTCATGGTAAGACAACCAGCCTCCATGAAGAAATCGCATTTAATAGTTATTTTAAGTGAATAAATTTCCATTTTTTGGCTCAAAATGGTAAAGGGTGAAGATGATGAAAATCAAAGACATGACCATCATATGTCTTCTTTTGAGTCTCTGGGCTTTATTGATCGGAGAAGGACTTTTTTATTTAAATTTTACGCCTCTTTCCTTTCAGGGATTGGGAAAGGTATTGGGAATTGGCAAATGGGAAAGCTGGCTCTTCTTTTTTGGCTTTCTTTTTGTTTTGATGCTTCTTATATCGCTCGTATATCAAAGGCTCAATCGTCAGCAAAAATCATATCATCTCCGTTATCACATCGTTTTTTGTCTCGTGCTTTTTATGATTCTGAATTTAGCCTTATCATTCGTGCCATCGATTTTTCAAAAAATGAATCTTCTCAGTGAAATCGCTCTTTTAACATGGGTGATTTTTGTTTTTTATACACTTTTATATTCCATCTTCTATCGAAATTTGTTAGAATAAAAAAGATTTAAAGGAGATGTTTTTATGATTAATATTACGGAATTACGACCAGGAAATACTTTTGAGTATGAAGGTAATGTCTACAATTGCTTGGATATTGCCTTGAATAAGACCGCAATGGCGAAGATGAAGGTTAAAGTAAAAGCTAAAAATTTGCGTTCCGGAGCGGTTTTAGAGCTATCGTTTATCGGAGGCGACAAGGTTGAAGTCGTCCGTCTTGACAAAAAGAAGATGCAATATCTTTATGACTCTGGCGACGCTTTAGTCTTCATGGATAATGATACCTACGAACAGATTGAAATCGCCAAAGAGCGGTTGGAATGGGAATCAAAATTCCTCAAGGGCAATGAAGAAGTGCAAATCGTGTTCTATGGTAGTGAGATCATGGGTATTTCGCTTCCTGTCACCGTGGAATTACAGGTTACTTCCTGTGAACCGGCTGTACGGGGTGACACGGTCAATAAAGCGATGAAAGAAGCCGTTACGGAAACAGGCTTTAAGGTTCGGGTCCCTCTTTTCATTTCCGAAGGGGAAACCATCATTGTTCGCACCGATACCGGGGAATATGATGGCCGGGCATAATTCGTAAAATGAATGAAGCAAGTGATGCGTGAGCGTCACTTTTTTTATAACAAATGGCATTCGTCTTTATTATGACAAACTTAGACAATAAAAAAATAATATATTAACTATGTTCTTTCTTGATAACTTGGCGCATATCTTTGAAACGGTAGGAGGATATTTCAATGAATCGTCAATTAGTGGCCTTTTTATCTATGTTCTCACTTGTTTTAGTTTTATCAATTTATTACGTGATGCTTCCTTCGTCAGGCAAAACTAATGAAACTCCGGTCGTCGGAACAATTCAGGAAGGCAGCGACCCATATTTTGATACTATTCTTTTAGAACAAACCAATAATCATCAAGAAGTAATTGCAGAGCAATACGAAATCATTTCTTCAAGTGAACACACCAATGCGGAGAAGGCGGTAGCCTTAGAAGTCATCGCTAAAGAAGAAGAAACGATGAAAAATGAAAAAGCGTTGCGCGACATCATTCTTGGTTTAGGTAAACCTTCATGCTTTGTGGAAATTCATGATCGTGATGTGTATGTCCTAACGGTTAGTGAAACTAAAAGTGCAGGTGAAGTGGCGGAAATTATTTTCTGTGTCCAAGACTATTTAAAAGCGGAATTAAACGTTCAAGTGTCATTTCGCTAAAAGGGATTCATCGGATCCCTTTTAATTTTTGACATGAAAAGGAATTTAAGACCCACAATTATTCATGAGGTGATGGCTTGTAATATCATAGAAAATAGGCTAAAATAAATAAAAACGAGGTGAAAAAGATGTTAGTTTTAGAAGTAATTATGGAGACCGCACCATTTATCTTTACCATTATTGGAACATTGTTAGTTGGTCTAGTGGTGGGCTTTGTGGTCACGAGGGTCGTCTTCCAAAAGCAGTTACAAAAGAATCCGCCCATTAATGAAAAGATGATTCGGGCCATGTTCATGCAGATGGGGCGTAAGCCTAGCGAAGCGGACATTCGCCGTGTCATGAATAGTATGAAAAAGTAAAAAAAGAAGGTCGGAGAGTGGTTGATGCATATTTCTGACCTTCTTTTAATTTAAATTCTAATTACTAATAAACTACTAAAATTAAACTAAAAAATAACTTTTATTTCATCCATGTGATTTTTCGTTCATTTCCATCCTTGATTCTCTTGATATTTTCCTTATGGCGCCAGATGAGAAAGAGCGATAGAAGGATCATCACTACGGGCAATAAGAAATGAGCCTGAAGAGGCGAATAAAGTAACCATGATGAGAGGGCAGGAATCAAAACTAGAAATGTGCATAGGCTTCCTAGCGCCGAACTGACCATCGAAGATAAGCTAACATACTTTTTCAATTTCAGAAGGATAAAAAAGCAAAGAGCTGTAAATAGGGTAATGATCGGGCTAAAGCTTAAAAGAGCCCCGAAGAAGGTTGCAACCGCCTTTCCTCCGCGAAAAGAAGCAAAAATAGGGAAGCAATGACCGATGGAGGCACTTAAGGCAACGAGATAATAATATATTTCCGGACTATCACCGAGGCAATAACTATTTAAAGACGTCATGACCACCAAAATATAGGTCATCCATATGGCGAACGCTATTTTTAGCATATCAAGCGCTATCACCAAGACGCCATATCCTTTTCCCATAACTCGACCGACATTGGTGCCGCCCGCATTATGTGATCCGTAATCGCGAATATCATAGTGTTTAAAGGTCCTTGAGATGATTATGGCGGTCGGAATAGAACCGCATAAATAGCCGAATACTAAAGTCCCGATTAAGAGCATTATACCATAGAAAATCATATCTTTTATGTTCTCCTCTATCTAAGAATATAGTTTACAATAATTATATTCTTTTTTCTATCTAAATTTGTTATAATACTAAAGATATCAGCAGATTTAGATGTAGAAGTAAGGAGGCATTATAATGCAAAATCCTAAAGAAAATGCGACATATAGTGCAAATGATTTAAGTGTTCTTGAAGGTTTAACCGCTGTTAGAAAACGGCCGGGAATGTATATTGGTTCGACTAATAGTACTGGATTACATCATCTAGTATGGGAAATAGTCGATAATGCGATCGATGAGGCTATGGCGGGCTATGGTGATGTTATCAAAGTCACCATCCATAAGGATGGATCGGTCAGCGTCGCTGATGAAGGGCGGGGCGCACCGACAGATATGAATGAAAAGTATAAGAAACCGGGCTTGGAACTGGTTTATGCGATGCTTCATGCCGGGGGAAAATTCGGAACCGGAGCATATCAATCGGCCGGTGGTCTTCATGGTGTCGGAGCCTCGGTTGTTAACGCCTTGAGCAAGTATTTGGATGTCACGGTCAATCGTGGTGGCTTCATTTATCATATTCGTTTTGAAGACGGGGGCAAAGTAGTGGTGCCCACGGAAGTGATTGGAAAAACCATTAAGCATGGAACCTTAGTGCGTTTTTTACCGGATCCGACGATTTTTACGACCGTTGATTTTAAATGGGATATTATTTACAACCATCTCCAAGAATCGGCGTTTTTATTGAAAAATGTTCGTTTTATTTTAAAAGATGAGCGTTCTAATCTCCAGACGGAATTCTTTTATCAGGATGGTATGTCGGAGTATATTGCACAGCTCAATCAGAATAAAGAGGCGATGAGTCCCATCGTCATGTTTGAAGATAATTCCTCCGATATTAAGGTGGAATTGGCCTTTCAATATTGCAAGCAAGATTATAATGAGACGGTTTATTCTTATGTGAATAATTTGCGAACTCGCGATGGCGGAACGCATGAGACCGGTTTTCGCTCCGGCTTTACACGGGCCGTCAACGATTTTGCGGAAAATAATGGCCTTTTACGCGGAAAAATGAAATTGGAGGGCTCCGATATTCGTGAGGGATTGACCGCGATCATATCTTTGAAGGTTCCGGAAGCCAAATTGGAATTTGAAGGCCAGACCAAAGGCAAATTGGGAACGCCCGAGGCGAAGGCGGTTGTGGAGAACTTCATATATCAGCGCCTTAGCTATTATTTGGGAGAAAATCGCGAATTTGCGGTTGTTTTAATCAAAAAATGCATCGATTCCTTAAATGCGCGTTTAGCAGCGCGCAAGGCTAAAGAAGAGGCGCGTAACAGTAAAAAGCCCAAGCAAGAGATGATTTTGTCTGGGAAGCTTACTCCGGCTCAATCAAAGGATTATTTTCGTAATGAGCTATTCATCGTCGAGGGTGATTCCGCCGGAGGCACAGCCCGTACAGGTCGGGATCGCATTCATCAAGCGATCTTACCTCTTCGCGGGAAGCCTTTAAACACGGACACCGTTACCATGGAAAAGATGATGAAGAACGAAGAATTTGCCACTCTCATCAATACGATCGGAGCCGGCGTTGGCCAAAATTTCGAATTGGGTGATTCTCACTATGGAAAAATCATCATTATGACCGATGCTGATACCGATGGCGCGCATATTCAAACCTTGCTTTTGACCTTCTTTTACCATTATATGCGTCCTTTGGTGACCAATGGCCGCATATATGTAGCGGTGCCTCCTTTATATCGTGTCTACAAATATAAGGATAAAAAAGAGGTTCATGAGTATGCTTGGGATGATGAAGGTCTCGCGCTTGCCAAACAAAAAATCGGGGCAGGCTATCAGATTTCGCGCTATAAAGGTTTAGGCGAAATGAATGCCGAGCAGCTTTGGGATACGACGATGAATCCCGCAACAAGAACTCTTATTAAAGTGAATATTGAAGACCCCCTATTGGTTGAAAAGAGAATCGGTATCTTAATGGGCAAGGATGCGAGCTTGCGGAAGCAATGGATTGAAGAAAATATTGACTTCAATGCTTATGATAACTTTATGGAGGAAAGAAAATAATGGCTAAGAAAAAAGAAACTCCTATCGAAATTGAAGAAAAAATCCAAGAAGAACCGTTAGAAGAAATTATGGGAGATCGCTTTGCGGTCTATGCTAAATATGTTATTCAAGATCGGGCGATTCCCGATGTTCGCGATGGCTTAAAGCCAGTCCAACGACGGATAATTTATGCGATGTATTTGGATAAAAATATCTCATCGCGCCCCACGAGGAAATGCGCTCATACGGTGGGAGCCGTCATGGGTAAATTTCACCCGCATGGTGATAGTTCCATCTATAGTGCGCTAGCGCGGATGTCCCAGGATTGGAAGGTTCGCGTTCCTTTGGTCGATTTCCAGGGTAATAATGGCTCGATCGACGGCGATTCACCGGCGGCCTATCGTTACACCGAAGCACGATTAAGCGAAATAAGCGATGAAATGATTCGTGATTTGGATAAGGAAACGGTCGATATGCAATTGACCTTCGATGATACCCAGCTTGAGCCTGTGGTTTTACCGGCCCGTTTTCCTAATCTATTAGTCAATGGTACGGAAGGTATTGCCGTCGCTGTGGCGACCGATATTCCTCCTCATAATCTAAAAGAAGTCAATGATGCCTTGATCTATCGGATTCAGCATCCGCATTGCAAGCTCGATGACCTTTTAATGGTCTTTCATGGCCCTGATTTTCCTACCGGGGGCATCATCTATGAGGGCGAAGGCTTAAGATCCATCTACGAAACAGGAAAAGGTCGAATTGAAGTGGCGTCCCGCTGCCATATCACGACGGAGAGAGGCTATCCGCAAATCATCGTGACCGAGATACCTTACGGACATAATAAATCTGATATTGTTTTTGAAATCGATAAAATCCGGCATGATCGGGTGATCGATGGAATAGTGGAGGTGCGTGATGAATCCGATCGGGAAGGTCTTCGAATCGCCATCGATTTGAAAAAAGAAGCGAATGCTAAGCTCATTTTGAACTATCTAATGACCAAGACGAATCTTCTATCATCGTATACTGCTAATATGGTCGCGATCGTTGATAATCGTCCGAAAACTTTGAACTTAATAAGCTATCTCGATGCTTATATTGATCATCAAAAGAATGTTATCACACGTCGTAGCCAATTTGATTTAAAGAAATTTCGCGATCGTTTGCATATCGTCAGTGGTTTGATGAAGGCCATTTCGATCGTCGATGATGTGGTCCATCTCATTCGCCGCAGTAAAGATAAAGCCGATGCAAAGCAGCGTTTGCAAGATGAGTTTCAATTTAGTGAAGTTCAAAGCGAAGCGATCGTCACTATGCAGCTTTATAAGCTATCTAATACCGATATCACCATCTTTGCCAATGAGAAAGCAAAATTGGAGAGCGATATTGCGGAATTAGAGGCCATTTTGGCTGATGAAAAGAAATTAGAGAAGGTCATTATCAATGATTTAAAAGAGATATCACGACGCTATGCGACACCTCGTAGGACATCGATTGAGGTCAAAGAAGAAACGGTCACAATCGATAAACGCGATTTGATTGCCAAAGAAGAAGTGATGATCGCTGTCACTCGTGATGGCTATTTCAAACGCTCAACCATTAAATCTCATAAAGCGAGCGATGGTGCGCTTCCCGGAATGAAGGTAGGCGATGCCTTGGTAGGAGTGGCTAAAGCGATGACGACCGACTATCTTGTTCTTTTTACGGATCTAGGTAATTTTGCGGTCATCCCGGTGCATGAGATCCCGGAGACCAAGTGGAAAGAAGAAGGAAAGCACGTCAATGTTAATGTCAGCATTAGCGGTGATGAAAAAATCGTGCGTTCCTTGGTTGTTACGACCTTCAAAGATGGCGTATACGTGGCCATTGTCACGAAAAATGGTCAAATCAAGCGCACGTCATTAGAGGATTTTGCTTTACAAAGATATAATAAGCCGGTCTTATGTATGCGATTACGAAAAGATGATGCGGTCGCGGATGTCGCGATTACAACCGGCAATAATGATCTTTTATTGTTAACCAAGGATGGAAATGCTAGCCTGTTCAATGAGAATGAATTGACTCCATTAGGATTAAAGGCTGCCGGTGTTAAAGCCTTATCCCATAAAAATGCGGAAATAAGCACCTTATTGGCATATCCCATCGGGCATAAGTGGACCAAATTATTCATTTTGAGTCATGAAGGCGCAATGCGGGTTTTTGATTTTACTTCCTTGCAGCGCACGGCCCGCTTAGGCAGAATGCAGCCGATCTTTAAGTGCTTTGTTTCAAGCCCGCACACCTTATGCTACGCCGCGCCGATCGTTCGCTCGCCGGATCCATTCGTGGTTTGGGCGGTGCTCGATGATAACAAAGTGGTCGAGATTAAGGTCGATGATTTCCATGCCGTGAGTTATGAACGGCGCATGAAGGAAAATATCAATCTCGGTGATCAGCATATCAAGGACGTTTTCCGTCAGGATGTCTTCGTCGTTGATGAAAAAACGCCGATTGAAGAGCCTCCGGTGAAAGTCATTTCTTCGCTCAAAGAGGAGAAGGATGAAAGCGATGATAAGGTCGATTATGAGCAGATTTCGATCTTTGATGATATGGGTGATTAAAGAATTATAAAAATATAAAAAGCTATGGCCAGATTAACGTTTAAGCGTTATCAATCGCCATAGCTTTTATTATGTAAAATCAAATACATCTAGAAGGTGAAGAGATATTTTATCAGGCTAGAGGAAGCATCGGGATCATTTTTTGATGCAATGACAACAAGGACCTGTAAAGTGACCGCGCATACAAAGAGCAATCCCGCATAGATTAAATTGCTAACAAGATTCAATTTTCGATGCTCATCATCATTATCGCGAAAAATGATCGGCAAACTGCAAATAGCGCAAAGAATACCGATAAGAGGTATAAACATGCTCGCGGCCGCTCCGATAATCAGAATCGGCGAAAAATAACGATCCACAGGCTTTGCGGTCGAATCATTTTCTGGTGTCATCGGGCTTTCAAATTTAATCTCTTCCATAATCTCATTCATCCTTTTCTAAAATGATTATACCTTATTTTGCAATTAATTACTTATTTTTTTTAAATTCTTGCAAAAGCTTTGTTAAAGCCCGCTTTTCGATGCGGGAAACATAGGAACGCGAAATGCCATACATTTTGGCGATTTCCCGTTGCGTATGCTCCTTTTCATTTTGGAGTCCATATCGAAGCGAGAGTATCCTTAACTCTCGATCATCAAGAACCTGCAGGTATTTCAAAAGAGCGGCAATGTTTTGCTCCCTTTCAATGTGATCGACAACATCTTCGTTATCGGAAGGGAAGACATCCATCCAGGTGATCTCACTTCCATCCTTATCGAGGCCGATCGCTTCGAAGAGGGATACGCTTTTGACCGATCTTTTAGCGCTTCGTAGGGTCATTAAAATTTCATTTTCAATGCATTTTGCCGCATAAGTTGCAAGTTTCACATTTTTATCCGGTTGATAGGAATCGATCGCTTTGATGAGGCCTAAGGTGCCAATGGAGATTAAATCTTCATTCGATTCATCGGTGGAATCATATTTTTTGGCGATATGGGCGACTAAGCGGAGATTGTGCTCAATTAGCTTAATGCGCGCTTCGTGATGGGTTTTCTCGTCGAATAATTGCTGAAGAAGCTCATTTTCTTCTTCGGGATCAAGCTTCGGAGGAAAAACCCCATTTTGAATGAAGCCCACAAAGTAGCGGATATTAAAAAGCAGTTCAAGAAGGAAATCCATTTCATCACCTCATCAAACTTTATTAAAAGAGAAGGGAATTTATGAATTGAAATCGCGAGTATCGAAAAAGTTGGGCATCGAGATTTTTTTTAGAAAAATATTATAAAAACTTCGAAAATTATTCATTTTTCTAAAAGTAAATAAGTTTATTTTATATTGATTATTTAGTATAATGTTATATCATGGAGGTCACGATTTATGCTTCAAAAATTCATTCCTGATTATTACGTCACTAATACCTTTGCGATTCCGATGGCTTTTTTTCATAAGCACGGCATAAAATATGTTCTTTGTGACCTCGATAACACCCTCGATTCTTATCGATTATTTACACCATCAAAGCGCGTTGAGGAATGGAAGCAGCGATTGAATAGTGAAGGGATTGAACTCCTTATCATTTCCAATAATCACGGTAACCGCGTTCAAGAGTATTGTCATAAACTAGCGGTTGACTTTTCGTATAGCACCCGCAAACCATTTATCAAGCGCTTATTAACATTTTTAGACTCGAAGGGTATCGATAAGACCCACTGCGCGCTGATTGGCGACCAATTGTTAACGGATGTCGCCTGTGGCAAAAAAAGCGGTATTTTAACCATTCTCACCGAGCCCTTGGTCAAGGAGGATCAATGGACCACGCGATTTAATCGTTTAATCGATAGACCTCTTCGCAAGCATCTTAAAAAGAAGGGTAAAATAGTACTTATGGAGGATGAACAATGAAAAATAGCGATAAAAGGTATTGCTTTGGATGTGGGGCTATCCTCCAAAGTGATGATCCGTCTCAAAGCGGTTATATTCCCCTAAAAGCGTTGCACGATGATAAAGCGGTGCTTTGCCAACGTTGCTTTCGAATCCAAAATTATCGCCAAGAGGACAATATTCTTCCCATTAGCGGCGATTATTGGAAAATCCTGCAAAAGGCGCGAAGGAAGCGCGCTTTAATCGTCTATGTGATCGATTTCTTTACCTACGATTTTTCCTTTGTGGATCAGGTGAATGCGATCCTAAAGGGATTGAGCATTTTGATTGTTGCGAATAAGCGTGATATTCTCCCGAAATCATTGAATGATCACGATCTAATGACGAGGACGAAAAAAATAGCCGTCAATAAAGGCCTGAAAATCGTCGATATTCTTTTAACGAGTGCGGAGAAAAACTATCATATCGATGAATTGCTATGCAAAATCAATTTATATCGAAAGGGACATGATGTTTATGTCGTTGGCAGTGTTTCGGCCGGTAAATCATCGCTCATCAATGCCTTATTGAAGAATTATATTAATTTAACTTCGCATCTTATTACGACCTCACCATTTCCCGGAACGACCTTGGATGTCATCGAAGTTCCTCTTGATGAGCGGTCTTATATCTATGATACTCCCGGATTGCCGATTAAAGGCTCTTTGCTCGATATTGTGGATCGACGCTTGATAAATGATATTATTCCGCAAAAGGAAATGAAGGCCCGTATCTACCAAATTACCTCGAAGCAATCGCTTCTTATTGGCGGATTGGCGCGTTTTGACTATTTAGAGGGGCCTAAAAGCAATTTTGTGGTTTACGCCTCTGAACGTATCTTAATTCAAAGATCAAAGCTCGAGAAGGCCTCTAAATCATTTTTCTCGCTTATCAATAGCGGCCAAATTAAACCGACGGACACTCATTTTCAAAATCCGGAGGACTTCATGACCAACGAGTATTCTCTTGAAGAAGGGGAGTATGAGATATGTATTATCGGCTACTGTTGGATTATTGTCAAAGCGCAATTCATGAAAATAGCAATTACGATTCCGAAGAATGTGGAAATAAACATCCGGAGAATCGATCAAAATATGGAGGAATTATGTTAACACAAACGCAGAAAAAACAACTCAAGGCGCTATCGAATAATGTCGAAGCCATATATCAAATCGGCAAAAGAGAAATCGGAGAGACGCAATTGATTATGCTTGATAATGCCTTAGAAGCGCGAGAACTAATCAAAATTACCGTTTTAAAGACGGTTACGACCTCAATAACCGAATTGGCGATTGAACTTTCGATGTCCTTAAAAGCCGAAGTGGTGCAGGTAATCGGGCGAGTCATTACCTTGTATCGCAAAAATCGGGAAAAACCGCGAATTCACCTCGAAAAATGATGAAAAAGATTATTTTGTTTGGAGGATCGTTCGATCCTATTCATAACGGACATCTCAAGATGGCAAGCCAAGCCCTAAAAGAGCTGGAAGCGGATGAGGTCATATTTATTCCCGCCAAAAATCCGCGTTGGAAAGAGCAGCCTAGCGACCAGACTGATCGCTTGAAGATGCTAGCGTTAGCGCTCAGATACTATCCACGCTTTCATGTTTCGTCCATCGAATTAGATTCGCCTGATGGCGGCTTTTATACGATTGATACGATTAAGGAATTATTCAAAAAAGACGAAGAAAATGGCCAAAAAAAGCAATATTATTATTTAATAGGTGAGGATCATCTCGAAAAGCTTTCTTTATGGCATGATATTGAAACGCTCGCGAATCTTGTTCAATTCGTTGCCTATGATCGCGGTGATGATAGTTGGAGCCCGCTAGCACGGCAAAATGCGACTCATTACCACGTCCGCCTTTTAAAAGGTCGACGTCATAATGTATCGAGCACTATGGTTAGAAATCTTCAATCGATCGATGTGCCATTCGCCGTCTTAAAATATATTGTCGATCATCATTTATATCGCTATCATGAAATATATGATTTAGTAGGAGAGAAGCGCTACCTTCATTCAAGCTCAGTTGCATTTTTAGCCAAAAAAATCGCAAAAAACAACAAAATTTCCGAATATAAGGCGTTTGTTGCGGGGATACTTCATGATGTTGGTAAGTATCTCGATCGCAAAGAGGAAGGAAAGCGCATCATGGAAGAGGAGTGGGCGGATATGAAGAGCCTTCCTTTGGTGACCTTTCATCAGTTTATTGGCGCGACATTGGCTAAAAATCGATTTAATATCGATGATTTGGAGATTATCGACGCCATTGCCTATCATTGCACAGGGAAGAGCGAAATGGGGACAATCGGGAAAATTATTTACGCTAGTGATAAAATTGAACCGCTGCGGGGCTATGATTCTTCCGAATATATAGCCGCTTGCTTAAGCAATATTGAATCAGGATTTATAATCGTTTTACGCGCGAACAAAGAATTTTTAGAAGAGAAGAATAGAGATATCCATAACTATTTGAGCGATGCGTGCTTCGATTACTATTTAGGAGGTAATTAGAATGATAGAAGTAACATTAAAGAGTATCATCAAAGCGATTGATGATAAATTAGGAGAAGAATTGGAAATTATCGATGTCAGTGAGTTAACGCCATTAGCGAATTACTATGTGATTTGCACCGCAAGCAATAGCCGTCGTCTAAATGCGATTAAAGAAGCCGTTGTGGAAGCGGTTGAGAAGCTCGGCCTTTCAATCCATCATGTTGAAGGGAAGAGCAATAGCGAGTGGCTTCTTGTCGATGCTCATGATATCATAGTTCATATCCTAACACCTAATGAAAGAGAGCGATTGAATTTTGAGGAGCTCTTTAAGAATCAGCCGCATATTGATCCTGCCTCTTATTTGGAATAATAATCTCTCTACTTGAATGATATTTTACGAATCGTTAAAAGGACTCTTATTTAAATGGAGTCCTTTTTTATTGACTAGAAGAGAGTACAAAAGCCTATTTCGACATTAAAAAACAAAATCAGTGTTAATTTAAGCGATATAAGCAACTTCGCATAATTGCTATTATGTAAAGTAATTTTGATAAAAAGCGCGATTTTTAGACATTTTCATCTTTTGAGCAAATTCCCAAAAGAGTCAATAATGATGCGGAAAAAACCTAGTTTTCCACAATTCCGGAGGTTGACAAAATAACTTATAAACTACTAATTATTTACTAAAAATAAACTTTATTGATTGTCGTCATTAATCTTTAGCAGCTTTAGGATACCTTTTTGGATTTTTGCGAACTGTTCCGATGTTAGACTGATTTTCCCTTCATTGTTAGGAATCGTCTGATGGATGATGGGCCGTACATATAATCTTAGCTTATCCAAAGCGCGGATCTGATTAATGACCGCTAACGTTTCCATATCGGAAACAATAGCATCAATATATCCGAGATTAATGTCACTATGCGGATTGGCGCCATAGCGATTGGTCTTTAAGGGACACACTAAAACAAGAGGGTTATTCTTTAAGGAATCGACTAAAACAACTCCATAATGACGATTGGAAAATTCACTATTGACATTAACGCCCCAATCGAATTCATAGACCTCGCCTTGATGTAATTCAAACTGTGAGACATGCGTTTCCGCAAATTGTAAATATTCTATCTGTCTTTTAACCCATTCCAATTGCGCTTTAAGACTCCGCATTTGCGCACTCTGTTGTTTGCTTATTTGATAGCTTCCTTCATCATCCTCTCGGATTCGATAGCGGCGATTTTCATCATTTTTGACCATTTTTATAATTCTCCCCTTTATTTACTATTCGTTTAAATTAGAAGAATTACTAAAAAATGATTCTTTTATTTCATATATAAATAAAAAACGATTGGAGTTTCCAATCGTCTTTCTTTAATTAATTTGTGAAATATAGCGTTTTTCGACCTTTTTAACGATTAATTCGCCGATTAGCACGATAATGATTATTTCAACGATTATCGCTAATAGCTGGGCCATATTAAGCACGGTGAAGGCGTCATATATCATAATGCCGATGCTTCCCTTGCATTGGGTCAGGTATTCGCCCATAATCATCACTTTAAAGGCTAGACCGATCGTTTGCAAAAAGTTCGTTAAAATGTCTTTTTTCATCAAAGGTAAGTAAATTTTACGGAATTTATAGAATCGGGAGGCCTTCGTTAAGGCTAATTCTTCGACGATTCCGCGCGGCATTTTTTCAATACTGGCGATTACTCCTTCGCACATCACGGGCATTATGACCAAATATGTGATGATATAGGGACTTAATTTTGCTCCTACGATGATAAAAAGGTATATGGAGATGGCCGCTATCGGGGCGCATTTGGCAAAGACCAATATCGGTTTCAAAAATCCAATGGATTCGGGATGATAATAATAAAGGATTCCGATCAATAATGCAGTTAGTAAAGATAGGATCAGCGTGATAATCACGCGCATGAATGTAGATAAAATAGCTAAAATTGCCGTTTTTTCGGTCAAATTTCGCCATAATTGCGTGAGAATTGCTTCGACGCTGGGATAAATCTGACTATCCTTTTTTTGATATGAAACCAAAGCGATGATAATGATGATAAAAACGGTGGTCAATAAACTATAGAAGATTCTATTTTTGGATATAGAAGTCTTCATTTGGAAGCTTTCCTCCGATAGTGTCACCCATTTCGACCTCTAACAAAAGCCGGAAATATTCACTGACCATCTGCACTTCATTTTCAAATGAGTTAAACCCACATTTAGGAATCGCGACCTCCAATGTTTCTTGTGGAAAGGCGGTGAGGAAATGATGGGCATTCAAAGCGCTGGTTTCGACATTCTCTAAAATGGCGTCATAAGCGTCATCGATTTCTTTTAAAGCAGGCTTCAACTCCTCCACCCGCTCTTTTTTCACAAAAATTGCGCTTTGCGGATAGCTGGATAATCCGGTTGCCTCTTCCCAAGCATCTTTTAAGGAAACAACATAGGCTTCGGTTTTGTCTAACGAAGTCAAATTGGGCTCAGCTGAAATCAAATAATCGGTTTGATGCTCGCTGAAGAGCGAATTGGCGGTTACCACATCATTAACATAGGTCAAATCGGCGGTTATGCCGAATGTGTTTAAAATCGTCTCAAAAACGATCCGTGGAGTACTTCCCTTTCCAAATGAGGTGATTGCCTTCCCTTCCAATGCATAAAAATCAGTGACGGGCTCTCTTGATACCAAATATAGATTATCCCAAACAATGGTTCGATAATAACCATAGGTTTCCACGCCGCTATTATAGCGAAGCGCGCCAAGATTGATAGGAGCGATGATGATGTCCTTTTTAGCCTCTCCGAAAGCGGCCGTCAATGGTTGAGCCCCGGCCACCACCTCGATGCTTTCTTCGTGATCGATCGCATAATTCGCAATGGCGATCGTTGGAGTGCCATTAGGAACGATGATCGTCGGATATTCGTGTTTTTGGTTGCATCCCGATAATAGGAGGATGCTTACTACAGTCATAGTTATTCTTTTTTTCATTTTTTTATACCTCGCTTCATTATTATATGCTAAGATATAAAAAGAAAAATGTGACAAAAGTCACACAAAGGAACATTTATGAGCGATTTATTATCATTATTAACGACTACACTTGATGAAAAAGAAAAGAAATTATTTCATTTGCGGAGCTTTGAAGAAAACGATATTCTCTTCCATCAGCATGATCGCTGTGAGGAGGTCGATATCCTGATTGCCGGCGACCTTATGATGTGCACCTACGATGATGATGGCCATGAGGATGTTTTCAATGTCATTGGTCCTAATTCGATTTTTGGAAACAATCTGGTTTTTTCTTCTAATCCCTATTATCTAAGTCATATTATCGCTTTGAGCGCGGGATCATATCTTCGCATTTCCAAGACCGATCTTTTGCTATTATTGAAAAGTAATCATGCTTTTTTTCTAAATTATATGCAAATTATTGCCGATAAAACGATCAATTTGACCCAGCGTTTAAAGGTCATTTCCATCCAAAATGGCACGAAGCGTCTTCTCGCCTATCTGGAGTTAAAAGGAAGCGCGCAGGATGGCTATTATCTTAAATCGGTGACCAAGCTTGCAAAAGAAATCTCCCTTCCCCGCGAAACGACCTCAAGAATCATTTCTAAGCTCGTTAAGGAAGGAAAAATCATTAAAAGCCATAAATACCTTAAAATTAAAAAAAGCGTCTCAAAGGACGCTTAAAGGCTTATTTCAGCAATTCGAGAATTGGCTTACCAATCATCGAATCATCTTTAGTTAAATTGAAATTCGCAAGGACGGTCGCTCCGATATCGGCAAAGGAAAGGCGCTCATCGAGCATCGTCCCATCTTGGATGCTCTTAGAATAACATAGTAAAGGTACATGCTCACGCGTATGATCGGTTCCGGTATGGGTTGGATCGTTACCATGGTCAGCGGTAATCATGACCAAATCATCATCGTTTATAACCTCCAAAAGCTCCTTCAATTGCTTATCGAAGGCCTCAATGCATCGGCCATATCCTATAGGATTGCGGCGATGACCATATTCGGAATCGAATTCCACGAGATTGACGAAGCAAATTCCCTCATAATCCATGGTTTGAGCCTCGGCGATGGTTTTATTCATGCCATCCTCATTTGAGGTCGTTTTTTGGGTTCTCGTCGCCCCTGTTCCATTAAAAATATCATATATTTTGCCAATGCAGGAAACAACATAGCCATGAGCCTTTAAAATATCCATCGCGGTAATGCCGGAAGGCGATAACGCATAATCATGGCGATTGGATGTTCTTTTAAAGCTATGAGCATCTTCACCGACAAATGGGCGGGCGATGACTCTTCCTAAGAGATATTCGGGTCGTAAGCAAATATCACGGGCAATTTTGCAGCAGCGATATAATTCCTTGACCCCGGTCGTTTCCTCATGAGCGGCTATCTGCAAGACACTATCGGCAGAGGTATAGACAATCAAAGAATTATCGCGCATCTGCTCCTCCCCTAATTTAACGAGAATTTCGGTTCCGCTAGCGGCGCAATTACCGATAATTTTATGACCTGTTTTCGTTTCTAGTTCTTGAATTAATTCGGGAGGGAAACCGGTGTCGGTGAATGTCTTAAATGGCTTAGTGGTTAAGATTCCCATCATTTCCCAGTGACCGGTCATCGTATCTTTACCATTACTGGCCTCATTAAGAATCATGGAATAAGAATTGGGGTGTTCAACCCTTTTAGTGCCGAGAACATCACCTAAATCAGCGATTCCGAGCTTCTCAAGAGTGGGAATATGCAAGCCTCCACATTCCTTGGCGGTGTGCACAAATGTATTAGTGCCTTCATCGCCGAAATTAGCAGCGTCCTTCATCGCTCCTATACCGGCTGAATCCATCACGATAATAAATATTCGTTTATATTTTTTCATATTTCCTCCTATTCTTTGTCCATTATACACTATTTTCTTTTAGTGTACAAATCATAGGCGCTTAAAATTCGATTTGTGGAAATGTGCGTATAGATTTGCGTGGTCGCAATATTAACGTGTCCTAGCATTTCCTGAACTGCCCGAAGCTCGGCGCCATTTTCCAATAAATGTGTAGCGAAGCAATGCCGCAATGTATGAGGGGAAATATCGGTAGTAATTCCCGCTTTTTGCGCATATTCTTTGATTTTTTGAAAGAAATACTGGCGAGTTAGGGGCTTTCCTCTTCGATTTAAAAAGACATATTTGGAGGCTTTGCCTACGTTGCGATAGCGGACCTCATGAAGATATTTTTGTAGATATTCAACCGCGTAATCGCCGATAGGAATGATGCGCTCCTTATGCCCCTTTCCAAAAATACGAACTGTGCCATTTTCCAAATTTACCATCGATCTTTCTAACGTCAATAATTCGGAAACCCGCAACCCGGAAGCATACATGAGCTCTAGCATTGCCCGATCGCGCATTCCGGCATCCGTTTTTAAGTCGGGAGCCTCCAACAAAGCATCGACTTCTTCCATTGAAAGACAATTGGGATAATGAATACCGATTTTAGGCGGCTCAACATTCGGAATTTTTTCGTTTAAAAGGCCCTCACGCTGTAAAAAAAGATAAAAGCTCCGTATCGAAGATAGGCGCCGGATAATGGTTGTGGCCGCTAGACCTTTGATGCTTTGCTCTCTTAAAAAGAGATAGAGATGCTCGCCTTTTAGCTCTTCGGTGCCGTGAACCTCGTCTTTTAAGACAAGGAAAAACTGCTTGAGATCATCAAGATAATTCTGAACGGTAATTGGGGTTAATCCCTTCTCAACCAGCAGGTATTGAACAAATAAATCACGGGCATCTTCCAGTTTCATAAATACTCCTTTTATACTAAAAAAATACTAAATAATAACTTTTATTTCTTTTTGACCTCGGACGCTCTTTTGAAAATCGGTTTTTGGGCTTTGCGATTCATCTCTTGAATCAAGAGCTTCGTGGCGCTCTCCTCTTCATGCTTTTGATAATCGAAGAGCGTCATTTGAATGACAATATCCTCCTCATTAACGAGATTTTGCAAGGTGACGCCGAGTAAGCGAACCATCCGCCCTTGATAATTCTGGTCAAATAAATTCAAAGCGGTCCGATATATGGTTTCAAAATCATTGAATGGAAGTGGAAAGGTCTTAGAGCGATTATTGACCTTAAAATCGCTGTATTTGATAACGATTTGAACCGTTTGGCCCTTTTTATGCTGCGCTTGGGCTTCATTAGCGACCTCTTTGGCCAATTCCATGAAAAGATTCTTGATTTCCTCATAATCATCGGTATCATTGAGCAAGGTGCTGGAATGACCGATCGATTTGGGATCCCAAGGCTCGACATCGACATGATCATCACCGCGCCCATTTGCCCATTCTTTTAAGACATAATAGAATTTTCCGAGCACTTTTTTCACCTCATATGAGTCATCATTAGCCAGATCACCGATCGTTTTGATTCCCAAAGCTCGGAGGCGCGGCGCATTTTTCTTCCCTATTCCATACATATTTTCAATTGGAATGGGGTGTAAAACGGTCTTTAAATCGCGTCTTCGGATAATGGTGATGCCATTGGGCTTGCGCATATCCGATCCCATTTTCGCCAAAAATTTCGTAGGTGCGATGCCGATTGAGCAATAAAGCTGTGTTTCTTGAAAGAGATCGTGCTGAAATTTTTCAAAATATCCACGGACATTATGGCAATCTTTCAAAACATCGGTCATATCGACATAGCATTCATCGATGGACGCTACCTCCAAAATGGCGGAATGACGTTTCACAAAATCGAGAAAATCATGCGATTTTTGCTGATAAAAGCGAAAATCCGGATTCTTGATGATCAAATGAGGACATAATTTTTTAGCCTGATAAGTGGGCATCGCCGAATGAATTCCATATTTTCGGGCGACATAATTGGCAGTGGAAACGATGCCTCTTCTTTGATTGCCCCCGACAATCAGAGGTTTATTCTCGATCGAAGGGTCTTTAATTTCTTCGCAGCGCGCAAAGAAAGCGTTTAAATCAATATGAACGATAATTCGCACCATAAAACGACCCTCCTTAAAAATTATATCATAAAAAAGAGGAATCAATGATTCCTCTAGATAAGAATTGTCTTTTTCTTTTGTACGGCTAGATAATCGGCGATCATCGCAATGAATTCCGAATTCGTCGGTTTGGCCTTTGATGCGGAGATCGTATATCCAAAAATGTCATCGATAGTATCGATATTTCCTCTAGTCCACGCTACTTCAATAGCGTGGCGAATTGCTCTTTCAACGCGCGAGCCCGTGGTTTTATATTTCTTTGCAATTTCAGGATAAAGCACTTTGGTAATCCGGCCAATATAATCGGGATTATTGTACGTTTGAATGATACCGGCGCGTAAGTAGGTATAGCCCTTGATATGCGCCGGAATACCGACCTCATGAAGAAGATTTGTTACACGGTTTTCAATATCATCATTTGTGCCACTTGCGACGATCGATGCTTCCTTACTTGTCATGACCGTCTTGATCGCCTCCAATAACGAGGAAGAGGTAAATGGCTTAATTAAGAACATATCACTTCCATAACCGGAGATGGTCTTTAAGACGCGTTCGTTGACCATTGCACTCATAGCGATGATATGTGCGATATCGTTATTTTCCTTTTCCTTCAGCCTTCTTAAAAGATTAAAGCCATCTAATTTTGGCATAATGAGGTCCGTAATTAAAAGATCGATATGTCCATGCAATTGTAATTTTTGCCATGCTTCTTCACCATTGCAGGCGGTATCGATAACATACATATTTGACTGCATACTTACAACAGAGGTTACTAAATTTACTGCATCCGGATTGTCATCAACGATGAACACCTTCCATTTTTCCATTCAAGATCCTCCCTTTTAATTTGTAATTTCCCAAATTATAGCAATGGAAAGTGTAAGAAAAAGTCGAATAATGTTATTTTTTATAATAAAAGGCCAATATCGAATTCAAACGTAGCTGAAATGGCAAAATTGACAATTTTTTTGTCCTAAAATGTCATTTATTGGCGAAGACTATGAAATATATAACTACGCTATTTTTAGCGATTGGCCATTAAAAATGAATAATCCAATAAAAAAAGACCACACTCCTTCGGTTTTGAGCCTTCAGAATATGATCCTTATGATTTTTGATTGTCATCGCATCGATGTCAAGCGTTGATTATGGTGATTATTGAGCGATTTTTTGGGCCTCTTGCCACATCCACTCCATGTAAATACCATAGCCATATTGAACCTTATCGATGAGAACATGGGTTACGGCCCCAATGAGCTTACCATCTTGAATAATCGGGCTTCCGGACATCCCCGCGACCACGCCACCGGTTGCTTTAATCAAATCGGAGTCCGTGATTTTGAAGGTTATCCCCTTCGGCTCGGTATAGGTCTGCCGGACAAGATTAGTGATTTCAATATCATATTTCATCACCTGACTGCCCTTAATGACCGTATACATTTCGGCTTTTCCCAGATTCACTTCATCATGAAGGGCCATCGGAATTGCCTTAGCGCCGCTTGGTAACGACTCATATTGACCATAGATGCCGATCGTTGTGTTCTCTAAAATAGTGCCTAAGGGATGGTTTTCCTCAAAGGTCGCCACCTTGGCCCCCGGATCACCATTGCTTGATTTATTGATTCCGGTGACCTTTGATTCGTAGATCGTGCCTGATTTGACCTCTAAAAGGGCTCCCGATTCACTATCGACAATCGCGTGTCCGAGAGCGCCAAAGACCTGATTGGTCGGATCATAGAATGAAACGGTGCCAATACCAATGAGACGTTCTTTAATATAAAGGCCGGTCCGATAACGATTTCCATCTTTAATAATCCGCAATTTTCTTTGAATAATATTGTTATTTCTTTTTAAGGAAATACGGACTTCATCCTTTTTTAAAGCCAAATCATTAAACAAATCGGCGAAATCTTCCAATGAAGAAATGTGATTATTCTCTAACGCAAATAAGAGATCGCCGCGCTTGATATCGCTATCCCGGGCGGGATTATAATAGCTATTGCCATTTTTAATATCATAGGTTCCGGAAATTAAAAGGCCATCAGGGCGAATTTCGATGCCAATGGTCTCCCCTCCAGGAACTAAATCGATCGCTTGGCCGATAGCAGGGGCTTTTACGAAACCCACTAATGCCAATAACGATAGAAAAAACATCTTTCCTTTCATAAATATCTCCTTTCAAGAAGTATTATTTAACGAATAAAGAAAGATGCGATTGTTAAAAATTGCTACTTTGACGCTATACCTTTCACTTTAAGGCTTCATTACGCAAGGCACGAGCGGCCTTTAAAGAAATATCCGTGATTTCATCGCCCGATAAGAGCTTGGCAATTTCTGGAATAATCTCCTCATCCTGTAACAAGCGGATGGAAGATTTTGTCATTTCATTCTCGACATATTTTTGAACGTAATAATGATGATCGGCGATCGCGGCGACTTGAGGAAGATGCGAAATAGCGATTACTTGGACAAAGGAGGATATTTCCTTCATTTTACGAGCGACATGCATCGCAATCCGCCCTGACACTCCGGTATCCACCTCATCAAAGATAATCGTTTCTAAAGCGCTATAACGGCTGAAAACCGTCTTTAAAGCCAGCATAATGCGCGAGGTTTCACCACCGCTAGCAATTTGCTTTAAAGGTAATAAACGACTGCCCTTATTGGTTGAAATTAGGAAGACAACCGTTTCCATGCCATTATCGTGAGGCACTTCATTTTCGTGAAAAATAATCGCAAAATTAGCATTTTCGAGAGCTAAATCATGCATTTCCTTGATGACCGATTGCGAGAGCTCATCGGCCTTTTGCCTGCGCAAAGAACGAAGGACGAGACCGGCCTTCTGCAATTGGGCATAGCTATTCATGACCATTTTCGTTTGCTCTTGATAGAGATGCTCATAATGCTGACAATTGTATAGGCGCTCATTAGCGGCTTTAAGATAGGATAAAAGGCCTTCCTCATCTTCTCCATATTTTTTCATAAGACGTTTGATAAAGAAGAGACGCTCATCGATTTCTTGGAGCATAGCGACGCTATCCTCTCCGCGCTCCAGCTCCATATTTATTGTATTGTTAATATCCTGCAGATTATAGTAGAGATCATTTAAACGCTCGAATAATTCCTGGGTTGAGGAAGATTCGCTCCTTTCAAGCTCTCTTTTTGCTAAATAGAGCTTGGTTAAAGCCCCTTGATCACCATCGCATAATTCCTTAAAGGTCGCCAAGTGACTGCTTTCTTTTTGGGCGGTCATCAAATCATGCTTTTTGCTCTCTAAATCAGCGACTTCTCCGCATTTGATATCCGCCTGCTCTAACTCGGCAATCTCCTGCTCTAATATTTCTATATCATGGTCATTTAAGCGATTTTCGGCTATTTTTGCGAGTTTTTGCTGCTCCTCACGATAACGAGCATATTGAAGTCGATATTCCTCATAGAGGGGATTTTCGCCAATAAAGGCATCAAGCAAGGCCAGATGATTCTTCTCATCCAATAATGCAAGATTTTGATTTTGAGAATGAATGTCAATGACCCTATTCATAATCTCTTTAATCTTATTCAAGGACAAGGATATACCATTAAGACGAATGCTACTACGGCCATTAATATCTAAAACGCGCGAAATCACCAAGCGATTATCCTCGATAAGATCCTCGCCATAAAGAGAGGCCAATTCGGCGAGCAAATCCTGATTGGTAATAAGGAATTCCCCTTCGATAATGGCTTTAGTGGCCCCTTCCCGGATCTTATCAAAATCGCTTCTCTCGCCGACTAAAAGCGATAAAGCGTCAATCAATATCGATTTACCGGCACCGGTTTCCCCGGTTAAAATCGACATTTGATCATAAAAGGAGACATCTAAATCTTCGATGATGGCAAAATTATGAATTGATAAGGAAGTTAACATCTTAATTCACCTCTTGTTCGTGAAGTAATAGGGATAATATCGACACTAATGACAAGTGATTATCTTCCAATTGCTCGGCTATTGTGGCTTGCTTGATAAAGGCGCATGGAATGGCCTTTACAATGGTTTTTCCGCGATATTGATGCTCCATCAGGTAAGATAGAACATTATTAATCCATCCGTTTTTGATCGTATATGGTGAATAAATAACGATTTTACGATAGGAAAGGATGGTTTTCAATGTTTCTTCATCGAGAGGCTTTAAGAAAATTGCCTGTAAAAAATCGTATTTTAAGCCCATATTTTGCGATTTTAAGTACAAATCATAAAACAGAGGACCACTACCGAGGCATAGATAAGGATGATCATGTCTTTGATACCAAATCCAGCGATGCAGCGAGACAACGGCCCGGCTTTTATCGGCATTGATGATTCCGCGAGGATAACGAATCGCAAAAGGATGCGGATAAGATAAGGCTAAAGCAAATAATTGCTGAGCTTCACTCGCGTTTCCAGGACAAGCGATCGTTAAATTGGGATTCGCATCGAGCATCGCCTCTTCAAAGATACCTTGATGGGTTTCGCCATCTTCACCGACCAAGCCGGCCCGATCGATTAAAAGCAAGGATGGTAAATCCATCCGGCACAAATCCTGATTGATTTGATCGATGGAGCGTTGAATAAAGGTCGAATAAATCGCGATAATCGGATATTTCCCCGATAGAGAAAAGCCGCTAGCTAACGAGATGGCGTGCTCCTCGGCAATTCCAACATCGAAGGCGCGGTCATGATAATGCGCCATGATATTTTCCGCTTCATTGCCCCGCACCATCGCCGGGTTGATATAGACGATATTGCGGTTCTTTTCCATCTCTTGATCGATTAGATTACTAAAAAAGGCGCTCCACGATTGCGAGGTTTTCCGTTTTAAGGGCTGACCGCTTTCTAAATCAAAGGGTGCGACCCCATGCCAATAGCCACAGGTATCGTTTTCGGAGTATTCATATCCCTTTCCTTTGATGGTCACACAATGGACAACGACGGTTTTTAAGGCTTTTTTGGCCTTTTTTAAAGCTTTTTCGAGAGCGGCAAAGTCATGACCGTCGATAGGTCCGATATAATCCAAACCGAGATTTTCAAAATATGTACTAGGGAGAACGAGACGCTTAAAAGCATTTTTAACCCGGGCGGTCACTCGATAAATAGCCGCGCCAAGACGTGTTTTCATCAAGACGCGTCGATATCGGCCTTTGGCTTTGGCATAGCCATAGGAAATGCGGATCTTGGAAAAGAGCTTGGTTACTCCCCCAACCGGGCGCGAGATGGACATTTCATTATCATTTAGAATGATGATGATCTTATGACGAGCGTGATTAGGATCATTTAAAGCCTCAAAAGCCATTCCGGAGGCAATGCTGGCATCGCCGATAAAAGCGATGACATGGTACGATTCATTATTTAAATCGCGACTGCAGGCCATTCCAATTGCGGCACTTATTGAGGTACTTGTATGTCCGGCTTCAAAGGCATCAAATTCCGATTCATCACGTTTTTGAAAGCCGGAGATGCCATTTTTCTTTCGTAAAGTCCCTAAATCGCGTCCGGAGATGATTTTATGAGCATAGCATTGATGACCAACATCGAATAGGAGGCGATCACGTGGGAAATCAAAATAACGATATAGGGCGATCGTCGTTTCAATAACGCCAAGATTGCTAGCTAGATGCCCACCGTTTTTGGCGGTCGATCTGATGATCGTTTGACGGATATCATCGGCAATTTTGGGCAAATCATCCAGCGATGCTTCTTTAATCAATTGATGCAAATTAGCGCTCATCACCATTCTCCTTTCTACTAAATATTAACTAATAGTTAACTAAATAATGACTTATAATATTTATTCTTCGATTTTTATGACTTCTTTCACGGTTTCTTCCGCTTCCTTTAATTTTGCTTCCAATTCCTTAATGAGGGTGCTTCCCTCCTTAAAAAGGTTTAAGCTTTCTTCCAAAGAAAGGGTTCCTTCCTCCATCTTTTGGACGATCTCCTCTAATCTTTTTAGTTGATCTTCGAATTTATTTTCGCTTTTCATGGTTATCCTCCTTTTCGCTAACGATACTTGTGAATACACCATCCTTCAAAGTTGTTTTGATTCTTTGATGCACCTCAATGCTCTGAATCGATTCAATGATATTGCCATTCTCATCGCTGATATAGCTATAGCCTCGATCCAAAACGGCCTGCGGATTTATGGTGGTCAATTTAATTTCTAAATTTTTAATAATAGTCCGATAATTCTTGAAAAAATCATTGCTGCTGGTGTTAAAGGCGAGCTGACATATCTTTAAATCGTGCGCCTTCTCTTTTAAAGCCTCGAAAATGATCGTTTGTAGCTGTTTTTTGAGCATATCGATCCTTTGATGGGTATGCTGATAGGCAAAAAGAGGATTACTTAACGAGGAATGCTTCTTCAAAACCAGAAGGCGATTCTTCAAATCATCAATCCTTTGGGTGATGATTCTTTCCAGGCGATCTTGAAGATTATCGAGCTTTAAATGCAACACACCGATATCAGGTGTGGCCTTCTCGGCCGCTGCCGTGGGAGTGCTCACTCGACAATCGCTAACTAAATCAGCTAAGGTATAATCGATTTCATGCCCCACTGCGGAAATCACCGGAATAGGACATGCAAAGATTGCCCGCACCAAGCCTTCATCATTAAAGGCGGATAAATCCTCATTGCTCCCGCCTCCACGGCCAATGATAATGGTATCTAAAGGATAAGACTCGGCTTTTAAAAGCGCGTTAATCAAAGACTTAGGAGCTTTTTCGCCTTGGACGATGGCGGGAAATAAATAAATATTGACCAATGGATAACGACGTCTTATGTTTTTCTTAAGATCCTCCAACGCAGCGGAGCCATCCGCTGTGATGAGTCCGATATTGCTAGGGAAAGCCGGAATTGGCTTTTTATGCTTTTCATCAAAAAGCCCTTCTTTAGCCAATTTTTTCTTTAATTTTTCCAATTTGATGAGCGCTTGGCCCTGCCCATAGGGGTCCATCTCGTTAATATAGATCTGATATTCGCCATTTTCGGCATAAACATTGACTTTGCCAAAAATCAAGACTTCATCGCCTTCTTGCGGAATGAAGGATAGATGGAGGGTTTCTCTTGCGAACATGACGGCCTTTATCTTTGAGTTGTCATCAGCGATAGTAAAATAAAAATGGCCATTGGTCGATCTTCGAAAGGTGGAAATCTCTCCGCGCACACAGATCGAATTTTTTAAATAGGAATCGTTATTAAAAAGCGATTTTATATATTGATTAAGCGCACTTACCGAATAAATAGTTGTTTCATCTAACATAGCACATTATCCAAAATAGCGTTCACAAATTTATAATCTTGATCGTCAAGATAACGCTTTGCTAAATTAACCGCTACATTGATAATAACGGCTTTATCGGAATCATGAATTTCAAAGTAATGCGCACAGCTCAATAAAAGAATAGCTTGGTTAAGGCGATTCAATCGCTTAAAGGTCCAAGTATCCATTTTCTCTTCCAATTTTTTAATATACTCTTCTTTATTTATCAGGGCTTTGACCACGACCTCTTTAATATAAAGATCGATGTCATCATAAGGCAGCTCGCATATATCGCTGATCAATTCTTTGGGATTGTATTCTTGTCCCATATTTTCATAAGTCAATGCATCATAAATGATAATCATAGCCTTTTCTTGACAAAGATTACGTGTTAGCGCCATCACTATTCACCCCTTATGCTTTATATATCATAGCATTAAATGGATAAAAAACCTACGTTTTTTTATTTTTTTATAAAAAAATAAGCCCCTAAGAGGCTTATTCGATACTTGCAACTTTTATATTGACACTGAATGGAACTAATTCGGTCAGCGAAGAAAGAGCGCTGGCAATTTCTTCTTGAATTTTGACGCAAACCTCATGAACGTTGCTCCCTTGAGCAATGCTCACATCGATATTGACATTGACAATGCCATTTTGAATCTGACAATAGATCGGCTTACGCAGCTTGAAGGCACGCTGTAATTTGGCGTTCTTCCGAATAGTGACACCCTTCACTCTTTGGGCGCTAATCGATGCGATTTGATCAAAGACGATATGAGATATTCCCATTTTGCCATTTTTTGAATAGTTTTCAATATAAACATAATCCGCCATGAAAAGAGCCCTCCTTTAATGATTATAGTATACAAAATTTAGAGGCTTTTAGCAATTAAAAGTTACGATATCATCGCGAAAGCGCCGGGGCGTTGAAATCTAGGGGCTAATCTTAACGTTTAGCGCCTGATCATATTTCAATTATTCATCCAAATATGGGAATATTTCGTTAAATTAATCATCCAATACTCATGACACGTTCATTGGCAACATATACCCAATCCTCATCAAACTCCTCCAAGAAGGTTCTAAAAGGCGATTCATCGTTCTCTTGATGGAGTCTTAGACAATTGTTCAAGGCCCAAAGCTCATCATGCTGACCGCTAAAAAGCGACTGCCAGGTAAATGAAAACTCGTTGATGTGGACATCATTCCGTCCCTTAAAGTAATTCTTCGCGATTTGCACCATTTTAGACCAAGGAATCGGTTCAATAATCGCTGCTAGTTGACGTTCGAAGAAGGCGCCATGATCTTTTTCGAGAATCGCTCCCAGGAGATCCTCGTCGATTAAGCCTCGAAAAGATTGATTAATGCGGAATATATAGTAATCCATAAGCATATCCTCCTTTCTTGATAATACGCGAACAAAAAGCGTTATATTGTCGAAAAAAGGCCTAAAATAAAAAGCGTCCATGGAATGAACGCTTGATATATTTTGATTATTTTTCCAATTTGCCAAGGATGCTTTCGACTAAGGTATCGCTCGTAAAGCCATAAGCATTGATGGCATCCTGCGCCGGGGCGCTCGTGCCAAATTCATCGATTCCCATCACGGAAGCCGCAAAACGATGCCAGCCAAAGGTTGAGGCCATTTCTACCGCGATGCGCTTATGATAGGGTGCTCCTAAGACTTTTTTGCGATAGGAAGCGTTTTGCATCAAGAATAGCTCTTGGCAAGGTATGGACACGACGCGGACATCATGTCCCAAATCCCATAATTTTTGCTGTGCTTCATAAGCCAAAGAGACTTCACTACCCGTGGCGATGATGGTGTATTCCGGCTTCTCACCATGTTCCTTCGAAATAACATAGCCACCATGCTTCACACCTTCATAAGAGCTATTTTCCATTAATGGTAAAGCTTGTCGTGATAGGACAATAACGCTGGGCGTTTCTTCGCTGAGCAAGGCTAATTTCCACGCCGCTAAGGTCTCATTAGCGTCACAGGGTCGGAAAACGGCGCAATTCGGCATACTTCGAAGCATCGCCAGCTGCTCAATTGGCTGATGGGTGGGGCCATCCTCACCGACGGCAATCGAATCATGCGATAAAAGATAGATCGCAGGAAGATGGGAAAGGGCCGCCATGCGGATAGCGGATTTCATGTAATCGGAGAAAATCAAGAAGCAGCCGACATATGATTTTAATCCACCATGAAGAAGGAAACCGTTTTGAGCGGAGGCCATTGCAAATTCGCGAATACCAAAGTTAATATTACGGCCTTCAGGATGTGAAGGCGACATATCGACACCACCACTGATCTTGGTCATGACCGAAGCGGCCACATCCGCGGATCCTCCGACTAAGAAAGGAATATTTTGGTGTAAAACGTTTAAAATCTTACCGGAAATGTTACGGGTTGAATCACGATATCCGCTTGGGAAATCGATTTGAACGTTCTTTAGATACTCCTCTAAATTGCCCTTGGCGGCATCATTAAATTGCTTATAAGCCGCGGGATACTCTTCTTCATATCGCACCATATCACGTTTCCAGCGACGATAAAAACGTCGGCCCCGCATCGCAAAGGTCTCTTTAAAGAGATCATAAACCTCTGCGGGAATGGTGAAATCATCATATTGATAGCCATAGCTCAATTTCGCATTATGACCATCCTCTTCTCCTAATGGAGATCCGTGGGTTTTGGATAATCCTTGATTTTTTGAACCAAAGCCGATAATCGTATGAACGATGATCAGGGTTGGCTTATCTTGGCTCTTTTTAGCCTTTTTTAGGGCTTTATCAATGGCTTGATAGTCATTCCCGTCAGCGACTTCTAAAACGTTCCAGGCGCTCGCTTCAAACCGCATTTTGACATTTTCGGAAAATGATAGGTCGATCGCTCCATCCAAGGTCACGGCGTTGCTATCATAGATCAATATCAATTTATTGAGATGCTGATGCCCTGCTAATGAAATGGCCTCTTGCGAAAGACCCTCCTGTAAGCAGCCATCACCACATAAGGCATAGGTATAGTGATCGATCAACCGTTCACCATCAGGATACATCGCTTTTAAAGACCGCTCCGCTAACGCCATACCGACCGCCTGAGCAATTCCTTGCCCCAAAGGTCCTGAAGTAGCATCAACGCCCGGAGTATGATGAAATTCCGGATGCCCCGGTGTTAACGAGCCAAACTGACGGAAGGATTTCAAATCATCAAGGCTCACATCATATCCTGCGACATGCAGCATCGTATATAAAAGGGAGCTCGCATGTCCGGCACTGAGGACAAAGCGATCACGATTGATCCATTCGGGATGCTGGGGATCGCTGATCAAATGCTTACTAAATAAGGTATACAAAATAGGGGCGCTCCCCAAAGCCATTCCGGGATGGCCGGATTTGGCCTTATTGATCATATCAATACAAGTTGATCTAATAGCGGCGATTGCTAATTCTTCTCTATTCATGGTTTTCCTCCTTTGTTATTATTACCATTTATTTACTAATTTTATACTAATTATCTTCTAACTTGGTTATTTGCAACGATAATTCTTCCAATTGCTTATCATCGACGATCCCCGGCGCCTTGCTCATCGGGCAAACGGCCGCTAAGTTTTTCGGGAAAGCAATGACATCACGGATATTCTCGGTTTCATTGAGAATCATCGCCAGACGATCTAAGCCAAAGGCCAATCCCCCGTGCGGCGGGGTTCCATAGCGGAAGGCATCGATAAAGAAGCCAAACTTCCTTTTGATATCCTCATCGCTAAGACCGATGATTTCAAAGATCTTGCGTTGCACATTCTGATCATAAATCCGTAAGGAACCACCTCCCGCTTCATAGCCGTTGATCACGATATCGTAGGCATAGGCATAAACGCGGCTCGGATCACTATCAAGATATGGTAAATCCTCATCGCAGGGTCGAGTAAAGGGGTGATGATTCGCGACATAGCGCTTTTCATTTTCATCCCATTCGAACATCGGCCAATGGACCACCCATAGCAAATCGTAGGAATGCGGAGGAATCAGGTTCAATTTCTTTCCATAATAGGATCTGATTGCCCCTAAACCAAAGCATGCATGATGCCGCGATTCGCTGGCAGCGATGATGATGAGATCGTTTTCTTGAAGATGTAACGTCGTAATTAACGATGACTGCTCTTCTTCGCTCATAAATTTCAAAAAAGAGCCATTTAATTGTTGATTTTCATATTTTAAGACGGTGATGCCCTTTAAGGAAAACTTCCTTGCGATTTCTTGAAGCTCATCGATGTTTTTCCGGGTTGTGCTTGCGGCGATATTGGAAACGACGAGGGCCTTAATATAAGGGACATGGAAGCCCGTAAAAACGCTCTGACGGAAGATCGGCTCCACATCATTCAATAATAGGCCAAAGCGCGTATCCGGCTTATCGCTTCCGTAGCGATCGACCGCTTCATCATATTCCATGCGCCGTAAAGGCAAAGGAAGATCGATATTTTTGACCTTTTTGAAGATGTTGGCTAAGCAGCCCTCCATCAAGGTTAAAAACTGCTCTTGATCCAAGAAGGAAGTCTCGATATCGATTTGCGTGAAGTCCGGTTGCCGATCCGCTCGTAGGTCTTCGTCACGGAAGCACCGCGCGATTTGATAATATCTTTCCATACCGCCGATCATCAATAATTGCTTGAAGATTTGGGGCGATTGCGGCAAAGCATAAAAATGGCCGGGATGTACCCGCGAAGGCACCAGATAATCGCGTGCTCCTTCCGGTGTCGATAATGTTAAGATCGGCGTTTCGATTTCAACAAAATCATGATTATCCAAATATTCATGCGTCGCGGCGACAATCTTTGCGCGAACCATCAAATTTTTCTGTAAAACCGGGCGTCTTAGATCCAAATAGCGGTAGCGTAAGCGCGTATCTTCTAGCGCGTCGGTTTCATCGGCGATGATCATCGGTGTTGTTTCCGCGGTATTGATAATCCTTACATCGGAGGCGATGACTTCGATCGCGCCCGTTGCTAAGGAAGGGTTCGGAACCTCTTTTTGGGCGATTTTTCCATAAATTTGCAAGATATATTCGTTACGAACATCGCGGACATCGATTTTTAAGGGGTCCACCATGACCTGAACGATACCGCTCCGATCGCGGAGATCGATAAAGACGATCGATCCTAAATTTCTTTTTTTGCTCACCCAGCCGACAAGGACCACATCCTTACCGACATCCTTTAGGCCAAGGGTGCCATTATAGTGCGTTCTTTCCATAATCGTTATTTCTCCTCTTTGTGGTGCTTGCAGCCGCAATGATGCTCATCATGCGCTTTTGGACCGCTCTCTTCTTCATGACAGCAGTCGCAGCATTCATCATCTTCATGATGGCATGAGCAATGGTGATCGACTTCATGTGCATTAAAGAAGTGATCGACCGCCTTTAAGGCATCTTTGAAGGCCACTCGTTCTTGCGTCTGGGCATTGAAATCACGGATGATAATCTCCTGAGAAAGCATCTCATCCTCACCGACAATCAACGCCAAAGCCGATTTTTTTCTTTCAGCGCGCTTGAATTGCGGCTTGATGCCTTTAGCACCATACATCATATCGACGCGATATCCATTGGCGCGTAACGCCAACGCTAAATCAAAGCAAAAGGAAACACTGCTCTCCGATAGCGCCATTACGCTAATATCATGTTGGTCCTGGTGCGATTCTAAAAGACCATCCTCCTTCATGAGGCTATAGATTCTTTCGATGCCGAAGGCGACACCAACCCCGGGAAGATGCGGGCCACCTACTTCCTGAAGCAGATCATCGTAGTGTCCGCCCGCTCCAACAGCGCCCAAATACTTATTATTTTTCGAAGTATAATGGAATTCAAAGACGATGTGGGAGTAATAATCTAACCCACGGACCAAATTATCATCGATCACGAAAGGAATGTCGTAGTCCTCGAGAATGTTGAGAATCTCTTCAAAATAGTCATTGGCCGATTCCGTCAAATAATCGCGTAAGACAGGCGCTTTTTGGGCTATTAATTGATCCTCGGGAACCTTGCAATCTAAAATGCGCAAGGGATTGATCTCATAGCGTTTTTTGCAGTCCTCACACATTTCATCGAGATGATGACTGAAATATTCCTTTAAGGCCTCCCGATAATGATCGCGACTTTCCTTATCCCCCAAGGAATTGATGCGTAATTCGATATTTTCAAAGCCGAGCATCTTCAAGGCCCAAAAGCCGAGCATGATCACTTCAACATCGTAGTACGGGGAATCGACGCCGACCGCTTCCACGCCAAATTGCGAAAATTGGCGGTAACGTCCGGCTTGGGGACGTTCATAACGGAAAATAGGTCCCAAATACCATGATTTAATAGGCAGATCGGGATTGGTATAGAGCTTATTGGTGACGATGGAACGCATGATTCCCGCGGTCAATTCCGGCCGTAAGGTCATCGATCGTCCGCCCTTGTCAACAAAGGTATACATCTCTTTGCGCACAACATCGCTTGATTCGCCCACGGAACGGGTAAAAAGCTCCGTCTGTTCGAAAATGGGAGTGCGCATCTCGGAATAACCGAAGCTCTCCGCCAAGCTCCTTAAAACCTGTTCAATGTAGTCATAGCCACACGCTTCATCACCATAAATATCATGAGTTCCCTTAGGAATAGTAAATGCCATAATAAAACCTCCTTTACATAAATAAAAAAATCGTCACTAAGGACGATTTTATCGCGGTGCCACCTTAGTTCATAGGTCGATAAACCTATGCCCTTTATCATGACGTTAACGTCGTCAGCGGAAAGCCTACTCTCTTCAGCTTTCTTTCTCCACAGTGTCCCTCATTATTCCTTTTAACCGTTTCACCAAGCCGGTCTTCTCTAAAAAAAGGATCATAATGATTCTCTGCTTCTTTGAACACCTTTATTATCCTTTTTTTCATGAAAATAGTCAATATAAACCCATAATTTTCAAAAAATAATCAATTTTTCGCGTTAATAAATAATTTTGGATGCCTAATGAATGACCCTTTTGACATCATAAACACCATTGACATTTAAAATAACATCGAAAATATCATTCAGGCGCTTGGCATCACTCACCAAAATAGTGGTCTGGACCGTGGATGTCATCGTGGAAGGATGAACATGCGCGGATAATGAAGAGATATTCACCTTCAATTGGGCAAAGGCCGACATTAAATCGATCAAGAGATTGGCCCGATCCATCGCTTCAATTGCGATGTCGACCGGATACGTACCGATGGTCATCTGTTCATTCCAATAAACATCGATCAGACGTTTTGATTCATGCTGAATATTTGGACAATTAATACGATGCACGGTAATCCCCTTCCCTTTGGTAATATATCCGACGATATCATCACCGGGAATCGGAGTGCAGCATGATCCTAAGTTGATCATCACTTTGCCGGCATTTTTGACATAAACCGGCGCTTTATCGACCTTATTGCCTCGATAAGTAATGGAGGTCAAAGGATCAACCTTTCGTTTGATATTCAAAAAATCGATGATAGCGCTCGGCGTGATTGTGCGATTGCAGACACCGAGAAACAGACTATCGAGATTATCGATATTGAAATTATTAAAGACCTTGTTCTGATTGCAGAGCTCCAGCATTTCGTGTTCGGAATAGCCCCGATCACGGAAAGCATCGACAAGCGAGGCGCGTCCTTGCGCAATGCGGTCTTCCTTGATAAATTCAGAATTGCGCTTCGCTAAAAATTTGCGAATATGATTCTTCGCACTATTGGTACGGACGATTTGGAGCCACCCCTCATTGGGGCCTAATGATGAACGTGATGTCTTAATCTCTACGACATCGCCCGTTTTTAAAACGGTGTTTAATGGCACTAAAACATTATTAACGATAGCCCCGACCGCAGAATCACCAACACCGGTGTGAATGCGATAGGCAAAATCAAGAGGTGTGGAGCCATTAGGTAAATCAATAACTCGTCCTTTGGGTGTAAATACATAAACATTCGCATCAAAAATATCGCGATTGAGAGTTTCCATATAATCGCGGGCTGATTCACTCAATTCATCACTGGAAATGTTGACAAATTCGCGGAACCAATGGAGCTTCTCTTCGATCTCCTGCTGCTCTCTTTCGGGAGAATATTTATTGCCTTCTTTATATCGCCAATGCGCCGCGATTCCGGATTCGGCGACCTCGTCCATTTCATGCGTTCGAATCTGCACTTCAAAGATCTGTCCTTCGCCCGCAATGATCGTCGTGTGCAATGATTGATACATGTTGGGCTTCGGCATCGCAATGTAATCCTTAAATCGTCCGGGTATCGGTTTATAATTGGCGTGAATTAAGCCGAGAGCCTCATAGCAATTAAGCTCGGTCTCGGTGATAATTCTTAAGGCCATAATATCGTATATTTCATCGAAATTTCGGCCTTTAACATATATTTTCTTGTAGATGGAATATATCGTTTTTACACGTGATTCGATTTCAAAAGGAATTTTCGCCTCATAAAGCGCATCGGCAATTTTCTTTTTCAATTTATCAAGAGCCTCTTGCCGATTCTTGATGCGACTATCGAGTAGATGAAGAATTTCATCGTATTTTTTGGGCTCAAGATATTTTAAGGCGAGATCCTCTAATTCGCTTTTAATACGGTTAATACCTAAGCGATGGGCGATCGGAGCGTAAACATCGAGCGTTTCACGCGCAATAGCCACTTGCCGATTGGGCTTAAGCCATTCCAAGGTGCGCATATTATGAAGGCGATCGGCCAGCTTGATGATAATAACGCGAATATCCTTAGCCATCGCAATAAAGATTTTACGATGCCCTTCGGCTTCAAATTCCACCTCATCGATGCGATTCAATTTCATCTGCTGAATTTTGGTTACAGCATCAACTAAATTGGCGATATCGGTTCCGAAAAGCTCTTTGATCTCGTCTAGTTTTACATCGCAGTCCTCCACGACATCATGTAAAAAACCCGCCGCGATCGTTTGAGGCCCCGATTGGAGAGTGGCCAAAGTATAAGCGGTTTCAATCAGGTGCTGGATATAGGGTTCACCCGATTTACGGACCTGATCGGCGTGTTTTTCCAAGGCGAAAAGATAGGCCCGATGAATGAGATCGCGGTCTTCATCATTGATAATATATTTACTAAATTCTTCCTGTACATCTTCATAAGTATGATGAAGATTAAGACTTTTCTTGACCATATTCTTTTTCTCCTTTTTACTATTATACATGAAAATATCAATGATAGGAGAAAATCTTATTTCCAAAAAATAAAAACCTCATTTGAGGTCCTTATTCGATATATTCATGATAGAGACGATGACATTCCTTTAAAAAGAAATCGTTTATTTCATCATCGCTATGCCCATCACTGATTAATTGATTGACATACATGGGAGCGCTGACGATCATCTTTTTCCTTTTTTTGCTATAATAGACCGGATAGATGGGAAGATCAATCTTAGAGTGCTGATAATATTTCTTAGCCATCATAATATATCCTTTATTAAAGGAAGGCGGTGGATCGATATAGCCTTCGGAAGAATCCTCCGGAAAGATCAATAAGGCACTTCCGGCATCTAAAACCTTCGTGCTATTTCGAAAGGTCGATAAAAGGCGTGCATCCTGATAGGTGGAAATCAACCCGATCGCCCGATAGATATGAATGGAAATCATCGCAAAAAAGGTGGCGACGATAAAGGAAGGAAATTTTCGCCAATGAAGCTTTTGTTGATAAAAAACATGATACAGATACTGCCATCGCATTTTATAATTTCCACACATATTATGAATGCCCCAGGTCGTGATGACCTTTGGAAAATATAGTTCAAACTTCATCGGTCCGGAGGCCCCTTGATGATTGCTAATATAGATCGCTTGGTCGGCTAAAGGATCCGGGCCAAGGTTAATGATTTCCGGTTTGGCGCTGAAGATGGATAAAAAATTTTTAAAGAGGCGAAAAGAGCGACTTCTTTTGATTTTCAATTGATATTCCTTGTTTTTCTTAGCCATGAAAAGACCTCCTTGTTATTAATAGTTTAGCAAAAAAACGTTTTAAAACCCATGATATTCGTCGATGATGAATTGCAAAGTAGTATTCCCGCGATAACGATTGAGATGCATATGACCGATGATATCAAGATATCGATAGTCCTGTATGGAGGTCTCCGATATGTTGAAGCCCACTAATCGACTCTTCATTGATAGATCGCTCATAATATGCTCATGGCTTTTACTGTAGCTCAAGGCCTTCACATCCAGACCCTTTAAAGCGAAAGGAGGCATTGGCCATCCAATTCCAAAGGGCGCCAATTGGCGCAAAATCTCGTAATTTTGAAGGGTTACTTCTTCAATGGAAAGATCGATAACGGCCTTCTTTTCTTCTTGAAAGGGATGTTGAATGGCCAGGTCCAAGAATCCTTGATAAAACGCCTCAAAGTTCTCTTCCTTTATGGAACACCCACCGGCAAGATCATGCCCGCCATAGACCACTAAAAGGTCTTTGAGGCTTGTAAAGCATTTAACGATCGAAAACCCATGATGCGAGCGCGCACTTCCCTTGAGAATGCCCTTTTCACTTCCATGAGCGAAGACGATGACCGGCTTATTATATTGCTGCAAAAGGCGATTGGCCATAAGACCGATCAAACCTTCTTTTTCTTCACAGATAAGACAAAGCGCCGGTTCATTACTATCAAATGACAGGCTATTAACCGCATTGAGGGTCAATTTTTTCCGAATCTCATTGCCGGCTTCGATCCATTTGGCCAATTCCGCGATTTCTTCATGATTATCGGAGACGAAAAAGCGCACTAACCGATTGACTTGATTGGTCTCTAAGACGCGACCGATGGCGTTAATTCGGGGCGCAATTTGAAGCCCCAAGGTCGTTTCATCGATCTCTTCATTACCACTTAATAGAAGTGATAGATTATAAAATGATTGTGTATTTAGGATTTTTAAGGCGATTCGGACAATCAACCGATTATAATCACGAAGCTCCATCATATCGCTGATGGTGGCAATGGCCGCTAAAACAAGGAGATAGTCTTCGGCCTTCCCATATAAGGCCCATGATAGCATCAAAGCGACATAGGCTCCACAGCACACGACCTCCCCATATGATGAATAAAGAGGATGTAAAATCACCTCACATGCGGGCAAACTGGAGGGCAAGCTATGATGATCGGTCACGATGACTTTCATTCCGAGCTCGTATGCTTTGGCTATCGCAGCAAATTGTGAAACACCATTATCGACGGTGATAATGAGCTTATACCCTTTTTCATGCGCCATGATGACCTTTTCTTCCGTAAGACCATATCCATCAAGATAGCGCGAGGGAATATAGTAGCCGACAGGATAATCGAGTAAAGCAAAGGTTTTGACTAAAATGGAGGTCGCTAAAACGCCATCCGCATCGTAATCACCATAAATCATGATTTTTTCATGGTGCGCCATGGCTTCTTTGATGACGGTAAGAGCGCGCTCCATACCTTGAAAGTGAAAGGGATTCGGTAAATCATCAAGCGATGGCTCGTTCGTCAATTTAAGATATTCTTCATGTGATAAGCCAAAATATTGGCAAAGTTTATTTAGAAATTCCATAATTGCCCTCCTAATACAAAAAAGGCTGCAATATCGCAGCCTTAATCATTAATTCCAATGAAGATTGCTTCCTCTGGTTCACTACCCTTGGATGCGGGCTTCTCCATCTTTTTCTTCTTTTTCGGCTTCCGGTCTTTATTCTGACGACGGCTTTCTTCCTTTTGGAGGCGATGAATACGCGCCTTCTTCAAAGAATTTTTAATCGCGTAATAAAGAGGACCGAGAATGACGGCGTTCATCAATAAGCTGATCACCGAACCAAGAATCATAAAGGCAAAATTGATCTCGTAGCTAGCGGGACCCAAAGCCATAAAGACAACCAAGAGAACCACAGCGATCGAATGGAAGATTGCCATTGGTCCAAAGGCGCTCGCGATCGCTTTCTTCACTAATTCATGGTGATCGGTTTCCGCGTTTTCAAGGGCCATCTCCTTTTCGCGAACAAAGAAGAACATGCTCGAAAGAAGAGAGATATTCATAATACCGAGCAACGCAAGACCGGCAAGATCATTGAATGAGATACGCAAGATGATAAAGAACGCTAAGGCCAGGAATGATGAGAGCGTGGAAACGACGACCGAGGTTAAAGCCTTTGAGAATCCATAACGAATCAATAAGTAGATTCCCGAAAGGATAAGTCCAAACACCAATGCGAGACCAACACGCCAAACGTTCAAGGTGCGGCTGGCACTGAGTGTTGGAAGAACTTTGACTTCGGCATCACTATCGATCGCTTGATATTTGTTTTCCAAATAGGTTTGGATAGTCGCAAAGCGATCCAAATTATGATCATCGTCGTAAATGGGATTTTCGGTGAAAATCAAGGCATCATCATCCGGTAATTCATCAATGACGACAATATAGTAATTTAAGGTTATATCCTTATCGGAAGGCGATACTTCACTAGCATAGAGCAATTCGCTGTTTTTGAAGCCTAATTCCTCAAGATCGCTAGCGAGCGTTTCGACATCGCTGATATCGGAGGTGTCTTCCACGGTTAATTGAATACGGGTTCCTTCGCCATTATCGCTATAATTGAAGGTTCCAATCGTATAATTAAAGGCTAACGCACAAGTAATTCCAATGACACTGACAAGGCCGGCAATCACGCCGACAGTCGATGATTTTTTGGTGAAATCACGGCCTTCATAAGGACCGAAATAGGTTTGCTTCTCTTCATTGGCGGTATTGGGAATTTTATCCTCATCTACCCCAAAATAACGTTTTTTGGTTTGTAAGGAGGTATCGTTGGTTAAAAGCCACATCAATCCTTTCGTGCCCAACAAGGTAAATAAGAGATTGACGACTGCGCCAATCGCTCCCATAACCGCAAAAGGTCGCACCATCGGTTCACCGATAAAGAAAGTGATTAAAGAGGCTAACAAGACGACCACGGAGCCATCGACAATCGGTAATAACGAGTGCTTGGAGGCTTCCGAATTGGCCTTCTTTAAAGTACGTCCGCGATATAATTCATTCTTGAGCTTTTCAAAATAGAAGATATTGGAGAATAATCCTAGGAAGGCGGTCACAATTAAGCCGATAATTGCGCCCAAACTGAATTCCACTCCAAAGAGATTGAAAATAGCCAAGCTGCTCAAGAGTGAGGCCGCAATTGTGACGATGGCGACCAAAGAATTGAGTCGATAATAGACAACTAAGGCGATTGATACTAAGACAAAGGCCACTAAGCTAGATAATAAAACCTTAGAATTCCAATTGATACGAAGCGTTTCGTTCATTTTAATCAAGTTTTCAACATACGCATCAGCGGGTAAGGAATAAAGATAATTGACTTGATAATCAAGCGCTCCGGCATTGAATAAATTGACTTTATGCTGGGCTTCAATTGAGGCTTTGCGAACATCGACGGGATTTAAAGAACCATCCTCGCCTTGATTGACGCTCATCACATAACAGATTTCTTTATGAGAATCATCGTAATAAAAATTTTCTTCAACGGAGGAAAAAGCCAAAAGAACCTTTTCTTGCATTTCTAGATAATCGGGATTATCGGGGTCCATGGCCGATGCGAAGTCATCGCCTTCAACCTTATTGGCCCAGAGGACGACCATCGAATAATCGACGCCGGTATCATCTCCGTCTTCAGAGCTCTTGCTAAGCGTGGTGGCGTGATTCCTGATAGTTTCGACCCGCGTTGAATCGGAAATCGGAATGACGATGATCGGATATTGATTGCGATACTCCACCCGAGCGACAGAATTTTTAAAGATATCTTCACTTTCAGCCTGCTGCTCATCATCGGTGGTACAAAGACTAAAGGTCGCATTATACGATAATAAATCACGGATATGCTCCGACTCCGAAGCACTGGTGCCCGTAAAGGTGACCCGAATTTGATCGTCACCCTCGGTATTGATATCAAAATAATTGACATTCGCATTTTTCAAGCGACGATTCATCTCTTTAGCGGCATCTTCAATGTCAACAGGGAGGCCATCTTCACTCGTACTTGAGATCTTATAGACATATTGTTGGCCATTGGCAAATTCAATTCCGCTCTTTGTTTGCGTAAATACAGTAGCAAAATTACCAATCAAAATAATTACCGCACTTATAATCAGTGTGAGAAATGCAATAAAACGACGACGCATAATCTTCCCTCCAATGGTTCTATTTTTTTAATTTGTGGACTATGAATGAAACATAAATATCATTCATAGAAACGAACCTATTTAGTCGTGTATTAAATATAAAAAACATTATAAAAATAATACACTGCTAAAAAACTATATCATTTCTATGTACTTATTTCAAGAAATAAGGTGAAAAAATTGCAGAAAAAAAAGGTTATAAACGTTTTATTCAATCTTATCTTCCTCGGTTTTGTTGGAAAAGGACTCTCCATGGTCGCCCGAATTCTCATGAATCGGAGTCTCGGTGTGGAGGCGATGTCGCTCTACACATTAGCGAGCCCCGCGATGGTCTTACTCATCACCCTGGCGCAAATGGGGATTCCGACCGCGATTGCCACGCTCATCAGCCGTAATCCTCATAAAAGCAAAAAAATCTTTTTGAGCGGATTATTTCTAGCGACGATCATCTCGCTCTTTTTCATGATTATCACGATCATTCTTTCGCCGTTTCTTGCGGAACGTGTTTTGCATAATAAGGCGGTGACGATGACTCTCTACGCTTTGGCGCTCCTCATTCCCTTAGTGGCTTTATCGAGTCTTCTAAAGGGATATTTCATCGGTCATAATCTCGTTAAAATGACCGCCCGTTCATCCATCGCCGAGGAAGTGGCGCGGATTTTCTTCATCATCTTCTGTCTTGATTTCTTCATCAAGCGCGGGGTCGAATATGCCGCCTTTGGTGCGATGATCGGCGTATGCATCGGCGAGGTCTTTCAAACGCTCTATTTGTTGACGGAAAGTAACCTTCATCTCTATCGCCGAGCTCCGGAAATCTTTGACTTTCAAAGGATAAAGCCCCTTAATGAGATTCCCGGTATTCTTTCGCTTTCATTACCGATTACCCTTTCGCGAATCGTCGGCTCATTAACTTATTTCCTTGAGCCGATTATCACCACCAATCTTTTGGTGAAGCAAGGTCAATTGGCGAGTCAAATTACGCTCGAATACGGCATTTTAAACGGCTATGCGATGCCCATTTTGATGCTTCCCGGTTTTTTTGCGCTGGCCTTAGCCAACTATCTTCTCCCTAACATGTCCTATAGCGTCGCGCAAAATGACTATAAAAGCGCCAAGACGCTCTTCTTTAGAATCACCGGTCTTAGCCTTTTAATGGGAACATTGATGGCCATCATCTTCTTTTTCGGCGGTCAAAGAATCTTAGAAATTCTTTACGATACCGAAAAAGGGGCGAATTATATTCATTATCTGGCCTTCCCCTTTATTCTCTACTATATCGAGGCACCTTTAGGCAATGCCATGCATGCGCTTGATCTTACCAAAAAGGCCTTTATCACGACGGTCATTTCCTCGATAGCGCGCATTCTGGCGTTATTGATTTTAGTGCCGCCTCTTGGGGTCAAGGCCGTGGCCATCGCGACATTGATCGAAATATTCCTGACGATCGTTTTAAATGGTTATCATCTGCTACGAGCGTTTTCGCGGCAAACAAAACAAGGTCCCGTCATTCTTGACTAAAGCCATAAAGACCTCATGATAGTCATGATAACCGGCCTTTTCGATCAAATCCTTCAGTTCATCTTCGGTCATGTTGATTCTTTTGATGACCTGCTTCACCACTTTCCCATCCGAGATGACCGGCTCAGGATCCTCTAAGATGCATTCGCTTTTTTTAATAACCGTCAGCATTCCGGAGTCCTCAAGAATCGCAAAAGCCACTTCGCTTGGTAATTGGATTTCTTTCGCACGCAGCTGGGCGAAAAGATCATCAATGTTGTATCGTTGCCGGCGCATTTCCTCCTGATTCAATTGTCCTTGATAAATAATAAAGGTAATCTTTCCCTCGACTATCGTCCGGATACAATGGACCTTCAAGGAAAGAAAAGCGGTTCCTAACTGCAAAATAACGATGATCGAAATCGGAATTAAAGAATGCCAAATCGAGCCGCTCGGTTCATTGAGCGATAGCGAAAAAAGCTCCGATATGACAAAGAAAACGACGATATCAAAGGTCGAAACCTTTCCGATCTCACGTTTTCCCATCAATTTTAAAATAAAAATCAAGAAAAAGTAGCAAATGATCGTTTTATAAATTACTTGCCAAATTTCATAGCCTGTCATCAATATCACCTTCTAAAATTTTAATATCCGCATATGGTTTAATGGGAGGTTTACTATGAAAAAAAGATTAACCATCATTAGTATGTCCTTAATTGGATTTTTATTGATAACTTTCGCTATTAGCGCGATATTATCTCTGCTTAGCTATAAAGAAATTATCTCACCGGTCGCGAGTGAAGGTCTTAGCTACGCGCTCTCGATCATCATGTTTTTGGTTCTAGGCATCGTAAGCGGATTTAAAGCGAAAAAAAGAGGCTTACTGCTTGGAATCATTCTAGCGATCTTTTATGTTTTAATCGCGATCGTTTTGCGCTTTCTCTGCCTAGAAAAGGCCTCGCTAATCGGTAATATCGTGTTAGCCTTGCGCGTTCTTGTCCTCATAAGCGGTAGTGTCCTCGGGGTCAATATCGCCCAAAAAAAAGAACGCCTTCATTAGAAAAGCGTTCCTTGATGCTTCTTTTTTAAATGTGCATAGGCCTTTTCGGTTGCCACTCTTCCCCGTGGGGTACGATTGATCATCCCAATTTGCAGTAGATAGGGCTCGTAAACATCCTCTAAGGTCACCACTTCTTCACCGATCGCGCTCGCAAGAGCCTCAAGACCGACCGGGCCACCATGGAACCGATCCATGATCCCCTCTAGATAGCGGATATCGACATCATCGAGACCTAAGGAGTCGACCTTCAAGGCTTCAAGCGTTCTTAAAGCGACCTCCACCGTAACTTTTTCATAGCGATGAAAGCTCGCAAAATCACGTACGCGTCGGAAAAGACGATTGGCGATTCGTGGCGTTCCGCGGCTGCGCAGGGCAATTTCTTTCGCGGCCTCCTCATCAATTTCCATATGATAAACATGCGCGGTTCTTTTAACGATCCGCGTTATTTCTTCTAAGGTATAGAAATTCAACTTTTCGACGATTCCGAAACGCGCCCTTAAGGGGCTTGAAAGGTCACCGACTCTGGTCGTTGCCCCCACCAAGGTGAAGGGCATTAAAGGAATATTGAGGGTTTTAGCACCCTGCTCGCGACTGACGACGATCGAAAGCTTATAATCCTCCATCGCACTATAGAGAATCTCCTCGACGATGCGTGGCAAGCGATGAATTTCATCGATAAAAAGAATATCACCCGCCTCAAGGGTTGTTAAAATGCTGGCTAAATCGCCCGTTTTTTCGATACTGGGGCCATTAACGATCTTAATTTGGCCATGCATCTCATTAGCGATGACATGGGCCAAGGTGGTCTTACCTAAACCGGGAGGCCCATATAAAAGGACATGATCAAGCACCTCTTCACGGTTGAGGGCGGCCCCCATCCAAATGCGGAGGTTTTGCTTTAAATGGTCCTGTCCGACATAATCATCTAAGGTTAAAGGACGTAAGGAAATCTCATTATCGTCTTCTTTTTGTAAATTGGCATCAAGCATTCGTGTCATATAATCACTTCCTTAGCATCTTTAGGGCTTCCTTTAAAAGACTTTCGCTATCCTTATTTTGATGATCGATCTGTTTTAAGGTGCGATCGATATCGCTCGCCTTGAAGCCGAGCGTTTTTAAGGCCTCAATCACCTCTTGCTCGCTTTCCGAAGGAGCCTTGGTGCTCTTTTGATCGTCCATCAATGTGAGATGGCCCTTTAAATCCAAGACGATCTGCTGAGCGGCCTTTGAGCCAATGCCCGGAAGCTTTTTTAAAAAGCGCAAATCGTTATTTTCAATCGCGGTAATAAACTCCATAGGGGTGGTTTGGTTAAGAGCGCCTAAAGCCGTTTTTGGACCGATTCCCTTCACCGAAATGAGTGAAAGAAAAACAGATTTTTCTTCAAGTGATTTAAAACCAACGAGATAATGATCATCCTCGCGAATCACCTCATAAAGGTAGATTGTCGCGGTCTCATTCAAGGCAAAATATTCGGGATGGGAGGTTAGGATCTCATAGCTAATATCATGAACGTTGATAATGATGCTTCCCTCGCTCATTTTTTCAATTTGACCGTGCATCGCGTAGTACATTAAAATCACTCCCTATTGTGTCTATATTATACAAGAAAGAAACATTAAAACAAAGCCCTAACCCAAAGTTATCTTGAAAAAAATACTCCGATTCGGGAGTATTTTAATCATAGTATTCAAATTCAAAATCGCATAGAAGAACGGTGTCGCCATCGTGGGCACCCAAAGCCCGTAAGCGATCATCGACTCCAAGCCGTCTAAGATAGTTCAAAAGCTTCAAAAGACCTTCATCCGTCGAAAGATTGATCAAATGATAGGTTCTTTCAACGCGCTCTCCTTTGATGACGTACGTATGATCGTTGGTTTTGATGATCTCATAATCTTCGTCATCACTCGCTTTGGCTTCATAAACCCGATAGCCATCCTCTTCATTGTGCTCATTATAAAGCGGTAAAATCGGAAGCGTTTCGAGAAGATCCATAACGTGATATAAGAGTTCATTAATTCCTTCATGCGTTAGGGCGCAGATCGGAAAAATCCTTTTCTCCGGTAATTTATTTTTTAACTCCTCTAATCTCTGCGTCGCGCCTTCCTCATCCATCTTCGTGGCCACGATGAGCATTGGTCGCTCGCTAAGCGCAAAGCCATACATGGTGAGCTCCTTCATGATCTTTAAGTAATCATCATAAGGATCGCGCTCTCCGGACATATCGATGATATGGAGCAAAACGCGACAGCGCTCAATATGCCGTAAAAATTGTAAACCGAGGCCTTTACCTTGATGGGCACCTTCGATCAATCCCGGTAAATCAGCGGCCACAAAGCTTCGACCATCCTTTAAGGTGACCACTCCCAAATTGGGTGTAAGGGTTGTAAAAGGATAATCGGCGATCTCGGGGTCGGCGTTGCTGATGACGCTCAGCAATGTCGATTTTCCGACGCTCGGAAAGCCCACGAAGCCGACATCAGCCAAAAGCTTTAGCTCGAGGATCAGATGCTTTTTTTCGCCGGGTAAACCATTTTCCGCCACACGGGGCGTGCGATTGGTCGGTGATTTAAAGCAGGCGTTTCCACGTCCGCCACGACCACCCTTTGCGACGACAAATTCCTTGCCATCCTCATTTAAATCACAAAGAAAGGTGTGGTTCGCTTCTTCATAAACAGTAGTGCCGACCGGCACTTCAACATAAACGTCCTGGGCATTACGACCATAGCAATTTTTACCCATGCCCTTGCCACCATCTTGCGCGATGATGACCTTGGAATGGCGAAAATTGATCAGCGTCGATGAGCCCTTGGTCGCCTTAAAAATAATGGAGCCACCGCGCCCGCCGTTTCCTCCGGAGGGACCACCGCGAGCGACATATTTTTCACGATGAAAGGCGATCATTCCATTGCCGCCATTTCCGGCGCGAACTTCGATTTTTGCTCGATCGATAAACATCGTCTATTCCTCACTTTCAAGATACTCATCGATTATAAAGAAGGGTCGATTTTGCGTATCTAGATACATCCGTGATAAATATAAGCCTAAAATACCGATCGCCACTAAAACGATCGCTAAAGCCATAAATACAATATTGATCAATGACCAAATATTGAAGGCCGAGGTCAACATACCGGCTAGAACATCGGTTCTTTTTAAAATATAGAGTATCAATTCAACGAACCAGGAAACGACGACGAGGAAGCTCGTTAAAACGCCCCATTTAATGGGCCATGTTAAGGGAGCCACAGTGGAAGAAGCAAAGGCATCAACCGCCAATTTGGTCATCGATTTATAGTTATATTTTGTTTTACCTTCAGCTCGTGCGGCTCTAACGAAAGGAACATCAATGGTCTTAAAGCCAACATATGGAACTTGGATACGGAAAACCCGGTTATTCTCGGTGAGCTTAATGACCTCATCGGCGACACGTCGAGAGATCAAGCGGAAATGCCCGACATTTTGAGGCACGCGGATTTTTCCGGACATTTTATCGCAAATTTTATAAAATTCCTTTGCGGTCAATCTCTTCATCAGGCTATCCTCTTTGCGTGAGGCTCGACGGCCATTGACAACCTCATAGCCCTCTTCAAATTTCGCAAGCATTGCGCTAATTACCTCAGGAGGATCCTGCATATCACAATCCATGACAATGATCGCATCGCCTTTGGCTTTGCTTAATCCGGCCGCCACGGCAGGTTCATGACCAAAGTTCCGTGATAATGAGACGATCGTTATATTCTTTTGTCGTGATTGATGATCCTTGAGCATTTTAAGAGTATCATCCTTGCTCCCATCATTAACGACAACAATTTCAAAGCGATAACGATCATTATCCGCAATGACCTGATTGATTCTTTCAAAGAACAAATCAACCATTTCATGCTCGTTATACATAGGTACGACAATTGAAATCAGTTTATTCATCATTTCCACCACCTATCTAAATAAAATATACAAGATTATAAAATAAAAGACCATATGCTTATGGTCTTAAATGTCTTATTCGGCGATTTCGTAAACGGAAACGCGTGTCCGACTCTTGCCCCAACGCTCGTATTTCACAATACCCGATTTGGTAGCAAAGATGGTATCATCGCCACCGCGCATAGTATTTGTTCCCGGATAAATTTTTGTTCCGCGTTGACGATAAATAATGGACCCTGCGGTACAATATTGACCATCACCTTTTTTGGCACCGAGTCTTTTTGATTCAGAATCACGGCCGTTTTTCGTGGAACCAACACCCTTTTTCGAAGCAAAGAGTTGAAGATCTAGTTTAAACATCATTTATGATGCACCTTCTTTCTTTATTTTTTTTGAATGTGAATGAACTCCGCATAACTATCTTCAATCGTCATCAATTGAATCATCATGGTATCGATGACAATCGCGTCATGACGTGAGACATTCTGTTTGGCTTTTAAAAGAATATGCCCGTCTTCGATCATGATATCAAAGACGTCGATTTGTTCTAAGGCATTGAGCGCGCCGATGGAGATGGAGCTCACTGCGGCACAGACCAGATCGTGACCCTCTTCCGGAGATGAGTCAGCGTGGCCTTTGATTTCCAATTCCTTGAACTTTCCTTTTTGCTCAATATAAGTAACAAGAACCATAATTAAGCATTGATTTCTTCAATAGTCAAGCATGTATATGGTTGACGATGTCCGCGCGTTTTACGTACTTTAGCCTTGCTTTTGTAAGTAAAAACACGGAGCTTACGGCCTAAACCTTGCTTTTCTACCTTGGCGGTCACTGTGGCACCCTTAACATAGGGAGTTCCCACTTTGGCTTTCTTATCACCGATAAGCAAAACCTTTTCGAATGTGTAAGTTGAACCCGCTTCGACATCCAATTTCTCAACGTAAATCTTTTGTCCGACTTCAACCTTTACTTGCTTTCCGCCAGTTTCAATAATTGCGTACATAGTGCACCTCCTAAATATAAATTCACTTAGACTCGCAATGAAGGCCATTATCGTAGCATAATAGTTAGGTGCCTTTTCTTAGCGGTTGTAGCTCGTGAGGCGACAACACATGTAAAATACCATGAATGACAATATTTGTCAACGCTTTGATTGTCATTTTTTTATAAAAAATGGGATTGTTAAGTGACTGTTAAGTGACGTTCAATGACAAAGTAAATGCGAAAGAAAGGAAAATCCATCAATACTCTCTAGAACAATTATTTATAAACTCTAGTGATTACGATCTGTGACTGAATAATCTTCTAAGTAAAAATAATGTGAACCATATGTTGTATTGTTTGGTTACCTTATAATTCTAGTCTAGCGCTTGATAGTTATATAAATAATCAGGAACATTAAGTTCAAGTTCTGTATAAAGATAGATATATTTTTCAGAATAATCTTCGGGCTTTAAATAATGATATAGATTCTCTTCTTGTTGCACTGGATAATCAATTAAAATTACTAGCGGCATTATATCCGTATACTTAGCCAGGTGATCTTTCATTTTTTGCAGCGTATGCGCCTTATTCTGTAAATTCTTTATTTCATCGTATGATTTAATAGCGCTTGTGGTGCTTGTTGCGTTGCATCGCCATTCCATATCACTGATTTCCCAGCAATAAATTTCTGCTCCTCCATCCAGATCTGGCAACTTATTACAAGAAGTTAAAGTTCCAATCATAAAACAGATAATGACAAATGCTTTTAATTTATTTTTCATATCTTATCCTCTCTATTAACCTAAAGATGCTACTGCAAAATATCCAATAAAATTTGTATAATTTCCTCTATTGGTAATTTTAGTTTAACAATAAAAACAATTAATCACAATAACGCTCCGCCTTTCAGATAAAAAAACGAAAAACTATTAAGTGACAAAGTAAATGCGAAAGAAACAAAAAAAAGAAGTTATACTTTAATTGCCAAACAAAAGGATAACTCCTTCATGAGTATTTCGTTATATGAACAATTAAAATTCATTATCTTGGTTTTATTTTTGCCTTTACTTTGTCACTTAACATTCAATACGATCATTGATGTGTTATCTTTCTTCATGGAAGATATCGAGAAGACGTCAATCGGCGACTTAGCTATTCGATAAGCTTTTGATTTCCGATGCCGAATGCTTTCCTTTTGATATCCGTTTTCTTTTGTTTTTAAAAAGGAAATCATCGGCTTTTTGCCACCTTTTTAATTTCCATTTTATAACCTCGTCTTCACCATGAATAACGCCATCTTTCCAAAAATAATTATCATAATAGCGATATAGACGCGGCGAGGAGGAAATCTTCACCCGTGATGGCTTCCCTTTTATAAGACGGATCATGAGCCATTGCGGATATTTCATCCATTCCGCGATTATCATTTTAAACTGTGCACCGACGATGAATAACATCACCAATAGCTGCCCGTTTCTAATACATAAATAACACACAAAAGCGCTCGTTAGTAGCGAGATGACGCTTGAAAGGATTTTTCCGTGCTCGATATCGAGGAAGCGATGGCAAATGGCTCTGAGCAATCGACCACCATCAAGCGGATAGACCGGTAAAAGATTAAAAAAGAAGACCAAAAAGCAGGCTTCATATCCATGACGATAACCATAAAACGAAATGATATCCCCTTGGTATAGGCCCCAAATGATAGGCAGGCTAATGATAATCGATAAAGGTCCCGCTAGTAGGATGAGGATTTGCTTCCAAAATGGTGCCTCCTCGAGATCATCAATGCGCGCATAAAAGCCAAATGGCAACATCTCTAGAGAATGAACGGGAATCTTTAAAATTAGGCTCGTCATCAAGTGACATATCTCATGAATAAAGGCGACAAACAGATGAATAAATAAGAAAGAAAATCGCCCTGTAAAAAGAGCGATTGCGATATAAATAACGGTTAAAGGATGAACGTAGATATCACATGAAAGCTTCTTCATAGGAAATAACGCTTCCCTCTTTTTGGAAAATGACTTTGAATGAATTCTCATAATTCGCGATGATATCGCCGCATTTCAGTTGATCGGCTGCTTTAACTAACGGATCAAAAAGATCGAAATAGGAGGCAATCACTCCGTTTTCATAGGTAACCATTATAAAGGTGCTATTTTCGACCTCATCAACGTATGAAATAACCCCACGCTTGAGCATTCGAACATTATTGTCCTCGCAGGTGTAGTGATCCTTATCACTCGTTTTTAGATACATAACATTGCCATTCACGGTCTGATCGCCGCCTTGATTTTTAAAGACATTGAAATTGAACATCCGATCAAATATATTATTTACTTTTTCATTGAAGGAGGAAAAATTGATATTGGTATGGAAGATCTTATTTAAGAAGGTTCCATTTTCATCAACGCGGGCGTAGATCAGAAAACCGAGCAGGAATGATGTCAAAATCAAAATAATCATCATCAAGCGATATAGGGGGTGACGCTTATGTGATTTCTCTTTTTTCGGTTCGGCAATCCGCTTTCTTATCATTTCTAATTCATCCATTTTTAACACCTCTTTTCATTCTATGAAAGATGAGCTTTTTTCATGATACGCTTCCATAAAGAAGGTGATTTTATCCGCTTCTCACCGCATATTTTACTGGCGACATCCAAATATGCTTCCAGATGATCATCCAAGAGAACGAGGCCCTTATTTTGTGCTTTGCGAATTAAGTGGCTCTCATAAAAATAGCCTAAAATTGGCTTGCCGAGGACCCGTTCGACCTCTTCGATAGGAATCGTCGCGTCCTTATCGCACGCTTTAAGAGGAACGCGGTTAACGAGGATTTGAATATTATCAAGATGCTCGCTATGAAGAATTCCAATCACCTTGTCCGCATCCTTAATGGATACCTTATCAAGGGTCACCACCAGAAGCACCTCTTTCGCGTAGCGAATGGCCTGATGAAAGCCTTTTTCAATTCCGGCGGGAGAATCGATTAAAATATAATCAAAGTCGCTGTTCATTTCGTTTAAGACGATTTCCATATCGCTTGTCGAAATCGCGGTTTGATCCGTGCGTAAGCAGGCCGGAAGTAAGAAAAGATTCTCATACTCCTTATCGCGGACGAGCGCCTGCTTTAAGGAGGCGCGCCCTCTTTTGACATCATCGAAATCATAGATGACTCTTGATTCTAAGCCCATGATAACATCGAGATTCTTTAAGCCAAGATCCGCATCGATCAGAGCGACCTTCTTTTTGAGCTTGGCCAGACTTTTACCGAGCATGGCCGTAATAGTGGTCTTTCCTACTCCACCTTTTCCACTGGTAATAACGATAATTCGCGCCATGATTTATTTCCTCCTTCTTCTTGATTCCAAATTTCACTTTCGCCATTTACAAGGCGTTCAACGCCATGATGGAAATGCAAATGCGCATTCACAAAATGATCGGCGTAAATCATGCTGTTTTCATTCATTAGATGAATGCGTCCCGCGACGCTTCCATGGACATATAGCGTCTGATAGACGTATACCACACTATCCTGATGGATATCGCCAACGACGACTGTCGATAGCGGTAAATGCCATGTCTCACCATTATAAAAATGGTGATTAATCATGCGTAATCCATCGATCTTCGGATAGGTAATCCCCTTCAAAATCGTCGTTTTATAATCGAAAATCATTTCAATTATTCGATAAACAAGCGATTTGGAGGGCTTTTTTGTTAGTTTGATGAGTAAGGAGGTCTCTTTTTTTAAAAAGCACAATTCTTCTAATCGAAGGCGGAGCGTTTCCATATTCTCCTCATCGTCCTTATCAAGATTTATTTCAAATAGTTCCATTATGATCACCGCTTATATTCTAGAAAAGAAAAAAAGCGGATTTTGTCAAATTATGTCCGCTTCTAAAAAAGAATAATATTCCTCCTCGGTGAGGATGATATGATCCAAAAATTTGATGTGCAGCAAACGACTTTTCTTTAAAATCTCCAAGGTCGTCTCATAATCGGCTTGACTCGGCATTGGATTTCCCAAGGGATGATTATGAATGAGCATGAAGCATTTCGCATTTTGGCGGAGGAGACTGGTAAACAATTCATTGATGGAAATGACAATCTCATCAGATGTCCCGATGTGCATGACCTCTTCATAGATCAGATGCCGGCGTTTATCGCCCATAATGACGACTAACACCTCCCGATCGCAATTTCGTAATTCAAAGCGATATTTTTGCACCATTAGCCCCGTCGTCAAAAGAATTTCATCGCGATTTTCCTGATAGCGAACTACCCTCTTTGCTAGTTCAAAGGTAGCTAGAAAACGCCAAATCTGAGGATCCTGAAAGCCTTTTTCCTGTTGCCATTCGCTATATGATAAATGCGCCAATTGGCCTAATGAATAGCGCATCAAGAGGGAGTGCGCTAGTTCAAGCGCGGAATGGTTTTTGATACCATGGCCCAAAATGAGAGCGATCAACTCGGCATTTTCCAGCTTTTCAAGGCCATATCGCCGCGCTTTTTCGCGCGGACGATCGGCCTTTTTCATATCGTGGATGCGCATTTACCAATTAAATTTATAGCCGCCTGGTAATGTGACACTGCCACTTGAGGACATGAATAGTCGATAGCATACCACCGCGACAATCGCCACCGCTAAAATCGCCAAAACCGCCGTCAGGGTGATCGCTTCACCGCCTTTGATGCTCATCATTTCCGTCATCGTTAATTCTCGCATAAAAAAACCTCCTATTATTAATTAGGAGGTAATTCGTGATTTTCCTACTCTTCAAGATCCTGACGCTTCTTTTTAGCGGTCGTTAAGCGCTCGGAATATTTAGTGAGCTTTTCCTTTTCAAGATCGATCTTATCTTGAGGAGCCTTCGCTAAAAAGCCGGGATTGTTCAGCATTTTTTGGGCCCGATAGACCTCATTTTCCAAAAAGGCTATTTCCAAATCGAGCTTCTTTTTCAAAGCCTCAACATCCGTATCATCCTCGATCGCCATCTCCAAGGAATTATAGATATAGTAGCTTGCTTGCTTTAACTTAGTCGGAAGATCCTCGAAAACGATATTCTTCGCGAAGGTGAAACGCTCAAGATACTTCAAAAACTCCTGATAACGATGATAACGATCAAAAAGATATAAGGAGACCGGAGCGTTCGGCGCTAAGGAATGATTCACCTTGTAGCTTCGCACATCCTTGATGATTTGAATGAGCGTGGTGATCTCTTCTAAGGCCTTCTTATCGATCAGCTTTTCATCATATTGCGGATAGGAGGCTAACATGATGGAAGGAAGATGGCCGGGGAGATTTTGATATACCTCCTCTGCAAAAAATGGCGTGTAGGGATAAATCATCATCAAAATGTCCTTTAAGCATTTATAGAGAATTTGATAGGTGGTCGCCTTCGCCTTATCATCCGCTATTTGGAGGCTGACCTTGACTATTTCCAAATACCATGAGCAAAAATCATCATAAACAAAATTATAAAGATGGGTTGAGGCATTGGCGAGTTCATACTTATCCATATTGGTTTTAACATTTAAAATCGTAAACTGCTCTTTGGTTAAGATATAACGATCAAAGGCCTTGCACTCCTCCCAATTGATTTTTTCTTCTTGAAAATCTTCAGGCAGGTTCGCGAGGATAAAGCGCGCGGCATTCCATATTTTATTAAGATAGCCACTGGCCGCCTGGAGTTTTTCATCGCTATAACGCGAATCGAGCCCGGGCGTGGAATTGGTGGTGATAAAATAACGTAAGGCATCGGCCCCATAATCCTCGATAACCTTGATGGGATCGACACCATTTCCGAGCGATTTGCTCATTTTTCGGCCTTCCGGATCGCGAATAAGGCCATGAATCAAACAATCCTTAAAGGGACGCTTCTTGGTGAATTCGAGCGATTGGAAGATCATACGGCTGACCCAGAAGAAAATGATATCATAGGCCGTCACCATAACATCGAGAGGGAAATATTTCTCATAGTCCGGTGTCGCATCGGGCCATCCAAGGGTCGAAAACGGCCAAAGAGCGCTACTGAACCATGTATCGAGAACATCCTCATCCTGAACATAATTTTCAATATCCGCCGGCGGTTCTTCGCTGACGATGACTTCGCCGGTTACCTTATGATAGTAAGCCGGAATTCGATGTCCCCACCACAGCTGACGCGAAATGCACCAATCATCGACCTTTTCCATCCAGCCGGTAAACACCTTTTCAAAGCGCTCCGGATAAAAATTAACCTTATTTTCGGTATTTTGATTGGCTAAGGCTTGATCGGCCAAGGGTCGCATTTTGATGAACCATTGCTTTGAAAGATATGGTTCAACGATCGCATCGCTCCGTTCGGAATGACCAACCGGGTGAACGATGTCTTCAATTTTGATGAGATCACCCTGCTTCTCGATTTGGGCCACTAATTGCGCGCGGCACACAAAACGGTCAAGCCCTTTATATTGTCCGGCCAATTCATTCATTGTCGCATCCTTATTCATGCAAATAGGATGGGGATATCCGTATTTTTCCCCGATTATAAAATCGTTAGGATCATGGGCCGGAGTACATTTCATAACGCCCGTTCCAAATTCCAAATCGACATATTCATCGGCGATGATATCAAGCAATTGACCATTGGCGGGATTGATCACTTTTCGGCCCACCAAAGATTGATAACGACTATCCTTAGGATTAACGACCACACAGACATCGCCGAACATCGTTTCCGGACGCGTGGTAGCGACCTCTAGATATGAGGAATGATCGTCAAGCCAATACTTAAAATAATAGAATTTTCCTGGATCATCCTTATGGATAACTTCAATGTTGCTTAGGGCGGTCATTTGGACCGGATCCCAGTTAATAATCCGTTCACCTTGGTAAATTAAGCCTTTATTATAGAGAGTAACAAAAACATGATTGACCGCCTTTGAAAGCCCCTCATCGAGCGTAAAGCGTTCCCGACTATAATCGAGCATCAGCCCCATCGTTTTCCATTGCTCATGGATCGAAGCGGCATATTCATCCTTCCACTTCCACGCTTCCTTTAAGAAGGCCTCGCGTCCAATGTCATAGCGGGAAATACCTTGTTCTCGTAAACGGGCATCGACCTTCGCCTGCGTAGCGATCCCGGCATGATCCATTCCAGGAAGCCACAATACATCAAATCCACACGCCTTTTTATAGCGCCCAATGATGTCCTGGACCGTCGTATTAAAGGCATGACCAATATGCAATTTCCCGGTCACATTCGGCGGCGGAATCACCATCGAAAAGGAAGGAGCATCCTTATCACCGGCTTTAAAATAGCCGTTTTCTTTCCAAAAATCATATTTACCTTCTTCGACCTTATGATGGTCATAATGCTTATCTAAAGCCATTTTTCGTCCTCCCATATTATAAAAATGAAAAAGCGCCCTTTTTCTCAAAGGACGCTCGATAGCGCGGTACCACCTTTGTTTCTAGTGTTATCACTAGACTCTTATACTATTGACGCAAGTTCACGGGCTTCGCCAGGCTCCCAAGCGACCTTCCTGATATCCCACTATCCTCTTTCCAGCACCTGAGGACTCTCTTGAAGCGGATATTTCGTACTCCTCTTGTTCAACGCATTATTATTTTAACAAAAGCCCCGAATAAATAGCAATCTTTTTTTATGATTCCGGCTTATTAACGGCCGTATTGTCGGTCATTTTCATGAGGACATTGGCGAACTCTTCGACGCTTTGGAGGTGCGAGAGCGTTTTAAAAAGCGACTCGATATCATCGATATCATCCGCCTTGCGCTCGATTTTCGGGATAAAGAGAAAGGCCAAAAGCCACTCCTTTTCATAGCTTTTTAAGGGGTGAATCGCAAAATACTCTTTGAAAAGAGAGGCGATGTCGAGCCGCGAGAGATAGGCCTCGTCAAAGAGCTCTTTTAGATCATAAATCGAAGGGGCAATCGCCATTTTATCAAGGGAGATGATTTTCTGGTGCTTGACGATGATATGCTCGTAACGGAAATTTTGATAGGTTAACGAAAGGCGAATGGAGCCGAGCTTCTTCCACTCATTTTCAAGATTATCAACGCGCCTTGAGGCTTCAAGAAGCGCTTTTAAGAGATGATCGTAGTTCATCAAAAAATACCAGTCGCTCGGTGAATGATAGTCGCTACGCTCGACTCTTTCCATGCGCGCGAGTATTTCCTTTTTAACATCGGCAATTTGCTTTTCCAAATAATTGAGGGACTCTTCAAAAAAGCCATCACTAACCTTCACTTCGTAAAGCGAGGCATGATGTAGATAAGCGATGGCCTTCACATAAAAATGAAGGCGAATATCCTGATTTAATTGGGCTTCATCCTGGATAAATGGCGTGATGGAAAAGTAGATGTTTTCAAAATTTTCGATATAATTATCGTATTTCGAACGAATGGGAATCAAAAATAAGTCAAGGTTAAGCATATTGAGGCGCGAATAAACCAGGGACTTCGATGGATCATCATGGTATTTTAGAATATATATTCCTTCGGCGGTATATATCTTATAGACCTTTTTCGATAATTTGAGAATCGACTGAACATGCAAAAAATATTTTGCTTCAATGAAATCTTTCATCGTCGGATCCTTAAAAGCATGCCCTCTTTTAATTCCTGTCCTTTATTTTGTAGGAATAATTGCTCCTCGTTCAATTGATGATGGGCGGCGATGCTTTGATAGGTATCGCCTCTTTTAACGCGATAGTAGGATGATAAAACGACCATGGGCTCATCTCTAAACCATTTTTGCTTAGCGGTCTCCGCTTTGGGTTCCATTTCCTTTTTTACACATTGCGCATTTTCATCTTCACTATCATCTTCACTCTTCATGATGATAGCGCTCGATAAGGGAACCTCCTCATCCTTGATAAAATCGATCGTTCCGCCATTAAATGAGGAAGTATCCATGGTGGAAATAACATCGACATTTTCCTCCTGCATCAGCTGTTCGAGCTTAGCGGCATCCTCCTTCGATAGGAGACTGCGGGCGCTATTAAAGGCGATCTCAAGAGGGGCCTCCTCAAGCTCTAAATAGGCGTTTTTGCTTGCTTCCTCCAAGGAAAAGGCTTCGTCGATTTTTTCACTGCCCTCAAGAACGCATTTGATATGAAAAATGATCGCGTGATCGCCAATCTCGTAGGTCGAATCTTCAACCCGCAGGGCAAATCCTCGTGCGGAGCATATTTGATCATTCGGACATAGGATATCGACATCCACACTATCTGAAAAAGGAAATTGTTCGTTTTCGTAATGCCCTAAACCGGAGATATCGATCGCTCCTTGGACGCGAATTCCTTCAAACAGGGTCACATATGTAAAGTGATCATCGATGATCACGGAATCCACTTTTTGAATTTCATTCTCAAACGTTATCGTTTTATCTAATAAAAATGATGGCATAAAAAAACCTCCTATTTTCAATATAGAAATAAGAGGTTAAAAATATGTTATTTAAAGAGATCACCGAGGACTTTTTTTAATTTTTCCAGGGTTTCACGCCTTTTAACGGAAACATAGATGAGATTTTCAAAGATATAGCTCGGAAAGGCGGATTGAAGGACCTTTTGTGCTTGGGCCTTTTCCTTCTGATTGAGCTTATCACATTTGGTAATAACGATCACAATCGGCACCCTTTGCGCGCTTAGATAATGAAGAAAATCATAATCCTCATCCGTTAAGGTTCGACGCGCATCGAGAAGATAGACCACGCCTTTTAAATAGGAATTATCGTTAAAATAGGCCTCCATCATCGTTCCGAAAGCAAGCGTATGCCCCTTGCCTGCGGCACTATAGCCATAGCCGGGAGCATCCACTAAATAATTGCCCTCGCCTAAAGAAAAATAATTCAAAAGACGGGTGTGGCCGGGCTTCGAGGAGGTAAACGCCAAGGTGCGATTATCGCAGATCGCGTTTAAAAGCGAGCTCTTACCGACATTGGAGCGCCCGATAAAGATTATTTCCTTCTTTAAATCGGAGGGACGATGCTCGAGATCTGCGGCTGATTTTTCAAAGCGAGCCTTACGAAAATCGATCATGCTAGTTGCCCATGGCGACGCTCAAGGCATCATCCACATTATCCATCAAAACGATGTTCAATTTATCCTTGACTTCCTTAGGAATATCGCGGAGATTCTTCTCATTTTCCCGAGGAATGATGATCGTCGAAATTCCCGAACGAGCGGCCGCTAGTGACTTCTCACGCAAGCCCCCGATCGGTAAGGCCTTCCCACGCAGGGTCACTTCGCCTGTCATGGCGACATTCGCCTTCACCTTCCGCTTCGTTAAGGATGAAATAATCGCTAAGGTAATAGCGACACCGGCTGAAGGACCATCCTTTGGAACCGCTCCCTCTGGAAAATGAATATGGATATCATTCTTCATAAAGATTTCCGGATCGATATGGTATTTCAAAGCATTGCTTCGCACATAGTCGAGGGCAATCGATGATGATTCCTTCATAACATCCCCAAGACTACCCGTTAACACTAAAGCGCCCTTCCCTTGGAAATGGGTCACTTCAATAGGTAAAATATCCCCGCCATATTGAGTATAAGCAAGGCCGGTAACCACGCCGATCTGATCTTCCTTTTCCTTTTCGCTATCATCGAAGCGTTCCATTCCTAGATAATCGATGACCTTTTGAACATTGATCGTGTAATTCTGGTCTTTATTATCGGCGGTCAATAATTCGACGACAACCTTCCGACAGCAGCTACCGAGGCATCTTTCCAATTCCCGAACGCCGGATTCACGCGTATAGCGACGAATGATGTAAAGAATCGCCTCATCTTCAAAGAAAATATTTTCAGGCTTAAGGCCATTATTTAAAATCTGCTTAGGAATCAAGTGCTCCTTCGCAATATGCATTTTTTCAATTTCGGTATAGCTCGTCACTTCGATCATTTCCATTCGATCACGAAGAGGTCCAGGAATGTTCTCAATCTGGTTCGCGGTCGCAATGAAAAGAACATGACTTAAGTCATAGGGCTCCTCTAAATAGTTGTCATTAAAGGCAAAATTCTGCTCGGGATCCAAGACCTCCAAAAGCGCGGAGGACGGGTCACCTTTATATGAGGACGCTAGCTTATCGACTTCATCGAGAAGAAAAACAGGATTGGCAACGCCACATTTTTTCATACCGGCAATAATACGTCCCGGCATCGATCCAACGTAGGTGCGGCGATGGCCACGGATCTCCGCTTCATCGGAAATACCACCCAAAGAGGCTTTAAAGAACTTTCTTCCTAAAGCGCGGGCGATGGATTTTCCAAGCGAAGTTTTACCAACTCCAGGCGGACCATAGAAGCATAGAATCGGAGCCTTTAAGGAATTGGTCATTTTTTTCACCGCCAAATATTCGACGATTCTTTTTTTGACCTTGTCAAGACCATAATGATCCTCATCGAGAATCTTTTGGACGGCCTCTAAATCATCACTATCATCGGTCATTTGATACCATGGCGTATTCACCAGCCAATCGAGATAATTCAAAATCATCGATGCCTCTAAGGATGATTGCGGCATCATTTCAAAACGCTTTGCCTCCGCTTTAACCTTCGCCTTAACAAAATCCGGATAAGGATTCTCTTCGACCTTTTTAAGCATCTTTTCCACCGATGATGATTCATCATCGTCTTCGCCTAGTTCACTTTTAATCGCGCGCATTTTTTCGCGTAAAAAGTATTCCTTTTGGCTCTTTTCCGCGGCCCGGCGCACTTCGCTCTCTAGCTGGCGATCAATTTCCGCGAGCTCTTTTTCATCGCTTAAATAAGCAAGAATGATCTTCAAACGTTGGCTAACATTGGTCGCTTCTAAAACCGCTTGCTTTAGCTCGTTAGATAACGGCAGATAATTCGCCAAGGAATCCGCGATTTCATTCGGGGCAATGCCCTTCGATAATTGATTAATTAAAGATTTCGGCATATTGAGCGATAAACCATCGGCACGCTCGATCATCGCGATGATGCTGTCAACGAGATCCCGCTCTTCCTCATCATCTTCATGAACGTCCTCTAAAACGGTCGCTTCAGCAACATAGGTTTCGTTATCAAAAATAATCTCATCGAGATGAACGCGGGCAATACCATTGACCTTGATTCGTAAATAGCCCTTTTGGTCACTGCAGTTTATGATTTTGGCGACAATGCCAACATCATAGATATCATCTTTTTCAAAATTATCAGCATCAGGATCACGTTGTGAACAGATTAAAACTAAGGAATCACATTCATTCCGTGCGGTCTTAATTGCCTGCATCGAAAAACTACGGGCCGCATCAATCCCGGTCACAATATTTGGAAATGCGACAAGTCCACGAGTAATAAGCAATGGTAAACGCAAAGTTTCATTTTGTTCCATTAAAAACACATCCTTTCTTTAAAAAGAAAGAGAAAATGAAGTCATTTTCTCTTAATCGTTGTTTGCTAATAGGAAATCACCAATTTTCCGATTTTCCAAATCACGGGTAAATTGTGACATTTGCGGCTTAAGGATCTCTTTAACCTTATCGAGCTCCATACTATATTGTTGAGCAATCTTGGCTAATTCGAATTCGATTTCCTCTTCGGTCACGTGAAGCTCTTCCACTTCCGCGATTTTTTCTAGCACCAAGACGCTTCGAATATTGATTTCCGCATCGGTCTTCATCTTGGCCTCGACATCATCGGGAGTTTGCCCGGTAATTTGATAATATTGGTCAAGAGTTAAACCATTTTGTTGCACTTGTTTGGCAAAATTTTCTTTCATTGCTTCCACTTCATCATGGATGATCTGCGGATGCAAGGAAATCTTAGCATCATCACGAATTAATTTAATTAACGCTTCATAGTAAGCATTTCGAGCATCCTGCTCTTTGTGACTGCGGAGGTCATTTTCAACCTTACTCCGCAATTGATCGACGGTTTCCACGCCATCATAATTGAGTTCTTTCACAAAATCCTCATCGAGGGTTGGAAGCTGTTTTTCTTTCACTTCATGTAAAACAATATGGAAAACCGCCGCCTTTCCCTTTAATTCAGCTACATAATTCTCGGGGAAGGTAACATTGATATCGGCCTCATCCCCCGCCTTTAATCCGACTAATTGCTCCTCGAATCCGGGGATAAACGAATTAGAGCCTAATTCCAATGAATAATTCTGGGCGCTACCGCCATCGAATGGTTGACCATCGATATATCCGACAAAATCGAGAACGACCGTATCACCTAACGCCGCTTCCGTCTCTTTGACGACCAATTCGGCATTGTCCTTCAAAAGCTTATTGATCTCTTCTTCAACCTCTTCGGGGGTCAATTCGACCTTTTGCTTTTCGACATGCAAGCCCTTATAGGCTCCCAATTCGACCTCTGGGGCTACAATGATGGTGATCTTCGCTTCCATCTCCTGCTCGCTGATTTTGGTAATTTCCAAATTAGGACGCGCAAAAGGAACGATTTTTTCTTCATCCAAAGCGGTTCCATATGCCGGCTGTAAAACGATATCAATCGCTTCGTTCATTACCCGCGCTTGGTCGATCTTAGACTTTACTAGATTCTCTGGAGCGTGGCCTTTCCGAAAGCCGGGTACTTCAACATCCTTTGCTAGCTTATCAAAGGCCTTTTTCATCGCATCGGTCCATTCCTTGCCTTCAAAGGAAAGAATAAGCTCAACTTGAGAATTTTCTAATTTGTTAACACTACGTTTCATAAATCTCTATTTCCTCCTATTGGACTATAAGCCATAAATACAATCCGTACGTTGTTTATTATATACGAATATTTATTTATACACAATAAAAATAATTATTAATTTGTCGCAAGTTTGTCTTAGAAATTTTCCCCTTCAAAATGGGGTAAAATAACTATTTTGCGCATCGCTAGACGATCGATTGTAATGATATGTGAATTCAAAAAAACAATAAGATATCTTGATGATCGTTGGCGGATTTTTCCATCACCATGAATCGATATTAAAAGGTCAAGGGCTTTATATTTTGTAAAATTTCCAATAATTCGGCAAATTTTCCCTTTAAAAGATGAACATCAATCTCCGCCTTTTCGGCATATTCCTCATATGGGACCTCTTCTCTTAAATAATGATGGGCCAAAAGAATGAAGGTCACGCCAAGAAGCGGATATTCATCTTCATCGATGGTCTCCGGATAAATCTCCAGCACGTATGAATTATATAGTTCGATGGCAATATTGGTGGTGCTTGGATTAGGAGACATCCTTTCGATTAACTCTATTAGCATCATATGGGCATTGGATACAAAGGGCGGATCGAGCTCATAAGGAACAACCTTGTAGGTAATGCCTCTTTTCAAAAGGGTAAACTCCTGCATCACCTTATTATCCACCAGCAATAACAGTAGGTATGTTTTCATCGCATCGTCGGCTTCCGAAGCAAGATAGGATGAAATCTCCTCGGAAAAGAGGCTAATTCGCATATTTTTTAAATTCTCAAACAGGGCGAAAAGTCGCCGATCCGCTTTCTCGGCCTTGCGCAAGCGCCCTTTGATTTCCTCTTGTAGATCCTCCTGACGCTTTTTGGTCTTTTTTTGAGTAGTTAAAACCACCTTTTTCCAATGATGGATCTTCTCTTCCACTTCGAAGGACTGATAAGGCAAAGCATCATAGTGATCGAGGGCGCTTAAAATTTCATCAATTTTATCTTGCTGCTTTAAAATTTCCAAATGGAGATCGATCATCTCCGATAGATGGTCCATTAATTTATTTTCATTTTTAGCGATAAGATCCAAGGCCTCATCATCCCTTCCAACGCCGATTAACGCCAGCAAACGAGCCCATAGCCCCTCGGAAGTGTCATCGTTCTTGGAAAGAAGAATAATCAAATCATATTGATGATTATCCAATAGTTTCTTATATGAATCCATAAAATACCTCTTTTATTATAAATGAAAGCGTTTCTGTATCTCTTCTTGCGTGACCCGCTGCGGGAAAATAAAGATCCCTAATAGCACTAAAAGGCCCACCGATGCGGCGACGATAGAAGGCCATAAAATGGAAAGCCATGAGGTCGTAAAATACAAAATAAGCGGAATAAAGGAAATTAACGAGATGAAGACCGTCGTCGGCAAATAATCGCGATATAAGGAATTTTTAATAAAGATCATGATGATCAGCGTTAAAATCGTCGCGGAAATCGAAAAGGGAATGACATACCCTAAGGACCATAGCGTTTTCACATCGTGCGGACGCGTGATTAAATCGATCGCGATCAACACCACCGAAAGAATGATTAAATGAATTAAAAACCGCACGGCCATACTCTGCTGCGTCTTGATCATATAGGCGATAAAGCAATAAAAATAGATAAGACAAGCATCGACGATCACACACCACCAGGGAACGACGCTCGCATTATTGAGTGTCGCAATATTGACGATGGTACAGGCAATGATCGCGACGATCACCAAATATAGGAGGATGCGCATCGCAATCGTCTGCGCGCGCGGGAGGCCATGATATTTAGGATACTCTTGATAATTTTTCGTGCCTTCGGTATCCTCCAGAACATGAAAGCATAAAGGACATAGCTTTCGCTCCGAGTTGACTTCAACATGACAATGGGGACAATATTTCATACCTACTCCACCTCCAAATCATTCGTTTCGATTTCCACCGGCAAGCCATCCTGCACGAGCTGATCGACTATATGACGGATAAAATAACGCTCCATGAAGCGGGCCGAAAAAGAAAGAACAAATTGCCCGTTATACGATATACCGGCCATATTGTATGGTAAATCGTTCGAAGCGGCAATCAAAAATTCAAAGCGCGTAATATAGGGCTTCATATCCTCGGGAATATGTACGACTCCGAGATTGGAAAAGCTGATCGTATTGGCGTCTTGGCCTGCGACATGATAGCCGATTTTCATACCGATCGTCTTTAGAAAAAGTGGCAAAATTCTGATCAGAAAATTCTTTTCAAAGCGGACATTGCTGACGATTCGCATCGAAAGCTTCTCTTTGGTCAATTCTTCCTTCAGGGTTTCCTTCACCAGCTTTATCATCTGCTCTAATGTCACCGGTTTATCTTGGTAATTGGTGCGAATGCGAACATATAAAACAAAATTACGGACCGATTGCGATTCAAAGAAACGCCGCGCATTGACCGGCAAAAACAAGACGGCCGGACGCTTGGCCTTAGGATCATGCGAATAATATAAATCATAGATCGATTTCAAAACACAGCCGGAAATATATTCCGTGAGGGTCGCTTGATATCGATGCGCCACCTCGAGAATCTTATCGACCGGCGTGGCAACATGGATGATACCAGTAAAGACATCGGGATAAAGATGGCCCCTTAAACGATAAGCGCGGGGCTCCGAAGGATAAGGACGGATACTCGGATCATAGTTCCAATTGAAGCAATCCTCTTTTTCAGAAGCTAATTTTTCGAATTCTTCACTCAATATTTCCCCATGATTATCGATCGAAACGCCACATTCAAGTAGATAATAATAGCAGATGCATTTAAAGAACTCTAAAGCCCCCGTGCCATCGCTCAAGGAATGAAAAACCTCTAAAATAAGGCGTTTGCCATAATATGAAAGCGTGAACATGAAGCCATGATTTTTACGAAGATGAATCGACAAGCCTAAGCACGGATTCTCTTCCTTTATGATCGGTTCGGCACTGTTATGGTCGAAATAATTCCAAAATAAGCCTCTTTTGAGCTTCACGCAAAAGGTCGGAAAACGATGAAGTGCGGTCTTTAAGGCCGGCTTTAGATTCTCGACAATAATATCATCGACAAAAACACAAGAAAGTCGGAAAGAATTGGTATCCTTTTTCGAATAAATAAAAGGAAATAATTTAGCTGCATTATCAAGCTTATACCAGTTTGCCACGTAAACCACCTCAACAGTATAAGTAATTATATCATAAAATACATAGAAATAAACCAGCGCCTTTTTTGAATTATAATTTTCCGTCTTTTTGGCTTTTAACAAAAAAAGATTCTTAGAATTAAGAATCTCTTTGGCAATCATGTGATGATTAAAATAGAATTTATATTATTATTAGCAGCCTACTTTTTCTTTCTTAGTAAGCGACCGATTAGATAGACCTGAAGATGCGATGGCAAAATATTGAATAGCTTCAAGAGAAAGTTGGCGTTGATTTTATAGACATAGCGGGGCTTTTTCCGTTGAATGGGCTTTAAAACGACTTTGGCAAGCTTCTCCGGGGTCACCGATTTAGCCTCCACGCTTTCGACAATCCTTTTAAAATATTTCGAGTTTTCTTTATAGAGCTCCGTGTTTTGGCAGAAGACATCCAATTCCGACATCGAGTCATTTAAAAGCGGGGTCTTCACCGCTCCAGGACGAACGATAGCGACATGGATGCCTAAAAGATTAGCCTCCATCCTTAGGGAATAAGCATATCTTTCAAGCGTGCTTTTGGTAATCGAATAGATGCCATTGAAGGGCAAAGGACGTAAGGGAGCGACTTCGCTAGTGGTAATGATAATGCGGCTATTCTTGCGTAAAAGGGGAAGAAAGACCTTATTGATGCGATAAACACCTAAGACGTTGATATCAAAGATGCGCATCATGCGCGCTTCTTCCATCTCCAATAAGGAATCCATCGCGTAGACACCCGCGACATGAACGATAGCAAATAGCTCCGAAATTTCTTGAGTTAATTGCTCATAAACCGATGTAACATTTTCCATCTTACGAATATCGCAAGAATAATACTTGACATTATCGATGGGCCGATCAATTCGATAATCGATACCATACACCATAAAGCCCTTTTGGACCAACAATCGGCAGATGGCTTGTCCCATTCCGCCACAAGCGCCGACAACTAAAATATTTTTCATAGCATCATCCCTTTTTTTCTTTCTAAATTATAAAGAGAAATCGAAAAATATGCAATGTGGGCCACGAGAAAAGGAATGTCTTTATGAACTACTTCTTTTAATTGATGGAGGGATCATCGATATGACCGACAAATATCGGTAAATTACTCTGATCATAGATGACATAAATAAAGGGCTGATTTAGCTTCACCTTATAATCATCAAGTGGCTCGGTAGATGTGGCCATATTATCACCGGCCGCAAATGTTAAGGAACGGATTTCCGTGCCATCCTCGTTGAAGGAAACGTTATTCTTTTGCTTAACATATTTAAGATAGGTGCTTAATTCCGGAGGTAAATTGACAAAAGCGTCATTTAATGAGAATGAGTATTCATCAAAAACGACCTGCAAGCCGCATCTTTTTAAGCATTCGCTCAAATCTATTTCGGTTTTAATATCAAATTTCGGAACGGTCAAATCGATAATTACATTGCTCTTCTTTTCCCCATAATCCTTTAAAATATCGATATTTTCCGTCAATTGATAGATATCATCATCCAAGCTCTTCGGAACGATATATTTGATTTGATAATTATCGCAATACCGATCATAGACCGAAACATAGCTTCCTTCATCGTAGATAACCCCACTATAGGTATGATTCATATAATCGACCATGATATTATTTTCATGGCCATAGAAAGTATCCTTCAAGGTATATTTTGATGAATATAAATTAGCCCATCGTTCCTTAAAATAAAGGGTTGAGAGATAAATAAGAACCGTGTCCTCAGTTATTTCCAAGCTCTCCGGATCCAAAAAATCCTTCATCTTCATTCGTTGATCGATCCAATCCAAGAGCTTTTTTAAATCTTGGGAATTTAGAAAATCCATTTGAAAGGCCTCAGTATAATAGGAGGCTAATTGATCCACAATTGCGGGATTGGGAGTATATTTATTAGCGTAAAAAACGGAGTTATAAATCTGGACCGTGCTATCATCAGTCGCAAAGAAATTATTGCGAAGGGCCTTTTGATAGTTTTCATGGCGCTTCTCCTCCGTAAGCCCCAATAAATTATCGAATTCAGCGCGAGCGCGCGCATTATTCCCGCTCATCAGATTGATAATTTCCAAGAGCGAATAGAGATTAAAGGGAGCAAAATTGACATTTGGTATATTTGCATCGAGATTTTGATAAACGGTCGTCGTAAATTGTTTAACCGCCTCCACATATTCGGGATCGAGTGCTAATTCCTCACGCTCTAAGGATGGATACTCCACCTCATTCAGCGCTTTAAATGATGAACTTTCAATCAAATGCAATTCATTTTTGGTGAAAGTGCGCTTCGTCATCTTAAAGCTATCATCGACATCGAACATGCCGATTAAAATCGGAAGCGCGAGCACAACTAAAAGCGAAGCTAGACAAGAAGTCACCAGCAATACCTTGCGCGCCTGGCGTTTTTTTATGGTCGGTGAAGGTGATAAAGCGCTCGTATCAAAGCTCAGCTGTTGCCCTGTCTTATCGACAAAATCGGCTTTAACTTGTTTTTTTAAATTTTTCATATTATAAATCGTCCCTTTCTTGATAATGCTTTCTTATCTTTATAAGAGCCCGTCGATACTTGCCGGCGATGACGTTGGTGCTCACCTTTTTACTCATGGCCATCTCTTTAAAGGAATATCCGTATAATAAATGGAAGACGATCAAATCGATCTCCTCTTCATTTAAAAAGCCTTCGAATCTTTGAAGATATTCCGTAAAGTGATCCTGATTATCATTAGCGACTTCGAGATCATCATCATACGCCTGATAGCGACCATCCTTAATATGGTAATTAACCGCTAAATTATGGCAAATAGTCGTGAGATAGTATTTGATTCTCTTGCAATCGGTAACATCATCCTTGTGCTCATAAAAGACAAGAAATGACTCATTGACTATTTCTTTGGCAATATCAGCGTTTTTCACGATCTTTAACGCAATGTAATACAGCAAATAGGCATATTCATCATAGATGAGATTAAACGCCGCTTCCATCGTATCGCGCCTAGGTGAAGAAAGCATTCTTAGAGTTTTATTGGAAATTTTGGCCATAATTTCTCCCTCTACATTTAATAAAACAATTTTCGAGCTTTGTTTTGTCGCTTTAATAAAAATTTTTTATTAATTTATGTGCTTATATTATATCGTAATTTGGATCAAAAGCGAACAATAAAGCGCGGGTTCAAATAATCGTTTCATAAAGGGAATCACGGCATATTACATCAAAAAGAATTATGATTTATGGTCAGGATAACAATTATTGCGGATGCTATCGCTATCCTTATTTTGACTCTGCTCATTAACATATTGACCCTGTGAGCCGATAGCGAGCATGACCTGCCCGACCAATTCAAAGAAATTTCCGAAAACATTCTGTTGAATTGGCGTCAAATATTGTGACAAAAGAACGCCGATCACCGAGCCTAATATTCCAATTTCATTGGGCGTCAGATTTAACAAATATGTTACGAATTCTTGTATTTTTTGTTGTTGCTCATTATCCATGCTTACACCTAATTAATACTATGTATGCGTAACGTAAAAAAGCACCTTAAGAAAAAGGCACCGAAGTGTTCTTGAAAGTATTAGAATCATGTATCAATTCATCTTCGGAATGGATTTTTTTTAGAAAATAGGCGCGTTTTTGGACGATTTTTTGGCATTTTATGGCATATACTTGTATTTTAAAGGAAACCCGTTTATACTTATAATTGAGTTTTGACGTTATATAATTTTAGATTTAGGCATCATTTATCAGTTTAAGGTTTAAGGAGATTTATATGACAAATAATTTTTGGCATTTTGGCATTACTTTCATCTTTCATCGACCGATTGAGAATTGGGCCTTTACTTATGATTTAAAAGAAATTTGATGGAAGATAAGGTAAATATTATGGAAAACCAGGAAGCATTTAAAACTCCAAATAAGATCTTAGCCCGCATGCAGATCGTGCATCTTGGCAAAATTCTTTTTAACCTCGCGATTATCGCTCTTTTGATTATGCTTTCAAGCGTCGTTTCCTTCACCATAACCTTGCTTTATTACCTGCTTCTCATAGCAATTACCATCGGAACATTTGGTCTAATCTATGGCATATATCCCGATATCGCCAAATGGTGGTCCGGAGGCGATAAACTGATGGAAATGACCACAGCTTTAGCTGAATCCTGGCGCTATACCATTCCTATTGTCTTAGCCCTCTCGCTAGCTTCGATTATTTGCCTATGCTTTGATCGCCTTCATCCTTCGAAGGCGCGAATCGTGATGGCAGTTATCATCGCTTTACTCGCTCTTATGGTTTTAATTTTAAAAATGATGGGAGGTGGCGCCGCGTGAAGGAAGTTAATCTAAAGCTCACGGGAAATGAAATCTTAGGTGAAACGCAGATCCTGATCGATGGACACGTTGTGCATCTTCAAAGGAATGCCTTCCATAATTTAGAGGGCTCCTATCAAACGGAAAAGGGTGTCGTCAAAATCGAGGTTGCGCGCCTATTGGATATCGGAGGGCCATGGTGGTTCATCACGCAGCTGTTCTTTTTTATAATCAGCATCTTTGGAATTTTGGATATTCATCGTAAGGAACGCTGCCTCGTGATCGATTTTATGATGGAGGTCTCGCTAGAGGATAGCAATCATATAACCCTCCGGGCCAATGCTTTAAAAGACGATACGAAGACGTTTGATATCGAAACCGAATTATCATTTTGCGAAATCACTAATCGATATTATTTAGATAACAAGGCAAAAAAGAAGTTAAAATGGCTGCTCTTAACCAAGATATTGCTCGCCCTTTTAACTATTACGATTGCCTTAGTCATCTTGATAATAAATAAATAGGAGGAGAAAAAATGAAAGTCTATATTAAAAATAAGTTAATATCGCTTCGTGGTAGCTCAACTGTCAAAAATGAGAATGAAGAAGATGTCTTCTTTGTCAAGGGCCGGTTCTTGAGCCCGACTCATGTCAAATTTGTCTGCGATAAAAGCGGAAAAAAGCTCTATAAGGTTCGCAACAAATGGTTTAACTTCTTCAACTATCGCGCTTATGTTTATGATGAGAATAAGACCAAAATCGCCCGCGTCAGGCATCCTCTTTTCAGTGGCAAAAAGTTTGTCGTCGAGGGCTACAAGGATGAAATTCTCATCAAAGGCGATTTCTTCTCATTCCAATCGACGATTACCAGAAATGGTCAAGAGATCGGCACGATTACACGGCAAATCGATCTGCTGGTCGATTCCTTTTGTTTGGAGGCCGATGAAAGCGAGATGCCCTTCTTAATCGCGCTCGTCATCGCGATCGATAACATCCTCGATAAGGTGACCAGGTCTAAATAACGCACTTATCATATTGTATCTAAGCTTTCTAAATGGCAGATAACGATGTGAGAATTATTGAGATTACTTCGATTTTTATCATGCCTTAATAATAAAAACCTCCGCTTTCCAATAGAAAACGGAGGCTTTTTCTTTAACCCAAAAAATAAACTATTATAAAAATCAAATCTAACTACTCGACACTTTTCAGACTTTCGATCATATCGATCTTCTTCAAATTGAAATGCGTCACAAAATTGACGATGAAGGTGAAGATAAAAGCGATGATCGCCGCGAAAAGATAACTGCTAAAAACGATATGGCGAATGAAGCGCGCTCTTTCGATCTCCACGGTCGCGATCACCAGATGCGTTAAAAAATAACCCGCGACGAGGCCGATGATCACCCCGATGAGCGTCAGGATGATATTCTCTTTGGTTATGTAGTGATCCACTTCCTGATCATAAAAGCCGAGAACCTTGAGGGTCGCGATTTCCCTTTTCCGCTCATGAATGTTTATATTAGATAGATTATATAAAACAACAAAGGAAAGTAGAGCCGCTAAGACGATTAAAATAATGACGACCTTGTTCAAGGACTTAAGCATGTTATCGACCTGTTGAATCAATATATCGACAAAAGAAACGCTGATGATCGCCTCATTAGATAATAATGAGGCGGATAACTGATCGCGCTCTTCCTCGCTTAAGGAGCCGATCGAGAAAAAGACGACATTCGGCACAAAGGATTGCCCACTTTTTTCAAAGGTGCCACTATCGATGAAAATATAATGATTGATGTAGTTTTTGACTATGCCGGATATTTGATATTCATAGGCGTGATGATCAACATCGACAAAGGAAATCATATCGCCCACTTCCAGCTTCTCTAAGGAGGCTAGCTTTTCGCTGATGATGACCTTATCGCTTTCTAGTGTGAGGTGACGATCATTCAAATCCACAAAGTTCACAATATCGGATATCTTTTCCTTATCGCAAATAAAGAGGCTCACATCCTGCGAGGTCGTCGTGGCGTTGAGGCTTTCGACCTTTGTCATGCTTGTAATTTCGTCATAATTGAATAAGGAATCGATATCCTCCTTTTCATCATAATGCAAATACGCCATACCATCGAAGGTAAAGACCTCCCCATATTGCTTTTCGGGAATATTCGAAATCGCATTTTTTAAGCCGAAGCCGCAGAGCATCAAGGCCGTGCAACCGGCGATTCCGAAGATCGTGACCAACACTCTTTTTTTATAGCGAAAGAGGTTACGGACCGTGACCTTCTTAGAAAAGGATAGCCTTTTCCAAAGGAAGGTTATTCTTTCGATGATCACCCTTTTGCCATTCTTCGGGGCCTTATGCCGCATCAATTCGCTCGGCTTTTCCTTTAAGACGACCATGACGGTAAAGATGGTCGTGCCGCAGACACAGATAAACGAAAGGAAGAAGCCTAGAAGCGTCGGACCGATGATGAGCGACATCAAAAAATTCGGAATATCGAACAAAATTCGATAAATATTAAAAATCAATGACGGAATAATGATCGAACCGGCGATGCTGCCGACGATTCCACCAATTAAAGTAGCTAGAAAGGCAAAGATCAGATATTTAAAAAGAATATAACCATTTGAAAATCCTAGCGATTTTAAGGTTCCGATTTCCAAGCGATCATCCTCGACCATTCGATTCATCGAGATGAGGCTCACTAATACGGCGACCGCATAAAAGATAAACGGAAAAATTTTCGCGAGGTTATGTATGCTAGCGGTGTCATCAATATAATCGCTATATGTCGAATAATCGGTGCGATCATAGACATACCACTTCCCTTTTTTTAATTGCTGAAGCTCGGCTCGCGCCGTAGCGATTTCTTCCTCAAAGAGGGCTTTTTTCGAAGCATATTCCTCTTCCTGTTGGTGATAGCTTTCTTCTTGAATCGTTAGTCCATTGCCAAGCGTTTGTAGCTCCACTAGAAGCGTCAATTGCCCTTCGGCGTTTTCAATCTGCAATGATAGCTGCTGATAGTCATCGCTACGAGGATCAAGGGTCGAAAGCTGATCCCTCATAGCGGCAATTTGCGTTTTTAATTGGGCGATAGTGCTCGGTAATGATTCCTCGCTTAACCCATTTTCCATTAAGGCCTGTTGCCATTGATTTTTAGCTTGCTCAAGGCTTTCTTTAGATTGATCTAATTGCAAGCGATTCTCGTTAAAAAGAAGCGTGCCCGCCTCTTCCTGCGCATCGATGGCTTCTTTGATATCGTTATAGATCTGTTGATAACGGATTTCTTCTCTTTCCTCGACGATTTTTTCGATTTCGGTGACCGTCTTCTCAACATAATTTAGATAGGCATCCTTGGAGGTGATCTCCTCCTTTGCGTTTTCTACGGTGATATAAATGAAGGAAAAGTAATCGAGTGTGAACGCGGACGGTTGGATGTAAGAATAGAAATGAATGGTACCGGCTCCAATGGAGGTGTTACCGCGATTTTGACCCGTTTTGGCATTATTATAATAAAGAGGGCTATCGACGGTCCCAACGATCGTAAATGTCGATTCCTTGAACGAAGAGGACGATAAAATAAGGGTGTCATTTAACGCTAGATCATTATTTTTAAGAACATTTTCTTCGACGACGATTTCATTATCACTTTGCGGAAATTTTCCCTCCAACAGGGTCAAGCGATTGATATTGCTAGGCATGGAGCTAACATTCATAACATATTGATCGTGACCGATCGGAAAAAGGACATCATTAGAATAGGAGCCTTCGACCTCCTTAACCCCATCCACCTTCTTTAACGCTTCAAGATCATCGAGGGTTAATCCTTGACTTGAGACGATCTTCAAATCATAGGCATCCGCCTGATCGAGATAATTATCAAGACTCCGTAGCATATCAGGAGCGGTTGACTTTAGACCGGTAAAGACAAAAACGCCGAGCATGCTCATTAAAAAGAGCGATAAAAAGCGCGGAAAGGACTTCTTTATATTCCGAAAACTGTTTGTGATGATTCGATTCTTCATATTACCACTCGATTTCTTCAATGTTTTTCGGCATTTCATTGATATATACTTCCTCGACCATACCGTTTTTAAATTTGATGACCTTATCGCACATCGGGGCAATCGCACTATTATGGGTGATGATTAAAACCGTCATTTTCGCTTTTCGACAGGTTTCCTCCAAGAGCTTTAATATCTGTTTGCCGGTCTTATAATCCAACGCTCCGGTTGGTTCGTCACATAAAAGTAATTTCGGATTTTTGGCTATGGCCCGGGCAATCGCGACCCTTTGCTGCTCCCCTCCGGAAAGCTGCGATGGAAAATTATTGATACGCTCCTTCAATCCCACTTTTTCAAGAATTTCAACCGGATCCAAATGATCCTTACAAAGCTGCACCGCTAATTCGACATTCTCTAAGGCGGTTAAATTTTGCACGAGATTATAAAATTGAAAGACAAAGCCAATATCATTACGACGATAACGAATTTGATCTTTTCCTTTTAATTTCGTTATATCGACACCATCGACAAATAATTGACCTTCACTTGCATTATCCATGCCTCCTAGGATATTTAAACAGGTGGTTTTGCCCGCTCCAGAAGGACCTAAAATACAAACCAATTCGCCTTTTTCAATGGTAAAAGAGGCTTTATCCAACGCGCGGATCTCAATATCACCTGTTTTATAAACTTTACTGATATCTTTAACTTGAATATATGACATGTAGAAACCTCCTTTTCATATCAATAGGTATAGTTATTTTAGCATTCTAAGAACAACTTTTTCATCTTTTTAAATGTCAAAAGCTCTTTTTTATTGCATAAGAAATATCACTTTATGGATAATTCAATATTATGCTATCACTTTGTATTTTAATCGGCAATCATTATACTTGTGTCATTTTCGTAAATAACGCTAATTCATATATTAATGCAAGGAAATTTATAGCTTTTATAGTTTCCATAAGAAAGGACCCTATATAATTAAATTGCTATAGTTCAAAATAAGGAGGCCCAATACACTTTTACTTAAATTAGGCATTGACCATAGTAATTTCAAAGAAACCATCGTTGATCCTATTCCAAATAACGATGGTTTTATTTATGAATTACAAGAAGGAGACGATGGTCGAATTTGTTCCTATGGATATAGCAATTTTGAAAGATTTAGAAAGCGTGCATTGCTTATTTTGAGATACAATAATACTCAAATGAAAAGGGACACACAACTCTTAGTTATGTGTCTCCGCTAGATTTTATAGTTTTATCGGGTTCTAAACTGTTGTCCCTGGTTTTCCCCGATAAATTTAATAGATCCGAATTATTATAATTTCCTGTTTATTTCTGTGGTTATTGTGTGAAAATTTGCATTTCCTTTATCTAAAATTGTTTCTTCATATGAAGTGACATACCAACAATTTAGTTCATCATTTATAACCATGTAATTAGGTCCCAATTCACTTTTTGGTTCCGATGAAGCAATGCCAACTTTAATCCAGCGACAAGCGTCATTATTATTAATTAAATAATAGTGTGACCATTCTCTTTTATATCCTAGACCTAAACCTGGGAAAACATCACCTTTTACAGTTGCAAAACTATATATCACATTTTCCGGCTTCAAGCCTTCAACTTTTGTTCCCTCATTTGAAATATCTCTGCCTTGATAGCCAACTTCTGCCAAACGATTAAAGATGTTGGTGGTCATTGTTGAAAAATCATCTTTTGGTATTGTGTTATCGATATAAGTTGTGGAGTTAATTTTAAAATTTTTTAAATTTCCAGTGTTGAGATAAGCTATAAAATCATCTTTTGTTGAAATAGTTCCATTAGCCAAACTTTCATATAAAGAAGCATCTTGGAAATGTAAACTATAAAATCGATTTAACTCTGATGAATAATTGTAAGTACAGCCAAATTCAATGTCCTGCAATGAAGCATTAATATAGACTATTCTATCTAAACTTAAATTTTCTTTTCCACTTCCAATGATATATTCAACTATGATATCTCTATCAAATTGATTATTGCCCTTCATCCAATCGGTCAAGACTTCATTCATAAGAACAATATTAAACCTTCCATTTTCATAAATCTTTTCACTTTTAATTGTGTCGTCTTTGATATTGGTTGGCAAGGCCACTGTGGTTTTATCTAGGTTAGTTAGTTTTGTGTAGCCACCTGTTGAAGTCAGATTTAATTCGGTTGGTGAAATTTGTAATTGAACTTCAATATTATTGTTTTGTGCATAATCGCCAGTGCCTATGAAAGTGTTGGTGCTTTCGTCATAAGATCTCCAAGTAAAGTTGTTCAAAAGTTCTACAAGATAGTTCTTTTGATCAAAGATCTCCTCAAGCGTTTTTTCGGAAAAATTTTTGTGCCATTCTTCTTTTTCGTTCTGCGTGATAGAATACAGCGTTTCTCCTTCAAGCGTATAATAAGTATTATCGATTTCATCGAAAGCATTGTTGCCATCACGAAGAATTTTTGTGTGAGCGTCTGCGCCAGTTATATAAAAGTACTCATCAAAGGTATAATTATTTCCAATCGACTCAACAAAAGCACCGATATCTTCAACTGGCACTCTTGTTTCTGAACTACTCGAATTGGGAAGATCGTCCGTTGATGGTGAAGGCGTGCTATCTAAAATCGGAGTATTAGAAGATGGATTGTTTGGATTATTATGTGCACAACTCGCAATACTAAGAATGCTTGTGCTAATTATTCCAAGTGTAAGAATTTTCTTTATTTTTAACATTTTAATAATACCCCCTAAATAAATATAGTAATATTCAATTTTTTGGTCTCACATCATTTGATATTGAATTCCTTTTTTTCATGCATTATGTTCCATACGCAATGTATTTAATAGTTATTTTTTTAAGAATTGTATAACTCTACATTTCCCCTATTCAACAATTCTTGTTCAACAAAGGGGATGTTAAAGTTCGTTTGATCACCAATTCGTACAAAGAAATTGTCATCGTAAATACTACTTCTGACAATATAATGTACTTTCATTAATACGCATTGCTCTTCTGTATCTAATAAACAGTACATATCCCCTGATCGTCGACCTGCGGTTTCATCGCTCAAAGGCTTCAAATAATACCTTAAAACATTTCCTAAGCCTAAGTTCGGAATGACCTTACCTTCACCACTACCACGATCCCCTAAGTCACTTAGAAGATTTTTAACTATTAAGTCTGAATCTTCTTTTGAAAGCGATGTGTCTATTTCAAATTGTACTAAAAATTTAAAATTTTTTGGTAATATCGAATTTAAATAAACTTTTAAATGCTCTCCAGTTGAAATGTCTCCACTGCTTATACCATTATAGAAATTCGCATCATTTATACACCCTATAAATAAATTAAGATAATTTCCATTATGCATTAAAAATCCTACTTTTAATTGCTCTTTGGAGCCGCTGATAAAAACAATTTCGTCATAAGAGTAATCCTCATTCCTACCGATATATTGAACTGCATCTTGTCCCCACTGATTATTTCCCTTAAACCAATCATCTAAAATATTATGCAATAATGTGATATTAAAATCATAATTGCCTTGTTCATCAATGGTATAAATCTTTTCACGTTCAATTGTGTCGTCTTTGATATTGGTTGGCAAGGTCACGATGGTTTTATCTAGGTTAGTTAGTTTTGTGTAGCCACCTTTTGAGGTTAGATTTAACTCGGTTGGTGAAATTTGTAATTGAACTTCAATATTATTGTTTTGTGCATAGTCGCCAGTGCCTGTGAAAGTGTTGGCGTTTTTGTCATAAGAAGTCCAAGTAAAGTTGTTCAAAAGTTCTGCAAGATAGTTCTTTTGATCAAAGATGACATCAGCCGTTTTGTCAGCAAAATTTTTGTGCCATTCTCCCTTTTCGTTCTGCTTTATAGAATACAGCGTCTCTCCTACAAGCGTATAGTAGGCGTTATTGATTTCATCGAAAGCCTTGTCGCCATCACGAAGAATTTTTGTGTGTTCGTCTGCGCCCGTTATATAAAAATATTGCTCAAAAGTATAATTATTTCCAATCGACTCAACAAAAGCACTGATTTCTTCAACTGGCACTCTTGTTTCCGAGCTATTTGAACTTGGAAGATCGTCCGTTGATGGTGAAGGCGTGCTATCTGGAATTGGAGTATTAGAAGATGGATTGTTTGGATTATTATGTGCACAACTCGCAATACTAAGAATGCTTGTGCTAATTATTCCAAGTGTAAGAATTTTCTTTATTTTTAACATTTTAATAATACCCCCTAAATAAATATAGTAATATTCAATTTTTTGGTCTCACATCATTTGATATTGAACATTATAATGATTCATTGCTTTTTCTAATTAATTTGTTTCTGGCAATCTACATAAAGCTTGATTTAATTCTATTGATGTGTGTAAATATTTGTTATCTTCATTTAATGATAATGATTTAACAGATGTTAGATAAAAGTTATCTTTATCGTTGATTTTTACAAAATAGTGATCTCCATATTTGCTAGTTCTCACAGAATAGTGAATCACCATCCATTCGCATTGTCCTTGCTCCAATGAATGATCAAACAAACAATAAATTGCTCCTGATCGTCTGCCAGCAGATTCAATACCTAATGGAGTCAAAGCATACCATAAAACATTTTCTAATCCTAAGTTCGGAATGACAATATCTTCGCACCCACGCTCTCCTAAGTCACTTAGAAGATTTTTAACTATTAAGTCTGAATCTTCTTTTGAAAACGATGCGTCTATTTCAGCCTGAATACCATTAAATTTAAAATATTTAGGCAAAATTGAATTTATATATGTTTTAAATTCTTGCTTGTTAAAAACTGTTCCACTACTAATTTCTTGATAAAGGTTTGCATCAGTAAATGCTCCTGTATAAAAGCAAGGTTTCTCTCCTCTATACATCAATATTCCTATTTCAATTTTTTCTATATTTGCATCGATGTAGATTATACGTTTATAAGAGAAATCATCATGCATCGTGATATATTTTACTACATCTTCATCCCACTGTTTATTGCCCTTAAACCAATCGTCCAAAATTTGATGCAATAGTGTGATATTAAAATCATAATTGCCTTGTTCATCAATGGTATAAATCTTTTCATTTTCAATTGTGTCATCGATGACATTCTCTGGCAAGGCCACTGTGGTTTTATCTAGGTTAGTTAGTTTTGTGTAGCCACCTTTTGAGGTTAGATTTAACTCGGTTGGTGAAATTTGTAATTGAACTTCAATATTATTGTTTTGTGCATAGTCGCCAGTGCCTGTGAAAGTGTTGGCGTTTTTGTCATAAGAAGTCCAAGTAAAGTTGTTCAAAAGTTCTGCAAGATAGTTCTTTTGATCAAAGATCTCCTCAAGCGTTTTTTCGGAAAAATTTTTGTGCCATTCTTCTTTTTCATTTTGAGTAATAAAATAGAGCGTTTCTCCTTCAAGCGTGTAATAAGTATTATCGATTTCATCGAAAGCCTTGTCGCCATCACGAAGAATTTTTGAGTGTTCGTCTGCGTCGGTTACATAAAAATACTCATCAAAAGTATAATTATTTCCAATTGATTCAACAAAAGCACCAATATCTTCAACTGGCACTCTTGCTTCTGAACTACTCGAATTGGGAAGATCGTCCGTTGATGGTGAATGTGTGCTATCTAAAATCGGAGTATTAGAAGATGGATTGTTTGGATTATTATGTGCACAACTCGCAATACAAAGAATGCTTGTGCTAATTATTCCAAGTGTAATAATTTTCTTTATTTTTAACATTTTAATAATACCCCCTAAATAAATGTAATAATATTAAATTTTTTGGTCTCACATCATTTGATAATGAACATTATAATGATTCATTGTTTTTTCATGCATTATGGCCCATACGCAATGTATTTAACAGTTATTCTTTTTAAGAATTGTATAACTCTAAATTCCCAATATTCATCGGCTTCTCTGCAACAGAGTTTATACTATAGAGATCTTTATCGTCAATTTTTACAAAATAATGACCTCCGTATATACTATTTCTAGCAGAATAACTAAGTTTCATAAATTCACATTGTCCATTCATCATGGTTAATAGACAATATAAATATCCTGAACGTTTACCAGCGATTTCATCACTTAATGTCCCCAAAGCATACCATAAAACATTTTCTAATCCTAAGTTCGGAATGACAGTATCTCCGCACCCACGCTCTCCTAAGTCACTTAGAAGATTTTTAACTATTAAGTCTGAATCTTCTTTTGAAAGCGATGCGTCTATTTCTACTGCTTCTATATCCATTGTAAAAGCACGCCAAGTCACAGAATTCAAATATTGCTTAAACTCATCTGCGGTAGATATTGTGTTGTTTAAAAGTGAAGTGAAGAAATTGCTATCTTTAATGTAAAATGGTCTTAAAAATAAACTATCTCTATCATTGTGAATAATTCCTAATTCACATTTTTCTGTTGAAATATCAATATAAACGATTTGTTTATAAGAAACTTCTGTAGTATTCATTAAATACGTCACTGAATCTTCATCCCACTGGTTATTACCCTTAAACCAATCATCCAAAATTTGATGCAATAGTGTGATATTAAAATCATAATTGCCTTGTTCATCAATGGTATAAATCTTTTCATTTTCAATTGTGTCATCGATGACATTCTCTGGCAAGGCCACTGTGGTTTTATCTAGGTTAGTTAGTTTTGTGTAGCCACCTTTTGAGGTTAGATTTAACTCGGTTGGTGAAATTTGTAATTGAACTTCAATATTATTGTTTTGTGCATAGTCGCCAGTGCCTGTGAAAGTGTTGGTGTTTTCGTCATAAGATATCCAAGTAAAGTTGTTCAAAAGTTCTGCAAGATATTTCTTTTGATCAAAGATATCATCAGCCGTTTTGTCAGCATAATTTTTGTGCCATTCGCCTTTTTCGTTCTGCGTGATAGAATAGAGCGTTTCTCCTTCAAGCGTATAATGAATATTATTGATTTCATCGAAAGCCTTGTCGCCATCACGAAGAATTTTTGTGTGTTCGTCTGCGCCCGTTATATAAAAATATTGCTCAAAAGTATAATTATTTCCAATCGACTCAACAAAAGCACTGATTTCTTCAACTGGCACTCTTGTTTCCGAGCTATTTGAACTTGGAAGATCGTCCGTTGATGGTGAAGGCGTGCTATCTGGAATTGGAGTATTAGAAGATGGATTGTTTGGATTATTATGTGCACAACTCGCAATACTAAGAATGCTTGTGCTAATTATTCCAAGTGTAAGAATTTTCTTTATTTTTAACATTTTAATAATACCCCCTAAATAAATATAGTAATATTCAATTTTTTGGTCTCACATCATTTACAACTTGGCAATAGCATTTTTATCTAAATACGCTGCTAATATCGTGAGGCTTATCGAGTTTCTTTTTCACATCGTCTTTGTGTGGCCCTTAATTCGATCTTTTTTATAGAATGCCTGTGGAGAATGAACCTCCACAGGCATCGAGTGTTAAGGAACTTAATACTGTTCCAAATATTAAAAACTATTTTTCTTTTAAAAACTTACGTAAAAATTCATACTTAGTTTTATTACCGCTTTTCAGCAATAACCTTACCAGTGACATTTCCAACATAGAAATCTTTAAATATCTTGTTTTCAGCTTTAAACTCGATTCTAAAGCTATTGCTTAAGAGCTCATCTAAGGAATAGCTTTTCTCAATCGTATAGAAAGCATATGAATAATCGACATTATTTCCACCATGCTCGACCTTCCGATAATATAATGAATTGTTGTACTCATCAAATAGATTTACATATATAAAGCAATTGTCTTGTTCACGCAACTGATAATTCAGAATGATGCGAACTTGATTAAATCCCGAATCCTTTAATTGGTTTATTGTCCTATTGAGAATAAAGGCAGCTGAACATGTCTTACCACTACCGGTTACCTTGTATTCACCGCTTCGAATCGTACCTTCAAAAACAGTCATGTCTTCGACTTTTGGTTTAATATCATCACGATAGCTGTAATTACAGATATGGCATGTATATTCGGTATATCCTTCGGATAAATATGTCGGCTCTACGATTTTCATATCATATTCATGCTTACTCCGTGAATCAACAACCGTGGTATGTTCGCAAGTCGAGGCCCGCCAATGATAATCCTGATCAAAGCTCCACTCATCACTAAATGTGTGTTCATGCGTTGAACCCGAAGTATCTTCATTATTTGTAAATCGTGCTTCCACGACCATATTGGTATAAATGTTAAAAATATATTTATTTTTTGATGAAACGATTTCATCACCAATATACCAACCATCGAATGTGCATCCTGGTTTTGGAGTCGCATCTAATTCGACAACATCACCATCAAGATATGGTGAATCATTACCAGTAACTTCACCACTAGTGTCGTCATATATTACTCTTAAATCGCGATTCTTATTCAATTTATATAAATCGCAAATAGCGTCATAGTTTTCGGCACATTGCTCATTAAAGACGTTTTGCAACTCTATTTTCTTTTCAGTTTCCGAATCCGGCAACAGATCCCATAAGGGAATCAGCGAGTTCTCTCCAACTATACCTGATAAGGCCGAGGCGGATAAATTATCATTTAATGAGTTAAGCCAATCGGTTTTATGTTTGGCCATCATTTCCGCAGTTGAAACATCAACCAATCGTCCACCTATTTGCTTGCCTTCAATTTCGGAATAAACTCCTTCATTTGTTAATTTCTGCATAAATTTTAAGCTTGAATCGAGATCTAGATTGACGATTGATAAAAACTTGATGTGGGTGTTAACGGCGGCTTCTATTTCATTGGAATATCCAACTTTTGTTGAAGACCACATTGAATTAAGTTCCAATCTTCCTCCCATCGCTACCTCGCGAATCAGGTGTGTGCCATATTTGTTAAAAAGTGATTTGCTTGATAACTGCTTAACATCTTGGTAAAACTCATCCGATACCATGCTTTTAATGCTTGATAATGAATCAGTAAGATATAGATTAAAGGTCTTCACCTGATAGACGCTTTTATAAAATTTTAAATATGTTTTGATATCGGAAGATCCTTTGAAGGATGCCTTTAATCCGCCAGAAAAAACCTTGGATTTACCTGAACCTACTCCTATATCAACCTTAAAATTAGCCGCATAACTATCGATAAGCTGGGCCATGTCGGATCCTTCGCAGCTATAAGATTCCGCTTCCGTTTCTTTAATCATTCGTAATTTTGCTTTTTGAATCTTATTCATATCCAAAATAGGCGCGGACATATTTATATAATTCTTGTTTATATACGGATCATTAATGACATCGTATCCATAACCTAGATATGAAGATACAATATTGATATTCACAAATTGCGAATATTCACCATTAATGGTCTGCCCTTGCTCTATTTCATCATAATTATAAAGTCGCAAAGGAGTTATATCATCAAAGCGGTCACTTGAACTTACTTCGTCTGAATTACCAGTATTGCTTAATTCACCTGAAGAATTTTCGTTTCCATTGACATTGCATGATGATAAAACCAACAATAATCCTAATAAATAAATTGAAGCATTCTTTTTTTTCATTTTCTATAATCCCTTTCCGCTTAAAAAATTTATTATTTTTTAGACGCCTATTATCTTAATATATGGTTTTTTTATCTAGCGATTATTTACCAAATAAACTAAATTAATGATATTTTTATAAAAAATATCTACACATTGATAATTTAAATGTGCTAATATTAGATTGCTTAAAGAAAAAAGGACGCCAAATAAGATAATAGGCGGCTTTTTTTAATTACTTTCCCCCTATTTTAAGTGACAATATTACATATAATTTAGGAGGAAATTAATAATGAAATTATATGAATGGCTGACCATATGGCTCAACAAATATGAGAAGAACACAATTAAATTAAAAACATACTTGATGTATCAAGATATGATTCGTCTCCACATTAATCCTATTTTAGGTGATTATGAATTGACGGCTATCGATGCCTCGTTAATTCAAGATTTCATCAATAATAAATGTGAAAACGGCAATCTTATAAATGGCAATCCGTTAGCGACCAATACGGTACTATCAATCATCGCGATACTAAAAAAGGCTCTACGATTCGCGTTAAAGCTTGATTTAATAAAAAAAGACTGTTTTTCAATTGTCTCAACGCCACGGTTAATCCAAAAAGAAATCGATGCCTTCACCATAAATGAGCAAAAAAAGATCGAAGAATATTGTCTTAAATCGCGTAAAGACAACTATTTTGGTATTATTCTTTGTCTTTATACCGGCCTTCGAATCGGCGAATTACTTGCCTTAACATGGAATGATATCGATTTAAAGAAGCGTCTTCTCTATGTTCGCCATACCTTAACAAAAATAAGAAAGGATGGGAAATCGATAACCATATTGGCGGAGCCAAAGACAAAAAACTCCAAGCGTGTAATTCCTCTTTCTTCTAGCATAATTTCCTATTTGACGGCCATGAAAAGAAAAAGTGCATCGCCATATATTATGAAGACAAGATCTAATGGCATGGTTGCAATACGAAACTACCAAAGAACCTTCAAAGTCATTCTTGCACGCTGCCAAGTTACTTATAGGAACTTTCATGCCCTAAGGCATACTTTTGCAACACGAGCGTTAGAATCGGGAATGGATGTAAAAACACTATCTGAGATATTGGGCCATAAAAACGCCGCTATTACTTTAAATCGATATGCTCATTCATTATTGAATTATAAGATCATGATGATGGATAAATTAGGCAAGATGCTCGTTTGAAATTTATCTTCTATTGCATTTTCCTATTATATTTTTCTTGACAAAGAAAAAGATGGAGTCATAGAATTGAGTTAGTGATGACTAACTTAATAATTATCATGTCATCACTATATCTAATGAGGAGGAAAGCCTATGGAGGCCATTCGTTTTGAAGAAGTATGTCGTGTCTACACAAGCGGAGAGCATCAGCTCAAAGCGCTTGACAATGTTAATTTGTCCTTGGATGAAGGCAAATTTATCGTGATTCTCGGTCCTAGTGGGGCCGGAAAAAGCACATTACTCAATCTTTTAGGAGGTCTTGATAGCCCGACCAGCGGCACTATCAAGGTCTATGGCAAGGATATCTCAACATTAAATGAAGATCAATTAGCCGAATATCGTTCCGAAATGGTCGGCTTTGTCTTTCAATTTTATAATCTGATTCCGACTCTCACCGTCTATGAAAATGTTGCTCTAGTCAAAGAAATTGCGAAAGATTCCCTTGATCCTGAAAGGGTTCTTGAAGAAGTGGGATTAAAGGACCATTTGAAGCAATTCCCTTCGCAGCTTAGTGGTGGTGAGCAGCAACGCGTAAGCATCGCTCGTGCCCTTTGCAAGAATCCGAAGATCCTGCTTTGCGATGAGCCGACCGGAGCCTTGGATTCGGAAACCGGCGTAATGGTGCTCAAATTGCTGCTTGCGATGGCCAAGAACTATCATAAGACCATCGTCATCGTCACCCACAATCAAAATATTGCCAAAATGGCTGATATCGTCATCAAGGTAAAAAACGGAAGGATCCGCTCCTACGAGGAGCAAAGTGCGCCCTTGAGCGCGGACGAGGTGGAATGGTAATGCTTTATAAAAAATTATTAAGAACCGCCTGGAATTATAAAGCGCAGTTCATATCGATGATTTTAATGGTCGCCATCGGGATGGGAGTCTTTTTAGGCTTTCATGCCGAGTGGTACAGCTTAAAAAAAGATACCGATTATTTTATGGCCCAGACCCATTATGCCGATTATCGCTTATATGATGATCATGGCTTCACCAAGGAGGATATAACGGCCATTCAGCAGATCGCCGGCGTTGATTCGGCAACCCGCTTTCTTTCCGTCAATGTCGGAGTTAAAAACGATTTGGATCAATCGCTCGCTTTAACGGTCGTGGAAGACTATGTCAACACTAAAATGCTGATTAGTGAGGGTCATGAATATGATGAAAACGCCGATGGCTTTTATCTTTCCGATAAATTTGCCGCCCAAAATGGAATCGTTATTGGCGACATCTTGACCTTGACTTATTCCGGTAAGGAGATTCAAGGTGCGGTGATAAGCCTCGTTAAAAGCTCCGAATATATGGTGTGCGTGGCCGATAGCAACCAATTGATGCCGGATTATCGTTCCTTTGGCTTCGTTTATATCACTCCTCAAAAGCTCGAGTCGACCTTAGGAATGACCTTCTATCCGCAGATCAACATCTGCTCTTCCTTAGCTAAAGCGGATATCGAAGAAGCGATTGGCATCGCCTTAGGAAAGACGACGATGCTGCTCACGAAGGAACAGCATACGGCGTATGCGGCCGCCCAAAGTGAGATTGAAGAAGGGCAAACGATGGGAATTGTTTTACCCTTATTATTTTTAGCGATCGGGGTTTTAACGATGATTACGACCATGCATCGCATCACCGTTAACGAGAAAACGCAGATCGGAACATTGAAGGCTCTCGGATTTAAAAACCACCGCATTTTATGGCATTATACCTCCTATGGATTGTTTATTGGACTCATCGGATCATTATTCGCGATCGCCCTTGGATATGGCATCGCCGCGATTGTCATCAATCCCCATTTCATGCAGGGAACATATTTTGACTTACCGAAATGGGCGCTTTATATGCCCTATTATTGCTGGGCGGTCTTGATCGCTTTGATCGGCGCCTTGATCTTCATCAGCTTTTTATCGGTCAAGAAAATGCTTAAAGGCAGCGCAGCCGATGCTTTAAGACCCTATACGCCGAAAAAGGTCAAATCGCTATTGATCGAAAAAACGAAATTATGGGGGAAAATGCATTTTGGGACGCGATGGAATATCCGCGATTGCCTGCGCCATAAATCGCGCACAACCATGAGTCTGATCGGCGTTATCGGCTGCACGATCCTTCTGGTCGCCGGATTGGGAATGAAGGATACGATGTCCGGATTTCTTGATCTCATCGATAAGAAAATCTATGCCTATGAGACGCGGGTCAATTTTACTGAGACCGCTTTAGAATCCGACACCATGCAATTCATCGAAGACTATAATGCCGATTATTTAGCCCAGATCAGCGGTGATATATCAAATAAAAGCCTCACCTTTGATATCTATGATGTCAAAAATGAGCGCATCCGCTTTGTTGATAAGAATAATAAAACCGTGTCGCTCAAGGACGATGGTGTCTACATTTGCTTACGTCTAGCCGAAAGATACGCTATCGGTGAGACGATTCACTTCTCGCCCTTTGGCACCAATCAAACCTATGATGTCCAAGTCGCGGGTGTGATCCGCTCCTTTATGAATGAGAATATCACCATGACCGCTGCATATGCCAAAAGCATAGGCATCCCCTTTCATGTGAATGCCGCCTTTTGTTCACAACGGATCGATGAAATTGCCTCCGCTAGCTTTATCGCCGGGATGCAAACCAAGCAATCGGTCATGGATAGCTATGATAGCTTCATGGAAATCATGAATGTTATGGTCTTAATCTTCGTTTTAGCGGCCGTCGTTTTAGGGGTGGTTGTTCTCTATAATTTGGGTGTCATGAGCTATGTCGAAAGATATCGTGAGCTAGCGACCTTAAAGGTTGTCGGCTTCAAAAACAAGCGGATTGGGCATCTTTTAATCAGTCAAAACCTTTGGTTGACGTTGATCGGACTTTTAGTAGGAATTCCTTCGGGAGCGGGCGTCTTATACGTCCTTTTGAAAACGATGGCGAGCGAGTATGAATTGAAAATGATTATCGGAATTTTGACCTATGCTTTCAGTACGCTGCTTATTATGGGCGTCTCGTTTGTGGTCGGCTTATTCATCGCTAAGAAAAATAAAAGGATCAACATGGTCGAGGCCTTAAAGGGTAATGAATAGGCCTAAGAAACGATAATATAAGATTAGATTATCCTTTGATATCGCTTGGCATAAAAATTAAAATACATAAAAAAACATCTCATCATTAATTAAGTTGGTCTTGAGATGTTTTTTCTATCAGCTTTTTATGAAATAGTCTACCAATCATTTTATGGTAGCTTGATCGAATATCCTTTATTGCATTTTGCCATTACAAATCGCCGCATATTGCTCCTCGGGAATTAGCGGTTTCTTTAATTCGTTGATCGTCTCTTTTGAAAGATCATCGTTCGTGGCGTATTCTCTTCCCGCCGCCTCCACTTTTTTTAGAAAGGGCTTCGTTAACGGATCCGCTTCCTCGACATTGAATAACGGACTTTCCGGCACCGTAATGATCGTGTGATTGCGAGGAAACATCATTTTAAACTGCATGATCATCGCCTCAAAATTATGGTGGCTATTAGGAAAGCCACAGCCACAGATCATGAGATACTTTAAATGCGAATAATCGACCTGTGATGGATGCTCATAATGATCATCGACTTTATGCATCATCAGCGATGAAAGGGGCATCGTTCGATCGAGCACGGCTTTCAATGAGGCCGGCATCCCATAGCAATATAAGGGAAAGCTAAAGATGATGATATCGCTTTTTAGGATTTGATGGAGAATATCCTTCATATCATCATCGATATGACAGGTTCCGCCATTTTTCATGCAAGCAAAGCATCCTCGACAATAATCGATGTGGCAATCGATGACATTTAAAATTGTGATTTCCGCTGGTGTGACTTCCTTAAAGCCCTCCAAAAAAGCCCTTGTAAGATGCATAGTATCGCTCTTTGGGCCCTTTGGGCTTCCGTTTAAAACGAGAATTTTCATCTTTTCTTAACCTCCTAAATGATCGTTAAATTGCCACTGGTCGTATGGATCAACATATCGCACATCCCATCACCAATGATATATTTATCATTTTCCTTTACATAGTCCTTTTTGATTGTCAATCGCCCACTTGTCGTCTTATATAAAATGGTCGCACCAAGAAAATCATCCATAGCGATTTCGACATTTCCGCTTGTCGTTCCGATATCAAGGGAATGACAATTTTGTTGAAGGGCCGCCTTAATTTTTCCGCTGGTGCTTTTGATTTTAATATTTGGGGCGATTGTCGCTAAGATTTCGATTCTTCCGGAGACCGAGCCGAGATAAATATCATTATTAATTACAGCCTCTTCAATGCTTATTCTTCCACTAGTGGAAGTGATTTGGGCCCTTTCACACACTAATTCGCCGATTGTCACTGACCCCGATACGCTCGTTAATTCAAGATCGGTCGCTTCTAAGCTCATGGTCTTAAAAGGCGCACTAATGGTGCTGATGTTGATAGCGATGCCTTTAGGAATCTCAATCGTCAAATGCTTATCATTCTGATTGACATTTGATAGATATCCGGATTCCCAAAACTGCACGTTTAGCTGACCATCTTCAAGAAGCCAATGGAGTCTTTGACTTGCTATAAGGCCTTGCCCGCTTTCCTTCACCATAAGCTCCTCCTGATCGCTTTTTATGACTTCAATATGACCGATATACCAATTGATGGTGATTCTATCGATCGTCCTAGCGTTATAGGTAAAATCACCGATGGAATAGCGCTCTGCCTCTTCATAGGTTTGCCCTTTAATTACACCACCAAAAGTACATCCTGATAATGAGGCTATAAAAATAAGAAACATGATACATAGATCAAAATAAAGAAATCTTCTTCTTATTCTAGCTTTACTAAATGCAATCATCATTCTCACTCCCATCTTGAATTTCATTATTTTTTTATTAGACGAAACTCTTTATCATTTATTTTCTTTTTTTCGGAAGCGGTGTCACTTCTTCTAAAATCGCAAGAGCCTCATGAACCAAATCCTCATTATCGATATCCAAAATATAATGGATTTTAGCGCCCTCATAGGGATAACCGCGATCCGCCTTTTTCATCACACTCTCCAATTCCGGGACAATTTTAACAAATGTCGTATTATCGCACACTAATAAGACCGGCTTATCGTTAAGATAAACCATATATTCGCCAAACATCTTTTTATAGCGAACATTTCCAATTCCCTTAATTCTTTCACAAACATATTCGATGTATTCAATTGAAGTCGCCATTTTTTCTTCCTCCTTTTTCGATCCTTATCGAAATAAATCCTTATAATTATTTTCATTATCTTTCATAGTTTTGAAAGTCGATGATTAGTCTATCATGATGATTTCTTTATGAGCGATTCGCTTCTTTTATGGACCTCTTCCTTCACTTTTTCAATATCGATATTTTCCATAAGCTTTTCGTTTTTTTGTATATCATTCATTTATAATGTAACATTCTTATTTTTCTTTTGACAACAATTATCTAAATTGATTGCTAACCCAATCTAAATCAATTTAATGGCCTTTATCCTCGCTTTTTAAGCGATAACACAAAAAAAGGATTGAAGAATCAATCCTAAATGTTAATATTCGCTTTATGATCAATTATTCGGTGTGGGCACTCCATCAACATATGACCACTCAGTGCCCCAATATACGGGATTACTCGAATGGGAGCTATTCCATTCACTTGACCAATTGCTTGGTTGGCTATTTGCTTCACAGAAGATGGTAATAACTACGCATTCTATAAATCCATGCCAGCCAATCTTAGTAACGCTAAGAGGAATTACAATCGATAATAGATTTCGGCATCCCGAAAAAGCACATGTTCCAATGGTTACGAGACCATCAGGAAGTGAGATAGCAGTTAATTTTCCACACTCACTAAAGGCATCATTCATCATAAATCTCGTTTTTTCATGAATCGTAACGCTCGTTATTGCCTTATCATTGGCCCGAATCATGACTAAATATGGGTTTTCATCGTTTCCAATATAATCGCAGTGATCGTATTCATTGCATATTAAAGAATCACACCCAATAAATGAGCCACCTCCAACCATATCGATATGACTTGGAATAGAAATATTTGATAATGCTTTGCAGCCTTCAAAGGCATAAGTGCCAATGCTAACGATATTCTCAGGAATAATAATCGACACCAAAGATTGACAATTCATGAACGCACTATCCAATATAAATCGTGTCTTTTCGGATATGGAAATATCGGTAATTTCCGTATTCTTGGCACTAACTAATACGAGATAGGGATTAGTCTCATTTCCTAAATATTTGCCATTATCATATTCGTTATAGATTAACGAGGTACAATCAGAAAAGACTCCATATTCTATGCTTTCTAGGCTATTAGGAAGTATAATCGAGGTTAAGGATTTACAGCCATAAAAGGCCTCATGATCGATTAGGCTTCCACCAGTGATTATGACTTCCTTTAAGCTTGTTGGAACATATAATGAATTATCGTAAAAGGACTGAGCCCCAAAAATATAGCCAAAATGATAATTTTCATTATTCTTCAAGGTCTCACCGACGAATGGAAGCGTGATGCTGGTTAATGAACGGCATCCTTCAAAAGCGCTTATTTTGATTTTTTCCACGCTATTTGGAATAACGATGGAGGTCAAAGAGGAACAATAATAAAAGGCTTTTTCGCCAATGTTCACGATGCTATCGGGAAGAGTTATGGAAGCTAAATTTGTATAACTCGAGAATGCATAATTACCAATTCCGACAACCGGTAGGCCTTGATATGTCGCGGGAATCACAACCGTATCCTTTGTGCATTTTCCTTTACCATCCACGATATAGGAGTCGCCATCGGCGGATAATATATAAGAGAGCCCTTCGCCTTCAACGTCCGATGGGCTAGAGCTTACAAAGCTACTAGCATTACTAGTTGGATCAGTGATGGATGAAGTCGGTGGAGTCACCGAATCATGCTCACCATTAGTGCACCCAAATAGTAAGAATATATTAATTAGCAGTAAAAAGATTTTCTTCATCGTGAAATTACCTCGTTTCTTTATCATAAATACCATAATCAAGGTACATTATATCATTAGTAAATAAGAATATATTATTTTTTAAGAAAATTCTATCGTTAGTTGATAGCAAGAATGGTCAAAGAAAAAAGGGGTTAACACAATTTCATTGTATCAAACCCTTGTTTCCTAAATGGCGACCCAAAAGGGATTCGAACCCCTGACCTATCGCTTAGAAGGCGATTGCTCTATCCACTGAGCTATTGGGCCAATTTCTTGATCAAATACGATTCACTTTCTTAAATCACTTACGATTTTTCCTCATGAACCCGTGTATATAATAACGCGACAAGGGCTATTTTTCAAGCCATTTTATAAAATTATCCGCGCATAAAAAAAGACCATAAGGAACCAATCCTTATAGTCTTGAAAATCAGATCGCCACGATATTGTACGTTATTGCGTTCACCGGAACCGAATCCTCATAGGCATAGCCGTTGACCTCATAGCTCTCGCCGTTAACCTGTAAGGAAACGTTTTGATCGATGCCCATCAAGGAAAAGCTTAAAAGGAGCAATTCATAAATGTCTTCCTTGATAACGCCCTCCTCCATCAAAGAGGCATCGGTAAGACCGATGACGATATCGGTGTCATTGATAAGAGGCTCGACGCTATGATCGATTTGATTATAGGTCATAATCCTTTTAAAGCCACTGATAAGATTCGGTTTTTCCTTTGTCGCCTCATAAAACGCCTTGACTCGCGATTCCTGCTTATCAGTCATCACCGTGAGTGGAACATAGTACTTTTGATTACCATATTGCTTTTCATAATAGACGATGGATGATTCCTTATTAAGGGTATCGATCGAAGAGACGGTCGGTCGATTGATGCCCATCTCTAAGGTTAAGGGATTGTTAATAACTAGATTTCCTCTTGGAAGAGCGTTTAAAACCTTCCCTTCGACCTTTAATGATAACGCATTGATATCTTCAAAATCCAAGAAGGTGTACACCAATGATTCAACCATTTTTAATTCATTGGTCTCGCTATATGTTAAGAAATCCGCGGACATATCGATCGTTAAGAGGCCCTTATCAATCGTCAAATGATCGATCTTAGTGTTTTCCGGAATATAGCCATGTAGATGATTGTTCGCCACCTTACTATTGGTCTTCAAGCACGCAAAAACCTCTAAAATTTCCTCTTGGGTGGTCGATCTTTTCTCCATTTTGACCGATAAAGGAACCACATAATCGTCATTTGATAAAAGATAGACACGATGATATGTTTTACTGGTTTCGAGAATCACTTCTTTTTCAATCGTTGAAGATGGTCTTAAAAAGGATAATCCGACGCCAATGCCGGCAATCGCAATCACCGAAGGAATCATAATTAAGGCTAAGCGTTTGGTTTTCTTACTTCCAAGGACGATCATGGAAGGCCAAAATGATTTCCTTTTCTTCCTTTCTTGAATAGCTGTTGGTGGAACTATCTCAACGTTTACTTCCCGATTTTTATCCTCTTTTTTGGTTGGCTTTTTCAAGCGAATGGATTTTATTTTGTCAATTCCATCTTTCCCCTTCTTTTTAATCCTTTCCCACCATAAAGAAATTTTCTTCATCTTCTTCACCTCGCATTCAAAGTATAGATGTCAAGAATAAAAGTTATGACTAAAACCGAATTTTTTTAAATAAAAGCGGGCCTTCGCATTCGCATGTTCTTCATAGGTCTCGTCATTTGGTACTTCCTCAGCCAATAACGAATAGGCATCGATAAAATGATGCGATGGAAATAATCCCTCCAAAAGGAAGCGAATATGGGTAAAATGCGTGCATCCCAAAATAATCGTCCTTTTGGGAAAGGAATAGCCCTTTAAAACGTGGATTATTTTTTCGATTTGCCCCTTTTCAATTAAGGGGACCAAAAAAGAAAAATCTAACGCGATGAGACCCCGCTCATGAAAATAAGAGGCCGTGGCCTTTGTCGCAATGACGATCGCGTCATGATTCATCGCTAGCGATTGATTATAGGCTAAAATAGTATGAATTTTAAAGGGATAATTATCGAGATTCATCGTGGATATAACGGCGGAAAAGGTATTGCAAACGATAAAGATATGATCATATTGCGCTTCCCTCCAGGCCTCTAGCCTTTCATGGGCGTAGGCGATGAGTTCCTTTCTTGAATGATTACCTAAGGGGAATAATTTATCCTCCATTTCCAAATAATAGTGATTCTTTTTCTGTTTTTTAAGCACCAAATGATAAAAAGGCAGCATCCCTATTCCACTATCATAAATCAATATGCGCATCGCTTATTTCCTTTTCCCTTTCAATAGACCAATTTATGTCGACGAATAGAAAAAAATGCATAGTATAAATTAGGCCTAAGGAGAATAAAATGCCATCGATTTTAACTAAAAGAGAACGTGAAGTCTTCGAATTATTAGTTCAAAATCATTCCACGCGGGAAATCGCTGATACGCTATTTGTATCAGAAAAAACGGTCCGTAATCATATTTCCAATGTCATGCAAAAACTAGGGGTCCGCGGTCGCGCCCATGCGGTTATTGAGTTAATTCGAATGAACGAAATCTCATTGTAGCCTTTATTAATTTAAAGGCTATTTTTTTATCTCTTCATGTAGCTTATCATAGACATGACGCGCGACATCATACGGGAGGATTTGCCTTAATTCCTCAATCGAGGCTTTCTTCATATCATCCAGCGATGGATAACGCGCAAAAAGAGTCTGTTTTCTTTTATTGCCGAGGCCGGGAATTTTATCGAATATGGAGCTGATGAGGCTTTTAGAACGCTGTTCATGATGAAAACGGATGGCATAGCGATGAACCTCATCCTGCATGCGCATCAAAAGAAAGAACAGAGGCGAATCCTGCTTTAAGGGAAAGATCTCCCCTTGATCACTCATCAAGCCCTCCGTTTGATGCTTATCATTTTTATAAAGACCCACCAAGGGAATCGAAAGATTGAGATCCACTAACGATTCCTTCGCCGCATTGATTTGCCCTAGGCCCCCATCGACGATGATCAAGTCAGGAAGATCTTGCTTTTCTTCAATTAAGCGATGATAGCGACGATAAACCACCTCTTTCATTGAGGCATAATCGTCGCGCTTCTCTTCATGCTCGATATGATATTTGCGATACATCTTCTTCGCCTTTTGCCCATTGATAAAGCACACCATGGCGCCGATAGGATTCGTGCCCTGGAGATGCGAGTTATCGAATAATTCGATGCGATAGGGGGTGGCAATTCCCAGCATTTGCCCTAATTCCTCCAAAAGCGCCATATTATTGTCATCAAGACGCGCTGTAAGGAAGTGCTCATCTAAGCCCGCCTTAGCGTTTTTTAACGCGAGATCGACCAATTCTAATTTTTGCCCCTTGCTCGGAGCGTAGACATGAACGTTGAACGCTAAGGAGAGCAAATCGACGATCTCCGGTAAGGAAACGATGATTTCCTTAGGTAAGGGATGATTAATATAATATTGTCCGATGAGATTGCTCACCTGATCGATCACATCATCGAAAAGCTCCACCACAAAGAAATCCTTTCCTAACAACTTGCCTTGACGATACAGTAAAACCGCCAAGCCCAAATAGCCATCGCGCATCGAAATCGCAAAAACATCGCGGTTAACCTTATCGCGGCTATCAACGCTTTGATGAGCGGTTACATGGTCAATCGCATCGATGATCCTTTTATATTCGGAGGCCTTTTCAAAATGAAGCAAATCCGCCTCTTTTTTCATCAAGGCGACCATTTCTTGGCGTTTTTTGGTGTCGTTTCCGCTCATAAAGGCTTCAATTTCCTTGATCAGAGGTTGATAAACATCATCGGTGATATCCTGAAGGCAAGGACCTAAGCATTGCCCCATATGATAATATAAGCAAGGCGTCGGAGGAAGAGTCCGGCACTTTCGAAGCGGAAAAAGCGCGTTTAAAAGATTGATGATTTCATAGCACGCTCCGGAATTCGGAAAGGGTCCATAATAATGATAATTCGGATCATTATCGCGATACATAATGCGCAAAAAGGGATCCTTCTTTTTATAAATAGCGATATAGGGATATGACTTTCCATCCTTCAACAAAATATTGTAGGGCGGATAGTGTTGCCTGATTAAATTGATTTCCAATAACAACGCCTCTTTTTCCGTGGCGGTTTGAATGGTTTCAAAGTAAGTGACCTCATTCACCATGCGCTTGACCTTTCCCTTTTGAGGACGCAAAAAATACTGCGAAACACGTTTCTTTAAATCCTTCGCTTTTCCAACATATATCACCTTATCGTGAGCATTATGCATCAAATAGACGCCCGGAGATGATGGCAAAAGATCGATCTCCTCTTTTAAACGATCGTTCATTTTAAAGTCACCACCGTGGCCCCGACGCCGCCTTCATTGGCCCCTCCAAGGCGATATGATTCGACAAAATCCTGTTTTTTCAAATATTGATGAATCGCGGTTCTTAACGCACCGGTCCCGGATCCATGAATGATGCGCACCATTTTCAAATGATGAACGCGCGCATTGTCCAAGTATTTCTCGACACTCTCAAGGGCCTCTTCGACATGAAGACCGATGACATTATGCTCCATCTTGATCGATGTAGCCACAATGGGATCGCCATTTTGACGTGGCTTGGTGCCCTTTATCAACGGCTTTTTAATCTTTTGACAACGATTTAGCTTCGTTTGAATCGTTAAACCCTCCGAAGTTAAAATCGTCACCTGTTGATTACGAAGACGCGTAATACGACCGGTGATCCCGCTATCGCTGATCACCACATAATCATCGATGGCCAAATCCTGCTTTTCATCGATGATGTTCTCTTCCTCAAGATCCTCGCTATCATGAATTCTTTTGCGCATGGCCACCGCCTCATGATACTTAAGATCTTTTTCCTTTAACCGATCGATAGCATCATCGATCATCGCCTCTAATTCGCGCATTTTTTGGTTCTTTTCTTCCTGAAATTCGCTTTCGAGCCTCTGTCTATAGGTCGCCATTTCTTCATAGAAGCGCGCGATTTTTTCCTCATCCTGTTTAATGGATGCTTCCTTATCCGCTAATTGCTGTCTTTTATTTTCTTCTTCGGCAATTAGCTTTTCTAAATAGTCCAATTTCGCGGTTAAATCGTGATTCTCGCGATCGGAAAGAAGCGCTAGGGCCCGATCGATAATCGAAGAGGGAATACCATGTCGTTTAGCGACTTCTAAAGCGTACGAGCGTCCGGGAACGCCCAATTTCAAGCGATATAAGGGCTGGAGCTTCTCTTCATCAAAAAGCATAGAGCCAAGAATAAGGTGATCATTCGAAAAGGCGTATTCCTTAACGCCCGGGAAATGGGATGAAACCATCGCAAAAACGCGTTTATTGAGGAATTCCTCGATCAACGCGATGGCTAAGGCCTCCCCTTCTTGAGGATCGGTTCCGGTGCCTATTTCATCGATCAACACTAAGGTTCTTTCATTTAAAGACGCTAAAATGGTTTTGATTGCCTCCATATGTCCGGAAAAAGTCGATAAATCATCATTCAAGGATTGCTGATCGCCGATATCGCATAGAAAGTGATCGAACATTGAAATGGAGGCCGGTTCATCGCAAGGAATCGCTAAACCGCATTGATGCATATAGCATAATAAGCCAACGCACTTCATCGCCACGGTTTTACCACCGGCGTTTGGACCGCTTAGTATCATCACGCGGTGCTCATCATCTAGCAAAAAATCATTTTTGACGATTTTCTTTCGATCGATAAATGGATGCCGACCGCCTTTAATTTGGATTCGTGGCGTGGAAGAAATTTTCGAAACATAGCAATCATTCTCATGCGCATAGATCGCTTTGGCTTGGACAAAATCCAATTCTCCTAAAAGATTATTATTGCTAATAAGGGCTCGCTCATCATTTAAAACAATCCCGGTTAATTGCGCCAAAATTCTTTTAATTTCATCTTCCTCTTGTTGATGTAAAAAAAGCAAACGGTTGTTCTGTTCGACAATCGCTGAGGGCTCAATGAAAACGGTCATGCCACTTGAAGATACATCGTGAACAATGCCACTTACTTGTCCCTTTTCACTCATCTTCACGGGTAAAACATAATGCCCATTGCGCATCGTGATTGTTTTATCGGTTAGAAGATTTTGATATTGCGATGCCATCGCATTAATCTGCATCTTTAAATCGCCCTCTGCTTTAATAATTTGCTTGCGCAAGGAGCGTAATTCACTACTAGCGTCATCATAAATCTGAAGTGACGGCGCAATGATGCGCTGAATTGTCTTTAATAGATGAACTAAATCTTGAAAATCGCGAATCATCTCTTTCATCAAAGGATAATCACCCGCGACGTTTTTTATAAAATCACATGTTTTATTGACGTTTTCAATATCATTGACGATCATCATAAAGTCCTTCGGGGTGAGAATGCCACCCTTATGGGCAAAATCCATGATTGGCGTTAGATCCTCCGAATTGATAAACGGAAGCAGCCCATAGGCCGCATAAAAGGATTGCGCTTCGTCAAGAAGAGCGAGGGCGTGATTTAAAAAATATTCATCATGAAATAATGTCAGCTCGCTAATTTTTTTTCGACCGATCTCCGTTTTCGCTTTCGTTAACAAAATGTCAGTTAACTGCGAAAAGGCACAGGTCTCACGTATATCCTTCATGCAATATCACCCCTTGTATCTTATCATATTTTGGTCCATGTTTCGAAAGGAAATGACGAAATAAAAGAAAATGATTGTCCTTTCAGTCCATCAAATGACAAAAAAGCGAAAGAAAAGAGGCCGATAATTTATATATACTATGAAAATCAAGGCGGTTATGTCTTCTTCTTCCAAAATAATTACCTATGATCAATGCTTAATACTACGCCAAGCACAAGCGCTATTTTAAAAAGCGTTTTTAAGACTCTCCTTTACTATTTCGCAAATTTTATTGATCTCTTTTTCATCAATGCTATTGATGAATGTAATATAGGCGATTTCAACTTCATTATAGTAAAGATACACTCTTTTCAAAGAAGCCATATCCTTAATTGCCATAACTTCCAAGGATGAATCATCCTTAATAGTGTCTTGGAAGCTTGCCACATTCAAACTTAATACTTCAAAATCTAAAGTACCGACCGAAAAACCGGGGCTAGGAAAATCATAATCATAGATTTTGTCATTAATTATTTTGGCATCGACACCTCCGCTTTGAAAGAAATATTGCAAATTTTGATACTCATCATCAAAATCGGGGATGATGAATCTTTCTTCATTTTTATTCATAAAGATTGCATAAAAAGCCATGACCTCCGAATAATTATCGAATGTATATACTCCTGATATTAAATTTCCCGTCACGTTATTCGCGCATCCGCATATATAAAACATTAAACAAAATAACAAACTTGATCCTTTCTTGATTCTCATAGTTTTCTCCCATTTTTATTGTCTTTTTTTCGTTTCACTGCAATTAGAGATTATCATAGCCTTAAATACCAAACAATATGCTATGCCGTTTTTCAATTTATAGTTTAGAACGATGGTATATCATAAGGCATCAAAAACACATTGATATTAAAAACGAATAACGCCCAATATAGTCCGCATGATTTATATTAGCTCAAATATCTATGTGTTCTGCGCTAATCCTCTTCAGACACACCTTAAAATTAACGCTGAAATAAAGCAAAAAACTGATCACATTGGAGATGAACTAAAAGATGACCAGTTTTTCGATTTTTCAATATCAGGTGTTAATTTTTAAATTTTAATATTAATTCTAAATAGGATGGCTTTAACTATAGCTTACATTAAAATTGTCTAAGCAGATACGCCCCTTATTTCTATCTCCATACGGATTGCTATGAGTGGCATAAAATCTGATTCTGTTGGCGGTTTTTGGAAATAATACCACGAAACTATCAGGATCACCTTTTAATGTTGCTAATTTCGATGGATTGATTGTTAATTGATCGATCCATTCTCCATCCTTTAAGTATTGAATAACGAAGCTTTCATGGAAAGCTCCTTCTAAGCTACTCCACATAGAAGAATCAAACGACAATCTTGAGAGGTTATGGGGGAAAGTTATATCTAAATATGCATTACCGGCACCTTCTCTATTGGGCGACATAACTAAATATTCATTTTCAATGTAGCTTGTTCTTAACCTGCTTGTTTGAATAGTTCTGCCATTAGCCAATGTGACTGGTTTATCAATGTTATAGAAATAATATTGTCCGTTTCCTGCTTGATTAACAAAATCATTCGCAAAATCCGAATCATGGAAATCATATGAATTAATGTAATTCATTTTATAGGTAATTATTCCCGTTTCCCCACAATCTAAAATATCTGAATCGCAATAATACTCCACATTACGTCCCCAATTCAATCTCGCCTTAATAAATTGCTTTGTTATTTTTTCGTCATTATTTTTTGAAATACCAGTCCATGTTTCATATCCATAAATATTGGTATAATGTTTAGAAAACTCACCATCACCAGATTTACTGCCTGTAAACAAGGTCACTGGTATTCCTTCATTGATGCTGGCCACTATTTTATTCCAATAATTCTTCTTTTCATTACCCATTAAAGTCCAATAATCTTTCGCTTCAATTTGATTTCCTAATCCTCTAACACTGATAACTTTATTGAATGCTTTTCTATAATCCCATGGCCAAACAAGCGTATTATCGGTTTCTCCAAAAATAGAAAAATACGTATGCGACAATACTGTACTAGCTAAAATAATGCGCTTATCAGAATTCGTTGGATCACTGATTATTTCTTTATAATCCAAATAACGAGCGAAATAATCTAAGATTCCCATAGCCGCTATCGGGCCACAACCACCATATGCCGTATAACCTTCGACACCTGAAGCAATTATAGCTTCCTCAATTTCTTCAGTTCGAAACAACGTAGTCTGCATTTCTATCGGAATTGCCTTTGAGACATCACTTGTTAATGCACTATTATCATCATCTTTAAACCAATCATAATTACTATAATTCTTATTTAAATAATCCGATAGATTGTCTATTGCATCGCTGACAGAACCACTTACATTTCCACTTTTCGTATCATAGCTATTAGCTGATTCTGATTCTTCATTTAGCAAATAATTATAGTAAGAATCCCAATCATCAATAGAATTTTGTTCCATGATTTGAATATCATGTTGCGTAGCATGCTCAGCAATACTCGAAAAATCACAATTCGGGGTTGATAAAGTCAATGAAATTAAATTTGCTAACGAAAATAAATTACTCATAAATTATTCCTCCTTTAATTTGAATATAAATATGTAAAAACATCTAAATTATCTTTTTTGACATTCACAGCGTAATACTTCTCTTCACTAGAAGAAAGATTTGTGTAAGGTGTTATCCAGGAATGATTGTCATCCTTGTACGAAATATGAGTGCCAGTAGCGCCATCAAAGGCATCTTTAAAATTAATAAAATCGATAGTTATCTTTTCCGATTCGCCAGTAATAATATAAAACTCAAGACTATAAAATTTATCGGCCACTAAATCATGGATAACGTTAATCCCGTTTGAACCTTGGAAAACATCCTCGGTTATTTCTTCAACATTTAAATAACATAATTGACTATCATCACACTCGTTAGATCCAGTAAAAAAACCAGGAATAAAATAATTAGTCCTCCGATTAATGCAAGACACCAATAGTAACGACATGATTAGAAATGAACATAATGATAAAACTTTTTTCATATTAAATTATTCCTCCTTTAATTTGAATATAAATATGTAAAAACATTTATATTATCTTTTTCGATATGCACAGAGTAATACTCCACTTCTCCATCAGCGAGATAGCTTGTGTACGGCCTTATCCATGAATGATTATCGTCTTTATATGAAATAGGAGTACCCGTAGCGCCATCATAGGCATCTTTAAAATTAATAAAATCGACAGTGATCTTTTCCGATTCGCTAGTAATAATATAAAACTCAAGACTATAGAATTTATCGGCTACTAAATCATGGATAACGTTAATCCCGTTTGCATCTTGGAAAACATCCTCGGTTATTTCTTCAACATTTAAATAACATAATTGAGTATCATCACGCACGTTAGGCCCGGTGAAAAATCCAGGAATAAAATAATTAGTCCTCCGATTAATGCATGATACCAATAGTAACGACATGATTAGAAATGAACATAATGATAAAACTTTTTTCATATTAGATTCTTCCTTTCCTATAGATAGCATCTAAAAAACAATTAATTACCTACAAGCATATATCCGCCCGAGCAACGCACAATGAATCTGATATATTTTCCTACTGATATTCAAAAACACATGTCCTCCCCTCCTTTACATACCTTCATTTGTGTTTTTTCTTAAAAAAATCGACTTTCTTATTTATTTTTTATCACTTTACTTCAATTATAGTTTATCATGTGGGCAAATATTAGACAATATGATATGTAATGCTTTAATCTTACATTAGCGACCAAATGTCTAAATGAAGGTCGGCAAACAAAAAAGTCTTGAATTCAGGATGATTTTAATTGGCCAAAAAGGTCAAAGTAATAATCTAAAGCAAATTATCTATAAATGTTTTTTTGTTTTCATAACATTGCGTGAAATTTATTTTTCGCTTTTTTTGGTCTCATATCATTTACAACTCAACAAAAAACAGTTTAGCGATAGGCCATCTTAATGAAATTGCTTTTTTTCTATGCTAAAATGAAAGAGGTGATGATCATGAAACAATATGTGACGATTAAAGTGAGCCCGGAAACTGCTTCCCAGATCAAAGAAGAATATGAAAGCTTTTTAGTGCCGACTTTTGGTGAATATGAGCTTTTTCGCATCAAAAATTCATCATTTATAATCACCGCCTATCAATCCGCACATGGTCTTAAGATCGTCTTTGAAGGCGAAGATATTTTAGAATTAGCGCAAAAATATGATCCAAAGGCGCAAATAAAAGAGCCAAAGACCAAAATAACCACCTCTTGGCAGGAGTTAGCTGATCATATTGGCTCCGATGAGGTAGGAACCGGTGATTTCTTTGGACCGATTGTTGTATGTGCCGTTTATTATCGTAAGGAAGACTATCAATTACTAAATGAATTGGGAATAATGGATTCTAAATCCTTAAGCGATCAACGAATCCTTGAAATCGGCCCCTTGCTCGATGAGCATTTTCCTCATTCCCTTGTGATCTGCCATAATGATAAATATAATGAACTGATCGATAAGGGATTTAATATGAATTCCATCAAAGCATGGCTACACAATGAGGTCTTAGGAAATGTTCAACGAAAAATAGAAAAGAAAGTACCTCTTTACGTTGATGAATTTTGCTCCGAATCGCTTTATTATCGCTATTTAAGGGATAATGATCATATTATAACGGGAATCATCTTTCATCCTAAAGGAGAAAGCCTTTATCCCGCGGTGGCGATCGCTTCATGCTTAGCCCGCTACGCCTTTTTAAAGACGATGGCGCAATATGAAAAAAAGCTATCCTTATCCTTACCTCTTGGAGCCGGAAAAAAGGTCGATCAATGCGCTTTATCCATCTATCAGCAATTCGGAATCGCCACTTTAAATCATTATGTAAAAAAGAATTTTAAAAACTATCAAAGACTTTTTGAAGTACCTGATGATAAGGATGACACTTAAAAAATACCTGATCCGATTGATAAGTAATCCTTCAAATAAAAAGAGGGATATTGATGGATCATATCGGAATATCGGTATAAATGTACATTCGGGATAAATTAAACTAAATTACATAGCCCTGCTATTCTTCGTTTATTAAAGCGATCTTTTTTAAATGCTTGATCTTTAATAAAACAGCAATAAATGAAACCAATAATAAAACCACAAAAGCAAAAAGAATAATGAGCAAAACAAAAAACAGCTGTGAGTTAAATTTTGTAAACTCGTAGACAACCCGTAAAACAAGACCCAGCTCACAAAAAATAATCAGAGCCCACCACAAAATGCTTTTTAACCGCATCATCTTTTGTAGCTGAGGCTGATATATTTCAATTTGATGATCATCGTTTATCATTATTGGTCCTCCAAATATATAAGTCACATTCATGAATGGTAATACCAATATTCCATTTAAGATATCAATGCATAATCACTATATCATTTTTTAAAAGAAAAATAAATCGATTGGCTTCGCATATCATGATCGTAAATATCGAGTTTATGATTTATATAGCAAAAAAGGCGCGGCTTAACACCACGCCTAGTTTTTATTTTCTTTAGAGGCTATGTTTAATAGCAACCGTTTTTTAGATTAAAGGTCATACGATCTTTATTTGACATTAAAGCTAATTTTCCCATTAACCCAATCAATCATGATGGTTTTTGGCGTATTGCTTGGAGTTTCCAAAATGAATTTTGCCAAGGGATTTTCGATTTCCTTTTGAATGAAGCGTTTTAAAGGCCGCGCTCCATAAATTTTGTCGAATCCATTTTTCGCCAAATAATCCTTGACCGACGATGAATATTCGATCTTCCAGCCTTTGCTTATTAAGCGTTCGCCCAATTGATTTAAGAATTTTTCAACGATGGCCACCGCCACTTTTTCATCAAGAGAATTAAAGTAAACGATCTCATCGATTCGATTGATAAATTCAGGCTTAAAGGAAAGCTTTAATTCCTCGAGCACCTTCTTTTGATTCTCATCGCTATTGCCATCTAAAAGATATGATGATCCGATATTGGATGTCATAATCAGAATCGTATTTTTAAAATCGACTACCCGCCCTTGCGAATCCGTCAACCGGCCATCATCAAGGACCTGCAAAAGGATATGAAAGACATCGGGATGAGCCTTTTCAATTTCATCTAAGAGGATGATGCTATATGGCTTCCGCCGGACCGCCTCCGTCAATTGTCCACCTTCCTCATAACCAACATATCCTGGTGGCGCACCAATCAGCCGTGAGACCGAGAACTTTTCCATATACTCCGACATATCGATACGAATCAGCTGCTGCTCACTATCGAAAAGCTGCTCGGCTAAGGCCTTGGCGACCTCGGTTTTACCAACACCGGTCGGACCTAAGAATAGGAAGCTTCCAATGGGGCGATTTTCATCATTAATTCCCGCTCGATTCCGTAAAATCGCATTGCTGATCAGCGTTAACGCCTCATCCTGCCCAATAACGCGTTTGGCAAGCTTTTCCTTTAAATGTAAAATCTTATCGCGTTCGGTGCTATTTAACTTCTCTAAGGGAATATGAGTCCAACGGGAAATCACCGCTTCGATATTTTCCTTCGAGACCACTTCATCGAGCATACGCCCTTCCTTTGTTAGGTCCTCAAAGGCATGAATCTCCTTCTCTAAATTAGGAATAGTATCATATTGTAGCTTGGCGGCCTTTTCATAATCAGCGTTGCTGAGGGCGGTGCTTAAATCGGTCCTCGCCTGATCAAGAAGCGTTTTATTCTTTTTAAACTTCGTCAAGGACGATTTTTCCGCCTGCCATTTATCATCAAGAACCTTTTGCTTTTCCTTTAAGGATTGAAGCTCCTTTTCAATTAAGGACTTTTTCTCCTTGGTCGATTCGCTTTCATCGCCCTTTAATGAAGCACTTTCGATCTCCAGCTGCATGATTTTACGTTGCAATTCATCCAAATCGGTCGGTAAAGAATCGATCTGAATTCTTTTTGATGCACAGGCTTCATCGACTAAATCGATGGCCTTATCAGGCAGAAACCGATCGGAAATGTAGCGATACGATAATACGGTCGCGCTTATCAAAGCCTCATCAAGAATTTTGACACCATGATGCATTTCAAAGCGCTCCTTTAGACCTCGTAAAATCGCAATTGTATCCTCAATGGTCGGTTCATCGACCAAGACCTTTTGCATTCTTCGTTCTAAAGCGGCATCCTTTTCGATGTTTTTACGATACTCATCGAGCGTCGTAGCCCCAATTAAGTGCAATTCGCCGCGTGCTAGCATTGGCTTTAGCATATTAGCGGCATCCATGGCGCCTTCGGTTTTACCCGCTCCGACAAGAGTATGAATCTCATCGATAAATAAAATAATCCGTCCATTAGCCTTCGTGACTTCCTTTAAAACGGATTTTAGCCGCTCCTCAAATTCACCGCGATATTTCGCCCCGGCAATAAGGCTTCCCATATCCAATTCGATGATGGTCTTATCCTTTAAGGTAAAGGGGACATCTCCTTTGGCAATTCGCCACGCTAAGCCCTCAACCACCGCCGTTTTACCAACGCCCGGTTCCCCGATTAAAACGGGATTGTTCTTGGTTTTCCGTGAGAGGATTTCCATTACCCGCCTTATTTCTTCATCACGACCGATAACCGGATCAAGCTTACCGCTTGTCACTTCTTTAATTAAATCTCGTCCATATTTTGTTAGTGCCTCATAATTGGCATCCGCATTTTCATCTTTCACTTTATCGTCACCTCGCATTTCTTGAATACATTTTTCAAAGACATCTTGTCGAAAATTGTTGATTTTCTGTAGGCTTTTGACAAGACTATGGTTATTAGTGAATAGTCCTAAAATCAAATGCTCATTCGCTAAGAAGGTATCTTCCATTTGCTGTTTAATTTTATCAGCATCGACAAATAGCTTTTGAACGTCGCGCGCTAAAACCGGTTCATTAGCGTTCGAAGAGGTCGCTAGTGAGCGTAAGGCGCTATTGATCAATTTCTCCACTTCATGAAGATCGACCTGGCAGCGCGTCAAAATGGTTTTAAACATTTCGCCATGATGCTCGTATAAAGCCGCGACCATATGCGGAATATCAATCTCACTATTGTGGTTATCGATTGTCTTTTGGTACGCTAGTTCAATAATCTCACGCACGTTCATCGTCATTTCATCCATATTCATATTATCATCCCTCCTTTGTATAACTATTATAATTCACTTTTTAGCACTGTCAAGCATAGAGTGCTAATTTTTTTAAAAAATATTATTATGATTTGGTTATACATGGATATCAAGAAGAGAAAAGAAAACCTCCTATATCCGGAAATAGTCGCTTTTTGTCGATAAATAATTATTATAATAAAGAAAACATTTTTCAAAATAAAGCTAAGAGAATTATTTGAAATTCCATTACTATCGGGGCGATTTTGGTCATAAAAAAAGCGAAGGGCCGACCATTTAAGGCAAGCGTCCTTCGCTATATGTTACTCATAATAAAAGACCAGATATCATTAAAATCAACTTGATAATTTCGCTAAAACCGCTTTAAAATCATCGTCAAGCGGAACCGTAAAGACCATCTCTTGATTGGTACGAGGATGAATAAAGGTCAAGCGGTAGGCATGCAAAAGCTGCCCCTTATCAAAAAGCAAATTCTTCTTTTTCCCATATAAAGGATCGCCTTCAATCGGATGACCGATATAATGCATGTGAACGCGAATCTGATGGGTGCGGCCTGTAAAAAGACGTAACGACACAAGCGTATATTGATTAAAACGCTGCTCGACATGAAAATAGGTAATCGCTTCCTTGCCTTTTTTGACATCCACCGCCATTTTAAGACGATCGTATGGGTCACGGCCGATCGGAGCGATGATTTTCCCATCATCCTCTTTGATGACGCCTTTGCATAATGCATAGTATTCACGATGCATCGTCTTATCCTGCAGTTGCGAGGCGATATGGCGATGAGCATAATCATTTTTACACACAACCAAGAGTCCCGAGGTATCCTTATCGATACGATGAACAATTCCCGGTCTTTCAACACCATTGATACCGCTCAAATCATGACAATACCCCAATAAAGCATTAACCAGCGTTCCTTGATGATGGCCATTTCCGGGATGAACCACCATTCCGCGCGGTTTATTGATCACCAAAAGATCATCATCCTCATAGACGATATCTAAAGGGATATCCTCCTTTATCATCGAGGAAGCTTCGATCTCATCCTCCTCATAGGTGATTTCTTCTCCGACCTTGATGCGATAAGATGGCTTTTGTCCCTTCCCGTCGACTTTAACTTGACCTTTAGCAAATAGCGAAGCGAGGTGATTGCGGGATTCATGACTTACTCTGGCTAAATAGCGATCCAATCTTTCGCCTTGCTCCTCTTCAAGAACGACATAATTATTCGTTTTCATGCTTTTTTTGTCTCACTTCTTCTATTATTAAGAAAATAACTAGCAAAATGACCCCGATAACCAGACACATATCGGCGATATTAAAAACAGGAAAATCATAGCTATTGAACAATCGGAACGATAAAAAGTCGATGACGCCTTCCTTATAATAGATCGTCCCGGGCACTAATTGTAAAACGCGGTCGATCATATTGCCGGCCGCACCGGCGATGATCAGCATCAAAGCGATGCGCGTTCCTTTATTGATTTGGCGATATTTCTTTTCCAAATAGACCGAGATCGCAATCGTACAAACCACCGATAGTAACGCTAATAAGGCCGGATAATCTTCGAATAATGACCAGGCGGCCCCGGTATTTCTTTCTAATCGCAGATAGAAGAAATTAGGAATTACGGTTATATCGACATTATGATAATAGCAAAGCAATTTAGTGACTAAATCGATGATAATCATAAGCGGAATAAGCCATAAAAGCGACTTAAAAAACGCTATTAATTTCTCTTTAATCTTGGCCATTTTCATCGGCCTCCATTGCTTCATGGCAGCGATGGCAAACGTGAACATCCTCAACGTCGACCAATTCATCAACATAATTCCAGCAGCGGTCGCAGCGGTGACCCTCATGACGCTTGATGATGACCTTCTCTTCCTCATCGAGCGCATCGACAATGGTGATCTCACTCACAACGAAAAGACGCGCCAATTCAGCCTTATCGAGCTTCAATAATTCGCATTTAAGCTCCTCATCCTCAACGCAAGCGATGACATGCGCTTCTTGGGCAGAGCCGATAACCGATGCAGCTCGAGCCTTTTCCAAGCCTTTTAAAACATCGCCGCGGAAGGCCAATAATTTTTGATAATCGGCATAGGTCTTTTCATCATAATCATGACTCGTGGTAGGATAATCGAGCAGCTGGGCATATTCGCCCTCATGATTATGATCGAATTTGAAGACCTCCTCCATCGTAAATGGTAAGATCGGTGTCCATAAGCGAAGCAAGGTATCAAGAGCGATATCAATCACCGTTTGTACCTGCCGTCGACGCTTGGAATTCTCGGCTTCACAATAGAGAATATCCTTGCATAAATCGAGATAGAAGGAAGATAAATCCGCACTCATAAAGGTAACTAAAGCTCCGGTTGCGCTCGCAAAATCATATCTATCCATCGCGCTAATAACACTATTTTTCATTCTTTCAAGGCTCGCCAAAACGAGATGATCAACATAGGCAAGCTCATGAGCGCGATCCGTGGTGCGGTCAAAATCCGCTAGATTTCCTAGCATGAATTTGAAGGTATTACGAATTTTACGATAGGATTCGGAAACCTTCTTGACCATGTCTTCACCGAATTTAACATCCGCCTGATAATCGACGCTCGCAGACCATAATCGCAAAATATCCGCCCCATACATCGACGCCATCTTCATAGGATCAACGCCATTGCCCTTCGATTTGGACATCTTTTCGCCTTCGGAATCTTGAATGAAGCCGTGGCTCACGACCTGCTCATAAGGAGCGTGTCCTAAAACAGCGGTGGAAATGATGAGGCTTGAATTAAACCAACCCCGATATTGATCGCTTCCCTCTAAGTATAGATCGCAGGGATGCTTATAGCCATGATTTTTAATAACCGCAATCGATGATGATCCCGAGTCGAACCAAACATCCATAATATCGGTCTCTTTCGTAAATTGTCCATGAGGTGAACGCTCGTTATGATAGCCCTCAGGAAGAAGCTCGACCGCACTTTTTTCAAACCAAATATTAGATCCATGCTCTTCGATTAAAGAAGCAATATGATCAAAAACGTCCTTTTCAATAATCGGTGAACCATCCTCATTATAGATGATGGGAATGGGAACGCCCCAGGCTCGTTGTCTTGAAATACACCAATCGCCGCGATCCTTGATCATGTTATGGATCCGAATCTTGCCCCAGGATGGCGTCCACTTCACCCTTTCGATCTCCGCGAGCAATTGCTCCCGAATCGGATCGATCGAGCAAAACCATTGAGGTGTCGCACGGAAGATGAGCGGCTTATTGGTTCGCCAATCGTGCGGGTAACTATGGATGATTTCCGTTGCCTTTAAAAGAGCCCCACACTCTTGTAATTTTTCCAATACTTTAGCGTTAGCATCTTCATAGAAAAGTCCTTCAAAATCGGGACCGGCCTCCTTTTTCATATAGCCCTTCTCGTCGACAGGACATAAGGGCTCTAAATGATATAGAGATCCGACCTTAAAGTCATCCTCACCATGACCGGGAGCGGTATGAACGCAGCCTGTACCGGCATCAGCGGTGACATGGCTTCCGACGATGACCAACGAAGAGCGATCGTAAAGAGGATGCTTCGTTAATATATATTCCAAATCTTGTCCTTTAACTTCCTTTAATAAATCGCATTTTTCAAAGCCGATTTCTTTTTGAATGCTTTCCTTTAAATCCTCTAAAAAGAGATACTTCCCTTTTTCGGTTTGATAAACTCCATAACTAAAAAGAGGATTGACGGAAATCGCCAAATTGGCGGGTATGGTCCATGGCGTGGTCGTCCAAATAATGATGGAAACATCGTTATCCAATATTCCTTTACCATCGATGACTGGAAAGGCCACATATATCGCGTGCGATTTGACATCCGCGTATTCGATTTCCGCTTCCGCTAGGGCCGATTCACTGCTTGGTGACCAATAAACGGGCTTTAATCCTTTAAAGATATATCCTTTGAGCGCCATATCGGCAAAAACGCGAATCTGCGTCGCCTCAAAATCATGCTGCAGGGTCATATAACGATGCTCAAAATCGCCTAAAACACCGATGCGCTTTACCTGCCCCATCTGCAAATTGACCTGCTGATGCGCAAAATCCTCACAATGCTTCCGAAAGTCAACGATGGAGGTCGTTTTCCGATTAATGCCCTTTTTCGTGATGACATTTTCAATGGGTAAGCCATGAGTGTCCCATCCGGGAATAAAGGGAGTATAAAAACCGCACATGCTCTTATAGCGGATGATAAAATCCTTTAATAAATGGTTGAGCATATGACCGCAATGCATATTGCCATTAGCGTATGGTGGGCCATCATGAAGAATATACTCACGGTGGCCTTTATTTTTCAAAAGCATTTTTTGATATAAGCCATCCTTTTCCCATTGCTCGACCCATTTTGGTTCCTTTTGGGGAAGATTTCCACGCATTTCAAATTCGGTGCGTGGCATGCGTAAGGTCTTTTTCAGTTCCATCTTTTTAATCTCCTATCAATATTTTTACAATAAAAAAGCGTCCCTCTAAGGACGCTATAAGCGCGGTACCACCTTAGTTCTAGATTAATAAAAATCTAGCGCTTCATCGTGAGCGTCACGTGCTCTGACGGATCAGCTTACTCTCTGTTCAGCTTTTCGGCTCCGAAGTGATAATATTACCCTTATATCGATAGTCTTGCACCAATTACTATCTCGCTAAGTGATAGGGAAAGATAATATCCTGTCTTCATCAATGCTTTTATGTGCTTATTATGGCACGAAAAACCGAAGAAAGCAACACTATTTAAAGGAACATCGTCGTCACTTCCGGATAATTTTATTCGAACCTCCTATCGCGGTTAAGACGCTAATCTTTTTTGATGGTCGTCGTTTTTCGTGACTTCTCAAGGGTGAAAAGATAGATATTCTTATCTAATTTGACCCTTTCGCCATCCAACACATATATAACACCGCTTAAAAAATCGATCACGCGGTATTTATCTTTCGTTAAAAGGTTACTGACATTCACAATAGCCGGTTGTTCAATAAATAAATGATGAGCGATATCCTGCGCCTCATGATAGTTCATGACCATGAAGACGCGCGGCGCTTTTTTATTTTTTTTCTTTTCTTCCTCTTTATGGGCAACCGCCTTTTTATTTTCATAGATTATTTCTTGATCCTCATCGGAAGGAACAAGCCATTTTTTCAATGCTTTTGTAATAGATTTCATAAATATACCATTAAAAGAAATTTCGTAGCGTTTTTAAAGCATTCTTTTCAAGACGTGAGACCTGGGCTTGCGAGATGGCAAATTCATTAGCGATCTCCAATTGGGTTTCCCCTTCAAAATAGCGTTTTCGAATAATGACCGCTTCCATCTCATCAAGTGCCTTTAATCCTTCCTGCAAAGAGAGGGAATTAAGAAGCTTATCGGTGCTTTCGCTTTCACACGGCAAGACATCGATAAGCTCCATTGATTCTTCAAAATCATTGTATAGTGGTTCACTGAGAAAAACGACTCCGCTTATCGCCTCAAAGCATTCAACAATCTCGTAATAGTCGACACCGATCGCATCGGCTAATTCCTGATATGTCGGTTCTCTTTGATAATTGGCAATCCATTCTTCTTTCGCTTTTAAGGCACGATAAGCGCGATCTTTAATTTGTCGTGACACTCTTAAAAAGGAATTATCACGCAAATACCGCTTAATCTCACCGAGAATCATCGGAACAGCGTATGTTGAAAACTTCACATCGTGTTCGAGTGAAAAGTTATCGATCGCTTTGATCAAACCAACCACACCAATTTGAAAAAGATCATCGAGATTATCCACTCTTTTGGTAAACTGATTGACAATGCTTAACACGAGCTTTAAATTTCCTAAAATGATTAATTCTTTTTTTCCTAGATCCCCTTTTTGATATGCGGCGATGTTTTCAATCGTCTCCTTCGATGACATCACCTTTAATGAACCTGTATCCACTCCCGTTATAACAACTTTATATTGGGCCAAAGCAAAGATCTCCTTTGCTTTTATTGTGACCCGTTTTTACTTATGTAAACCAACTTTTAATTTTTTTAAAATCTTTTTTTCAAGACGCGAAATATATGATTGTGAGATTCCTAAATACGAGGCTACTTCCTTTTGGGTCATCTCATCCTTACCATCCAAGCCGAAGCGCATATTTAAGATTTCGCGCTCCCGCGGCTTGAGCTTTTTGATTTCTTCCTCCAATGCATCCTTTTCATCATCATCGTTCATGTCATCGATGATTTTATGATGATCGGTGCTTAAGATATCCGAAAGCAATAGCTCATTTCCATCATAGTCGCGATTGAGCGGTTCATCCAAACTGACCTCCGTTTTTTGCTTAGCCCTTTTTCTTAGATACATTAAAATTTCATTTTCGATGCATCGCGAAGCATAGGTGGCTAATTTAATATTCTTATCGCATTTAAACGTCATGATGGCTTTGATAAGTCCCAATGTCCCGATACTTATTAGGTCCTCAAGATTGTAAATATTGTTTTCATATCGTTTCGCAACATAGACCACCAGCCGGAGATTATGTTCAATCAAGCGATTGCGCGCTACCATCGAGCCATTTCGATATTCCTCGATCGCCTTTAATTCTTCTTCCCTAGATAAAGGCGGCGGTAGTGTTTCTTTCCCATTGATATATAAGACCTCTCCGTGATGAAACAACCAATTTTTAAAACGAATCCATAACTTTTTCATAAGCGCTAATGAAGGTAAGCATTTAACAAACACTCACAGCCATTAAAACCCTCCTTACGATCGACAAGTGCGACATAGACCAGCGTCTTTTCAGCTAAATCATTCAACGAAATCAAAGCTTCCTGTAATTCAATTTCTTTTTGGGCCTCCATCATATGATAGACCACACGCGGCTTTTCTTGTTCCTCCATAAAGGGCCAATTTTGCCGAAGACAGAAGATAACGGGGACTCCACAATACTTCATGGTATTGCCGGTATCGTAGTATGATCGGAATTTCGCCTTTTGGTCGTTAACTGTCAATATCACATCCATCTTATAATTTCCTAAATGATAGAGACGGTCGACGCCCTTCGAGACCAAAAAAAGCAAGAGAAGAAAAACGGGTAATACTAAGAGGGTCAATAGTCCATACGGATCATGAATCGTAAAAATAAAATGATAGACACTAATCTTGTCTGTGATAAGAGACAAAGCATAGCTAAGCCCGTAATAGCTAAATAAATAATAGAAAAGCGGACTGAGAAAATGCTTTTTAAAAAAAAGAAAAAATATAAGCGCATGCAATAAAACAATTAAAACAGCACTGATCCAACTTGGAAAATACACTCCCACAATAAGTGGTATCGTCGCAATAATAAGTTTAAAGACACCCCTCCTTTTTAAGCGGTTAGTCGACACCGTATTCATAAATTTGACGCTAACCATAACGATAATAATATGCGCTACAATCATTAAATCAAAATACACATTCATCTCTCATCACCTGCTACTATCATAAAAAAGGCGAAAATAAAAAAAAGTCGAAATACGGAAATTTTACCAATAATCTTTAAAAAGAAAAAATCGCCTTGATCGACGGCGTTTTTATTCCCTTCCTGATGAAGGAAGTAACCGTAGATGATCAAGCCAATTCCGCTGATAAACGACAAAAAAAAGAGGATATTGCGATCGATCAACGACCAAATATCCTCTTTCTAAATTATATCGCTTATAGCGTGATAATTATTTAACCTTTAATAAATAGAATGCCGAACCAAGGGTACCGACGATGGAAATAGCGCCCCCTAAAATTGAACCGATGCCGAGCGCATATCCCAAATCCTTAAATGACGAGGTTGAAGATCCGGAACCGACAATGGTCGAAGTCGTGACCTTTAAAAATGACACTTGAGGAATTAAGAAGAAGCAAACAGCCGCAAAGAGGAAGGTTAAACAAACGACCAATCCACCGACTCTGCCTTTCACAAGGAAGCAAACAACGCTTCCGATCAAAGGTAACAAAAGACATAAAACCGGTAAAATTGCAAACGTAATAACGGTTTCATTCGATGCGATTGATCCGATCGAAATGGATAGGTTATCGACCCTACCACCGAAAGCTAATCGGAATAGATTAACCGTGGATGTGCTGTTGTCCGTGCTTTTGATAACTCCGGGAAGGAATCCCATTACTAGGACTAACACTGAGATTGCCAATAAACATAATGGAATCAATTTAACAATACTTTTTTTACTTTTTTTCGCCATAATTATCTCTCCTTTCTCATTTTATGATTAATTAAAAGCGATTTTTAAAATAATTTGGGAGAATGGAATCGTCGTCCTCCTCTTCGGCACTAGTCTCTTCAACCTCTTCCTCTTTCTTATAAATTCGCGGTTGAACAGGCTGATATGGTGGAACCGAGGTGAAATCGAATTCTTCCGCAAAATCAGTGGCAATCACGCTCACGAGCATCTGATCGGTCAATTCAGGATTAACAGAAATGCCAAATTTCATATCAAGCGTCCCACCGGCCTCTTTCATAATCTCATCAGCGGCTTGCTGAGCCTCATATAAGGAAACATTCGTCCCGCAGGTCACCGAAATAATGGCGCTGCGTGCCCCTTTGATGGATACTTCAAGTAGTGGTGAGGCCACCGCCGAAAGGGCGGCGTCCCGTGCCTTATTAGGTCCACTTCCCGTTCCAAAGCCGATTAAAGCGATGCCCGCATTTCGTAAGGTGTTACTCACATCAGCGAAATCCAAATTGATAATCGCCGGTAATAAAATGAGATCCGTCACCGTTTTAACGGATTGGGCTAACACTTTATCGGATTCCGAAAATGCTTCGGTAATTGGACATTGACCATTCATCATTAAAAGCCGATCATTGGAAACGATAATAATCGCATCCACATTATCCTTTAATTTATTCAAGCCATCGATCGATTGCGAGATACGCTTATTGCCTTCAATTCCAAAAGGACGCGTGACAATAGCGATGGTTAAGGCTCCGGCTTCGCGAGCGATGCGGGCGATAACCGGTGATGCACCTGTGCCTGTTCCGCCACCCATTCCGGCTGCGATGAAGACCATATCCGCACCTTCGACGATTTTGCGAATTTCCTCTTCGCTTTGTAAGGCCGCCGACTCGCCGACATTAGGATCGCCTCCGGCACCTAGTCCTTTATAGGAATCGCTTCCTAGGACGAGACGTTGCCGTGATTTCGAGGTGCTCAGTGCCTGCTTATCGGTATTGGCAACATAAAACTCCACCGAGGATATATTTTCATCGATCATGCGATTAACGGCATTATTACCAGCTCCACCGACGCCGATGACAATGATTCGGGCTACAGGGGCAAAGTTATCTAATTCATTTTCTTCTATCATCGATTTTCCTCCTATAATTCATCATCCAAATCATTGATCGGATGACTGGTTTTGATTCTTCGTGATTTGGTTTCGGTCGCAGTATCGCTCACCGATTTTTCTTCTGGCTCATCATCTTCAAGAGGCTTGATCGAACCTAATATTTTAATAGCCCCGACGCAATTGGTGTATTGGGCATCGCGAGCGCCTAATGAGGTCGGGGTAATCGTCCGCAAATCCTCACAATTAAGCATCGCCTTCAAGACCTGGGCCAAGCCATGGAACTTCGTGCCACCACCGATTAGCATGATGGGAAGATTCAAAATCTTAGGGTCATTTTGCTCCGCTAATTCCTGAATACTTGCTAAGATCTCATGAGCGTATTCATGGATAAATGTGCCGACTGCCTCTTTCCAATCATCGTAATTGACGTTATAGCGCTCCTTCTTCTCTTTGTTGACAACGGAAAATAATGGTGCGTGGAAGCCATAATCCTCCTCTTCGAAGCCAAACATTTCTTTGAGCTGTTGAGCGCCTGAAACATCGATTCCGAAATTGTTCGCCAGACGTTCACCGATATGGTCAACGCCATGATAAATAAACGTCGAAGCTAGCAGCTGCTTTCTTCCGACCAGATTGATGGTCGTGATTTTGGCGCCTAGATCGATGATTAAAAAATCATTGGGAATATTCTTTTGTTGCTTAATGACCTCTAACGCTGCATAGGGAGCAACGATGATTTTGCTGGACCGGAGATTGGCCTGCAAAAGCGCTTTTTTATAGGAATTCACTAGGTGAATAGGCGCAACATGCAGCTTCGCCCGAATGGTGACGCTATTGGAAATTTGTCCAAGAGGCGGTTCTAAAAATTGTTGACCACGATCGAGGATAAAGACATCGGGCAAAATATCGATTATGGTCGAATTATCACTTGTTTTTGCCTTTGATAATTGCGATAGAACATTCTCGATATCGAGCTTAGCGATCTTTCCAATCGGCGAAACGATGCTCGTCGTTTGAGCATGCTCATAGACCTCAAAGCCAATCGGCGAAATGACCATCGCGATGTCGCGAATAGGGCTTGATAAGGCCGAATTCACTTCCTTTAAGGTCGCGGATAGAGCCTTATTGACAGCATTAAAATCACAAATGGTGCCCTCGCTCACCGCTCCATCTTCAAGAGGTGTCGAAAGGGCCTTAACGACTATCACATAGCCATCAAGAACATAGCCGACCACTAATTTAATAGCCTTCGAAGTAATTTCCAAGGCACCAATTAATTTTGTTTCCATAATTTCCTTCCTTTCCTCCGTTATAAAAGACGACAAGCGTTTTCTTTGCCATCATACATACATACTGTATTATAATACGATAACGAGTTTATTGTATCATGTTTATATAAATTTTTATCGCTCGTATTTTCAATTGCGTTAAAAATCTGCTGTAATCGCCGTTCCTCAAGAAAATAAGCAAAGCTCTCATCGCGCATCAGTATACGAACATACTTACCATCACCAAAGGGAAAATAGAAGCCAAATAAGAGCGTTTGACCATCCTTCGTATAGGCAATATCAAAATACGCTGCTTGCTTAAGAATCGAAGGAGCGATCTCCTTCATATTTCGTAAAAGCTGGAGCTTTCTTTTTTGGGATTGGGTGGCATCCTGATCCTGATTTAAAAAAGAAAGATCGCTGATTAGAAGTGGGGTTTCCTCCTCTTGAAAATCATAGGTCGAATCAGGATAGCGAGTTAAAAAATCATTAAGAGTCTCCCCGTTTGATAGGATATATTCTGCCGTTTGTTCATTTTGACTTTTTAAAACGCATGCGATCTCATCGATCGTAATATCCAGGCCGAAAACATGCCACGACACTTCACAGCTGGCAATAAATTCCTTTTGTGATATTTTTTCGGCGAGCTTTTTCTCATTGATAAAAATTAAAGGTGTGGAATCATGGTACGAGGCATAGGATAACAATGTCTTGCGATCCAATAAATACGCCCCCTTAACCTCCGTATTTCGACAAGAAAAAACGGGTAAAAACGGTGATAAACAGAGGGCAAAAATCACGATAAGAAAAATCGTCAAACGAAAAGAAAAGGCACGTCGGGCATGATGCTCTTTTTCATCGATTTTCGCTTCAAAAAGATGAATTCTTTCTTCGCTGACACTCGTTTTGATCTCTTCCTCATCCATTGTCTTCACCACCTTGAATCGCAATTTCAAGTTCCAATAAAATAGTATATTTATTATATACTATCTTTTGGATTGTCGCAACGAATTCAAGCAATTCGTGGGCGGTGGCTCCTTTTTGAAAAATTAAAAAATTAGCGTGTTTATCGCTGATGGCAATATGCTCTGAATGAAATCCCTTTAATCCCGCTTGTTCAATGATTTGTCCGGCATAATAATGATCACCATTTTTAAACGTTGATCCAAGACTCATCACTCCGTGCGGCTGATGCGCTATCCGATATTCATGATATTCCTTCTCTTGTCTTTGTATTTCATGATAATCGCCTTTTTTTAAGGAAAAGCGAGCGCTAAAAAGAAGGCCAAGCGGTCTATTTTTCACTTTTGATGAGCGGGAAGCGTATTCCATATCTTCCTTTTTAACAATGAGAATCTCACCATCAGGAGTTATAAACAAAAGATCGAGCAGATAATCGCTGATGGTCTGATGAAAGGCCCCGGAATTATTGATCAAGGCGCCGGCTAAGGTGCCAGGGATATCCTCTAACCCGCTCCATCCCTGATAGCCGGATTGGCTTAGCTTACGGGCTAAAAAGGAAAGACTAATTCCTGCCTCAACATAGAGGATATCTTCCTTCAGGTAATAATGTTTGGCACATAAATTAATGGCGATCGTTGGTTGCGGATATTGATCGCGATAGACGAAATTACTGCCCTTTCCGATGTAGAAATGCTGATAATGATGCTTTTTGATATCGTCAAAGGTCAAAAGGGCGCCTTTAATCGTAAAAATATCGACCTTGGCTACCACGGTTCCACCGATTTTCACCATGGAGATCCTGTTAAGCGGATATTGCGGGTGGATAAGACGATCAATAGTCATAGCCTTCGATCACATCCAAGATGGTGCGCGTCGATGATCGATATGTCTTATTAACGAGGCGCTTACGCATTTGAAAAAGCACTTGCGGATTTTTCAAAAGGTCATCTAAAAAATCGCTTAACCGCTCTTTACTAATATCCTTTTCTTTCATGACGAAGGCTTCATTATTTTGCAAAATCCGAGCGGCATTTTGGCTTTGATGATCATGCTTAACATAGGGCGAAGGAATCAAAAGAGCGGGAATCGCCAGGGCTTGAATTTCAAAGATGCTCGTGGCCCCGGCCCGCATTACGACAAGACTAGCGCGACTCATATAGGCCAATATTTCATTGCTATATGCTAGTAAACGCACATTCATCCCCCAGGATTCTTGTTTGGCCTTTTCATAATGCTTCTGTCCGGTAATAACCGTGAATTCTACGCCTTTTAAGCGCTCATCGAGCGTCACAAGGCGAATCGTTTCTAAAAGCGTGGTCGATCCCAAGCTTCCCGCTAAAAAAAGGATGCGAAAGGGCGTGATATCGTAACGCGTTCTTCGAAGTCGATAGGCTTCATCAGCGCGCGGATTGCCACTGAAGATCATCTTTTTTTGATAGCGCGTCGGAATTTCAATATTTTCAAAGGCCGTAAAGAGGTTCGTGGCCTGATATAAGGACCAGGCGTTAGCGTCCCCTAGGACCGCATTTTGCTCATGAAGAAAAAATCTAATATGCGCTTTTTTCGCTGCACGACTCGCGACAAAGCTCATAAATCCCCCGAAGGCGATGACCGCATCATAATCCTGCATCTTATGCGCTAAGGATGCGATCTTCTTTTTTAAGAGAATAAGATTTTGTGGCCTTTTAAAATAAGCCTTCGCCTGCGTATAAATCGAAAACGGCACGCGATCGATATCATTATCGGTGATTATTCTTTCCTCCAAAGAACCATTCACGATCAAATAACCGACCTGATGCTTTTTTTTAGCTTCTTTTAAAAGGGCGTAAGCCGGATAGATATGCCCTCCGCTACCGGAGGCGATGAACAAAAGACGCATTTTTTTCCTCCTTTAATGGTCGTCGACCACAGATAAAGCCTAATGAAAGTAAGCTGACCGATAACGATGAACCACCATAACTTATTAAAGGAAGGGTGATACCGGTGACCGGAAATAAAGCCACTACAACCCCGAGATTGATGATCACCTGAATCAAAATCAAGCCCAAAAGACCGGTGATCAAAAAGGCATCGAAGGGATCGCTCATCTTCATGGCGTATTTAAAGCCGAAAAAGAACAAAAGAGCGAAAGCCATTATCAATAAAAGCCCACCGAGCAATCCGAATTCCTCGACGACGATTGCAAAAATAAAATCGGTCTGCGGCTCGGGAAGATAGAAATGCTTTTGATAGCTATTTAAAACTCCTTGACCTAAAAGACCACCCGGTCCCATGGCATAGAGGCTTTGAATGATCTGAAAGCCCGTACCAAGGGGATCCTGCCAAGGATCAAAATACGATAGGATCCGTTCAAAGCGATAAGGGGCTACCGCGATTAATCCCGCCATCATAGCGACACCCAAAAAGCCCATAATCACGAAATACTTAATGGGAAGCTTGGATGTAAACATCATTAAAACGATGCTAGATAGCATGACGATAGCCGTTCCAAAATCGGGCTGCAGCATGATCAAAACAAAGCCGATCAATGTTAAAATGATCGCGCCCTTAAAGCCTTTGAGCGATTTCGTTTCCTCATAATGCTCGCTTAAAATCGTGCTCACATAAATCACGAGGGCGATTTTAAAAATCTCGGATGGCTGAATGGCAAAGGATCCGATTCCAAACCATGAGCGCGATCCGTTACGCACCAATCCTAGACCGGGAATCAAGACGAGTAACAATAATAAAAGCGATAAGGCCACGAATGTTAAAGAATGCTTTTTTAGAACGCTTGAAGGCACGCGACTAGCGAAAATAAAGGCGAACCCGCCTAATAATGCAAAGAGGCTCTGGCGCTTTAAATAATAAAATTGATCATTGAATTTAGCCTCGGCCCATATCGAGGAGGCGCTATAGACCATATAAATACCAAAGATGATCAACGAAAAGGTTAAAATGATCAACACTCGACGAATTATCTTGCTCTCATTCATAATTATTCTCCTTTATTAGTTTATTGAAATAGGCGCCCCGCTCTTGATAACTATGAAATTGATCAAAGGATGAGCATCCCGGAGAAAAAAGAAGATACCACTCTTGATTTTGATATTGCCTGATGATGAAAATAATCTGCGCAAGATCATCATAAAGATGGGCTTGCGGAAAGATCATAGCGATTTGTGGTCCCGCTTCCCCATATACATAAAGAAGATCATCCTCGCGTAATTCAAGATGTGTAAAATCATCGCTTTTGGCGTGTCCGCCCATGATTAAAATGCGCCTTCGATCATGAAAGGTGCGTAAGCATTGATTGGTGGAGGCGACATTGGTGGATTTTGAATCGTTGATGATCGTTAACGGACAATTCATCATCACTTTTTCCATACGATAAGGTAAAGCCTTCATCGACTTTATCGCTAAAAGGGCCTTCTTAACATCTTCGTGATAGAGGCTTACAATCACTAATGCCGCTAAGGCATGACGATAATTATGGAGACCTTGAAAATCATCGGGATTTAGATGAAGACTTCTCTTTTTAGCAAGATGATCGAGATCTTGCCCATGAATGAAGGACGGTACTTCATCATGAAAAAAAAGAAGATGATTATTTTTAACAAGATATGATAAGCGCATCTTGCTTGCGACATAGCCCTCATAATTTCTCACCGCATCCAAATGATTAGGATAGATATTGGTTAAATAGGCATAATCCGCCTTTAAATAACGCGTATTTTCAAGCTGAAAGGATGATAATTCAAGCACGACGTAGGCCTCCTTTTCAATATGATCGAGATAACTCGCTAAAGGAATGCCAACATTGCCGGTCAGATAGACATGCGAAAAGATGGTCTTAAGCGCCGCTTGAATCATGTTAACCGCGGTGGTTTTGCCGTTTGTACCGCTTACGATAAGATAGTGAATATGCTTCTTTCGTAAAGCAAGATAAGCGAAATCGATCTCACTCATCACCTCTTTAGCCAGAACAGAAATCAATTCATAGACCGGGCTCGTAATCTTGATGCCCGGGCTTCGAATCGCGATATCAATAGAGGGCATTTCCCTTTTTAGCCGCTCCCATGACCAATAATCATGATCGGCATCCTGGGGATTATCCTCGTAGATTAAAAGACGAACGCGCTTTTCCTTTAAGTATCGATAAACGGCCCTTGTGCTGCTATTAAACCCTAAAAGCATGATCGTTTTCATAAAAGCACCTCCAAAATTGTCGCTAAGACCGAAAGAAGAAAGCCTACCACATAGAAGACCATGACCACTTTCCATTCCGCCATCCCCTTCATTTCAAAATGGTGATGCAAGGGCGACATTTTAAAAAGACGCTTCCTCGTGGTTTTATAGCACGCTACCTGCAAAATGACCGATAGGGTCTCAACGATAAATATTCCTCCGCTGATCACGAGCAATAGTTCGCTTCCTAACAAAAAGCTCACCAGCGCGATAATGGCCCCTAAAGGTAAGGACCCGACATCACCCATGAATATTTGTGCGGGATGAAAATTGAAGCATAAAAAGCCCAATACTCCTCCGATTAGGCTCATCAAAAAGATGGCAATCCCCCACTCCTTATTGATCAAGGCGATAAGTAAGAAGGGCGCTAACGCCATGAGCATCAAGCCCGATGCCAGCCCATCCAATCCATCGGTCAAATTGACCGCATTGGCGCTTCCCACCACTAAGACGATCAAAAATGGAACAAATAAGGCGCCTAAATGCCAGGTTGTCTTTGAAAAAATATGGATGAGCCATTTGCTTTTTTGATCATAGCCTAGAAAAAGAAGCAGCAAAAGAACGATGGCAATTTCACTGAAAAAGCGGATCTTTCCCGATAGACCTTTGCCATTATGCATCTTGATTTTCAAATAATCATCGATAAAGCCGATGCAAAAGAAGCTCACGCTCAAGATCATGAGTGCCTGCAGGGGTCGATCCTTAAAAAACGGCCATCCGCAGATTAAAGAGGTCAACCATGTCGCCACAAAAATGGCGATTCCGCCCATCGTCGCCGTTTTTTTCTTACTTTGATGCGTATACACGATATCATCCTTGATGCTTTGGGATATATGCTTTTGATGCTCTTTCTTGATCAAGTATTTCGTGAAGCCAACCGACAATAGAAACGCCAGCAAAAAGGCTAAAAAGATTCGTAGCATCATCGCGTGGTTTTCCGCCATTTTCGGACCTCTTCTTCGTCATTAAAATAGAATTCTTGACCATTGATATTTTGGATAACCTCATGTCCTTTGCCAACGATGAGCACCGTATCATTTTTTTGGGCGATATTTAAAACACGGATGATGGCCTTATGACGATCCAATTCAATATGAAAAAACGATTGGTGATTGATGGCAATATCATGGGCGATTTTTAAAGGATCCTCGTGCCGCGGATTATCATTGGTGATCATCGCATAATCGGCGTAAAGATAAGCCAAATCACCATAGCCCGATCTTTTGATGACATCCCTTTCACCGCCCGCGCCAAAAATGAGAAAAAGACGCCCACGCGTTATCTTGCGGACCGCGACTAAAATGGTCTTAAAGGCGCTTTCGCTATGCGCGTAATCGATGATGACCAGCGGCTTTTTCATTATTACTTGATGTCTACCTAAGGGAAGACGCAGCGACTTTAATCGATATTTGAGGCTTCTTCCCTTCACGCCATAATATTTAGCGACCGCTATCGCTAAGGAAAGGTTCGTCGCGTTATAGGAAGGAATTCTTTTAATAGGAATCCTATGGTGATTTTCTTCATAAACAAGATATCCTCTTTTATCTTCCTTTAACGATTCAACATAAATATAAGGACGATGAATTCGTTTAAGAATCGATGGATCCGCCGCTATGAATTTTTTTCCGACCTGCGCATTTAAATAATCGATTTTACTCGATTGATATTCAAAAAGCGTGCGATGATAGTCGAGATGATCGGAGGTGATACCGGTTAAAATGAGCGTTTGAAATAATAAGCCCTCGAGCCTTTTTTCACAAATCCCGATGCTCGAAATTTCCATGATGAAATAGCGGCATTTCAATTCTTTTGCTTTCATTAATAAATGCACAAGCTCGACCGGATAAGGGGTCGTGTTTTTACTTAAAAAGGCCTTTTTTTCTTTTTTTACCGTCGTCACTAAAAAGGAGTTCTTCAAAAGCTGATGTATAAAAAAAGCGGTCGATGTTTTGCCATTGGTGCCGGTGACACCGATGAGCGTTAAATATTTTTCCGGATGATCATAAAACCAAAGTAAAAAGGAAAGGAGCCGCTCCTTTAAAGAGGGAATCTTTCGATCGCTCAAGATGAGACTCGCTCCTCGCCTTTTAGCGTCCTCAATATAGTCATTGCCCTTTTCGATCGCGATAAATAACGAGCCGCCCTTCACACGCCGCGAATCGTCCTCCACCGCTTCGATCAATGCTTCATAATCCTTTTCGATTCCAAAATAATGATATATTTCGCCAATTGTTTTCATTTTTGATCACCGAGCATTATCATAATCGTGCTTCCTTCCTCTATCATTTCGCCCACGCGTGGCAATTGATCAATGACATAATCGCCTTCCCCCATGAAGTCAAAACGGAAATGAGGCGATTTAACCGCATTTTTCTTTAAACCATAATAGTTCTCGACCGGATAGGTTTTAGTATCCATCCAGGTATAGGTCCTTTCTTCACCGCTATAATCCTTTTGAACGCCTAAAAGCGGGAGCGTCTCCGTCAATAATCGCTGCATGATAGGACCGATGGTCGTTCCGCCATATTGGATGGTGCTCTTCGGCTCCCGCATCGCAAAATAAATGACGACCTTCGGATCATTCATCGGAGCGCCGGCGATAAACGACAAAACATAATGTCCATCCTGATAAACACCATTTTTGGCAATCTGTGCCGTCCCCGTTTTGCCACCGACACGATATCCGTCGACATAGGCCTTGCGACCCGAGCCCTTCGCGACCACGCATTCTAAAGCGCGCCGCATCAATAAGGAGGTTTCCGTCGTGATGACTTGACGCTTGATGGTATTAGGATAGCTATACACCGTTTCGTTGGTCGGACCATATATCAGCGCCTTAGCGATGTGCGGCGTATAGAGATTTCCACCATTGATGACCGCCGAAAACGCACTTACCAATTGAATGGCGGTCGTCGATATTCCTTGACCAAAGGCGCTGGTCGCCTGTTCTAAAATGCCGTAATTATCATAGGAAAAGACGATCCCTTTCGATTCACCGGCGATGTCGACGCCCGTTTTTTCGCCCATGCCAAAGTCTTTAATATATTGATATAATCGATCTTTACCGAGCCGCCTAGCGATTTCGACAAAGCCGGGGTTTGAAGAATTTTGGAGGACCTCGAGGAAGGTTTGTAGGCCATGACCACCCTTTTTCCACGATTTGATGGTCGCTCCTCCGACGATTTCATAGCCCTTATCATAGTAATAGTCATGATCCATATCGATGACCTTCTCATTTAAAGCGGCCGCAAAGGTCAAGGCCTTAAAGGTCGAGCCCGGTTCAAAGCTTGAAAAAACCGGAAGGCTACGGTTATAGATCGAGGAATCATAGTCCTGATAATGATTATTGTTATAGGTCGGGCGATTTCCTAACGCCAAAATCTCGCCATTATTCGGATCCATCATGATGGCGATGATCTCCGAGGGCGAATATTTGATCCAGGCATTTTCCATCTCCCGCTCTAGAAGATTTTGTAAAGGTAACGATAGGGTCAATTTCAAATTCAATCCTTGCTGCGGGGCTTCGATGCGCGCGGTCGTCGCGGGAAATAATCCGCCTTTCGCATCCATCAGATAATTCAATGAGCCATCCTTGCCCTTTAAATAGCTATCATAATAGCTCTCGACACCGGCTAATCCTTGATTATCGATCCCGACGAATCCTAAAAGCGAGGCCATCGATTCTTCATACGGGTAATAGCGTTTATTATCCTGAATGAGATAAATGCCCTTGAGATTTAATTTATCGATCGCTTCGGCCTGCTCATCATTTATTCTTTTGCCTTCGGGATGAAGGCGAATCATACTTGTTTTTTTGGAAAGACGGACAAAAAGATCATTTTCATCCATCTTTAAAATCGGGGCGATCAATTGCGCGGCCTGGGCCTTATCTTCAATTTGATATGGAATAGCGGCGACACTGACCGTGGGCGTGTTGATGGCCAAAGCCATCCCATCGCGATCGACTATCAATCCCCGCGGGGCGCTCAAAGGAAAGCTTCTTTCCCATAAGGAGGTGGCAAGAGATTTTAATCTTTGATATTGTCCGAGGGTGATGTACGTTAATTTACCGCCTATTAGAGTTAAAGCCGTTAGGCTCAGGAATGTGAGAATCGTGATTTTTTTTCGACTGGCTGCCTGTATCATGCCTTTCACCTCTTTTAAGAATATGAAATGAACGGCTGAGACATGAATAAAACCGATAAAGGAACATTTTAAATAATAAAAAAAGGTTCATTATCATTTGTCCGATAATGAACCATAATTTTTAAAAATGATGACCTTTACTGGAAAGGACTTGATAATAATCATCATCGATGATGCTTTCCTTCCTTTGAATATTCTCGCGTTGAAGGATGACCTCGAGGTTTTGATTCAATGATTTGTTTTCGTCTTTGATCTGCCGATAGATCGGGAGCACCAAGGCGAAGCTCATCACCATGAGTGTCACCGAAATAAATCCCAATTTCCGCATTGTATAATCAAATCGTTTCTTATAGGTCTTCTTTAATTTGCTTTTCATTGACACTCACTTCCTTTCTTTATTTTCGACGTTCAATGATTCTTAGTTTCGCACTTTTTGAGCGCGGGTTATGAGCTAACTCATCATCACTAGCGATAGTAGCGTGCTTATTTACCAAAACGAAATCCGGCTCTTCTTGTTCTAAAATGATCGGCATTCCTCGCGTATAGGAAGAGATTGATGTTGCTTCCTTAAAGGCCCGCTTGACGATGCGATCTTCTAAGGAATGAAAGGTGATAATCGCAAGTCTTCCCTTCACCTTTAAAACGCTTAAGGCCGCATTTAAGGCGAGACGGAGAATGTTCAATTCGTCGTTCACTTCGATCCTGATCGCTTGGAAGACCTGCTTCGCCGGATGACCTTTTTTCGATAACGCTCGCGGCGGAAGCGCCTTTTTTATGATATTCACGAGATCAAATGTCGTCGTGATTGGTCCCTTTTCGCGTTCCTTGATGATGCGCTTGGCGATCTCATAAGCGAAGGGCTCTTCACCATAGTCGCGGAAGATTCGCGTCAGGTTTCTTACGTCATAGGTATTGATAACATCATAAGCGGTTAAATCCTGATCCTGATTCATCCGCATATCTAGACGCGCGTCATAGCGATATGAGAAGCCCCGTTTTCCATCATCGAATTGGGGTGAGGATACTCCTAAATCCATTAAGACGCCATCCACTTCTTTGATACCAAGCGCCAATAGCTCCTCTTTTAAACGAACGAAATTCGCATGGATATAGGTGATTTGCTTTTCATAGGGCTTTAAGCGCTTTTTGGATTCAATGATCGCCTCTTCATCTTGATCAAAGGCGATTAGGTGACCCTCCGTCGCTCTTTTTAAAATTGCTTCGCTATGTCCGCCTCTTCCTAATGTGCAATCGACATATGTTCCTTTTGAAGATATCGCTAGTCCTAAGATAACTTCATTTAAAAGCACGGGTTGATGTTCCATTACTCTTGACCTGACTTTCGTTCTTCAAGCGATTCCGCAATCTCTTCGTCGCGTCCATAATTGCGATCAAAGTATTCATTCCAACGTTCGCGATCCCATATTTCGAGATGATCGATCACCCCGACGATTGTGACCTCCTGCGTGATGTTCTCACGCTTTAATAAACGCATGGGAATGGCGATTCGTCCATGAGAATCGACCGATACTTTATCAAAGGTTGACGAATTGACGCGTAAGTGAGCACGAGTGTCCGCATGATTGAAGGACAAGGATTTATATTCTTCAATCTTAGGTTTGAAGGCCTCTTCCGAATAAAGCGCCAAGCAGCCATCAAAGCCCTTCGTGATATAAATCTGCTCTCCTAGCTCATCGCGGAAGCGGCTGGGAACAAACAAACGCCCTTTACTATCTAGATTGTGCTCATAGCTACCAAAGAACATTTTCTCCCACTTCCTTCCACTTTTCACCACTTCAATACCATTATAAACATTATTCGACAAGATTGTAAATCCTTTTTTTACAAAAAAGGGCTTTTATCGACAAACAAAAAAACCTCATTTCCGCCCATTAATCGCGGCATCGATGAGGTTTTAAAACAAAATTAGGTAATAATGATAAAATTTAATTATTCTTATTTTTTGGATGATAACGGACGCGCTAACCCGCCAATCACGATGAGCATAATGGCGAGAAGAACGAGAAGAATATCAAAAATCCATAGGATCGTCAAATCCGGGAAAAGCGGATTCGCAAAGATATACGCGCCGAAGGTCACAAAGAAAATGGCAATCGCCAACCACCAAAGAGGATATTTTTCATCGTTTCCCTTTTGATGATAATAGGCCCGGAAGATTTCCACCGTTCCGCGGCACCAGAGGGCTAGTCCTAAAATCGAACATGCGCCACCGACATTGATGACCTTAAATTGCTGTAAAATGCAGCCAACCGCCACCAACGCTAGCAAAACAAATTCGATGATCGTCAGGGTTTTAATGACTCCATTGCATCTTTTGATTATTTTATGGAGCAAATATCCAAAAAGATACAATAAAATACCGAGCGCGATCAACAAGTGCACCATATCGAGGCCCCAATTTTTGAAAAAGGCCCAGCTTCCGGCTTTGCTCCAAATCGGCATCAGCATCACCGCAAGAAGCAAAAGCAAAACCCCGCCGACGATGTAAAGCCAAAATAATTTGGTGCGACCGGGATGCAATAGCTTATTCATAAACTTCTTCATAAAACATCACTCACTTTCATTTTTATTCATCGACATCTAAATCATCTAAACAAGCAAAACGCGGATCGGTTTGCTCTTGCTGACGGCGGTAGTATTCATCTTCACTGATCACTTCGTAGCCATCACCGTCTTTAGGTAAAGAGGCCCCCTTTTTGACGACCTTTAAGGGAATTTCGGTGATGATAAACGATAGGATCAGATCGTGAAGATCGTAATAATCGCCATCAACATATATGACATCCTCTTGCTCTTCTTCCGTCGTTCTTTGAAAGCAAAGCTCAACCGCTTCTTGAAGATGCATAGGATAATCAACCGCTTCTAACGTATAAGCGCATTCGAGCACAAGATCGGTTTGAATATCGAGATCAAGATGCACAAAATCGCCTTCGTAAGTAGCCTTGGCCTTCACTTGAACATCCTTCATGTCCAGCAAGGTATAAATATTTTGAGTTTCTTCTTTGGAATAACGGATCGTTTCTTCTATTTCAAGCACCTTTTTGTGGGCTAATAATGAGTATTGAATTCGCATAGCTTATCCTCGTAAAACGATGGCCAAATTTTTAAAGAGGGCCGCTTTAATCTCGGCTTCGGCCGCGCTGATTTCCTTTTCTTCGAGCGTATGATCATCGCTTTGATAGGTGATTTTAACGGCCACCGATTTATGATCGCGATCGATATGCTCGCCTTCATAGACGTCAAAGACCATGACCTTTTTCACCAGCGATTTACCGTTCTTTTTAATCACCCTAATCAAATCACTCACGGGAATATCCTTTCGAACGATCAACGCTAAATCCCTTTCCACAAACGGATATTTGTTGGGAGCCTGCATCTTCTTCTTTCCCGTTTTAATTTCGAGTAGCTTATCTAAAAGAATCTCTGCAACTAAGCAAGGTGCCTTATCAAGATCATATTGCTTCGCTAAGGAAGGATGAAGCTCTCCGAAAACGGCGACCTTCTCTTTATTGATGAAGAGCATCGCACTGCGTCCCGGATGAAATTCGTCCTTCATCGTTTCATCGCTCCGCACGAGCGTATATCGACCTTCGTCGATGCCTAAAAGCGATAATAGACCCTCGATCACGCCTTTCATATGATAGAAATCATAGGCGATCGTCGTTAATTCTCCTTGATAGTCATCGCTACCATATAAGCCAATGGCTAGATGAGAATGCTCTTCTCCATCGATATACATGGCGCTCGTTTCAAACATGGCTAGGCGCCGTGCTTGGCGAGCAACATTGTATTGCAACGTTTTCAATAAGGATGGTAATAACGATTTTCTTACGTCCGCATGCTCATCGCTCATCGGATGGAGCAAACGATATGGCTCTTGATGATAGTAATAATTAAACATCAGGTTTTCTTGATGGGACACCAATGTATAAGTCAATATTTCATCGAAGCCATTATCGATCAAATAGTGGCGAATTTTACGTTTTTTGGCCTGAATTTCATTAAGGCCACCCAATGTCGTTTTTAATACCGGTAATGTGCTACGAACATTTTCAAATCCATATATTCGGATCACCTCTTCACTTAAATCAGCGTCGCAGGTGATATCGATACGATGATCGGGAATGGTCGCTTCTAAAAGACCATCTTGCATCTTGGTATGAATTCCTACCCGATTCAAGACATTGATGATTTCATCATCGCTAAAGGAAGTGCCTAAGCGATTATTGATGCGGGCGACCGATGTTTGAATAAGACGTGGATGATGATCGACCACGTCATAGGTGCTGATTTGATATTCCTTTTGAAGACCACAAAGCTCTTCTACTAAGCGCGCGGTCATTTCCAAGACGCTCACATATTGATGAGGATTCAAGCCTTTAACAAAGCGATTGCTCGATTCACTTGCCAAATTCAAGCGAATGGAGGTCCGCCGAACAGAGGCACTATCAAAATTGGCCGCTTCGATAGCGATGCGCTTTGTCTGATCGGTGACAGCGCAACGCGCTGCTCCCATGACCCCTGCCAAGCACATGACATGCTCGCCATTCATCACCACTAAATCGCCTTTTTCCAAGCGATATTCCTTTTCATCGAGAGCGATGAACGATCCCTCGTAATCATCGCGCACGGATAATGAGCAATCATTCAATAAATCAAGGTCATACATATGAAGCGGTTGTCCGGTCAATAGCATGATATAATTACCGATATCGACGATATTATTGATCGAACGGACGCCCATCGCCATCAATGTTTGTTTAAGCCATAGAGGCGATTCCTTCACTTCAATGCCCTCGATCATCTTGATGGAAAATTGGGGACATTTTTCGCTTAAGGAGGCGACCTTAAAGGGGGAAGAAATGAGATGATCATTATGAACGACCTCCGGTAAATGCAATTCCCGTTCAAAAAGGGCGCTCACCTCTTTAGCGACACTGATCATCGCATTGCAATCGCTGCGATTGGCTAAGAGCTTTAGATCCAAAACCGTATCATCCAATCCGAGATATGCTAATACGTCTTCATTTCCGACGATCGCGTCATCGGAAAGCTCTTCAATGCCCGCTAATTGTCGGTCACTTAAATATTTTTTATCGACTCCTAGTTCGCTTAAGGAACAACACATACCTTCACTGGATACACCACGGATATGGGAAGCTTTGATTGTGATCTCCGGCAATTTGGCGCCAACCATCGCCACGATGACCTTCAAGCCCTTGCGGGCGTTAGGGGCACCACAGACGATTTGCTTTACGCCGTATTTCTCGCCTAAATTGACCTTTAAAACATGAAGATGATCGGAATCAGGATGATTTTCGCAGGTTACGATCTCGCCGATCACGAGGCCACTAGCATTTGCTAAATGGGTAATTTCCTCCACCTCAATGCCCGCGAAGGTCAGTTTATTCGCGATCATTTCCGGAGTTAAATCATGAAGATCAACGTATTTACTAAGCCATTTGATACTTACTTTCATAAATTCTATCTCCCCTCTTAATCCTTTTTAAACTGATGCAAGAAACGAACGTCATCTTGATAAAAGCGCCGAATATCATCGATGCCATAGCGAAGCATCGCGACTCTTTCAATACCGATTCCAAAGGCAAAGCCTTGATAGATATCGGGATCATAGCCTGACATTCTTAAGACATTGGGATGAACCATCCCACCACCTAGAATCTCAATCCAACCACTGCCCTTACAGACGGAGCAGCCCTTACCTCCACATTCATAGCATGAGATATCGACCTCAACCGAGGGCTCGGTGAAAGGAAAATACGAGGATCGCAAGCGGATTTCTCGTTTCTCACCATACATTTTTTTCAAAAATAATTCCAAGGTCGCTTTTAAATGACCTAAATTGATATCCTTATCGACCACCAATCCTTCAATTTGGGCAAACTGATGGGAGTGCGTGGCATCATCATCATCGCGGCGATAGGTTTTACCTGGACAAATAATGCGGATCGGTTCACCTTTTTTGGCCTGCATGACACGGGCCTGCACCGGCGATGTATGCGTGCGCATGAGAGTGGTCTCATCGATATAAAAGGAATCCTGCATATCGCGAGCGGGATGATCATGCGGAATATTCATCAATTCAAAGTTGAAGTGGTCGCTTTCAACCTCGGGGCCTTCCACGATTTCATAGCCCATATCGGAGAAAATGTCGATCATCTCATCCTGAATGATATAAAAAGGATTTTTAGCGCCTTTTTCCATACCCTTACTTGGTAAAGTAATATCGATGGTCTCCTTTTGGAGCTTATCGGCTAAACGCTTAGCCTCCAAGACCGCTCTTTTCGCCTCCAAGCGCGTCATAATTTCATTTTTCGCATCATTGATTCGTTTACCGAATGCGACCTTTTCTTCTCCGATCAATTCTTTCATGCGACTCATTAATGCCATGAGCGGTGATTTTTTTGATAAATAGGCATTGCGAACATTGTTTAAAGATTCTAGATTTTCACATTCTTCAATTTCTTTTAATGCCTGTTCATGTAATTCTTCTAATGTCGGTTCCATATTGCCCTCCTCAATAAATAAAAAAAGCCGTCTCACAAAGGAACGACTTCAGCCGTGGTGCCATCCTCTTTCGCTTTGAAATATCAAAACGCCCTCGCTTCGTGTTAACGCCACCAACGGGAACAAGTCCATTACTCCAAGGTGAATTCACAAGCATTTCTATAGAACGGTTTCACTATCTCGTTCCTCCCTAAATAGAAAGAGACTTGCTACTACTTCTTTTCATCGTACGTGCTCATTTTAGCATAGGTAAAAAAATATTTCTATCAACATTAAATATATTTAAATATTATTATTTCTTTTTTTAGACACAATTCGACCAATGATAAGTAATATAAATAGTTACTGTCAAAGGAATCTTGAAAATTTTAATATTTGTATTACAATATATTCACTGCATATATTCGGCGTTTGTGCAGTCATAATTATTCAATAAAAAGAATATTTTAAGTCAATTAGGATATTCTTCCAAATGATAAATCGTAAGTTAGTATCAGGATGATGAAAGGAGAAAAAATTATGACATATGAAATTTTGACGGAAACAACTTCCAATTTACCTAATGATATCATTAATAAATGTCAGATCCGTGTGATTCCCATGGCCTACATTATTGATAATCAAAGCTATGTTTGTACGGATATCGATAATTTCGATGACAAGACCTATTACGCTCTCATCAAAAGTGGCAAGCGCGTGACGACATCGCAGATTACACCATTTGAATTCATTCAATTCATGGAGCCCTTTTTAAAGGAAGGCCAAGATATCGTCTTTATCGGTCTTTCTTCCGGTATCAGCGGCACCTTCGCTTCCGCCCAAGCGGCGCGGATGGAGCTAATGGAGCGTTATCCGGAACGCACGATTTGTTTAATCGACAGCTTAGGAGCTTCCTTAGGTGAAGGAATGCTCGTCATTAAAGCCGCGGAGCTCCGCGAGCAAGGCTACGCTATTAGCGATTTGGAGCGCGAAATCACCGCCTTACGCAATCGCCTATATCAAGTATTTTGCGTTGATGATCTCATGCATTTACGAAGAACCGGACGAATAAATATTGTTGATGCTTTGGTCGGTTCCATTCTTCGCTTTAAGCCTCTTTTAAAAGGCAATAGCGAAGGTAAAATCGTTTCTTTTGGAAAATATCGCGGCAAGAAAAACATTATTCAGGCGATCTGCAACAAGTTCACCGCTCTTGTCAAAAACATCGAGCGTATCGGCATTTCCTATGCCGGATGCAAGGAGGATGCGGAATATCTTTTAGGCCTATTGCGTGAGAATTTCACGCTTCCGGAGGTTATCATGGTTAAGCATGAACCGGCGACGGCCTCTCATCTTGGTCCCGGCGCTTTAGCTCTCTACTTTGAAGGCGCTAATGGCGTTCGTGATCTTTAATCGGATGCGTATTGAGCATATGAATTTGCTTTAATTCGATCGACAAAGCTTATGTAAAACAAAAAGCACGGATTTGATGCCCGTGCTTTTTTCATTAATTCCTGCACTCCTTCTCATTTAGGAATGCTCTTTTTACGGTTTATTTATTCTTCTTTCGCAAAATGCTCTTTGCCCATCCCACATAGCGGGCAGACATAATCATCGGGCAAATCTTCAAATTTGGTGTGAGGAGCAATACCATTAGCTTCATCACCAAGCTCTTCATCATAAACAAAGCCGCAAACCAAACAAACGTATTTCATAATTATCCTCCATTCATTGTTATTTTATTCTAATTGGGCGATTAACTCAAGTAATCTGCATTTATATTATATCCCTAAAAGATGCAAATTATTGTAATTCATTATTGAAAGCAACTAATGGATAAAGTAGCTCTCAATAAAATCTTTAAAGAAAAATGAATCTTCAAGCTTCATATCATAATCCTAAACGACACAAAACATTTAATTTTTTTTTGAAAATAAGACTGAAATTTTATAGAATATCACTTTATATGGCCATTTTTATGCAATTTTTGAAGTGCCGATTGCGCATTTGCATGTCCTTGATTCGCCGCTAATGTCCACCACTTTGCGGCTTCTTCATAGCTTTGTGGAACGCCTTGGCCTTTCCCATAGCAAACACCAAGATTATATTGAGCATCTGCATCTCCTTGATTCGCCGCTAATGTCCACCATTTTACGGCTTCTTCATAGTTTTGGGAAACACCTTGGCCATTTTCATAGCATAAGCCAAGATTATATTGAGCAACTGCATTTCCTTGATCTGCCGCTAGTCTATACCACTTCACGGCTTCTTCATAATCTTGTGGAACACCTTGCCCCTTATCATAGCACAAACCGAGATTACCTTGAGCTTTTGCATATTCTTGATTTGCGGCTAATCTATACCACTTCACGGCTTCTTCATAGCTTTGTGAAACGCCTTGGCCATTCGCATAGCAAAAGCCGAGATTATATTGGGCGATTGCAAATCCTTGATCTGCCGCTAATTTATACCATTTTACAGCTTCTTCATAACTTTGAAAGACACCCTGATCATTATCATAACAAATGCCAAGATTACATTGGGCGATTCTATATCCTCGATCTGCGGCTAATCTATACCACTTGACGGCCTCTTCATAGCTTTGAAAGACACCTTGACCTTTCTCATAACAAACACCGAGATTACATTGGGCTCTTACATGTCCTTGATTCGCCGCTAGTCTATACCATTTAATTGCTTCCTTATAATCTTGAGGGACGCCTTCACCATTCGCATAGCAAAAGCCGAGATTATATTGGGCGATTGCAAGTCCTTGATCTGCCGCTAATCTATACCACTTGACAGCATCTTCATAGCTTTGTGGAACGCCTTGACCATTATCATAGCAAAAGCCAAGATTATTTTGTGCTCTTAAATCGCCATCATTAGCGGATATTTTAAAATGCTCAAATGCTTGACTATAATTCCGTTCTATTCCAACACCATTATAGTAGCAATATCCTAAAATGTAATCATCATTAGGGTGTTTTCTCATCGATGCCCTTTCAAATAGCTTTTTCTTTTCCTCATCATCAATATTTAAGGTGATATTAAAGATATTATATCCTTGCGCAATTAATTCATAAAAATCATCGATGCTTTCGGCTGTTGCCTTTAAAAGTGCGTTTTCATATTTCATTATTTGAACCTCTATATCAAATATTTTCGATTTATCATCAATCTATCTTCTTTCTAACGAAGTGGTTATTTCATAGCAAACTATTCCACCCGCGACCGCGACATTTAATGATTCCATGCTTTTCATTGGAATGGTCACCTTTAAATTAGCGATATCTTTGGTTGATTCTTCAACACCACGCGCCTCATTTCCCAAAACCACGACGCATTTTTCTTGGAAATGAGCCTTTGATAAGGAAACGCCATCATGGACATCCGTAACGATGATTTGATAGCCTTTTCCTTTTAAATCATTTAAAATCTCACGCTCTCCCTCGATGATATCGACCGCAAAAATAGCGCCTTGAGAGGCATTTATGACCTTTTCGTTGTATGGTGAGCAACAATTCGGCGATAGGATGACGCTCATGAATCCAAAGGCGGCGGCGATTCGTAAAAGAGTTCCAAGATTGCCCGGATCGCTGATTTCTTCTAAGTATAAAATTCGATCGCCAAGTGGTCGAGTGTTTTTTGTCATTTGGCAAATGGCAATCACCCCTTGCGAGGTAACCTGCGAGGAAAACTTCTGCACAATCTCTTTGGCGACGATGATTTGATCGATATGCTCATCGATTTCTTCGATGACCTGATCAGCGATAATAGTGATAACCTGCTGACGCTCTAACGCCATTTCCAAAAGATGATAGCCTTCGACAAAAAATAGTTCTTTTTCTTTTCGGACTTTACTATCCTTTAAACGTAATAATTCTTTAATTCGCGAATTATTGCGACTGGTAATACGATAGATCATTCATGATGACCTCCCTTCAATTTTTTCATTTCCTTTTTATAGTTAGGATAATATTTATTGATTTCCGCATAAAATGCCGGTGAGTGATCAAAATGACGATCATGAGCGAGCTCATGGACGACCACCGCATCAATCACCGAAATAGGATAATGAATGAGCGTCAACGCAAAGGCTAAGGAATGAGTGCGGCGCGAATTGGATCCGTAGCGTGACGTCGTGTTATGAATATGTATCTTATAGGGCTTGGTAATTTGCATCAATCGCTCATAATAACGAACGCGCATCGTGATGGTTTCCTTAGCTAAGGAGGAAACGCGTTTCATTAGCTCCTCTTTACTTCGGAAAGTGATATCGCCTTCTTTTTTATCGGGGGCTAACGGCGAGACAAGACGATGCCTTTTACCTAGTAAATAAATGTAGTCCTCACCGATATTTTGCTCCTCTAATAAGGCTGTAAAGGCCTTAGGAGGTAAACTATCCAATAAGCGACGAAGCGTTTGTTTACTCGTATGAAAAGGAACGGAAATCAAAATAACACCGCTTTGAGTGCGATAGATCATTCTCTTCATATTCTTATAGGTGACGATGACCTTAATAGGATGGCCAAGGTAATCAAAAGTAAATTCTTCTTTATACGATTGCATCTCCATCCCTCATTTCATTTTTTATTTTAGCAAATATTAATAGGAATTGCATTCCTTTCCTCGTAATAATCTCTTATCATATTCTTTGCTTTTTGCTTTACAACTCATTACAATGTTAGAGGTAAAAAAATATGGAAAAGATTTTAGTAAGTGCCTGCCTATGCGGGCGAAAATGCCGCTATGACGGTCAAGATAACTACCAAGAAGAATTGATGAAATTACAGGAAAAGTATGAATTCATCACGATCTGCCCAGAGGTTGATGGCGGTCTATCTATTCCGCGCATTCCAAGCGAAATCAAAGATGGAAGAGTCATCAATCAGCATGGTGAAGATGTCACCTCCTACTTTTTAAAGGGAGCTAAGCACGCCTTATCTTTGGCCAAGAAGTATGGAATCACCAAGGCTATTTTAAAATCACGGAGTCCTTCCTGCGGGAATTTACGAATATATTATGGTTCGTTTCAACGACAGCTTATCGCTGGTGATGGAATCACGGCCGCCTTATTAAAGGCTAATGGCATCACCATCTATGATGAAAAGCATCTTTCGGAGGTCAAATAAAATGAAGAAAAATAAAATCCAAATGATAACTATTCACGCGATGGCCACGGCAATTTTGTTGGTTGTGACGACGCTTCTCCCCCTACCGCTTCCCGGAGGGGCCGGATATTTAAATCTATCCGATGCGATCATCTTCTTTATGAGCGCTTTTTTTGGGCCATATAGCGGAATGATCGTCGGGGCTCTTGGCGGATTATTGAGCGATATTACGACCGGCTATTTTGTTTATGCACCCTTTACTTTTCTTATTAAGGGTCTTGAGGGCTTATTAGCGGGATTCTTGTTTCGTAAATTGCCATCCAAAATCAATTTTCTCGCTTTTTTCTTAAGTGGCATTTTCATGGGAGCTTGTTATTTTATTCCCGACTGGATCTTCTTTAAAATTGCAAGCGCCATCTACAATTTACCCTTTAACATTTTACAAGGTCTCTTCTCGGCTTTGATTATCACCGTGATTGTTTTAATAAAATCCCGCATGCCATCATCAAAAAAGGCCACAGAATAGCATTATTCAAAATTGTTTCAAAAAAAAGCACAGATTATCTCTGTGCTTATTTTTTATGTTTAATCTAATTAATCTAAGCTAGTTCTTTTCTTACTCAGATAATAGATGGCAATGATGGCGACACCTGCTAAGAAGGTAACCGCTAACGGAATAAGCTTCACCATTGAAAGATCATCCAAGAGAAGATTGGTTTTGGCGTTGCTATTAGCGCTAGCTTGATGGATTCGCGCACTTTCGATATAGGCCATCGTTTCACCGATTGTGACATCATCGACATCGATTTGGTTTTTAATCCATGTCTTCTCCTCTTCGGTGAATTTATCGAGCTTAGCAATCAAATTATCATAGACAATATGATTGGCATCGACATATGAACAAATACTACCATCATCCTTTCGTAAGTTATGCCATTCGTAAACGAAGGAATTCGGAGTGTAGGATATGGTGAAGATCACCCACTTGCTACCTGCATTGAAGGAATCCGATTCGCTAACGGTTATCACCAAGGCATAAGTTCCGGGTTCCGCCGGCGCTTCACTGCTATAGAATTGTTCGTTTTGCTCATATTGATAGGTATAATTGGCCCCCTCAGAGACTTCAAAGGTTGGCGAATGCGCTTGACCATCATATTCGAATTCCGTTGTCTCACCGAAGGTAATGATTGCATCAGTCTTGGAAGGACTCGTTATCTTAAACCACCGATAATCTCTTTTGGCTAAATAGATATCATTTTCACTCACTTCACAAATGAAGGAATAGGTTCCCGGAGTGGTCGGAATATCCGTACCGATATTCACACCATCCAATTCAAAATATGTGGTATATGTCGCCCCCTCGGACACCTGAACACTGATATCAGGAGCCGCTTGCGTTCCATCATAGGCAAAGACTGCTCCAGATTCAATGGAGAAGGTGATTTCCGGAGTGAGCTTTTCCGATGGAGCCGTAATTTGGAATACTTGCCATTTTCGGCTCGCAGCATAAATATCGGTTTCCACCGTTTCAACCACTAATGACCAATAAGCGATTTGCGTTGGCGCCTCTTTTTGGTCGCTGATTCCTAAACCTTCGCTACTATAGTGATAAACGGATTCTACTCCGAAGAATTCATTGCCGATGGTATAAGATGGCGTATGGCCATTGCCATCATAAGTATAGGTGGTATCACCGCTAAAGGTAATGGTGGGCGTAAATTTGGTGGTTAGGTTAACGCCAAATTCACGAATTGCCACTCCATAAGGTGATTGAGCATCATTGGTCGGTGTGATCCGTATATAACGAGCTTGAATCGGCGATGAGGATAAATCAACAAAGATATTGCTTCCACTTTGAGAAGCGACCTCGTTATAAATTGTTCCATCAAGAGAATATTCAAATTTTACATTTTCGTGGAAATAATCCGAAGCATGATCATAGCTTCCGCTTAAAAGGTAAAGATTTGAGATATCTGTCACTTCCCCTAAATCACGGACAACGTTATTAGCGCTTGAATAATGCCAGTCAAACCAGGTATAAGTCGAAAGATCATTATCGACCATATTATCCAAGGTCGTCGGTGACACTAAAGTGAAGCCATTATTCGTGATATCAGGAAGCTTGTTCGAGATCCGTACGCTCTTAATGCTGATTGTCTGTTTATTGATAATAAGGGCGAAGCATCCTGAATCCTGATAATCGAGATAGTTACCAGCATCCTGCGCACCGGCGGTACTAGTAACATCATATTGTTTAATCAAGGTATTATCGATATAATGCGAAGCATTTTTGCCCTGCATGGTAATCTTGATGGTATGATATTCGCCATCAGATAGCTTTATTCCTTTATTAATGACCGCGGAGTCATTAAATTTCGTCGTGGACGTCGATCCAACCACCGCCGAACTGGCACTTTGACCATTAACACGATAATTCATCATGTATCCGGAAGCACGTGCGTCGGTATTTTGAAGGTGATATAAAACTCCCAACCACCGTGAATCGCTGAGATATGAAGTCACTTTGAAGGTCATTTCAAACTCAAAATCGGTATATGTCCGATCTTTGTCAATTAAATACATCGATCCATAATAGGTCGCCGGTGCCGCATTGCCGGAATTTTGATTATGCTCAATGACCATATCGCCATCAGCGAAGCTTACCGTATTATTGTTCTTATCACAATACGAGTATAGCTCCCATGACTCCGGTAACGCTTCAAAATTAGACTCTTCATACACTAATTCTGCGATCCTTCTCGTAGGACGTTCGCGGCTTTGCGTTTCATGGAGATTACTCGGAAGAACCAACGCTAAGGCCACGAATATTCCTGTATATATTATTTTTTTCATAGAAAAACCCCTTTCATTTACCTTTATTATAATTGCTGTTCTGACATTTTGCAACTTTTTTTAATTTTGTTAAAAAATGGTTATTTATGGTAGTTGTCCCCTAAATTTTGTTAAATATCCCTGTGCAAAATTGATAAGACGTTATCACAATTTGTAAAAAAATTTTATGTATTTTTATCCATTCCCCCGAAAAAACGCTTTCCATATTCATAAAGTTTGCACATTACAGGTGCGCTATTAATGGCTTTACGCAAACGCTTATGATATACTTTTAAAATAGATAGGAGATGATTTTATGAAGCGAAAAAACGGAATTTGGATTATCGCATCACTTTTGCTTCTTTCGAGCTGTGATGAACGAAATCATGAAACGACTTCTTCTTTTCATACGAATAGCATTTTCGAAAAAATGCAGACCTCATTTACCGCTAAGGGTAGCCTAACCATTCAATATTTATCGATCGGTAAAACACTCGATTTTCCTTTTGTTATCAAGATTTGCGATGATGGATGGTATAAATACGGATATGATACGGCCTATGAGGAGTTCTATGAATTGCCAATCTATAAGCAAAATGAGCAAGGAATCTACAAAAGCTTGGATTATAAGAATGAATTAACGACCTTTGAATATGGTCCCTGGTCAGCATTTACAAATCCCTTCAAGCGATTAAAGGAAACGGACTTTTCCTTGAGCGTGAGCGATAATGCCTATCATTTGGATGTCGAAATCGATAATTTAGAGGAGATTATCTATCCTTTAACCGGCAATGCCCATCATTATGAATCCATATCGTTTCAAAAAAGCAATGACACCTTTAGCACAGTAACGATAAAAACCCTTCCGGAGCTGAACCAATACAATAACTCGATGAGCTATATCTACTCTTTGGAGTTTTCCGCTATCGGTGAAACATCATTGCCGAATATCGCGAAAGCCAATCCTCAAAATAATGCGCTTCTGGCCAATCGATTGTTGGATTTAAAGCAAGGCAATTATTCGATTAAGCAGGAGATAGTGCGAGGCGATCATTATCAAGATTCTGAAGTGCTCTCCTTCTATGAAAATTATCAAGTATTAAACTATTATTATGATGAAACAACCATCCTCTGCGAGTTTCATGATCAAGATAATGTTCTTGTTCAAGATGGTCTTTACGTCGCCAAGGATGGCTATATGTATTCTTTTAACGGAACCCCTGACCAATTGGATTTAGGAAGCAGCGACACTAATACGCTCGCGGAGAATAAGCCACCTTTAGGAGATATAAGTGCCGATTTCTTTATTAAAAGCGATGATGCTTATGAAGTGAATGATCCTTATCATTTAGTGGTCCTGGCTTCGGGCTTATATCTTGATTTATCCTTCGATTACTTTTTTCTGACCGAGGCTCAAAGGCTCAAATGGGAAATAATTGATGATAGTCTCGTCTTAACTGCCCTATTTCTCAATGAAGATGAAATATGCACTTTAAAAAATACCATCTATGATGTTGGAGCCACGGAGGCATCAAGCCGCGTTGATCTTTCCTCCTATTTTACCAAAGACGGCTTTAAGATCTGTGATCTTTTCATCGGAACGTGGCAAGGAACCCTACGTGACAATTATACCGGAGAATATTTGGATGAAACATATACCTTAGTCTATACCGAAAAGGGAGAAATCTTCCTTAATGATGAGCCCTATACGATCACCGATTTTCAAGAAAGCATGAATGAAGGCGGAACGTACGCTATTAATAATGGCACCTTCTATGCGAGCTTTTATTATCAAAATATCGCCTCTCAAGGTGAGCCTTACATTATTTTGACAACCGATGATTTAAAATATCAGGTTAAAATGGCCAGAGTCTGATTAAATTTGGTAAATGATCAACCGTTTATTTCACAAAAAAAGAGTACCATTGGTACTCTTTTTATGATTGCATTGAAATGAAATTAGCTGACTTTATCCCAGGTCCGTGATGCTTGTAAAAAGCCCGAGCCATGAGTAATCGTTAAAACCTCATCCAAGGTGATGGTCGCTGAAACAAGAGCTTGACCAACGACATCCTTCCAGGTTGATTCGCTATCAGGATCTTCGGTGATTGTGACAGCACCTGTTTCCTCATCAACCTCCCAAGTAAATGGACAAAGGTCATCATAGTAGGTATCAACCGCTTCACCGGTTCCATCATCATAGAAGGTTATTTCGATATCATCAAAATAATCCGGACAGGCCCATGTGCCTACCAAGGCCGCGGCTAAGGTATCAACATCTCCACCGGTCTTTTCGGAAATCGTGATTGTCATCGGAAGTCCCTTATAAAGTACTCCACTGATGACGACCTCGGGCGAACCCGTGGCAATCACTTCAAAGGTCCCGTCATCAAAGTTCGGCATGAGATAAGAGGATAAATTAGCTTGTTTTCCATCGACCAAGATCGTTAATTGCTCATCAACGGTTGTCGGAACACCATTCACCTGAATGGTCAAATAGTCACCGACCGTAAATTCGCTTGTTTCAACAAAAGCGCTATCCACGATCTTGCCGAGCTTCACATCCGCATTTTCGGGAACAAGATAGTTCGCGGGATCAAAATAGGTATGGGGATCGCTTAAAGTCAATTTATCGCCTTTTTCAATCTCGATGATAGTTTCATAATGATCATTATACGCTGTTCCTTCAGCAGGCTTTTCCGTGACTTCATACCACATTTTTGAATCTTCAACGCAGCTTACTAAGAAGCCATCATCATCGACTTGCGCGTTAATGGTCCATACTGTCCAATAAGTGCTCCATCCTGAATCGACTAAGCCTTCATAGGTTACCGTATAGGCGTTAACACCATTCGCGGTTTCTTTAGCCACTTTAACTTCATCAGAGTTGACCTCATCACCGAAGTTGGCGTTGATGGTTGATAAAATATTAGCGGGGAATCCACTCTTGGTCACCGCAGCTTCATATTGCAGTCTTTTACTTTCATCAAGGAGTGAGGCCTCTTCAAGATAGTATCTTCCGCCAAGATTATTATCGTGCGTCCATGTTGCGTAGTGTGTCTTTTCAGCGGTTGTCCAGCCCACTAATCCGATCGATGAGTTTTCACCATAGACATTAACGCTTTCCTCACTAAATTCATAAAATAGATTATCGTAAAATACGACTTCCCGAGATGTTGTTCCCTCCGTGGTTTCATCATTGGTTAAAGCCGTGTAGCTTTGGGTTTGAGTATCCCTTTCAGAGGCGACAGTCAAGACATCGATAAACGCCTTTAACGTAACCGTGTTATCAACGTCACTAGATGATGTGATTTTCGATGAATCTTCCGTATCACCTGTTGATGGCGCATTGCTGCTCGGATCGCTACTTACCGGTGCACTGCTCGTAGGCTCCTGACTAGAAGGACTTCCAATGCTGGTCGTTGAGGGATCATCATTGCCGTGACAGCCTACCAACGAGAGCAATGCGGCAATTGATAATGTGAAAATTGTTTTTGTTTTCATATAGGTTTACCTTATCCTTTCTTAAAAAATATTTATTTAAAGCATACAACATTTATTAAAAAATGAAAAGATATTTTTTTAATTTGATAGGTGAAATCGCTCTCATTTCGCGCATTAGTTTACTTTTTTTGATGATAATTCAGGTAAAAGTTTGATTATGATCCTCATTTGTTAAATTCATAAAAAAAGAATGGTGTTCGCTGAAGATACACCATTCTCGTATCATAAATAATAAATAGAATTAACGATATTTGCTTTCCTTTAATTCCTTTAATGCTCCGTTATCGATGGCTTTGACAACCTCGACCATCAAATCGACCGCAGCCTTATAATCATCGATATCGATCAAGGAAACGTGGCTATGGAAATAACGGCACGGTAAGGAAATGGTCATATTGATAATTCCATCGAATTGCTTATGGATTTCGCCACTATCGGTACCACCCGCTGTCAGCATATCATAAGTGTATTTAATTCCCTTCTCTTTTGCGATTTTTTCAACAAAATCGAATAAACCGCGATGGGCGATCACACTACCATCCATAATGGAAAGAGCAACACCGGATCCTAATTTTGTCGGATTATTCGGCGAATTCGGTAAATCATAGGACATCGTCACATCGGTCGCAAAAGCGATATCGGGATGGACATGATAGGCCGCAGTTCTTGCACCACGTAAGCCAACCTCCTCTTGAACCGTTCCGACCGCAACATAATTCGCAGCATGCTTTTCTCCATGGAGACGTTCAAGAACCTCCAACGCAATAGCCATTCCAATTCGATCATCCCAGGCTTTTCCTAAAAGGGTTTTGCCATCGTTGAGAACACGAAAATCGGTATGTGGCGTGACCGTATCTCCGACCCGGATTCCTAATTCTTCGATATCCTTTTTCGATTTAACGCCCATATCCAAATAGAGATCCTTGGTTTCTAGGACCTTAGCACGCATCTCCGGTGGTAAGCCATGAGGCGGTTGTGCCCCTACGACACCTTTATATTCACGGCCATCGCGCGTTTTGACGGTCATAAGCTCCGCCAAAATAACGTGATTCCACCATCCGCCGACGGGATGAAGACGCAATAATCCCGAATCCTCAATGCGGGCCACTAAGAAGCCCACCTCATCCATATGACCGCATATCATAACGGTCGGTTGATCCTTTTCACCATCCTGGTATGCAAAAACGCATCCGAGCTGGTCATGCTCGATCCGATCACAATACGGACTTGCATGCTTCATAAAGACCTTGGCTACTTCACTTTCGTTTCCGGAAATACCATTGACTTCGGAAACCTCTTTTAAAAATTGTAAACGCTCTTGTTCATTCATTTTTTGTCACTCCCCTAAAATACAATCTTTTCCAATTTCCAGATTTCTGTTGCATATTGCTCAATAGTGCGATCACTTGAGAAATAACCTGACATCGCAATATTGATCAAGCATTTGCGGGCCCAATCCAAACGATCCTCGTACATAGTGCAGATCTTATCAAAGGCTTGTTCATATGCTTCAAAATCCTTTAAGATGAAGTATTCATCGTTTCGATACATAACTTCATCAAAAATCATCCGATATTTATCGTTATTGCCTTGCGACCAATAACCATTGACCAAGGAATCAATAACCTTCTTAACGCGCGGATTGCTATTATATATATCCCACGGACGATAAGTCCCATTCCAGCGCAATTCCTCAATTTCATGATCCTTTAAGCCAAAAATGACGCAATTCTCATCCTTTACCAAATTGGCAATTTCCACATTCGCACCATCAAGAGTGCCAAGCGTCAAAGCGCCATTCATCATAAACTTCATATTGGAGGTTCCGGAGGCCTCTTTACCCGCTGTTGAAATTTGCTCGGATATATCAGCGGCCGGGATGATCATTTCCGCTAATGAGACACCATAATTTTCCATGAAAATGACCTTCATGTATTTGCTGATTTCCGGATCATGATTGATGACACGGGCGACATCTAAAATCAATTCAATAATCTTTTTGGCATAGGCATAGCTAGGAGCCGCCTTCGCGCCGAAAATAAAGGTATGAGGTGCTATCCGGAAATTAGGATCCTCTTTCATGCGCATATAAAGGCTCATAATATGAAACACGTTCAGCAATTGCCTTTTATAGGCATGAAGACGTTTGATTTGGACATCAAAGATGGAATGTGAGTCAACCTCAATATCATAATGCTCCTTGATATAGCGCGCTAAGCGATCCTTATTTTCCTGTTTGATCTCCAAGAATTTCTTTTGTAATTTTTCGTCATCAGCATAGCCGGAAAGATCCCTTAAAAGCTCCGGCTTTAAAATCCATTTATCGCCGATTGTATCGCAAACGACCTTCGCTAAACGCGGATTGGCGTATAAGAACCAACGACGGTGAGTTACACCATTGGTCTTATTATTGAATTTCTCGGGGAACAATTCATAAAAATCCTTGAAGGTCGATTCCTTTAAAATCTTGGTATGCAAAGCGGCTACTCCGTTAACGGAGAAGCAAGCATAGATAGCGAGATTCGTCATATGAATCATGCCCTCTTTTATGATGGAAACGTTGCGACGACGATCCTCCGAGAAACCGCGCGTATTCAAGAATAAATGGAAACGACGATTGATCTCTTCGATGATCATATAGCAACGAGGAATGAGCTGTTGGACATAATGGACGGGCCATTTTTCTAAGGCCTCCGCCATGATCGTATGATTGGTATAGGCCATCGATTTTTGGACCTGAGCCCAGGCATCATCCCAGCCATAATGATATTCATCCATTAATAAACGCATCATTTCCGGAATCGCTAAGATCGGATGCGTATCGTTCAGTTGAAATACATATTTATCAGCAAAATTATCGAGAGTGCCATATTGACGAATATGCGAACGCATCGCACTTTGAAGACCGGCACTGACTAAAAAGTATTGCTGTCGTAAGCGCAGAATCTTACCATTTTCCGTCGAATCATCGGGATATAATCCATGGCATAATTCCCGTAGGGTCATCAAATAATCGGAAAATTTTTGGTGACGCGGCAAATTTTCGGAACTGGGCTCTGCACTCCAGAGTCTTAAGGTATTGGCGATGCGATTACGATAACCGATGACCGAGACATCATAAGGAACCGCTTTGACGCAAACCGCATCGACGGTTCTTGAGCGGACATTGCCATCATCATCTTGATAGGTTTCGGCATGGCCATAGAATTTGACTTCCACCGCATGTTTGGGTTTCTTTACTTCCCAAACGTTTCCATTCGCCAACCATTGATCGGGAACCTCAACCTGCTGACCATCGCTGATCTTTTGCTTAAAAAAGCCGTATTCATAGCGGATGCAATTCCCATTACCGGGATATCCTAAGGAAGCGATCGAATCAAGAAAACAGGCCGCCAAACGTCCTAAACCACCATTTCCCAATCCGGCATCCGATTCCGCCTCTTCAAATTCATGAATGTTGCATCCTAATTCAGCCAAACCTTCTTTAGCTAAATCATAGATGCCTAAGTTCATCATATTATTCACCAGAAGACGACCAATCAAAAACTCCATCGAGAAATAGATTAATTGACGTTTTTCCCCTTGCTTAATCGCGTCATTGGTCATACGCCAATCGGCACCAGCATAATCACGGACCATGCTTCCTAAAATATCAAAGCGTTCCGTAATATCGGAGCTTTGAATGTTATTGCCATATTTGGCCGCTAACCGATTTTCAAATTCCTTTTTAAAGGCTTCTTTACTACCAAATAATTCATCGTACATCTGTTTTTCCTACTTTCTTGTTTTTCTTTTTAAAATTAAAGCCGCAAAGCTGGCTAATTTTATCGTCAATTTATATGGGTGATTCTCTGGTCCATACTCGCATGTCGTTAAAGGCGCGCCATTATATTGGTTATATCCACTATAGACATCCTTATCCGAATTAAAGATTTCAACGTATGTTCCCTTTGCTTCGACACCGATATCATAATGCTCATAATAATTCGGTGTCATATTGAAAACAAACACCAGAACATCCCGACCATAGCTTCTTTCGAAGGCAAAGACACTTTGATCGGAGTTATCGACCATCAACCACCGAAAGTGTACCCCATTATATTCTTCCATATGCATCGCTTTTTCATGAGCGTAAATGAGGTTTAAATCGCGGATTAGGCGGGCCATCGAGTCATGAATGGGAAAGCTTTTTAATTCCCAAGGTAAGGATTTATTCTCATTCCATTCATCAAAGGTCGCAAGCTCATTTCCCATAAAATTCAATATTTTACCGGGATGCGCCCATTGATATGTATATAAATTCCGAAGCTGCATAAACTTCTGGTTATAATCGCCCCACAATTTGTTGATCAGAGTTCCTTTTCCATGCACTACTTCATCATGCGATAGCGGTAAAAGGAAGTTCTCCGAATAAAAATAAGCCATCGAAAAGGTGATGAGATTATGGTGATATTTGCGATAGATGGGATCCAATCCATAATATTTAAGAGTATCATTCATCCACCCTAAATCCCATTTGTAATCGAAGCCCAAGCCGCCATATTCTAAGGGCTTGGTCACCCCCTGATATGCCGAAGAATCTTCGGCGATGATCATCAATTCGGGATGTGCGATATGGAGCTTACCATTGAGTCTTTTAATGAATTCGATAGCCCCACTATTTTCACCCTTCGAGGTATCGCCATGCCAATAGATGATATTGCTGACCGCATCAAGACGAACGCCATCAAAATGATAGTAGGTGACAAAATAATTGATGGCGGACATCAAAAAGGAACGAACGGGATCTTTTCCTAGATCAAACATAGCGCTTCCCCATTGAGAATAGGTATTTCCGCGCGAAGAGTATTCATACATCCGCGTGCCATCAAATTGCAATAAAGCGTATTTATCGATGGCGAAATGCACTAAAACAAAATCGAGAATCACCCCAATCCCCGCTTGATGCAAGCGATCAACAAAGGACATGAGCTGCATCGGATTGCCATAGCGAGAATCCACCGAATAAAATCCGGTCGCTTGGTATCCCCATGATCCATCAAATGGGTATTGGCTAATGGGCATGATTTCGACATGGGTGAAGCCATGCTCATGCAGATAAGGAATCAAATAATCGGCGATTTCTTCATAGGAGAGATATCTTCCATCCGTCTTTCCTTTCCATGATCCTAAATGAACCTCGTAGATGCTCATCGGTCGATCGAAATTACGGTTATGCTCCCGCATATGCTTTTGATCATGCCAAATAAAATTTTCATAATTGAAAAGCCGTGAGCAGGTTCCGGGACGTAATTCGCTATAAAAGGCATAGGGATCCGCTTTATCAACATACTTTCCTTTGGCATTCCGGAAATGGAATTTATATGATTGATAATTTTGAAGGCCGGGTATAAAGGTTTCATAAACTCCACCATCATCGACTTTCATCATCTTATGGGCACCAACATCCCAATTATTCCACTCACCTATCACCGATACATCGCTCGCTTGCGGAGCGTAAAGACGAAAGACAACTCCCTCCGTGCCATCGCGATTTTCAAAGTGAGCCCCAAAATAGCGATATGCATCGATCGTTTGACCAAAGTAGAAGTCATATAAGAGACCATAGGCCATAATAAACCCTCCTTCTAGGTTCAGCTTTCCGTTTTTATTATATACTAGAAACGGAAATCATAAAAGAAAAATAATTGTCCACTTTTGATAGCTCCTTTCATATTTATATGAAAATTCTGCTTTGAGCGTTGTTGTCCTCTTTACTTTTAAACCAGTAACCGATATAATTTTAAAGAATGTATGGAGGTAAAATATGTCAACTAAAATCATGGCAGTTAATGCCGGAAGTTCATCTTTAAAATTTAAACTATACGATATGCCGAGTGAAACCGTGATCTGTAAAGGAATTGCGGATCGCATCGGCCATGATGATGGAATCTTTGAAATTGAATCCGCTAATGGTTATAAGAAAATCGAAGTTCCCATTCTCGATCATGCTTGTGCTGTGCAACTTGTAATCGATAACCTATTAAGCGAAAAAATCATTGAGTCACTGACCGAGATCGGTGGTATCGGCCATCGAATCGTTCAAGGTGGATCGTACTTTAGTGATTCAGCCGTTTTAGACGCGGATACAGAGGCTAAAATCGAATCGCTTATTCCGTTAGCCCCGCTTCATAATGAGGCTCATTTAATCGGATTCCGCGCTTTTAAAAAGGTGCTACCACAAACCGGAAATGTCGCCGTTTTTGATACCGCATTCCATCAAACGATGGCGCCTGTCGATTATTTATATCCTATTCCCTACGAGTTCTATGAGAAATATGGCATCCGCCGTTATGGTGCTCATGGAACCTCGCACAATTATTTGGCGATTAAGGCGCAAAAATATCTCGAAGAGGGCTCTTTAAACCGCATTATCACCTGCCATTTGGGAAGCGGAGCTTCGTTATGCGCTATTAAGGATGGCAAATGTGTAGCCACATCGATGGGTCTTACTCCTCTTGGTGGTGTGATGATGGGCACGCGTTGTGGCGATATCGATCCATCGGTCATGTCCTTTGCTTGCCAATGCACCGGTAAAAGTGTCGAAGAAATGTACCAAATTTTTAACAAAAAATCCGGCCTTTTAGGTATTTCTAATGTCTCAAATGATACGCGCGATATCCTTACGGCTATCGAAGAGGGCAATGAGCACGCCTATTTAGCTAACGAGATGTTCATTCGTCGCGTTTTGGATTTCATCGGACAATATTATGTCCGTCTTGGTGGCTGCGATGTATTGGTTTTCTCAGCGGGTATTGGCGAAAATGTCGGCTACTATCGCGAACGAATTTGCGACCAATTAAAGGATTCCTTGGGTATTGAGATCGATAAGGAATTAAACGCTCCTTTGCGAAAGCAAGAAAAGATTATTTCCACTTCCAAAAGCAAGGTGAAGGTCGTTGTTATCCCGACCGATGAAGAAGTGATGATCGCTCGTGACACCATGCGTCTATTAAAGCTATCGTAATGAGGTTGATTATGGATAAAAAATTATTAAAAGAAACGACAAAGCCCTATCAAGAATCATTTAAAACGGTCTTAAAAAAGATCAAAGAATACGACAGAATAGTTATTTTTCGTCACCAAGTTCCGGACTTCGACGCTTTAGGAACTCAACTCGGTCTATTTACATGGATCACGGACAACTTTCCTACGAAGGATGTTCATGTTGTCGGAGAAGATCATGTTGTCTTTACACCTCGTCTTTATCCGCCGATGGAAATCCTTCCTGATGAGTTTTTCGAACAAAAGTTTTTGGCGATCGTTGTCGATACCGCTGATACGAGAAGAATTTCCGATGATCGTTATCAAAAGGGTGATTATTTGATCAAGATCGATCACCATCCTAATCGTGAGCCCTTTGGCGATATCAATATCGTTGCCGAAGAATTGGCGGCCGCATCGGAATTGGTGAGCAATATGCTTTTTACCTTTCCATCCAAGTATGTTGTCAGCAAGAAATGCGCTCAATATTTATATAGCGCTTTAGTCGGCGATTCGGGGCGATTCATGTTTAATTCAACGACCGCTCATACTTTTGAAATCGCCAAGCTCTTGATCAATACCGGCATCGATCTTTCCAAAGATGTCTATCAAAAGATGTATCAAAAGAATATTCAGGATTTGCGGGTTACGGCCTATGTTTTGACTCATTTTAGTGTTTCTCCGCATGGCGTGGCCTATTATGTTTTGAATGAAGAAATTCAAAAAGAGCTGCAAATTACTTTCGAACGCGGAAAAGAAAATATCAATCAATTTGCCAATATTCAAGGCATCGAGATATGGTGCTCGATCACGGAGGATCGTGCTCATAATCGTTGGAAGGTGTCGATTCGAAGTAAAGGTATCGCAATCAATGGTGTCGCCAGTAAATATAAAGGTGGTGGCCATGATCAAGCTTCGGGAGCGGAAATTGCGACTCTCGATGAGTTACCTCACCTGATCGATGATCTGGATGAATTAATCAAAAGCAATCAATAAAATGCAAGCTGCCAGAAGGCAGCTTTTTTTCGCCAACTGACAGACTAAATGCAGTAAAATAGAAAAAAAAGAAAAATGACAGACTAAATGCAGTTTTTGAGGGTTTGAAAACTGCATTTGGTATTGAAGAAAAGATGAATAAAGGCAAATAGTATGGTCAAATATCTAGATTAAGGCATGACGAAAAGAAACTGCCAAATGCAGTTTGTCAGACTAAATGCAGTTTTTAATAACTAATGAATTGGTTTTAACTTCACATCCTTTCCATCAATATGCCTGATGTGTAAGGCATCTAATAAATTTATACCGAAGATCTCCAAAAAAAGTTCATAAGGAGTTCTGTCATCAATAGATGAAAGAAATCTAGAATTCAAATGAGAAGCAATTTCAAACAAATCATCTTGAGAATAATCATCTAATAAAGCATGTTTATGGAAAATAACTCTCAATTGACCATTGAAATTTTCGACATGAGACTTTTGATTGCTTTCACCGGGATTACAAAAGAATATTTTTGTTCTAAGCTCACCATTTTCATCAAATTCAAGAGAATTGAAATCATCGAAAACAATATCACGATCAGTTAAGATAGCAGGGAATAGTTTTCTAAAGTTATTGATACCGATTTGATGTTGAATCTCATTGAATAAATTAGAAATCTTTTCTTGTGTTTTATTTTCAACCACATAAAGAAGTGAGAAGGATAAATGAGGCATAGTCAAAACAAGGATTTCTTTAGAGGATTTCTTAGGGGCACCAAGGAAATCCATTTGGAAATAATACGTAATATTATTCTTAAAACGAAAAATGAGCCAATCTGAATATAAGTGTCCTATTCTATCAATTCTAGGATCGTGATTATATTCATATTTTGGCTTCATTTTTCTTTTTTTCAGAGATACTTGACGAGGCAAGTGATGTAATCTAGTCGTATAAATGCCTTTTTCAATTCTTCGATATAGAGTTTTTTCGCTGCATCTAAGTTCATCATGATGAACAATTAAAGCATGATGAACAGATTGACCTTTATGGATAATTGCATCCTTTAAAATCGCATCCTGCTTTTGATACTCATCTATTGTTAAATTCGCTCCTTCTCTTGTAATTACTAATCGTTGTCTAGCATGCAAATCCGCTTGATCGGGATAATATAGGAATTGTGCAAGAGGACAATAGCTTTGCCTAATACAATTGTTGCAAACAAATGGGAATCTTGTTGTCTTGTTACATTGAAATTCTTGAAATTTCCTGCATGATTTCATTCTTTTACATCCTTTACATCTTTGACCACATATAAGAGAATCGCATAGTTTTTTTAAAGTACAAGTCCTTTGATGAATACAAATAGAACATAATGTTTCATCCACTGATGCTTCCTTCATTTGGATACGATTCCTTTTAACTTCTCGCGATATGGATGTTGGATCCATACCTAAAATAACCGCAATGTCTTTAGCAGTTCGTTCTTTGGCAATTAATCTTGCAAGAATCGCTCTTTTTTCAAGGTTGAATTGCCTTCCTAAGTTTTTACCCATATAATTAAATTACCTCCTTTGGGTTAGGTTTTTGTTCTTGTGTAGAACACAATTATCTTACTACAAAGGAGGTTTGTCAGACTAAATGCATCTTTTCTATTTTAAACTGCATTTAGTTTGTCACTTTGCGAGGCAGCTTTTTTTTAAATAAAGCTTAATATGAAGAAATTATTTTCTTCATATGGGGCGTTTGGCGTGATAGAATAAGAAAAGAGGTGTCAATCATGAATTTTGCCCCGTTGCATGTTAGAACCGGATATTCTTTTTTAAAAAGTGGTCTCACCATCGAGAATCTTTTTCGGGCGCTCAAAAAGCATGGTTATACCAAAGCGGGAATTTGTGATTTAAAGGTTCTTTATGGATTACCATCCTTTGAAAAGACCGCGCAAGCGTATCAATTTGACTATGCACTAGGCATGGAAGCTCCCTTATGCTATCAAAATCACGATTTGCTTATGTGCCTCTATGCTGAAGATGAAATCGGCTACCGCCAGTTGATAAAATTATCAAGCTATCTCTCTCATCATGAAAAGGGCGATCTATCGAATTTTGATTTCTCACATTTGCTAGCTGTTCTTTCATCGAATCAGCCGTTTATGAATGAAAATCTGCAAAGCATTACCCCGCAATTCACCTCCACTCTCCACTCGTTATCTCAGCTTTTTGCCCATTTCTATCTTGGAATCGAAATCTATGAGAATTCCAATGCGGCTATGGTTCAAAGGCTTCGCGACTTTGCCCAAAAATATGATTATGAGGTTTTGGCATTTCCTTTAATCGCCTATATTCAAAAGGAGGATGCAATCACTCTTGCTATTGTTGAGGCTATTGCTCATGATGAGCATTTAGATAAAAACGTAGCCCAGGAAGATGGAATATATTATTTACGAACCTTGGAGACCATGAGTCAACTCTATACCGCCCAGGAATTGGCGCTTAGTGAAAAGGTCTTTGCTTATTTGAAGGTCAATCTTTCGCAAAAGCGCGGTCATTTACTCCATTATCCTTGCGAAAATGGTGATAGCCATCAAGCTCTTCATTCCGCGGCCCTTGAGGGCCTGCAAAATAAAAATTTATCGACCCTAGAATATTTAAATCGTTTGGAATACGAATTGGAAGTAATCGAAAAGATGGGATATTGCGATTATTTTTTAATCGTCGCGGACTATGTTAATTATGCGAAAAGCCATGATATTCCCGTTGGTCCAGGACGAGGATCCGCGGCTAGCTCCCTTGTTTCCTTTGCCTTAAACATCACGACCGTCGATCCCATCAAATATAATCTGTTATTTGAGAGCTTTCTTAATCCGGCGCGCGTATCCATGCCGGATATCGACATCGATTTCGGCGACTTAAAGCGCGATTTGGTGGTCGATTATCTTCATGAAAAATATGGTCATGAGCGCGTGGCCTCCATCATCACTTTCCAAACGATCGGCGCGAAACAATCGATACGCGATATCGGTCGCGTTTATAATTTCTCATCCTTTGATATCGATATGTTAGCCAAGGCTATTCCCGACAATAGTCTTTCCTTACGAAATGCCTATCGGCGGATTCCGGCCTTTAAAAAGCTTGTCGATAGCGATAAATACTACTTGGATATCATTCGTTTAGCCAGTAAAATCGAAGGCTTACCGCGTCAAGCCGGCATTCACGCTGCAGGAGTGGTTTTAAATAATGAGCCTTTGGAGGAATGCTTACCTGTCATCATCGCCCCAAACGGAACCTATATTTCCCAATATGAGATGAATCCTTTGGCTGAACAGGGCTTTTTAAAGATGGATATTCTCGGTTTGCGTAATTTATCGATCATCGAGAATTGTCTTAAAAAGATCAATTCCGCCCATGGGTCATCGCTAACGATGGATGATATTCCTTATGAGGATGATAAACAGATCTTTGCTTTGATAGCCTCAACCAAAACCATGGGCGTTTTCCAATTGGAATCAAGCGGCATTAAAAGAGCCATTAAAGAGCTACAGCCAACGTGCTTTGAGGATGTTGTTGCCGTTTTGGCCTTGTTTCGCCCCGGTCCGATCGACAATATTCCAATCTATGCTCGTCGAAAAGCCGGTCTTGAGGAGCCCACTTATTTCACTCCGGAATTAAAGGATATTCTTTCTTCGACCTATGGCATCATCGTCTATCAAGAGCAAGTCCTGCAGGTTGTGGAAAAAATCGCCTCCTTCACCTTATCCGAGGCCGATTTGTTCCGGCGGGCAATCTCGAAAAAGGATGCCCAAAAGCTCATAATGATGAAGGATAAATTCATTAAAGGAGCCACTAATAATGGATATTCAAAGGCTCTCGCTAACCAAATATATGATCACATCTATCGCTTTGCCGATTATGGATTTAAAAGAGCCCACTCCGTCGCATATGCGATTATTTCGTGCAAAATGGCGTATTTGAAGGTTCATTACCCCGCCTATTTTTATGCGGCGATTTTAGAAGGCTCCTATTCCGCTAATGAAAGCAAATTCGTGGAATATGTGAGTGAAATGAAAAGTCTCGGCTTGACTCTTCATTTACCATCGATCAATGAATCGACCGATGATTTCATCGTCAAAGATGATGGCCTTCGTTTCCCGTTATCATCGATCAAGGGGATTTCCGGTAATCTCGTGAAGACCATTGTTGAAGAACGGAATAAAGCTCCCTTTATCAGCTTCTTCGATTTTGTGATTCGATTATATGATCAACGACTCAATAGCGGCCAATTGCAAAATCTCATTAACGCCGGAGCCTTCGATGAATTTCATAGAACCCGGGCGACGCTTCTTAAAGCCGTCGATGGCGCGATTGAATATGCCTCCATGGTCTATCATGACTATCAACCGGGGATCATTAATGAGCAGATCATCCTACCGCCACCGATTATGGTTGAGGTGAATGATGATCCCATCAGCAAATGTCAAAATGAAGCCAATGTTCTTGGCGTTATGGTGACGAAAACTCCGCTGTCCTTCTTAAAGGATGAAATGGAAAAGCATCATATTCTTGCGCTTGCGACCATCAAGAAAAATGAACGCGGGCCGTTGACCTTTGCCGGAATTCTTAAATCATTTAAAATGATCAAGACCAAAAAAGGTGAGCCGATGGCCTTCTTGCTCTTCTTTGATGATGATACGGAGCAGGAGGTTGTGCTTTTTCCAAATCTCTACGCACAAAATTATACAAAATTAGAAAAAAATAAAATATTTATTATCACCGCGCATTTTGAAAGCAATCAATCATGTATCGCGGATAATCTACAACTTTGGGAGGAATTAAAAAATGGCTAAGATGATCGTAATCGACGGAAACTCTTTACTCTTCCGTGCCTATTATGCGACGAGTTATCCGGGATCCGCTATTATGCGCACAAGGGATGGAATTCCCACCAACGCATTGTTCGCCTTTTCGAATATGCTTCTTCATATCATCAAGGGGTTTAAGGATGATGAGCATCTGATCGTCGCCTTCGATACCGATAAGAAGACCTTTCGTCATCAAGAATTATTGACCTACAAGGCGAATCGAAAGCCATGCCCGGAGGAGCTTATTATTCAGATGCCCTTAGCGCGCGAGATGCTTCATGCCCTCGGAGTATTCACCTTTGAAATGGAAGGCTATGAGGGCGATGATATCGCAGGAACGGTCGCCAAAAAAGCGGCGAAAGAAGGCTATCAGGTGGAAATTTATACCTCCGATAAGGACTTCCTGCAGCTCATTGATGAAAGCATCGAGGTTCATATCTTGAAAAAAGGCATGAGCGATGTCGATATTATTACCGCCCAAAACATGAAGGAGCGCTTTGGGTTTTCACCACTGCAGATCCTCGATTATAAGGGATTACGCGGCGATACGAGCGATAATCTTCCCGGCATTCCCGGAGTCGGTGAAAAAACGGCGGTCAAATTGATTCAAGAATATGGTAGCCTAGAGGCCATTATCGAAGCCGCGCCATCGATGAAATCGAAGCTCGGTGAAAAAATCATGGAGAATGCAAAGACCGGGATAATGTGTAAGCATCTAGCCCAAATTTTAACTGATGTCAATTTGCCCTTTGCGCTCGATGAAACGCTCTATAGTGGCTATGATTATGAAAAAATATCCTCTTTCTGTAACCGCTATGAGTTAAAACAGCTCCTATCGAAATTGAATTCAAGCATTCCCAAAAGAAAGCAGGTGAAAGCGGAAGAAAAGATGGCGTATCAAATCCTTGATAATGTTAATGATTTGAAGACACCGACTAAATTAGGACTAGCGATCGATTATAGCCAAGGCAACTATCATAAAGCCGATATTTTCGGTTTGGCCATCGCACTCGATGATAGTGTCTATTATCTTACTATCGAAAATTTAAAAAAGGATATGCGGCTTAAGTCGTGGTTGGAAGATCAAAATATCGCCAAGTACTGTTATGATTATAAAGCGATAAAGGTTATGCTATCATCGATTGGTATCACCCTCGAGGGCTTGACCTTTGATGTCCTTCTAGCGGCCTACCTTATCGATTCATCCTTGAATAATGCTCCCGAAGCCGTTTTTGCGTTATTCAATGTTCAAATCACATCCGATCGCGAAATATCGTTATTCGGCAATCAAAACATCCTATCATGCTGTGAGATAGCCTATCATTCCCTTCATCAATATGAAATGATCAAAAAGGAGCTTATGAATATCGAATCATGGTCGCTCTTCGAAACGATTGAAATTCCCCTTGCAAGCGTCTTAGCCCGCATGGAAATCGAAGGTTTCCCCCTCGATGTCGCCACTTTAGATGAAATAGGCGTTCAATATCGTCAGAAGCTCGATATTTTAACAAATCAAATCTATGAATTAGCCGGCGAAAGCTTCAATATCGCCTCTCCGAAGCAGGTTGCTCATATTCTTTATGAAAAGCTTGGACTCCCCGGAAACAAAAAAGGCTCGACTTCGGTCGATGCCTTAAAAGGGCTGATCAATTATCATCCGATCGTGCCATTGATCCTCGAGCATCGCAAATACGCTAAATTAGTGTCAACATATATTGATGGTCTAAAAAGCTATGTTTTTGAGGATGGTAAGCTCCATGCGATCTTTAATCAAGCGTTGACGACCACCGGTCGTCTTTCTAGCAGTGAACCCAATTTACAAAACATCTCCGTGCGCGATGAGGAGGGAAAACTGATTCGGAAGGCCTTCTATTACGATGATGAAGAGACCTATATCTTATCGCTCGATTATTCGCAAATTGAATTACGGATTTTAGCGAGTCTTTCTAATTGTGAACCATTGATCGAAGCTTTTAAAAACCATGAGGATATTCATACAGTTACCGCGCGTCATGTTTTTCATATCGAGGGTGAGGTTCCTCCCCTTTTACGACGAAAAGCCAAGGCAGTCAACTTCGGCATCGTTTATGGCATTTCTGATTGGGGATTGAGTGAACAGATCGATGTTTCGCCAAAAGAGGCTCGGGAAATAATCAATTCCTTTTATAAGGCCTATCCGGAGATTGCCCGCTATTTAAAATCGATCGTCGAGGATGCCGAACAAAACGGTTATGTTACTACCTGTTTAGGACGCAGACGATATCTACGCGAGATTCATGATTCCTCTTATCAGGTGCGCGAATTTGCTAAAAGAGCGGCGATGAATGCACCGATTCAAGGAACGGCTGCCGATCTTATCAAGATTGCCATGATTCGTATCGACCAGCGTTTGCAAAATGAAAATTGGCGAGCTCGTATGATCTCGCAAATTCATGATGAGCTGCTCTTCCGCGTCCATCGGGAGGATTTAAAGCCCGTCATGGAAATGGTCAAAAAAGAAATGGAGGGTGCGATGGAATTTTCAACGCCCCTTGAAGTCGATGGCAGCGCCGCCAAGACATGGTACGAAGCAAAATAGAGGTGAAGTAAAATGCCAGAATTACCGGAAGTAGAAACCATCAGAGGTTTATTGGAAAAACAATTAGTCGGACGAACAATCGTCGATGTGGAGGTCCTTTATGAAAGGATGATCTATGGGAATCGCCAGCTTTTTTCTTCGATTGTCGGCGCCACTATGACATCTATCAAGCGAAAAGGAAAATTTTTATTGATCTATTTTAATAATGACACGGTTTTAATTTCGCATTTAAGGATGGAGGGGAAATACTATCTATATGAGGAAAGCGAAGAATCGAGTCGCTTTGCTCGCATTATTTTCCATCTCGATCATAACCAGAAGCTATGCTATGATGATTCAAGAAAATTCGGTGTAATGAAGGTTATTCCCGTCACCGATCTTTTAAAAGAGCCCTGGCTTATTTCATTAGGTCCGGAGCCTATGGAATTAAAGGATGCCACTTCTCTTTATCAAAAAGCTAAACGATGTCATAAGCCCATCAAGGTGCTTATTATGGATCAAACATTTCTAGCAGGATTAGGAAATATATATGCCGATGAGACCTTATTTGCCGCTCATATTCATCCTGAAACACCGGCCAATCTTCTTTCCTTAGATGAGTGGGAATCGATCCTATCGCATGCCCGTCGCATTTTATTACGGGCGATTGAAGCCGGCGGATCGACCATCCGCTCCTATCATGCCGCCCGAGAAATGGATGGAATGTTTCAAGATGAATTATTGGTTTATGGTCGAAAAGGCGATTTCTGCCCCAATTGTCATCATGCTTTCGATAAAATTATCGTCGGCGGTCGCGGAACTACCTATTGTCCAAAATGCCAAAAGAATAAGGATCGTCCGCTTGTGATCGGACTGACCGGCGTAATCGGTAGCGGAAAATCGACCGCTTTAGAAATCTTAGCTTCGTTAGGAGCCGCGGTTATTTCATGCGATACGATCGTCCATTCCTTATATCAGGATTATAAAATTCAAAGACATCTCGAAAAGCTGTTGAAGGGTCGTTTTTTCGATGGCGATGCTTTTTCGCTCACCGCTCTTCGAAACGATATTTTAAATAATCCGGAGCACAAGAAAATTGTTGAAGATTATTTATTTCCGCTAGTGAAACGCCAATTGATCGACTTTATCCGCTCAGAGCATGGTTCATCAATCGTCGTTTTAGAGATTCCTTTGCTTTTTGAAGCGCATTTCGATGATCTTTGCGATGTGACTCTCGCTATTAAAGTGTCATCTAATGATCAGCGCTCCAACCTTAAAAAACGCGGTCAAGAGCAAATTGAAGCCATGATTGAAATGAATTATGACGGTGAGCATTATCCCTATGCATCAAAGTTAGACTACTATTTAGATACGAACAACGACGAAAAGACGCTTCAAGAAGCGTTAGCAAAGCTCTATCATCAATTAGTAAACCGAAATGCCCTCTAGATGGCTTTCTTCCTCAACTATTGTCCGGATGAGCTCGCATAATTGATTGCTTTTAATTTTCGAAGCCAATTTATCGCCATACATCACTTTAATCTGCTTAAGCGAATAATGGGATGTAAAATAAGTTGGCTTTTTTTCCTTTAACCGATAGCTTAATAATGGATAGATGATCATATCGCGAATATAATCGTTTTTGTATTCGTCACCAAAATCATCTAAAACCAGATAATCAACATTCATATACATTTCCAAGGTAGCGTTAAATTGCTCTTTATTCATGAAGGAAAGATCGTTTAATTGCCGGATACGGGTCGGACAATCCAAAAAGCAACAGTAGCGGCCGGGATTGTTTTTAATAAGACTTTGAGCAAATAATGAAATAAGATAACTCTTACCGATACGTGGATTACCATAAAGATAGATGCCCGTCGATGATTTTGAAGTAATAATACCAACCATTTTCTTAATAAATGGTCTCCGTTCTTCGCTTAAATCATAACAGCCTGTATCGCTTAAAAAACGTCCGCACCAATCATCAGAAAAATCCCGAACCAAAAAGGATTTATCGGTCGTGCGAATCCTCTGCATAATCGGACAATGTCTTAAGGTCCGTTCGATATGCTCGTCCTTGCGCACTAAAGCGAACTGTAAATGACGATTGGCCTTGTGGCATTGATTGAAGCCCGGACATTGCTCACAATAATGAGCATCCTCACAATAATCCATAAAAAGATCGACATATAGCAAGGATTCCTCCAAAGTGACCTCAAGCTCTTTAGTGATCGCTTGAAAAAACTTATCCTTTGATAAGCGTTCAATCTCCTGTTGACGAAAGATATCTAAATCATCACTGGAATGATGAGATAAGGGAATTGTAACTTTTTTCATAATTAACGCACTCCTTTTTAAATTTTGCTTAGTAAATCTTCTAGCTCTTCTAAGGGGATTTCATCGTCCTTCTTATCCTGGCTCACCGGTTTTTCTTCTTCGGATTCAATATCTTCGGGCTCAATATCTTCAGTCTCTTGAATCTCCTTTGTGGGCCGATAATGGGATTTATGAAGATAATTCATGGCATCAAGGGCGTTGCTTATTTTAGCGCGCATCAAGCTCGCTCCGATTTTTTCAGTTAAAGAAGAAGGAAGCTTATTATCATTCGTTTCTAAAACATAGTCGATCAAAGCGTTGATAACGGATGATGGCAATCCTAATTTTGACGATAAACGCTCCAAAAGGGAAAGATCGCTTGGTACTAAATCACGCATATCCTGCTTAACTCTTAAATATTCATAGCAGGATAACGACTCCATATACCGAATCTTCTCAGCCAATTTGCTGGAGGATGAAAGCGAACTTTTCGTGCCTTTGATCGCCTCGATAGAAGGAAATTTGATTTCTTCTTGACAATATTTCTTTAATAAATCGAGACGGAAGGAGGCATTACCATCCTCATCACGCATATAGGTTCTATTGACAACCTCCGCCATCCGCTCACCATCGAAGCCGAATAAAATAGCCACGCGTTCAATCTCTTTACGATCTTTAGTCGTAAAGCATTTTTCACTGAAGCCGTATTTGCTTTTCATCGTCGCAAAAAAGGTACCGAAGTCAAACTCCGAACGAACATCTCCGGCGATTCTTCGACTTTTCTTACCGCTCGCAAGAGTGGTCGCCTTGATGAATAAATCATCATCGAGGTTAGGATGAAACACTTCGATAAAGGAGGCGGAGATATCGCTCATCCCCTTAGAAAGAGAATGCGAATTCAACGTAAAGGAACGCGCGACTCTTTCCGCTTCTTTGACACCAACATATTTTTCATAAAGACCGGCAAATAACGGGTCTTCAAAGAAATCATGAGGATATTTAGGAGCATTTAAAAGATAGGTATAATAATTGACACCATTTTCACTTTTGAAAAATGTTTGTAATAAGCCGATCGCTTCTAAACGCATGCGGGCTTTTAAAAACTCCCCCGGTGAAATCTGCATATAATCAAAAAGATGATCGTGACTAAAAAGATCATGATAGTTATTTTGGGCATATTCCGACCAAAGTGTAAAATAAACCGCTAAGGAAGCATAACCGATGAGTGGTTGATACAAAACATTTAAAATTTGGCGATCATAATCGCTTAAAACGCTCGCCAAGCGTATTTCAAACCAATCATCCTTTGTTACATATTTCATAATGCTTCACCCTATTTCTTTATTTTATCTTAAATATTATACGAATTTTCTTAATCTTTGAAAAGATAACAATGCGAAACTTGTGGATAGTTGGCAATATTTGTGGAAAATGTGGAAAAATAAGAGATAGGCTCTTCACTACCTTGATTCTTCATTAAAATCACGAATATTCTCTTGTTTATGGCGTAGTTCTTCATGAAGCCCAGAAATTTTATGACATTTTGGTATTTTATATATATTTCTTTAATTTAAGAAATTAAAGTGCTATGATTAAAACGTATATTGGAGGTTTTTTTATGGAAATAAATCGTATTGGTGTCTTAACTTCAGGAGGCGATGCTCCTGGCATGAATGCTGCTGTACGTGCCATCGTGCGTTCAGGTATTGCATGCGGAAAGGAAATGTATGTCATTTACGATGGATATAAAGGATTGGTCGATGATAACATTAAGCATGTTGATCGGGAATTTGTGAGCGAAATTATCACCCGTGGCGGCACGATTATTCATTCAGCACGCTTACCGGAATTCAAAGATCCGGAAGTGCGTCAAATTGCGATACGTAATTTAAAATCACATGGCATCGAGGCTTTGGTCGTCATCGGTGGCGATGGCACTTATCAAGGAGCTTTAGCACTTACAAAAATGGGAATCAATTGTATTGCCATCCCGGGAACGATCGATAATGATATCGCTTCTTCCGATTACACGATTGGCTTTGATACTTGCTTGAATACCATATGCGACGCGGTCGATAAATTGCGGGACACTTCCTTTTCGCATCACCGCTGTTCGGTCATCGAGGTTATGGGACGCTACTGCGGAGACTTAGCGATTTATAGTGGTATCGCTTGTGGAGCTGATATCATTATTTCGAGCGACCATCCTCTTTCCAAGGAGGATGCTTTCCAAAGCATTCGTCGAATCCATGAAAATGGCCGAAACCATATTATTGTTATTGTGACGGAGCATCTATGTGATGTCAAAGAGTTCGCCCGTGAAATTGAAAAGGAAACCGGAATTGAAACGCGTTCCGAGGTTCTCGGTCGCATTCAAAGAGGCGGTTCGCCTTCCGCTAAGGATCGGATATTAGCTGCCCAAATGGGTGTCAAGGCTGTGAGTCTTCTCTGCGAAGGCAAAGGTGGCCGTTGTGTCGGCATTAAAAATGATGAAATCGTCGATTTTGACATCGAAGAAGCTTTGAAAATGCCACGTCAAGTTCGTCCTGATTTGTTGACGGTCATCCGTTACTTACGGTAATAAAAAACTTTCAGAAATGAGGAGGACTTCGCTATGTTAAATATTTCTAAAAACACAAAAATTGTCTGTACGATTGGTCCGGCCACCGATTCGTACGAAATGATTCTGAAATTGATTGATGCCGGTATGAATATCATGCGTGTGAATTTTTCTCATGGTGATGAGGCGAGCAATCTTCAAAAGGTTCAATTGGCACGCCGCGTTGAAAAGGAAAAAGGGATTTTGATTCCGGTCATGCTTGATACAAAGGGTCCGGAAATTCGCACTCACCTCTTTGAGAATGGATCCTGTGAAATCATCAAGGGATCGACCGTTCGGGTCGCTATGGAAGAGGTCTTAGGAAATGCTGAACGATTTTCGATTACCTATCCTGGCCTTTTTGATGATGTTAAGGTCGGCGATTATTTGCGTTTAGATGATGGTAATTTGGATTTAGAGATTATTGAAAAAGATGAAAAACGACGCGAATTAGTGACCAAAGCTTTAAATACGGACACTATTTCCAATCGTCGTGGGGTTAATGTTCCTTATATTAAGCTATCGATGCCGTTCATCTCTAAAAAGGATGAGCAGGACTTGAAATTTGGATGTGAGAACGGCTTTGATCTTGTGGCGGCCAGCTTTACAAGACGGGCTCAGGATATTCTAGATGTGAAGACTATCTGCGCTAAATACGGTCGACCCGATATGCCTATCATCGCCAAAATTGAAAATCCCGAAGGTGTCGATAATATTGACGACATTATTCGCGTGTCCGATGGAATCATGGTCGCTCGTGGTGATTTAGGAGTGGAAATTCCCGCCGAAGAGGTCCCGGTTATTCAAAAGGAAATAATCGATAAATGTCGTGTCGCCGGGAAACCGGTTATCACCGCAACGCAAATGCTCGATTCGATGAAGAAATTTCCGCGTCCGACCCGTGCTGAGGTGAGCGATGTCGCAACCGCCGTCTTGCAAGGCACCGATTGTGTCATGCTCTCGGCAGAATCCGCCTCCGGTGATTATCCGATTGAAGCCACCTCGATGCAAGCAAAGATTTCGCAAACGATGGAGAAATACTTAAATTATGAATTGTTGGCCCGAGAAGCCTACGATACATCCGAAAAGAATAATAACGACGCTATTGCTAACTCGGTCGCCAATACCGCCCTTTTGATCGGTGCTAAATTGATTATTTGCTTTTCCGAGACGGGCTTTACGAGCAAAAGAATCTCTAAAGCGCGGCCTATCTGCCCTATTCTTTCCTTTTCAAATAAACGCGATGTCTGCATCGGAAGCGGGCTTTATTGGGGAGTTCAATCGATACATGTCCCCGCTATTCCGCAATTGATCGAAGAAATGGAGGCCCTTGCCTTAGTGAAGGCTCATGAGCTAAATATCCCATCCGGCACTCCTATTCTCATTACCGGAAGTACCCCTGCAGGAGCCAGTCGTACGAATTTTATTAAGATCGTAAATGTTAACGCCATTAAGGATATATAATTATGAAACAGGTTATTGCCATCGATATGGGAGCTACCAATATTCGTGTTGGAGTGGTCAATCAGGATTTAGAGATTGTCGAGGTTGTTCGTGAAAGAACCAGTCATCAGGGAAATGAGGCATTGATCGATCAAATTATCACTTTGATTAATAGCGTTCATTTTCAATCATATGATATCGAATCAATTACGATTGGAGTGCCAGGTCGCGTTCGTAATGATGGCTATGTTTATGAACTGCCAAATATCGGAGTCAAGGATCTGGATTTGGTTCATCCTTTAGAAAACCATTTTCATACGCCGGTTCATGTCATCAATGATGCGGTTGCCGCCGGCCTTGCCGAAGCGGTTGGAGGAAATGGTCGTCATAGCCAGAAGGTCTTTTTTGTCACGATTTCGAGCGGTATCGGCGGAAGCTTTTTCATCGATAAAAGATACGCTCCTTCTTCAAGCGAAATCGGCCATACTTTATTTGAATATCATGGCCAATACTACGAATTGGAAAAAATTGCCTCCGGATATGGCTTATGCCGCTTAGCCAAGCTCAATGATCTTGAAATTGATGAGGGGTATAAAGTCTTCCAAGGATATTTGAATCATGATGAGCGTCTAAGCCATGTTTATAATGATTGGCTCGCCCTCATGCATGACTTCTTAGGCTTCATTCAAAATACCTTCACACCGGATATCATCGTTTTTTCCGGCGGGGTTATGAAATCATCGCAGATCTTCTTTGAAGATTTAAAAAATCAAAACCCGAATTGCCGATTGATTGCGGCCCATTATGATCAGGATGCCGGATTAATCGGTGCCGCATGTTATGGTATTCAAAACTAGATATCTTGACTATTGCGCTTTTTTATGTATAAATATAGTTATCCTAATTTATTAATTTACAAGGAGATTAATTTTAAATGAAAATTTTAGTTACATCTGATTCAACATGCGCGTTAAGCCGTGCTGAAGCAGAAAAAATAGGTCTTCCTATTTTACCGCTTAATGTTATTGTCGATGGCGAAGAATATCACGATGGTATCGACATCGACCCGGATAAACTCTGTAAAATGATGCGTGGAGGCAGCATTATCAAAACCTCGACTCCGACGCCCTATGAAATCGAGTCATTTTTTGACACTCAATTTGCTACTGGATGCGATCACATCATTCATTTTACGATTTCAAGCAAGCTCTCGTCTATGTTTGAACTCTTTACCACCTATTGTAAGGAAAAATATGGCGATCGCGTCACCATTATTGATTCCTTGACGGTCTGTCAATTTATGCTCGATCATGTCTTAACGGCCAAAACACTAGCGGATGAAGGCAAAGATTTAGAAGAGATTGTGACCATTATTGAAAAGCGCATCGGAACCGAGGGAATTTCCTTTATTCCCGAATCACTAACCTATTTAAAAAATGGCGGTCGTATCTCTCCCACCGTGGCCTTCATCGGTAATATGATCGGTCTTAAGCCTGTTCTTGTTTTAAAGGCTGGGGCGATTGAAAAGGAAGGCACAACGCGCAATATCAAGAAAACCATCAATGAGCATATAAAAAAGATGGCTTCCTTAAAGCTTGATCCCAAAACTTGGCATTTGGTTATTGTCGTTTTTGACACGGATCAAAAAATCATTGATTTTGCTTTAAATCGCTTTAAAGAGCTGCTTCCTGATATGGAAAGTGTTGTCGCTCCTTTGTCGATCAACGTTTGTGCTCATGCTGGTCCTGGTACCATCGGTATCGGCTTCTCACGCATGCCAAATCGATAGAAAGAATATTTTTATTAATAGCTAGAATAAAAAATAAAAGGGATTTAAGTCCCTTTTTTTATGTATTTTTTTTGATACGCATCTTTTCGAATTTGTTTTAAGGAAGAAGCAAAATGATGTGTGATGATATTGCCCGCAAGAATATTTCTTTCGTCCTTTTCAAATAATGCGGCGATTATTTTTTAAATTCCATCATCATTAAGTAACTTCTCTATCCGCTTTGCAATCATAATCGTCAAGCCAAAAATTATCAACAAACGATAATTTTTTATCAAAATTTATTGACAAACGATAATTTTATTTTTAGAATGGTGTTGTCATTTAAAGGAGGAAATAAAAAATGAGCAATGAAAACAATATAGCAGAAATTAAAAACAGCAAAGGAGGAAACATTGATAGGATTATAAAAATTTCTAAAACCTGCAGGGTGATTGCAAAGATTTTATATGTTCTCGATTGCATTGCCACCTTTGCCTTTTTGGTCTTAGCAATCGTTTTGCCACTAACAAATGCAATTAAATCGATCAGTCCGGCCGAATGCGCCATCGTTTTTTCAGTTTTAACCCTTTATGCATTTTTCATGATCGATTTTCTTTGGAATACAACAAAGTTTTTTGATACCATCTGCAAGGAACGATCCGTATTTAGTATAAAAATAACCAAGTGTATTAAAAGAATCGCTATTTCATCTTTAATGATTTCAACGATACCTGCAATTGTGGGCTCGATTTTAATCCATGCGTTGGTGCCAGCGAGTGAATTCGTTTTTAGACTTGAAATTGTTGGAATTATGGCATCAATCGTGCTATTCTTTATCGCCTTATTTTTTAAACATGGGGCTGAACTTCAAAAACAGGATGATGAAACATTATGATTAAATTAAATCTAGATAAGGTAATGAAAATGCGCCATGTTAAGCTGAAGGATCTTTCTGATAGAATCGGTTTAACGGATGCTAACCTTTCAAACATAAAAACAGGTAAGATTTCCGCCATAAGGTTTTCTACGTTAAACGCGCTTTGTCGGGAATTGGATTGTCAGCCCGCCGATATTTTAGAATATGTTGCGGATTCGGAATAAAATAATAATTCCCGGATAAATTAATATCGTGGAAAATAGATAAAGCTCGCGAGCGCTTTATCATCAAAGCCCTCCTAGGCCATGTAAAGCATCATCAGAATCTTGATGACAGCTATCACTATTAAAAATGAAAATGCCCTTTGATTGCTATGCCCTTTTAATAAATTCTTTGCGTTCTTTAAAAGAATGATTTACGTAAATACTTTTCATCTTCAAACGTTGACAATCGCTTCTGAAAGGAATATTATAGATTTGCGTTGAAAAAGACATGTTCTTTCTAAGCTTTTTAAAGAGAGGAAATTCGCGGCTGGAAGATTTCTAAAAGCAAAGAGATGAATACCACTTTGGAGCATTCCTTAATCGGAACGTAGCAGGCGTTAACGAAATCAATGAAGAGCATGTTTATTTAACATGAATTAAGGTGGTACCGCGTCATATTAACGTCCTTAAAGGGCGTTTTTTTATTATTTATATTAAGGAGGAATATTAATATGCGAGAATTAATCCTATTAAACGGCGAAAAGCTGGTCATTGAAGATGATAAACACGGCTATGAAGCCGCTAATATGATCAGCAAAAGCTTAGCCAAAAAGGCCTTAGCCTTTAAATTGAATGATCAATTATATGATTTATCGGCTGTGATTAGCGAAAACGGTCATTTTGAAATTATCACCCCGGAAAGTGATGAGGCCCTATCACTTCTTCGTCATTCGACCTCTCATCTTTTAGCGGAAGCGATTAAGCATCTTTATCCTGATGCTAAATTCGGCTTTGGCCCGGCGATTGAAGAAGGCTTCTATTATGATATCGATTTTACGACACCAATTACGGAAAGCGATCTTTCCGCGATCGAAAATGAGATGCAGAAGATAGTTAAACTCAATGAAAAAATAATCCGAAAAGAGGTTTCTAAAGAAGAGGCCCAACAAATTTTCCATGATAATCCTTATAAGCTAGAATTGATCAATGAAATAAACGGGCCGATCAGCGTTTATCAGCAGGGTGATTTTATCGACTTATGCCATGGACCTCATGTCCCGGCAACCGGTCTTTTAAAGCACTTTAAATTGACGAGCGTCGCCGGAGCCTATTGGCGCGGAGATTCGAACAACAAAATGCTCGTTCGCATCTACGGAACTGCCTTTTTCAGTGATGAGGATCTTAAGCAGCACTTAGCCAATATTGAAGAGCGGAAAAAGCGTGATCATCGAAAAATCGGTCGCGAATTGGGACTCTTTATGCTTTCCGAATATGGTCCCGGTTTCCCCTTTTGGTTACCAAATGGCATGACCTTACGAAAGAATCTCGAAAATTTCTGGTATGATATCCATCGCAGAAATGGTTATGTCTTCGTGCAAACGCCGATCATGCTCTCTAAGGAATTATGGGAGATTTCCGGACACTGGTATAATTATAAGGAAAATATGTATATTTCCACTATCGATGAGAAGGAATACGCCATTAAGCCGATGAATTGTCCGGGTGGTATTTTGGTCTATAAAAATAGCTTGCATTCATATAAGGACTTCCCTCTTCGCATCGGCGAATTAGGGCTTGTGCATCGTCATGAGGCCAGTGGTGCTTTAGCAGGCTTATTCCGTGTCCGAACCTTCACGCAGGATGATGCTCATATTTTCTTACGCGAGGATCAGATCGTGGAAGAGATCGCTCGTCTTTTAAAATTATTCGATGAAGTCTATTCCATCTTCGGATTAGATTATCATATCGAGCTTTCGACACGACCCGAGAAAAAATATATCGGTGACATCGCCGTTTGGGATAAGGCGGAAAAGGCTTTGGCCGATGCCTGCCAAAAATCCGGCAAAAAATTTATCATCAATCCCGGTGATGGAGCTTTCTATGGACCGAAGCTTGATTTTAAGCTTCGTGATTCGATGGGCCGTATCTGGCAATGCGGTACTATCCAATTGGATATGAATCTTCCCGAACGCTTTGATTTAACCTATGTCGATGAGAATAATGAAAAGGTTCGTCCTATCATGCTTCATCGGGCCTTATTTGGATCGATTGAACGCTTTATCGGCATCATTACCGAGCATTTTGCCGGTGCTTATCCGATGTGGTTAACGCCTGTTCAATTGGTTTTCTTACCGGTCAATAATGAATATCATCTTGACTATGCCCAACAGCTATTTGAAAGGTTTGAAAACGAAGGTATTCGTTGTAAGATCGATGATCGGAATGAAAAGTTAGGATATCGACTCCGCGAATCGCAGGTGCTTAAAATTCCTTATACCATCGTTATAGGTGATCATGAAAAAGAAGATCAAACATTGACATATCGACGTTATGGGGAGCAAAAGCAAATTACCGTTTCCTTTGATGAATTTCTCACGATGATCAAAGAAGAAATTAAATTCAAAAAGCTTTTGGTGACGAAATAAGCAATCGTATAAAAGATGAGATTTTATTTATCATTTATCCGTTAGGAAGGATATTTATCAAGGCCTCATCAGTGGGCTATCCAGCGAGGACAAATATTTTGTTAAGTGACAAAGTAAAAGCAACAAAATAGAAAGAAAAAGGAAGGAACGAGGAAAAGAAAAGAAAAAGTTGCGATAAGGTTGTCAAATTTTGACTAAAACGAAAAAAATAGCATAATAAAGATGCAAGAAAAGCAATGATGCAAATCGTGTGACTAACTTATTGCAACATTTAAAAAATATTAAGTTTATAGGTTGCTTTCCTTGCTTGTTATGTGGAGGTTAAACTTAAATTGAAGGAT
>CAZOUY010000002.1:0-162070 GCA_964583155.1 uncultured Coprobacillus sp.
AATGTCAGATAATCGCTCGATAACCAAGTGTCAGATAATCGCTCGATAACGACAAAAGCAACATTTTTGAATTGTAAAAATAGAGCAAAGATGATATTATATGGAAAATAGCTTATGTGAATTGGGCAAAAATAATAAAAAATTAAGAAATAAATTGTTATTAACCCAACAAGAATTGACAAAATTTTCAAACGCTATTTATTGTCCGCTAATCAATATGAAAAATGGTATATGAATTAGATCTACAATGGAATATAAAAGAAAACAATGATTGAACCATTTAAAAGGAAAGGATTCTTGGATAATTAGTTATGGGAAGTAAAACTAAAAAGAAAAGCACTAGACCTTTAAGAGTATTTGAAGCATTTGCTGGAATTGGTGCACAATATTCTGCCTTGAAGAGAGCAAATATAAATTTTGAAATTGTTGGTATTAGTGAATGGTTCATTAACGCTCTTTTAGCATATGATGCGATTCATAATGATGATACAAATATTGAAATACCTTCTTATGAAGAACAAGTTGAAGAATTGAGTAAATTCACATTTAGTAAGGATTCGGTTAACCCTATCAAAGATATAAGAAGACTTAGTAGAAATGAAATAGAGAACCTTTATATAGCAAATAAAAGGACAAAAAACTATGGTTCTATAACAGAAATTAGAGGTAGTGATTTACCTCTAATAGACTTACTTGTATATTCGTTTCCATGCCAAGATTTATCAACTGGTGGGAAAACTCTGGGGATGAGCAAAGGATCAGGCACTCGTTCATGTTTATTATGGGAAATAGAAAGAATCTTGATTGAATTGAAAAAGTTGAATAGATTGCCTGAGTATTTGCTTATGGAAAATGTAAAAACTATTTATGCGCAATCTAATAAAAAAGATTTAGAGCAATGGTTATCTTTCTTAGAATCTATTGGATATGTTAATGGCAGCCATCTGATACTCAACGCTATTGATTTTGGAATACCACAATATAGAAACAGAGCATTTATTATAAGTCATTTAAAGACACCAGTAGATGATACTTCACTAGCGAAACATTCTGCACCAGCATTATCGATCACCCCTTTTTTAAGATTGGATTACGGAAATCCTATATTAAGAGAAGAAGCTAATCAAGCCCAACTTAACAATACTATTTCAAGAGAAGAAATGTGGGCTATTAACAAAAGAGAATGTATTGAAGATTCAACCACTATTAATACAATTACTTGTAATATGGACAGAAGCAATACTGCGGCAATGTTTAAGTATAGAGGGCCAAAAGGAGATACTTATAGATTGCTTACTATTAGAGAAGCTTTTTTGCTTATGGGATTTACAGAAGATGAGTATATCAAAACATTGAGATTAGGTTTAAGTTATCGAAAAATGAATAAATTGATTGGTAATTCAATTGTTGTTAATGTTTTGGTAGAAATATTTACATTATTATTTAAAGACAAGTATGGAAGAGGTGAATAGGATGCATAAAATCATTTTACCTATTGATACAAAATCTTTATACTATAATATTTTAAATGATAATAGTAAAGGGCATACATGCACTGTTGCAACTCCTATCAAGCAAGGAAAATCGATTAACCCTTTTTTGAGAGAAATATATAGAATACCGGAGCAAATTGATTTTGAAAAACATGATGCTTTAATTAAAGAATTAACAAAAAATTCAAAGAGTGTTGTAAAAATTAATAATGTTTTCGTGTTTGAAAAACTAAAAGTCAATGGGCAGATTTTAAAGGTAGATTCTAATTATTGTATCTACACAAAGGAAGAGATTGATAAAAATAGAGTTCAATTTGGACGTATTAAATTGCATTATCCATTATCCATAAAATATGAACCTTTAAACATAGATAACCGAAAAGTAATAAATGCTATTTCTGATTTATTACATGGATATGCTTTTATTGTTGAATCTTTTGAATATAGCTTTGAGGATGGAACGTTGAATTTCAATGTTTTATTAGCAGGATATCCTAATATTCCTTATTCGAAAGTTTTTATTAGCAATAAAGGTGTAGGAAGCAAATATAATAAAATTGTTAAAAATTATTTTGATATGTATGATTCTGAAATTATTGCCCTAAGAAAAAAGTACACAGATAAGGTGTCTACTGATAATTTCATTGAATATATAGAGCATGGAATACAAACTTCAAAAAAATTAGTAAAAGAACATTTAGAAAGAATTGGTGCTACAGCAATAAGAGATATATCAGAAGAATATCCTTATTCATTATTTGACTTTCAATTTTATATCAATAAAACAATACATTATGCTATGGTGTTTTCGACATACACAAAAACAGAATATTTCAATTTATCAAGCTGGCAGAATCAGTTCATCAATATATTTGATAATGTTTCAATATTCATTGTTACAGATATTGGAGATAAAAATAACATAATTGAATTTGCAAAAGAAGATTTAATAGAATTTTCTGTAATAATGAATTCAGTAAGGTTTATTAAATAAAAGGAGTCGGAAGTAATGGCACATGAAATAATTAAAATACCACCAGCAAAATCGCTAATTTTTGGTTTAAGATGCATTGGCTACAATTTTTCAACAGCACTAGCAGATATTATAGATAATAGTATTTCGGCTGATGCTAAAAACATAAAGATTTTCTCTAATCCAGATGCAAAAGAACCATATGTTGTTATATTTGATGATGGATGTGGAATGGGTAGAAAAGCCCTAGAAAACGCTATGACGCTTGGTTCAGATAGAAGAGAAAAAGAAGATTGTGAAATTGAGTTAGGAAGATTTGGATTAGGATTAAAATCAGCTTCTTTTTCACAATGTCTTAGACTAACAGTTGCTAGTAAAGATTGCAACAGAATTAATGCCATGAGATATGACTTAAAAAAGATAGAGATAACAAATGAATGGAAATTAGATATTTTAGATGAAGAAGAAATTAGTCTCTTGCCTGAAATCGAAAAACTTATGGAAGTTAAAAGTGGAACTATTGTAATTTGGGAACAATTCGACAAAATTGAAGAATCATCAAAATTATTTACAGAATCATTTACTACCACTATTGGTTTAGCAAAACAACATGTAGAATTAGTATTCCATAGGTTTTATGACAAGATAAATTTTGAATTTAATGGCCACAGAATCGAGAAAAGGGATCCTTTTTTAATCGGATATACTAATAGCCAAGAAGGAAGAACTCAAGAAATTTTAATTGATGGTAGCAAAATCGTTGTTACTCCTTTTGTTTTGCCTTATGCTAATTCCTTAAATGAAGAACAAAAGAAAATGTTAGGGAATCCAAAAAGTATTTATGATGATCAAGGATTTTACATTTATAGAAATAAACGTTTGATTATATGGGGAAGCTGGCTTCATATGAATATTCGTAGTGAATTTAATAAATTAGCTAGAGTACGCGTAGATATACCATCAGAATTAGATTCTATGTGGATGCTTGATGTAAAAAAGTCATCGGCAAAAATTCCAGATAGAATTAAAGAGCAATTAAGAATATCTGTTAAAGATTCCATTATTAGAAGTAAAAGGGAAATTACATATCCTGGCAAAAAAGAAGCTGAAGTAGAAAAGCCTTTATGGAAAAGAGTGGCACTCCATGGAGGAGTAGTTAGATATGAAATTAATAAAGAAGATAATCCAATTTATACGCAATTAATATCAATTTTAGACGAAGATCAAAGAAAATTACTGGATGCATATTTAGATAAGGTTGAAGAGTTTATACCAAAAGGATTAATTGTTTCTGATAATGCTGATTCATTAAAAATATTAAATTCTGAAGAAACACAAGAGGAAGAAAAATTAATTAATGAATTAGTTGAGTTTGCTAAAAATGCATTAAATCCTGATATGTGTGTTGAATTTTTGATAAATTCGCAAGGTTATAAAAAAATTCTTTATAGAAAGAAGGAAGTATTGGAGTTGGTAAAAAATGGATAGAATTGAACAAGTTGTTTTATTATTGTATGGGTTTTTGAGTGGTAAGGTTTGTAGTCATGAAGATTTAGAGCATATCGTTAAAAATGAAATTATGAAAATGGAGTCATTTAGAGATCTTACATCTGAAGAAGTAGAAGAAGCAATTTATAGATACGAGGTGCGATATGGTTCTCGTACCTTTGAGCCAGGAATTACTATTACAGAACGTAAAGGCAGTGATACATGGCTTTTAAAGAAAAAAAAGAAAATGACTGCTTCCGAACATGAATATCAACAAAGATATGAACAATACTTGTTGCTAAATCATTATGGTGATGATGCCAAAGAATCAATAATAAAAGAAGCCGAAAAAGTATTATCACTTTGTGCCGATCCTGAATCAAACGAGAAAACACGAGGATTAGTAATGGGGGATGTTCAATCTGGAAAAACATCCAACTATATGGCACTTGCAAACTTAGCTTGTGATTATGGTTACAAGATTATATTAATTTTAGCAGGTATGACTGATTCGTTACGAATACAAACACAAGACAGAGTTGATGAAGGATTGATTGGTGCGGTTAGTTCAACAATTGGTTGCAATGATAAAATAACATATATTGGAGTTGGAACTTATGGGAACGGAGGACATTATGCAATTCCGTTTACTACAGAACTAGCAGATTTTGCTCCAGCAAATTGTACTGCGAACGATCTAAATAAGCCTCAAATATTAGTAGTTAAAAAGAATAAAAAAATATTAGAGGCTGTTAAGAAATGGTTGAAACCAGGACAAGCCAATGTTTCTGGTAGAAATATATTAATTATTGATGATGAATGTGATAATGCTAGTGTAAATACTAATCCTAGCAATACCGCACAAGAGCAAGAAGACCCTTCTACTATTAATAAGTTAATTAGAGATATTTATAATAATTTTGAATGTGCAGCATATGTTGGTTATACCGCTACACCATTTGCAAATATTTTCATTAATCCTGAGAAAAAAATAGGTTATGATGATTTGTTCCCTAGTGATTTCATTCATAGATTAAAATCAAAAAACGAAGTCTATTTTGGTATTGATAAGGTTTTTAGAGAGAATAGAAAACATATTAAAATCTTGAATGAAAATGAAGATTATTTTATTCCAGCTAAACACAAATCAAATCTCGATATTTGTCAATTACCAGATTCTTTAAAAGATGCTATTTGTACGTTCTTAATTGCTAACTGTGTGAGAACTTTTAGAGGCGACAAAACTAAACATAGAAGCATGATGATTAATGTAAGTGCATTTAATCCAGTTCAAGAACAACTTTTAGAATTAGTTGAAAGATATAAATCAACACTATTAGATGCTATTTCACAATACGACAAATATAGTACTGAAAGATTTATTAAACATAATGAATTACGAAGAATTTATGAAATTTATAAACGCGATTCTTTATTCAATACACCAATAAGTTCACAAAAAATAGCAACCATAAATGATGAGTTGCCTTTTGAACAATTAAAAGAACTATTATATGAAGAGATTTCTAAATTTAGAGTGGTTTTAATTAATAGTAAGAGAAAAGGCGATCAACGATTTAAATATAAAGATTATAAAGAAACCGGGGCAAGAGTAATTGCAATCGGTGGTTTTGTCTTATCAAGAGGTCTAACCCTTGAAGGATTAATGATTAGTTATTATAGTAGAAATTCTGTTGCCTATGATACATTATTGCAAATGTGTAGATGGTTTGGATATCGACCTAAATATGAAGACTTATGTGCTATCTTTATGTCTCAAAATAATTATGATTGTTTTTGTGCTGTGGTAGATGCGTTAGATAATTTAGATTCACAATTAGAAGTAATGCAAGCACAAGGTGCAACACCTAAAGATTTTGGATTGATGGTAATGGAAAGCCCTGATACATTAGAAACTAATTTATTGATAACAGCTAGAAACAAATTACGTAATTCAGTTGAGATAATTAAAGGGCTGAATTATTCAGGCGTTGATATTGATACTTCAAAACTTTATAAAAGTATAGAGTTTAATAGAAGCAACTATATTGCTGTTCAAGAATTTGTTAAATTACTATCTGAAAAAGGTCTTAAAATACATCAATATGAACACGATAGATTTATGATTAAAGATGTATCAAATACAGATTTGGCAGATTTGATTGAAGTACTAAAGATTCCTTTAGAAAATAAAAAGTTTGATGTAGAGAATATTGCCGAATTTATTAGAAAAGGCGAATATTACAAAAAATGGGATGTTGTATTTGCTACTGGTGATAAGAAAAATTCTGAAACTTTCAAATTATACGACGAAAATGGAAAACTATGTCTAGAAATACCACCAGTTAAACGTTCGTTTGGCTTAGAAGAAGATGAAGATATTATTAGGATATCTAAAAACAATAATAGATTATTGGAACCAGGGATTTTTAATGCAGGTTTGACTCAAAAACAAATTGAAGAAGCAGAAGCATTAGCAAGAAAAAGACCTTCCAAAAAGAAAACAAAAAAAGAAAATCAAACACCAATTGCAAGAGATTATTTGAGTGTTACAGATAGAAAACCATTATTTGTTATTTTACCAATTAAATTAACTCAAGATGGCCCTGAAGCGGAAGAAACAGATTATTCTGTTGAAAAATTAGATTTAATCAATAAATTTACAGGTGACGAATGGTTGATAGGTTTTGGTATTGGTTTTGCAGGTCGAGAAGGCAAAGTAATGCTAAATTTTAGAATTAATAAAGTAAAGCAAGAAGAATACTTAAGAAGAATTCAGGAGGATATATTTGATGATTAATTTGAATAAGAAATTTATAGAATTAAACAGAAACATCAAGGATTCTCAATATCCAATTAATTTTAAAGGCGCGGTAAAAGCGTACTATGGAATTAATAAGGATGGTTTTTATCGTATTTCCTTTCTGTCTTCAAAAAGCCCTGATATAAAAGGCACAACAAAGAACATTACTGTCGTTCAAGGTAATTCAAACGAAAATAATTATTGGACATGCTTTGATCTAAAAAATGACTCCTTATTATCGGTTTTTTGTACATTTGGTGAAGATTTAATATCTTGTGTATTAGAAGAAACAAATGAATACGTTGCTTTGTCAAGACTTAGATCACGATTTAATACATGGCTTGCTCTTTTTAGAAAAACAAGAACACCATTATCACCAGAAAAGGCAAAAGGATTATATGGAGAATTATATTTTATTAAAAATTATTTAAGTGAAAAATATTCTATAGAAGAAGCAATTAGATGTTGGAGTGGGCCAGAAAAATATAGTAAAGATTTTGCCATTAATGATACTTGGTATGAAATTAAAACTATTAATGTGGGTTCATCCGTTGCTAAGATATCGTCAATTCAACAATTGTCTTCCGATAATATCGGGAAATTAGTCGTTATCAGAGTTGAAGAAATGGCGGATGAATTTGATGAAGAGAATTCAACCATTAATAAATTATGCCAATCGATTATTTCATCAATTTCCGGTTCAGAAATAAAGGATTTATTTTTAATTAAATTATCTGAAATCGGGTATGATTTTTGTGATGATTTAGGTGATAAAAATTACCATGTTCATAAAATTGAGTCGTATATCGTTAATGATGAATTTCCTGCTTTACGCGAAAAGGATATAAAAGCAGAAGCAATTAATAACGTTAGTTATGAAATAATATTAAAAATGATTAAAGATTATAAGGAGGAGTTAAAGTAAGATGACACTCGAAGAATTTAGAGAAGAACTTATTAATGAAATCAAAGGCCAATCTTTGATTGACTCTGAATATCCGGTTGATATTTTTATTGAATATTGTAAAGATATTTTAGTTAACGATTTTGGCGTTATTAGTGACTTATATAGCACTTATATTGATTATAAAACTGATAATACTCAATATAGAAATATGAGATTAGATGCTTCGTATTTGGAGTTGTCTATTAATACAATACATTTATTAATTTCTGATTTTAATGATGGTGAAATTAGACCAATTAATAAAGAGTTTATTAATCAAAAAGCTACAGCTATGGTAAATTTTATTCATAATGCTTTTAGAGGCTATTTTAATAATTCTGCTGATAGTGATATAACAACTCAGATGGCTAGAGAAATAAGAAAAAATATAGATTTAGTGAAAAAGCTACATTTGATTATTATTTCTACAAACAAAAAAAGCGAAAGATTAAAAACAACAATCGCTTTAAAACCAATTACTATTGGTAATTATGAATTTAATATTGATTTAACTTTATTGGATATTGAAGGCATCTTTGAAACTAAATCGGTATCGTTTAAACGTGAGGATATCTTAATTAAAACAAAGGATTATGGATTAGAAAGAGGTATACCATGTATTAAAGCAGATATCGATTCCGAAGATTATGAATCTTATCTAGCAGTAGTTCCAGGTAAATTTTTATCAGATATTTACTTCAGATATTCTGCGCGTTTGCTTGAAAGCAATGTTAGATCATTCTTAAATACTAGAGGGGAAATCAATAAGGGGATTTTAAATACAATTTTAAATAATAAATCAAGATTTTTTGCTTATAACAATGGTATAGCTACAACTGCGGAAGATATTAAAATTGAATATACTCCTGAGGGCGCATTTATTACAGAATTTAAAAACTTGCAAATTATTAATGGTGGACAAACAACCGCATCATTAGCGTCCGCTGTTATTAAAAATAATGCCGATTTGTCAGGTATTTTTGTTCAAATGAAATTATCCTTGATTAAGGATACAACTCAATCCCCAGAGTTGATTAGATTAATTTCAAAATACGCGAATAAGCAAAATAAAGTTACAAACGCAGACTTGAATTCTAACCATCCTTTCTATGCTAGAATGGAAGATTTTTCAAGAAGAATTAAAACACCGATTTTACCAAACTCGACAATTCAAAAGGTTTGGTTTTTTGAAAGAGTGCGTGGCCAATATGATCAAGCTAAAATGAAATTAAAAACTAAGAGAGATAGGGATTTATTTGAAATGCAAAATCCTAAATCTCAAAAATTTACAAAAATGGATTTAGCTAAATATATTAATGCATCAGAAATGAGACCACATGATGTTTCATGGGGCGCTGAAGTAAACATGACAAAGTTCCAAGTTCTTATTGAAAAAGATTGGGATAAATCTAATTTAAAATATAACGAAGAGTACTATAAAGAATTAATTGCAAAAGCAATTCTATTTAAAGAAATTGAAAGAATCATTAGTAATGAAGAATGGTATAAAAACAATAAAGGATATAGAGCACAATTAGTACCTTATACATTCTCAAAATTTGTTTATGAAATTACCAAATTGGGATTATATATAAACTATAAAAAAATATGGGAACAACAAGCTTGTTTGGATGAGTACAGAGATGATTTAGCTAAAATAGCCAAACTTGTTTATGATGTCTTTAATGATCCAAATAGACAAGTTCTTAATATTGGGGAATATGCAAAAAGAGAAATATGTTGGAATAAATTAAAAGAAACACAATACTACTTATCTTCAGAAACAAAAAAGCAATTAATAACAAAAGAAGACAGAGAAATTGAATCTAGAGTTGCTCGTGATGAACAAAAACTCACAAATGAAGTTGCTAGTGAAATAGCTATATTTAATCTTGGTGTCAATTACTGGAAAAGAGTTAAAGAAATTGGTAAACAACTAAACGAATTAAGTGAATATGAATTACAATTATGTGAAATAGCAATTAAGTATATTTCACAGCAATATAGGATGTTGTCTAAAACACAAGCTAAGGAAATATGGGCGTTAAAATTAAAAATGGATAAATATATGGGAGAATAACACTATGAGTAGTACAGATTTTTCAGGACGCTTTACTTCTCCAAGAGTGAAATGGAAAGATGATGAATTGAGAATTGTCTTAGGATATTATTATTTCATTTATGAAAATAACACCAGAGAACAAGATTATGAATCGTTTGCTGATGATTTAAGAAAAATGACAGGAAATAGCAGATCTAATGGAAGCGTTGGAGTTAGATTTTGCAATTTTATTTCTGTTGATCCTTCAAAATCAAGCACAGGATTTCCAGGCGGAAATAAAAAATGTCTTCCAATTTGGAACGAATGTATAAATCCAGATAGAACACCTAAAGAATCATTTATAAGATTATTTATGGAATTTGTTGAAAAATACGGTAATAAAAAAAGTATTTATGATCCTTTTGTAATCAAGTATGCAAGTTATAAAAGTTTGAATATCGTTGATGCCGATGATGCAGATGGAATTATTACTACAAATGATATTTGTGAATCTGAAATAATTGGACCTTCTTATGTGCCTGAAAGCAAACCGGAATTGATTCAAGGTAAGAATAAAAAGTATAAAAGAAATATCGCAAAAGCAAAAAGAGCGATCTTTTATGCAAGTTATCAATGCAATATTGATATTAATCATGAATCTTTCATTGCCAAAAATGGTAAACCATATATGGAGGCACATCATTTAATTCCAATTAGTGCTCAAGAATATTTTGAAAATAGCTTAGATGTTGATGCAAATATTGTTTCTTTGTGCCCTATATGTCATCGGAAATTACATCATGGAAAAGATATCGAATTAGAACTAAAAAAACTGCTCAATAGTAGAATCGCCTTATTAAGACAATCTGGAATTGACATAACTTTTGATGATCTAAAAAAATATTATATATAACATAGTAGAAATAATTTATTCTATTGAATTTAAAAAGAAAGATATTTAAATATAATGAAGGAAAAGGAGAATTTATAGCATGGAAAAAGTCGGAGTAATTTATATATTAACAAATCCATCATTTCCTGAATATGTAAAGATTGGATATGCTGATGATGTAAATAGAAGGTTAAAAGAATTAAATAGAAGTGAATGCATTCCTTTTGCTTTTAGGCTTTATGCTTATTATGAAGTATCAAATGAATTATCCGACAAAAAAATTCATAGAATCATTGATAGGCTAAATCCTAATTTAAGATCAATTGATGAATTTGAAGGTAAAAAAAGAGTTAGAGAGTTTTATGCCATGGATGCTTTAGAAGCTTATGAATTGCTTGAAGCGATTGCGGAAATTAATGGCTTAAAATCTAATTTACATAGAGTCACTCCATCCAAAAAAGAAGTTGAAGAAGATGAAATGGCGGATTCAGTAAGATTAGATGCTTTTAAATTTTCTATGTGCAATCTTAAAGAAGGCGATGAATTAGAATTTATTAATGATAAAAGCATTAAATGCTATGTAAAAAATGAAAAGAAAGTGATATTTCATGACGAAGAATACTCATTGTCATCTTTGGCAAAGCGTTTACTGGGAACAAATTATAGCGTTGCTGGTACACACTATTTCACTTATAAAGGTGAGAAATTGTGTGATCTAAGAGAGAGATTATCTATAAAAAAAGATTAGATTGTAAAAATAATTTGGTATAGGCTAAATTTAATCATCGTATAAATGTTTAATTTATCAGGAATGTCTAAATAAAAATAAATCAAGTATAGATTGAATCAAAACAATCCAAAGGAGATTATAACTATGAGAAAAAATGATTATAGCTCCATTAGATGAGTTTATCGGAGAATATTCAGGAGTAAGAAGTGAACGATACGATGTTGTCTATGGAATTGATTTTAGATATAAGGGCAAATTATATAGAATGACTATGGATCAAATGGAATCTGACCAAATTAGAAAAGAATTTTAGAGTAAATTAAATAAAAAATTAGGAGGCTATGAGGTTTGCTTTAGTGGATCCTAATTATGAATCGGATTTTCAATTTGAAGAATATCACTTTATAGGATGGTATAATGACATATATGATTTATTAGAAAATTGTTACATTGAAGGTGTTAAATTCAAAGATGTCATCATTGATGATGATATAGTTATAGAAGGAAAAGATTAAACATTCTTCCTTTAAATGTAATAAATGCTATACAATACGAGAAAATATAATAAAAAAGATACGCAAGAAAATGCGTTATCTTATGAAAATCACTTCTTGCATAATTAAGCAAGGAGGATTTTTTATGTTGATCAAGTTATTATCAAAGGAATGGCTCACCATAAACGAGCATCTGTGGAAAAGGAGGACATATCTTCGCTATGAGGAAATCATCGAGTTTCATATTTTGAAGCAATTCGATAATGTATCTATAGCTGCACTCACGGAAAAAGAAATAGCGGACTATCTCCAAACCTTGAAAAAGAGAGGCTTGTCCTCTAATAGCATTTTGCAAATCATCAGTGTTTTCAAAAGAATTTGTGCCTATGCGGTTCAAAAGGGAATCATTGAAAGGACACCAATTCATGATTTACGATTGCCTCATAAACAAAAGAGAATAGAGGTGTTTAGTGAATATGAACAAAGAAAAATGGAAAGATATATTATTAAGAAAAAGAAAAACCAATATTATGGAATTCTCATCTCATTTTATACCGGGCTTAGAATCGGCGAATTATTAGCCTTAAAATGGGAAGATATTGATTTCAAGCAAAAGACGATAACGATTACTAAAAGTGCCAGCATTGTCAAGGTATCTAAAAAAGGAAATCCTTATATAGGAACGACAAAAACAGACTCAGGAAAAAGAAAGATTCCGATTCCTAAAAGTCTAATTCCTTATTTCAAAATACTAAAAGAAACGAACAAAGAATATGTTATTTCCTCAGGAAAAGATGGATTTGTGAAAATAGGCAATTACCAAAGAACTTTTGCTTTATTACTAAAAAGGCTTAATTTACCTCATCGAGGGTTTCATAGTCTGAGACACACCTATGCAACAATTTTCTTATATTTTCGAGCGTATATTTTGTTTTTTATATTGCCTAACTCCCTTTTAAGTCCGCCTGCATAGTAGATTTTTTGTTCGTTTTGCCTTGTTTTCTGGCGATAGAATTGGCAATTTTGCTTGGATGCCATGAATTTTAGTATGAACGTACCGTAAGCGGGTTTGGCCATTCCCAAATCATGTGGCCTTGATCTTGTTATTTGTTTACCTACTATTACTCTCTTGTTTGACAAATGCTTCTTCTATGCGACAATTTCAGTGTGCATTGCATCTTCATCCGTACTGACCCCGTGGCAACATCAAGCCGGACAAATAAAAATCCACAGAAAAAATTGACGGTGCAGTTTCCACCATTATGGCTCTTGACCGTGCGATCTGCTGTGGCAATGATATCAGTGCATCGGTTTATGATAGCCGGGGCATTTTGTTTATATGATTTCAGTATATTTTCCCCTTAATGCAGAAAGACTATTAAGGGGATTTTCCCTTAAGACGTTGAATTTCCCCTTATTTTTTGTTACTATTTAAGGGAAAGATTTGGAGGTGAGGTAATGAGACCATTCAACTATTCGGAAATCAAGAGAAAAATGTGGGATTCTGATATCCTTGGCCTTATTGCAGCGATATATAAGGAAGCCGGAAAGCAGGAGATGTACCTGAAACAGCGCCCGGAAGAATTGGAAAAACTGGTTGAGATCGCAAAGGTACAAAGCACTGAGGCATCCAATGCTATTGAAGGCATCGTTACGACTAGTACCCGTATCAAGCAATTGGTCGAGGAGAAAACGACTCCCAAGAACCGCGATGAGCAGGAAATCGCCGGTTATCGTGATGTGCTAAACATCATCCACGAGAGCTTCGATGCCATTCCGATCACACAAAACTATATCCTGCAACTCCATAAAATTTTGTACAGCCACATGAACAACCCTATGGCCGGCAGAACCAAGAGTGTTCAGAATTATATCAGTGCCACTTACCCAGATGGTCATGTGGAAACACTCTTTACTCCGCTTGCGCCCTATGAGACCCCGGAGGCATTGGACAGGATCTGCGAGGAATACAATCGTGTCATCGGAAATATGGAAGTCGAACCTCTTATTGCGATTCCTATTTTTATACATGATTTCCTGTGCATCCACCCGTTCAACGATGGCAACGGCAGAATGAGCCGTCTATTGACAACTCTTCTGCTCTACAGAAATGGTTTCTATGTAGGAAAATACGTCTCTTTGGAGGCAAAGATTGCAAAGAACAAGGGCCTCTATTATGACGCTCTTGGTCAGGCACAGATCGGCTGGCATGAAGGCACCGAAGATGTCGTTCCGTTCATCAAATATCTGCTTGGAACAATTCTTGCAGCATATAAGGACTTTGAAGACCGCTTTGCTTTGGTGGAGACTAAACTGCCTGCGCTTGAGATGGTTAGACGCGCTACCATGAATAAAATGGGCCGTTTTACCAAACAGGACATTCGTGAACTTTGTCCTTATCTTAGCATCAGTTCCATCGAGGGGGCACTCCGTAAGTTGGTGGCATCCGGTGAACTGAAGCGTGAGGGCTCCGGCAAAAACATCGGCTACTTTAGATTAAAGTGATTCCCTCATTCGTCAATCGTTTACCTTAAAAATCTTATTATTTTAAGGGAACAAATATACGAACAAGGTTAAGCATCTGCTTTATGGCAGGTGCTTTTCTTTTACCCTTTTCAGAAGGAAGTGACATGTTATTACGTTATTTTGATGTTTCACATGCGTGATAAATAAGTTGTTGCAAATACAACTACTATGCACATAGTATGAAAATGGAAAAGAAAAAATTGCATACTGAAATTCATAAGGCTTTGTGCGAAGAATTAAGCATGGAGCGAATGGTTGATATTATTAGGTAAGGCCGAAATATAACTTTTTAATATATTTAAGACAAGAAAAAAACTCCAAGTAACTGATACTTGGAGTCACAATATTTAAGGCTCTAAGACTTCGAGGGAGTAAAGGGGACTTATAAAGCCTAGAGCGACATTTTATTTTCCAGCAATTCGATCTTCAAGCTGTTTTTTCCACGCTAAGACGTTGGCTTTTGCTTGTTCAATGTCATCACTGTAGTTTTTCTCAAATTCATCGAAAAATTGGTTTTTGACTTGATTTAACGTTTTTTCCATCGCCTTGGTTTTCGCTTCTAAGATGTCTTTAATCTCGGAAGGTAATTTTTCTTCAAAAGCAGTCATTTCATCCAAAACGGATTGAATTAATTCCTTTTGAGTGTCAATTAATTTATAAGCAGTATCACGATATGCTTCTAAGGCTGTTTCAGCGGTGGCAAGAGCGGTCTCCGCTAAAGTGAGACGTGCTTTTAACTCTACGATTTGAACGGTATCATTTACGGGATCAAGAGCCGCTAATTCGTTACGTAAAGCTAAGACATCGGCTTTTTTGGTTTTCAATTCAGCAAAAGCTTGTTGATAATTGCTTTCCGGAGCAATGAATGAATCATAACGTAATTGCTCAAGACGTTCGATTGCTTCTTGGAGAGAATCCAAAACCACCTGATATCCGCTTAATAATGTTTGATAAATCTTATTAGCGGTATTAATAGCGTTTTTGATTTCTTCTTTTTCGGCAAATTGAATTTTATAATCTTTGGCAGATTGATATAATTCGACTAATTCTGTGGAATATAACTCCGCGGTTTCTAAATGATGCTTTGCGATAACGGCCATCAATTGATCATAGCTCATCTTAGCGACATCTTCTTGGCTTAATGAAGGATTGACCGCTAACACTAATGCTTCAAGCTGAGCGTGTGTATAAGCATCAACGTATTCGATTTTTTCCTCAATATTTAAGCGATCGCAAACATCATTCACTTTTTGAGAAATCGTGTTTTTGAGGTTTTCGGCGGCTTCGCTTCCATCGACCGAAACGCTGAAAGTGATTTCGTTTTCATTGACCTCAGCCGATCCGCTCACTAAAAATCCGGTTTTTGATTGGGCATCGATGACAATCTCAATGGCGGATTCAATATCCTTTCCAACGATAGCTTCTCCGGCAATAACCATTTTGCCCTCATCATTCTCTCCGTTAACGGAAATAACGCGTTGATTTTTATCAAGAGTAAATGTGATTGATGGGTTAACATCCATCGTTACCATGGCGGTCGGCTCAACGGTGCCTTTTGGACGTAGCATAACGACACCTACGGCCACAGCTGCCGCAACTGTCAAAATTCCTAAACTGGCAAATAGACCTTTTTTCTTCATATTTTTCTCCTCCGGTTGTTCGTTTAGAAGGACGCCAATTTTACGTGAAATTGCATCGTAACTATCGCGAGGAGAAAAATTTTCTGTCATATATTCTTTGAATTTTTTCTTATAAGACATTTTAGTTTTCCCTCCCTTTATAATACTTGCGTAGTTTTTGCATCGCTTTATAATATTTGGCTTGTATTACTCCCAAAGATTCATTCATGTCTTCGGCAATCTCGCGAAAGGTGAAATCATAAACGATATGCAATGTTGCGATATATGCTTCATCTTTATCAAGGGTCATCTCGAGAGTCAGGAGAACATCAGCGGTAGTGTCGGTTTCTTCAGTCATCGTATTATCATCATATGGATCTGAAGTACTTCTTTTTTGTTTTCGATAACGATCTATCGCGATTGATTTGGCCATTTTAGTAATATATTGCTTAAACTTTCCTTGGTCTTGATATGAGTCAATGGTTTCCATCAAACGGACGAAGGTATCCTGCATTGCTTCCTCGGCTTCCTCCTTGTTTTTAAGAATAGTAAAAGCGATATAATAAACTAAGCGATTATATGAATTGTAAACATCACGAAAAGATTGCTCTTTTCGATTTTTGAGTCCATTGATCAAGGATGTTTCGCGATTCATGGCAAGTCCTTCCCGAAAGGTTTTATCCTTTCACTAAACATAACGTTTTAAAAACGCTATTTTATTTTAGAAATTTATTTTTTTTACAAGTTCATTACAAAAACTTGTGCAAACATTATAAAGCATATGATTAGGATTTGACATTTTTTTCTTATTCTAATTGAAAAAATGGTCTTTTTCTTAACTTAATTGTGTGATAAACTGATTATACAAATAATAAAAAATTGAAGGGAAACAATTATGAAAAAACGCAGTTTATTGTCGCGCCTTATGCTTTTGTCCTTTAGTCTTATCGGAGGACTGTTTTGTCATACCAAAAGTATCACTTCGGGTTTGGCGGCCACTGTTGATGAGTATTATACTACAGCGAATGGTATCAATATTACCGGGCAGTCAGGTAGTACTCTTCGTTCGAGTTTAACATCGATCACTACCACCTCTCATACTCATAATACATCCTATGATGATATTCGAGTTTACACCAAATATAGTGATGCCGATCCGAATATTTCCGGTAATATCATATTGTTTTATTGTCGGGGTAGCGTTTCTGGAGCATGGGATTCGGGCGTCACTTGGAATCGTGAACATGTTTGGCCCCAAAATTTATCCGGTGGTTTATATGGAACCTCGGGGGCCGGCTCTGATTTACATCACTTGCGGCCAACGGATACTAAAATCAACTCTACACGGAGCAATAGTCCCTATGGTGAAGTAGAGGATTTTACAGGCACCGTCAAAGAGATAACCTATAATAATGCCGCGACAGGCAACTATTATATAGGAACAACGGTCTTTGAACCACGCGATGACATCAAGGGCGATACCGCTCGTATTTTGATGTATTTATATACTCGCTATTACACAACGGGCAAATTGGTTATCACCAACATTATAACTACTGCTAGCAAGACCGAAAGTGCAGCGTGGAGCTTACTTTTAAAATGGAATGCTATGGATCCGGTCGATGATTTGGAAATCGCCCGTAATGATTATATATATTCTTTGCAAGGCAATCGCAATCCTTTCATTGACCATGCGGAATTTGCTGATATGTGCTTTGATCCTTCTTATAGCGGAGAAGGAGCATTGGTTGATACTGGCGGAGGAAGCGGTGGTGACATCATCGATGTAACCGGTGTGAGCGTTTCGCCGACCACTCTTTCTTTAAAGGTTGGTGGCACCGGCACATTAAAAGCGACGGTTTCTCCAACAAATGCTACTAATAAGAGCGTGCAATGGTCTAGTGCTAATTCAAGCATCGCCAAAGTTGACGCAAACGGACTAGTGACCGGTGTTTCTAAAGGTGAAACGACAATTACCGCTCAATCGGGTAATTACACGGCAAGTGCGACGGTGACTATTGAAGAATCAACATCAGGCGGTGATGTTGATACCTATACTCAGGTTACCTCTATCAGCCAAATCGACGCTTCACAAACTTATGTGTTAGGGAATTCTAGCGGTTACCATTCTAGCGGAACTTCAAGCTGGGGGAAAGTGTCGACAATAGATACCTTAACGCCATTATCTTATACGCTTTCAGTGGTTGATGCAGCTAATAGTACATTTAGGGCCTCCACCATTGTCAATGGTAGTACCTATTATTTAACGGTTCCTACGAGCAATACCTTTACAATGACAACCTCGGCAACCGATGATACCATCATAAAACTAGGTAGCGATGGACAAATATGCAACGCTACGACAACCACCAGATTTTTGCGTCTCAATGGAACAAACGGTATTAGATCCTATGCTTCGGCGACAGGAACAATTGTTTATTTTTATCAGGTTCCATCGACGGGGAACAATACCGATCAAGAAAAGGCCGAGGCCTTCATTGCACGTTTGGATGAATTGACTGGAATAGTAACCTTGGCGGATGAAGCAACTATTCAATCGATTGAAAATGACTATGCCAATTTGACTTCATCAGTGAAAACGATCGTCGATGATTTAGGCTATGCCGAGAAACTGGCGGAATTGAAGGCGGAACTATTGGCTTTACATCAGCAAAATGCGGATGTGGTTATCCGGGCTATTGATTCTTTGCCGGATCCTGATCTTCTGACCTCCGCTAACTATACATCCTATCAAACGGCGATTAATGATGCTAAAACGACTTATGACGATTTAAATGATGCGGAGAAACAGCTGGTGACCAATTATGCGAAATTGGAAAATCTTTTAAATAAAATCGTTGCGCTCAATCCCGATCCGGTTTTAGTTACTGATACGACCTTTAATAATGGCGCTACTTTACCAGAGGGCTGGGAAGGTAATGGCAATGTGGCCTTTGCAACGACATGTATGGCTTTAAAGGTTCAAGGCAATTATTTGCTTTATCATTTAGAAGGCAGCAATATCGCTTCGGTAACAGTGCAAATCTATTCGGTTACCAATTCTACTTCAGCAATTAATGAGGTCACTGTTTATGGATTAGATGGAAGTGGAGCATCTTTAAGCCAACAATCCTTTAATCCATATTCGACTAGCGCTACTAATGCAGCGGCCGTTAAAAACGCTTGTAGTGAAGCGAATTCAAAAACGGTTACGTTACAAGGTAACATCAGCGATGTCAAGATTGAATTAACGACTCGTAATGCCAATTGGGTTGTGTATCAGGTCAAGATTTCTTGTGTCTATGCGGCCACCAGCGCTTTAGATGATTTGATTGCTAAAATGAATGCGTTGAATACTTGCGACGATTACAATCAAGCAGCGGCATTAAGAGAACAATATAACTCTTTGAGCGACGAAGAAAAAGCTATTTTTGATGCTACCATTTGCTCAGAGGATAGTAACTGTACGATGGCGCAAAAGCTGGCCTATATGGAATATCTAATGAATTTAAATAGTGGCGTTTCCGCGCCTTCCAATAATAAATATGTCCTAAAGAGCAAAGACGTTGACAATTTATTATTTATCTTATTATTTGGCGGTCTGAGTGTCTTATTGGTTTATTCTATTGTTTCTATAAAGAAAAGAAGAAAATCTTGTGAATAATTGATCGAAAAGCTATTGGAAAATGATCTTTCTGATAGCTTTTTCTTTTCTCTTTTGCAGCATATTTTAGGAGATTTCGGCCATAAAAAAACGAAAATTTCGCAAGAAAAAAATGCTTGATTTTTTGAAAGCAAATCATTTAGAATACTTGTGATGACAATGTGTTGCTAAAAGCGTAAATCCAATTGGAGGATTTGCGCTTTTTTTGCATCAATAGGAGGAAATATGGAAACTTTAGAAATCACAAATCAAAAAGAAAACAAAATGGGAATTGTCCCTATCAAAAAGCTGATTTGGAAAATGGGTATTCCGATGATTATATCGATGGTTTTACAGGCTATTTACAATATTGTGGATACGGCCTTTGTTATTAATATGGGCGATAACGGAGTTCAAGGTAATTTGGCATTGACCTATGCTTTTCCTATTCAGCTTTTAATGATCGCTATTGGCGTTGGGACTGGAGTCGGCATTAACACATGCTTATCCAAGTCTTTAGGTGAGAAGAAGCAAGAAGAGGCCAATAAAATTGTCGGTAATGGCATCTTTTTGGGAATATGCATATATATCGTATTTTTATTGTTCGGAATTTTTGGCGCGAAATGGTTCATTGGCTTTCAGGCTAATGGAGATAGTGTCGTCACTAAAATGGGGACAGATTATCTCATGATCTGTTGCTGCTTATCCTTTGGCTCGATCGGCTTTACAATCTATGAGCGCTTTTTGCAAAGCAGTGGAAAAACGCTATATTCTACCATTGCTCAAATAGCCGGGGCTGTGGCTAATATCGTTCTAGATTATGTCTTTATTTATCCCTTACAAATGGGAATTACCGGAGCAGCCTATGCGACGGTCATCGGTCAAGTTTTATCGTTAGCGTTAGCCATGTTTTTCCATTATTCGAAAAATAAAGAAATCGGTAATCATGTGAAATATATTATTCCGGAATGGAAAATCATCAAACGAATTTATCACGTTGGCATATCCGCGGCCTTAATGCAAGGAATGCTCTCGCTGATGATGCTCGGCGTTAATTTGATTCTAGGTCAGGCCGGAGATAATTCAAGCTTATTGCAAGGCAGCTTCGGAATTTATTATAAAATAATGCAATTCGCCCTTTTTGCTTGCTTTGGCTTATCTAATACGATTATCTCGATTATGTCGTATAACTATGGAATGAAGAACAAAAAACGCACCATCGAATGCCTGAAATATGGGATAATCGATTCGCTTTTGGTGGCGCTATTTATTACGATTCTTTTTGAATGCTTAGCGAATCCCATAGCGACTTTATTTGGAATGGCTAGCGGCGTTAGTGGAGCAGAAATTACCAAGGTGGTGGTCATGGCCATTAGAATCGCCAGTATCGGCTATGTATTTATGGGAATATCATTGGCGATTCAAGGCGTTTTACAAGCCTTTAGATATGCGGTTTCGCCACTTATCATCTCTTTTTTAAGATTGGTTTTATTTGTTTTTCCCTTAGTATGGGCCTTTATGCTATTGGATAATGCAACGGCTATGATTTGGTGGGCGTTTCCGATTGCGGAGTGCTTAACAGCCATAATTGCCTTATTTATCGTGAAACGTGTTTTTGTTAAGAAAATCAAAAACAACGAGGCTCTTATTTAAATTAAATGCGGCTTAATTAAATATTAGGTCGCTTTTTTATTGCTTATGTATAGCAAAGAAAAGTGTCAAATAATGTCAAATTATAAATAATATTTATAAATAGTTGACAAAGCGTTTTATTAATAATACAATTAATTCGGTAAAAAAATACCGAAAGGAGTGAAATAGTGCTGAATAGCGTATCAATCAAGCAGCTACAACGTTATCCGGTATATTTGAAATATCTGATTTCGATGCGAGAAGCAGGAGTTACCACTATTGCCAGTTCGCACATTGCCCGTGCTTTGAAGTTTTCCGAAGAGCAGGTGCGAAAGGATTTGCAAGTAGCGACGTCAGCGCGGGGAATACCCAACAAAGGTCGCGATATCAATTGCTTAATTCGCGATATTGAAGATTTTTTAGGATATCACAACAATCGCGATGCTATTATTATAGGGGTTGGCCATTTAGGCGCGGCATTCATGAACTATGAAGGCTTTGCCGAATTTGGTTTAAATATCCTAGCGGGATTCGATGTCGATGAGCAGAAAATCGATCACGAAATCAACGGCAAAAAAATCTTTTCGATGGCGAAATTGGAAAATTTAATTCAGCGTTTGAATGTTCATTTGGCAATATTAACCACTCCCGCGGATGTCTCGCAAGAGGTGGCGAAAAGATTGGAACAAGCGGGGATTCAAGCGATATGGAATTTCTCGCCCGTCAGTTTGAATGTCGGCGAAAATGTTGTTGTTGAAAATGTCAATTTGGCATCGTCCTTAGCGGTGCTATCTCATAAATTACAGGAAAAATTAGGAGGAATGGATAATGAGTGAGAAAATTGTGAGTGTGGAAGCGTTTGAAGAAGTTGAACAATTAGTCGCAAACGCTCAAGAAGCTTTAAAAGAATTTTTAGAATTAGATCAAGATCAAATTGATTATATTGTGGCTAAATGCTCGGTAGCGGGCTTGGATCATCACGGAACATTAGCTAAAAGCGCTATCGAAGAGACCAAAAGAGGCGTCTTTGAAGATAAGGCCACCAAAAATTTATTTGCTTGTGAATATGTTGTCAATAATATGCGACATTTAAAAACCGTCGGTGTTATTTCAGAGGATCCAGTAACTGGAATTACCGAAATCGCCGATCCGGTCGGCGTAGTCGCCGGTATTACTCCGGTTACCAATCCGACAAGCACGGTTATTTTTAAATCACTAATCTGTTTAAAAACCCGGAACCCCATCATTTTTGCCTTCCATCCTTCGGCGCAAAAATGCTCTAAAGAGGCCGCTCAAGTCATTTATGACGCTGCCGTGAAAGCCGGAGCCCCCAAAAATTGTATTCAATGGATTGAACATCCATCGATGGATGCGACGACCTCGCTTATGAGCCATACCGGTGTTGCGACCATCTTAGCTACCGGTGGTAATGCCATGGTGAAGGCCGCTTATAGCTGCGGTAAACCGGCTATGGGTGTTGGTGCCGGAAATGTTCCTGCATATATTCATAAGTCCGCTGATGTTGAGCAAGCGGTCAATGATATCGTTCTATCCAAAGCTTTCGATAATGGAATGATTTGTGCTTCTGAGCAAGCCGCCATCATCGATAAGGAAGTTTATAAGGAAGCTAAAGAATTATTTATACGTTTTAAAACCTATTTTGTAAATAAAGAAGAAAAAGCTAAGCTATCTAAATTCATGTTCGGCTTTACGACGAATGAAGAAAATGTTGAGGCCGCGAAATTAAATCCGAATGTGGTAGGAAAATCCGCTCATTGGATTGCCCATGAGGCGGGATTTGAAGTACCGGAGGATACTTCGATTTTAGCGGTTGAATGTGATTTTGTCGGCCCTAAAGAACCGATGACGAGAGAGAAATTATCACCTGTTTTAGCCATTTTAAAAGCCAAAGACACGGAGGATGGCTTCACCTTAGCGGAACAAATGGTGTGTTTCAATGGTTTAGGGCATAGCGCCGCCATCCACTGCAAGGAACAAGCAATGGCCGATGAATTTGGGGCACGTGTCAAAGCGATGCGTATTATTTGGAATTCACCATCAACCTTTGGTGGTATTGGAAATGTCTACAACTCCTTCTTACCATCTATGACCTTAGGCTGTGGTAGCTATGGCCGGAACTCCATCGGTGGTAATGTAAGTGCAATTAATCTATTAAATATCAAGAAAGTAGGTAAAAGAAGAAATACTATGCAATGGTTTAAAGTCCCAAGTAAGATCTATTTTGAAAGAAATTCGATTCAATATTTACAAACCTGCCGCGATGTTAATAAGGTGTTTATTGTAACCGATCGCTCCATGGTTGATTTTGGATTTGTGAATAAGATTACCGAGCAATTGAACTTACGGAGAAATAAAGTACAGGTGCAGTTATTCTGCGATGTTGAACCGGATCCGGATATTGAAACCGTCAAACGCGGTATTCGCTTAATGGAGGCCTTCGGACCAGATACCATTATTGCTTTAGGTGGTGGTTCACCTATGGACGCCGCCAAAGGAATGTGGCTTTTCTATGAACATCCCGAAGTCAATTTCGATGACTTAAAGCAAAAATTTATGGATATCAGAAAGAGAGCCTTTAAATATCCTGAGTTGGGTCGTAAATCGAAATTAATTTGTATTCCGACCACTTCCGGTACCGGTAGTGAAGTTACTCCATTCGCGGTTATTTCCGATAAGGCAAACAATAAAAAATATCCTTTAGCGGACTATTCCTTGACACCAACTGTCGCGATTGTTGATGCTGAATTTACCACCAATTTACCTCCACGTCCGACCGCTATGACTGGTATGGATGTCTTAACTCACGCTATCGAAGCCTATGTTTCGGTATTGGCGAGCGATTATACCGATGGTTTAGCCTTACAAGCGATTAAGATGGTCTTTGAATACTTACCTCGTGCAGTTAAAGATGGAAAGCATGATTTGGAGGCTCGTGAAAAAATGCATAATGCGGCGACGATTGCCGGTATGGCCTTTGCCAATGCTTTCTTGGGTATGACCCACTCTTTGGCCCATAAAGTCGGAGCGGAATTCCACGCTGTTCACGGTTATGCTTGTGCTGTCTTATTGCCACATGTTATCCGTTATAACGGACAAGTACCGACCAAATTGTCTGTTTGGCCGAAATATAACCACTATTGCGCTGATAAAAAATATCAGGATATCGCCAAGCTTCTTGGCTTAAAGGCCAAAACTCCGGAAGAGGGCGTTGAGTCTTTAGCCAGTGCAGTGACAGCCTTAACTAAAGAAATAGGCTTAGATCCTAACTTTGCGGCCATGGGCATTAGTGAAGAGCAATGGAATGAAAAGCTCGACACGATCGCTGTCTTAGCTTACGAAGATCAATGCTCACCGGCGAACCCTCGTTTACCGCTCGTTGAAGATATGAAAGAAATTTTAAGAAAGGCATATAAAGGTAATTAATCATGACAGTATTAGTTTGTGTTGGCTCTTCATGCCATTTAAAAGGAAGCTATGAAATTATTGAATTGATGAAAGCAGCCATTCAAGAACATAATTTAGCTGATAAAGTAACTCTCAAGGCCACATTTTGCTTAGGCAAATGTGGCATTGCGGGAGTGTCGATTAAAGTCGATAACGAGATTATTACAGGCGTAACTCCCGAGAATTTCGAAGATATTTTCGCCAAACATATCTTAAATAATTTATAAAATACATTATGAAGGAGGATGACCAATGGAACGTTGTTTAGAAAGTAAAAAGAGCAATTGTAAAAACTGTTATAAATGTATTCGTCATTGCCCGGTTAAATCCATTTCTTTTGCTGATAATCAAGCAACGATTGTACATGATGATTGTATTCTTTGCGGCAATTGCTATATCGCTTGCCCGCAAAAGGTTAAGATCGTTAGAAATGATATACCTTTAGTAAAAAAGCTTATTTCTGAAAATGAAAAAGTAGTTGTTTCTTTGGCTCCTAGTTTTATTTCCAATTATGAGAATGTCGGCATTGAATCGATGCGCATTGCGTTAAAAAAGTTAGGCTTCTATTATGTTGAAGAAACCGCTATCGGGGCCACGATTGTCAAAAATGCCTATAATCAAATGCTTGATGGCGAGCGCGATGTTCTGATTTCCTCTTGCTGTCATTCGATTAACCTCTTAATTCAAAAATATTATCCTCAAGCCTTAAAATATTTAGCGGATGTTCTTTCACCCATGCTTGCTCATGGAAAAGACATTAAAGGCCGTTATGGAAATGATTGCAAGGTCGTATTTATTGGACCATGTATCGCCAAAAAGGATGAAGCCGATCATAATCACGAATACATCGATGCCGTTTTGTCGTTTAAAGAATTGGATGATTGGCTAAATGAACAAAATATTGTGATTCCTATCGATGAAAGCATTAAGCTCGAGAAATCGAAGGCGCGTTTCTTTCCTATTTGTGGTGGTATTATCAAGACCATGGATACGACCAATGAAGGCTATCAATATGTTTCTATCGATGGTGTTGATTCCGCTAAGCATGCCTTGGAGGACATTTTAAATGGTCGTATTCATAAATGCTTTATCGAAATGTCCGCTTGTCATGGAAGCTGTGTCAATGGTCCGCTTATCAGCGAGCATTCACATAGTGTGGTCAGCAGCTACTTATCCATCGAAAGAGCGGCAGGGGCAAATGATTTCGATAATATGATCACTCAATCGAGCGATATTCAAAAGAATTATCATCCTTACTCTTTAACTCATGCTTTGCCCTCGGAGGCCGAGATTGAAAAGACGTTGAAATTGATGGGAAAAACCGATAAGGAATCGGAATTGAACTGTGGATCATGCGGTTATAATTCATGTCGCGCCAAAGCGATTGCCATTATTCAAGGGAAAGCTATTCCCGAGATGTGTCTCCCATATTTGATGGAGAAAGCGCAATCGCTATCCGATAAAATTGTGGCGAATAATCCCAATGGTCTCATGGTATTAGATGAGAATTTAGATATTCAATTGATAAATCACGCGATGTGTCGAATGGTCGGCGTTTTAACCCCGGAATCGGTCATTAAAAAGAATATCACGACGATTTTAGATCCTACAGATTATGCTAAAGCCCTATCGGGTGATGATAATACATACGCTAAAAAACAATATTTGAGCGAATATGATAAGTATGTTGAAAACACGATCATCTACGATAAGAAATTCCATATTTTGATTTGTACGATGAAGGATATTACTCAAGCGGAGCTTTCTTTACAAAAGCGGAGCGAAGTATTGCAAAAATCAATTGAAATCACCAATGAGGTCATTGCAAAGAATATGCGCGCGGTGCAAGAAATTGCCTCTCTTCTTGGAGAATCGGCGGCCGAAACGAAGGTTGCATTATTATCATTAAAGGATACGTTGGAAGATGATTAGCAGATATGTTACCGAAATAGGATATTTATCCTTAAATCATATAGGCGAGCAATTATGTGGTGATCACATTGAGGTCATTTATCCGAATGAAGACACGACTATTTTGGTGTTAGCCGATGGCTTAGGAAGCGGGGTAAAGGCCAATATTTTATCGACCTTGACCGCTAAGATGCTATCGACGATGATTGCCAAAAACGTGTCCTTACAGGAATGTGTGGATACGATTGCCGAAACTTTACCTGTATGTAAAGAACGGGGAATCGCTTACTCGACTTTCTCGATTATCAAAATTCAAGATAATAAGCATACTGAGATTTATAATTATGATAATCCTTTACCGATCATGCTTCGAAATGGAAAAGTGAAGGAACTCGATTATTCTTGGAAAATGATTAATGGCAAAAAAATCTATCAAGCCACTATCGATGCGAATTTATATGATACCTTCGTACTGATGAGCGATGGTGTTCTTCATGCCGGAATCGGCGAAACCTTAAATTTCGGTTGGGATATTCCCCAAATCAAGAATTTCATGGAAAGCTTATATCAGCCGTCCTATTCATCGATGTCTTTAGCGACAAGCTTGGTCGATTATTGTAATGGTTTATACAATCATCGTCCTGGTGATGACACTACGGCAGCGGTGGTGCGCATTAGAGAAAGAATGCAAGTTAATTTATTGATCGGGCCAGCCTCCAATAAAGAGGATGATCAGCATGTTTTATCACTATTTTTTGCTAAGGGTGGTAAACACATCGTATGTGGAGGAACGACCTCTCATATTACGGCTAAATATCTTAATAAGCCATTAGAATTGGCTCTCGATTATTTGGATAAAGAAATTCCTCCCACGGCGAGCATTGAGGGAGTGGATTTAGTGACCGAAGGAGTCATTACCATTAATAAAGTTTTAGAGAACGCTCGCGATTTATTATATGGAAAAAATGAAAGTTATTTTTCTTGGTGCTTCAAGCAAGATGGGGCTTCTTTAATATCGAAAATGCTATTTGAAGAAGCCACCGATATTAATTTTTTTGTCGGATGCGCTATTAACAGTGCACACCAAAGTGATGATCTTCATTTGAGCTTTTCCTTAAAGATGCAATTGATTGACGAATTGGCCAAGATGCTGAAATTAATGGGAAAGAACATTAAAGTAAGTTATTTTTAAAGAGGTGGTTATAATGCTTAAATTTGATACCAATGTTCAAGAATTAAAATATAAAGTTTTAAAAGAGGTCGCACGCTCAGCGTATAACGACAGTCTGTTGGAGGATTATCCGGAAATTCCCAAAAAAGTAGTTCCCGGACCTAAGCCCTCTATGCGGTGCTGTATTTATAAGGAAAGGGCCATTGTTTTAGAGCGGATCAAACTCGCAATGGGTGGCAATCCCAATATTAATAACGTTGTAGAAGTTATTGATATTGCTTGTGATGAATGTCCATTAGGTGGATATGAAGTGACCAATCGTTGTCGAGGCTGTATTGCTCATCGATGTGAAAAGGCGTGCCATCGCAACGCTATTTCTTTTGATCCACGAACCAGAGCCGCCATTATCGATAAAACGCGTTGTGTTAACTGTGGTCTTTGCGCCAAAGCTTGCCAATATAACGCTATTCAAAATTTCCAAAGACCCTGCGAACAGGCCTGTAAAGTGAAGGCTATTTCCATGGGGGAAAATTATGCCGCCAAAATTGATGATAGCAAATGTGTCCAATGTGGGGCATGCGTCTATCAATGTCCCTTTGGAGCCATTATGGATAAATCGAGCATTGTCGATGTCATTAAAATGATTAAAGACAGTGACTTTTCCAAAAAGTATCCCATTTATGCGATTGTGGCGCCTTCAATTTCCTCGCAATTCAAATACGCAACGTTAGGGCAAATCATTACCGCCATCCAAGAGCTGGGCTTTCATAGCGTGGTTGAAGCAGCTTTAGGAGCGGATATGGTTAGCTATGCCGAGGCCAAGGAATTGAGCGAAAAGGGCTTTTTAACTTCTTCTTGCTGTCCGACTTTTGTGGCGTATATTAAAAAATATTATCCGAAACTAATTCCGAATATTTCGCATAATCTCTCGCCGATGGCGACTATCGCCAAATATATTAAGGATAACACTCCTAACGCAAGAATTGTGTTTATCGGGCCCTGTGTTTCGAAAAAACAAGAAATATTGCAGGATGAAGTCAAAAATATTGTGGATTATACCTTAACCTTTGAGGAATTACAAGCGATGATCGATAGCCGTGATATTGATGCGAGTAGCTTAGAAGAGGGCGTGCTCGACAATGCTTCCTACTATGGCCGGATTTTCGCCAGAACCGGCGGACTTGCGGATGCTGTGCGTCAGGCTATTAAAGAGCAAGAAATTGATTTTGAAGTTCGTCCATTGGTCTGTGATGGTTTAGAGAATTGCCGTGCCGGACTCATGAAAGCGTTAGGCCCTAATTGCGATTTCAATTTTATTGAAGGAATGGGCTGCGTTAACGGATGTATTGGCGGGCCTTGCTGCTTGACTCACGAATTGCGTGATAAGAACGAAGTCGATAAATATGGTCGGGAAGCGAAAGAAAAAACGATCACGGAAGCGATAAGCGTTTTGAACTTAGATAAGAGATAGATTCGTCTATCTCTTTTTTTATATCATCTTTAGAAACTCATTGACCCTATTGCCATTTTTTCGCTACAATGAATTTGACAAGAAGTTAAAGGAGTACATATGAAAAAATCGAAGAAGTTTTATGTTTCATTGGTGTTGTTTTCCTTATTAGGCCAAATCGCATGGGTTATGGAAAACATGTATTTAAATGTTTTTATTTCCGAGGAATTTGGGGCCAGTGCCTTTCATGTTGCCTTGATGGTTTCCTTAAGCGCTATTGTGGCCACGCTTACGACGCTTTTTATCGGGGCGTTGAGCGATAAAGTCCATAAACGGAAAATTTTCATATGGCTTGGATATATTTTGTGGGGCTTCAGCATTTGCACATTCGCTCTTTTACGAGTCGATACCATTTCCCGTCTTTTTCCGACGGTGACAAGCGCGGCTTCTTTGGGCATCACTTTGACCATTGTAGCCGATTGTGTTATGACCTTATTCGGCAGTACCGCTAATGATGCGACCTTTAATTCTTGGATTTCGGATCATAGCAATTTATCCAATCGCGGTCGTCATGAAGGGATTGTTTCGATGATGCCTTTATTGGCTATCCTGATTGTTTTTGGAGCTTTATCACCATTTGCGACACCCGGGAAATGGTGGATTATGTTTCTTATTATCGGTGTGCTTACCATTTTAGCGGGAATTATCGGTATTTTCATCATCCAAGAAAGCGATGAAACCGCGCATAATGACAATAAATATTTTAAGAGAATCTTTTATGGATTTAAGATATCTTCCATTAAAAAATATCCATCATTATATATTACTTATTTAGGATACGCGATTTATGGTATTGCCATTCAAGCCTTCATGACTTTTTTGATCGCTTATTATCAAATTTATGTCGGTGAGTCATATATCTATGTTATGGCTCCCGCGATTATTGTCGCCTCCATCAGCACATTATTTTATGGAAGACGATACGATAAGCATGGATTTGAACGTTCCATTTTGACGACCCTGGCCGTGCTTTTTATCGGATTGGTGATGCTTGCTTGCACGATGTTTACCCAAAATATCGTCTTGATCCTTGGTGGCTCCTTCCTTTTAATGATCGGCTATTTATGCACCAATGGGATGTTTGGAGCTAAGATGCGCGAATTAACTCCACGAGATCGTATCGGCTCTTTCCAAGGCGTCAAAATGTTTGCCCAGGTCTTGATTCCGATGTTAATCGGTCCCTGGATCGGGGCGGTAGCAATCTCCGGTGATTTTTCATATGATGTCGGTAATGTTTTGGTACCATCAGGCTATACCTATACGGTTACTCCCGCTATTTTTATTGCCTCCGCCATTATTTTATTGGTGAGTTTGATTCCTTTAGTGTTCGTCTTTAAAAGAGATCGAGATTTAAAACGGAAAATGAGTTTAGAAACGCCTAAAGAGTAATATATTGATATCGAGGAGAACAACATGGCAAAATTAATTTTGGTGATGGGCGATTTAGCGGCGGGAAAATCAACTTTTTCACGGCTGATTGCGAAAAAATATCATTTGGTTGTTTATAATAAGGATCGCATTAAAGAGATCTTAAGCGACGCTATCGGCTTTAAAAATCGCGAAGAGAATTATAGCCTATCACAAGCGACTTTTAAGCTTTTTGGTTATCTTTTGGATGAATTATCCTGTTTGAATCAAGATGTGATCTTAGAATCTAACTTCCGTCAGGAGGAATTGGATATTCTTGATGAATGGGCGAAGGCCAATCATTATCAGGTTTTATCCCTCGTCTTAAAAGGGGATATCGACGTTTTGCATAAGCGATATATGTATCGCATCCAGCACGAAAATCGGCATCAGGTTCATTTGACTTTGCCATTAGATGATTTATCCCAGTTCCGTTATTATGTGGAAAAGCAGCGTTCCCAAAGAATATTAGGTGAGGTTATTGCTGTCGATGCTAATGATTTTTCTTATCAGCATGATGAGCAAATATGGAAGCAAATTGCGGCCTTTTTAGAAAAATAAAAGTCAATGCTTATTTCGATAAACATTGACTTTTCATTAGTGTCTTATTGCTGATGCTCTTCGATAGCAATTTCATGCGTCTTGATCAAAGACCATTTTGTTAATAAAGGACCGACCAATTCATATAGCAAAGTAGCGCATAATACCACGGTTACAATAATATTTCCAATATTATCGGTTTTAAAGACCTCTATCGCGGCAATTTGGTTGGCCATACCGATAGCGACACCGGCCTGTGGCAATAAGGTAATTCCGAGATAATTGGTGACCTCTTTTGTTTGATGAGTGACCTTGCATCCCACAAAGGCTCCGAGATATTTTCCAAATGACCGGCTTAAGATATACGCCACAAAGATGATGATAACGATCGTTAAGGAAACGGATTGATTAGCGATAATCTGATGTGCGGAGGTCGCTAAATGGGTGCCGGATAGGACGAAGAAGAGCATAAATAGGAATGGCGTCCAATGATCGATTAATTCGAAATCCCGATACACAATCGGTTTTTCTTCGCTCTTTCCGATGTTAATATAACAGGCTCCAATCATCATACAGGTCAAGAGGCTGGAAAAACTGAGATTTTCACCATTTATTTGGATATTTCCCATCACATTGCATATGCCGACGCCCAATAAAGTAAAGGCAATGATGATGATGGTATGGTTATTGCGTGACTTAAAGTATTTAATTAAAAAGTGCATTAAAATGCCAATAAGAAATCCAATCAACAGCGAGCCTACTATTTCCAAAAGAGGAATCAAGCAGATCGAAACAAAAGTGATGGGAGTATTATTCACAAAAACCTTAGAAACCGCCACCGAGATGGAAAAGAGAATAAGTCCGATGGCATCATCAAAGGCAACAACAGGTAATAAAATATCAACCAAGGGTCCCTTGGCTTTATATTGATGAATGACCATCAAGGTCGCCGCGGGCGCTGTCGCTGCTGCGATTGCTCCTAAGCAAAGTGCGATGCTGATGTTTAATTTTAAAACGAGACAAGCGATAATTAATACCGCATCAACCAAGATGACGGTTAAAATAGCTTGAAAGAGAGTAATAGAGATAATCTTCGATCCATATTCTTTGATTTTCGATATTTTGAACTCTTCACCGATTGATAGAGCAATGAATCCCAAAGCGATAGTGGAAACAAAGCCGTTTAAAGAATCGAGATTGCTCGTCAATTGCGAATTTGTTTTATTATCGATAATAATACAAACGATAGCGGCCAATAAACCGATAATCAAGTAACCGGTCACATTAGGAAGCTTCAACACCTTCATTAGGCGAGTGGAGATCAAACCTAAGACCAATAAAATGCCGATAAATAGTACTAAATCCATAATTTCACCTTCAATAATGACTATTCACAATGCCATATTCTAGCACTCTAAAAGCCAATAATCAACACAAATAAATGCTTTTATCGGCCTTGTGAATTTTCATGTAGAATAGCGAAGAATCATCCAGCTTTCAAAGAAAAAAGGGCGCAATTTTCAAATAAAAATTGATCCGTAGCTATGGGGCACGCTTTCGTTATGTGGCTGAGAATAGAGAATTTGTTTGTAGTTTGTCGTTCATCCTTAAGTTATAAATGCTATAATAATAGCGATTAAAGGCGGAGGAAAAAATATGCGAGGAATCAAATATCTTATGGCTATGGCCCCACTTATACTATTAACCGGGTGCCAATCCTATTATCACTACGATTATGCCGATAAATATAGTGTCGGTGAAACTGAGATTACATCGATGATTGACACGATTTCTATCAATTGGATTAGTGGCAGTATCACTATAAAAAACACCACGGATGAAGCACTATCGATTCATGAAACCGCTAATAGAGAAAATTTAGAGGATGATCTCAAAGTTCATTATTTAGTCAGAAATTCAACGTTAAACATTCAATATGCGGCTTCAGGCCGACATAATTTTAATAATCTGCAAAAGGATTTAGTGGTGATGGTTCCGGAAAGCTTTAATATCAAGACTTTGGATATCGAGAGTGTTTCGGCGGATATTGATGTCAATCTTTTGACGATCACCACACTCGATGTGGAAAGTGTTTCCGGTGATATTGATATTCATGGCGATATCGCAACCATTGATTTAGAAACTGTCAGTGGCAAAATGAATATGTCTTTAAGCACTTTGCCTAACAGTCTTGATATGGAAACCGTTTCGGGTGATGCTTTGGTTTATTTACCATCCAATAGTGAATTCAAATTAAAATTCACAACTGTCAGCGGTGATTTTTCTACAGATTTTGAAATGACGAAAACAAGCAATTATTATGTTATTGGTCAAGGAACGAGAATTTTCCGCTTTGAATCAGTTTCGGGCGATTTAGATATTCGAAAATTATAAATTACGAACTGATTATTCGGTTTTAAAAATAGCTTTCTGATGAATAATAATAAATGATGATCTTAGTGATGAAAGGATTAATGGCAAATGGCTAACTCGTTTTACTTATGCATTGATTTGAAATCATTTTTTGCTTCGGTGGAATGCGTTGAACGTGGCTTAGATCCGATGACCACTAATTTAGTTGTCGCCGATTATACGCGGGGATTAGGGGCTTTGTGCCTGGCGGTGACACCGGCTTTAAAAAAGAAAAATGTTCAGAATCGGTGCCGTTTATCGGATATTCCTAAAGAAATTGATTATATTATTGCGAAGCCGCGCATGAAATTCTATATCCGTTATTCGGCGGATATTTATTCGCTTTATTTGAGATATTTGAGCGCTGATGACATTCATGTCTATTCTATCGATGAATGCTTTTTGGATGTCACTCACTATTTATCATTATATAAGATGACGGCTCATGAAATGGCCCAAAAATTGATCGATGAAATCTATCAAAAGACAGGCATTAGAGCGACAGCGGGTATTGGCACAAATCTATTTTTAGCCAAGGTCGCGTTGGATATCATGGCTAAGCATAATCCTAGCAACATCGGCTTTTTGGATCAACAGCAGTTTTTTCATTATATTTGGCATCATCGCCCTATTACTGATATTTGGAATATTGGCTCAGGCATAGCTAAGCGATTAGCCCAATTAGGATGCTTTGATTTATATGATGTTGCCCATTTCGATGAAAAAAGGCTTTATCAAGAGTTCGGAGTCAATGCGGAATATTTAATCGATCATTCGCACGGAATCGAGCCGTGCACTATTAAAGAGATTCATGATTATAAAGCAAAAAGTAAATCATTATCCAATGGCCAAATACTATTCGAGGAATATGCCTATGAGGATGCTTTTTTGGTGATGAAAGAGATGGTTGAGCTTTTGACTTTGGAATTGGTGGATAAGCACCTCGTGGCCGGCTCTATTTTCTTGAGTGTTGGCTATGCCCGAAAGGCTCATAAAAGTTCGAAGGGAAACATGCAATTGGAAAGCAAAACCGCGTCTTATCAAAAAATATTGCAGGCCTTTAGTGCCCTTTTTGAAAAAATAGTCAATCCATATTATCCCATTAAACGCATCTATATCGGATTTGGCAAGGTCATCGAAAATACATATGCTTCTTTCGATCTTTTAAGTCCGGAAGATGATATGAAAGAGCAGAGAGTCCAAGAAACCATTTTGGAAATCAAAAAGAGATACGGAAAAAACGCTATCTTGAGAGGCATGAATCTCGAAAGCAAAGCGACTACTAGAAAGAGAAATAAACTGATTGGAGGTCATAATAGTGAGTGATAGAGCCCGCCAATTCTTACCCTTTAATTCCTTAAGAGGGTTTCAAGCCGAGATCAAAAAAAGAGAGCAGATCATAGTTGAGAAAAAAGAATTAATCTCCGATAAAAAAGAATCGTTATCCTATAAGATTTCGCAAATCAGAATCGGCCAAATGCTGACCGTTATTTATTATGATAATAATAATTATTTTGAAGTCACCGGAATAGTCACTTCTCTTAATTTCGAAACGCAATATTTGACTATTGTTAAGAAAAAAATAGCTTTCTTTGATATTTACGATATCAGCGGTGACGAAATAAAAGAAGATTTTTAAATAAATTAACGATTATTTGATATTAAGTTAACACGATAAACATATTTATGTTATAATCATGTTAGACACAAAATTTATGAATAAATCATAAGTTCATGGAGGCAAATTTATAATGAAAAATCGGATTTTCAAAAAAATGACATTAGTGCTGATGGGAATGTTAACCTTTTCGTTGCTCACTAATGCCGGTCACAATTCCACCTCGCCTAAAAACGCGATGGCGGCCGATGCCGATGATATTTTTGCAAGCGACCCGATTAATACGAACAGCGTCGCGCGACAATATTATGCCGGTATCAACAGTGAATTGGAAGGTGATGAATTAAAGCTAGCACTTTATAAGTTAATTCATCCCAAAAAATGTTCCGGGGGATATAGTGCTATTTGGAATTATCTACCATATTGTGATGCGGATCCCGATAATCCAAACAGTGATTCGGTGATAGCCTTTTACCGAGGAACACCCGCCACAAAGGCGCAAATGAATAAAGAACATGTATGGCCTAATTCCCGGGGCGGCAACTATATTGAAGGTGATCCTCATATGGTTCGTCCGACATTAACATCCGATAATAGCGGGCGTGGCAATGATTTCTATAATGAAAAACCGACCAGCTACGATCCTGCTTCGTTAGGAAGTGAAAAATATCGTGGTATTTCTGCGCGAATTATTTTCTATTGTGCGGTTCAAGAATACACTCAGCTATCGTTAGCCGATAAGAACACGGATTCCACGAGTGCTAAGACGATGGGAAAATTATCAACACTCCTAAAGTGGAATCTGGAATCCCCCATTGATGATACCGAAATTCTTCGTAATGAGGTCTTAAGCGGAGCCCGAACCGTTAAAGGAAAATCGTTTAACTTTAACCGTAATCCCTTTATTGATGATCGTTCCTTAGCTTGTAAGATTTGGGGCGATACCAATGATTCGACAAGAACGGTTTGTGCTCAGTATACGACCAAACCGGAGCTAGAATCATTGACAATTACACCAACCGATTTGAAAATAGCCACCTTCTCATCCGTTCAATTGAAGGCTGTTCCAAATCCGGCGCGAGCTTCTGATGATGTGACATGGACATCGAGTGATAGCAGTATTGTCAATATCGATCAAAATGGCTTGGCTTATGGCGTTGATGATGGTGTCGCAACCATTACCGCTACCAGCAAAGTAAATGGCGCTATTAAAGCTACGACCCAAATTACAGTTCGTTCTTGCAAGTCTTTATCGATAAGTGGAACACCAACCAAAACCAATTATTATGAAGGCGAGGCCTTTAATCCAGCCGGATTAACCGTAACAGCCACTTATAGTGATCAAAGTGTAGAAAGCGTTAATTTGCAGGATATAGTTTGGAAGGATGCGATTACCGGCGCGACCACATTGAGCAAAGGAACTACTAAGGTTATTGGCTATTATGGCCAATGCCAAGTGGAGTATGAAGGCATTCAAGTAGAAGAAGCACCGATTAAAACCGGATATCGGATTGCCTTTAAAGATAGCGGTGCTGATGGTAGTAGTGATATAGGAAGCGGATCAATTTCATCCTATGTTAGTGAAGGCTCGGAATATATTAGTTCCTTTAGCGAAGGCTCCAAGGTTTATCCTGGAAAATACGGATTGAAGCTCGGTAGCAGCAGCGCCAACGGACAATTCATAATTAATTTGAGTACCGAAGGAAAGGTCAATGCCAAATCAATTAATCTCGGCTTAGCGTACTATAAAGCTACGGAAGTGGCTTCTGTATCCGTTAACGATAAAGGCAGCGTTTCGCCGACCAGTGCTGAAATTCAGAATTATGTTTTAGAATGGGATGGTAGTCTTTTAGAGCAAATTAAAGTTGGTAGTGCCAAACGTTGTTATATTTCATATATTGAAGTCGAAACACAAGGCCCGACCACCAATGTTCCCGTTGAAAGTGTTTCTTTAGATAAAACGACCTTAAATTTGGTGGTTGATGAAGAGCATCAGCTCCTAGCGACGGTTTTACCAACGAACGCTACTAATAAGAATGTCACCTTTACGAGCAGCGATAATTCGATCGTATCGGTAACAGCGTCTGGAAAGGTTAAGGCTTTAAAAGCGGGGAATGCTATGATAACGGTCACAACCGTTGATGGGGCCTATAAAGCTACCTGTTCTGTTCAAGTCACTCAAAAGCCCATCGATCCAATCGATGATAATTCTTCCTTAACTAATACGAGTGATCTTAGTTCATCATCACCAAGTGGGAAGAATAGCTGCGGTAAATCATCCGCCAATGTGGTCTTCTTATTAGCGATAGTGACCCTTTTGGGAACGGTCGTATATAAGAAAAAATCAATTTAATAAATATAAGTTTTTGTTGAAAATTAGAAAAGGTATGATAAAAAATCGTACCTTTTTTATTAAAAAGTGGCATAATTAATATATTCTTTACTCTAAAAAAGAATATAAGGAGGTCGCAAAATGGCAAATAAGAATAAAATACCTTGGCTATTAATGGCTTTTGTCTTTTCCTCATGTTCATTAGGAGATCCGGATCCGAAAACGGATAGTAGCAGCAACACTATTAGTCAGAATAGCCCTTCATCTTCTATTAAAGATGCGGAGGATGATTACCAAGACAATAATGGTGATTTTACGATTAAATCCTCCTCAGGAAGCGGATATGAGATTCAAGGTAATGATTATATTATCCTGCAAGAAGGCGAGTATACTTTTCAAGGTACGACCGAGAGCAGCCAAATCATTGTGCGAGCTCCTGAACAAAAAGTAACTATTCGACTTGAAGGAGTGACGATGAAGTCCATTAGCCGCTCCTTGGTGAATATTGAAGAGGCCGATAAAGTAACAATCAAGGCTATTGATGGTACCTATAACGAATTGAAGGATATTCGCTCTTCATCTTCGGATACAAGCGTGACCGATGCCGCCGCTATCTATTCCGAAGCGGATCTCGATATGGGCGGGAGTGGCTCTTTGGTGGTGTCAAGCACTTTCAATAACGGAATACATAGCAAGAAAGATTTGGCTATCAAAAAATTAACTTTAAAAGTTGATGCGATAAATAATGCTTTGAAAGGCAATGATTCGGTGAGCATCGAATCGGGAAATTTAGTGATTATTTCTCGTGCGGGGAATGGCGTCAAAACTTCGAATTCCAATATTACATCGAAGGGTAATCAAAAAGGCGATATCACTATCAGTGGTGGCAATATTGAGGTCTATTCATCGCAGGATGCTTTGGATGCCGCCAATGATTTTCAAATGGAAAATCTTGAAAATCCACAAATAAAAATCTTTACCGATAAATATTCTTCTTATAGTGATGATTTATTGGTGGCTGATAAGAATATGATGTATCTTCGCGTGACGGGATCTTCACTCAGTAGTGAATATCGTTATGCGGCTTGCTTTTATAATAGTGATGAAGATTACGTTTGGAAGAACGCAACCTATTATAAGACGTTAACCGGGAATCGCGGTAATTCCTATTTTATTTATCGATTAGAGGTTCCGGCTAATTACGCTAATGTTCAATGGTATCGTTTTTTAAGCAGTCAAAACGAGAATTCTTTTTCAACCTATGAATCAAAAAGTGAAGGTGGCACCATCAATGTTAATAAAGATATGTATGTCATCAGCAATGACACGAATCGAAAAATAACCGGGAATTGGTCTTCTTATGATCAAACGGTATCAAGCGGAAGCTCGACTAATAAAAGCGATCACTCCGCCAAAGGCATCAAAGCGAGCAATGAAATCAATATCAAAGGCGGTCAGATCACCATTGAAGCCAATGATGATGGTTTGCACGCTAATGGTGGAACTGTTTTGGAAAACGGTAATACCGGTTTAGGAAATATAACTATCACCGGTGGTAATCTAAATATTATTTCCACTGATGATGGAATCCACGCCGATAGCATCGCAACATTCGACGGTGAGGTAGAGGTTACAATTCAAGAGTCTTATGAAGGTATTGAGGCGCAGCAATTATATTTCAAGAACGGAAATTTCCATGTAACAGCTTCTGATGATGGAATCAATGCTTGCTCAGGAAGTCTTTCCACCTTAATTGAGGTCAGTGGCGGTTATCTTGATGTCACGGTAGGAAGTGGTGATACCGATGCGATTGATTCCAATGGTGATTATCGTCAAACCGGTGGATTTGTTGTCGCCCGCTGTGGCGCCTCGACTCAAGGCGGGATGATGTCAGCTTTAGATCTCGATGGTAGCTTTTATATGACCGGAGGCACCTTCATCGGCGCCGGATCTATTGGTGCCTCATTAAATAGTTTGGGAGTAAATTCCGTTCAATTCGGCGGTTCTAGTTCAAGGCCGGGCGGTGGATCAGGCGGTCCCGGCGGATGGTGGGCGTATGGTTCTTCCTCCTATTCTTTTACAAGTGGAAATTATACGATAAGTAATACCACTATCGCCTTTACCTTAAATCAAACTTATTCACAATTGGCAATTTGCAGTGACGAATTACTTCTCAATGGCTCATATACGATTTCTAATGGCAATGTAAACTATTCGTGGATTCAAGATAGCGTTTATAAAAGTTTAAGTTAACGAATATTGTTAATTACCATTCATATGCTATAATGAAATAGAAGAGGTTTTAGGGGGATTTTATGAAAAGAAAAACCATTATAATAATCAGTTACGTTTTTTATGTTTTAGCTGGCGCTTTTGTTGGATGCAATTTTGCTCTTGAAGATGAAGCCTTATTGGTGCTTTGGATTTTGGGTGGTGTCTTCTTCGTTTTAGGAATTGTGATGGACATTATTGCTTTAAAAGTTCAAAAGAAGGAGCCAATAGAATCCAAGCGTTCATTTTTTGATTTTGAAATTAAGAGTGATGTTAATGAAGCCGTTAAAAGAGTAGAAGAATTATTGGCCAAGAAAAAGTATTATCTTTCCGATTACGGAACAGAAAAGGTCTTTCAATGTGGAACAGGCGTTATGGCCGCTCGTAAGATTTTAAAAATCGAAGTCCATGACAACGTGATGCATGTCGAAGCATGGATTTCACAAGGAGTCGGAAAAAGTGTCGGTGTTGAGCATGATCTGGATACAAAATATTTGGGAGCAGTGCCCATCTCGCAATTGAAAAAAGTTGTTGAAGAAATTAAAAATTGCTTATAGCTTTTGGAATTAAGCTCGAGAAATACTCGGGCTTTTTTTGTTCTTCGTTTTTCAAAATAGAATAAATGATTTATAATAGCAGTGAATGGATGAGGCATAAAAATGAAAAAAATTATTCAATCATTGACAAGCGATGATCAAGCATTAGCAAAAATACCTTTAGCAGAATACCCGCGTCCTCAATTGCGGCGTTCTTCTTTTTTGTGTCTCAATGGGGAATGGGACTTAGCCATGTCTAAAACCTGGCCATCCATTTTTTCTTATAAAATCATGGTTCCTTTTGCGGTTGAATCCGCTCTATCGGGAGTCAAAAGAAATCTTGAGCGTCAAGAAATGCTTTTTTATCGAAAAAAATTCCCTTTAGATCAGAGCTTCATTAAAGACAAAGTAATCTTACATTTTGATGGCGTTGATCAAATCGCGGATGTTTATTTTAATCAGCATCATGTCGGTCATCATGAAGGTGGTTATTTGCCTTTTGAAATTGACATAAGTGACCTTTTACAAGTGGAAAATGAATTGATCGTGCAGGTTAAGGACGATTTAGATCAAACATATGGCTATGGAAAACAATCGCACCATAGTCATGGGATGTGGTATACCAAAAGCTCTGGAATTTGGAAAACAGTATGGCTCGAGAGCGTTCCACAATCGTATTTTGAAAGAATAATCATCGATACTTCTTTAGATACCATGACCATTAAGACGTTGGGAAACGTTCAAAACAAAACATTGATCCTGCATCATGAAAAAAATGATGAGGTGTTTGATTTTAGTGAGGATGAAATCACTATTCGGATTAAAAATCCGCATCTTTGGTCACCGGAAGATCCCTTTTTGTACTATTTTACCTTAAAAGGAGAAGAGGATGAGATCCATTCTTATTTTGCTTTGCGCACTATTGAAATCAAGAATTGTAATGGCTATCAGTATCTGTTTTTAAATGGGAAGCCATACTTTTTTCATGGCGTTCTCGATCAGGGCTATTTCTCAGATGGCCTATTGACTCCTAAGAGCTATAAAAAATATGAAGAAGAGATTTTATTATTGAAAAAATGGGGATTCAACACCATCCGCAAGCACATTAAGATCGAGCCTCTTTATTTTTACTATCTATGCGATAAACTAGGAATGATTGTTTTTCAAGACATGGTTAATAATGGCCGCTATTCATTTTTTAGAGATAGTGTGCTGCCCAATATTGGCATCAAATATTGGCCCCAGCGAGGAAAGCATAGTCCTAAGGCAATCAAAGAGCATTTTTTAAAGATGACATTTGAGACTCTAACGTTGCTCCATAATCATCCATCGATCTGTTATTACACCATTTTTAATGAAGGGTGGGGGCAATTTTCGGCTGATAGGATCTATCGCTTGGTCAAAAAGCAAGAGCCCTCACGCATAATTGACGCCACTTCAGGATGGTTTTATGGCAAAGAAAGCGATGTCGATTCTCATCATATTTATTTTAAAAATAAAAAGTTGCGTTATAAATCACGTCCAATTATCCTTTCGGAGTTCGGTGGTTATGTTTTTAAGATTTCTCAGCATAGCTTTTGCTTAAATAAAACATACGGATATCGCATTTTTAAAACGCAGGAAGAATGGCAAAGCGCATTAGTAACGCTATATCAAAAGCAAGTTATACCTTATATAAAAAAAGGCCTATGTGCTTCCATCTATACGCAAGTCAGCGATGTTGAAGAGGAAACCAATGGTTTACTAACATACGATCGTCGGGTAATGAAGGTGAATCAAAATATTATGGATGAAATCGCCATACAAATTAAAAGAGCCCTCGAGGAAGTTGAGAAATCATAGTAAGATAAGCAAGATAGGAGGAAGAAAAATGGAATTAATTGATTTGGAAATACGAGATTTTAAATCGATCATTACGCCCCAAAGGCTGCGATTTAGTGATCACTTTATGATGGTTATTGGCAAAAATGGGAGTGGCAAAAGTAATTTCCTTCAGGGTATCGCTTCTTTTTTTGCTTTATTAAATGGGCAATCCTTCTATAAAGGTGCGAAATATCAAGTACGGATATCCATCGGCATCGATGAATGTCCGCATTTATTCGTAGCACCGAATAAAAATAATCTAAAAAAAGTAACCGCTACTTTTATTTTTAACGATGACAATAATTATGATATCTTATGGCATCTTTCGAAAGAAAAGCCACAGAAGCTTGATATAAATAGTGAATTTGGAAATAAGATCATGAGCTTTTTAAAGAGAAAGTGCTCATTTTTGGATTATGAGCATTTTGTTTTCGATTCACAAAAAACGCTTCATCTTTTTCATGAGTTGTTTTTTGAGGTCTGCGAGAATCAAAAATGGTTACCTTATAAAGCCTCCCACCAATTAAGCGATTATTCTTCGACCTTTATCGAGTCCTTATTTCCTAAGTTTATTGATTATTTACGGGAGGCAACCTCCTTTTATCCATCGCTTTTTGAGCATATTAAATTGGCGGTTGTTGATGGCTTTATTCAATGCTATATATTAGGATCCCATGATAAGGAAATAGCGTTAGTGGATACCAATACCGGGCAAAGATGGTTGGGATTTTATCATATGCTCAGCCATCAATTAAAAGAAGGCGATGTGTTCTTAATCGATGAGCCAGCGGCCTTTTTACATCCTGAGGCACAGCTGATGGTCTTAAAGCACATGGAAAGTATGGTTAATGATAGAAAAATTTATTTGATTTATAGTACACATAGCCCATATATGCTTTCGGAAAAGTTCCCATGCTTTTATTATGCTGAATTAACCAAGCGGGGAACCATTATTCAGCATCACCTTTTAAAGGATCTTCCTTATATTCGCGATCAAATGCGATTTTTAGATTTAAACACCATGATTTTGAACTTGAACCGAACATATATTTTAGTCGAAGGACAAAGCGATGTGGCGTGCTTTAAAAAATTTATGGAATACTTCCATATTGATTCGACCAAGTATGAGGTCTTGCAAATCGATGGTGCCGGGAATATGAAGAGCATCACCCATTTTTTATCGAAAAATAATCTAAAATATATTCGAATTTTAGATGCTGATCAAAAGCCGTTTTATTCATCCGAGACGGACGTTGTTTTTGTCGGTGAGGATCAAGAAGAAAAAAGGCTTGAAGGCCTATTCTCTCAAAAGGATCGTCGACGCTATTTTAAAGGGGCAAAGGTCGATGCTGAGAAGGTCCGTAAAGGACAAAGCTTCACTCCGTTAACCATCAAAAACTTTCAAGAATTATTTAAAAAGATCAAAATAGTTTAGGAGAAAGCTATCATGATATTTCATACCTTTCCGCCCTTTATTGGCGAAAATACGCATATTCTTATTTTGGGGAGTTTTCCATCTCAAGAATCACGGAAACAAGGCTTTTACTATATGCACCCACAAAACCGCTTTTATCGGGTATTAGGTGCATTATTTGAGGAAAATTTTTTCGATTGTTCTATTTCGGAAAAACAATATCTTTTAAATAAGCATCATATTGGTCTTTATGATGTAATTGAGGCATGTGATATTCAAGGCTCCGCCGATGCGACCATTAAGAATCCGGTTATTAGTCCGATCAGAAATTATTTAAAAACCTACCCGATTGTTAGGATTTATTTAAATGGTCAAAAAGCCTACTCACTGTTTTGTAAATATTTTCCTGATCTTAAATCGATAGCGAAGGCTTTGCCTTCTACTAGCTCCGCTAATGCTAGTTGGACTATTGATAAATTGATTCAAGCGTGGTCGGTTATTTTAGAAAACAGTTCAGTTAACGATGATAAAAAGGTAGAATAATTTTATTAAGAGGAGATAAAAAGATGAAAATTGCGGTCATAGGTGCAGGAGCGTCAGGTATTCTTTATGCTATTATGCGTAAAAGATCCTTCCCCCAAGATGAGATAATTATTATTGAAAAAGAGAAACAAATTGGTAAAAAAATATACGCGACCGGTAATGGAAAATGCAATATTTTTAATGGCAATAGTGGCAATCATCTTTTCCAACAATATCGTCAACCCAAAATCGCTCAAGAGGTATTTCAACAGATCAGTGCTGAGGATTTAAAGAGGCTTTTCGAGGATTTAGGTTTAGATTTAAAAAAAGAAGATGATCGCTATTATCCACGGACTGAAAGCGCCAAGACCGTTATGGATATATTTAAATTTTGGCTAAAGGAATATCAAATTACGCTTAAATTAGGCACAACTATTTGCGATTACGATTATGAAAAGCAAAAGCTCAATTTGATTTTGGATGACGGAAAGATGATGGTTGATCGTTTGGTAATCGCTACCGGCGGGTATTCATCGCCTCATTTAGGAAGTGATGGCTCTTTTTTTGATATCGTTAAAAAGCATCATTATCATATAGGGCCATGTCTTCCAGGATTAGTGGCGATTAAGGTCAAAGAGGATATTTCACCATTGGATGGCTTGCGCTACAAAGCATTGGTGACATTATTAGCTGATCAGCAACCGGTTTTTCAAGAAAAAGGTGAGATTCAATTTAAAAAAGATGGCTTAGGAGGCATTGCGATGATGAACGCTAGTTTGATCATCGCGCGAAATTACGATTCGCAGACTTCTTATACCATTTCCTTAGATTTATTTCCGGAAGAAAGTGAAGAGGAATTATATCAACGCTTTATGAAGAAAATTCAAAACGGCTATCCATATCTAGATGGATCATTAATCACTCCAATAGCCAGATATGTTGAACAATTAACGCAAACACGTGGCAAAAAAAGTCCAAAAGAAGTGCGAAAAGTAGTGCGGAAGGTCAAGAATTTGTCATTTGATTATCAAGATTTATTTTCTTTTTCGCATTCCCAAGTGACAGTTGGAGGAATATCCCTGTGTGATATTGATTCCGATTTTCAATCAAAAAAAGAAAGCAACGTTTTTTTCATTGGGGAAATCCTTGATAATGATGCGCCTTGCGGAGGCTATAATCTAATGTGGGCTTGGGCAAGTGCGATTATCGCTGCAAGAAAGCCATAGTTGTTAGATTTCTTAAGATTTGAAATAGTATTTTTATAAATAAGATAATTATTCTTATTAATGATAAACAAAAAAATAACTAAAATCCGATAATTTTCAAAAATTAGTGCAAAATGTTATAATAATTGATATCCTAATAATAGGATTTAGTCGTTGGCAAAAAAACTATTGATATTTATCGTAAAGATAATTAGGAAGGGAAGTGTGATCTTTATGAAAAAAGTATTTTTATTAATAGGTTGTTTAATGCTTTGTTCGTGTAGTGCTCCGACACTAAATAATGATTTGCCAATGAAAAGCATTTCTGTTGCTGCTGATTATGGAAACATTGTCTCTCAAAAAATGACGATTACTTTGTCGGAGAACATCGATTTGTCAAAAGTAGATTTAAAGTATAAAAGCAATCCTAAAAAGTCTATTAGCACGCTGCTTCCGGGTGATCAAGTCGAAGTGTATTATAAAAGCGAAGATTATAATGAAATAGATCACGCATTGGTTACTGATGTGAAAGATATCGTACTTAAAGTTTCATATGAAGCGGTTCCGGGAACTGATGGATATATTGAGGTGTTCTTTTCCAACAAGAATGATGATATTCGATTGAATTATGCTGATATCGATTATGCAATAAACAAAGATGGTTCATTCGTTGATATCCAAGATTTAAAGGATTCTAGTGCGAAGCTATATGGGACATATTTAGAAACCGATTATCATCATTATACCGAACCATATGAATATACAACGATTAAATTGAACGCTCTTTATACATATAATCCTCGTTAATAATTACTATTAAAAGACATATATTTGCTAAATATATGTTTTTTTTTGCTATTTTCGGTTATAATATATTCCCGTAAGGATAATTCTAGCGGGGAGTCCCTAGGAGGAATAAATAATATGGAATTTGATACTCTATGCGATAAAGCACGGAAGGTTTTACGTCCCCGTATTTTATCGAAACATGTGCGAGTAGGAGACGTAGCGTGTGCTTTAGTCACCGAAAAGGGAAATGTCTATACTGGTATTTGCATTGATGCGGCCTGTTCCATAGGCTTTTGTGCGGAGCATGCTGCTATAAGCTCGATGTTAACACATGGTGAAACGCGTATCATGAAGATCGTGTCCATCAGTGAGCATGGTGTGATTTATCCGCCATGTGGACGATGCCGAGAGCTGATTAGTCAAATCGATGATTTAAACGCGGAAACTCTGGTCATGGTCGGAGAAAACGACATTAAAACGATAGCGGAATTATTGCCGAATGACTGGAAAAAAACAAGATAGCGAATAAGAGAATCCTTTTTTGAACATATTAATAGATGGTGATGTTTTAAAGAAGGGAGCTTTGCTAATGTTTCATAAATCCAAAAGAGAAATATCTCTTGGAAAAAAATTAGCAATTCTTATTTGTGCGATTGTCATAGTTGTTTTAGAAAGCACTATTAGTTTTATGGTGCTTTTTTTTAAGCCCTCATTTGCGTGGATTATGCTGATTATTAAAATTATCGGCATTTTTTGTGCCTTTTATATTTATGGTAATCAGTCCAATACAAGCTATAAGTTAAGTTGGATCATTCTATTATTTATTTTGCCGTTAAGCGGAACATTTATATATCTTCTTTTTGGTAATGGCAAGCTATTACCTAAATCTAAGTATAACGAAATGGAAAAAATTTACGGATCCTTCATAAAAGACAATTCCATAATCGAAGGATTACAAAATAGCGACCCTATAGGCTATAAGCATCTTCGATTATTACATCGGCAAACAGGCTTTTCGGCATTTCAAAACAGTCAATCGCGTTTTTTTAGTGATACCTCGGAAAAATTATTATACTGGTTGAAAGATCTAAAAAATGCACAGAAATATATCTTTTTGGAAACCTTTATTTTGACCAAAGGGCAAGAATGGTCTTTGATATACAAGGTCCTATGTGAAAAAGCTAAAGCGGGTATTGAAATCAAGATTATCTATGATGATATTGGCTCAAAATGGCAGTTTCCGAAAGATGATATTAATTACTTATCGCACTTTCAAAATGTCGCGATTTCTTCGTTTAATCCAATCAAAAAGCAATTATCCTTCGGCCTAAATTATCGTGATCATCGGAAAATATGTCTCATCGATGGACAATATGTTTATATCGGTGGAGATAATATTGGCGATCGTTATATTAATCTTATTCATCCATATGGATATTGGCGGGATAATGGCTTGCGCTTAGAAGGAGATGTCACCTATGGCTTTTTGCTCTTATTTGCGCATAATTGGTTTTTGAATACGGAAGAAACATTACCAATCAATGAATTGTGTTGGAAAAGCGCCATCGATTCTTCTTCCATTCATTTTCCGTTTGGAGATGGCCCTGTTAACAAAAGCGATCCGGCTTATGATTTAATCATTTCTTTGATTAATAATGCACAAAAGTATGTATATATATCGACGCCTTATCTTTTAATCGACGAGGTCATCAATCACGCTTTGATTCAGGCTCTTCAAAGTGGGGTGGAAGTGAGCATTCTATTACCTCATATTCCCGATAAGAAGATTGTTTTTATGATGAGTCGGGCCCATTATCGCGATATATTGAAGTACGGAGGTCATATATATGAATATACGCCGGGATTTAATCATGCTAAAAATATAATTGTCGATGATAAATATGCCTTGATAGGAACGATTAATCTCGACTATCGAAGTCTTTTTCTTCACTTCGAATGCGCGGATTTTTTAATTAATGATCCGGAAATTATGGAAATGAAAAAAGATTACTTAAAGGCGCTTGAGCATTCATGCTTAGAAACCTATGAGCACTGGAATCATCGTTCTTTGATTCATAAGGCAATTGAATTTTTCTTGCGCGCTATTTCCCCTTTGCTATAAAAACTAACTTAATAAGTAGATTCAATTTTCCTTTTTAATTTGCCTTGATTGTCCTCAAGAGCGCAAGTAATTATAAAAATGCTTTGCAATATAATTATCAAATAGTTATAATTATACATATTAGTATTGATTATTTACTAATATAATTATGGAGGAAACATTATATTATGAAAAAAAGCTATTTTTTATTAAGCATTGTTTCTCTTTTGGCATTAGTGGGTTGTGGAGGAGATCCTGCTTCTAGCAGCACTCCTAATAGTAGTTCTACTCCCAATGTCGAAGTTGAAGTTGTCCCATGGACTGACAATGCAAAGGTCTATATGCAAGAAGCAATAGGCATGATTTTACCAGAAGCTCCAATGACAACATCATACCAGGTTGAGAATTATCTTGATGAGAATGATAATTCATTGACATTCTATGCCTATGATGAAAATACCGGCGATGTCTGTTCTGTGTATGGAGATATTCTTGTGGCAGCCGGATTTACCTATCTTGGTTCTGATTCCACCTACAACTATACAATGCATGGTTATTCAAAAACTGTTGGTGGAGAGGATATTTTAGTCCAAGTTGATTATTTCCCAGGAACGACCGAATATGCGGCATGCTTCGAAATATATGCTTGGAAGGATGTTGAAATTCCTGTTGAACCATTAACGGAATGGGACAGCATGGCAGTAGCCAACATGGAAGAGGCTATCGGAGAAGTTTTACCGCTTCCGAATATCACTAGTGGATATGTTAATGGCTCATTTAGCGATGATGAAGTTGGATTAGTATTTTATATTTATGATGAAAATGTCGATGAAAGTGTTGTGGCACCATACCGCACGGCACTTGAAGAAAATGGCTATTTATATGATGGTGTCGACAATTCGGATGGATATGATATCCATGCTTATTATAAAGAAGACACCGTTAATGATAAAACGATCTGTGTTTTTGTAGGATACTTCCCCGGAGATGATTATTTCAACCCAAGCTTTGAGCTCCAAGCGTATTCTTATGAAAATTTACCAACCACTACTGAATGGCCAACACAAACAGTGGATGATTATTTAAATGGTACGGTTACCGTGCCAAGCTTCACCTCCAGCGAATATACAATAGCCGAATTGGAAGAAGGATTAATGATCGCCGGTGAAGTAGCGACCAATATTGAAGAAGAATATACCGCCACTTTAACAGAGGCCGGTTGGACAGTAGATAACACTCAATATGATGAGATCGGCTTGATAGCGACATCCGCTGATAGTAGCGTGACTCTTACTTATTTCTATAATTCTAGTTGGTTTTATCTCTTAATTACGAAAGTCCTTCCTAGTGAAGAAACGGGAACATTGACTTTATTACCAACTGATTTCGGATCTTATGGAACCGATGTGACTTTGACCAAAGATGGTGTCACGATGGTTCACACCAATATTATGTATAATAGTCAATATGATAAGATTCAAATCAAAAAGGGAACGGGCACCATTGCCAATACCACACCAATCAGTGAAGGTATCGCCACAATCACCATCAATGATATTTATGTGACGAATCCTAGCTATGCCGGTTCAGTGGTTGTTTATGCTGTCGACGCAGAAGGAACAAAAACCGCTGTTGAAGGAGTCGACAACGTCTACGATTTAGGCGGAGCACAATACTTTGCCATTTGCAATGAAGGCTCATATGTCTTCTATTGTGGCTCAATTGTTATCACCAAAGTTGTTGCGGAATAATATGTAAATTAAAAGCAGTTAAGCGAAGATAAATTGGCGTTAACTGCTTTTTTTATGGTTTTTTTCTTAGTTGACACTATATGACATTACCGATGATGTTGGATAGATATTGAACAAACGATATTTTTTACATGCGGATTCAAAATTAATGTAAATTTTTCCATTAGCGTAATCCAAATCTTCACTCATAGGCATGACTCTTATTTTCTTTATTCTGTTTGTGGAATTAAGATCAAACACGGGAATATAGCTTTCGTTAATGCAGATGATTCGATCGGCCTCTTGCGTATCGCTTAAAGCGTTATAAATATGCAAATATGAATGATAAATGCTCCATGATTCCGATAGATAAATTCTTCCTTCATCATCAATAGCGAAGCCTTGAATTTTTTGTGGTAAGGTCAATATTCTTTGAGGAGTTAAGGAGTGAAGCCCATATTGTAAAGCCTCAGCCTCATCACTACCATCGTTTTTGGCAAAGAGATATTGCTCAACGAAAGCGCAATTAACACTGCCATCGCTCGTTTCGAAATGATGAGAAGGGTCGGTTTCATATTTCTGGGACATATAAAATTCACCAACCCATAGGCTTTCGTGATTGCTAAAGACAAAGGAGGCATTACTATTGACTGAGAAGGCGGTCATTTCCAATTCTTCTTGTTCTGATAGAGGCTTATAGCAATTATCCTTAATAGCAGAATAAGATAAAACATAGATTTTTTTGCTATTGGATAAATAAACATAATCATCGTGAACGGCAATTCCTCCGACATGACCTGTGAAAGTTTTATCATTATAATTTGGGATGGAAACCATGCCTACTTTATTATCGTAATCATTTAAATAGATGCGGGAACTGGTTTTGTCGGTCATATATCCCGAAAAAATAAAGAGATTGTCTTCCTCAACATAATCCAATCCTTGAGGGCAGTAGGGTTCACTAAGGCCAGGAATTTTAACCTCATTTTGTGCCGAATTTAAAAAGGTCCGATAAATAGGTGTTTTAAGGCACAGCAGAGCCAAGATGGCGACTATAAGAATTCCAAGCACCGATCCAATAAACGAAAAACAAATTTTTAAAATCTTACGAATTATAAACATTGTATCCACCTCTTTCTTTCATTTTACATAAAAAAGAAATAATAAAAAAGATATTTACGTTTAAATTCCGATAATATATAATATATCTGTAAATGAGAATTATTCTCATTAAGGAGATAGTGATGATCAGAAGACAAACCAAACAAAGAGATCACATTTATAGGGCTATTTGTGAATTGGGGCATGCTGATATTCCGCATATTAAGGAGCATTTGCAAAATCAAAATGTCGATATTCCGATATCAACCTTATATCGTAATCTAACAGTCCTATTGAATGAAGGATTGATTCGTTTAGTGTATGGTAATGAAATCGAAGTCTATGAGGCGACTGATTGTGCGCCTCACCACCATTTTCATTGCCAAGTCTGTGGTAATATCTACGATGTTACGACCGATCAAATTAAAATTGTTTATGAAGATCCAACAATTTTAGAGGGCTACATTATCGAAAAAGAGAGTGTTCTTTTACACGGGATTTGCCCCCGATGTGGCAAAAAGAAATAATCCGTAAAACGGATATAAGGAGAGAATCATGAAATACAAATGTAAAATCTGTGGACAAGTTTTTGAAGTCAAAGATGGCGAAGAGCCGGTTTGCCCTGTATGTAAGGCAAAAGGCGACAAATTAGAGGTTTATGAAGAAGCTGAAGGAGAATTGGTTTGGGCAGCTGAACACGTTCTTGGTGTAGCTAAAGATGTCGATCCTATGGTTGTTGATGGCCTTCGGAGTCATTTCACTGGTGAATGCAGCGAGGTTGGAATGTATATGGCGATGGCTCGTCAAGCTTTCCGGGAAGGATATCCGGAAATCGGTCAGCTATTAGAGCAAATTGCACATGAGGAAGCTGAACATGCTGCTCGTTTTGGAGAAATGCTCGGTGAATTAGTATCCGCTGATACCAAAGCGAATCTCGAGAAAATGTTAGCCGGCGAAAATGGTGCCTGCCATGGAAAAATGGAAATTGCTAAACGGGCTAAGGAATTAGGATTAGACGCTATTCATGATAGTGTTCATGAGATGGCGCGTGATGAAGCTCGTCATGGTAAAGCGCTAGAAGCAATGCTAAAACGCTATTTTAAATAAGAGCATCTTATTGATGATTAAAGAACTCGTTTTTCATGCGAGTTCTTTTTTATATAAAGAAATCCGGATGTCCCTTATGGCTTTTTAACATAATTATGCGTACAATAAAAAAAGAAAAGAGGTTTTCCGATATATGCGAGGAGTAATTTTGGTTAACGCCTATCAAGTTTATGATAGCGTCCGTCATCAAATCATGCGTTTACAAGAAGAGTTTAAAAAGAAGGATGTTGCGATTGATATCTGGAATAACGAAAAGCCCCCAGTATATATTGATGGGCAGGACTTGATTTGTTATCTTAAGGATTACGATTTTGTGATTAATTTAGACAAAGATCAGTATATCGTTAAAATGCTTGAAAAAGCAGGAATGATGGTTTTCAATTCCGCCGAATCGTTAGTGCTTTGCGATGATAAGATGCTGACATATATTGCTTTAGCTAATGCAAATATTAAGATGCCGAAAACCCTTGCAGCCCCATTATGCTATCATGATCGTCCTAACGATCACTGGCTCAAGCTGGTGATGTCCACCTTTTCTTTTCCGATGGTTGTGAAAGAATGCTTCGGTTCTCTTGGTGAACAGGTTCATCTAGTCTCCAATGAGCAGGAATTACGAAAAATCGATGAGCAGTTAAGAATGAAACCACATATTTATCAAGAATTTATTTCTTCGAGCTACGGAAGAGATGTTCGGGTGATTGTGATCAATCAACAGGCGGTAGCATGGATGGAAAGAAAATCCAATGGTGATTTTCGCAGTAATTTATCAAAGGGAGGCACCGCCAAAAAAATCGCATTGCCTTTAGCATTCAAGGAAACAGCGGAAAAAGCAGCCCGTATCTTACATCTTGATTATTGTGGTGTTGATTTACTTTATGGCCCTGATCAAGAGCCGATTCTATGTGAAGTGAATTCCAATGCTTTCTTTAAAGGCATTGAAGCTGTAACGAGGGTCAATGTCGCCCAAATTTTTGTAAATTACATTTTAAGCAAATTAAATAATTGACAACAATTTGCCAATTAGTTATGATAGCGATAGTTTGAGATGTTCCTTGCATAACCATCTCATAATAAAAAACAAGGGAGAGATTTTCATGAAAAAAGAATCAATTTGGACTGTGGCAAATATTTCGAAAATAGCGATTGTCGCAGCACTTTATGCAGCTTTGACGGTTGTCTTGGCCCCGATTTCGTATGGCAATATTCAGGTACGAATATCGGAGTTTTTAGTCTTGTTATGCTTTTATTCTAAAAAATATGGTATTTCGTTAACATTAGGTTGTTTAATCGCTAATCTTTTTTCTCCATTAGGGTGGTATGATATTGTCTTTGGAACTTTGGCGACCTTATTGGCGGTGATCTGCATTATGTTTACCAAAAACATCGTTGTTGCGGGCCTTTGGGCGGTCATCTTTAACGGCTTAATCGTCGGCCTAGAAATCAGTATTCTCGATAATTTATCATTTTGGATTTGTGCCGGTGAGGTAGCTCTCGGCGAGATTATCGCGGTCTTGGTTATTGGCTGTCCTATTTTTAAAATCATCGAAAAAACCGCGGTATTTAAAAAAATCGTCGCCTAATTCGGATTTTAATTATCGAAATGTTACTATTTTTTTCTTTTATTGCGATATAATAAATAAAAGGGGCGCGATCTATGTTTTGTCGAAATTGCGGACACAAAATAGATGCTCACGCTACTACTTGTATTTATTGTGGCACACAGGTCTCTTCTTCCTCACAAAATATGATGGAATTACAGGATCTTAGGAACCATGATATCGCCAAAAGGGTGAATCCCAATAAAAAAGTCGTATTACCGCCGGCCTGTTAGCAATTTTTCTTGGAGGCCTTGGGGTGCATAGATTCTATTTGGGAAAGCAATTAGGCGAGTTATACATATTATTCGTATTTACAGGGATCCCTTCAATCATCGGTATAATTGAGGGAATCATATATCTATCCTGTAATGATGAAGAATTTAATCGACGCCATGTAAAAGCGAAATAAAGGAGGAAATAATATGTTTTGTCAATCTTGCGGTGCGGAATTAGATGAAAATGCAACGGTATGCACTCAATGCGGATGCCCTGTATTAAATGACAAAGAGCAGACCAAAAAGGAAGATCATAAAAGTAAGAATCATATTACGGCCGGATTATTAGCTTTATTTTTGGGAAGCTTTGGAATTCATAAGTTTTATTTACGAGGATACGCACAGGGGGTTCTCTTTTTGTTGTTCTGTTGGACAGGATTTCCTTTAATTGTTTCAATAGCTGAAGCTTTAATTTATTTTTATTGCCCGCAATCAGAATTTGAAGAGCGGTATGCGTATTAGATTTATCTCTAAAATTTTGTTGGCTTTAAGAGTTACTATGTAACTCTTTTTTTGTATTTTTGTAAACCTATGATATAATGAAACAAAAGGTGATGAATATGGAAATACGCAACAAAACGGATTTAACTTTAGATTTGCAAATACGCTTCTCTAAGAAGCTATTTTGGAACTCTAATCGCAAGATGATCATAATTATGGAAGTAATCTTAGTCGCGATTATTGCGCTTGTTTTAGGCTTTTATATCGATAAATGGTGGATTGCCGTAATGGCGGGACTTTTTGCTGTTTTAATACCGGCTATTTTAGCCTTTTTGCTCAATAACACGACCAAAAAATCGTTAGAAGAATCGGAGCAGGAAGAAGAGAATTTAAAAGCCAGCATGGATTATACTTTTTATGAAGACAAAATGGAAATAAAGCTATATGTCAATAGCTATACCACCACCATGTCATACTCATATGATCAGTTCATGCAGATCGTGGAATCAAACGAAGTATTCGCTTTTATTCTCGAAAGCAATCAGGCGTTTTATGTTAATAAGGATGGCTTTTATGAGGGGAATAGTGAGACCCTTTCTCAAATTGTTCATCATCAGACAAGCTATAAAAAAATATAATAAAAGGAGAATCCGAATATGAATAAGAATAAATATTTTTTATTGATTTCGTTTCTTTTATTAACCGGATGCTCTATAAATTCGGACCCCAATTCATCATTTGATAGCCCTTTATCCACCGCTAATGGCGGAAGTTCTTCAGTTGTTAGTACTCCTATAAGTTCAAATTCCGATCAAAATACGATCACCATCGAGGATCTTTTTGATATCAATAATCCAGTCACTTTTGATATTGATATTTCCAATAATGAATTGCAGAAGCTTCAAAGTGATTATATTGCTTATAATCAAAAGGGATTAAAGTCTCCCATCTATCGACGAGCGGATATGGTCACAATTACGGTGATTAAGAATCAAAAAGAATATGTTTTCCAATATCCTGATGTCGGTGTGAGGATGAAAGGAAATACATCACGGCAAAAATTTATTAATGAAAAAAATGAAATCTATGCAAATATCCATTTGAAATTGTCTTTTGAGGAAACATTTGATAACCCTCTTTATTATCAGCCCAATGAAATCATGACCTGGAATAGTGAGGAAAGACTCGCTCGCGAAGAGAGAAAATTTTTGGATATGAGTAAAATCGATCTTCGTTTTAACAAAAACTATGATAAAACGTGGATTCGTGAGTATTATTCGTTAGCGATGTTCCGCGATTTGGGCATCATGACCCAACGGAGCAATTTTAGCAAAGTGGTCTTACATCAGGATGGAAATAAAGCGGTTAATTATGGTGTCTATTTAATGACCGAAGCCTTAAATAAATCCTTTATTAAGCATGCCTTAGAGGGCTCCGATAATTACATCAATATGTCATCATGGAGTCAAGAAAAGCAAGGATCTTTTGGTGTAGCTGGTTCAAAATATGGGCAATTATATAAGGCCTCATATGGAATAAATTGTGAAAATTCCGGCTCCGGTGCCGATATGAGTCATAGCGATGATTATCTTTTCGGAGTCGAACCGGATGATGCTAGTTATACACCGATTTATGAATTAAAAACAAATAAAAATGGTAACGGCGATCATTCTCAAATCAAACACGCTTTTCAGGTATTACAAAACGGCACCGAGCAGGACATCGGTGAGGTCATCGACTTAGAGTATTTTGCAATGTATGAAGCGATTGCGACGATTTTAGGAAATCCGGATGATTTACGAAACAATTACAATAACTACGCTCTTTATTTTAGAAGAACGGATGGGAAAATGATTATCATTCCCATTGATGAGGATCGAGTTTTAGGAATATCCAAGGACTGGGATCCAAGTGGCAATGCAATGTCTTTGGTTGGACCTTTTGAAAGCAAGGCCGTGGGAAATGGTAATAGCCAACATAATCCTTTGTATTTAAAGACGATTCTTAATCCCCAAAGCGCCACTTACCAATTGTATTGTCAAAATTTAAAAACGATTTTGGATAGCAAATGGGTGAGTGAGGATTATTTTAATAAGATTTACAGCATCGTGAAATCTCATTATGAAGCTTTTTCCAATTCTTCATTAACAGCGTATCCTTGGACCTTGGAGGGGGAACAGCAGGGCACCAACGAAAATATGTGCTTTAAATCATATATCGATAAAAAGAAAAATGTGATTCTTAAGGCGCTCGAGGGTGGCACTATCGATCCGAATCCGGGTGATAGCCCGATTAAATCATATGAGAATTTCTATTTAAGATACACGGATAACTGGAGCCGAATGGATGATGAAAATAAGTTCCAAAGGGTGGATACGGATGAGTATCGTTATACACATTTGATCGTCGAGAAGGATCTTTTGGATTTCCAATGTAAGATCTTTACCAATGATGGTGGCTTTGATTTATGGTTAATGACCGATTCGAGTGGAGGCGTTTTAAAGGAAGGCGGCAATATCATTTTCAGCTTTTCATCCGCTGATGTCGGCAAGAATTTAACGTTTTCCATCTCTGTTTCCAAAGGCACTTTAACGTGGTGGATTGGTTAAAATCATAAAATTGCTCACTAATTAAAAAAAACGATTGCAATATGATGCACTATGCGTATAATTTAAGAGTAAAAAGTCGGTAGGCGAGATTAACACGAAGATAAGGGTTGTTACCGCGACATAGTGGAGACACTACTAGATGGTTAGCAGAGATTGTCGAATACAAGGCAATATCTAATACAATTTACATGCTTTGTGAAATTAAAGCTCAAACGTTGATCATATTTTATATGCTAAGTTTGTGAATTCACGCCTATTATATAATTAATAGGTGTTTTTTCATTCAAGGAGGGATAAAGATGTCAGAAATCAATGAAACAATCCAAGAGATATTAACGTTGATACGTTCTCAAAAAAGTAATGATGAGATACAAAAGGCTTTGGAGCATTATCATGATAGTGATATTGCTGATGCCGTTTCCTTTTTAAGCGAAGAGGAACGAAAAAGACTATATGAGATTTTAGGAAACCAATCTACTTCTGACGTTTTTACTTATCTTGATAATGTCGAAAACTACATTGAAGAGCTCGATAGCAACAAAGCTGCCGACATTATTGAATTGATGGATGCCGATGACGCTGTCGATATCTTGGAGGAATTGGATGAAGATGACCAAAAAGAGATCGTAAATCTTATGGATGATGAGGCGGTTGAAGATATCAAGATGATTGCCTCATACGACGAATCACAGGTTGGTTCTAAAATGACCACCAATTTCATAGCTATTCCGAATTCCTTTTCTGTCAAAGAGGCGATGAAAACCATTGTGAATGAAGCTCCCGAAAATGATAATATCGGAACGATTTACGTTCTTGATGATCAAGGATTATTCTATGGCTCCATTGATTTAAAGGACCTTATTATTGCGCGGAGCAACGATCCTTTATCCTCCATCATTAGAACCAATTATCCTTTCTTAAAGGCGAGTGAGAGCTTTAGTGATTGCTTGAATGATTTAAAGGAATATACGATGGATATGATTCCTGTTTTAGATGATGAGCACCATTTGGTTGGTGTCATCACAAGCGCTGATTTAGTGGAAGCTATCGACGATGAAATGGGCGACGATTATGCGAAATTAGCCGGTTTGACTGATGAAGAAGAAATCAACGAACCCATCAAGGCGTCTTTGAAAAAAAGATTGCCGTGGCTGGCATTGCTTTTGGTTCTCGGACTTTTTGTTTCGCTCATTATCGCTCAATTTGAAGCGATCATTGCCGTTATTCCGGTCATCGTTTTTTTCCAATCGGTTATTTTGGATATGGCTGGGAATGTCGGCACCCAATCTTTGGCGGTAACGATTCGCGCTTTAATGGATGATGATTTGGACCGCAAGCATATTTGGAAAATGATCTTTAAAGAAGTGCGCATCGGCTTCATGAATGGCTTAGTAGTCGGAACTCTATCATTTGGCATTGTTTTTCTGTTTCTTTTGATTAAGCATCAGCCGATTTCTAGCGAAACCTTTGTAATGAGTGAAGCCTTGCTTTTAGCGGGATGTGTTTATGTTTCGCTAATCTTATCTTTGGTTTTGGCGAGCTTTTTGGGAACGGCGATTCCGGTTTTACTGAAAAAATTGAAATTTGATCCGGCGGTGGCGAGCGGACCGCTAATCACCACTTTAAACGATATTGTCGCCATTGTTTCATATTATGGGTTTTGTATGCTTCTATTTAATATTATATAATTAAATCAGTAGGTGATTGCGTGAAAAAGAAAATTGATCATAAAGAAGAAAAACAAGGTACGCGTAAGACCTTGCGTCATGAAGAAGAGCTATATCGATTTAAGGTTCATACGCCACTACCGCTTTTGGAGTATTTGATGGCGAAGCTTCCGACCTGTAGTCGCAATAAAATAAAAAGCTTTTTGTCGCATAATCAAGTTTTAGTGGATGGCATGACCGTCACCCGCTTTGATTTTCAATTGGCGAATGAAGATGTCGTCACGATTATTAAGCATGGCCGCAAAATTGCAAAGCAAAGCTTATCTGTCCTCGATATTATCTATGAAGATGATGATTTTATTGTTATTAATAAACCGAGTGGCTTATTGAGCATCGCCTCGGATAAAGAAAGAGAAAAAACCGCTTATCGCTTATTAAATGATTACGTGCGACGCAAGGATCCGCAAAAGAGAATCTATGTTTTACATCGGATTGATCGCGATACTTCGGGTGTCTTAGTGGTGGCGAAAAATGTGAAAGTACGCGACACTCTCCAAAAGCATTGGAATGAATATGTAACCTTCCGGGGATATTATGCGATTGTCGTCGGCAAAATGGAAAAAAGTGAAGGTACTTTCCATACCTGGCTCATTGAAAATTCCACCAATTTGATGTATAGCTCCCATCGTAAAGGTGAAGGCCAGGAGGCCATTACCCATTATAAGGTGATGGCTTTTAACGGAGAATATTCTTTGTTACGTGTGAATATCGATACCGGCCGTAAAAATCAAATTCGTGTCCATTTACGGGAAAATGGTCATCCGATTGTCGGCGATGAAAAGTATGGCCAAAAGGAAAGCCCTCTCGGTCGATTGGGGCTTCATGCTTTTCAGCTATCGTTTATTCATCCTTTTGATAAGAAAGAAAGGAATTTTGTGGCCCCAATGCCACCGGAATTTTCCAAGCTTTTTAAATTGTCATTAAAAAAATAAATAACATTAGATTATATTTCTTACTTAGTATAATATAAAAGAAATATATCTTAAATGATGAAAGGAGCGGCATGATATGAAATTATTACTTGAGAAATTGAAGGATGCGTTCCTTTCAGTATTTCCCATTACGCTGATTGTCACGATTTTACATTTGACAAAAATAACACCATTAACGACACATGAGTTTAGCTTGTTCTTGGTTTGTGCTTTACTATTAGTTATCGGCATGGCCTTATTTACTTTAGGTGCTGATGTCGCCATGATGCCTATGGGAAGTGCGATTGGCGCATCGTTAACGAAAAAGAAAAAAATCGGTTTAATTATTGTTTTGGCTTTTCTTTTAGGAACGCTGATAACGATTGCTGAACCGGATTTATCGGTTTTAGCGAGGCAGGTTCCTATTAATCCCGATCTACTTTTGATTATTATCGTCTCGTTAGGGGTAGGATTGTTTTTGGTTATTGGTATTCTTCGAATCATCTTCCAAAAAAGCTTAAATATTTTATTGATCGTTTTTTATGGATTGGTGTTTATGATGGCCAATCTTTGCAATACCAAATTTTTGCCATTGGCTTTTGATTCCGGAGGCGTGACCACCGGTCCGATTACAGTGCCATTTATCATGGCGATGTGTGCCGGCTTTGCGGCCACTCGTGGTGGTAAAAAATCTAACGAAGATTCTTTTGGCTTGATTGCTTTATGTTCAATCGGTCCGATTCTATGTGTCACGATTATGGGAATATTTTTCAAAGGGGATCCGGTTTATGAGCCGGAAGTGATGGAAAGCGGCACGATTATGCAATTACTAGGCCGAGGGGCTTTAGAGGAAATAAAAGAAGTGACCTTAGCCATTTTGCCGGTTGTGTTATTTTTCTATGTCTATCAAGCGATCGATATCAAGCTTCCCAAACGGCAATTAACCAAGATAGGCGTCGGCGTAGTTTACACCTTTGTAGGATTGGTTTTGTTCCTTTCGGCAGCTAATGTCGGCTTTAGTGCGATTGGCGATAAAATAGGTCGCACTATTGGCGAAACGGCCGATAATCCTTGGCTCATTGTTCTTTTAGGAGGCATTATTGGTCTTGTGGTCGTTTTAGCCGAACCGGCAGTTGCTGTGTTAAATAAACAAGTTGAAGAGGTTAGCGGTGGCATTATTTCCAAACGCTCGATGCTTTTATCATTGTCGCTCGGCGTGGGGGTATCAATCGCTTTAAGCATTATCCGTATTCAATATCAATTCAGTATTATGTATTATTTAGTACCGGGATATATTATTGTTATCGGACTATCTTTCCTTGTTCCCAAGCTCTATACGGCTATCGCCTTCGATTCCGGAGGAGTGGCCTCTGGTCCGATGACATCAACCTTTATTTTGCCGTTTGCTATCGGTGTGTGCACTTCGCTCACCGATTCTAGTAAAGTCATGGAAAATGCGTTTGGTGTTGTCTCGATGGTTGCTTTGACCCCTCTTTTAACGATTCAACTTTTAGGTTTTAAGGTGGTTCTTAGCGATTACTTATCACGCAAGAAAGCGCGCGCTCGTATTCGAGAAGAAAATGAAGCGCAGATCATTTATTTTGAATAGGAGGAAGAAAGATGCCCATTATGAAAAAAGTAACGCGGACAAAAAAATCATCCTCGTCTAATTTGGAGATTAAAAAGATCAAGCTCTTGTTTATTATTGTCGATCGTGGTCAAGCGATCAAATATCTTCGTGAAAACGAAAAACATGATGTCACAACTCAAATGGTGCTATTAGGTCATGGCACAGCTTCAATTGCTTTGGATTATCTTGGATTAGGGGATATCAAAAAGGATGTCATCTTGAGCATTATTAAAGCCGAAAAAAGTGAAGAGATAATGGCGTCGATTGAAAAAAAGATCAAGCAAGCCAAGGGGATTGCGTTTACAGTCCCGATCTCCAGTATGATCGGCCTTTCGATTTATAAATTTATAACGAAAAGTCCCATCGCTGAAACGGAAAAAGAGGTGAAGAATCATGGAAAATAAACAACAATTATTTGAACTTGTGTTATGTATTGTCAATAAAGGTTATACTGATCTTGTAATGGAAGCAGCTTCTCGTTCAGGAGCTCGTGGTGGCACGGTAATCACTGCGCGCGGATCGGGAAATGAAGAAGCAGAAAAGCTTTATGGTATTACAATTACACCGGAAAAGGAAATGGTGCTTATCGTGGTACCGAAGGAAATCAAAGATAAGGTTCTAAAAGAAATCTATCTCGATGCTGGTTTAGATACTTTAGGGCAAGGCATTGCTTTTACTTTGCCGATCGATGAAGTGGTTGGTATCAAAATGGACTTCCAAGAAGAGGAGACTGAACAAGAATGAGCAAAAACAGTTTAAGCGACAACTCTTTTTTTCAAAAAATCGATAGCGGTTTAGATAAGGCTTATCGATGGTTTCGGAATCTTTTATCCGATCATGGATTCACCATTTTCGCCGCCTTCTTTTTGGTTTTGGCTTTGGCTCTTCGTTATGCAGTAGCCCGTTTCCCAAGTGGCGATTTGAGCAGCTGTATTTTTCCGTGGATTAAAAATTTCCGTGAGAATGGGCATTTGGCGTATTTAAAGGTCATGCAAGGAGACTATCCGCCCTTTTATATGACTATTCTCGCTTTAATCAGTTATTTACCGGCCGGTCCAGAAGTGACGGGCTATGGCCATGCCTTGAATTATCCATATAATCTCTATGATATGATGTATGTGAAAACAATCAGCTTTGCCTTTGATGTTGTCTTAGCTATTGGTGTTTATAAGATTGTGCGTCTCTATCATCAGAATAATAAAACGCTATGCCTGGCGGCTTTTATCATCCCGTTATTCTTACCGACGATTTTTGTCAATTCGGGATTCTGGGGCCAATGTGATGGTCTTTATGTCGGTTTAGTGGTTTGGTGTGTTTACTATGCCTTAAAAGGTCAATCGTTACCTGCGAGCGTGTTTTTGGGATTAGCGTTTTCTCATAAGCTTCAAACGATTTTTATTATTCCTTTTTTAGGGTATCTTTGGCTCCGGCATCGCTTTAAGCTTCGTTATTTCTTAGTTTCGTTTTTGGTGGTCTTCTTGACTTTCCTTCCATGCTATATGGCGGGAGCACCTTTTGTCGCCCCCTTTGAAAAGTATGGGACTTTGACCATTGAATATCCGGCTCCTAACTATAATTCCGGCTCGCTTTACACCTTTATTCAGGATATTTATTATGTCGAAAAATATGTTGATGGGGTTTTGGTAACCACAAAGTATGGAACATATGATTTGGTTCATTATGGTGGAATCTTTTTTGGATTGGCGGTCACTGCGATGGCTTTAGCGGTTATCTACAAAAAGAATATTCGTCCTTCTCAACAATCATCAACGGCGATTGCCGCGTTATTTGCGATGCTGATGCCCTTTGTTCTTCCTCATATGCATGAGAGATACTTTTATATGGGAGAAGTTATGGTGATGATTTATTGCTTAACGAATAAGAAAAAATATTGGTTAATACCTTTAGTGCAGCTTTCGGGAATGATTACTTACATGCCTTATATTTTTAACAGTTATTTCATCGATTCGTTAGGCCTTGATTCTCTTCGTATTGCAACCATTTTGAATTTTGTCGTCATCTACACGATTTGGCGTGAGATTATGAAATGTCCACGTTACCAAGATGAGCTCGAAGATCTGCAAGAGTTAGCGGTTATTTAATGACCTTTAAAGGCCTTCATGGCCTTTTTTAATTTTCATTGATTGATATGACGCTATGATGATAGCGTCTTTTTCTATTTTATTGCTGGTTCATTCATTTTTTCACTTTTTTATCCATACATTGTAAGGAAGAGGAAAAAAGTATGAATGATGAACTAGTCATCAATGGTGGCAAAAAACTGAAGGGAAAAATTAAAATCCAGGGCAGTAAGAACTTAGCGGTCAGCATTATTCCCGCTAGTTTATTAGCGCATGATGTTGTTATTTTAAATAATATTCCCCCGATTGGCGATGTTTTTTGGCTATTAAAAATTTTGAAATATCTCGGAGTAAAAACGAAATATCATAGAGAAACATTGATTATTGATTCGCGAACCATGAATTATAAGGATTTGACGATAGCCCCGATCGGTAAATTTCGGGCCTCCTATTATTTTATGGGCGTGCTCGTCGGGATGTATCATCATTTAAAGATCATAGAACCGGGCGGATGTCGCTTTGGAGTGCGGCCAATTGATTATCATTTGAAGGCATTTCAAGAATGTGGAGTGATTTATCAAGAGGGTGAAGTATATTCCTTTACTTTAAAGGAAGGGAAGGACGCTCATATTGTATTTGAAAAATCATCCGTAGGGGCGACCATCAATACGGTGTTATTGTGTGTGCAGCTATCGACCACGACAGTTTTAGAAAATGTAGCGCTTGAACCGGAGGTTACCGAGCTACTAACATTTTTAGAATGCTTAGGTGCGGATATTGAAGGTATCGGCACTCGAAAATTGATTATTAAAGGTGGAAAACCCTTGCATGGAGCGACCTATGATATTATTCCAGATCGCATTGAGGCCGGAACCTACGCTATTATTGGCGCGGCCCTCGGTGATCCTTTGATGATTGAACCGGTGTATAAGGAGCATTTAGAATCGTTATTCAATATCTTTGATATTTTAAAGGTGCCCTATCGATTTACGGGACGACTTTTGACAATTTCGTATGGCCAAGATAATATTGGTACATTAGTTGAAACGGCACCATATCCAGGATTTCCCACAGATTTGCAGCAACCATTGACTGCCTTTTTATCGCAAATTAAAGCGACTTCGATTGTCATTGAGAATATTTATCAGCATCGCTTTGCCCATATCTATGAACTAAATAAAATGGGAGCGGATATCCAACAAATCAATCAAATGATGATAATTTACGGTCAGGATTCCTTGCATGGCCATCAGGTCGATGGAAAGGATTTACGAGGGGGAGCGGCTCTTGTCATTGCGGCTTTATTGGCGGAGGGTCAAAGCATCGTTTCCGGCCTTCAATTTATCAATCGCGGATATGAACGACTAGTGAAGAAATTACAGGAAATAGGTGCTGATATTCAAGAAAGGAGTAAAATATGAGAAAAAAGTTATGGCTATGGCTTGTCTTTTCATTTTGTTTGATGGCGTGTCATAATGAAAGGCCGGTTTTATTATTAGGATGCTTCAGTCATCAAATGTTAGAAGAATTAAAAACGCAAAGCAACAAGGATTATTTGACGGCTTTTACTTCGCAAACGATGATCAGCAACGAGCTCTATAAGATTGTGGAAACCAAGTCCATTGCCATTGTCGATCAAAAAAAGTATTCTTTTGACAAGCAAATTCGGAAAACGCGCGATATTGTTATCTCGATGGGAATCAGTGATTTTTGGCCTTATTTGACGATCGATGCTTCGAAAAATTGCTTTTCCTATGATGAAGAGCAATGTGAAAAACAAAAGGAATTGCTTGTTTATAACGTTCATCATACGTTAGAAGAAATAAGATTTGTCAACGCTAAGGCGAATATTTATATTTTAGGAGCCTACGCCTTTTATGACTTTGAAGAACCAGAGCAGAAGCTCCTATCCTCTTTCTTATCGGAAATCTCATATTGCTTAGAATTAGCTAGCCGCGATCACAATACAAAATTTATTAGCGTTCAGGCATTCAAAAATGAAGGCGAAATATGTCGGGCTCTCGTGGAGAACTTTTCATGAAAGAACGGCATTCGGAAATAAGCCGCATTTCCTGGCTTTTTAGTGCGTGTGTAGAGCAATATCGCTATCTCGGATTGGATAACAAAAAAACAAATAAAGTTCCTAATTTTTTTCATTCTGTGGGGTTTAATCAGTATCTGAAGCATTTTCATCTCGCTATTAATCTTTTAAAGCAAGCGGAAAAAATGTGGTCGTTAGCCATTGAGACCAATCGCTTAAATATGAATAGTATGCAAAACATTTATATGGTCTATTTTAAAAGAAGCCTTTTACAGTATCAATTATGCCAAGAGGATTTAAAAAAAATGGTCTATGAAGGACCATTTCATAACGATCTACTATATCAATCCCTCCGCCGAAAGGGGAATAATCTGATGTCGCTAATGAACCAACTCGATCAGGCTCTTTATCATTTTCAGCAATTCTCTTTATAAAGAGAATGTCTTTCTCCTTTTTTTAGGTTATAATAGTAAAAAGAAAAAGGAGTTAGAAAAATGGCAGACGAGGAAACCTTATCAATTCCCAAGAATCGATTTCAAGTCTTTTTAGAAAAGATAAAAAATAAAGCATTGGAAATATGGAACGATAAATCCCATCTTTTTTGGTATGTTTTGTTTTTATTTTTAGTGGCCATTGCTTTTTTCTTTATTGTTTTAATTGAAAATTCCTTTACCCTTCCTTTGAGTGGCGATTATTGCTTGCAGCAAATTCCTTTCTACACTAATGGATATGATGATTGGTGGCATTTTTTAAAAACGGGCGAATTCCGTTTATGGGATATGAACACCTTTTTAGGAGCCAATAATCTGGGCTCTAATACCTTTTATTATTTGCTAAATCCCTTTTTTCTTCCAATACTATTATGGCCTCGTGATTATATAGCGCAAGGGCTAGCCGTTTTGATGATTGTTAAAATGGTTTTAGCGGGGATAACTTTCCGTCTTTTTCTGAAATACATCGGTTTGAAAGAGAAGACCGCTCGGCTATTTGCGTTAGCGTATGCATTTTGTGGGTGGAACGTTTTTTATCTTTGGTTTAATCATTTTTTAGAAGTCTGTGTGGTTTTCCCCTTGGTTTTAATGGGAATTGAAAAGATCATTAAAGAAAAGCGACCCTGGCTTTTGATGGGCGCTTTAGGATTAATGGGATTATGCAATTACTTCTTTTTGGTTTCTTCTTGCTTCTGTGGCGTTATTTATGCAGGCTATCGTTATTTCTCTTCATGGAAAAGCAAGACACCGCGCGATCGCTTGGAAATTTTAGGAATAGGGTTTGGCGCTTTTGCGGTCGGTGTTTTAATGGGGGCTATTACTCTTTATACCGCATATCCCGTTATCATCAATTCGCCTCGGGTCGAAGAAGCGAATTATTTTGATAAATTATTGAATGCTTGGAGGCTTAATGATTTTAAAAGCTTTTTTAAATTGATTTTTACTTTCAATAGTGAGAAGAAGGCCTATTATCCTTTGATGTCATTTTTGTTCCCGACTATCTCGGATTATAGCAGCATTCTCTTCAATAATTATGGCTATGATAATACCCTATGTAGCTTATTTATCTATACTCCGCTTATGATGTTCTTCATTCCTTCTTTATTACAGAGCATTCGGAAGAAGAGATGGCATCACCTAGTTGCAACCGCGTTCTTTTTATTGGTGCTTTTTACACCCTTTTTCTATTATCTTTGCTATGGCTTTACTTTAGATTACGGCCGGTGGCAAATTTTTGTGATTGCTGCTCTTTTGATGTTTATCGCTCAAAATTATGAAGAGCGCGAGGAAATGCCTCGTTGGTTTTTTGATGTTTCGATCGGCGTGCTTTTAATCGGTGTAATTATCGTGGTAAGCTATGCCTTTTCAATTGAAAATGACTTATATGGCCATTCTGTTTATCCTTTAGGTGATCGTATCTATGTGGTGATAGGTCAAGTGATTTACATGATTGTCTGTTATTTCTATTTGCGATTCCGTCATCATGAGAAGGATTTAACGAACTTCTTGATGGGAGTAGTGGCTATCGAGGCTGTCGTCATGGGAACGTTGACCTTTAATTATCAACCTCCTAATGATTATAGTACGGTTTATGGTGGCTTAGCTAATGTCCAAGAAGAGGAAAGAATCATTAGAGCCATTCAGGAGCAGGATCCGGGATTTTATCGTATTTTTAATACGAATGCGGATCGCCATTCCAATAATTTATCGATGCGAGAAGGCTATAATGGCGTTGCCACCTTCCACTCCATCTATAACTATGATTTATTTGATTTTATCAATTGGTCACGCATTAGCTATTCCTATAAGAATTGGTCGATGGGCGTTCATGAGAAAAGATACAATTTAGATGAATTTTTAAATGTTAAATATTATATTCAAAAAACATTGCAGCCGGCGACAGAAAACAGCCAAATTATTTCCAATAACATTCCTCTCGGATTTCAGGAAATGCCCGAGCTATCGACTGCCAATCATAAAGTGTATTATAATACGAACTTTATTGAATTGGGCTTTGCCTATGATTCCTTGATGTTGAGTGAGGAATTGATTCATTATGATAATAGTCATAGCAATCCTTATTTAGATCGCAATGAAATAGCGTATTTAACGAGCGCTATCGTATATCCGGAAGATCTTGAAGAGATTCAGAGCTTGCTTCCTAATATCGGGATCAAGAAATACACGAGCATCAATAATTTATCACCGGTTCCTACCGATGGAACCTTAAGCTATACGCGTGAGCATGAAATTTATCAGGGGTATTATGATACGGTTAAAGAGAACAATCCTCAATTAAGCGATGATGAAATCGAAGAGTACATCAAAGAGGAGTATGGCTTCGATTATTCTTTATATAAAAATGATGTGACATTGGTTAGTGATCATTATATTCCGAATTTCAAATACGGAACCACCATTGAATTGACTCCTCGTGCCGGCTATACCGTATGCGCGAACGCCGAAGATGATCCTTGTTACATTTCCTTGAATTTGCGGATGGGCGAAAATGCCATGGTGCGGATGTTTGATAAGAATGATCAGGAGATTGTCTGGGATAATCATATGTGGCATTACTATAATTATGATGGTGATTGGAAATTTAATCGCGGCTTTTATGTCGATCGTGAGGTTCAAAGAATCAAAATTATTGTTTATGCCGATTCTAAAGGAAGCGGTATGGAATATCCCACTATTAGAGTCGAGAGATATAGTGAATTCCAAAAGCGAATCGAAAATTTAAAAGGCGAAAATGATGCTAATTTGTTCCAAAACATCAAAGTGACAACGAATAACATCGCCTTTGATACTGATTATGAGCAGGCCAAAATGATCGTCTTATCGGTTCCTTATGATGATGGATGGCAAGGCAAATATATCGATCAAGATGGTAAAGAAGAAGCGATTCGTATATTTAAAGCTCAAGGTGGCTTTTTGGCCTTTGCATCAAAAGAGGGAATGACCCATTATTCCTTACGCTATGTCACTCCGAATTTGAAAGAGGCGATTGCAATGTGCGTCAGTGGTATTGTGATTTTCGCCGCCTCATGGGGTGCGGTTTATATTGTCGAGCGTCAAAGAAAAAGGCGATCGGCATCGATGGAAGAAAACCACCAAGATAATTAATCTATAAAAAAGAAGTCTATTCCACGGAGGATAGACTTCTATTTTTTTAAGACTAATTCATAAACATGGTTTTTGGGAACATGAAGGGTATCTGACGCTATTTTGACTGCCGTCTTATTAGAGAGCCCTTTTTTTAATAAAGTATCGACTAGCTTGATGATTTCCTCATCATCGACGGTTTGCCGATTCGTTTTATTACCTTCAACCACAATGACCATCTCACCTATTAATGAATAGGAATCTAGGTTTACCAATTCGCTAAGATAGCCACGAATGTATTCCTCATGAACTTTACTGATCTCCCGGGCAATGCACGCAAATCGATCGCCGAAGATCTCATAGAGATTTTCTAAGGTACACATAATACGATGAGGCGACTCATAAAAGATAAGAGTGTCTTTATAGATTTTTAAGGAATTTAATTCATTTTTTCGTGCGCTTTCATTGCTTGGAAGGAAACCATGAAAATAAAAATGCTCACATTCTAGTCCGGACGCAATTAAGGCGGGAAGAAAAGCGGTGCTCCCGTTAATGACCACGATATTGATATCATGGGATAGAGCCTTCAAGACCAAGCGATGTCCAGGATCGGAAATTCCGGGATAACCGGCATCACTGACATACGCAACTTTTTTTCCGTTGAGAAGAGCGGTGATAAGCTTGGAACTGGCATCGATTTCATTATGCTCATGGCACGAAACCAAAGGAGCGTGAATGTCGAAAAGATTGAACAAATTTTTGCTGGTTCTCGTATCCTCACAGCCGATTAGATCGCAGCTCTTTAATACTTCGATAGCGCGCAAGGAAAAATCCTTGGTATTACCAATAGGGGTCGCTACTAAATACAAAATAGGATGCGAAGAATCGTAGCTTTTATTCCTGGTTAGTGTCATCATCATCAGCATCCTTTTTTGATTGAGGAATAATCTTATTAAGCTCTTCTAAGCTAATAAATTGCACATCATCGGATTTTTCCAGCTTTATCATCCGGGTCAAAACATTCATGGAGGTAATACGATATTGTTCGCCATTATACATGACCCGTAAACCGATTTTCGGGAATTCTTTGCGCAGCTCACTATAGGCGTTATCTTCATATTTTAAGCAGCAGATCAGCTTACCGCAGTGGCCGGATAGCTTAGGAATGTTTAAAGATAGCAATTGATTTTTAGCACGATTGATCGAAATGCCATCGAATTCGTTAAGAAAGGTGGCACAGCATAAGGGTAAACCACAAACGCCGATGCCTCCGACTATTTTGGCCTTATCACGGGCTCCTATCTGCCGTAATTCAATGCGGCATTTTAGTCGGGCGGCCAAAATTTTTAAAAGCTCCCGGAAATCGATGCGCTCGCTAGAAAGATATGTAAACATGACCTTTGAGCGGTCCAAAGTGTATTCACAGCTTATCGGATTCATATCCAATTCTAATTGCTTAATAGCTTCGATAAAAACCGCCATTCCTTCTTTGGCTTTAATTAAATTCTCATCAAACAATCGTAGATCAGTGTCGGTCGCTTTTCTAAGAATCGGCTTCAGCTCAAGATCAAAATGATATTCGGAAATAGGAATAGGTAAGGATGAGATATATCCGATCTCTAGACCTCGCACGGTTTCGACAACCACTTCATCGTTCAAGCGGAAGTCCTTATCGTTAGTCGCAAAAAAATAAGATTTCCGATTATCGCGGAAATGAACTCCGATATAATAATTATAATTGTCATCAACAGATTCAGAAGCAACTTCTTCGGTCGCTTCCACTGTCTTATCCATTTCTTCCATTTATATCATCACCTTTCATGATAAAGATTACCAGATGGTCCAAAAGCAGGGCAATATTGATATTTAAATCCAATTGACCACGGCCATTCATCAATTCCAGTAAAACATTTTCAAAATTAATATGAAGTGAGGCTAAGTTTTTAACTAAATCTTGATATGATTCTAAAATTGTTATCCCCTGCGATTGATAATTGATAGCCTCTTGAAAAAAAACAATCAATAAATCGAGCAAGAAACGTGCGTTTTCTTTACTACGGATTTTAGGGGCGATTTGCTTTTGCATAATATACAAAGCCTGCTTAGAATCATTTATAAGAGCTTCTAAAAAAGCAAGGCAATCATCGCGCGAAGATAAATAGGTCTCCGCCAAAGATGCTTCTTTTAAAGCTGTACTTTCATTATAATAAAAAGATAGCAATTCTGCATCATTTTTTGCAATACCAATATTTACCGCTTCATCGATAACATCTTTTTGGGGCATGTATCGTAAGGGTAATTTTTGTGTTCTTGAAAGAATAGTAGGCAAAACCTTAAGCTCGTTTTCAGTGGTTAAGAAAGCATAGATGTTGGCTTGAGGCTCTTCTAAAAATTTTAAAAGCGAGTTGATCGCTTCGGCGGTCATATTTTCAACCAAATGAATCACATAAATCATTATCCCTTTGCTTTCTAAAGCGGTCTTTTCAAAGGCAATTTCAATACGTTGAATATCATCCTTTTTGATGGTCTTAGATGAACCATCCAGCAAAATGAAATCGGCATAATTTCCATCATCTATTCTTAAGCAGGTAAAGCATTCATCACACGCCAAGGGATGAGGATTATCACAAAGAAGCGATTTGGCTAAATATATAGCGGTATTTAAAAGGGGAATACCCGGTTCTCCCACCAATAGATAAGCATGTGATACTTGGTTTTTCGCCATTGCATTGGTGAATGTTCGATAAAGAATGGGTTGATAGGTCTTTAAATAGTCTTGATGATTCATTTTTCGGCCTCAGCAAGCTTATCTAAAACGACATTTAAAGCATTTTCGACTACTTTATCGAAGCATAAGGAAGCATCGATAATCACAAAGCGATCAGGATATCGCTTGGCAAGCTCTAAAAAAGTATTACGAACCGTATGATGAAAATCGATTCTTTCGAGATCTAAACGATTGACTTCACGATTTTGATTACGCGCGATGCGGGCTAATCCTTCTTCAGGAGTGATATCAAATAAAAGAGTTAGATTGGGAAAAGTGCCTTCGGTTGCGAACATATTGATGTTTAAAACCTCTTCAATTCCTAATCCTCGCGCTCCACCTTGATAGGATAAAGAGCTATCAAGATAGCGATCACATAGAACAATCTTGCCTTCTTTTAAAGCCGGCCATATTTTTTCAACAAGGTGTTGGCGGCGGGAAGCGGCATATAGAAGAGCTTCCGTGCGACCATCCATTTTTACATTTTCTTTGCTTAAAATGATTTCCCGGATACTTTCGGAAATAGGAGTTCCTCCTGGTTCGCGCGTGAGCACGACCTCAAATCCGCGTTTTAATAATTCTTCATAAAGACGACGGCAGACACTTGATTTGCCGCTGCCTTCAGGTCCTTCAACGGTTATAAACATTTTTATCACTCCTTTAAATTGGTTCGTCCTGCTAACGCTTTTTCAAGGGTTAGCGAATCCGCATAATCGAGATGACCACCCATAGGAAGTCCATAGGCTAATCGTGTGATTTTCAAAGGATAATTCTCTAGGATTTTGGCTAAAAAGAGAGCGGTGGTTTCACCCTCGATAGTGGGACTGGTGGCAATAATGATTTCATGAATATCCTCTTTAGATAGCCTTTCAAGCAAGCTATCAATTCGTAGATCTTGAATGCCAATTCCTTTGACGGCCGATAGAACACCATTTAAAACATGATAGATGCCATGAAAGCTTTCGACCTTTTCAAAAGCAGCGACATCCTTTTCATACGAAACCACTATCAAGGTATGCTGATCACGAGTTTCATCTTGGCAAATTTCACATAATGGTTCTTCGCTATAAATGCCACATCGGACACAAGGATGAATTCTTTTTTTAATGTCTAGAAGAGCCGCTGCAAAATCTTCGACATCCTCTTTCGACATTTCTAGCACCGCATAAGCCATACGTTCGGCTGATTTTTGTCCAACACTTGGCAGATGCCGAAATGAATCAACGAGCCGATGAAAACTATCTAAATCACGCATAATTAAAATCCAAATCCCCCAGTAGCGGTGCTTTTAATCTTTTCTTCTTCGGCATCGATTTTTCCTAGAATTTCATTTATGGCCATGACTATCATATCTTGAAGCATTTCTTTATCTTCTTCGCTGATTAAGGCATCATCGATTTCAATAGCTGTTATCTCGCGTGAACCTAGGGCCTTCACAGTTAAAGCCCCATTTTTAGTCACAGTAAATTCTTTTTGAGCGAGCTCTGCTAACGCTTTTTCCATCTGTCTTTGCATTTTTTGCGCTTGGGCAAGCATTTGTTGCATATTCATATATTCTTTTATCCTTTCTAAAATGAAATTTTAATTTCAAAGCTACCTAATTTGGGCAGTTTGCCTATTTGATACAAGTTTTGATATTTACTATATAATCGAATAGCTTCTTGACGCGATAAAGCGTATATTGCCACCTCTCGACCGACTAACCTAGCAATAATTTGTTTCAAAATCGCTTGGTTGGAAACGATATTAACCTTGTCGGCTAAAGAAGCTAATTCATATTGAATAATCAGGATCTCATTGCATAATACATATGGTTGGCCATCTTTTAACAAAGAGGCATATTTTCCCAATTGAGGATCAAACATTAAGGATTGGAGATTTTTCCAAACGGCATTGAGCTTTTGTTTTTCTTCCTTTTTACCGGATACCATTATTTGAATGATGGTTTCATCCTCCAAAGTATTTTTATCGCCATCAGATTCTAAAGGAATCAAATCATCGTTTTTGATATCTTTCGGAGCCAAGAATGGCGGAAGTTCTTCTTCGATCACAGGTGCATCGGGCTTTAAAGGAGCGGTTGTCACGACGACATCCTCCGTTTGCGCTTTGGGTTCATCCTTTAAAAATGGAGGATTCTCGTTATCGTTATCTTTAGTTTCGATCTGAGGCTCATTTTTAGATGGAACTTCTTCTTTTTCTTCATGCGGTAAAGGCGCTATAGAAACTTCATCATTGGTTTCTTTTTCATTTAAAGCACAAAGTCGCATGATGGTAATTTCAAATAAAGAACGCACATTATTGACAATTTTAAATTCATTTTGAGCATCCAAGAGAATATCAATCATTTGGTTAGCGGTATTAAAAGATACCTTGGACATTAATTCGGAAATTTCCTCTTTTTTAACTACGAGCAAGAGGGAAGGATCCTTTGTTTTTTGGAAAATAATGATGTCCTTCAAGATATTCAAAAGATCGCTGGTAAGACGACGAATGTCAGCACCATGAGCTGAGAAATTATTCAAAAGCGCTAAGACCTCTTTATAATTGGCTTCGGTAATGGCGTTCAATAATTTCTTTTTTTCTTTGGTGCCAACTAATCCGAATAAATCCTCTAAATCATGAAGCAGAAGATTATTTCCGCTATAAGCGATGCTTTGATCTAAAAGAGATAAGGCATCCCGCATCGCACCATCGGAAAGGGAAATAATCAATTGAAGAGCATCCTCTTCGTAGCTAATATTTTCTTTTTTGAGAATCGCTACCATGCGCTCATGAATTGAATTTTCATCAACCTTTGTAAAATCATAGCGTTGGCAACGCGATAGAATTGTAGGCAAAACCTTGTTAGGCTCCGTGGTAGCAAGAATAAAAATCACATGAGCAGGCGGTTCTTCCAAGGTCTTTAATAGTGCGTTAAATGCGCTAGCGGACATCATATGGACTTCGTCGATGATATAGATTTTATAGCGACCTTTGATCGGTGAATATTTCACTCTTTCGATTAGATCACGAACATCTTCGACTCCATTATTACTAGCCGCATCGATTTCAATGACATCTGGATGTGAACCATCATTAATCGCTAAGCAGTTAGAACAATGATTGCATTGAGAGCCGATGCCCTCTTCGCAATTCAAGGCTTTGGCCACTAATTTAGCCATAGTGGTTTTGCCCGTTCCATGAGGACCGCAAAAAAGATAAGCGTGGGCTATTTTTTGAGTTTTTAAAGCATTTTCTAATGTTTTAACGATATGCTTTTGTGCTGCCACTTCTTCAAAAGTCGAAGGACGATATGTACGATAAAGAGCTTTATATGCCATAAAATCACCTGTCACTTATTATATCACTTTTTAATACATCTTGAAATGGTAATTCTGATAGATAATCCCAATTTATAACATTTATTAAATGTTACCGGCGCTTTTTTATCTAATATCGAGATTATTATTTTATTTCAAAGAGATTTTATAAAAAAGAAAAAAATGTGGTATTTCCGCTTTATCAAGATTATGCTATAATAGCACATGCATGAGAGAGGGGATAACATGGAAGAGCAAATGTTAAAAAGATTGGAAGCTACGGTCAAAAGATTATCGGAATTGGATGTTCTTCTTTTAGATCAGCAGGTTTTAAGCGACCGCCATCGTTATCGCGACTTATCCAAAGAAAGGGCTAATATTGAGCCAATTGTCGAAAAATATTCTGAGTACAAAAAAGTTGTTTCTAATCGTGATGATGCTTTAATCATGTCCAATGATAGCGACCCGGATATCGCACAAATGGGGAAAGAAGAATACAAATCTTTGTTAGAAAGAGAAACTCAATTGATCGATGAATTGCGTCTTTTGATGATTCCGAAGGATCCTAATGATGATAAGAATATTATTGTGGAAATCCGTGGTGCTGTCGGTGGTGATGAAGCTGATCTTTTTGCTGCTGACCTCTTTCGGATGTATACAAGATATGCTGAATCACAGGGGTGGAAAATCCAAATGATCGATGAAAATTCCTCGGGCTTAGGTGGATTTTCCTTGGTTTCTTTTATGATTAAAGGTGAGGGTGTCTATTCTAAATTGAAATTTGAATCGGGCGCTCATCGAGTGCAGAGGGTTCCTAAGACCGAATCACAAGGACGTATCCATACTTCGGTGGCGACGGTTTTAGTAATGCCGGAGGCGGAAGAAGTTGATGTTGTCATCAATCCCAATGATTTACAAATTGATACCTATCGCTCGCAAGGGGCGGGTGGCCAAAATGTTAACAAAACCGAATCGGCAGTCCGTATTACGCATTTGCCAACAGGAATAGTTGTCGCGTGTCAAGTTGAAAAATCGCAAATTCAAAATCGTGAAATTGCGATGAATCTTCTAAGAGCCCGCGTTTTGGCTGCTAAAGTTGCTGAGCAAGAGGAGCGTCTCGGTGCTGAACGAAAATTAAAGGTAGGCACTGGCGAAAGATCGGAAAAAATTCGCACGTATAATTATCCCCAAAATCGTGTTACCGATCATCGTATCGGGTTAACCATTCAAAAATTAGATCGTATTATGGAAGGCGAGATTGATGAGATAATCGAAGCCTTGATTTATGCCGATCAACAAGAAAAATTAAAAGAGGGTTTAAATCATAATGAGGACAATTAAAGAGGTTCTTGATTATGTTAATGAAAAAATAGAAAAAAAAGGATTGGAAAAAAGCTCAGGCCTCTTATTGATTGAGCATTTAAATGGATTTCAAGACCGAACAGAAATTTATTTGCATCTCGATGAGGAAATGAAAAATGAGGATTTACTCGAAGTCTATCTATTAGAGTATCTTTCCGGCAAACCTATTCAATATATTTTAAAAGAAGCCTGGTTTCTCGGCAATCGTTTTTATGTGGATGATCGCGTTTTGATTCCACGCATGGAAACAGAAGAATTGTTGGTGGCAGCCTTAGAAATTGCCAAACAGATGGATAAGCCATTGGTTTATGATATTGGAACGGGCTCCGGTTGCCTTGCTTTATCTTTAGCTCAAAGAATAGAAAACGCGCGCATTGTGGCGAGCGATATCTCCTTGGAAGCGTTAGAGGTTGCAAAAATTAATTGCGAAAAAATGGCTCTGTCCAATGTTGAATTTTTAGCTTCTGATCTGTTTTTGGCCTTTCCATTAGATCAGAAAGCCGATATGATAGTTTGTAATCCTCCTTATATCGGTAAAGATGATTATATCGAAAGAGTGGTCAAAAATTATGAACCGAAAGTGGCTTTGATTCCTCCCTCGGGCAATGGACTTGAAATATATCAAAGATTGTTTATCGCCCTGCCGCATCATTTAAAAAAGAATGGTTTTTTGTTAGCAGAATTCGGTTATAATCAAAAAAAAGCACTAGAAGAAATGGTGAAAAGGCTACTTCCCGGATGTGAGGTCACTTTTTATCAAGACATCAATAAGAATGATCGCTATTTTATTTTAAAATATTGTGAATAAAACGTCGTTTTGAGTTCACAATCATTTTGAGGTGATTTAAGTGAAACAAATTCTTGTACCATTATTGACATTATTGGCATCTTCATCCAATTTTTTATCGATTCCCGAAGAGCCCTTTAATTATAAGTTTGAAATTGTTTCGAATTCTCGAAGTGTGGCCGATGTAACGGAATTATATTTTTATAAAGAAAAATTAATTGAAACCTATGAAACATATTTTATGCCTCTAGGCGCCGATTGCATTGAAGCGGCTATTAAAAATAATATCGGCATCTTTTCCTTTCGTGATGATTCACGGAGCTATTATATCTGCGGAAGCATTGTCGTTTTGCTTGGCCAAGCCAAGGGCGTAGAAATGCATGGTGAATTAAGAAAAAATGAATGTGATACGACAGTCATTCGTGAAAAAATTTATATTTTCGATCTATTTTCATAAAATCAGTCACAAATATGTTAAAATAGCATCGGTGATGGCTATGTTAACATGTCAATTATCTTTAACGCAGATTTATGAAGGTGCCCAGCTTTTAAAGGCGGGTAAGGTCATTGGATTTCCGACTGAAACCGTTTATGGCTTAGCGGTAATCTATGATGACCGAAATGCCTATGAATCCTTAATGAATGTCAAAAGAAGACCACCCCAGAAGCCCTTTACTTTAATGTGTTCCAATCTTGATGAGATAGCGCATTATGCGGTGGTTGATGAGCATATTCTTTCTTTTTTAAGAAGCTATATGCCGGGGGCTTTGACTGTGTTACTTCCAAAAAGAAGCGATTTGCCAGAATGGGTGACCTTAGATAGTGATTATGTTGGTATTCGCATTAGCAGCTTATCTTTTGTGCGTGAATTGATTCGCCAAACGGGAAAGCCGCTTTTAGTTCCTAGCGCTAATCGATCTAATAAGCCGCCTTTATCACATTTTAATGATGTTAAAGAAGAATTTGATGGGGAAGTGGCCGCCCTTTATCAGGCGGATGCCCAAGGCGATTCACCATCGACAATTATTAAAATAGACCATCATAATATTTATTTGATACGAGAAGGGAATATCCCTTTTCATGAAATAGAAAGGAAATGGAAAGAAAAATGAAAATTGCTTTAGGATCAGATCATGGCGGATTAAACTACAAAAACGAAATCATATCCCATCTTTTGAAAATGGGACATGAAGTTATTGATTGTGGAACATTTAAGGAAGAATCATGTGATTATCCTGTCTTTGCTTTTTCAGCCGCCCATAAAGTCAGCGAAGGCGAAGCACAATATGGTATTGTTGTGTGCACAACCGGGGAAGGCATTATGATGGCCGCTAATAAGGTTAAAGGAATTCGCTGTGCAATGGGATATAATGATGAGGTTGTGGTTTTATCGCGTCAGCATAATAATGCGAACATGATTGCTTTTGGACAGAAGTTTATGAGCCTTTCCGATGTTTTGCATCGTGTTGATTTATTTTTATCTACCGATTTTGAAGGTGGAAGACATTTAAGAAGAGTTAATCTCATCGATGATTATAAGCCTGAATAGATAATTGGAAAAAAATGACAATCAAAGCACTTATTATTCTTTAATTCAATAAAGAAGATAGGTGCTTTTTTCGTAATTGAAAAAATTAATAAAAGAATTTCAAGAAAATTGTATAAATAAATTTTGTTTGGAAACAATGATAGTGAGGTGAAAAAGAAAATGGACAAACAAAATAAAAGAGTACCAGAATGGCGTAAAGAAGCCCGTGTCGGTTTAGTAATAAGTTTATCAGCAGTATTACTATTTGGGGGAATGTATGCGATCGCTAATAATTCCCGTCATCATACATCGTCAGGGAATAGTGGAATGAGCAATATCGTCGTAGTTCCACCTTCTAATGATATTCCGCCTATTTCAACAGGAGGAGAAGTTGATAATCCTATTTACGATCCGATGACAGAAGTAATGAACAAACCTTTTAAGGTTGACGCCAGTATTGCGCGATACTTCTATGATATGACCGATGACTTAGAAACGCGAAGTCAAGCGATTGTCGAAGTTCCGGGTAAAACTAATACCTACACTAAGAGCTTAGGCGTCGATTATGTCAATAAAGAATCGTATGATGTGATAGCCGCCTGTTCAGGCACGGTTATTGCCAAATCCAATGATTCCATCTACGGAAACATGCTTTTAATCGAACATAAATCGGGGATTAGAACTCTGTATTGTTCTTTAGGAGAAATGACCGTCAATAAAGGTGCAGAAGTGCGTCAAGGCGATAAAATCGGTACATCCGGAGAATCGACTTATACGGCCGGTTTAGGACAATCATTGCATTTTGAAATTCTCAAAAAAGATAATAGCTACGTTAATCCAGAAAAATCTTATAATCAATTAGTCAAAGGCTTATAATTTTAAGGAAATTGACAATTACCTCTCTAATTAAATATTAGGGAGGTTTTTTTATGCTTGTTTGCAGGGAATGTGGTAACAAAGATACCTTGCTATTTGCGAAAAAGAAGAATGCGTTCTATTGTCGAAGATGCATATCATTTCCTATGGAGAAGGTAGTTTATCATCAAAGACAGGATAATCAAGGGGAAATGGTTTTGGCGTATTCATTAACAGATGCTCAAAAGGAATTGGCAAGAAAACTCATACTTTTTTATCAAAAAGGGGAGAATTGCTTGATTCACGCTGTCTGTGGATCGGGGAAAACTGAAATTGTCTATCCGCTGATAGAGTACGCGTTAAAGGGCCATCAAAGAGTCGGATTTGCTATTCCACGGAAAGACGTCGTGATCGAATTAGTAGATCGCATTCAAAAAGTTTTTCCTAAAAACAAGGTAGTGGCGCTTTATGGTGGTCATAATCAAGAGCAAGAAGGCGATATTATCGTTTTAACGATGCATCAGATTTCACGTTATAATCATTATTTTGATCTGTTGATTGCCGATGAAATCGATGCCTTTCCTTTTAAAGATAATCCGCTTCTTGAAAATTTTTTCTTCCGTGCTAATCGGGGCATGATCGTCATGATGAGTGCCACTCCTAGCTTAAAATGGAAAAAGCATTTTGATGATGACCATATTTTGACTTTAAATAGACGCTTTCATGGGGCACCCATTCCCCTACCACAAATCGTGATATTATCCAAATTTCCAAGGCTCATTTATCTTTTAAAAAAGCTCCGTTATTTTATCAAAGCCGCTAAGCCGTGTCTCATTTTTGTTTCTTCGATTCAAAAGAGCGAAAATCTGTCTTTTCTTTTGCGCTTCTTCTTTCCGAAAGGAACATATGTGCATTCTAAAAGAGAGAATCGTCAAAAAATAATTGATGATTTCAAGAAAAAAAGATTGCATTACTTGGTCACAACCTCAATTCTAGAACGGGGAATCACAATCGCGTCTTTGCAAGTGATTATTTATGATGCGGAGCAATCGATATATAATGCTGCTGTTTTAGAACAGATAAGTGGGCGAGTAGGTCGAAAGAAGGAAGATCCGCATGGAGAAGTGATTTATTTAGCTACCACTAAGACCTTTGCGATGGAAAAGGCATATCAGGCTATTCAAGGACATAATGAAGGTCTGTAAGATTTGCTTAAAAAAATTAGATCACAGCTTTGAGAATTCTTTATGGAATTATTTGTATCCGCGATTATCGGTGTGTTCTGAGTGCTTGAAAGGCTTTCATCCTAAATTCAAAAAATTTCATATAGGCAGCATTCAAGGCTTAGCGATTTATGAATATGATTCATGGATAGCGAAATTATTGCATCAATACAAGGATCAAGGTGATTTAGAATTGGCAAATGTTTTTTTGGAATCATTTTCCTTAGAGCTTCATTTTCGTTATCATCAATACGTCTTAGTTCCGATGCCATCAAGCAAGGAAAAACAAGACATAAGAGGCTTTAATCATATCTATGAAATGTTTAAGGTACTAAAATTGCCATTTCTTGAGATATTGGAAAAAAGACAGGATTTTAAGCAGTCCCTTGTCGGACGCAAAGAAAGATGGAAAAATCGTCTTGCTATTCAAAGTCAAAATAAGAATATTCCCATCGGATTAAACATTTTATTGGTTGATGATGTAATGACCACCGGAGCGACTTTATATAGAGCCATAGAACTCATTTCGAAGTACAAGCCGAAAAATCTTCAAGTATTGGTCATGTCGAAAAATGAAAGAAAAAGGCGATGAGTTTTTGCGGCGTTTTTTCATAAAACGTCTATCATGAAAATTGCAGTTGCATTAGAAAGGTGGTATAAACATGGTTGGCAAAGTAAAATGGTTCAATGCTGAAAAGGGATTTGGATTCATTAACCGTGGAGAAGGCGCCGATATTTTTGTTCACTATTCACAAATTATTGAGAATGGTTATCGTTCTTTAGAAGAAGGACAAAATGTTGAGTTTGACCTATACGAAACGGAGCGGGGCTTACAAGCACGGAATGTTGTAAAAATTTCTTAATTCAACAAGGATAAGGCGAGTGAATACTCGCTTTTTTTATAAATAATCGTGCAAAGAAACTATTTTATAAAAATTACATTTTTATATAACTCTTGGAAAGTAATGGAAAATAATGTAAAATGAAAAAGAAAAGTCTGGAAGGAGAATAAGGAATGGGTTTTTTAGAAAAATTATTTCGTTTCGATCAAAAGGCGTTGAAAAAAATTGAAAAGCAAAGCTTACGCGTTTTGAGTTACGAAGAAGAAATGGAAAATAAAACAGATGATGAATTACGCGCTAAAACAGCTGAATTTAAGCAAAGATTAAGCGAGGGGGCAACTCTTGAAGATATAAAATTCGAAGCCTTTGCGGTTGCAAGAGAAGCGGCACGAAGAGTTTTGAATCAATTTCCCTTTAAAGTTCAGGTTATGGGGGCTATCGTTTTAAATCAGGGCGATGTCGCGGAAATGAGAACCGGTGAAGGTAAGACCTTAACGGCCACGATGGCTGTCTATCTTAATGCTTTGACCGGGCGTGGCGTCCACGTCGTCACTGTCAATGAGTATTTAGCCCAGCGTGATGCTGAATGGATGGGGCAAATCTATCGTTTCTTAGGCTTGACAGTTGGTGTCAATTTACGTGAGAAAACAACCGCTGAAAAGCAAGAAGCGTATGCGTGCGATATCACTTACACGACCAACTCGGAATTGGGCTTCGATTATCTGCGCGATAATATGGCGGTTGACGCGAAAGCCCGCGTTTTACGGGGAATGGTATATGCCGTTATCGATGAAGCGGACTCTATTTTAATCGATGAATCGCGAACTCCTCTTATTATATCCGGTGGTTCGAAGGTTTCTGCGAACACCTATATCATCGCTGATCGCTTCGTGAAAACACTTAAAAGAGAGCGCGACTTTTCTTATGATGAAAAAACGAAGACCTGTGGTCTTACCGAACAAGGTGTTGACAAGGCAGAAAGAATGTTTGGAATTAAGAACCTTTATTCTCCCGATAACAATGATCTAGTGCACCGTATTGTCCAAGCATTAAAGGCTAATTATGTTATGAGCCGCGATGTTGAATACATGGTTGATGCCGAAGGAGAAATCCAATTGATCGATCAATTTACCGGACGTATTTTAAAAGGACGAGAGTATTCGGATGGCTTGCAGCAAGCTATTCAAGCAAAAGAAAATGTTAAAATCAAACAAGAAACCGTCACTTTGGCGACCATTACTTATCAGAATTTCTTCCGTTTGTATGAGAAGCTTTCCGGCATGACCGGAACAGCGAAGACGGAAGAAGAGGAATTCCGCAAAATATATAATATGCGCGTTATTTCTATTCCTACCAATAAGCCGATCGCCCGGGAAGACGCTCTCGATTATATCTTCGGAAAGCAAGAGGCCAAATTTAAGGCTTTAGTCAAAGAAGTGAAAGAACGTCATGAAAAAGGCCAACCGATTTTGATCGGTACGGTTTCTGTCGAGATGTCTGAATATATGGATCGTTTATTGACGGAGGCCGGACTGGCACACAATGTTTTGAATGCCAAGAATCACGCTCGTGAAGCCGAAATCATCGCACACGCCGGTGAAGCCGGGGCCATCACCATCGCGACCAATATGGCTGGCCGTGGTACGGATATTAAATTGGATGAACAAGCCCGTGCGGCCGGAGGATTATGTGTCTTTGGAACGGAACGCCATGAATCGCGTCGTATTGATAATCAGCTTCGTGGACGTTCGGGACGACAAGGCGATCCCGGATTTACCCGTTTTTATATTTCGTTGGATGATGAATTGATGCGTCGTTTCGGTAGCGATAATTTAAGAAAATTTTATGAAGCCTATGGTGATGATGCTATTGAAAGTAAATTAGTGCAATCGGCGATTACCAATGCTCAAAAACGTATTGAAGGTCAAAATTTCGATACTCGTAAATCATTGTTGGATTATGATGATGTTTTACGTAAACAAAGAGAAATCATGTATAAAAAACGCGATAATATCTTATTCGCAGAGGATATTAACGGCATGATTGAAGAATTCTTTAAACAAGCGGGAGTCGCTTTGGCAAAGAAAAGTTTGAATCCTGATGATCCTTCTAGTGGTGTCTCAGGCACCGTTTTAAAGCAACAATTGGAGCCTCGTTTCCTTGCGGAAGGAACGATTAAGCCTGCCGCTTACGATGAATCTCCTATTGAAGAAGTGGGAGAAGATATCAGCGTTTTAATGTGGAAACGTTATTTAACAAAGCGCAAAGAGTGGGGAAGTGAGGTATCCGAAAAGGTTGAACGTCATTACGCGCTTCGTTGTATTGACCGCAACTGGACCTCTCACATCGATACCATGGATAAGCTAAGAGAAGGTATTCACTTGCGAAGCTATGCTAATACGAATCCTTTACAGGATTATGTCAATGAAGGCTATAAGCTATTCGGTGATATGATGGATGTAATTGCGATTGAAGTAGTTCTTAATCTTTTAAATGCCCAAGTACAAATAAAACAACCGGATGAGGAAGAAAATTCTCCTTCCAATCCAGAACAGGAATAAAAGTATGAGAGATCTCGCAACTATCAGAAATGGACTTTTAGAAGCTGGTAAAACATTATATCAGCTTGGTGATTCACTTTGACCTGCCTCATTTAGAAGAAATTATTCAGCAATATGAAACACAAATGAGCGATCCAACTTTTTGGAATGACCAAAAAGCGGCAAGAAAAATCATGACTGATTTGAGTGATGCCAAAGAGAAAAAAGAGCAATATGAGGCCCTTGAAAAGAATTATCATGATGTTGAGGAGCTTTTGACTTTGTTTTCGCAACAAAATGATGACGAAACGCTCGCCTTGGTCAATCTTGAATATGATCATTTTGAAGAGCAATTAAACGCTTTGAAGATGGCGGTTCTTTTCCAGGGGCCCTTTGATCATTTAAATGCTATTTTGGAATTTCATCCCGGTGCCGGAGGAACGGAATCCCAGGATTGGGCGGATATGCTTTATCGCATGTATGTTCGCTTCGCGGAGGCTCATCATTTTAAAATGCAGATTATCGATTATCAAGCTGGTGATGAGGCGGGCTTAAAATCGGCGACCATCATCATTAAAGGCAAAAATGCCTACGGCTTGCTGAAAGGTGAGAAAGGTGTGCATCGATTAGTGCGGATTTCTCCTTTCGATGCAGCCGGGCGTCGTCATACCTCCTTTGCTTCGGTCAATGTCATTCCCGAATTTCAAGATGACATCGATATTGAAATAAACGATAAGGATCTTCGTATTGATACGTATCGTTCGCAAGGAGCGGGCGGACAAAATGTCAATAAAACGGAATCGGCCGTTCGCATTACACATATTCCGACAGGAATAGTGGTATCAAGCCAAATTGAAAGATCGCAAATTCAAAATCGCGAAATAGCCATGAATATGCTTAAGGCCCATCTTTATGAGAGAAAGCTTCAGGAAAGAAAAGCCACTATGAATCAAATTGTGGGGGAGCAAAAGAATATCGAATGGGGCTCTCAAATAAGATCCTATGTTTTTTGCCCTTATACGATGGTGAAGGATCATCGTAGCGATTATCAAGAAGGCAATGTCCAAGCGGTAATGGATGGTCAAATTGATGCCTTTTTATATGCCTATTTAGAAATGGAGGCCAAAAAGCATGAATAAAATCCAGAACTTTTTCAAGAATTATACGAAAAAAGATTATCTCCGTTATTTTTATCATGTTTTTTTGATTATTATCGGCACCTTGTTTCTCACATTTGGAACGGCCGCTTTTTTAACTCCCTACAATATCGTCACCGGAGGACTTTCGGGTATCGGTATCGTTATCCAAAACGCCTTTTTCAAAGGAAATGAGGCCACCAATGTCGTGGATATTGTGGCGGTGGCTTTGAATATTATTACTTTTATTTTCGGGCTGATTTTTTTAGGAAAACGCTTTGCCTTTCAAACCTTTTTATCGGTCATCATTTACTCTATATCACTACCGCTTTTTATGCGTGTATTGCATGTTGATGAGTGGGTTAAACTAGAAATAATTAGCGAGCAAGTTACTTATGATCCGCGCATGACCTCCTTATTGGCGGCGGTTTGTGGCAATGTCTTTATTGGCTTAGGCTGCGCAATGACCTTTTTAGGTGGCGGTTCGACCGGCGGGGTCGATGTTTTTGCGCTCATTGGGCAAAAGTATCTAAGGGTTAAATGTGCCACGGGAACCTTTATTCTTGATGCTACGGTTATTATTTTAGGATTTATCGTTTCTAAAGACACCTCAACAACGATCATCGGAATCATCGGCGCCTTTATCAACGCCATCATTATCGATCGGGTTTTGTTAGGATCATCAGAATCGTTTATCGCTTCGATCATTTCCGATAAATACCAAGAAATAACGGATTTTGTCATTGCCGAATTAGATCGAAGCACCACTATTATTGATGCTGTCGGTGGTTATACTAATGGTAATAAAAAGATGATTCAGGTGGTGTTTGGGCGTAAGGAATACACGAAGCTGATCGATTATATTAAAAAGATCGATCCCAGCGCCTTTGTTTCCATTACGCGAGCCCATGAGATAAATGGCGAAGGATTTTATCCCTTGATAGAAGAAGACAAAAAGCAAAAGTAAAAAAGGAGCGTGGCAAGATGGCAAAAAAAGAGTTATCGTCTAATGAACAATATGAGGTAATTAGAATTAAAAAAAGAATGACCATTGTGCTGTCGATTGTCACTTCCTTTACTTTTATATTAGGTATCGTTTTAGGGGCGGTTGTCATGCATAATCGTTATCGAAAATTTGATGATCCTAATTTGCAAAAGATCGCGGAAATATACGATATTATGCTCAATGATTGGTATTATAGCGAGGAAGATTCGGCTGATAAGTTCCGCGATGATATGATCGATGCTTTAACATCTCAAAATGATCCATATACTTTTTATACGGCTACGAAGGCCGATCAAAATCTATCGATGGAGCAAAAGGGCTATGGATTCATCACCAATTATTATGGTGGCAACTATTATGTTTCCTATGTCTACGAAAATGCGGATTGTGAAAAAGCCGGATTACAAGCCGGCGATGTCATCGTCTCTTCTTATGTAGATGGCTCATGGGTTGATCTTGACCGAGTTTCGGTAGAAGAAGGACTCAAAGCTCTAAGATCGACGGGTGATATTATTACTTATCGGATTTTGCGTGATAATTTGGAGATTTCCTTTTCCAAAAGCAGCTATAATTATCGCGGTGTTCAGTTGCAAAATGCGATGATCGATGATCAAAATCGTTTATTGGTAAGTGTCAAAATCGATTCGTTTTTAGATAAGAATTTAGCGGTTAAGATGGATTCAATCCTAAAGAAGTGCCTACAGGATTATCAAAAAAAGGTTATTGATCAATTGACGATTGATATTTGCGGTAATGGCGGTGGCTATGTTCAATCCGCTATCGATTTATCAAGTCTTTTCGTCCCGAAGGGATCGACCATTCTCCGTTATCGTTATAAGGATGGTCATGAGCAATTATGGAAAACAACCACCAATCGCCAATATGAGATCCCATCCTTTAATATCATTCAAGATAGGAACAGCGCTTCTGCTAGCGAAACCTTTGCTTTAGCAATGAAAGAATTGGTGAATGCGCGGATTTTAGGAACGACCTCCTATGGCAAAGGCCTAGTACAGGATGTCCATTATTTTAGCGATGGATCGGCGATGCGCTATACCATTGCCGAAACATTATCTCCTAATGGCGTTAGCATCAATAAAATAGGATTAAAGCCCGATGTTGATTATTCGCTCGCTTACACATATTTTGGCGAGGTATCTTCTTGGGATGAAGCTAATAAACAAAGAGCCTTGGCAGCATTTAATTTAGTGCTTTCGCATGATTATGAGGATTTCCAAGAGGCCTTACATGACTTTCAAATAGCCTATGGCTTAGCGGTTAAAGATTATTTAGATATCGAGGGGGCGCAAATTCTGCAAAAGGCCTGCTTTGATAGTTATTTAAACATGGTATTAAAATGGCAACAGAGCTATGTTAAGGAGATATAATATGGACGAAAGATTTATTTTAGAATCCAATTATCAACCGACAGGCGATCAACCCGAAGCTATTGCGAAGCTGGTTGATGGAATCAAAAACGGCAAGGATTTTCAAGTCCTTTTAGGAGCGACGGGAACAGGAAAAACATTTACTATCGCCAATGTTATAGCACAAGTGCAAAAGCCGACGCTAGTCATCGTTCATAATAAAACATTGGCCGGTCAATTATACGCTGAATTCAAAGAGCTATTTCCGCATAATCGCGTCGAATATTTTGTTTCGAACTTTGATTTTTATCAGCCTGAGGCCTATTTACCGAAATCCGACACTTATATTGATAAAAATGCGGTTATGAATGAAGAAATCGAAATGATGCGATGTGCGGCTATTAATTCGGTTTTAGAACGCAAGGATACGATTGTGGTCGCTTCGGTGGCGTCGATTTATGGCTTGACAGATCCTGATGAGTATCGTAGCTTGGCTTTCACCTTAAGAGTAGGAGATACCATCGATCGGAAAGAATTGTTCCGTTCTTTAGTGGACGGCCAATATCAACGCAATAATTTAGACACAACTCCAGGAAGCTTCCGTGTTCGTGGCGATATTATAGAAATCTGTCCGGCATCGACCAATGAATTTATTATTAAAGTCGATACCTTCGGCGATGAGATTGAAAGAATTGCATTGGTCGATCCTTTAACCGGTGAAGAGAAGCACACATATCAAACCTATCCTATTTTTCCCGCCTATGGTCATGCTTCTACGCGTGAAAGAATAAATGAAGCCTGTAAGAACATCATGGTTGAACTCATGGATCGATTAGCGTATTTCCATGAGAATCAAAAGTTTTTAGAAGAACAACGCTTGGAAATGCGGACGAAGCAAGATGTCGAGTCTCTTCAAGAATTCGGTATTTGTCCGGGCATTGAAAACTATTCTCGCCATATCGATGGACGAAAACCAGGCGAGAGGCCTTATACATTATTCGATTATTTTCCCAAGGATTTTTTACTCGTCGTCGATGAATCTCATGTAACCTTTTCGCAGGTGAAAGGAATGTATAACGGCGATCGTTCCCGGAAAGAAACTTTAGTCGAATATGGCTTTCGTTTACCTTCCGCTTTGGATAATCGACCTTTAAAATTCCAAGAATTCGAAGGGATGATGAATCAGGTCATCTGTACATCGGCGACTCCCGGAGATTATGAATTAGGCAGAACCAAAGGCGAGGTCGTTGAACAAATCATTCGACCGACGGGCCTTTTGGATCCGGAAATTGAAGTTCGTCCCACTAATGGGCAAATTGATGACTTAATGGATGAGATTCGAAAACGTATTAACAAGAATCAGCGTGTGATGATTGTTACTTTAACAATCCGGATGGCCGAAGATCTCACTAAATATCTTAAGGATCGCGATTTCAAGGTCGCTTATTTGCATAATGAGACTAAGACGTTAGAACGAACCGAGATTATCTATCAATTGCGAAAAGGGAAATATGATGTGCTCGTCGGTATCAATTTATTACGCGAAGGTCTTGATATTCCGGAGGTGTCCTTGATCGCCATTTTGGATGCGGATAAAGAGGGCTTTTTACGATCCACGCGTTCCTTAATACAGATTATCGGTCGCGCCGCACGCAATGCGGATGGAAAGGTCATAATGTACGCGGATCGAATTACGGAATCGATGCAGACGGCCATCAATGAAACGAATCGCCGTCGTCAAGTACAGCAGGCCTATAATGCTGAGCATCATATCATTCCGCAAACCATTATTAAGGAAATCAGATTGCCCTTGAAGAATGAAGATCAAGTCCTTGATATTTTGAATGAAAATCGTAAGGGCAAACGCTCACGCAATGATTTGAAGCGTGATATTCAAATGCTCGATAAAGAAATGCGAAAAGCCGCTAAAGAATTTGATTTTGAAAGAGCCGCTACGCTCCGCGATCTATTATTCGAATTAAAAGCAGAATTAGGAGAGAATTAACATGAAGTTCCAAAAAGTATCGATGTTTCAAGAGAATGAAAAGAAAGAAGAGGCGAATACGCAAATAGTCAAAACGTACGACTATGATAATCCCTTTAAAGCGCTGGCCATCAAACAATTATTATTTGTTTTAGGCTGCCTTGTTTTTGTCTTAGCGCTCGCATCCTATGTTTTGGATGTCGTTTTCCATGAAGGACAAGGAATTTTTCCTTATGGCTTTTCTTTGATTTCCATAGTGGGCATTTTATCGACTATTCTATTGCCTAGTGAATTATTCCGCAATCGGGATGTCGTTATTAATTACCCATTGAATAAGGTTTCATCTTGGCACGCCAATGGTTGTCCGAAAAGGTTTGTGATAATAATGGGACTCGTTATTCTTAATTTGGGTGCTCGTCTTGCTATAGCGTTTTTAGCCCCTGATAATCTTGAAGCTTGGAAATGCCATATTACGATATCCTGGATCCAGGTGGCGATTTACGCGGTTTCAAGTATCATCATGATCTATATTGTTTTACGTCAACATTTCTTAAATAGGAAAGAGTTCCATATTAAAGAAAAGCCGGCCGCGGAAGCCGGGTATGTGGCCCGCGATCTTATTCGAGAGCTCAGCCCCTTTTCTTGGATCTTTTTAGTGCTATTGCTGATCATGATGTTTTTTATCACATTATTAATATAAAATTTGGTTGAATCAAAAAAGCTGTAAGGAGGTAGCAGTATGAAAAAAATAGCCGTTATCGTTAAGGATAAGACCACTCTTGAATTGATGGAGGATGGCAAAAAGGGCGATATTATTGATTTAGAGGAATTGATGCAGGTTGACTCCTCTTTGATTGAAAGAATAATCGATAGTAAAAAAGATCCCATTTATAATGAGCGTCTAAAGAGTGTATTAGAAGGCTTTAATCATGAAAAAGAAAAGCTTGAATTAGAGCATAAAGTTCAGCTCCAAGAAAGAATCGAACAAGAGCAGGAAAAGCAAGAAAAATTGAAGACCAGAATCGCCGAATTAGAGGCGGTCATGGATGAAAAAGAGAAGAAGATGCGCTTGGAAATTGAAAATGAATGGCAAAAAAGAATAGCGGAGCTAGAGAAAAAACTAGCCACTATCCAATCCCAAAATGAAACGGAAAAATTGAAAATTAAAACAGACTTTAACGAGGAAAAGCGGGACTTAGAAGAAGCTCATCGCGAGGAGATTCGAAAGCTCGAGGAAACGATTCAAGAATTACGTAGACAGAAAGCATCATTAAGCGTCAAAGTCATCGGTGAAGATCTCGAAGCTTGGTGTAATAATGAAGTTCTTTCCTATATGCAAACGGGATTTAAAAATTGTCTTTGGGAAAAGGATAATAATCCGACGCATGATGATGGGGATGCGCATGGCACGAAAGCGGATTTTATTTTCTCTATCTTCAGTAATGAATCGCACGATAGCAATGAATTACTGACAAGGATTTGCTTAGAAATGAAGGATGAAAATCCGGATTCGGTCAATAAACAGAAAAATGAGAAATATTATCGAAAGCTGGATGCCGATCGTTCGAAAAAGAATTGTGAATACGCGGTGTTGGTCAGTAATTTGGAAAGCGATCAGCAAAACGCTTTACCGATTTATCGCGTTCCCAATTACGCCAATATGTATGTGGTTCGTCCCGCTTATTTGATGGTTTTCTTAAATCTCATCGTTTCGCTAACAACGCGTTTTGCGTATCTTATTACGAAAGAGGGAGAAGAAAAGCTAATATTCAAGAGCAAAGAGGAAATTATGCATTCCTTTGAAGATATCAAAAAAACATATTTGGAGAAGCCTTTGGAAACGCTTCAAAAGCAAATTGAAGATATTAGAAAGCAATCTATGGATATTATTGAATCCGCCGGGAAGATCGATTCAGCGGTTTCTAGAATTACCACCAGTTATTTAGAAGTCATTCAAAGCAAATTGGAAAGATATGAAGTGAAATTAAAATCCAATGCTAAAAAGATCGATTCTCTTTCCTAAAAGGAAAATCGTTTCCGCATCTTTTGATGCCAATTTGGTGATTTAAAACGGTTTTGACGCAATTCTAGCCGGTTATTTTTGCGTTTTTTAAAATATTTGTTTTATTTTCTATGAAAATAGTGTAATATATTTAAGCAAACGCTAAGCGTTGATAAATATTTTGTATGGAGGTTCTCTTATGGGTGCTTTAGATATTATATTCTTGATTGTAGCTGTTATTATTATTATTTTATCCCTTCTTCAAGGTGGAAAATCCGATGGTGCTTCGGGAGCAATCACCGGAGGCGGTCTCAATGTTTTCGCTAAACAAAAGGAACGTGGCTCTGAGCTTGTTATTTCCTGGCTAACCTTCGCCTTTGCTGTTATCTTTTTCATATTTGCGATCTTAATCAAAGCACTTGGTTCAAGCTCCGCATCGACAGCGATGGCCTTGTTGGGCTTTTAAAAAAAGATTTGAAAAAGGGGAGTTTTCCCCTTTTTTATTTGAAATGAGGTGATTTTAATGGAAGAGAAAATTCTCCAATTTGTGGAAGAAAAAAAATATGTGACCGCGAACGAGATCTACGCTTTCTTCGATGATAAGCGTTCTCGTATTTCGCTTGCTCTTCAAACGATGGTGAATGATGGTCGTCTTATCATTGAAGATGATTATTACGTGGCGCCCGAAACCTTAGGCATCTTATTAGCGGAAATCACCTCTATTAAGGAAAATTATGCTTTTGCTCATCTTTTAAGGACAGATGAAGATGTGTATTTGAAAAATGATGATTTAGCGGATGCGATTTTGCATGATCGCGTTTATTTGCGTCCTAACAATTATGGATTTCATGTCGTTAAAATTGTGCAAAGAAAGCATCTTCAGATCGTCGGTGAAGTTTATCGTAGTCATGGTCAATGGCTATTAAACGCTCCTTATCTGGCTCCGGAGGGAATAAGCTTTGTGATTGAAAATTATCAAGGCGAAGAGAGCGATTTAGTGGTTGGCCACATAATTTCCTCCTCACCGCAAAAAATCATCGTAGCGGTCGATTCTATTTTAGGAAAGAAAAACGATCCGGGAATGGATATGAAGCGCTTGCTTTTAGAAAATGATGCTCCGGTCGATTTTCCTGATGATGTCGAAAGAGAGGTTATCGACATACCTCTTATAGTGAAAAATGAAGAAATAGTGCAGCGTTTAGATTTACGGCAAGAGTTGATTTTTACCATCGATGGTGAAGACGCTCGCGATTTAGATGATGCTATTTCCATCAAAAAAGAGAATGATAGTTATCTAATCGGTGTTCATATCGCGGATGTTTCTTACTATGTTCACGAGAAAAGTGCGATTGACGAGGAGGCTTTTAATCGCGGTACATCGATATATATCGCCGATCGGGTTGTTCCGATGCTTCCTTTTCAATTATCAAATGGTATTTGCTCTTTAAATCCGGATGTCGATCGTCTGACGATTTCCTGTTTAATGAAGGTCAATGAAGATGGTGAGGTTCTTTCTTATGAAATTGTTCCGGCGGTGATTTGCTCGAAGCATCGCTTAACTTATACATATGTTAATGAAGTTCTCGCACAAGAGAAGGCGAATAACGAGCTTGAAGAAAGCCTTCAATTGCTGCATCGAATAACCGCCAAAATTCGTCAATCAAGGACGGAAAAGGGAGCATTGGAATTGAGTGTCCCGGAAATCAAAATTGTGGTTGATCAGGAAGGAAAAGCCATTGGTGTCGTCAAAAAAGAGCAGAAAGAGGGTGAAAAGCTCATCGAAGATCTCATGATACTCGCTAATGAAATAGTAGCGACGACGATCAATCGAAAGAGCTTACCATTCCTTTATCGTATTCATGAAAAACCGCCTCTTCGTAAATTGGAGCAATTTATTGAATTTGCGTCTCGTTTAGGGCATCCTATCGCTTTTAACCCTCTGCAGGTTACATCGAAGGATTTACAGAACTATTTAAGCCAATTACAAGGTGTAGAAGAAAAAGAGATTATTTCGACGGTGCTTTTACGATCATTAGCCAAAGCCCGCTATGCTTCGACGAACAAGGGGCATTTTGGCCTAGCGTCATCATGCTACACGCATTTTACTTCACCTATTCGTCGTTATCCCGATCTGATTGTGCATCGCTTATTACGAAAATACTTGTTTCAAAAGGATTTCACGGGTCTAAATGCCATTAGCGAACAGATGGTCTTTTTGGCGGAAGATACCTCTTATAAGGAAAGAAGAGCGGTCGCGATAGAACGCTCATCGGTTGATATTAAAGGGGCGGAATATATGGAAAATCATTTAGGTATGGTGTTAAATGGTTATATCGATGGTATGAATAATCGTGCCATGTATGTCGCCTTGGAGAATGGTCTTTCCGGAATTTTAAAGTTTAGCGATTTTCATGAATACTTTACCATTGATGAAAATGGGCAATCCTCCTTTTCAAGAAGAAGAGGAATCCGTTTTATTCTCGGTGAAAAGGTTAAAGTAATGGTCGCTAGTGTCGATAAAATGAAGGGTGAAATCGTCTTGGAGCTAATAGAAAAATCACGTTATCGGCCTAATCCGCAGCATTTACGTCTACATCGTCGAAAATAAATATTCTTCATATTGGGGATTTTATTGTTTTCTCGATATAATATAAGGAAAGGAGCGTCAATATGGATTCATCGATTAAAATCATCACACATAATCGCAAAGCATCATTTAATTATTTTCTAAGTGATTTTATCGAAGCAGGCGTCGTTTTAACCGGCACTGAGATAAAATCGATTCGCAATAATGGTCTTTCCTTAAACGATTGCTATATCGTAATTAGAAACCAAGAAGCCTATATTATCGGCATGCATATTGCTCCCTATAAGGAAGGAAACATTTTCAATCAAGACCCTTTAAGAACACGGAAATTGCTTTTACATAAAAAAGAAATTCGTAAATTAGAGATCAAGGTGAAAGAAAAATCTTTTACTCTCGTTCCCACCAAGGTGTATTTTAAAAACGGACGTGTCAAAATTGAAATCGCTTTAGGCAAAGGCAAAAAGAATTTTGATAAGCGGGAAAGCGAAAAAGAAAAGGATCAAAAACGAACGATCGATAAAGCGATGAAAAGCTATAATTAGAAAGATGATTCATCTTTCTTTTTTTGTGTCATGATTAATGGCTTAAGACGCGGTAAAGATAAATAGATGATGGCAATATAAGGGATGCATAATCCGATGGCGGTCGCCACTCTTACTCCTAACTGCGTGATGACGTAGGGGGTCGGATAATGCAAAAGGAGACCATCAAGATATAACGCTAAAGTATTGATTAAAGTAATGGATAATGAAACCCCAATAACCAGTATTGAAATATTGAAAAGAGATCCATTCTTTTTCATGACGTTATGGAAGATAAGACCGCTTAGAAAGCCCCACATCATAGGGGCTAGCATCCAAATAAGAGTAGTGGGACCTAAGCCATAGAGGCATAGCTGGGAAATAAAGCCACTGACGATACCGGTCAATAATCCGGCCCAAGGTCCAAAGAGAATGCCACTAAAAAGCAGAGGCAAGCTATATAAAGTAAATTTGCTAGCTTCATTGCGAACGCTTAATAGTTCCAAAATAATTGATAAAGCGGCCATTGAGCTAGCGATACAAATTAGATAAATTCTTTTTTTATTCATAAAAAGACCTCCCTGATCGAGGCCCGCTAAACAGCGGACGCGTTTGAAAACCGCTACTTAAGAGTATTCGTTCTATTCCGACATCCCATGAATAGACACTTAACGCTTTCAAACTACTCTGTGATTCTATTATATCCTAATCATCATTCATTGAACATTAAAATATTGTCTTTATTTCAATCGCGAAAGAGCGATTGTTGATTTTAATGGCTTATTGGGGTATTCTAATAAATATCAAAGGAAGTGAAGCTATCATGGAAGAAAAAGAACCACTACCAAACGCAGAAGGTGACTCAGGTAAGGTTGATTTTGCCAAAAAATGGTTGATCGTCTGTATCGTTTTGTTTGTCATTTTAATTGTTTTGGCGATTGTTTTGCAATTCATCCCTCATGATGAAGAGATCTGGACCGGTGGCTCTCTACCATCCTCACTTTCCAATAAATAAAATTGGCCGGCTTCATTACGTTTTTTTAACGATGAACTATCTAAAATTATTCCATTATTCTCTAGAAATTATCTATATAAAAAATGATGATTTTTTCTCAAAATAAAATATAGGAGAAGAAATATGCGCTATCATTTTATTGTGTTGATTACCACGCTTTTATCATTATGTGCTTGCGGTGGCCATCACCATAGCTATGGTGAATGGAGTGTCGCTATTGAAGGCAGCTGTACGCAGGATGAATTCCTACATCGTTTTTGCGAAGAGTGTCATCATGAAGAAGTGAAAATCGGCCAAAAAGCTCCGGGCCATGATTTTGTTTTAGATTCGATATGTCTCGATAATGCCAAATACGAGATTGAAAAAGGTGGCTTTTTTTCGTGTGCTCGTTGTCAATATTCAACCGTCATGAGCTTAACTTCTCAAAATGCAGGTTTACCTATCCTTAGTTTTCAAGGATCGCTAGATGGCATCTCGAAAGAGAATAAAGTGAATGTTCAGGTGGATTATGATGATTTCAATCAAAAATTTGCCTGCGCGGCGACTTTAAAAATCCAAGGCGCAACATCAGCAACTTTTCCTAAAAAGAATTATACGATGCAGTTATTGAATAATGATGGATCGAAATATAAGGTTGAAATGCAAGAAGGATGGGGAAAAGAAAGCAAGTATTGCTTAAAAGCCAATTGGATAGATTACTCACAATCGCGAAATGTTGTATCGGCGAAAATATTTGGGCAAGTAGTGCATTCTCGTAATATCAATGATCCATTACAAGGATTGATTAATGGAGGAGCGATAGATGGCTATCCTGTTTTAATTTATCTTAATAATGAATTCCATGGCCTATACACCTTTAATATTCCTAAGGATAATTGGATGTTTGATATGAGCTCGAAGGATACGCATTTGCACCAAGCCATTTTGATGGGCGATGACTGGACCAGCAGTGTTGCTTTTCAAGAACCGATCAGCGATCCTAATGACGTTTCACTAAGTGGTTGGGATTTAGAGTATTGTTCGACCGAGGAAACATCCGAAGGAGTCTCCTGGGTAGCGGATAGCATGAATCGCTTAATTAATTTTGTTTTAACCGCCGATGACCAAAGCTTTAAAAATCAGATTCGTTCTTATTTGGATTTAGAAAGAACAATCGATGTCATTCTTTATACATATGTGATTTGTGGAGCGGATAATCTCTGCAAAAACGTTTTATGGGTCACATTCGATGGTGATAAATGGTTACCATCGATGTATGATATGGATTCCACATGGGGATTGGTATGGGATGGTTTATCATTTTATAATCCCCATGAAATGACCAATATCAAAACCAATCAATGGAATAAGCTTTATTATCGCATTGTCTCATTATTTTATCAGGATGTCTTAACGCGTTATCGTGAATTAAGAAGCGATATTTTGAGTGAAAGTCATCTTAAAGCAGAGTTTAAAGCTTTTCTTAATTTAATTCCCGACTATGCTTTTCAAGCGGAAAAAGAAAAGTGGGGAGAGGTACCGAATAATAACGTTGATCATTTGCAACAAATCGAACAGTTTATTGATAGCCATTTAGAGGCTTTGGATTGGTATTTAAGATAAAAAGAAAGGGATTCAGCTATGAAAGCAAATCCCTTTTTTTGATTATTCGATTTTTTCAAAGTCGTTTGCGCCATGCTTACAAAGAGGACAAATAAAGTCATCAGGTAAAGTGTCACCTTCATAAATATAACCGCAAACCTTACAAATATAGCCTTTGATTTTAGTAGCGGGTTTGGGCTTAACATTATTTTGATAATAAGTATAAGTCATGGTTTCCTTATCGGAAATAACGCGTGATTCCGTAACACTACAAATGAATAAGCCATGAGTTCCCAAATCTAAATAGTCTTCGACCTTTAATGAGAGCAGAGCATTAATATATTTTGAAAGAAAGGCTAATCCGTTATCGGAGCGTAAAGCAGGATAGGCTTTAAATTTATCGACATTTCGTCCACTCACAAAGCCGAAGTTCTCAAAGACGCTAAAGGGAGCATCAACCGATAAGCAATTCACATTCATGATTCCCGATTGCTTGATAACATGATGGGAATAATTCTCTTTATTGATGGTGACACCAACCCTTAATGGTCGATCCGTTAATTGACTCACCGTATTAACGATTAAGCCATTATCTTTTTTACCATCATGGGAAGTGACAACATATAAACCATAGCCGATGTTAAAAAGAGCGTTTAAGTTTTGCTTATTAGCCTTCTTACCATCCTGCGCTAGATACTCTTTGGTCAATTCTTTGCTCAAGGTGGCGATTTGTTGATGGTTATCATCATTCATTGCCGATAAGATACGCACGACCGGTTCCACAAAGGTAATATTCTTGCAGCTTGCCATCTTCTCTTTAATGACTTTGGCGGCTAAGGGAGCCCAGGAACCATTTTCAATAATGCCTATCGTTTTATTTTGAAAGTTCCGTTCGATGAGATGATCTAAAAATGTGTGCATAAATGGAAAAATAGAGGCATTATAGGTGGTTGTGGCCAAGATTATTTTTCCATAGCGGAAAGCATTTTCGACCGCCTTTGCGATATCGGATCGAGCCAGATCGCAAACGACGACTTGAGGACAGCCATCACTTTCAAGCTTATTTGCCAACTCTTCGACCGCTAATTTGGTATTACCATATATGGAAGTGTAGGCGATGAAAACCCCTTCACTTTCGGTTTGATAGCTTGACCAGGTATTATAAAGATCGAGGTAATAGCCGAGATTTTCTTGCAAAATAGGACCATGCAAAGGACATATCATTTCGATATCCAGGGTAGAGGCCTTTTTTAACAGGCTTTGAACTTGAGCACCATATTTTCCAACGATACCGATATAATATCGGCGCGCTTCATCCGCCCAATCCTCATCATGATCCAAAGCTCCGAATTTACCAAATCCATCAGCGGAAAAAAGAGCTTTGGCATACGCATCATAGGTTACCATTACTTCGGGCCAATGAACCATCGGCGCAAAGACAAAGGTTAAAAGATGCTTTCCTAGTGATAAGGTATCCATATCGGAAACCACCAATTTATTGGCAATATCCTGATGGAAAAATTGATCGATCATTTTAAAGGTCTTAATATTTCCCACGATGATCGTATCCGGATATTGCTTTAAAAAATTTATGATATTGGCAGAGTGGTCGGGCTCCATGTGCTGGACGACCAAGTAAGTAGGCTTTTTTCCATTTAAAACCTTTTCAATATTATCGAGCCATTCATGCGTGAAATGACGATCCACCGTATCCATGATGGCAATTTTTTCATCCATGATGACATAAGAATTATAGGCCATGCCATTTGGCACAACATATTGACCTTCAAAAAGATCCACTTGGTGATCGTTCACACCAACATAATAAATATCATTTTTAATGTCTACCATATTCGTTTCTCCTTCAAATCTTATTATTAGTTGTTAGTGGTAAAACTTCAATTAATTTGCTTAATAATTTCTTCTTTTATAGAAAACAACCGTGAATATACCGAGTATTGAAAGAAGAACCAAGAGATTGGTTGACGATTTAAAGCAGCTATTGCTCTTAGGAGGATTGCTACTAGTGGAGGAGCTATCAATCACGGATGATGATGGTGGCATAGGATCGCTGCTAGTAGAAGGAGGCGTTATTTCATTTTCTTCAATGGTAATCAAGCAATTAGCCTGCACCTTTTCATCATGAGAGAGAACTTGAATGGTGGCGGTTCCTTTTTTTAGCGCGGTGACGAGCCCGTCGCTATCAACAGAAGCTACGCTAGGATTACTGCTCACGAATTGTAAATGCTTATTAGTGGCGTTTTCAGGTAAAATAGTGGCGATGAGTTTAAAGGTATCGCCGACTTTTAGATTTTGTGTTTCATAATTCAAGATGATTTGTTCGACCGGAATCTCTTCAGGAGGAACATCATAGGCAATGCGATATTCGTTTATAAAGAGAGAATTAACCGATGCGAAAATATAAATGGTAATATCCTCATTTTCTTGAATAACATAATTACTATCTATTAAGGATAATTCCACATCGACAAAGGTGTTGGAGTATTTTCCCGCCCATTTTGGGTCATTGAACGGGGTTCCTTCATCGATCGTCGCGAGCACTTGGCTTTCGCCCGCCTTAACTATGACACCACCGGCACCGGCCGAGGTATTAGAACGAATATTGAGAGTAATTCCTTTAATACAATATCCTTGATATCCTTGTAAAGTTAAGGTGGTGGAATTATTCGCTGTCATTTGCCCTTTATTTTGGTGGGTTTGACTATAGGTAGCCGAAGAATTGTCGGGAATAATTCCGGAACTGGTGACGCTTGTTTTAGAATCAATGGTATAAATGGCGTTCGTTTCGGCCACATTTTCTTCCACAAAGATGGTGCATTCTTTTTCGAATTCGCCAACCGTCACCTTAATTGTTGTAGATCCCTCTTGGAGTCCGGTTACCAGTCCGTTTTCCACTGAGGCCACTTCGGGATTTGATGATTCCCAGACCTCTTTTCGATATTTTTCGCTAGCGTAATAGGGCGTATAGTTAACATGTAATTGCCGTTGATCATGAACTTTAATCGTCGCTTCTTCATGATATAAAGCAATATCAAGGATCGGCACATCATCATTACGGAAATAATCGGGATCTTCTAAGGCTCCGAGTCCATCATAGCCGGGATCCCAAATCATGACGGCAAATTCGGGGTGATCGATAAAAGGATTTCGAACCCCGGTAACGGAAGCACAATAATCATTCCGTTTCATTTCGAAATAGTCGACCTTATCAAGATCATTCCATCTTAGAAGAGTATCCCACGCATCTTGGGCGACTCCTGATTCGACATAAAATATATCGTTGATACGTAATTCTCCCGATTTGGAAGTAGTGCTCGTATCGACGGCTTCAAGACGGAAGATATTCGCCTCAATTTCACTTGAATAATGGGTATACATATACATTAAAATTCTAGCGACATCGCCTTTTATTTCATCGCGGGGCTCAAAGCTAATGGTGTTGGTATAGTTTCCAGTGCCTTGACCCTCATAGATTATTTCCGTTCCATTTTTATTTAAATCACTATAAAACTTATCTTTTCTTGAGGAATTAATCGATTGAAAGGAAGGCTTTAATTGATGGATATCAGCCCCAGCACCTCTTTTGGAGTCGCTGCTAACATCCGGATAAAGACCATTAGAACGATTCTTGCACCAAACATGCTCACGGTTCCAAGTGACGCCACCATTCCAGGCATTATCGAAGGAAACCCCTGTATAAAAATCAATGATGTTAGAGGGATTATCAATATCTTCATCAGAAAAAGCATTCGCCCCTTTGATATCACCATAATTAGTGTAATAACGATGATTGATGGTCATCGATTCCGCCAATTTCTCTAATAAGGGTTGATTCATTAAACCATTAAGAGAAGATTCTTCATAATAGGCTTCAATATCGCCGGTTTCACTTAAATAATTCTGATTAGGAGCGCTGACATTATTTTCTCCGGCCTCAGCCTTAGTGAGATGATTATTTGCGAAAAACAAAGGTAATACCAAGCATATGAGAGTTATTTTTGATTTCATGTATCTGTGCCTCCGAGTATTCAATCTTAGTATAATATTCAATTTTAGTATAACATATTTTCTAATATATTTTTTAATATATTTTGCTATCTCCCTCTTTATTTGCGACCTTTATTTTTTTCTTATATTCATCAGATAAAAAAGAAGCAAGGTAAATAAACATATGTATCAAGAAATTGCGCCTCATCATCTATCAATTTCACTTTTGTTTTTTATTAAAATTCAAGGAATAAAAGTCATAATTATCGCTTTTTCTATCGGTTTTTGTCTTCAATTTTTAAAATAGTGTTAAAAGGAGTGGACAAAATATGAAATACGAAGAATGGTTAACTATTTGGCTGGATAATTATATTAAGCCAAACGCTAAAGCCAAAACATTTGAGAATTATTTTAATCTCATTCGAAATCACATCACCAAGGAATTAGGACACTATGGCTTAGAAGATATCACGACGATTATGATCCAAATGTATATCACCAAATTATTGAAGGAGGGAAATGTCAAAACGAATAAAGGCTTAGCCCCTAGTACGGTCAATACGATCATTACGATTATTCAATTATCTCTCAAAACAGCGGCCTCGATCAATCTTATTCAGGAATATAAATTAGAGGAAATAAAGCGCCCTAAAGTTCAATTTCGAGAATTATCATGCTTTTCCTTAGAGGAGCAAAGAAAAATTGAGACGGCCATTTTAAAGAGCCCCAAAGCGAAAATGATCGGTATTATCATCTGTTTATACACCGGTGTGCGAATTGGAGAACTGCTCGCATTGACATGGGAAGATATTGATTTTCATAATAATTTAATCATGATCAAGAAAACATGTCATTACGGAATCGATTTAAATGGCCACTATACACGGATGATAAATGAACCGAAGACAATCACCTCTAAACGGATGATTCCCTTTTCAAAGCACCTGTTGCCATTGCTGAAAAGAATGAAAAGCAAGCAGTCGATATACTTGATATCGGATGGTCAAAATCCTATTAGTGTTCGTTCTTACCAAAGGAGCTTTTCCTTGCTCTTAAAAAAAATCAAAATACCCCATAAAGGATTCCATGCATTGCGACATACTTTCGCAACAAGGGCCTTAGAATGCGGCATGGATGTCAAAACCTTATCGGAAATTTTAGGGCACAAAAATGCCTCTATTACTTTGAACCGCTATGTTCATTCTTTAATGGAGCATAAAAAACAAATGATGGAAAAAATGACCACGAAATTATTTCCAAAAACAAAATGAAAAAATTATTACATTATGATGGTCATCTAATACTTTATTAGGCGAACTACATTGTCATCATTATATCGGAGTTGGAATTTTTGTCAAGCGTTTTTTATTATTTTGCCCGCTGATTTCTTCTAATTTGGGGTGAAAAGAAACAATCCGGAGACAAAATTGTACACCTAATAAAGTATTAGATGAACACATGGCCATGCTTCAAGTTTCGCTGAAGCAAATTCAAAAAGATATGGAGGAAAAATGAATGAAAAGAATAGGTGCAGTGATTGCAATGGCGACATTTTTGACCATTGGCGGTGTTTATGCAACATTTAATTATGCTCAACAGAGCGCTGATACGGTTGAACAAGCACTCGGCTTAACAATTGCAAATGAAGTAAGTGATACGACCAAAGGTGTCATTACGATTACATCGACCTTCGCAATTGAGATTGATGATGCCGGGCAAATCGCCGGTGGAGAAAGCACATACTATACCGGTATGAAAACAAGCGGTGAATTTAAGGTGACATTTACACCCGCTGTTGGTGCTGATGCCGATGTTCGCGATAATGGTATTGTTTTGGAAATGGAAATCACCATTACCGGTAATACGTACGATGGTGCGGATATTTTTAAGACCAAGGGACTGACCGAAGGTAAAGTCACACTAAATAATGAAGCGAAAATTTTAGGTGATTATGTGGTCGATTTAACCGATTATATTGAGGTTAATCCCATACAATTATCCACGAGTGCTGAATATAATGACTATAAAACACAGCTTGAAGCAACTAGTATTTTAGTTAAAGTAAGCGAAAAGATATAGGAATTCATATTTAATTGAAAAGGATATAAAAATATGACAGCATATGATAAGTATATTCTTGTGCTTTGTTTCATCGTTTTTATAACTTTAACAGCAATGTTCGCCTTTCTCATTATTAGCATTGTCAAGATGCGCCTTAAAATGATTGGTGGCGGACTTGCCGACAATGAAATATCTCAAAAAGAGCAGCAGGAAAAAGCGAAACATACGAGTCTTGCTGCTCGTTTCATCATAAATAAGTTGTTACCGACATTTTTTAGCATCTTACTAGTCATTGTTTTTGGATTATCAATAGGTTCTCGACTTGGTGGAACCAAACCAGTAGGTGATACTCCCATCGTTAAAGTTGTAAAGAGTGGATCAATGGCCTCTGTTTATGAGAAAAACACATATATTCAAGAAAACCATTTAAACAACCAAATTCAAAAATATGATCTGATTGTAATTCATAAGCTTCCTCAAGAAAAGGACCTAAAGCTCTATGACATCGTCATATATGAAGTGGATGGCTATCTAATCGTCCATCGAATCGTCAAAATAGAAGAGCCGAACACCCAGCATTCCGAAAGATACTTTTTATTGCAAGGTGACGCCAATCAATATCCGGACAAATTTCCTGTCAAGTATTCGCAAATGCGCGGTATTTACGCCAATAAAAGAATTCCTTATTTAGGAAGCTTTGTCGATTTCATGTCCTCACCTGCGGGTTATCTTTGTATCCTGCTCGTCGTTTTTGTTTTGGTGGTTTCTCCTCGAGTTGAAAAAAGGATCAACCAAGAAATGGAAAAAAGAAGTCGGATTATGGCATTATATGAAAAAGAAAAAGGTCCTTCGTTTTCATTAGGCGTATTTTCTAAATCCTTAGTAGCGGATTATATGGAACAGTATTTTCCGGAAGCAATCATCGTAACGCGCAGGAAAGATACAACTAAAAGCGGATTATCGGTGCCGGATACGTATTATGTAAGACTCGGAAATAAGAAAAAATGCTTTGCATATGTTTATTGCACGAAGCTAGGACATGCAATTATTCGTTTCATAGGAAACGAGGAATTGGCCAATCATGTAGAAGGAATAGAAAAAACATTATTTCCAAAACGGTCTAATGAGCAATGGTATGTTATTGACTTTGAAAATGTCTCCGAATCCACATCCGAGCGCATGGCGTATATTTTAGTCGCATCTTACCAAAAAGTGATATGCCAAGAAAAGGGGGAGGGATAAACGTGAATACCATGAAAAGAATCCATCAAGTATTGTTTATCGCTATTTTTCTTGTTACCACAATCACTTGTGGAGGAGTATACGCTACTTTTAACTATGCACAAAATGATGCTACCGCGATAAATCAACAAGTAAGAATTGTCATTTCGGATTTTCATTATCTTTTTCCCAATACTCCTGAGGGAAGTAAACAAGAAAAGCTTTTGAATAATATATTGAATGGCACAACGGAAAATCCAGATGAAGGATTAAACGATCCCAATTCCCATCTTAATCAAGTAATCGTCAATCGTTCCGGTAGCTTTTGGGGGAATAGCAAGGTGGTAGGAAGCATGGATGCCCATGAGGATTTCTCCAACTTATTTGATGATGATATGCAAGATATGTCATTTTTACTATGGTTTTCTGATGAAGAACTGGATTCGGATACATATTATCTATTTACGACCTCGGTCCCTTTAGATGATGGAAATGGTAACCCTACGATTCCTTATGGTGAATGGGTGGAGCCCGTCTATCGAACGATTTTAAAGAAAAATGCCGAAAGCGGAAATTATGAGGCGGTCAGTGTGGAAATCGGCAAAGCAAAGTCCATGAAATATAAAAATTATTTAAGCTCGTGGATTGTTACCGCTCCTTCCTTTGATCAAAGCACGTGGACACCTCTATAATTTGAGAAGGCGCATCATTATAGTTATATGTAATTGGAAAGCAACTTATTTTAAGAGTATGAAATGTAAACGCTTTTATACTTTATGTAAGCATTTTCATGATAAACCGGGGTTGTTTTATACAAAACATTACATATAATAAAACTGCGAAAGCAAGAAAGGAGGCTTTATTATGTTACAAACTTTTATCTTTCTCGCATCGATAAATCTTGTAGTGGTAGGGGTTTACATTGCTACTAAAAACGTCTTATCTTCAGCAAAAGCATCAGCTCTTTTAATCACCTCTTTAATAGCAAGTCTCTTTGTCTATAGTGGTGTATTATTTGCTGCTATTGTTTCATTGATGATTTTACGTAATGGCGATGATTACAGCCGCGACATTAAAAGAATCAAAGAAGAAGAATTTGACATGTACTTCCATGAATAAGTAAGAAAGATTCATTCTAAATATTAAATAGGATGAATCTTTTTTATTTATTAGATAATATCCAAAGCGGATTTGTTATTTAATAAAAAATCTAAATTCAGGATTCATCAAAGAAGAAATGGAGGATTGAGATCTTTTTCCATATAATATCTGCCAGATCAAAGTAAATTATTCCTTCATATTTAATATAAATTTGTTAAATCAAGATTCGATTGGATAATTAACAATATGATTATTATGGCACATATTGGAGAGCAATATATATAGGTTATTGGCTTAGAGGAATAATTAATCTAAAAAAAAGAAGAAAAAATTTTGTTAGCCAAATTATATGGTAAAAAATGCTAGATAATAAAAAAATTATTATTTATTTACGTAAATCTTAATTATATGATATACTTTGTTTGTAAATAATCTTTAACTCATTCGTTGGTTCTTTAAGAGTTAAAAATCATTTCAAAAGACGATAATTTTTCTACAAATCTATTCTATTCATAAGGGGGGAAAGAAAAAGATCATGAAAAGTTTATTAAAAAAGCTTTCGATTAGCATGGCTTCTTTAGCCATGGTGGTTGGTATGGGCCTCATGAGCAAGGATAATACCACCGCTAAAGCGGCTGCAGGAGACACGTTGACGGAAGCATCAGGAACCGGTAGTGGTTATGGTGCACGAAGAACGCTAGCAAATAATGGCGTTAATTGGGTTTTGTCAAGTGGTCAAACCGGCTATCTTGGTGCAAATAACGCTACTAACCACAACAAAATCGTGCCAACAGCAGCTGATTTACCTGTGGTTCAAGCGGTAAATGCATCGGCCACCACAACTACAACGGGATTGTATTACTATTACACAACAACCGCCGTAGCTAATGTTGGCGCACTTCAATTAAGCTACACTGCCAATAGTGGTAACAGTTCTGCCACCGGTTATGTTGTTGTCGGCAGTGAATTATCTGCTGCTGGCGGGACTGCTTATACGCAGGTTAGTTTAGCTGAAGATAGTGCAAACAAACAAGGAGATAGTTTAGGTTCATCCGGAACATTTACTTGGACCTTTGCTACTACTCAAACTGAAGCAAAGTATTATGGCTTCATTATTCAAGCATCGTCTTATAAAAGATTAACCGCTGGTAAGATTTCTTTATTAGAAGGAGCTAGCCATGTTGCTGTTGAGTCGATCAATGTGACGACCACCACCTTCAGCTTAGCCAAAGGTGAGACAGCCCAAATTGAGGCTTCTGTTTTACCGGCCAATGCGACTGAGCAAGGAATAACCTATACAGTTGATGCCGGATATGAAGAATATATTTCTGTTTCTTCAACCGGATTAATTACGGCTCTTAATGGTGTTGAAAATGCTACCATTACTGTTAAAACAGTAGAAGGCAATTTCGAACAAAAAGTTACAGTATCGGTCAGTGTCCCGACCGCAGAGGAAACAATCGCTCTGATTAACGCAATTGGCACTGTTGAGTATACAGATGATTGCAAAGAAAGAATCGATGCTGCCAGATTATCCTATGATAATTTAGATACTGCTTTACAGGGGACAGTTACCAATTATGATGTCCTTGTGGCTGCCGAAACCGAATATGATCGTTTGGAAGCAGCTGCTATTGAAGCGGCTGATAGAGCCAAAGCGGCAGAAGTTGATACCTTAATTGATGCAATTGGTGAAATTACCGATTATAGCAAGAAAGAGCAAATTGTTTCTGCAAGAGAAGCTTATGAAGCCTTGACGGAAGCACAAAAAGGTTATGTGACTAAATTAGCGACCTTGGAAGCTGCTGAAGTTGCAATTGAAGATTATAAACCATTATCTTATTTCATTAATACTACTGCTGGGGGGGCTGAGAATGCAAGCGCAGCTATTTCCACGGCTACGCAGTTAGAAGGTGTTTATCCAACACCTGATGGAATTAGTTGGGTTTCGGGAACCAAAGCCTATGGTTCGTCAACACAAATATTGAAGTTAGGAGCATCCAGTGCGGTAGGAAGCGTTAAATTGCAATTGGATAGTAATGATTATTATGTTACGAAAGTAATTATCAATGCCAAGCGATATGGTACTGATGCGGCGACACTTTATGTCAATACTGAAGAAGCTGTGGCATTAACCGCCACCGCGACCGATTATGTTTTTGATATTTCGGCTTCGAAAACGCAATCTATTGAGTTAGGAAACAAAGCGAAACGTTCATATATTTATTCTGTGACCGTTGAGTATGAAAAGAACGTATCAAATATCGATCAAGAAGCTGTGGACAATGTTATCGCAAAGATTAATGCAATTGGAACAGTAGCGCCAACTTTGGATGTTATGCATGCTATTGAAGACGCTGAAGCAGCTTATGCGGCATTACTAACAGCGGAAAAAGCATTAGTTACCAATTATGCAACTTTAACAGATGCAAGAACAGCATTTGATGCGTTAGTGACAAATGCAACTTCGATGGAAGGAATTTCCAATACTTATAATCCAACAACTGTCACAATCGGAACCGCAACGTTCGATGTGAACATGGCGGGAAATAATTCTTCTATCGGATTTAATTCGACGAATAAAACTAGAACAGTAGCAAGTGAGGCTATTGCCAATGCTATTGAAGGAATTGATACGACCACAACCGGTGTTGTAACGATGCATTCTTTCTTCTATGATGGCTTCGTTTCATATCACTTTACAACAGGCGATGTTTTCACTGGTACTTTCTATCTATTGACTTCGGCTGATGGAGGAACTACTTATACTATCCTTTCACAAATGGCTTTAGATACTTCCGCTATCAAGAATATTGATGTTGAAGCGACGGTTGCTACTACAACGGATATCGCTATGGTCTTCGTTTTAGATAGTGCATCAGCAGCGCGTATTTCACTCTCATCGGCGACATTCTATGATCATTTAGAATTATCCGATGACGTATCAACAATTTTGGAGATGTTATCTGAACTCGATACTTGTCATGATTATGATCAAGCGGAAGCATTGAATGAATTATTACAAGAACTTACAGAGAGAGATCAAGTTATCTTCTCAAGATCAACAGTCGAAGATTTAGATGGAGATGCTAATATTGTAGATGTAAATGCGGCTGATAAATTGGCATTCATGCTAAATTTAGCGGCATCAAAGGCTGGAACAGAAGCTACCGCAAGCCATAATTTAATTGCTCAACTTGGGCAACGTAACATTATGTTTGTTATCCTTGTGATTGGCGGAATGGGATTATTATCGGTCTTAGGATATTACTTCATTTCCAAAAAGAGATTATCTCGATAAAGAATCATAAAGCATAAAAGAGAAAAGGATCTATAAAATTTATCGGGGAAAATCGGGGACAACTGTTTAGAACCTGATAAAACTATAAAATCTAGCGGGGACACATAACTAAGAGTTGTGTGTCCCTTTTCATTTGGGTATTATTGTATCTCAAAATAAGCAATGAACGCTTTCTAAGCTTTTTAAAATTGCTATATCCATAGAGACAAATTCGACCATCGTCTCCTTCTTGTAATTCATAAATAAAACCATCGTTAGTGGGAATAGGATCAACGATGGTTTCTTTGAAATTATTAGGGTCATGCCTAATTTAAGTAAAAGCGTATTATTTATATAGAGCCCCTTATTTTGAACTCTAACAATTCAATTATAAGGAGGCCTTTCTTATGGAAACTATAAAAACTATAAAATCAATCGGGGAATAAATAAAGTTTTGTCCCCGACAGATTTTATAGCTCCAGAGAAAAAAGCACGGGCCTTAAATCCGTGCTTTTATTATGGTATCTATAAAATTTATCGGGGAAGATCGGGGACAGCTGTTTAGAACTTGATAAAACTATAAAATCTAGCGGGGACACATAACTAAGAGTTGTGTGTCCCTTTTCATTTGGGTATTATTGTATCTCAAAATAAGCAATGAACGCTTTCTAAGCTTTTTAAAATTGCTATATCCATAGAGACAAATTCGACCATCGTCTCCTTCTTGTAATTCATAAATAAAACCATCGTTAGTGGGAATAAGATCAGCGATGGTTTCTTTGAAATTACTAGGATCAATGTCTAAATTAGGTAAAAGGGTATTATTCATATGGACCTCCTTATTTTGAACTCTAATAATTCAATTATATGAGGGGCCTTTCTTATGGAAACTATAAAATCAATCGGGGAATAAATAAAGTTTTGTCCCCGACAGATTTTATAGCTCCAAAAAAAGCACGGGCCTTAAATCCGTGCTTTTATTATGTCAAAAACGATTTTAGCCTTTTTATAACTATGCAAAATTCAAAATTATTTGCCATTTTATTCAATGAATACTAATATAAAATATAGATAAACAAATACTAGAAAAGAATATAAGTATTTGAGTAAAAAATTGTCGATAAGATATGTTTAAGTTGATTTCTTTGGCTTTGTCGATTAACATATATAACTTTTAAAGTTCATTAAATGTCTTATATCATTTTGATGCCAGCAACAGCAATGCGCCCTCAAATAATAAAGAGTTTATTTTTATAAAATAAAATGATATAATCGTTAACTATAAGGAGAGTTTAATGTATGAAATTGCGTTTTAACTTAAAAAAAGAGAATTTCAATATTAAAAAATATTTATTGTTTCTTAAAAAAAATTATAAAAAGTTAATGGCTTTTGTCGTATTAATGATTCCAACTTTATTCACCATCTCTTCTTATCAGTCTTTAAGGCAAACAAGCCATTTAGAAGATTTTTGTTCAAGAATTTCTTCAAATATTACTGATAGTACATATAAGTATCAAAACCTTTCAATCTATAGTAAGGATAACACTACTACAGGAGTGAAAGATTTTTTTCCTACGACCACTCAATATAGTATAGGTGACTGTTTTTCCACTTGCACCTTAGTAGCAAATCAGAATATTACTAAGGATTCTGTTTTTATATCTGATGGAAATAATGATGTTGAAGCATCTTTGGTTATACCTAAAACCAATTGGGTTATAAATTCAAAGAATACTTATCGGCTGGAATTTATGGATTTGGAATTATATTATGAAAGATCATCATTTCCACAAATTTTTTGCTACATATCTGATGTTTATGCCGATAAATTAGTTCAGGAGCGACAATATAGCGGTTATGATGAATTAATTGGCGATGGAATTAAATTAAAATATTTATCAAATGGAACATTAAAAGAACAAGAATGCAAGATATCATCAATATATAAAACAAATACGGCAGGTGGTAGCTATTATTATAATTTATATGGTGAATTTGTTATCACTTCTTTAAGCTATCTTTCAGCTATAGATAATCTTGCATTATCATTTGATTTGAATAAATCCATTTATAATAATTCTCGTGTGATACATATATTGGAAGAGAATTTTTCTACTGATGAGTATCATTGGGATTTTGTTGATAATGAATTAAAGTCGCCGAGTAATAAAAAACAATTCGATTTAAATCAAGAATACTCATCTTATCATGACACGAACTATGATTCGTTTAAGAAGACCAGAATAATTATTATGGTTGTGGCTGTGGTTTTAGTGATTTCGTTATTTGGATATCTTCTTTGGATGAATCATAGCTTTGATAGAAACTATGATGCCGAAGAATACCGAGTCTATACTAGATTATTTGTTTTCTTCAACTTATTGCTATTTGCCATTCTTTATTTCATTTTAAAATTAGCAAAGCTATCGTTATATACTACATCAACATCGATTTTGTTATGGATCATTTTGGTACTATATCTATCTATTATTGTTAATATTCCGCGACTTGCAAGAAAGAAGAGGACAAAAAATGTTTAATTTAAAAGGATTAATATCTGCTGAAAAAGAAGCGTTCTCTAAAAATAGAATAAAGTATACTTTTGAACTGCTTATATTCTTTACTTTGTTTATATTTTTCTTTACGCTAGCGGCGTTTTCATATAGCAGCTTACATTTGATTCCGATCGGTCTAATGGTGATTCTTATTGCTTTAATTACTATTTATAAGCTCGTATACAATCGATTATTGGTTGACCGCACTATCGCTAGTGTATTTCTATTTTTGTTGTGTGTGGTAATATCGTGTTGCTTTAATGGATTCTCGAGATTTTATACAACATATATTTATTTACCGGTAATGTTTTTCTTTTTATATAATTTTTTCATTACTGATGGTAAATTTTTAAAAAAGGCATATGCTTTATTCTTTATTTCACAACTATTCTTTGCATTATACTATACATACTTTTATCGCGTTGAAATATTTAGCCTTAATTTTTCCAGAATCGGCGGATATTTTGGCGATGAAAATGTTATCGGATCATATTTTGCGATGACTTATGCAATAGGTCTGTATTATACGTTTTTTAAAAAGAAATATTTGTTGATACCGGTATTGGCGGTCCTTTTGTTTTTAGGCGTTACCACCGGATCCAAAGCTTTTCTTTTAATGGTCTTTGTAATAACGGTTGCACAGATTATCATGTTTTTTGGTAAAAAACGTTGGTACATTTCAGTGGGAATTTTTGTCGCGTTGATTGCTATTTTCATTCCGTTATCAAAAATGAAATTCATGGAATTTATTATGGTGAGGATCAAAGATCTGATCGATATGATAACGTCAAAGAATCAAGCCGCCGATGTTTCAACCTCCAGTAGATTATTCTATATTAAAGAAGGACTCTTCCTTTTCTTAAGAAACCCGGTAGTGGGATTAGGAGCCTTTGGATTCGCTCAAAATTCCTTATATGGTTATTATTCCCATAATTCGATAGTAGAGTCTTTGAGCAATTTCGGATTTATTGCCACATGCTTTTGGTTATATCCGCTCGGCAAAACGATAAAAAGCAAGAAGGATAAATCGCAACGGGCTTTATATATATCGATTTTCATGTTTGTTTTCATTAGCGAATTTTTGCTTGTACAATTTATCGATAAATTTTATTACATTCAATTAGCGTTACTCTGTGCATTTAATATCAACGAAGAAAAAGATATCTTGATGGAGGTTAAGATCGATGGTTTTGATTTTAATGCCTTTGTCACCAAAACCATCATAAAAATACGAGGCGCGACAAAATCGCTGTTTTTACATATTTTCAAGTTATTGCCATTAAAAAAGAATGTTCTCTTATTTGAGAGCAATTGCGATTTATCGGATAGCTCGTATGCACTTTTTACTTATATAAAGAGTAATTATCCAAAGTACAAATGCATTTGGGTGCTAAGCGATAAGAGCAGTAAAAAAATATGCAAATCGCTGAATATAAAATTCGTGATGCTCGGCTCAGTAAGGGGCTTATATTACATTGCCGTATGTAAGAATTTGTTTTTCACCCATCGGAGCTTGACTAAAATGCCGCCTCGAAAAGGACAATCTTACTATAATCTTTGGCATGGATCACCATTTAAAAGATTTAATGGGGAATTGATCGATAATAATGTTAATAAAACGATCTTTGTTACTCAAACTGACTATACTTTGGATTTATACTATGAAAACTATGGCATTGATAAAAATCTAAGCATGTTATCTAATCACTTGCGAATTGATTTCTTTGATCCGTTATTTAGCGTTGAAGAGGATAAGAAGGTTGAAGATTATTTTAGCTTCAGTAGTTATCGGAAGAATATAATTTTCCTTCCAACATTTAGAAGGGATAATGCCAAATCATTTGATTTCTTTGAAAATTTCCCTTTATATCTCTCGAAAGAAGATTTTAAAGCTTTGGATGATTTCCTTTTTGAAATGAACATCCAACTAATTATTAAGCTGCATCCTATGGCCGATAAGGCGGATGTTTCGTTCAGAAATGATTTAAAAAACATAAGGATCGTCACCAGTCAAGAATTGGTTGAAAATAGCCTGCAATTATACGCAATAATGGGTCATTGCGACGCTTTATTGTCCGATTTTTCTTCTGTCGTCTTTGATTATATGGCGCTTGATAAACCAATTGGCTATGTATTATCTGATTTTGAAGCATTTAAAAATAACAAAAATGAAGGCTTTATTTTTAGTGATGATTTACAGAACTATTTTGTAGGTGATAAGATATATGATCTTTTGGATTTGCAGAATTTTATTAGAAAAATTGCCGAGGATGAAGATTCTTTTGCGTCGGAGAGAAGAGAACTCGCCAAGAAATATTTAGATATTGATTGCGAATGCGGACAGAACTCTAAAGCGTTTTGTGAAAAAATCGGTTTATAATTTGAGTATTAAGAGGAGGTGTTGATTTATGCAAGATAGTCGAAAAATCGCTAATAAAAATATAAAAATCGGCGTGATCATTTCTTATATATCTATGGCGGTATCTATTTTATTATTTCTTTTTTACACACCTTTCTGTCTTGAAAAGCTCGGCGACAATGAATATGGCCTTCGCTCTTTCGCCACTTCGGTAACTTCATATTTGTCGATTTTGTCATTAGGACTATCTAGTGCTTATATAAAGTTTAGATTAAAGGCCATCAAAGAAGATGAACAAAATGGTGAAAAGAAGTTTAATGCGATTTACTTGATTGTCTTTTCGATAATCGCCATCATCGCTATCGTAATTGGAATAGTGTTCGTGTTGCTTTTTCGATTTAATGTTATCTCATTAAAGGACTATACCGGTTCTGATAAGGCTATCTTAATTAAATTGTTGGTTATTTTGATGATTAATGTTTCGCTTTCATTCCCTTTAGGTGTCTTTTCTCAATATTGTTCAGCACGTGAAAAGTTTATTTGGGTTCGATCAATGACATTAATAACGGATTTGGCCGTTACATTATTCAGCGTAATAGTCTTAATATTGGGATATAAATCCGTCGCATTAACAGTGGTCACTTTAGTCGTGAATTGTGTGATTGGGTTAGCAAATATTATTTTTTGTTTTTGTAAATTAAAAATGAAGATGTCGTTTAAATTGACTAAAAAGGATTTTAGCGTTGTGAAGGAAATGCTGGCTTTTTCGGTATTCGTTGGTATAAATATTATTGTTGATGAATTTAATTCGCAAACCGATCCGATTATCATCGGTTTATTAATAAACGCCGAAGCGGTAACGATTTTTAATTTAGGCCGGCAGTTCCGTCAATATTTAGCAATTATGTCGCTTACTGTATCTTCTTCGTTTGCGCAGCGTGTTAATGTATATGTTATGGAAAACAAGGAAAAGGAATTGAATAATTTATTTATTACTGTTTCCTCATTGCAAATGATGATCTTGTTTCTCATCACCGGAGGCTTTATCGTTTGCGGAAAGAGCTTCATTATTTTATGGGTTGGAGAAAGTCGATTACAAGCATATGATATTGCCATTTATGTTATGGCCATGAGCATTGTGCCTCTTTCACAAAATTTGAGTATTGAAGTTCAAAGAGCCAAAAATAAGCATAAATTTAGGGCTGTTACTTATTTGTTTATTGCATTTTTCAATGTTATAATAAGCGCTATTTTATGCCGATATATGGGAATGATGGGTTGTGTTATTGGAACATTGGTTACCTTAGTGGCCGGGCAATATATTGCAATTAATATTTATAACTATAAGGTCATTCATTTGCCCATAAAGAAGTATTGGATAACCTATTTTAGGTTCTTTGCCACTACGGCGGCAGCGGTTGGATTGACCTTCTTGTTTGGAATGCTGTTGCCTGATTCTTTAAAACATATATGGCTGTTTGTGATTAAAGGTGTTGTCTTTGTTATTTTGTTTGTTATCTTAAATTTATTGGTCAATAAAAAACAGGTGATAGGAACATTAAAGAACTTTATTAAAGGTGATTTGTAATTGAAGGAGGACTTATGAGAAAAATAATTGGATACACTGATGGGACGTTTGATTTGTTTCATGTTGGGCATTTACGTCTTTTAAAAGAAGCGAAGAAGCATTGCGATATCCTGATTGTTGGCGTACATGGCGATGATGTCGTAGCCTCGTATAAAGGCAAGCCTCCAATAATCAACGAAAATGATCGAGCGGAAATTATTCGAAATCTGGCTTTTGTCGACAAAGTTGTTATAAACCGAACCAGAGATAAAATTGAATTATTAAAGCTATATGGCTTTAATCTCATGATAATCGGGGATGACTGGAAAGGAACCGAAAGGTGGAATAAATTAGAAAAGCAATTAAATGAGCATGGCGTTGATGTACTTTATTTGCCTTATACTAAAACAATATCCACAACCGCAATAAAGAAAAGAGTTTTAGATTTATATGGAAAGGAAGATTGTTAAGATGAAGAAACCAGTAATTGGAATAACAATGGGTGATCCCGCCGGAATCGGAGCGGAGATTATTGTTAAAGCCCTAAAATATAAAAAAATCAGTAAAGAATGTATTCCCGTTGTTTTTGGTGATTATGAAGTTATTGAGGATGCGATACACTTTTGCCACACCAAGCAAAGAATAAATATAGTCAATGAAGACTTAAATAATTTAGTGGATGATCCGGAAACTATCAATTTAATTAATTTTAATTATTTCGAAAAAAACGGATGGGAATACAAAAAGGTTGATGCCAAGTGTGGAGAGGCGGCTTTTGAATATGTTATTTCGGCGATTGATTATGCTTTAAATAAGAGAATTGCAGCGGTCGTTACCGGCCCTATTAACAAGGAATCAATTAATTTAGCGGGAAAGCCGTATTGCGGACATACAGAGATTTTTGCCCAATACACAAATACGAAGAATTACGCCATGCTGCTCACCAGCAATCAATTAAAGGTGATTCATGTTACGACGCATTGTGCCCTTCGTGATGTTCCGCTAAAAGCTACTCGTAGCCGCATATTGGAAGTAATCAAACTGGCAAATAAGGCAATGCAGCTATTAGGAGTCAAAAATCCTAAAATCGGAGTCGCAGGCTTGAATCCGCACGCTAGTGAGAATGGTTTATTTGGAACGGAGGAAAGGGATTCTATTATACCAGCTATAAACGACGCTAAAGAATTAGGCTTAGATGTGGTTGGACCGGAATCACCTGATACAGTCTTCGTAAAAGCCCTAGCCGGTCAATATGATATTGTAGTTGCCATGTATCATGATCAAGGACATATCCCTCTAAAATTGAGTGGCTTTAAATTGGACTTGCGAACAAACAAATATGTCTCTATGAGTGGCGTGAATTGTACAATCGGTTTACCAATTATTAGAACATCGGTCGATCATGGCACGGCATTTGGAAAGGCCGGGGAAGGACGCGCAAACGAAGAGAGTATGATTGATGCTATTGAAATGGCAATTACTATGTCTAACAATAATTTAGATAGTGAGGAAGAATAAATGAGCAGTTTAAAACGTTTAAAGAAGCTATACAAGGAATGCAGAAGTAAAAAGGTTCCGTTTCTAAAAGGCTTATATTTTGGATTAAAAGGCTATTCCGTCAAAGATGTATTTTGTTATCGTCTGACTTTAAAAAATTATAGAGATTATATCTCGACACGCGAAAGCTATATTCCCAGAAATAATAATTGCTTTAAAGAGGTTAGTGACAATAAATACGTATTCTCTGAAATCGTTGGCAGATATATTCGCGTTCCCAAAAATTATATGTTTATAAAAAATGGGCGGATCTTTCGCTTGGAATCCGATAAATCTAATATTTGTGTACCTATTGAAGAGTTCTATGATTTTTTAAATAAACAATGTCAGATATCTGCCGGCTTGATTATTAAAGTTTATAATGGTGCCGATGGAAGAGATGTTTACCAAGTATTGAGTAAAGATAACAAAGTCTACATGAATAACAAGGAAGTATCTTTGCATGATTTGGAGACCTTAATAAAATCTTTTCGCAAAAATGATGTTTATTTAGTTCAAGAGAAAATTCAGCAAGGTCAATTTGCCAATGAATTATTTAATCAAACTACAAATACAATAAGAATTGTAACCAAGAGGAAGAAAGATTCTGTTGAGCATGAAATACTTGGAGCAATATTTAGAGTTGGCAATAGTGTGAGTTATCCGGTTGATAATTTCGCCAAAGGTGGACTTTGCTGTGTAATTGATATAGATACAGGCACTATTGGGAGAATAACCACTTGGAATTCAATAGAAAAAAAGCAACGCATTTATATCGATTCACATCCGGATACTAAGACAAAAATATCCGGTAAAGTAGTCCCTGGATGGCAGTCAATTAAAGAAAGGATAATAGATTTAACAGTCAAATTACCTCTTTTTGATTTTGTAGCCTGGGATATTGTATTACTTGATAATAATGAAATCGCCTTAATCGAAACTAATATGAAAACATCTTTAGATATTTTCCAAGTTTTTGGACCATTGAGAAATACAAAAATGGGAGACGCTATTCTTAAAAACGATTGATTTCCTTCTTAGTTTAGAATAATACTAACAGATATAGACAGATAAAATCATTTATTTTAAAAAAACACATCAGAATAGTGATATTTATACAGATTTAATGCGACGAAAATTTCGAAATTCTGTTTTCTCCTATTCTTTTAATGCTTGAATGTATTATAAAGAAAACGGATGCAGAACTCAACAATTTTATAATTATGGGGCATGGAATCAACCATGGCCCTTTTTTACAATATATGGGAGTGCGAAATATCAGGAAGCGTCTTTCCCATAAAATGTTAATTATTGATAAACGACATTGATAACAGTATTAAAATATTTTTACTAAGGTAGTATTTATTCTTTGAAATAATTTATTTAAAGATCGCGAAGATAATATTGTTCTATTAACCAAAGCGTGTCTGTTTTGCTTTGCTTTATTTATATCAGTAAATATACAGGCAGTATAAACGCGTCTATTTGAAGCTTTCTTTCGCTTAGATTTCATAGAGATATACTTTTCATCAATTTGGACATGAACAACCTTATCAGTAGTTTTAAATGGCTTAAAATCAACTTCAATAGTGGCCTTATTAAGGAGATTAAAAACGGACACGGCCGATAATTCATGACCTATAGGTAAGTTATCTTTACCGGCATCTTCATATGATAAATGATCTAATGAAGATAAAATCTTTATTTTTAATTCGGTAGATAATCTAGAATATTTAGGAATCTTCAAAATGGAATCCAAAAGATAAACATAAGTACCATGATTTACATCGTAATAATACCTACGTTTAAAGGTGATAGGTCCTTTAGAAGTTAAAATAGTACGAGATACTTTTTTTACTATTTCAAGACACTTATCTCTAGTGGCAGCAAGCTCTGAATCATATTCCTCAAGAAACTTAGAAATAAGCTCTAAACAATAATCATCTGATTGATGGAAACTATTTTTTATAAAACTATCAAAGTTTTGTTCTAATTGTGCTAAAATACTCATGAAGAAGTTATCCTTTCTTATTAGCAACTAAAGTATAACTTCTTCTTTTTTTGTTTTGTTACCTACAAAATGTTAATGCAATCTTTGACAAACAAATGATTATAGAGTAAAATTTACTCATTAATATAATAAAATTATATTAAATTTATAAGCATGTAATCATACGACTATTATTGAAAAGCCCAAAATAATGAGATAATGTCTAAATAGGCAAATATGTTTAAAATGCGAGATAGTGTATGTCTGATTTAACCAGTAATTGTGAGTATTTAAATAAACATGCTGATATAAAAATAAAAGTATTGGAAGCTAGCTGAATCACAAATTGTGCAAGTACAACAAATTGAGAAGGAAACGGTTCATGAGTAAGATATTGATTATTTCACAACATTATTATCCAGAAAACTTTCGAATTACTGATATCGCTGAAACACTAGTAAAGTTAGGCAATACAGTTACTGTATTATGCGGATATCCAAACTATCCGGATGGAAAAATATTTAAAGGATATGAAAATCGAAAACTCCATAAAGAAGAAAACATTAATGGTGTTAGAGTTTTAAGATGCTATGAACGCCCCCGTAAAAATGGTAGTGCAATTAACTTGTTTTTGAATTATTATACGATTTGTTTGTCATTAAAGCGCAAGGCCAAAAGATTAAAAGAAGAGTATGATTATGTTTTGGTGAATCAATTATCACCGGTTATGCAGTCTTGGGCAGGATTGGCATATGCGAAAAAGCATCATGTGAAGTGTTTTTTATATTGCTATGACTTGTGGCCCGATAGCTTAGCCGCTGGTGGAATAAAAAAAGATTCGCTGATTTATAAGTATTATTATCGTGTTTCTAACAAAATATATAAAAAGGTGGATAAAATTTTAGTTACTTCCAAAAATTTTATTTCTTACTTTGAAAATTTTCATCACATTGCTAAGGAACGAATAGCGTATTTACCACAATATTGTGAAGATCTATATCAAAACTTGGAAGGTAATAGCAATAAGAAAGAATTTAATTTTGTTTTTGCTGGCAATATTGGAAAAATGCAATCAGTTGAAACAATAATAAAAGCAGCGCAACTGGTTCAAGATGATGATTCGATTAAAATCCACATTGTCGGTGATGGTTCAAGTTTTAAAGAATGCCAAGAGTTAGCAGCATCTTTAAGCCTTGATAATGTAATCTTCTATGGAAGAAGACCATTAGAAGAAATGCCATCATTTTACAATATGGCTTCGGCTATGTTGGTTACTTTAGTAAAAAATGACATTGTTTCGAAGACGCTTCCTGGGAAGGTTCAATCATATATGGCTGCCGGCAAACCAATTATTGGAGCAATAGATGGTGAAACCAGAGAAATAATTGCGGAAGCGAAATGTGGTTATGTCTGTGAGGCGGAAAATTATCAAGAGCTAGCAAAACTGATGCGCGAGTTCAAAAACGAAGATATAGAAATCCTGGCTAGTAATGCGAGGGATTATTATAGAAAAAATTTTACAAAGGATCTATTTTTTGAAAAATTAATTAAAGAATTGGAGGAATAAATAATATGAGTTTATTTAAAGACAAGGTTTTATTGGTGACAGGAGGAACAGGGTCATTTGGCAATGCTGTGGTCAATAGATTTTTGACGACCGACATTAAAGAGATTCGCATTTTATCCAGAGATGAAAAAAAGCAAGATGATATGCGCCATGAATTTCAACTAAAATATCCTCAATATGTTGAAAAAATCAAATTTTATATTGGCGATGTTCGTGATTATAATTCAATAGTCGGAGCATTTAGAGGCGTTGATTATGTTTTTCATGCAGCCGCTTTAAAGCAAGTTCCGTCTTGTGAATTTTATCCAATGGAAGCCGTGAAAACCAATGTTCTAGGCTCAAATAATGTTATATCGGCTTGTGTGGAAAATCATATTAAGAAAGCAATATTCTTATCAACCGATAAGGCCGCTTATCCAATAAACGCAATGGGGATGACTAAAGCTTTAATGGAAAAGAATGTCATCGCGAGAAGCAGACAAATGCAAGATGGCGATCCGATTCTTTGTTTGACTCGTTACGGAAATGTTATGGCTTCTAGAGGATCGGTCATTCCGTTATTTTGTGACCAGATTGCCGAAGGTAAAAAACTAACAATTACCAATCCCGATATGACTCGCTTTATGATGACATTAAATGATGCGGTTGATTTGGTTTTGTATGCTTTTGAACACGGCGAGCAGGGTGATTTATTTGTTCAAAAAGCGCCCGCAGCCACAATTGAAACGCTGGCAAAAGCGATACTGGAATTAAAAAATTCGGATTTAGGATATTCCATTATTGGTACTAGACATGGAGAAAAGCTCTATGAAGTTCTAGTAACAACCGAAGAAATGTTGCGTGCCGAATCTCTTCCTGGCTTTTATCGCATTCATGCTGACAATCGCAACTTAAACTATGATAACTTCTTTACCAAAGGAAACAAGGATTTAGAGACAATCGGTCAATATACTTCACATAATACCGAAAGATTAGACGTTGAAGAAATGAAAAAGCTATTGTTAAAGCTGAAATTGTTTGGCGGACAATACTAAGGAGTTAGATATGAAAATACTAGTTACAGGCGCTAAAGGATTTATAGGTAAAAATTTAATATGTGAATTAAAAAATCGTGGATATAACGATATTTTTGAATTTGATTTAGATACTGATATGAATTTATTGGATGACTTTTGTCGCGACTGTGATTTTGTATTTCATTTAGCAGGTGTAAATCGTCCTTTAGATGAAGAAGAATTCATGAAAGGAAATTTTGGATTTACATCAACCCTTCTTTCATGTTTGAAAAAATATCATAACACATGTCCGATTGTCGTATCTTCATCAATGCAAGCAGCGCTTGATAATCCTTATGGAAGATCAAAGAAAGCTGGGGAAGATTTAATGTTTGAGTACGCTAAGGAAACTGGGGCTAAGGTTATGATTTATCGTTTCCCTAATGTTTATGGGAAATGGTGCCGTCCCAACTACAATAGTGCAATCGCAACATTTTGCTATAATATTGCTCGTGATTTGGAAATCAAGGTTAATAATAGAGAAACATTAATGTATCTCGTATACATCGATGATGTATTTAATGAATTAATAAACGCTTTAGAAGGCCATGGAAATAAAACAGGCGAATATTATTATGAGGTTCCGATCGTGGATGAAGAGACTTTAGGCACAATCGTCGATTTGATTTATTCATTCAGAAAAAGCAGAGATAATAAAGAGATTCCTGATTTTTCATCCCATCTTGAGAAAAGCTTATATTCCACTTATTTATCATATTTACCAAATGATCAGTTTTCTTATCCATTAGATATGCATATTGACAATCGAGGTTCCTTTACCGAGATCATCAGAACACTGGAAAAAGGTCAGTTTTCCGTGAATATTTCTCATCCGGGAATTACAAAAGGAAATCATTGGCATCACACGAAAAATGAAAAGTTCTTGGTGGTACATGGCCATTGCTTGATTAAGCTTAGAAGGATCGATAGCGATGAGATAATTACATACGATGTGAGTGGAAATCAACTAGAAGTGGTTGATATTCCAGTCGGATATACGCATTCAATTACTAATATTGGGGATGATGATTCAGTGACCTTTATGTGGTGTAATGAAAGTTTTAATCCCGATCAACCGGATACGTTCTTTTTGGAGGTCGAAAAACATGATTAAGAGATTTTTTAAAGTTCTATATAACCTACCATTAAAAATAAAATTGGGAAAGCTTGGAAAAAATTCTTTTGTTTCCAAGGGCGGTGATTACGCCAATAAGAAAAATATCTATATTGGTGATAACACCATTATCGGACCACGAAATACGATGTATGCGTATTTGAAACCGATTAAAATTGGTAATTATGTAATGACCGGACCGGAAGTTATGTTTATTACTGGAAATCATCGGATAGATGTTTTAGGTGAATATATGATTAACATCACCAACGATATGAAAAAGGACACCGATGATCAAGAAATTGTTGTGGAAGATGACTGTTGGATTGGGGCACGGGCCATTATTCTAAAGGGTGTCACAATAGGTCGAGGATCGGTTATTGCGGCGGGAGCAATTGTGACTAAGGATGTTCCGCCATATACCATTTATTATGGTATTAACAAAATGAAGCCGCGGTTCACGGTTGAACAAATTGAAGAACATGAAAGATTGATTAAAGAAAAATATGAAAGGGTGCAGTAAATGAAAAAGTTAAAATTAATGACGATTATCGGAACACGTCCGGAAATTATCCGCCTTGCCGCCGTTATAAAATGTGCGGATAAGTATTTTGAGCATATTTTAGTTCATACTGGACAAAATTATGATTACTCGTTAAATCAGGTGTTTTTTGAAGATTTAGGCTTACGAGAGCCTGATTATTATTTAGATGTGGTTGGGAAAGATTTAGGTGAGACAATGGGAAACGTTATCGCCAAGTCATATGATCTCATGACCAAAGTAAAACCGGATGCTGTTTTGGTTTTAGGCGATACTAATTCTTGCTTATCAGTGATTGCGGCGAAAAGGTTACATATTCCAACATTCCATATGGAAGCCGGAAACCGTTGCTTTGATGAATGCTTACCCGAAGAAACCAATCGTCGTATAGTTGATATTATTTCCGATGTTAATATGTGCTATTCCGAGCATGCTAGAAGATATTTAAATGCCTCCGGTGTTGCCAAAGAAAGAACATACGTCACGGGTTCACCAATGGCGGAAGTTCTTCATGAGAATCTATCGAAGATTGAAAAATCCGATATCCTAGAAAAGTTAGGATTGGAACCCAAAAAATACATTCTTCTTTCGGCGCATCGAGAAGAAAATATCGATACGGAAGAGAATTTTATGTCACTAATGAACGCCATTAATGAATTAGCCCAAAAATATGACATGCCCATTTTATATTCTTGTCATCCCCGTAGTAAAAAGTTTATCGAGATGCGGAATTTTAAATTTGACAAGCGAGTAATTCAGCATCAACCTTTAGGCTTTCATGATTATAATAAATTACAAATGAATGCCTTCTGCGTGGTTTCCGATAGTGGTACTTTGCCAGAAGAAAGTAGCTTTTACCTTTCAATCGGAAAGCCTATTCCGGCCGTTTGTATTCGCACATCAACAGAACGTCCAGAAGCGCTTGATGCCGGAGATTTTATTTTAGCGGGAATTTCCACCAAAGAAGTTCTTCAAGCCGTTGAAATGGCTACTAAAATGATCGAAGAAAAGGATTTAGGCAAGCCATGTGAATATTACACCGACGAAAACGTTTCCATCAAAGTTATTCGTATCATTCAATCATACACCGGCGTTGTAAATAAAATGGTTTGGAGAAAGTAAATGATGAAGACTAATGTTTGTTTAATTGCTCCCACTCCGCCACCGATTGGTGGGATTGCTAATTGGGTTAATATTATTACTTCTTATCAACAAGATGATATTGAGTTTTTTTTGATTGACTCCAAAAATGATGTAAATCCTGCCAAAAGAAGAACAATAATCGATCGAACGCTCGTCAGCGGATTAAAGTTGATAAAAATTAAGCGCGAATTGAAGAGAGTACTCAAAAATAATAGAATAGACTGCGTTCATATTACTACGAGCGGATCCTTGGGCTTAATTCGTGATTTACAGATCGCCAAGATTTGCAAAAAACGTGGCGTAAGATTCATACTTCATCTTCATTTTGGAAGAGTCCCGGAAATTGTTCAAAAGAATACCAGAGAGTGGAAAAAACTTAAAAAGGTCATTGAATTATCAAGTGAAGTAATCGCTATGGATAATGACACATTTGAAGCTTTAGAAAGCACCTATAAGAATGTGATATATATTCCCAATCCCATCGATGAAATTCCAGCCCATACCGGCCAAAGCTTAAAGAAGGTTTTGTATTTAGGATGGATTGTAAAAACCAAGGGAATTGAAGAGTTGCTTTCCGCTTGGCAAAATATTTCAAGCAAATACAGCGATTGGACTCTTGAGCTGGTGGGACCGTATAATGACAAGTATTTGGAATTATTGAATTATCAAAATGATAAATCAATTGCGTTTTTAGGGGAGATGGACCATGAGGCGGCCATGAAAAAGATGAGCGAATGCTCAGTATTTGTATTACCTTCATATACAGAAGGCTTTCCTAATGTAATCCTAGAAGCCATGATGAGTTCAAAAGCAATTATATCCACCAATGTGGGGGCCATTCCGGAAATGCTTAAAGATAATTCCGGAATTTTGATTAAAAAGCAATCGATAACAGAGCTTGAAAATGCGTTAGCTTATTTGATTGAAAACGAAGGCGCCCGTAAAGAATTGGCGGAGAATGCCTATAATCGTGTATTACAAAATTACACTATTAAAATAGTCTTTGAAAAATTAAAAAGTATTTGGGAAAAGACAGAAAAATAGCATTGATTTTAATGCACTAATCTTTTAGCTATCATAGATTATCGATAAAGAAGTTTCATTCAGAAAACGAGTGTTTTATCATTAAATTCATCTGCCAATTATCTTATGTTAATATTGGATCTAAAAGAGTTGTATTTTAATACTAAAAAAGAAAGGGGCTCTCTATATGTCAAAATTCAAAAGAATCATTAAAAAAATTGTTTTTAATAAAATCACATATACAATCTATAGGCCTTTTGCATTACTCTTTGGATCGCATCAAATTGTAGATGACCCTTTAAAAATACTTCATTCATATTATGAAGATCAAGGTCTTAGTGCGATAGTCGATAATGGAATCAGCGATGAAAAAAAATTCAATTTAGCCATCATTATTCCTTGCTATAATTGTGAAAAATATATTGATGAGTGTTTAAATTCCATTATCAACCAAAATATCATGGGATACACCTATGAGATTATAGCAATTGACGATGGATCAAAAGATAAAACCGCACTAAAGCTAAGCGAATGGAAGGAAAAAATACCAAACATAACGATAATCCATCAACAGAATAAAGGTGCGGCGGCGGCTAGAAATGCCGGTATAAAAGTTGCTAAAGCCGATTATTTAATGTTTGTTGACGCTGATGATGTTTTAAAGGAAAATTCCATTACTACATTATTAACCAAAGCCTACAGTGCACATTATGATATCGTTCAAGGAGGATTTTTGTATTTCTTCAATGATAATTTAAAAGAAATTAGAAAATCCAAGGATAATTCATATTTAAATGGCTTACCTTGCGGTAAAGTATACAAATCGGCCCTTTTTTCAAGAATATATTTTCCTGAGAATTATTGGTTTGAAGATACGAATAATGTATTTTTGATTTTTAGGGAAGCGAAGAATGCTACGATAATCGATGATGTAATTTTTTATTATCGTCAACATAAAGATAATACTTCTAATCAAAATTTAAAGAATCCACGACGTTTAGAAACCATATATGTTACGTTAAAGATGATTGAAGATTATGAAATATTATATAAAGAAAAAGATCAGTTTTTGTTTGATACCTTTTTGGGACAAATATTCATAAACTTTTGTCGGACAAAGCATCTTGATAAGCAATGCAAAAAAGCAATATTTGCTCTCTATTGTTATATATACGATAGCATTGGCTTAAAGGAACCCACAAACAAAAAGTATAAAGATTTGGTGAAATCATTTGAAACAAGAAATTATAGCTTGTTTAATCTTTTTTTACTCGCTCTTTAATAATTGGATTTTGGATGTCAAAAATTGTCTGCCTTTATTAAATAAATAATCATATAATGTGGCGAAACCAATGGTAATGCCAAAGCTAATTATGAAGAACAGATATTGATTGTCAATTAGATTCAAGTTGGTAATAATTCTAAAGACCAATCGTTGCAAAATATAAATGCTAAAAACATGCTTACCGAAAAATGAAAGAACCTTACTTTTTTCGAAGGATACTTTCATAGTTATCAATATAACGATGAAAGAGAAGATAATACTTCTTATGATAAACTCAATTTCGTTAATGGGAATAATAAAATGAATTATGATAATTAAGGCAATTGCCGAAAACAGCGTTATTAAATATGAAATATTGTTTTTCTTAATGAGCTTTTCGACTTTTGAATCAAGAAAATATCCATACCACATTCCAAAAGTAAAGCACAAAATAGTGTTATACCAAAAGCTTTCAGAAGAGTCTTTTATTAACGCTAAGGCGACCACGAAACCGATCGATAGTATGGTGAACAGAAGTAAACCATACAATGTATTTTTTTGATTATGCAAAAATCGGAATGATATATAGACAAGTATATAAATAACAAAGGTCACAAACATAAACCAATTTGAATTTCCGATGCTTGTCCAGCCAGTAAATGATAGCAAAGTGATAGATAGATCATAGTGCTTGCCAATAATTGCGTTTCCGATTAAAAAGAACAAGAGACAAATGGCAAAGCTCACATAAACCGGTAAAAAACGATGCATCATAAACTTTTTCATATAATTGGGCTTTTTCTTGATAGATTGCATGATGCCGAATCCGGAATAGAATAAAAATAAAGTCACAATCAATTGCCCTAAAATATCTAAAATAGTTACAAAGGGAGAATCAAGTTTGCTTGTCAAGGCTACATAAGCTTTAAAATGATTAAAGAACACCAAAATAACAAAAATCCCTTTGATTGGTAATGTGTTGGTGTTGGAAATGTAATCATCATTAAAATCTTTTAAGAACACTTTTGGGCGGCAATCAAATATTATAAGTAAAAAAAGCAGAACAAAAGCAATTATCATGATGAATCACCACCTTATTGATTATCTGATTTTTCAATATATTTTATAAATGTTTCACAATGAATTTTGGCACAGTTTTCAATTGAATATTGCTGTATATCTTCAATATTCTGCGCGGATATACGCTCTAGATTATCCGGTAATAGGGCGAGTCTAAGTGCTTCGAGCATTTCCTCATTATTTGATACGGTGAACAAATAACCATTTCTTTCATTTTCGACCACATCGGGAATTCCTCCGACTTTTGGAGCGACGATTGGAAGACCACAATTCATTGCCTCCAATATAGAGATGGGATTTCCCTCAAATAAAGATGAAAGCACAAACACCTTGGAATCTAAGAGATATTTATAAACATCACTTTGAGCTCCGGCTAGGGTAATATTGTTTACGCATTCTAATCCGGAAATATAATTTCGATATTGTTCAAACAAAGGGCCATCTCCTAAGCAGCACAAAGTGACAGAATTATCTTTTTTGTATAATTCATTAAATACATCAAAAAGCATTTTATGATTCTTTTGTTCTCTGAATACACCAATATGTATTATGGTGTACTTTCTTTTTTCAAAAGGAATAGGATCTATAATATGCAAGGGTATTGAATTATATATGGTTATGCATTCTTTCAAGTGACAATTGGCTTTGATTGATTCGCTAATCAAATCAGAGATTCCGATTAGATTAAGCGTTTTTCTTTTTAAATAAATAGACCTAATTATGTCGTTTATCCTCGAGACATCTCGTGGCAAAATATTATGAACGGTTTCAAAAACCTGCCATTTTTGCTTTTTTAATCCAAACGCTAACATATATGTTGCCAAGCAAGCAATGTGCATATGGACAACATCCGGCTTAATTTCCTTTAAGATTCTTTTGAATCTTTTAGCGGCTTTTAAATCAAATCCTCTTTTTTTATGACAAAAAAAGACCGGCATATCTGTGGAATTCTTTAAATATTCAAACGATTCATCAAGATCATCATATAAAATGATAAGAGAAAGTTTAACGTTTTCATTTTTTTTAATTGCATTACATAGGTTTGTGACAAATACTTCGGCACCGGCACGCATTTGTAATGATGATAATACTTCGACTATTGAAATCAAAAAAATCACCTCTTGTATATTTAACATTTTAACATTAAAAGAAATTGCGAGCAAATTATAGTAATTTAGGGTTTGGAGATGCTTATCTCAATTTAAAAACTTAAGGACGCCATTAACATATTTTGCTATTTATTTCTGCCAACACCAATATATTTTTGTAAAACTGATATTTGCTCTTTATTCAAACAGTTTCGGCCGTCAAATACAATCTTATTTTTCAATGATAGAGGCGCGATATTTTTAAATTCGTCCCATTCTGTTAGGATAAGGATTATTTCCGATGATTGAATAGCCTCTTCACAGCTGCTTTCATAGTGAATTCGTTCTTTAAACACGCCTTTGATAGCATCTAGTCCTTTCGGGTCATAAACGTGTACCAAAGCATTATTTTCCAATAATGAACTGATGATTTCTATTGATGGTGCATCGCGAATATCATCGGTATTAGGCTTATAGGTGACTCCTAAAACACCAATATGAATATCGGATAGATCGGGATATTCCTTCATTAATTTTTCCAACAATAGCTTCCTTTGTCTTTTATTGATGGCCACTGTCGACTTTATAATAGTTAGATCAACGTCATTCTCTTGGCCCATATTTATCAAAGCGCTCGTGTCCTTTGAAAAGCAAGAGCCTCCATAGCCAATTCCGGCATTTAAAAAACTATTTCCGATACGATTATCGTATTGCATTCCTAATTTTATATCGTCGATTGACACATCCAATCTTTCGCAAAGCAGAGCGATATCATTCATAAAAGATATTTTAGTTGCTAAAAAAGCATTGCACGAATATTTTATCAATTCTGCGCCTCTTAAGCTCGTAATGACGAGGGGAATATTAAATGGTGCATAGAATTGTTTAACGATCTCTTGCACGGTCTTTTTATTGGCCCCAATGACAATTCTAGAAGCGTTCATCATATCATTAACAGCGGTTCCTTGTGATAAAAATTCGGGGTTAGATGCGATATCGATTTTGATATGCTTTTTTATTTTACTTTTAATATAGGTTAAAAGCCGTTCATTTGTCTTAACCGGCACAGTCGATTTAGTTATGATTAAGCAATCTTGATTAAGATAAAAAGCCATGTCATCAAGAACTTGATATACATATGATAAATCAGCTTCGCCATTTGGCATTTGCGGAGTACCGACAGCTATAAATACCATATTGGCGTTTGTATAGGCTTCTTCTTTATTAGAGGTATATTTTAATCGATCTTTATTGGCGATTAATAAATCTTCCAGATGAGGTTCAAAAAACGGGCATTGATCATTGCTTAAGGCTTTAATTCTTTCTGGATCGCTATCAAAACATGTAATAGAATAGCCTTTTTCAGCAAAACAAGCCGCCGATACCAATCCTACATATCCTAGACCCACAATTACAATCTTTTTCTTTTGCATTTCAATAGAAAGTGAATTCATATTCAATACCTCAACAAGTCTATATTATTATAATATAGATTTGCGTCGTTTTGTACAATTAACTTAGAGTGTTTGACCTATTTTAAGAAAAGATTAATTCTAGTTTCATCTTTCTTTTATGAATTAAAACAATGCCATATTATCCGTTTTTATCTTAATAAAAATATATTAGAAGATTTCATTCTAATTTGCTGCTGTTGATATAAATAATTCACTCGATTAAAGGCCCGTTTTTTATCATTCTTGACAGATAATGGTAACATTTTTTATTGAAATATCATTTGTAGTCATGTATTATTTGTTTGTTGCCAACAGAATTTTGTAGTAAGGAGTGCGATATAAGTATGAAAAAAAGACAAAAAGCATACAGCGTATTTAAACGATCTCTAGATATCTTTTTTTCATTTCTTGCTATTATGGTTTTATCACCTTTATTACTGATTCTTTCATTGCTTGTTAAATGCACATCGAAAGGACCGGTATTATTCAAACAACAAAGAGTTGGTAAAAATAAAAGAACATTTGAAATGTGGAAGTTCCGTTCGATGCGCACAGAAGCGCCTAAAGATGTGGCGACAAGAGATTTAGAGAATCCCGATGTTTATATAACAAAATTTGGATCTTTTATTCGTAAAACAAGTTTGGATGAATTACCACAGCTCTTTAATATTCTGGCCGGTAAGATGTCTTTTGTTGGACCGCGTCCCACAATTCCCAATGAAATAGAAATAATGCAGGAAAGAGAAAAACACAATGTATATGTTGTGCGCCCAGGACTTACAGGCTTAGCCCAGGTTCATGGACGTGATGAATTGTCTGATGAAACTAAAGGTAAATTAGATGGCCTATATGTTCAAAACCTATCATTTAAACTTGATGTTAAAATCTTTTTTAAGACCATTTTATATGTTTTAAAACGGGATGGCGTTGTCGAAGGAAAGCACGCTGCCACAGAAGAAGAAATTATTGTTAACGCCAAAGCTAACGAAATAGTTGAAGAGGAAGAAAAAGAAGGCGTCTTAAACTAATATAATCGTTTGATTATTGGTGCTTATTATATTTATTTAAAATGCATTTATTCTCCAAAATGCATTTTTTATGATGAAATATCATACTTTGTCTTTGCTAACAAAAAAGCAAGATTTTCTCTTGCTTTTTATCTAATAGTCTAGTTTGAAAAATAAATCGGTATAAGTCGGATAAGTGATATTATGTTTAGATAAAGCTGGCTCTATTTGGTCGTATTTTTGACGAATGGAGTTGAGAAGAGGCAAACAATTATTCAAAAGATGCATTCCTTTTTCTTTAGAGGTTTTTAGCGTTTGACACTCCGATAATGCCTTTTCTAATTTGATTATCAGTGCAGATAATGACTCGATTGTTTCTTGAATCGTCGCCGCTTTGGCTATTAAAGAAGAGGTTGCAAAGTTATGCATTCGATCAATATCACGAATCTCAGCCATCAAAATAGGAATTAATTCGCTTTTCACGATATGAATTAAGGTTTTGCATTCCATCATGCGCACTTGATAGTAATTGTTATATAAAATCTCACTGCGGGACGCCAATTCTTCTTTTGTATAAATCTTTTGTGATATGAAAAGCTCAGAAGTACTTTCTTTTTCAAAGCAGACGAGTGATTCCACAAAGGTTTTAATATTAGGGAGACCACGTTTTTGCGACTCTTCGATCCATTCAGAAGAATAGCCGTTACCATCAAATAAGATGCGATGATGATTTTCCATTATTTTGGAGCAAATCTCCATTGCGGCTTGCATTTTATCATGCATATTTTTATGTGTTTCTAATTGATCGGCCATTTTCTTCAAGGATTCGGCGACGATCGAATTAATGACGGTATTGAAGAAACCGGTATTTAAAGATGAGCCTAACATCCGGAATTCGAATTTATTTCCTGTGAAGGCAACTGGTGAAGTTCGATTGCGATCAGAAGCATCGTGAGGAAGATAGGACAGTGATGAGATTCCGAAGTCGCCCGGAGCGCTCTTGAAATAGGTAGCCTTCTTGCTTTCTAAAAAGTGTTGGAGCAGCTGCTCGACAGGAGCGCCTAAAAAGATGGAAACAATAGCCGGAGGTGCTTCATCCGCTCCTAAGCGGAAATCATTTCCGGGATTGCTGGAAGCCATCCGCACTAATTCGGAATGACGATCGATCGCTTCGATTATTGCGGAGGTGAAGAGCAGAAAAATAGTATTGTTCTGCGGATTTTTACTAGGAGCAAAAAGATTTTGTCCTTCATTGGTGATTAAAGACCAGTTATTATGCTTGCCACTGCCATTGACGCCAGAAAATGGCTTTTCGTGCAATAGACATACCATATTATGCTTTAAGGCTGTCTTTTGCAAAACATCCATAATAATTTGATTTTGGTCAACGGCAATATTAACAGGGCCGAATATTGGTGCTAATTCAAATTGAGCTGGTGCCACTTCGTTATGAAGTGATTTAGCATATATACCTAATTCCCATAACTGTTCACTGACATCCTGCATAAAATCTTGAACCCGTTCGGGTATCGCTCCAAAATAATGTGAATCAAATTCTTGGCCTTTGCTCGGCATAGCTCCGAAAAGCGTTCTTCCGGTTAACATTAAATCTTCTCTTTTTAAGAAATCATCTTTATCAACTAAAAAGTATTCCTGTTCGAGACCGATATGTGGTATGACACTTGTGACGTTTTTATTGCCTAAGGCGCGAAGAATGCGGGTGGCTTGCAAAGAAATAGCATCGATGCTTTTTAATAAAGGCCACTTAACATCCAAATTTTCGCCATTAAATCCAACAAAAATTGTCGGAACACAGAGAGTTTTGTTTCTTATAAAAACCGGAGAAGAGCAATCCCAATATGTATAGCCACGTGCTTCAAAGGTGGTTCGAAGTCCGCCATTTGGGAAGGAAGAGGCATCGGATTCGCCTTTAATTAGATTTTTACCGGAAAATTTTAATATCGGTTGGCCATCTCTGACATCAAAAAAGGATTCGCGCTTTTCGGCGGTTAAACCGGTTAGCGGTTGAAACCAATGACAATAATGTGTGCAGCCATGTTCAATGGCCCATTCCTTCATCGCGTGGGCAATGGCATCCGCGGTCGTTCGATCAAGACTCGCGGTTTTATCCATCGTTTCCTTCCATTTATGATAAATGGGACTCGGCAATTTAACTTGCATAACTTTTTCATCGAAAACTTTCGTACCGAAATCAGATAAATCAAACATAAGCTATCTCCTTTACTAATGATATGTATTATAAAAATGAATAATGTATCTTATTTAAATGATAGAGATATAAGAGAAATACAAGGCTAGAAAACTATTCTACAGTGACTGATTTGGCTAAATTACGTGGCTTATCAATATCTACCTTCAATTCCAGAGCGGTATAATACGCTATATATTGTGCGACCATCACTTTGACTAAAGAGCTTAAGTATACCGGAGTGTCCGGAACCGCGATCACGTCTGATGGCTTTTTCATCGAATTTGAAACAATAGAAAAAACTTTGGCCCCACGGGCTTCTACCTCGTGATAATTGGAGCGAAGCTGCATCTCAATATGCGGATCGGAAATATAGCCGAAAACAGGGGTTCCTTTTTCGATAAGCGCGATCGGACCATGCTTTAATTCACCGCCCGGGAAGGCTTCTGAATGGATATATGTTATTTCTTTAAGCTTCAAGGATGCTTCTAAGCATAGATTATAATCAAAGCCACGGCCTAGGAAGAAAATATGCTTTTTATGCATAATTTTTCTAGCAATTTTATGGAATTGATCCTTGAGCTTCATGGTCTCCATTAAAGCTTCAATAGTTATCTTTAAATCGTAAATGAGATCATTATTTTCCTCTAAGGCCCCCTTTAAAAGCGCCATTAAGGCCACTTGAGCGGAATAGGCTTTCGTTGAGGCAACCGCAATTTCCACACCGGCATATAACAAGCAAGAATAAGTCGCTTCTCTTTCTAAAGTTGAGCCTTTGGTATTTGTAATAGTCAAAGATGGGTATCCGCATTCATTGATGGTCTGTAAGCATCGAATCAAATCCGCGGTTTCTCCCGATTGCGAAACGATGATAAAAAATGGCTTTTTGCCGCCCATATGGGGATAATATGCCCATTCTGATGCAATATAAGCCTCGGATCTTTTACCGACGCTCTCCATATAATCGCGTCCCATCAATGAAGCATAATAAGATGTTCCACAAGCGATAAAAATTATATTGTCGGCCTCACGCAAGGCACGCAATAGCACATCGCTAAAAAGATATTTTTTTCCATCATGATAATTGTTGATAATTCTTTTGATGCACGATGGAGACTCTTCTATTTCTTTTAACATATAGTGAGGATAATCGCCTAAATCACGATTTAATAATTCAGCTGTACGGGAAGTGAAGCGCAATTCAACATCATGCTCATCTTGCAAGACCTTGATGTCCTTTTCGGAAATATAGCCATATTGCTCATTTTCTAAATCGATGAACTCCGTCGAATTCTCGATCATGGGCATGGCATCGCTAGCGAGATAATTGCCGTTTTGACCAACCCCAATTAAAAGTGGTGAATGGCGTTTGGCAAAATAAATACGATGATCGGAATCGTGATCGATAATCGCTAAAGCGAAAGAACCCTTAAGCTCCGTTATCGTTAAATAAATAGCCTTTAAAACATCATTTTGATTGGATAAGCACTTTTGCTCCAATAAATTGGCGATCACTTCAGTGTCAGTTTCACTTTTAAAATGATAACCATCTTGGATCAGTTTATCTCGTAATTCACGATAGTTTTCAATAACGCCATTATGGACGATGATGAATTTGCCATGATTGCTTTGATGGGGATGACAGTTTTCTTCACTGGGAGCACCATGGGTGGCCCATCGGGTATGACCGATTCCTAAAGTCACATTTTCAATAATAGGAACGATATTTTTGAGATTATTGACACGCCCAACCTTTTTATAAAGATAGACCTGATCCGGGGTTTTTAAAGCGATACCGGCGGAATCATAGCCCCGATATTCTAAAGACTCTAGACCTTTGATTATAAAATCATAGATGTCAAAGCTTCCAACGCCCCCAACAATACCACACATACTTTTTCCTCCTTAGGAATTTACTAAATAATTAGATCCTCGATATAGGCAACAATTTTTTCACAGATGAGCTCACAGGTTTCAATATTATCGGCTTCGCACATAACTCGAACCAGTGATTCGGTTCCACTTGCTCTTAACAATATACGCCCATTGCCCTTTAAAATATTATTTTCTAATTCTTCAACGAGCTTTTTAAGACCGGCATGATTAAGAACATATTCTTTATTACGAACCGCAACATTTCTGAGCTTTTGCGGATAAATCCGCATTCCCGTCAATAATTCTTTTAACGATTTACCGGTTTCTTGCATGATATTCATCACCTTCAAGGCCGTTAGAATACCATCGCCGGTATTTAAATCGTCTAAGAAAATAATATGGCCGGATTGTTCACCGCCTAAAGAGAGACTTTTCTCCTTTAAGCATGCTTGCACATATTTATCACCGACAGTGGTCACTTCATAGCTGATTCCCGCTTCATCCAAAGCCTTTTTTAGCCCTAAATTCGACATCACGGTAATCACAATTTTATTATCCTTCAGTAAACCCTTCTCTTTTAGGTTTTTAGCGCATATATAGAGAATGGAATCGCCATCAACTACGGTGCCGTCAGGAGCGACAATCATCAGACGATCGGCATCGCCATCAAAGGCCAAACCGATATCATATTTTTTCGTTTGAATGGTTTCGCGAAGAGAGCGCAGGTGAGTGGAGCCACATTGCTCATTAATATTGGTGCCATTGGGCACAATATGGATATATTCAGCATTTATTCCTAATTTATAGAAGAGCTCCGGAACAACTTTAGAAGCTGATCCGTTCGCTCCATCTACCAAAACCCTTAAACCATCATAGCGTTTCGCTTTACTGATCAAAAAGCGCTCATAGTCGTTAACTAAACCTTTTTCATAAAACCAGCGCCCGATATTATTAGGATTCATTGGTAAATCGTCATTCTCTTTTTTAATATATTCTTCAATTAATAATTCAATCTCATTTGGTAGCTTTTCGCCATTTTTAGCGAAGATCTTAATTCCGTTATCATAAAAAGGATTATGAGAAGCCGAAATCATGATGCCATAATCAAATTCCTGTGTTTCCACTAAATAAGAAACGGAAGGAGTAGTTGATACGCCTTCATCATAAACATCGCTACCGGAAGCGGTGATTCCCGAAATAAGTGATGCTAAAAGCATCTCACCGGATAATCTTGTATCTCTGGAAATTAAAATTCTATTTTTTTTACTATTTGGATATTGGCCGATAAAGCGGCCGATCCGATAGGCGGTACGTGTTGTCAATTCTTGATTAGCTAAGCCGCGAACTCCATCGGTACCAAAATATTTCCCCATTTCGATATCATCTCCTTTTTCATGTTATATAATATACGGCAATATTTTCGATATTTCAATTTATTTTTTTAAAGCAAAATTTAAAAATATTTTTTAACAAAATTAAAAAATAGCCATTTTTTTACTCGAAAAAGGTTTATATATTTTGATATTGCAACTATCATATTATCTACATTTAAAAGCGAACTTTTGAAATTGAATAAACTCCTTTTAAGGTTGTAATAAAAAGCCTTTAATATTGTTTCTTCATTGATCTAGACTTAACTTCAATTAGAAAACATGACTATTGTTGGCCTTTTTTCCTTCTTTATTCTCGAGATGCTTTATGTGATAGGCCCCATCCAGCCTTTCCTTATATTAAAATTCGCTGATGGAGGGGTGATCTTCCTATGAGTTTTTCCGTTATCAGAGGCGGTTCTTTATTTAATAAAATAAAAAATTTAAAAATTGATCAGGAAATTATTGGCAATTCAAATATCATGATTAATGAAAAAAAGTAATTGATTTTTACTATATCGACTAGTAATATTGAATTATATTTTTATTTTATAGTTATAGATAGATAAAGTAATTCAATAAGAAAGGAGAAAATCTTATGAAAAAAATCTATAATGTTGTATTTTCAGCTCTAGCCCTTGTCACGTTGGCTGCTTGTGGCGGAATTGATAATTCTTCTAGTTTATCGGGAACTTCATCTCCGAATCATATTGATGAGCCATCATCAAGTTCTCCGATAGTTCAGAATCATCAGGTCATTTTGCCGGAAGTTGATGGCTTTGAGGTTACGGCCAATAATATGAATCCGGTGGAAGGAGAAGCAGTGGAATTATATGTAACCAATTTAAATCCACAATCCAAAAGACTTGATGATGTCCGTATGAACGGAGCCTCACTTCAAGGCAGTCGCACTAATCAAAGTCATACGATGCTCTATCGCTTTGTTATGCCGGCCGATCAAAATGCGATCATCACCTTAGAGGTGGTCAAGGTCTATCCGGTAACAGTGGCCTCCAGTCTAAGCAATGTTTTATCTCTTGCTGGTATCGGTGATGGCTTATTCGCGGAAGGCGAAAGCGTTACCTTTACTCCCACCACCTATGCCGGATACTATTATCGTGATGTGACGTCGATAGATAGTGACGTGGTTTTGCAGAGGGTTGAGGATTCATATACCTTTATCATGCCGGCTCATGTAGTGACTATTACAGCGGTGACCGGCGAGAATGTTTACTTAGTGAGCTATGATTCCAATGATCCCAATTTTTCATTGAATATTGAAAATGGATTTGCCGCACGCTTCGGCTCTAATGTTGCCTTTCAGGTGACTTTAAATAATGTTGACTTGCGTTTAAAAGAAGTTCGCGCTGACGGCGAAGTCCTTTCAGCCTACGCGGCTAATTCATATCGTTTCGTGATGCCGGCCCATCCTGTGAGCATTGAAGTGGCTTATGAAACGATGTATAAACAAATCACCGTTGAAGATTCCAATCATTTTACGGCCACGCTCCAAACCAGTATTGGTGATAGTGGAGAATTGGTCGATGTCACAGACACCAATGTTCTCTCAAATCAAAAAATCGTGGTTTCGGTTCTCGATAAGGAGGCCGATGCCGATCACGGCTTTGTCGTCGATAGCATCCAGGTTTTAGGAAAGAATTCCGCGGATGCGGAGTTTGTCGAATTAAGCCTCGAAGTGATAGAAGAAAATGGCGCTTTCATCTTCTTCACACCGACCGATATGCGCTTATTGACTGTTAGACTACACGAGGTCATCGCCGCTAGTGAATTCGTATCAGGAACCTTTGTCGGATTCCAACCCGATAATTCTTCTAGCGAAAATGCTTCTTTATCCATCACCGCTGATGGTAGCATTGTCACCGATGTTATTGCTTCGGGCAAATTGACCCTTGTCGATGAAAATCACTATACGATTCGCTATGAAACAGTGTTTTATGGTAGTACCGCGGTCTATTATTATAGCTATTTTGTAAGTCCGGAAGAAAATGTCGTAATAGAATATTGCTCACAAACGGAAATGTTCGGTAGCACTATGATGACTAATAAGTCTTCCTCGACTAAGGTCTTTGTCACTTCCGATCTCTATTCATCCAATCATTATTCGATTATCGCTCGCGATCCTTCAACCGATGGCTATGCTTCACAATTTTATTGCTTTACCAACGGGGATGGTGTGGTAACCACCTGTTTCTATGATTTCACCACGGATACTCCTTATTGGAATGTTTCGCTATCGGTTGTAAGTGGCACCGATGGGAAAACAAATGGCGATGTTGTTGAAATTAGAACGCAAGAGGGATTGACCATTGCGACCATGAGGCTTTCCGGCTCGGTCAAAAATGTTCAATACGATGCCGAATTGGTCAACAATTAGTCAAGTAAGAAAGGAATTATGCATATGAAAAAAAGTTTATTAGCGTTATTTACTTTGTGTGTTAGTCTCTCGATGGCTAGCTGTGATAATAAAAGCCCAAATTCTTCTTCTTCAAATAACGATCCGGTGTTGAATCTTGATTATGACGCCGAAGATATCTGGAACCTATTACAAAGTGTTGCGACCGGAGGAAATTACACTCTCGAGTATCAATATGGAGGCAAAACATATCACGAATATTATACCCAAGATTATGCGTATTTTGAAGGTACGATGATGGGATATGTGGGACTTCCGGATTATCAAAATCATTCCGAAAAGTTGTTTTATAAGTACGTAATTAATAGCGGACAGGTCGTGATTCAACAGGCCTTAGGCTATCGCGAATCCGAAAATGTCAAGGATTATACTCCAATCCGTTCCGCTTCGGGATTAGATTACATGTATCTACTTACTTCCGGAGTAGCGCAGGTTGGAATCGAAGATATTCAAACCTATCAAAGCGGCTATTATACTTCCAATGTCGATTTAATTACGATTTTAGCGAATGTCATGGGCTATGGCGATTCATCAGAGCTTATTGCCTCCATCACATTTGAAGTCGTTGATGAATCATTAGTGTTCGTTTTTTATCCGACCTTTGCTGAAGGCTATGAGGTCATCGATGGGGTCACGGGAACCTTTAAAAATATTGGTACGACCCATTATGATATCGTTGAAAACTATGTGACCTCCTTTAAAATTCCGGAAAACACTATGATGGAATCTATGCTTGCGGATTTAAAGGCTGAGAGCGTCTCATTAAACGCTAAGGTGACACGAGTTTGGGATTATAAGGCCCCGGATGAATTGGAAGATACTGAATATGATTTGCAAAAGGATTCCGCATATTTATCCACCTATTATGGCACAAGCGCATATGGCAAATCCCAATATCCTTCTCGTAAGCGTTACGAAAGAGGAGCGAATGGCAATGCTTTCTTGACCTATATTGATGTTAATAATACGATTCAAAGGGTGGATTCTGGAACTCCATTTGACACTCTTTTCACCGCACCGACTCGATATTTTGAAGCCTTAGCATTTTGGCCTACGGAAACGGCTAATGTGTATCGCTATTATGGATATAATGCTCGTTGGCTCGCCGAGTCATTATCCCATTATGATCTAGGAATAACGGAGTCGATCGAGGCCACTGTGGAGAATGGTAAGGTCACCAAGATCGTCGCTAAAACCCCATTATATTATGATAGCTATGGCCATACTTATTACACGCAAGCGGTCATCAATGTCGCTCCAACACGCCTTATATCTGATTTAAATGTTTTGACTCCCACCAGTGATAATGAAGCGATTGCCAATACTTTCGCTCTCTTAGATGGAAATACCAGCTTTAAGGCCAATATTATTACCAATAAGAACCGTGAGTATTTAACGGAGCTCACTGTGGCCAATAATATAGTGTTGCTCACTGAAAACGGATATGACACCAGCGATGGGGCGGATGCATTGTTAGCTAAGAGCTATCACGGCTATGAAAAAGTGTCTGAAGGTGTTGTGCCTTTCGAAGTCACTTTATCCGAGGATGATGATGGAAATGTGACAGGGGTCGCTAAAGCCAATGATGATCTAATAGTGGGTGGCACTCTCAAGGACATTATCGGCATGGTCGCCGTACCTGAAGTGTTTGAAAAGGATGGATTGGGTAATATTGTCGCCCGCTCGATGGTTGGACATCTTGGTGAAGGCATCTTAAGCGGAAAATATAGCGATTATATTATTCCTGATTCCTTCCGCTTGGAAATCGATTCCGAGGGCGTTCCTTTATCCATTTCATATAGCTTTGAAATCGGTGATGGCTTCTTCTTAGGTGAAGAAACAATCGAGTTTAGTGAATGGGGAACCGCGACGCTTCCTGAGCATATTGATTTTAATCAGATCGGACTTTGGAATGCCCCAACCAATTGGAAGGAAGAATTTACGCAAGAAATGTATGATGTCGTGGCCGCAATGTTCGGTGAAGATTATGTGGCGGAGATTCCTTATATTTTCAGTCGTGATTTATACGGACATTGGTTTTTAAGCGGTGATTGTCCTGCGGGATTTTCTTATATCCATTTTGTGAACATGGCGGATGGACTTGATGAAAATGTCTATCCCGATTATGCTTTCGCTTATGCCGCATACCTTGAGGAGCTCGGTTATGTCAGAAGCTCCGACAATGCTTGGGGATTAGAGGCATATACAAAGGGAAATATCCATATTCGCATTGTCTATAACGCTACACAAGTCGATCTCTTCATCTTCGATCGCTTATACGCTTAAAAGATTAAGACCAAGTATTTTCGAATATTTGGTCTTTTTTTGAGCCGATAGATAAAATCTAGGCGAACTTATATATCTCAAGTGGCAAAAGAATGGTATAATAAAAATCGAGAAGTATGTGATTTTCATACTTAGGAAGTTAGTGAGTGATGGATATGATTGAGAAAGGCATGTGGATTCAAATCCAAAGCTATAAGCATGACGGTTCACTCCATCGGTTTTGGGATCAAGCGCTGGTTTTAGATGTTAATGATGATATGATTATTGTTGCCTCGAAAAAGACAAGAGTCACCGAAGCTGATGGCCGTATTTGGTATACGCGAGAGCCGGCAATTACATTTTTTTCACGTAAATATTGGTATAACGTCATCGCCATGTTAAAAAGCGATGGAGTGTCTTTTTATTGCAATATTGCTTCACCGACAATTATTGATAACTATGTGATTAAGTATATCGATTATGATTTGGATTTAAAAATGTATCCGAATGACATCATCAAGGTGCTGGATGAAAAGGAATACGAGCACCATCGCCATACTTATCAATATAGTGAGAAATTAGATTTCATTTTAAAAAAGGAGGTCCAACATATTCATCGGATGATGAAGAAAAAGATCTTTCCTTTTCAAGTAGCGCGTGTTAATTATTTTTATCAAGAGTTTTTACGTTATTATGATGAACAGCATCGAATTGAAACGAACAATATGGAGGAGGATAAATAATGCTTATCTTTGATTCATATGGACCTGATGACACCATTAAATTAGGAAGGATGATCGCTCAGTATTCTTTTAAAGGGGCTTTGGTGTTATTGGATGGCGATTTAGGAGCCGGGAAGACCACTTTAACAAGCGGCATCGCCCTTGGACTTGATATTCATGAAAAAATCATGAGCCCGACTTTTAATATTCTTAAATGCTATTTTAAAGCGCGCATTCCTTTTTTTCATATCGATGCTTATCGTTTGGAGGAAAATACCAATCGCGATATCGGATTAGAGGAATTTATCGAGGGGGAAGGAGTATGTGTGGTGGAATGGCCACAATACATCCAAGAGTGGATTCCTAATCGGTATCTTAAAATATCGTTAGAGCATGGTGGCGAACAAAAACGATGTCTCAAGGTCGATTGCTTTGATGAGAGATTTGCTCCCTTAATGCAAGCGATAAAGGAGGAATTTGTGTGTATCGAATCTTATTAGATAGTTCCAATAGGGAATTAGCGGTCGGTCTTGCTTATCAAAATCGTTTGCTTGATACGATTGAATATGAAGCATGGCAAAGACAAAGTGAAACGATGATTCCGGAAATTAACCGTCTGATGGTGCGTAATAATGTTCAAAACGAGGATATTGAAGCCATAGTTGTTTCGATCGGTCCCGGCTCCTATACCGGCGTGAGGATTGCTTTAACGATCGCCAAAGTCATGGCCTTGGCACTTTCATGTCCCTTATATGGTGTTTCATCGCTTCAAATTTTAAGAGCACAAAGCCGACCTTCGATTTGCCTTATCAACGCTCGCAGCAATCGCTCGTATATTGGGGTGTATCGTGATGAGCACGCGGAAATCGAGGATACCATTTGGCCTAATGAGCAGGTCTTGGATTTTATAAAAAATCATCCCGATTATGCCGTGTGTGGTGATGTTGATTATTTAAATATCTCTTGTATCGACAGCAATATTCTTGATGAAATGCTGCAGATATCGCTAAAAATACCCCCAGAGAAAGATATCTTGGGTGTGAAGCCAAAATATCTGAAGGATTGAATATGAAGATGACAATCGAAAGAATGACCAAAGAAGATTTACCCCAAATCTTAGCTTTGGATGAGCAATGCTTTATTTCACCATGGAATATCGATCAATTTCTTTATGAATTGGAGAAGAATCCTTATGCCTATCTTCTGGTAGCGAAAGAAAACGATCTGATCGTCGGATTCATTGATTTTTGGATTACTTTTGAATATGGTTCGATCAATCAAATAGCGGTTTTATCGAATTATCAAAAGCGAGGCATAGGTTCCGCATTGATGAAAGAAGCTTTAAAAAAGATGCTAGATAACGATGTAATCGAAGTATCCTTAGAAGTAAGAATCCATAATACAAAGGCGATTGAATTCTATTTAAAGCATGGTTTTCATGAAGCTTTTATCAAAGAACGCTATTACGATAATGGCGATGATGCCTATTATATGACTCGGAGGTTAATTTATGAGCAAGATAATTTTAGCGATTGAATCAAGCTGTGATGAAACGGCTGTTGCCATTACTAAAGATGGAGAACTCCTCGCTAATGTCGTTGCCACCCAAATTGAAATTCACCAAAAATATGGCGGCGTCATGCCGGAAATTGCCTCCCGTTTACACGCGGAGAATATTGCGGTGGTTTTAAAAGAGGCTTTAGAGCAGGCCCACTTACAATTTTCCGATATCGATGCCTTTGCGGTTACGCGAGGGCCGGGCTTAATCGGAGCTTTACATGTCGGCCTTCAAGCCGCTAAAACCTTGGCGATGCTCTATCATAAGCCTTTGATTCCTGTCCATCATTTAGCCGGTCATATTTACGCTAATGAATATGTTAAGCCTTTAAAATTTCCTTTGCTTGCCATTGTAGTAAGTGGCGGCAATACGGAATTGGTGATCATGAAGGATCATCTTGATTTTCAAATTATCGGTGAAACCAAGGATGATGCTATTGGTGAATGCTATGATAAAGTAGCGCGCGTTTTAGGCTTACCTTATCCTGGAGGCATTCCGATTGATAAATTGGCTAAGCAAGGCCAAAATACTTATCATTTGCCTTCACCCTTGCATGATGGCTCATATGATTTTTCTTATTCGGGATTAAAAACGGCGGTTATCAATTTGGTTCACCATTTAGAAATGAAAAAAGAGCCCTTACGAGTGGAGGATTTATGTGCCTCCTTCCAAGAAACCGCGATCGGTATGGTTCTTGAAAGAGCGACTAGGGCCGTTAAAGAATATCATGTTCAACAGGTCGTCCTAGCGGGGGGAGTATCGGCTAATTCCTATCTAAGGGAGCGCATTGTCGAGGCTTATCAAAATAGCGAAGTGGATGTCATCATCCCTCCAATGTGGTGTTGTACAGACAATGCCGCCATGATTGCGAAGGTGGCGGAAAGATTATATGATCGCAAGGTTTTTGCGGATCTTTCGCTTTCGGTCGATCCGAGCTGGAAAATCGATGATTTTCTGGTTTTTGATAAATAATAAAGAAGCACGAAAAAAGTTCAACAAAAAAGCGCGAAAATAGCTATAATAAAATTACGCTTGTGTTCCTATAAGGAACAAGGAGGAAAAAACATGGAAGAGTTTATGACAGTGCGAGAATGCTATGAAGCTTGCAAATACGGTGATGATTTCGAAAAGGAATCGATTGATGAGGTTGAGTTCCAAGGATGGGTTCGGACGAATCGTGATAATGGCTCAATCGGGTTCATCGAATTTAATGATGGGACATATTTTAAAAATGCCCAATTGGTTTATGTTAAAAATGAATGCGAAGATTATGAGAGCATCGCTCATTTAACAACGGGATGTGCAATCACTCTTTTAGGAAAATTCATTTTGACTCCCGAGGCTAAACAGCCCTTTGAGATTCATTTGAAAAAAGTGGTGGTGGAAGGCACGGTCGCTAGCGACTATCCGTTACAAAAGAAAAGACATAGCTTTGAATTTTTACGTGAGATTGCGCATTTGCGTCCGCGAACCAATACCTTCACAGCTTTATATCGCGTTCGCAGTGTTTTGTCGATGGCTATCCATGAATTTTTCCAATCGCAGGGCTTTATCTATGTCCATACCCCGATTTTGACAGGCAATGATGCCGAAGGGGCGGGCGAAGCCTTCCATGTGGTTACCGATTTAAAAAAGCCGGATGAATTCTTTTCAAAGCCGGCAAGCCTGACGGTCTCAGGACAATTGCACGCTGAGGCCTTTGCGCTAGCGTTCCGCGATGTCTATACTTTTGGTCCAACCTTCCGGGCGGAAAAATCAAATACTCCACGGCACGCCGCTGAATTTTGGATGATTGAACCGGAAATTGCCTTTGCTGATTTGGAAGACGATATGGATTTAATTGAAGATTGCATTAAATTTACGATCGGCTATGTCTTGGAGAATTGCCCGGAAGAAATGGAATTTTTTAATGCGATGATTGCGCCGGGAATCATTGACCGATTAAAGGCCATTGAATCCTCATCGTTTAAACGAATGACCTATACCGAGGCTATCGATATTTTATTGAAGGCCCAAGAGGATGGCTATAAATTCGAATATAGTAAGATTTTTTGGGGCATGGATTTGCAAAGCGAGCACGAAAGATATTTGGCAGAAAAAATTGTTCAAGGTCCGATGTTTTTAACGGATTATCCAAAAGATATCAAGGCCTTTTATATGCGCTTAAATGATGATGGAAAAACGGTCGCTGCTTGTGATTTATTAGTGCCCGGAGTCGGAGAATTGGTGGGCGGATCGCAACGGGAAGAGCGTTATGAATTATTGAAACAACGGATGGAAGAGCTCCATATGAATATTGAAACGCTCGATTGGTATTTGGATTTAAGAAGATATGGCGGTTGTCAGCATGCCGGATTTGGTATTGGCTTCGATCGCTTGTTAATGTTTTTAACCGGTATGAACAATATTCGGGATTCCGAACCATTCCCACGGACATTTAATAATTTGAAATATTAAAAGAAAGGAGAATACGCATGGCCGAAATAATCACAGAAGAAGATGAAAGCAAATTAAAAATACGTTTAAAATCGCAACGCCATGTGCGGGCTCTTTTAATTATCGTCAATCTTTTATTAGTAGGGTATATCCTTTATTTTATCGGTGATTTGATCGTTGAAAAGGTGAATAACCGCGATGCGGATATTGTTTCCTTAAACAATTTATCGCGTGCCAAATCTAAGAAAAAATATGAGGAATTGATGCAAGGACGTCAAAAAACGATCGGTGATTATGTTCTTTATGGGACCTATTTGCATGTTAGCGAAGAAAAATTTTCCTTAGATACTTATCAACCGATGGAGAATATCTATTTATTGGACGCTCATAATGGCGCTTTGATCCGTCAGGAGCTTGGTGATGAATTAAATAAAGGTATCGATCTGAAAACTATGGTCGCGGGTGACTATCTTTTAGCGCAAGGGGCCGATGGTCAAAATAAAGAGGTTTTAAAAATTGTGGTCACTAAAGAGCGATATGAAGAGACAATCTATAGCTTACCTTTAGATTCGAAGTCGGGGCTCCGCAAAAAAATTACCATCTATGCTTATCCGCATAATCCAGCCTTTGTTATTAAGATTCGCGATGTCTATAATTTAGGCTCCTCCTATTATGATTTAATTTTACAGGGATCTAATGACAATCGTGAAGCTATCATGAATATCTTAAATGATAAGACCTCACCCTTATATGGCTATAAGCTTAAGGTTAAAGAGCTTGAAAATGATGAATCATTATCAACCTCTTATAAGACGAAATCATTAATGGCAGTATCATTAAGAGATTATGATAGTGGAGAAGCATACATTTTAAATTCCCAATATCTCAGTAGTGATTTTGTGAAAGATGAGGTTTTTGCTGATGGTTCTCTTCAATATTATGATCAAGATTCCTTTATTCGGGAATTAGGGGGCTATGCTTTTAAAAGTGGCGCTCGGGTCAAAGATGTTCCTTCTTCCTATGAGGTGGTTGAATATTTGGGAATTCATGATTGCGGTAAAATGGCTTTCGTGATTAATGCGAGTGCGGATGAGGATTTCCAAACCTGCTTTAAAAGCGTATTAAGCTTCATGATGAACACCGATATCGCGTGATTGCGTTATGAAAATGAGAAAATAATAAAAAAGCTATTGTCTAAATTATGTTCTTTTTCCTATATTGCTTAGGATTATTGACATATCGGCAATAGCTTTTTTTATTGGATATTTTAAATATTATTGTCATCCGCTAAGGCTTGAAGGTTTTTGGAAAAGACATCCTTCGACATTTTCATAATGCGATAGCTGCGGGCGATGAGCGCTTGAATGTTAACAAGATACCAAACGGAACCTACCAAAAAGAGTGGCACACATATATAGCTGATCCACGCATGGATATCATTATAGATGAATTGAGGTGTACAGACTCTTCCGGCTTTCGTAACCAAAAGACTTGGCCAATCGGAGGGTATCATTATCCCGAAGAACTCATTTCGGGGTATATTTTTCCAATCGTAAAGAAAGAATAAGGTGCCGAAGCCATTATCAGCGGAAAAAAGAAAAGAAGGACCTTCGTTTTGAATCAAGCAAAAGATCATTACGATCATGGTTGGCACAAACATTAAAAGAACAGGAATCCATGATTTTTTATAAAAATAACGTAGACTCTTTTTATTCGCCACTTTCCGAAAGTGTTTGCTATCCTTCACGACCTTTAGTTTAACCATGTCGTACATGAAGGTATCAACCACTTTTCCTTGGCGTTTCATGATTCTTTTAACGATGATAACCAAATATCCGACGAGCACTAAAAGCAAAATCAAAACCAAACAAAGGGCGATCAGTATTCTTTTATCGTTTTCACTTAGCTTTATTAAATTAATCATCGGGATCACCATCCCCGTCGTCAGTCAATGGAGAAACGCTTTCAGTATCATCATTATTGCTCAAAGCCGAATGATCGATATAATCATAGTTATCAATTTCACTGATATTTTCCGGCTGATGAGGAGCGGTCGACGCAAAGGGATTATGCTGAATAGTTTCAACAAGAATGGCGTCTTGCGCGGCTTTGATGCGTATGACCTCATAATCCTCGGGAAGAAGACCAAGAGGATCTTGAACATTGTCTTTATTTTTAGCGAAAAGATTACGAATATCGATGATGATGATGCGGATGGTCATGACTAAAAAGGCGATGATGCCATAAACCGCCATTAAGGCCAATAAAGCAACCCAAAAAGGGCTCAGAATTATCGCTAATAACCCATATCCGCATATTTTCAAGAAATTAAACATCGGTACTCCTTCTTTCTCTTTTATCTTACCCTGATTTTATAATCTAAGCAATTAAATCACAATTTTATTTGCTAGAATCGATGAGCGTAATAATAAAAGTAAAGGCCGGAAATCGCTAATAATAAGGTCCAATAGCATAATGATAGGTAACCATATCCCGGAAGAATAGTGGAAAAAATAGCGAATCCGAAAACCAAAGTGGCGATCATTATGAGAGTCCACCAGTAGCGTTTTTGTTTGTACATATAATAGAAGGCGGGTAAAGAAGCCACTAATCCGATACCGAGACATAGTGATGCGACATCCTTTAAGAAATACATCGTCACGCCCCCGACGAAGGAAAAGCCGGCCGCGGTATAAAATAGAATTTTGAAGGGCGAATCATCGAAATTGATGAAGACCTCAAATTTTTTCAGTTCATTAAAGATAATAAAGGCACTGATGATGGTCTGAGCAAAAGCGCTAAGAGCGATGAAAACCGGAAATAGTGTTTGGGCTTGCTGTTCGCTTAATCCAAATAGGGCCTGGAAGGCGGCGCTCATTGAGATTTTAAAAAACCATTGTGAAATCCAGAAAAGCCCCCAAATGACAAAGGTATTAACAAAACCGGTAATGATAACAATATATAGACCATGCATTTTTTTATTCAGCAAAACAGCAAAAAGCAAACCGGATATTAGTCCGGGAATTAAATAAAAGATCGTCTTTTCAATATTGATGAGAAGGCAGATGGCTAGCGAAGCAAAAAAGTAGCAGAAAGCCATCTTTCGTTCACAAAAAATGAAGGTAAAGGTGGAAATAAAGGGTAAAAAAAGCATCAAAAACAAATCCGCGATCAAAAAGGTTGCAGTATAGGAGCTGATTAAGATAATAATGGCGTTTATGCCGGTCATCAATCCCGCTAAGGCGAGACTTTGCATCATGCTTTTCTTATGAATCATTTTATCCCCTCATAATTAAGAGTACCACAAAAAAGCAATTTTATAATAAGTATTATTATAATTATCGGAAAATCCGACTGAATGCCTATATAAATATGGGGGGTGGAAAAATGAAAAAACTAGGAGTGTTGCTCTTGGTTTTAGGCTCATGTCAGCCCATCGCATTCCATGATTATGATGATATTCCGATAACAAGCTTCATTGATTGGAAATCGGTTCTTTCCTTTGAGGGGAGTTATCATGTTTATATATTTGCCCGCTCTTGTTCATATTGTGAGAGCATAAAAAGGCCAATATTAAAATACTATCAAAAACATCATTTGGATTTTTATTTTCTAGAATATCAATTTGATATTCCCTTGACTCCCGATCCGGCATCGGTTATAAAGGCCGATAGTGTAGAGAGGTTGGCCATTAAAGGTGTACCCACGCTCTTTCGGATCGATAAGCGAATAATCGATGATGTTTTTTGGGGTCGAGACATGATTTCCGATTATCTGCATCTTAATGAAAAATAGAGCCTCTTCTATTTTAAATAGAAGAACTTCGGTCTTTGTATTCAATTTCTCTTTTTTTCATGCTAAAATATTTTACGCATGGAGTGGTGAATATGGAACTTAAAGCATTACTAAATGAAAAACAATATGAAGCAGTCACAACCGCCGCTCCATTTGTCAGAATCATTGCCGGAGCCGGATCCGGAAAGACGCGCGTTTTGACTTTTCGCATCGCTTTTTTAATCGATGAAATGAAGGCTGATCCCTATCATATTGTCGCGATTACTTTCACCAACAAAGTAGCTAAGGAGATGCGGGAAAGATTGGCTAAGCTCTTGGGAGATACTGCAATCTATCGCGGATTATCGATCATGACCTTTCATAGCCTATGCGCTCGTTTTTTACGACAAGAGATTTATAATATCGGCTATCGAAGCAACTTTACGATTATCGATGATGAGGATCAAGAAAAAATCGTTAAAGAGCTCGCTTCGGAAATGTATTCGTGCTCCAAAAATGATCCTTTGATAAAATTGGCTTTATCATATATTCGTAACAATAAAATGAAAGGAATATTACCTGGTGATTTATCTGAGAAAATCAATCTCTTTCCGGATGAAGATAAATGCATTGAGATGTTCACTCGTTATGAGCAATATTTATACGATACAGGGAATCTCGATTTTGATGATTTGCTGTTGAAGACCATCCAAATTTTAAAGGCGTTTCCGAATGTCCAAAAAAGATGGCATCAAAGAATCGATCATATTTTGATTGATGAATTTCAAGATACCAATGATGTTCAATATCAGCTAGTACGATTGCTGAAAAAAGAGACCGCCACTTTATATGTCGTCGGTGATCCCGATCAAACGATTTACACTTGGCGGGGCGCTAATCAAAGCATTATTTTGGATATCGATAAGCACTATAATATGGAAACGATTATTTTGAATGAAAACTATCGTTCCACGCAAACTATTCTCGATACTGCCAATCGTTTGATTATGCATAATCGAAAACGGGTTAAAAAGGATTTATTTACCCATAATGGCATCGGGAGTCCAATATCGGTATGTTCGTTTTATCGGAGCGAAGAAGAGGCTAATTGGGTGGTTGATCAAATCAAAAATATTGAGCAGGAATGTCAAAAAGATAATCGCCCCTTTTCATATCGCGATGTGGCGATTTTATATCGCTCAAGCTATTTGACTTTACCTTTTGAAAAGGCCTTTAATAGATGGCAAATTCCTTATCATATTTTTGGGAGCTTGCGTTTTTATCAACGCAAAGAAATCAAAGACGTTTTAGCGTATTTTCAATTATTGATTAATTCGGATAATGAGGTCGCGCTTTTGCGAATCATTAATGTTCCTAAAAGAGGTGTTGGCGAAAAGGCACTCTATAATCTAAAAGAGGCTGCCCATAATCAATCGCTATCGCTTTACGAGTTTTTAAAACAAGGCGATTTCTCGATGGTCAATATCCGGAGCAGCGTTCTTCAATCGCTGCAGGCGATGATTAATAAATTAGAAGAAGCGAAAAATAAATTATCCAGCAATTTAGAAGCCTATTCGGCGGTTTTGGAATCGCTGATCAATAGTCTTGGCTACAAGGATTATTTGCTATTAGAGGATGATAATGGCCAAGAGCGTTGGGAAAATGTGAAATCCCTTTTCGATGATCTCAGCTCTTATATCAACAATAATCCCGAATCCGGCTTTCAGGATTATATGGAAAATGTTTCTCTGCAAAGCGCGCAGGATGAAATGGAGGATGGCGATTATATCTCTTTAATGACTATCCACACGGCGAAAGGTCTAGAGTATCCTTATATTTTTGTAATTGGCCTTTCGGAGGGAATTTTCCCAAGCGCACGGACCTTAGAGGAGAATCCGGTTTTAGGATTAGAAGAGGAAAGAAGATTGTGCTATGTGGCTTTCACAAGAGCGATGGAAAGGCTCTATGTTTCCTGCAATCGAGAATATTCTTATGTTTTAAATGGTCTTAAACCTCCCTCACGTTTTTTAAAGGAAGCTGGCTTAATATATTCTCGTGAGCCGAAGACCGACGAGAGTCATAAATGGGAGACTTCTTCTTCGAAAAAGTCACCGATGGTGCAAAAAGCCGCGGCCATGGATTCCAATAATATTAATGATTGGAAAAAAGGTGATTTGGTGACCCATGAAAAATTCGGTGATGGCATCGTGATCAATGTGATAAACGACTCCATTATTGAAATTTCTTTTAGCAAGGTAGGTCGTAAAACCTTAATGGCCCAGCACCCATTCTTAAAAAGAATCAAAAAAGGGGGATTTGATGCATGATAGACCCAAAAGAGAGAATAGAAGAATTACGAGAAACTCTCAATAAATACAATTATGAATATTATGTTTTAGATTTGCCTAGTGTAAGCGATGCGGAATATGATCGCCTCATGCAAGAGCTGATGATGTTAGAAGAGAAATATCCTCAATATCAATCTCCGCTTTCTCCTTCTAAAAGAGTTGGTGGGCAAGTGGTCAGCGCCTTTAAAAAAATAACACATAAGCGACTGATGCTTTCCTTGGCTAACGCCTTCAATGAGGAAGATTTACGGGATTTTGACCATCGTATTCGCGAGGCCCTAGGCAAAGAAACCATCACCTATATGTGCGAAATGAAGATCGATGGCCTCGCCATGAGTCTTGATTATGTCGATGGGAATTTGAATTATGCCGCGACGCGCGGCGATGGCAATGTTGGCGAAGATGTCACCAGCAATGTTATCACGATCAAATCTATTCCGACTCACATTAAAATAAGCGCACCTTTAGAGGTTCGCGGTGAAGTATATATGCCGAAGGCATCTTTGGATCAATTAAATGCGGAACGGAGTCAAAATAATGAGCCTCTTTTGGCGAATGCCCGTAATGCTGCCGCCGGATCAATTCGTCAATTGGATTCCCGGGTGGCGGCTTCGCGAAAATTAGATGCCTTTTGGTATTATTTTGTGAATGCGAGCGAGTTTAGCTTAACGCGGCATAGTGACGCATTAAAAAGAATTGAAGAGCTTGGCTTTAAAACCAATCCCGAACGTCGCCTCTGCCAAGGCATTGAAGAGGTCTTACGTTATATTGAAGAATATACCTTAAAAAGGCCCCAGTTACCCTATGATATTGATGGGATCGTCATCAAGGTTGATGATCTAACAGCCTATGATATTCTCGGATATACGGCCAAAACGCCCAAATGGGCTATTGCCTATAAATTTCCTCCCGAAGAAGTTTCAACGCGCTTAGAGGATATTATTTTCACCGTCGGTCGCACTGGAAAAATCACTCCCAATGCGGTTTTATCACCGGTGAGAGTAGCGGGCTCTCTTGTTCAAAGGGCTACTTTGCATAACGAGGATTTTGTGCGCGAAAAAGATTTAAAAATCGGTGATATTGTGACGATTAGAAAAGCCGGCGATGTTATTCCGGAGGTGGTAAAGCCTCTTAAAGAGCGGCGAAATGGCACGGAAAAAGATTTTCGAATGATCGAATATTGTCCGGTATGCAATTCGCCTCTGGTTAAGATTGACGCTATGCATTATTGTCCTAATATCCACTGTGAAGCGCGCCATATTGAAGGCTTGATACATTTTTCTTCTAAAAATGCGATGGATATTGAAGGCTTAGGAGAAAAGGCGGTCGAACAGTTCTTCAATCAGAAATTTATTCGTTCTATTCCGGATATCTATCGTTTGCACCGTTATCGTCAGGATTTGCTGACGATCGATGGCTTCTCCGATAAAAGCGTCGATAAGCTTTTTGATGCGATCGAAGTCTCCAAGCAACAATCCTTGGAGAGACTTCTATTCGGCTTAGGTATCGATGAAGTAGGCGAAAAGACCGCACGCGTTTTAGCAAAACGCTATGGAAATTTAAAAGCCTTCTATTCTTTATCCAAGGAAGAATTATTAGCGATTCCCGATATCGGGCCGGTATCATCCGCTGCCATCTATGATTACTTCCATAATACGGATCACCTACAAATGCTGACTGAATTGGAGGAATTGGGACTCAATTTTGATTATTTAGGAAAAAAGGTCGCCCAAGATTCATATTTCCATGGAAAAAAGATTGTTTTAACGGGAACGCTTTCCTCGATGGGAAGGAAAGAGGCCACGACCATTTTGGAAGATTTAGGGGCGAAGGTATCAGGCTCCGTTTCTAAAGTAACAGACATTGTTATCTATGGGGTAGAAGCGGGATCCAAGCTTGATAAAGCCCGGTCTTTAAATATCCAAACGATGGATGAAGATGAATTTATTTCACATCTTGAGAAAGAGAAGGAGTCATAATTATGAAAGAAATAACCAAGGAATTATTAAAGGATTGTGCTCACCGGCTGATGTTTGATATGACCGATGAGCAATACCAAGTTTTAGAGAATGAATTTGCGATCGTTCTCAAGCAAATGGATTTAATAGGGGCCTCGAAGGATGTTGATCTTTACGAGCCGATGACATTTCCTTTTGATGTTTATACCGATTATTTGCGTGATGATACAATCACCGAAACGATTGCGACCGAAGAGGCTTTGCGAAACGCGAAAGATGTTGTCGAAGATCAAATTCGGTTACCAAAGGTGGTGTTATAATGCATTATTTGGATTTAACGATTCGCGAGATCCACGACGCTCTCGTGCAGCATAAGATCACACCGCTTGAATTAACCAAGGAAGCTCTTAAAAGAGCCAAAGAAAATAGCGATAATGCCTTTGAAACGATTGTTGAAGAGACAGCCTTAAAAGAAGCGGCATCTTTAACGGAAGTGGAAGAGGACAATCTATTTTGGGGGATTCCGGTGGTAATAAAGGATAATATCTCCACTCGCAATATTAAAACGACGGCCTCTAGCGAAATTTTACGTGATTATGTTCCAATTTTTGATGCCACGGTTGTAGAAAAGCTCAAAAAGGCCCATGCGATTATTATTGGAAAAGCGACCCTAGATGAATTGGCAATGGGGGGGACAGGAACTACGGGACACTTGGGTGTCACCTATAATCCCTATGACGCTCATCATGAACGCGTTGTCGGTGGCTCAAGCTGTGGCTCGGCTGTTTCCGTGGCCGATGCGATTGTGCCTTTTGCCTTAGGGTCTGATACCGGTGACTCTATTCGAAAACCGGCTTCCTATGCGGGATTGGTGGGCTTTAAGCCGACTTGGGGACGGATATCGCGTTATGGATTATTTCCTTTTGCGCCTTCTTTAGATCATATCGGCTTTTTTACCCGTAGCGTTGAGGATGCGGCTTTGGGGTTGAATCTCCTTGCCGGACGTGATTTAAAGGATTCCACTTCTTCAAATCGAGAAGTCGAAGATTATACCTCTTTATTAAATCACGATATTATCGGGAAAAAAGTAGCGGTCATCGATGAAATTGTCTCTTCCATTCAAAATCAAGATATCGTCGGACAATTCAACGAATCCTTAAAATGGCTTGAGAAGCAGGGCGCTGTTATCAATCATGTTTCTTTAGATGAGACGATGTTAGGATCTATTTTGCCGACATATATGGTTATTTCATGTGCGGAGGCCACTTCTAATAACGCCAATTTAGACGGCATTAAATTTGGCCCACGTTATGAAGGCAAAACCTATGAAGAGGTTATGATGAACGCCCGCACCAAAGGCTTCAGTGAGTTAATCAAAAGACGATTCGTTATCGGAAGCTTTGCCCTTATGAAAGAAAACCAAGAACTATTATTCCTACGAGCCCAGAAGAATCGTCGAAAAATTGTGGAAGCGGTCAATGGTATTTTGGCGGACAATGATGTTATTTATCTTCCCGCCGCACCTTCTATCGCCCCTAAATTAACGGATAGCTCTGATCGATTATCGGAAGAGTATTTAATTGCCGATAACCATCTCGCTTTAGGCAATTTTGCCGGATTACCCTCCATTACGATTCCCATCGGACTTTTGGATGGTTTCCCCTTTGGAGCGAATGTGATGGGAAAAGCTTTTCAAGAGTCAGAGGTCCTGCAAGTAGCAAAAAGAATCGAAGATTACAGTGGTTTAATTAATTTATCGACAAGGAGGGGAAAATAATGAATTTTGAAGCGGTTATTGGTTTAGAAATCCATGTGGAAATGCGAACCAACAGTAAGATGTTTTCGACAGCCCCCGTGCGCTTTGGCGCCTTGCCGAACAGCAATGTGATGCCCTTAGATTTTGCTTTTCCCGGAACGATGCCGGTTGTGAACAAACAAGCGGTTATTAATGGCATCCGTGTCGCCCACGCTCTGCATATGACGATCGACGATGAATTGTGGTTCGATCGGAAAAATTATTTTTATGCCGATTTACCGAAGGGATATCAAATCACCCAGGATAAACGTCCCATCGGTCGCAATGGTTATTTAGATATCGAAACAAGCGAGGGAATCAAGCATATCGAAATTGAAAGAATTCACCTCGAAGAGGATACTTGTAAACAGCTTCATTTGAGCGATTGTTCGCTTTTAGATTATAATCGCGCCGGGACACCTTTGATTGAAATTGTATCCCGCCCCGATATTCGTTCGGGAGAAGAAGCCCGAAAGTATGTTGAAATGATTCGGTCGATTGTGATTTTCGCGGGTGTTAGCGATGGAAAAATGGAGGAAGGCTCCTTAAGATGCGATGTCAATATTTCTTTGCGTCCTATCGGTGTGAGCAAGTTTGGAACGAAAGTCGAAATTAAAAATTTAAATTCCACCGCCAATATCGAAAAGGCCATCGAAGTGGAAATCGCTCGACAAACGGCATTATTATTGGCGGGCATTCCTGTCGAACAGGAAACGCGCCGCTTCGATGAAGCGACAAAAGAAACGGTTCTAATGAGAAAGAAAACTGACGCCGTTGACTATAAATATTTCACGGAGCCGAATCTTGTTCCCATTAAGCTTTCGAAGGAATTCATAGAAGACGCTATTAAAACATGCCCTGTTTTAGCGGAAGAGAAGAAGCTTATTTACTCACGCCAATATGAGTTAGGTGACTATGATATCGAGCAATTATTGAGTGACAAGGATATTTCCGATTATTTTGATGAGGTCTGCAAATGTACTAAGCAATACAAGCTGGCGTGTAACTGGGTTATGGTTGATGTCATGGCGTATTTAAATAAAACGATGACCACCATTCGTGAATTCCCTGTGGAGCCTCGTAAATTAGCGGCTTTAATTGAGATGATTAATCATGGTGATATTTCTTCTAAGCAAAGTCGTCAAGTTTTTGAGGTGATGCTCAAAACAGGCGATGAGCCCCAAAAGGTTGCCAAGGATCTCAACATGACCCAGATCAGTGATGAAAATGTGATTCGGGAATTGGTTCTCCAGGTTTTAGATGATAATCCTCAATCCATCATCGATTATAAAAACGGAAAGGATCGCGCTTTGGGATTTTTAGTCGGTATGATTATGAAAAAATCGCAGGGTAAAGCGAATCCCGCATTGACCAATAAAATGCTAGTCGAGGAGTTAAAAAAGAGATAAACCAATAAAAGATAAGATAATTCACCATTATTCTTATCTTTTTTTCATGCAGTTAATTTTTAAACCTAGTAATTATCAAACCATTTTTATATAATATTAATAGATTCATAGTGAGAAAGGAGATAATATTAAAACATTATGAAGAAAACTTTGCTCAAATGCCTATGTTTGCTAAGTATTGGCTTATGTGGCATTACCCTAACAGGATGTAATCATGATAATAATGATTCTTCATCCTCCCCCACGGAAGGAAATTGGTATGACAAGTATTCTTGTATCTCTTTAGCGGAAGCTATTTCAATTGCCACCGCTGCTGGCGAACAAGAAACTGCCGAAAAGTACTATGTTTATGGTACCATCACCACAGTTTCCAATCCAAATTATGGTGAGATGACCATTAGCGATGGGAAGGATAGCCTTTTCATTTTTGGCACCTATTCCGCTGATGGCGTTAAACGTTATCCAGATTTGGATGATAAACCCGTTAAAGGTGACGCAATAGTTTTATACGGTTCTTTGAATTTATACAATGAGAAAGCACAAATGCGTGCCGGTTGGATTCAAGAATTTAAACATGAAACTCCCCCAATTAATTCGAGCGATTACACCGAAAAGACCATTGCGGTCGCGCGCGAAGATCAAGTAAACGCCAAAGTCCAATTAACAGGTGTGGTTGCTAAAATAACCTATGCGAATGGCATGAAGCCTAACGGATTTTACCTCGTGGATAACACGGGCTCCATCTATGTTTATGGTGAAATAGCCGCTCAGCTTCAGGAAGGTAACCTCATCACCATAGCCGGTGAGAAGACCTACTTTATCCAAGAAAAAGAAGTTGAATTCGCCAAAAAATTTGGCTATGCCGGTTGCTGCCAAATCCAAAATGCTTATATCGTTTCCAACGATAAAGGCAATCATGATTTCGATAAATCATGGGTTGAAGAGAGCACCGTCAAAGCCATTATGGATACTCCCGTGACCGAGAATATCACCACGAGTATCTATAAAGTCAATGCGCTTGTGAAAAAGCAGCAAGGAGAAGGATTCGTCAATTATTACTTCGATGATTTAGATGAAAAGACCGGATCATATACCTATACGATGTGCAATGGTAGTGATTTCGGATACCTAGATCAATTTGATGGTAAGATTTGTACGGTTTACCTATCTCCCATCAATGCGAAATCAACGGCGACTGGATGCGTTTTCCGCTTTATGCCTATTGCCGTTATCGATGAAAATTTTGTCTTTGATTTGAATGACGCCACCCGTTTTGCGGTTGATTATTATGGAGTCGATCAGTTTGAAAAAAGCTACAATAGTGATCCAAGCTTGGAATTGGTCACAAGTGTATCTTCTTCATTATTGGGCTTTAGTGATGTGACTTTATCATATTCTTCCAGCAATACGAATGTGATCTATTTTGAAAACGTTGATGAAAAGGTATTGATGCATACCCGCAATGTTGGACTTGCGGAGATTACCATTGAAGGTCATTACCAAGATAAAGAATCGGCTAGCTCAACCATCAGCATCACGGTGGAGCAAGCTAATGATATCGAGACGATAACCGTCAAAGAAGCGATCGATGCCAGTGATGACACCGAAGTGACGGTGAAAGGAGTCATTGCCTCTTCTTTAATTAATAGAAATGGCTTCTATTTGATCGATGAAACCGGAGTCATCGCAGTCATTGTTAACGACGTTGAGATTTTAAAATCAATGAAATTAGGAAATTTAGTCGTTATGAAAGGAATTCGTGCTCATAGCCAACCAAGCGATGGAATCGTGGGCAATTCCTATATCAATAACGCTACCTTAGAGATGAATTACTATGGACAAAACGAATACTCCAGAGCGACATTCGATAATACAAAAACCGTTGAGGATTTATATGCTTTGAGTGTTGCTGAAGACTATTCGACCAAGGTTTATGTGATCGAAGCGAAGATTAAGGTTGAAAGCAATAATTTCTCCTCAAATGTCTATTTGACTAATGAGGATGGAACGGTTAAGCTGTCATTATATTGTGCCAATTCCGACCAATATTCTTTCTTAAAGCCTTATGATGGACAAACCATCACCTTGGAAGTTGCTCCTTGCAATTGGAACAAGAAGACCTTCTACAAATATTGTGTTTTATCATATACAGTAGATGGAAATATATATTATAACGATTTCCACTTTAAAGACTAATAGATTGGAAATCATTGTTAAGATCTAGTAATTTATTATGAAGAACCCATAGTGTCAAAGCTATGGGTTTTTAAATAAAAAAAGTTATCCGAACGTGGATAACTTTTTGCTAGCAAAATCGCATTACCATTCTGATTCCGGTAGGAGCAATTCGTATAATTTGATGAAGGGCTCTTGCGGAGCATCTTCAGAGGAAGATGGAGTATAATCCCAAGAGTTAATCGTATAGGAGAGGCCGATCATACTGCAGCCAACCAATTCCTCGGGATTAATGCCAAAATCCTGGAAATAGCCACCATAGAATAATGGTTTAGTGTTGACATGAGAAACGATAGCTGGGAAAGTGAAGTGGTATGCTTCATATTCGTTACCGACCTTTTTATATAATGATAAAGAGAAATCAACGTTTAAGACGCCATAGGCTGATGAAGCAAAAACGCCGAAATATTCCAAGCTCTTAACTTCTTTTTTAAGATCAATAGTAGGCTTGAAATTGTAATTCTCATTGGTTTCATGGATGTAGACCTGAGTTTTAGGCACAAAGCAATTGATACCTCCATCAAATATATAGGGCATTTTGACGCTCTTAGTTAAAGAGGCCGTCTTTTTTAAACCATAATAATCAGCATAGGCATTGGCATAGCGGAAATCATATTGCTTAATCATCTGCTGCGGATCCCATTTTAAATCTTCATCCAGGATACTCTTATTCATTTCTTCCGCATAAATAGTGCAAAATTCGAGTTCCTTTTCTTCAATATTATTAGCTTCTTTCGGCGATAAAAATATATCGCTACTACGATAATCATGTTCACCGTTTTCTTTAATTACGAAGCTTGGCATATGCTTTTGTTCAAAAAAGCCAATAGGAGATTCATCACCGCATATTTCATCGGCTTCTTTCCCTCCGAAGACACAAATAATAGCGATAGCGGTCGCAATTAATATGCATCCGGCGCCTATTAACAGATTGTTTCTTTTTTTACGTTCCATCATTTTTTGGTTTTCCTTTCTGGAATTGATAGCCAATTTCCTATTTCAAAATCCGCCTGGTCATCATCGAGAATCAAGGTTCCCTTGGCGGGAGTGAAGGTCATCTCACTAATATATATTTTATCATCGATACTATATAAGTCCACTCTTACAAAGGGAAAAGGAGCGGCTAATTTTTCCGCAATCGCTAGCATTTGCGAAAAATTCTTGGGAAAGGGAATATCGACATCGCTTTTTTTCCATCCATTAAACTGCGCTCCGTCAAAGCGCCGCCCATCAGCGTAATAATGTGTATAACGGATATCTTGACCACGCCCGGTGACAATGTAAAGATAAAGAGCCTTACCATTAAAAACATGAATTTTATACTCGATAGGTAGGTGATTATCCTCCAATAAGAGCTCTTCAATGATAATCCGCGGCTTAATAGGCGAGTAGTGACGCTCCATGGTTTTTTTGCCATAGTCAGTTTTGAGCCATTTAGAGAATTTTTTTGTCACTTTTTCCATTTCCAATTGGCTTTTATCGAACACGATCTGATTAAAGCCACTTGCATGAGTGCATTTCATCACAAAGGCCTGGGGGAGCTCTTTAAAATCGATATCGCTTAAAGAATCGTAAATTCCTAGGCAATTGACTAAATAATCATCGAGCTGTAAGCGATGTGCATATTCTCTTAATCCATCCCGAGAAGCGGCGAGTGAGACGAAAGGATCGTGAGGGTAAATATAGACCCGAAGATATTGGAGCTTTTCGGTATATCTAACCGGCTTTTTTAAATGTAATTTATGATGCGTAATATAGCGATATTGACATTTGACATAGGTGATGGGCATAAGCGTTCTTATTATGCTTCTAAAAGGAAGAACCATCGCACGTAAAAAGCGGTTTTCCTTTAAATTTTTATTGCGCATATTCCCCACCTCTTAATTTTTATTATAGCATAGACCCTCAAAAGTGTGTTAAATCAGATTTATGGGTCTGTTTAGAAAGAAATTATATTTTGAATTTTATAATCCCCATCATGATGATTTTCTTAACTCTCTTTTTTTGATTCTTCGCTTTGTTAAGTGACAAAGTAAACGCAAAAAAATAGAAAGAAAAAGGAAGGAACGAG
>CAZOUY010000003.1:0-152394 GCA_964583155.1 uncultured Coprobacillus sp.
TCAATGTCAATTTCCCTTTTGTTCACTAAAACGGAATTTTCTTTGTCAATTTACGTATATGTATGGTCTAAGTTAGACCGAAATTGTTGCTAATTATTTGTTTATACTTCTACACAAGCTGATGTCAACCAACCCGGTTTAATTATGGTGAATATAGTAAAATCATGCTATACTAATAAATGAAATGAGGCAGTTCACATGGAAAAAATTAGTCTATTTATTCTCCACCCTGAGGAAAATTTATCGAAGAATCTCGCCAATTACTTTTCTAACGAAATAGCTGATTGCTTAGTTACAAAGTTTAAGGATGGCGAAATTCATTTTGAAAACTATACTTCAATTCGCAACAGAAAGTGTTTTATTTTTCAATCAATGTCCGGTCCGGTCAACGATCGGGTCATGGAAACCCTCATCGCCATTGATGCATTAAAGCGTGCTTCGGCTGGAGAAATTAATGTGGTGGTTCCTTATCTTTCCTATACTCGTCAAGATCGCAAGGCCCATCCTCGTCAACCGATTACTGCTCGTTTATTGGCGGATTTATTAGAGGTGGCAGGGGCTGATCGAATTGTCACCTTAGATTTACATGCTCCGCAAATTGAAGGCTTTTATTCTATTCCTGTTGATAACATTTTGTGTGCTCCGCTATTCATCAAGTTTTTAGAGCAAAAAAAGAAAATAAATAAAAACACTGTCATTATTTCACCTGATCATGGTAGTGTCGTCAGAGCACGAAAGTTGGCGGAAATAATTGGGGCGCCTTTAGCTATAATTGATAAAAGACGCGAAAAAGAAAATGAAGTCTATTCTATGGAAATTATCGGCGACATTCATAATAAGGATTGTTTAATCGTCGATGATTTGGTGGATACCGGAAGCACCTTATGCAAAGCAGCTTCATTATTAAAAGCAAACGGCGCTAATTCTGTTTGTGCCTGTTGCACTCATGGTGTCTTATCAGAAGGTGCTATTGATAGGATTATGCACTCAGAAATCGATGATTTTTACGTAACTAATTCTATTGATAAGGTTTATCAATTACCACATGATCATATCCTTGATTTATCGAAATGTTTAGCCGCTATCATCGAATGCCTAGTTGATGGCGATGCTGTTACGGAAATCATCAGCAAGCTTGATTTATAAGTATTTCTTAATTTTCTTACGAATAGCATTCATAATATTATCAACTCTTTTGGGAGTTGATTTTATTTTTTTAGCGATTTCTTTATATGAAAAGCCTGCCAATCGATATGATAAAACCATTCTTTCTATTTCGTTAAGATAATCCATTTTAATTTCATCGATCCGATCTAATGTTTCTTCAATATTCAATTGCTGTGTGATAAGAATACTATTACCGGCCATGTTTTCTAAAAAATCATCATTGAATTCTTCTTTAAAGAGAGTCGATTGCCCAACTTCCAAAGAACGACTTTTCGAGTTTAAGCGCCTTATTTCTGATGTAATAACTCGATTAATGGCGCAGCTCCAATAGGCATGGAAGCTACCTTTATCCGGATCATATTTTTTGACGATCCCAATTGTCGTTAAACGAACCAATTGCATAAACTCATCAATATCATAATAACGATAATAGAATCTTTTAAGTCGCGAATAGACCATCTTACGACATTCGCTTTCATAGCGAAAAAGAAGCAATTGTATTGCTTCTTTATCATCCTGTCTTATTATTTTTTCAACTAATTCTTCATCCGTTAATTTGCTTTCCATTTCCTTCTCCCTATCTTAGATAGGAAAACGGTTATTAAAAATTTCGGCTAAAATAACTGCCGTCGCCACCGAGGCATTCAATGAGTTTACGTGACCAATCATAGGTATTTTAACAATAAAATCACTGTTTTCTAAAACTAATTTTGAAATACCTTTCCCTTCTGAGCCCACTATTAGAGCAATCGGACACTTATAATCGACCTCTCGATAATCTAGCTTAGCACTCCCATCACTTGATACGATCCAAAAGCCCTCTTTTTTTAAGATTTCGAGTGTTTGATTAAGATTTCCCACCTGTGCTACCGGAACATAATCAATGGCGCCCGTGGAGACTTTAGCGACTGTATCCGTAAGACCAACTTGATTATGCTTACTGACAATAATGCCATCGGCACCAAAGGCATCAGCCGATCTCATAATGGCTCCTAAATTATGAGGATCATTTAAGCTATCCAAGATAATAAGCAAAGGATAGGGGCTTTTTTTAGCTTTTCTGATCAAATTATCTAATGAAATATAGTCATAATCTTTGATTACTTCTGCAACGATTCCTTGATGAACTCCTTGAACCATTTTATCTAATTCTTGAGAAGAAATCTTCATCATAGGGATTTTGTTTTTCTGGCAAAAATCAATTATAGTTTGATCACGAAATGAGGATTGACAAAATATTTTAGCAATTCTCCCTGCTTGTAAAGCACTTCTAACCGTGTTCCTTCCATAAATATATTTTCCCATAACAATCCCTCTTTTCGGTCTCAACTTCAGTTCATATTTGTTTCAATAGCTCGCGTTTTATATTTTTGAAACACTGATCTCTAGTGGGTCTAAAATATTTTTTAAATCATCGGCTAATGCCTGTACTAAATTAATTTTTGAATTTACAAAAGCGATGGAAACGCGTAAACAAGAACGGCCATTTTGCAAAACAATCTGTGTTTGAATGTCCTTGATAGTCAAGCCATAATTACCCGCAATGAACATAATTTCCTTTAAAACTGCCTTCTCGCCTTCAATAATCATAATAATTTTAGGCATTCTCTTGGCTGCCAAAGCTTCGATCCGTCTTAAAGAAACCAATATAATGACCGATAAAATGGTGGCGATGATCGCAATAGCAAAGCGTCCTAAACCGGAAGCAACTCCGATCGCCATCACAAACCATAGCGTAGTAGCGGTGGTTAATCCTTTAATATCGGTACCTGTTTGAATAATAGTGCCTGCTCCTAGAAAGCCGATTCCACTGACCACCTGAGCTACTAATCTAGCCGGATCTCTTCCATTCGTTAATCCCGCATCACCAAATCCATAAAGTGATAATGATGCGATCAAGGCTGAACCGACCGCAACTAGAATATGAGTGCGGAGACCGGCCGAGTGTCCATGATATTCTCTTTCAAAGCCAATAATACTTGATAGCAGGGTTGCCATAAAAAGAGAAAACGCAACTAAAAGGAAATTCCCCCAACCATTGCCTCCGAATAGTCCATTAAACCAGTCGATAATTATTTGATCAATCGTCGATACACCATACGATGAACTCAAGAATGTAAAAAATAAATTTGTCATATAATACCTCCCCCTATCATATTAGATGTCGCTCAATTAATTGGGCTCTAATGATATCGCTTTTAGCAAAATCACGTTGATTTTTAGCTTCTAAATATTGTGCATATAATTCTTTATCTTCGGCGCTTAAAACCGGATACGATATTTCCAATCCTAAAATTAAAAACATATCGCGCAAAGTAAAGAAAACTCCTTGTAATGCATTCCAGTCTATTTCACGGGTTCTTAATAAGTTATTGCCTTCCTTTATCACTCTAAATAATTCACTTAAAGCATTCGATGTATTTAAATCATCCGCCAAAGCCTTCAAAAATGACTCCATCTGTGTCGCTTTGCCATCCTCAATGGAAAGCTCTTGCAATTGCAGCTTCACAGCGATTTGCCGATATGTATTTTGCATTTTTTGAATTTCTTTTTCGTTGCTCAATAGCATTTCGTGAACAAAATTAACAGGAGATCGATAATGAGTGCTTAAAAGCAACAAACGAACGGTATTTCCTCCATATTTTTCCAAAGCCTCATGAGCGGTGACAACATTTCCCAGTGATTTTGACATTTTCTCACTATTAATGTTAATAAAGCCATTGTGCATCCAATATGTTGCAATATCGTGATGTCGATAGGCTCTTGATTGAGCGATTTCATTTTCATGATGAGGAAACTTTAGGTCAAATCCTCCACCATGAATATCGATTCTCCCATCTTCAAAAAGGGAATTAATCATGACGACACATTCCGTATGCCATCCCGGTCTTCCTAAAGACCATGGTGAAGGCCAATTAATACCGATTTCTGTCTTTTTCCATAGGGTAAAATCAAGAGGAGATTCCTTCTTACTATGATCATCAATCCGTGCTCCTACTAGCAAATCATCGGTATTTGTATTGCTTAAAATTCCATATTTATCATCCGTCGCCACTCTAAAGTAGACATCATTATCCACCACATATGCGCTCTTATTATCCACTAACGCTTCAATAAAAGAGATGATTTTTGGCATATAATCGGTAACGCGAGGCGTGATAGTCGGTAATAGCGAATGAATGTTATGAACATCTTTTTCAAATTCTTTAATATAATAATCGGTGATTTCTTTCTCACTTTGACCGGTTTCCTGCGCTTTTTTTATTATTTTGTCATCAACATCGGTGTAATTGCTTACATAAGTGACATCATAGCCGACATAACTGAAAAAGCGCCGCAAAACATCGAAGATAACAACCGGCCGCATATTTCCAATGTGAACATAATCATACACTGTCGGTCCGCATACATACATGGATACTTTTCCTTCTTTTAAAGGCACAAAGGTTTCTACTTTATTGGATAAAGAATTAAAAAGACGTATCTCCATGAAATGAGCCTCCTTATATCTTTTTTATTATAGCATGACAAACAAGAAAAGAATAAATGAGATTAAAAAAAGGACCCGAAAGTCCTTTTTTGTTAATTATTTTGGAAAACGTGTTCTATCACTCACATAATGCGTATGGAGTAATTCATGTGCTCGATGACCATTCGGCTCACCTAAATAATCACGATACAACGCTTGAATTTGAGCATTATTATGAGATTGACGAATTGGTAATTCACGATCTTCATCGTAAAGAGTCTGCGCCCGTTTTTGCCGATAGGTATCAAGAATATCCAATTCTTCATTTTCTAAGAAGCATGGTTGAACAAGTGGTTGTCCGCCACCATTGATACATCCACCCGGACATCCCATTATTTCAATGAAATGATATTTGCTCTTTCCGGAGCGAATTTCTTCTAGTAACGGCTTCGCGTTTCGCATTCCGCTCGCTACCGCTACATTTATTTCCATACCATTAATATCGATTGTCGCTTCCTTGAGACCTTCCTGGCCACGAACTGAATGGAAATCTACGGCTTCGCGATCCTTTCCCGTTAAGGCGTGATAGGCCGTTCTTAAAGCAGCTTCCATAACACCGCCGGTTGCACCAAAAATAACTCCAGCTCCTGTATATTCGCCTAATAGGTCTTGATCAAATTCTTCATCGGGTAATTTACGGAAATTAATACCGGCTCTTTTGATGAGCTTGGCTAATTCGCGAGTGGTTAAAACGACATCAACGTCCTTTAATCCATTCTTATTTCGCAATTCCGGACGCTCTTTTTCATATTTTTTGGCAGTACATGGCATAATAGAAACCACAAATACATCATTAGGATCTAAGCCATTTTTTTCTGCAAAATAGGATTTAATAATAGCGCCTTCCATTTCATGAGGCGATTTGCATGATGAAACATGAGGTAATAAATCACTATAATAATACTCGGCATAATTGACCCATCCTGGTGAGCAAGAAGTAATCATCGGCAGAACTCCGCCATTTTTAATTCTAGCAACCAATTCATGAGCTTCTTCCATAATCGTTAAATCCGCACCAAAATTTACATCATAAACGCGATAGAAGCCTAAACGATGTAAGGCAGCGACCATTTTGCCAGTTACCCGGGTTCCTACTGGATAACCGAATTCTTCACCCAAAGCGGCACGAACAGCCGGGGCCGTTTGGACAATCACCTTTTTGCCAGCTTTGAAAGCTTCATCCACCAAATCAATCTCATTTTTTTCCATTAAAGCGCCTGTTGGGCAAACGGTGACACATTGACCGCATAATAAGCATGGTGATTTACCGAAAGAACGATTGAAGGCCGGGCCGACAATTGTTTTAAAGCCACGATTTTCAAAGCCTAATATTCCATTTCCATGCGCTTGTTGGCAACGTACCACGCAACGTCCACATAAAACGCATTTGCTGGTATCACGAACGATTGCTGGTGTGAGGTTATCATATGTCGAAGCTGTCTTTTCACCGCTGAACATTCCCGGTCGAGCTCCTACTAGATTAGCTACGTTCAATAATTCACAATGACCTGCTTTTTCACATTGCAAACAGGCTTGATTATGGTTAGAAAGCAATAATTCGACATTTACCCGACGAGCTCTAGTAGCTTTCGGTGTGGAAATGCTAATTTCCATTCCTTCATTGACCGGATAGACACAAGAAGCCACTAAGCCACGAGCTCCTTTTACTTCTACCAAACAAACACGGCATGATCCTTTGGAGCAATCACCGTGGTGATAACTACAAAGAGAGGGAATCTGATATCCGCATTGGCGGGCAGCTTCTAAGATCGTAAGTCCCTCTTCAACTTGATAGGAGTGTCCTTCAATTTTAATATTAACTTTTGCCATTGATCAACACCTCCTTATTCTTTAACTATCGCGTGGAAGCGACATGATGAAATGCACATTCCACATTTGATACATTTTGTTTGATCGATAACGAATGGTTCTTTTCCAACGACACCTGTAATTGCACTCACAGGGCATTGACGAGCACACAAGCTGCATTTCTTACAGCTATCAGCTTTAATAACATAGTGCATTAATCGTTTACAAACCTTAGCCGGGCACTTCTTATCGACAATATGTGCCACATATTCGTCACGGAAATGGGCTAAAGTTGAAAGAATTGGGTTCGGAGCGGTTTGTCCTAAGCCACAGAGTGATCCATCTTTAACCGATTGCGCTAATTCTTCAAGAGCGGCTAAATCTTCCATCGTTCCGCGACCATCCGTAATTTTCGTTAAAATCTCAAGCATTCTTTTGGTTCCAATTCGGCATGGTGAGCATTTTCCGCAGGATTCATCGCAAATAAATTCTAAATAGAATTTTGCAACATCAACCATACAGTTATCTTCATCCATGACAATAGCACCACCAGATCCCATCATCGATCCTAAGGCGACTAAATTGTCAAAATCAATGGGGGTGTCCAAATACTCTTTGGTCAAACAGCCACCCGAAGGTCCGCCTGTTTGAATGGCCTTAAATTCTTTACCATTCGGAATACCTCCACCAATGTCATAAATTAATTCTCGTAAGGTGGTTCCCATTGGTATCTCTACTAAGCCAACATTATTAATCTTTCCTCCGAGAGCAAAGACCTTAGTACCTTTTGATTTTTCGGTACCGAAGGCCGCAAATTTTGCAGCGCCTTCCCTTAAAATATAGGGCACGCAGGCTAGAGTTTCGACGTTATTAATAATAGTCGGTTTTTCCCATAATCCTTTCACCGCTGGGAAAGGTGGACGTGGACGAGGCATACCTCTTTGTCCCTCGATGGAATTCAATAACGCGGTCTCTTCACCACAAACAAAGGCGCCGGCGCCTAAACGAATGTGAACATCAAAAGAGAATCCGGTTCCTAATATATTTTCACCTAATAAGCCAATTTCTTTAGCTTGCTTTATAGCAATCCGTAAACGATTAACGGCGATAGGATATTCAGCACGAACATAAAAATAACCATTTTTAGCGCCGATGGCATATCCGGCAATCATCATACCTTCAATAACATTTAGAGGATTACCTTCGAGAATAGATCGATCCATAAAGGCTCCCGGATCGCCCTCATCACCATTACAAACAACATATTTTTCATCGTTCTTTTGCGCAAATGCAAATTGCCACTTGCGACCAGTAGGAAAGCCTCCGCCACCTCGTCCGCGCAATCCAGCATCCAAAACCTCTTGAATTACTTCTTCAGGCTTCATTGAAAGGGCGCGTATTAATCCTTGGAAAGCTCCTTCGCCTAAAGCTTCATCGATATTTTCAGGATTGATTTTGCCACATCCATGCAAAGCGATACGCACTTGCTTTTTATAGAAGTTAATATCATCCTGCTTGGCGACCTTTTCTTTTGTTGAAGGATCAACAAATAATAATCTTTCAACAATTTCATGGCCGATAATATCCTTTTCGATAATCTCTTCGACATCTTCAAGCTTCACCAAACGATATAAGGTGTCCTCAGGATAAATTTTCACAAATGGACCCTGGGAGCAGAAGCCAAAGCACCCTACATGGTTAACAGAAACAACATCTTCTAATCCTTTTTCTTTGATGATAGCTTCAAATTTTTCTTTAATCTCGTGGGAATGACTTGATAAACATCCAGTGCCACCACATAAAACGATCGCTCTTTTACCTTCAACACCAGTAAATTTTTGTTCTAAACAATGTGAGCAACTTTTAATTTTTTCTTGAAATTCTTCCATTGTCCGAATCATTATAGTACTCCTCCTAATTTTTTATATTCCATAACGATGTTAGGAACATCATTAACTCCAACTTTAGGATAGACCTTACCATTAATGCTCACAGCAGGTGCAATACCGCACGCTCCAATGCAACGTAAAGCATCGATCGTAAACAATCCATCTTCGGTGGTTTCTCCCGGATTAATACCTAAAATTTCTGAGAATTTATCAATGATTTGTTGTGCCCCTTTGACATAACAAGCTGTTCCTAAACAGCAACCGATAACAAATTGTCCCTTCGGTTTCAAAGAGAAAAAGGAATAGAAAGTAACTACACCATAGATTTCCGCTACCGATATTCCTGTCTTTTCAGAGACAATTTCTTGTACTTCTAAAGGGATATAACCATACTCCTTTTGAATGTCACTCAAGATCATCATTAAAGGGGTTCGTTCATCCCGATAACGCTCAATGATCTCATTAATTTGCTTAACAGCCTTTTCGCTTAAATGAGCCATATTTGCCCTCCTGTATATTAATAATATTTCTTTATTATTTTAATTAAAAAGTGCATATATTTCAATATATAAATTCACTATTGGCTAAGTTTGGAAATAAACCGTTGCCTCTATAAGATTCTTTTTTTAAAGCAAATTAAAATGAATCTATAATGCTAGATTATCAATCAATTTAACCAGTCTTTGAATATCTTCTGCATATTGTTTGGTTGGTTCTTCTTGATAGGGCTCAAGAAGAGGAAGAACCATCAGTTCATTTTCATAGCTTAGTGCGACGTATAATTTATCTTGAATAATGCTAATAGCGACATCGACTAAGTGATTGTTCGGTTCAAAGGCCATCAAAGCCTCACTAAATTTCTTAGTAAAAAGCGATTTCACTTGTGAATCATTAGTCCAAACGCTTATGCGATCGTTTAAGTGTAAATCTTTAGCCATTTCCAATCCCTCTAAATCATTCGGGCCGGCTCCATTTTCATCATGCGATTTGATATAAATAACCGTTTTATGTTCATATGTCGAAGGAAGATCGACGATAAAAAATTTGCCTAAAAAGCACACTTCTTCTTTCTTTTCACCTTTAACCTTTGCCACACAATCCGCCGCTTTAAAAGGATGATTACAGATCGTTCCTCTGATTATATTACGACTGCCGACATGACTAACATTGGCAATAAAACCAGCATTTGGGAACTCATTATCCGCTAATTTCTCTTCGACATTATATTGAAGATCATTGATTAATGGATTCTTTAAAACATAATCATTGGATAATGTATAGTAATCGGAAATATATTTTTTGATTCTCGCATCCATCTCTTTTTTCATCTTGCTCGAATATATATACAAAACCACTATAACCACCGCCACTAAGATAAGCGCAATATAAAAGTATTTGGAAAGGGCTAAGAATACAGCCATACATATAACTCCCGCCACACCAATAATGATGGAATTGGTTTTGCGTTGTTTTTTATAAATGGTATCAAACTCTTTCCGGTTCTCTTCAATTGTTTTTAAAGGATCCTTCACCGGAGTTTTTTCTACTATTTGGGTATCAGGAGTGTTTTCTTTTAAATCATTATCTTTCTCTTCCATATTCATTATTCCTTTCTAAAAGAAGTATCTATATTATATCACATGCATATTAGAAAAAAATTAAATTTTGTTTTGGACAAATAGTGCTGAATGACTAGAAATTGGTCAATTAGATCAAAAATAATTAGCACTCTTTTCTTGACAGTGCTAAAGTAACTCATTATAATATATCTAGAATTTGAAAAAGGAGGCTTTTTAGATGAAAGAAACTAAAAAATTTAAGACAGAGTCGAAACGATTGCTCGACTTAATGATCAATTCAATTTACACCAATCAAGAAATATTTTTACGTGAATTAATATCTAATGCCAGTGATGCAATGGATAAAAGACACTATTTGTCATTAACTACAGACGGTATAGAAGACGCTTCAAATCCTGAAATCCGTATTTCGGTTGATACTAAGGAAAGAACCATTTCAATTGAAGATGATGGTCTTGGCATGAGCCATGATGAATTAGTAGAAAATTTGGGCACCATTGCTCGTAGTGGCTCACGCGAGTTTATGAAAAAATTGGAAGAGGCTGATACCGCACAGCAGGAAATCGACATTATCGGTCAATTTGGGGTTGGCTTTTATAGCGCCTTTATGGTCGCCAAGAAAGTCATGGTAGAAACAAAATCTGTCAAAGAGGAAAAGGCTTATCGTTTTATCTCCAAAGGCGAAGAATCATATACTATTGAAGAAATCGATAAAGCGAAAATAGGCACTAAAATCACTCTTTATTTGCGTGATGAAACCGAAGAGAATCATTTCGATATGTATCTCGAAAGCTGGAAAATCGAGAGTCTCGTGAAAAAATACAGTGATTACATTCGTTATCCTATTCGCATGGAAGTGGAAGAGGAAATCCCTGATAAAGACGAAAATGGTGATATTATCGAAGGAAAATACACCAAACAATTAGTAGATAAGACACTTAATTCAATGATTCCTATTTGGAAAAAGAATAAAAAAGATGTCACTGATGAAGAAAAAAACAGCTTTTATAAGAGCAAATTTAATGATTATGAAGATCCATTAACATCGTTCTTTTTCCACGTTGAAGGATTACTATCATATGACGCTCTTCTTTATATTCCCGCTCATGCACCATTTGATCTCTATAGTGAAAAATATGAAAAGGGACTTCAACTCTACACTAAAGGAGTCTTTATTATGGAAAAGGCCAAAGAATTGATTCCCGATTATTTGAAATTCGTTAAAGGCTTAGTCGACTCCAGTGATTTGTCTTTGAATATTTCCCGCGAGATGCTGCAAAAAAGCGCAGAACTGCATCGTATTTCACAAAATTTAGAGAAAAAGATTATTAACGAGTTTTCCAAAATGAAAGATGATGATTTTGAGAAATACTTAAAATTCTTTGCTCTTTATGGCACACATTTGAAATATGGTATCTATGAAAGCTATGGTCAAAAGAAGGATCTTTTACAGAACCTCTTGATTTATGAAACGCTTAATAGCGACCAAATGATATCTCTAAAGCAATATAAAGAACAAATGTTAGAGGATCAAAAAGATATTTATTATGTGATTGGTTCTTCCAAAGAACAGGTTCGCTTATTGCCACAAATGGATGCGGTTATTAAAAAAGGCTACAACGTTTTGATTCTCAAGGATGATGTTGATGAATTTACCTTGATGATGATGCGCGAATATGAAGGTGCCGAATTTAAGAATATCAGTGTGGCTAATCTTGATATCATCAGCGCAGAAGAAAAAGATGAAATTCAAAAAATGACTGAAAGCAAAAAGGATTTCCTAGAGCATTTAAAAGCCGCTTTGCAGTCCGATGTAACCGATGTCCGTTTCTCGACTCGTCTCATCGAATCGCCTGTATGCTTAGTCAGTCAAGAAGGTGGTTTATCTTTAGGCATGGAAAAGGTTCTCAAGCAAATGCCTAATAATGAAGAAGCAAGCGCCACTAAAATTCTTGAGATCAATCCTCATCATGAATTAGTATCCGCTTTAGAAAGCCTTGATTTAGAAAGTGATGAATTTAAAGAATATGCTTCGGTTCTCTATGACCAAGCCTTATTAATCGAAGGCCTACCATTAAAAGATCCGACAGCTTTCTCTAAATCAATCGCGAAATTGATGGTTAAAGCTTCAAAGAAGTAAAAGAAAAGGCGTTGTCTTAATTGGCAACGCCTTTATTATTTTTTCTTAAAACATACTTCGAAAGGAAGGGATAAATTAAAAAGCCTACAAAGAGACAAATAGCCAATGATATCAATAAATAAGGAGCATTATAAGTCAAGGAAGCCCAAAACGGTGTATCCCAGGCTAACATTCCCGCCAAAGTATGAGCTGCTAATCTAATTAATGAAGGTATAATCATTCCTAAGGCGAAATAAACATAATTAATCATTTTATTGCCTCGTAAAGCATATTTACTAAATAATCCGCTTAACCCGATAGCGCCAAAGGCCACTAAATAATCGAAGACCAATGAAGCCCAATGGAAGGCATACCCATCCGATAAGAAATTGACAATAGCGTAAACCACGCCACCGATTAGTCCATATTTAAGTCCTAATGTAAATCCTAAAATAAAAAGCGGTAGCATCGCTAATGATATCGATCCTCCATTAGGCATTTTCATCAGGGGCATAGCTTTCATTAATATCGCAATCACGAAGGCCGCTGACACCATCATCGCGGTAAAAACCATTTTTTCAATCTTATTCATCTTAATTTCCTCCATAAAAAAATCCCCACTAGCGGAGGAAAGAAAAAAATCCTACGCCAGCATTACCTGGATCAGGTATGGTCTGTTCTGGATTAAGAACACTCTCAGCCTATTTCCATAAGCTCCCGTCTAAAATAATAGCACTATTTTTTTATTAATACAATCTTCTTGGTCTAACTTTATCCTTTGCTACGTAAAATATAACGTAAAAAGAAAAGGAGATTTTTTATGGATCGTATGCAACCACCGCCACCGAATTATTACGGAGTTCCTTATCCTTCTGCTTCGCCAATGGATCAACCGATGATGGGAAGAGCCGCCCCTAATTATAACGGCCCACAACCACCTCAACCAAATGGTTCTACCGCAGGAAACTCTCAAAATGAGAATGTCAATGATACCGAGAATACTTTCAAGTCATCAACCAATCACTATATTGGCAAAAAAATGAAAGTTTATTGCAGCTTTCCTGATTCAGCTAAATGGCATGATGTGATTTTCGAAGGACGCTTAGTATATGCCGAAAACGATCATCTAATCTTGCGAAGCTTAGAAACTGAATTTTGGACAATCATCGTGAGTGTTTATATCAATTACATTGAATTATCCGAATCATAAAAAGGGTTCATCAAAACCCTTTTTATTTTTCATCTTTTTGATTGCACCAATTTATAGGCTCACGATTATTTTTGATTAAATACATATTGGCTCGTGAAAAATGATGATTTCCAAAGAAGCCACCTCTATTAGCACTTAAAGGCGAAGGATGAGTCGCTTCCAAAATTAAGCGATGCGGATTGGTGATATATTGCTTTAAATTACGCGCATAACGTCCCCAAAGGATAAAAACAATCGGCAAGTCACTTTGATCAATATATTCCAAAACATCTTTCAATAATATTTCATACTCGGGAATCTGATGAGAAAGTGCCTCCCCTTGGCGGACACTCAAAATAGCGTTCAAAAGCAAAACACCTTGTGTTGCGAGATAAGTAAGATCGCCATCTAACTTCATTTTAACACCGAGATCGTTTTCAATTTCTTTATAAATATTGATTAAACTTGGCGGAAGAGGTTCCCCCGATGGAACCGAAAAAGAAAGTCCCATGGCTTGATTCGGCTCATGGTATGGATCTTGACCGATAATAACCACCTTAATTTGATCAAATTGTGTTTTATTGAAAGCATTTAATAACAATGATTTAGGCGGATACACAATATGTCTTTGATATTCCAACGCCAAAAAATTATGCAAGCGGCGCATATGCTCTTTTTGTTTCTCTTCGGCAAAAAAATTTTCCCACGATTGATTGTTCACTACGATCACCGCTTTCATTATAGCATATTAAGAGATTTTCACCATTAACAAATCGTGATCAGTGGTGATAATAAATAACCGCTGGATTTTATTTTATCACTAATGAAATCCAACAAATATCATGTATAATAGTAGGTAAGGAGCCCTATTATGCGAATTCTTTTTGTCTTTAATCACCCTGCTCCATACAAAGTGGAGCTCTTGCGGCGCATTGCTCAGCATCTAGATATAACGGTTATTTTTGAGCGACATTCTAATAGCGATCGGAATCGTGATTTTTATGTTAATAATAAGTTGGATTTTCCCCATATTTTTATCAAGGGTCTTCCATTAGGCAAAGAAAATTGCTTTTCAACTGCCATCAAAAATCACATTAAAAATAATCATTATGATCTTATTGTCATGAATGGTTATTCGACATTTGCCGAGCTTATCGCCATCAATTACTTGATAAAAAAAGGAATTCCTTACGCCTTATACATTAACGGAGGTGTTATTCGCAATGACTTCTCTTTTAAATACCGATTAAAGAAAAAACTAATTTCGAACGCTTTCCGTTATTATTCTCCTAGTTCAAAAGCCGATGGCTATTTACTTCATTATGGTGCCCGAAAAGAGGATATCCGCTATTACCCTTATGCCACCATTTCCGAAAAAGAAATAGTTACAATGCCGTTATCCCCATCAGAAAGAGAACAAAAGCTTAAAGAATATAATGTTCCCACACAGTGCCCCATCTTTATTTCTATCGGGCAATTTATTTCACGTAAAAACATGTCAAAGCTCTTGGAAATCTTTAAATTACGACCTGATTATCATCTCATTTTAGTTGGTGGGGGGCCTCAAAAAAAGCAATATGAAAATTTCATCAAACAAAACGATATACATAATGTCACTATTTTGCCATTTTTAAAGCGAAAAGATTTATTTCCGCTTTTGCGTGCATGCGATGCGATGATTTTACTTTCTAAAGAAGACATCTATGGTCATGTCATAAATGAAGCATTCTCACAGGGATTAGGAGTCATTGCCAGCGATCGTATCGTTGCGGCCCGGACATTGATCAAGGATGGTGAGAATGGCTATATTGTTTCTTTGAATGATGATCAATACATTTTGAAAACCATGGATTTGATTATAAATAATTCCTTTTTTAATAGTGCTATTGAAACAGCATCAAAAAATACCTACGAGATTTCCGCTTCGATCCATGTTGCACTTTGGAAGGAGGAAGATCGTTGATGCATATTTTGTTATTATCAACCGTTATTAGCGATGAACGCTTCAATGATTTATGTCAAAAGGGCTGCGCTTCAAATCCCTCCAATCAACACTTTTACCATTCATTAGCGAAAATGTTAGCGGTAAAATATCCTGTGGATATTCTTGTCAATCGTCCCACTTTAAAAAAGGATGGGCGTTATTATAAAAATGAAGAAGATAGTGAAGAATCAATTCATTTTCATTATCTATCTTTTTGGAATATGCCGAAATTAAAAGGAATTAATATCGGTTATTATTCCTTAAAGAAGCTAAAAAGCATTGTTCATCCTGACACGATGATTTTTGTCGATAGCCTAAATTATTCTCTTCTTAAGCTAGGCTTCCGCATCGCCAAAAAATATCATTTGCCGATTGTTGGAGTGATTACCGATCATCCCGCAAATTTGACAAACTCTTCTAAGAAGTATCAAAAAATCATCACAAAATTATGGCCGAAATTTGACTATTATTATTGTTTAACTCCCGCTTTAAACGCGAAGGCTAACCCACATAATCGACCAGCATTTATTAAGGAAGGATTAATTGATGTCTCGATTTTTTCTTTCCATTATCAGCGTCCTCTTGATAAAGACTATCTTTTTTTCGGAGGAGCATTATATGAAAGATATGGCATATTAGATCTTCTTCATGCTTTTCATCGTTTCCAATCTCCTGTTCATCTTGTTATTGCCGGGCATGGTCCATCTTCGGAAATAGTTAAACAATATGCTTTAATTGATAATCGTATCCATTATGTAGGGCTTTTGAATCAGCAAGAGATTATCGCCTTTGAACAAAATGCACTATGCAATATTAATCCCCGTCCTATAAACTCTCATCTCGATGATTTATCATTTCCCAGTAAAGTATTGGAATATATTGCTAGCGGAGTCCCCTTGCTTTCGACAAAGAATCATAATTTAGTAAAGATTTTTCAAGATAATGTTCTTTGGATTAATGGTCAAACAAATGATGATTTTCTTTCTTCCTTTGAGTCTTTGATGGTTCTTTCTAAGGAAGAACAAGCGCAAAAAGCGCAAAAAGCGAAAGCCATCGCCTTAAGCGACTACTCTTTAGAAAAGGTAGCCGAAGAGTTAGAGGTGCTTTTTAAAGATATAAATCTTTAGCATCGTTTTTATTTTTTATCAAATGAAAGATGAAAAACAATTAATTGCTATCACTCTTTCGATCACAGACATTCATAACATGTTTTATGAAAAAAGAGACTAATTAGCTCATTTAATTCGATATAAAAATGACAAGAATTTTATTTATTTACTCCTTGAGCGGTATAGACTTTTTAGAAGATTTCGTGAAAGAGGAAACCAAATTTTCTCCTAAAATTAATAATACTCCGATATATAGGAGTGCATCAATAAGGAGAGTCACAATTATTTTAAGAAACAAATTGTTAAATGGTAAATAAATGTTTAAAAAATATGAGGCAATTGCCACTAATATGGCGGCAAATAATATTTTGCAATTATTAAGATTGAAGATCGCTTTAATGGAATATTTTTTGGTGATCGTCACTAAAACCGCTAATAAGACAACGTCACTTACAGCTGTCGCAATCGCAATTCCTATCGACGGTCTATCTTTAAAAACGTATCCTAAAGCAATACACAAAATCGTGTTTAATACGGTGCCGATAATGACACTTATTAAATAATACTTTTCCTTTCCCATTGGCAACAAAATGGAATTATAGATCATATCGGCAATGGAGTAAGTTAACGACATGCTAGATACAATGATCAAAGTCAAGGCCGCATTAGTGTAGCCATGACCACCGGATATTATTGAAGTCACGGAGGATGATAAGGTGCTTAAGGTGGCAATTGCCGGAAGCGCAATAAAGAAACATATATTCATGCTATATTTCGTTAAATTGTTAAAGAAAACCTTATTCTTTAATCCGTAATAATAAGTCGCACGAGGAATAAAAACCGCACTTAAAGAGGTAATGATGGTAATCACGATCTCGATGGCTTTAATACCGACAGAATATGAACCAACCTCCGCTTTATCGGCATCGAGAAGTCCTAAGATAAAAGAATCATTTTGATTATAAAGAGTTAAAACAAAGGAAATGGAAAAAACTACCATTAGAGGCTTAAAATACTGTTTGAAATTATAGGGGCCTGTTTTTCTAAAGGAAACATATTTTCGAACAAATACAATGTTAATAATCACCGTAATATAGGTTACCATACATGTAAAAAAGGCATATAAATATATTTGCTCATCAAAAGGAACCACTTGACCATTGATCGGAAGCTTTATAAAAAGAATAATCATCATAGCGGAGATCAATAACGCTAAAATGGAGCGAAAAGCTGTATAATAGTGTTTTTCAAGGGCGATAAAAACCCATTCAAATGAAAAAGCTCCCACCAAAAAATTAGTTGATAATACAAAAATCAAGGCGCGATTTTCATATAGGGCCCCTTTAAAAGTAAAAATGATCGCCAGCATCGTCATAAAAGACAGAAGCGTCAAGATCGATTGCATAATAAAAAATTCTTGAACCTTATGACTCAGCTTTTCCTGATCATCACGGACCTTAGTGCATTCACGGATTGCCACATTGGGAATACCTAATTTCGCCAAAGTAAGAAAGTAATACACAAATGTATTCGCCCACGTGTATGTTCCCATGCCCGCATCGCCCAAAGCACGACAGGCAAATGGAAATGAGATAAAAGAAAGAATAGTTATTGTCGCTGTTCTGATCATATTAACCATTACACTGTAGCGAATATTGTTATTCTTCATTAGCGCATCCCCTTTTATATAGTTATTATTCTATCATATTTGTAATTTTTTCCAAGTCATAGATATTTTAAAAGGATTCGTTTTACGAACCCTTTTTACTCTGCAAAATTGAAATAATGGATTGGGCGGCTTCTTTACCTTTTTTAATGGCGCTCACTACAGTATTTGGACCATCCACAACATCGCCACCCGCTAGAATATGCGGATTAAGCGTTTGTCCTCTTTGATTAACGATTATACCACCCCATGAATTCAATTGTACGCCTTCTGTATCCTTTAAGCATGTAACATTTGGATAGGCACTGATAGCGATAATCACGCCATCAACATTTTCCATATTGCGTAATGAGGAAGGGATTTCTTTAACCGATCTCCGACCAGTGGAATCAATATCATCTAATTCCATTTCCACATATTGAAGTGCGGTTACTTTGTTTTGAAAACCGATTAACGCTTTGGGCAAAGTTAAAAACAATATCTCAATTCCTTCTACCTTTGCCTCCTGAATCTCTTCTTGATAAGCCGGCATTTCCTCTTCGCTACGACGATACATAATTTTCACATTAGCGCCTAAACGACGTGCGGTCCGTGCAGCATCGATTGCAACATTGCCACCACCAACCACAATAACGTTTTTCGCTCCACTTAATGGTAGTAACAAATCATTATAAAGGGCTTTGCGTGTCTCTTTTAAGTAATAATTAGCGAGATAGACGTTCTCCAGGTTTTCTCCCGGTATCCCCATTTTTTTATCAACATTCGCCCCACTTGCGATAAATAGCATGCTTAAATCGTTATTTTTCATAAAGAGATCCAATGATCCTTCAATATGCGTGCTAGTATAAAAATTCCCGCCTAATCGCTTAATGGTCTCCAATAAATTCTCGAGATATTGATATGGTAAGCGATAGGATGGTATTTCATAGGATAATGCGCCTCCTGGAAGCTCATTCTCATCATAAATAACGACAGAATAGCCTTGCTTTAATAATTCATAGGCACATGATAATCCAGCCGGGCCCGCTCCAATAACGCCAATTCTTTCTTCATGATTGGTTTTTATCGGTGAAAATGAGGTATCATCACCTACAAATCGCTCTAAATTCCTAATAGCTACAGAATCGCCATTTTTTCCTCTAACGCATGATGATTCACACGGATGAGGACATACGCGTCCACAAATAGATGGAAAAATCGATGTCAATCGTAAAATCTCACGGGCTTTAGAAAGATCACCATTAATGATATTTTGAATAAAGTGCGGAATATCATTATGCAACGGGCAAGCTTGGATGCATGGTGCGTTCTTACAATTCAAGCATCGATGTCCTTCTTCTTGCGCCATCGTTAATGAATATGATTGCGATACTTCTTCAAAATCATTGATTCGCGATTGCGGATGACGAAAAACAAGAGGCTGCTGCTTTTTACTTAAATTCATCGCTCCAAAACTCCTTTTTAGATAATCTTAAAGTATGGGTGGATCTTTTTCTCCCCCATTGTTATCTTTCCACTTAATCTCGCCTTTATGAATAGCGCGAACCGGACATACAGTAGCACATAAGTGGCATCCGACACATTTTTCTTGGTTGACATACGGGCGACGATCTTCTTCATCAAAAATAATCGCTTGATGTCCTCCATCAAAGCATGAAATATAGCATCGCCCACAGCCAACACATACATCACGATCAATCTCCGGGTAAACGATGTAGCTCCGATCTAAATTTTCACAAGGAATAATATTTTCATTGGCAAGACCGATAATTTCTTTTAAAGAATGATATCCATGATCCATCAAATAATAGCTCATTCCTGAGATTAAATCCTCAACAATGCGATATCCATATTGCATAATAGCGGTCGTAACCTGCAAAGTGGTCGCTCCTAAAAGGAAGAATTCACATGCATCTTCCCAAGTTTCGATTCCCCCGATACCTGAGATTTCGACATTGGCCAATTGCGGATTAGTTTTCATCTGTTGAATGAAACGCAGAGCAATCGGTTTAACGGCCTTTCCAGAATATCCGGAAATAGATGACTTGCCATTGACAATCGGCAATCCGATTTTTCTTTCCAAATCGAGATTTAAAATTGATTTAACAGTGTTAATCGCCGCGATACCATCAGCACCACCCGCAATACACGCTATAGCCACCTCACACATATCACCGATATTTGGAGTCATTTTAGCCATCATCGGCAATTTAGAGCCTCTTTTGACCGCCTCACAATACTTCTTACATAGTGAAGGATTCGCACCAACATCCGAGCCCATGGCATGAGAGGTCATCTGTGGGCACGATAAATTCATCTCAATCATATCAGCGCCGGCCTCCTCTACTAAGCGTGCCAGCTCCACCCAATCCTCTTCATTGGTTCCCATAATAGAAGCAATTAGAACACGATCGGGATAATTCTCTTTTAATCTTCTTAAATCGCGCAAATTTTCTTCCAAACTATGCTCCGCGATTTGTTCCATATTTTTAAAGCCAATAAAAGGAGTGCCCTCTTTACTTAAGGCATCAAATCGTGGCGATACTTCGTTGATTACAAAGTGCTTCGGCCCGATGGTTTTAAATACGACTCCACCCCATCCGACATCATATGCTTTGGCACACATTTCATAGCAATTGCCAACGGGAGAAGAAGAAAGGCAAAACGGATTAGGAAAATGGACTCCTAAAAAATCTATCGATAAATCAACCATCTTATTTTCCTCCTAAATATCTATCAATTTCTGTGGCGGCTATTTTCCCGGTTTTAATAGCGTAAACTACGCTTTTATCGCCGGAAACAATATCTCCGGATGCAAAGATCTTGGATTCGCCAATGCGACCATTGTCGGTCTTCACTTCACCACGTGTCGAATCAAACATCGTTAAAGATTCTAAAGAAGAGCTCTGTCCACAAGCTAAAATTATCAAATCAGCCGTGATGGTTAATCGATTGGCGAGCTTAACATGTTCAAATTCCACGACATTTTCATGAACCGCGATGGGTGTATATCCATCTATGATCGAAACATTAGCGGCATGCGCCACTTCATATTCCTCTTTGCTCGCAGGAAAAACCTCCATCTCTTCGCGAGCGACGACCGTCACATTCTGAGTACCTAATGCTTTTAAAGATGTTGCAATATCCATAGCCACATCGCCACCACCGACGATCAAAGCGTTATTGGGAATATCCACTTCCCCGTCATTTTCTTTGATTTTCGCCAGTAAATCAACCGCTGATAGAACATTTTCATTATCTTTAAAAAGAGGTAAAATTCGTCCTTTTGTCGTTCCTGTGGCTAATAGAACCGCATCATAGTGAGGCAAAATTTCATTCATCATTCTCTCATTATCAATGAGCTCATTGGTTAATATTCTAACTCCCAATTCTTTGATTCTATCAATTTCCACATCCACAACATGATTCGGTAAACGATATGTCGGAATACCATAGCGTAACCATCCTCCAGCGTGTGGCCGACTTTCATAGATAACCACCTCATGACCCTTTAAGGCCAATGAAGCCGCCGCTTGAAGACCGGAAGGTCCACTACCGATCACCGCCACTTTTTTACCAGTGGCCGGAGCCTTTTGATAAACCTTCATTCCTGTCCGCTCTTCAAAATCAGTGACATATCGCTGAATAGCTCCTATTTTGATAGGGTGATCGATTCCTGTGCGAGAGCAGGCCTTTTGGCAATATTTCTCAGTCGGGCAAACGCGGGCACAAATAGCGCCAAGAGCGTTATTTAATCTTATCGTTTCAGCCGCGCCTTTAAAATTACGAAAGCGCACACTTCTAATGAATTTTGCCGGATCCGTTTGAGCCGGGCAAGATGCGGAACACGGAGCATCATGGCACAACAAACAACGCGATGCTTCTTCCATCACAAGCTGCGGAGTGTATGCCGGCTCCCATTCCTCTTGATATCGTTTCATGAGTTTTTCCTCCTTATTTATGTAAACACCTTACGATAATATTTTACTATGTTTACCGACTATTTACTATGACAAAATGAAATGGATAAGTATTTTTATCCACAAAAAAAGAGCCGTTTGAGAATGGCATGATGCCACTATTCTCATTCGGCTCCATTTTATTAACGAACAAATTCGACAATAGCCATTGGGGCATTATCACCGCGGCGATTCGTAAGCTTTAAAATACGAGTATATCCGCCATTGCGATCGGCATAACGTGGCCCAATTTCAGTAAATAGTTTATCAAGAGCGGTTTGATCCTTATTAGCAAGAATATCACGAACCACACTTGCGGCCAAACGGCGATGATGCAAATCTCCCTTTTTAGCATAGGTGACTAAGCGATCCGCCATTTTGACGACATCTTTGGCAATTCCAAGTGTCACAGTCACGCGTTCATGAACGATTAATTCACTAACGACATTACGAAGCATGTTATTATATTTGCTCGATGTATAAGCGGCTTTAAAGCGAACGCCGGTTTTACCATGAACATTTTTACGACCTTGTGCTGGCATTAATTTTTCCTCCTATTCGTAGTCATGGAAAGATAAACCAATCGCCATCAATTTTTCTTTGACTTCTTTTAACGATTTCTTTCCAAGATTACGTACTTTCATCATGTCTTCTTCTGTCCGTTGTGTTAATTCAAGGACAGTTTGAATTCCTGCTCTCTTCAAGCAGTTATATGAACGAACTGACAAATCAAGTTCTTCAATTGTCATATCCTCATACTTATTAGGTTCTTCTTCAACCTTCTCGGTAATTACATCGATATTCTTGGCGATATCACTCACTTCTTCAAAAAGCTTGAAGTGTTCAACCAAGATTTTTGATGCAAGCGCGAGAGCGTCCTGAGGAAGCATCGAACCATTCGTTTCAATTTCTAAAATCAAACGATCGTAGCGGGAATCATGTCCCACCCGTGTCGGTTCAATGAAATAGCTTACTTTAGTAATTGGCGAATAATTGGAATCGGTCGGAATCGTTCCAATATGTTGGGAAGCGGATTTGTTACCTTCAGCAGTAACATATCCACGGCCATTGCGTGCATAGATGGTCATTTGCAATGTTCCGCCTTCAGCAACATGGGCTATTTCTAATTCCGGATTAATTACCTCCATACCATAAGGAAGATCAAGATCGCCCGCCTTTAAAGTGCAAGGTCCTTGGACATCGATAGTAACTTTTTTCGCACTATCCTCTTCATCTTCATCAATCTTTAATACTAAATCTTTTAAGTTAAGGATAATAGTGGTCACATCTTCGACGACACCATCTAAAGCACTGAATTCATGACGTGCTCCTTCAACTTTGACTGCATAAACAGATGCTCCCGGTAAAGAAGATAATAATACTCTCCGTAAAGCATTACCTAAAGTAATACCAAATCCTCTTTCAAGAGGTTCCATAACAAACCTACCCGAATTGTTTTTTAAATCATAGGTTGCGACTTTAAAAAACGGTTTTTCAAATTTTCTCATTGCGTTTCCTCCTTTGCAATCAACTTAGTTATTGAACAACAATTAACCACGTGGACGCTTTGGTGGACGGCAACCATTATGGGGAATCGGTGTGGTATCAGTAATCATCACGATATTTAATCCCGCTGCTTGTAAACTACGAACTGCCGATTCACGACCTGGTCCTGGGCCTTTAACGTTGACATCAACGGTTTTAATTCCTTGATCCAAAGCCTTTTTGGCACACGCCTCTGCAGCAGCTTGTGCCGCAAAAGGAGTTGACTTTTTGGCGCCTTTGAATCCTAATGCACCAGCGCTTGACCAAGCAATAGCGTTTCCTGCTTCGTCGGTAATGGTGACAATAGTATTATTGAAAGTTGAGTGAACGTGGGCAATACCTTTTGTATAGCTTCTTTTAATCTTTTTCTTCCGTGTTGTCGAAGATTTCTTTGCAACTTTAGCCATAATTCTTTCTCCTCACTTTCCTTATTGAGTAGCTTTCTTCTTATTCGCAATGGTCTTTTTCGGTCCTTTGCGAGTCCGAGCGTTCGTTCTCGTTCTTTGACCACGAACTGGTAGACCTTTACGATGGCGAAGTCCGCGATAGCATCCGATTTCTTGAAGACGCTTAATGCTTAAGGAATTTTCCCGACGGAGATCTCCTTCTACACGATAATGCGCCACTTCACTACGGATAGCGGTTAGTTGATCTTCAGTAAGATTCTTCACGCGAATATCTTCACTGATATTTAATTTGCTTAAAATTTTCTTTGCAGTGGTGGGTCCAATTCCGTAAATATAAGTAAGGGAAATGACCACACGCTTTTCATTTGGAATATCTACTCCAGCAATACGTGCCATAATTTTAAATTCCTCCTAATTTCCTTGTCTCTGCTTATGTTTTGGATTCGAGCAAATGACCATGATACGGCCATGACGACGAATCACTTTGCATTTATCGCAGATAGGTTTGACTGAGGGTCTGACTTTCATAAAAATTTTCCTCCTCGTTTTTATTTAAATCTAAATGTGATTCTACCCCGTGTTAAATCGTAGGGCGATATTTCCACCGTAACTCTATCACCTGGTAAAATGCGAATGTAGTTCATGCGGATTTTACCAGAAACGGTTGCGAGAATTACGACGCCGTTTTGTAGCTTCACGCGAAACATCGCGTTAGGAAGCGTTTCTACGACTATCGCCTCGACTTCAATGACATCTTCTTTTGCCATTTTTATCCTCCATCATTTCTTAGTTTGATTTAATGTGAGAACTTCATAGCCCTCTAAGGTAACAACAATTGTATTTTCATAATGGCTCGCTAATTTACCATCCACCGTTTTCACCGTCCAGCCATCCGGCATGGTTTTTGTCTCTCTTCGTCCCTGATGCAGCATCGGCTCAATAGCCAAGCACATCCCAACGCGAAGCTTGGGACCATGTCCGGGAAGACCATAATTTGGAATAATCGGGTCCTCGTGAAGCTCAGTTCCAATTCCATGTCCCGTATAATCACGGGGAATGGAAAATCCGTTAGCCTCGGCATGCGATTGAATAATGTGGGAAATATCCGATAAATAAACGCCCGGCTTAATTATCTTTAAAGCCTCAAAGAAACATTCTTCAGTAACACGAATCAATTTTTGAGCTTCTTCACTGACCTTGCCGATAGCATAGGTTCGAGCAGCGTCACCATTATATCCTTTATAAACAGCTCCAACATCGATCGAAACGATATCGCCTTCTTTTAAGCGATAGTGACTGGGAAATCCATGAACGAGCGTATCATTGACTGAGATACAGCATGTATAGGGAAATCCACCATATCCCTTAAATCCAGGCACCGCTTGTTGATCACGAATAGTTTTTTCCGCTACTCGATCAAGCTCTAATGTGGTGATACCGGGCTTTAACAACGGTTCCAGTGCCGTAAAGACACTGGCCGTTATCTTGCCGGCTTCGCGCATCAACTCGATTTCTCGAGGAGATTTAACGATAATCATAGCCGTTTATTCTCCTTTTAATAAATGGGAGATGTCTTGGAAGACGTCTTCTATGTCTTGAAGCCCATCGACCGAACGAAGTAAATTGCGTTCTCTATAAAAAGCAATTAAAGGTTTGGTTTGGGTTTCATAGGCATCTAATCTTTCGTTCAATACCTCAACGGTATCATCCTTACGCTGAATGAGTTCACCACCGCAAAGATCGCAAACACCATCGACCTTACTCGGTAAGAAATCAACATGATATGGTGCAGCACAGGTTTTGCAAACCCTGCGACCGCTAATCCGCTGAATTAAGGCGTCTTTATCAGCCGTAATATTAATAACCATAGTTATTGGACGATCAATTTCTTTTGTTAGAGCTTCAAGAGCTTCCGCTTGTGGAATAGTCCTTGGAAAGCCATCAAGAAGATAACCATGAGCGCAATCGGGTTCGGCCAATCTTTCTTTGACTAAACCGATTGTCACTTCATCAGGAACCAAAAATCCCTGATTAATATAACTTGCCGCAAGAACTCCTAAGGGTGTTCCTGCTTTAATTGCGGCGCGAAACATATCGCCAGTGGAAATATGCGGAATTTTAAAATCGGCAATAATTCTTTTGGCTTGTGTTCCTTTGCCGGCACCTGGTGGGCCCATCAATATAATATTCATGATTAATACCCCCTCTTAGCACTGCTAGCGGTAACCTCTTCAAAGCTCTTACCCGCTAAAAGACCATCGATCTGCGAGTTGATTTCCAAAGCAACACCAACAACAATGATAAGTCCGGTTCCACCTAACGCCAGCTGTTGCGGTAAAACGCCGGTCAAGGTTAAGACAACCGGTAAGGCCGCAATAAACGCTAACGCAGTCGCGCCGATAAAGGTCACGCGATTCAAAACTTTGCGAACATAGCGCTCCGTTTCGTTTCCGGGAAGATTACCTGGGCGAATACCAGGAATATACGATCCATTATTGTAGAAATTGATGGATAACTGTTCCGGATTGATCTGTAAGTTTGAATAGAAGAATGAGAAGACAAAGATGAGTACTAAATAGATAATTAATCCCCATGGCATATACCAAGACCCGCCATTGAACCATGGCATTTTAGTCATGGCTGTGGTCGAGAAGATATTTAGCCATTCAGCACTTGTGTCAGCTCCTGTAATAAAACTTACAATAACCGTTGGCGCCATCATGATAGAGGACGCAAAGATAACCGGAATAACTCCTGCAGAGTTGATTTTAATCGGTAAGAAGCTAGCTTGTGACATTTTTTGTGATCCGCTTTTCCCCGAATGCTGAACCGGTATTTTCCGTTTAGACAATTCGACAAAGACCACGAAACAAATAATCAATAGATAAGCCACAACGTAGAGAGCAAACCGAATTGCTCCTTCTAGAATCCGTGATGAGACAGCACTCATCATCGGATAATATAACCATTGCTGGAACGCCGTGGTCATTTGACTTGGTAAGGAACTGATGATACCGGCAAAGATAATCACCGAAATACCGTTACCTAATCCTTTAGTTGTAATTTGGTCACCGAGCCACATTACAAGCATACCGCCCGCAATGAGGACCGTAACAATATAAGCATAATCCCAGAATCCTGTTCCCATCGTCAAAGTGATATAATCACTATTTTCCATTGTTTTAATTATACCATAGGCTTGAACCGCTCCTAAAAGAAGCGTTAAGTATCTGGTCGTCATTTCCATTTTCTTTCGTCCGGTTTGTCCTTCTTTGCTCAATTGCGCCAAAGCGGGCAAAACATCCATGGAAAGTAATTGGACAATAATGGAAGACGTAATATATGGGGAGACTCCTAAAGCGAAAATTGAAAAGCTTGATAATGCTCCTCCACCTAACAAATTCATTAATCCAAAAACGCTATTTTCCGAGAAATCGATATTTTGGACTTTCACACCGGGAATCGTAATAGCCGATCCGATACGGAAAATGAGTAAGATTGCTAGAGTGAAGACAATTCGCCCCATAATTTCTTTGTTTTTAAAAATTGAAATGATTTTCTTCATAATCAGATCACCTCAATTGTACCGCCAGCATCTTTGATTGCAGCTTCTGCAGCCTTGGAGAATTTATTGGCTTTCACTGTTAATTTTTTAGTCAATTTACCATTGCCTAAAATTTTAACACCATCATATTCCTTACGGACCACGCCTGCTTCTTTTAACAAAGTTGGAGTGACTTCAACGCCATCTTCAAACATTTCTAAATCGCCGACATTGACAATTGCGTAATCAATACGAGTAACATTATGGAATCCTCTTTTTGGTAAACGACGGTATAGAGGGTTTTGGCCACCTTCAAAGCCGAGACGAGTTCCGCCACCACTTCGAGAATTTTGACCCTTTTGGCCCTTACCGGAAGTTTTACCATTTCCTGTTCCAATACCACGTCCGACGCGGAATGAATTTTTACGGGATCCTTCTGTGTATTCGAGTTCATGCAGTTTCATATTGTGCACCTCCCTATTTTTAGAATAATTGTTGCGCTTTTTTTATTTACGGAGCGCTTTGACTTCGCCAATGGTCTTTAAAGATTGAAGACCGGCTGTGGTCGCACGTAGAATATTGATTGGTCTACGAGCACCGTAAACTTTTGAATAAATATTCTTGACACCAGCTAATTCCAAGATGGCCCGGACTGGACCACCAGCGACGATTCCGGTACCTTCGGGAGCAGGTTTTAAGAAAACCTTGGTGGCTCCAAAGAGACCTTCCACTTCGTGAGGGATGGTATCACCTTTCACCATTGGAACACGGAACATATTCTTCTTCGCAGCTTCCAATGCTTTTTTAATGGCATCGGGTACTTCGGTTGCTTTGCCTGTTCCATATCCAAATTTTCCTTTGCCATCACCGATGACAACAACCGCCGAGAAGCGCATATGACGTCCACCTTTAACGGTCTTGCTAACACGATTAATGGATACGACGCGTTCTTCATATTGCTTTTCAGGGCGTTCGGGACGTTTGGCCCCACGACGTTCTCCACGATGATCACCGCGAGGACGACGTTCTCCACGAGGAGCGCGTTTTTCTGGAGTTGCGCTGGTTTCAGTTTCTTCGACAGCGACTACTTTTTCTTCTTCAGTCATTTTTCGTTCCTCCTAGAATTTTAAGCCAGCTTCACGAGCGGCTTCTGCAACAGCTTTGACACGTCCATGATAAATATAACCTGAACGATCGAATACGACGGTTTCAATTCCCGCTGCCAAAGCCTTTTGAGCGAGATCGGCTCCAACCTTAGAGGCGGCTTCAATATTACTTCCGTTAGCTAATTTTAAAGCTACCGATGAAGAGCTAACTAAGGTTACACCATTCACATCATCGATAAGTTGGGCGTGAATATGTGCATTTGAACGATATACGCTTAATCGTGGGCATGCGCTTGTTCCACTGATCTTTGTGCGAACACGAGCATGGCGACGTTGACGAACAACATTTCTTGTTTCTTTTGTAATCATACTCTTTCCTCCTTACCGATTATTTCTTACCAGCGCGTTTTCCTTCTTTGCGGATAATACGCTCATTCTTATACATAATACCTTTACCCTTATATGGCTCTGGTTCACGAACCGCACGGATTCGGGCGGCCGTTTGTCCGACTGCTTGACGATTAGTTCCTTCAACCGTCACTTCAGTAGCGGATTGACAACTAATTTTAACACCATCTTCCGGGTGAATAAAGACATCATGTGAGTAACCGATAAACAATTGTAAATCGTTACCCTTCATTTGAGCTCGATAACCGATACCAACGATTACGAGTTCTTTTTTGAATCCTTCGGTGACGCCGACGATCATGTTGTGAATCAAAGCACGGGTTGTTCCGTGAAGTGCTTTGGTCTGTTTTTCATCGTTCGGACGAACAACCTTCAATTCTTGACCATTGATTTCATATGTAAAACGGCTATCAAAAGTCGCGGTTTCCGTTCCTTTCGGTCCTTTCACCGTCACAACATTGCCATTTACTTCAACGGTTGTGCCTGCAGGTATTTCAATTGCCTTATGACCAATACGTGACATTTTATTTCCTCCTACCAAATGTAAGCGATGACTTCGCCGCCAACGCCTAAGGCACGGGCTTGTTTATCGCTCATAACTCCCTTGGAAGTTGAGATAATCGCAATTCCTAATCCTTTTAAAACATGAGGGAGCTTGTCAGCCGGGGCATTAACACGAAGACCGGGTTTGGAAATTTTCTTTAACCCAGAGATAACGCGTACGCCACCTTCTGCATATTTTAATGTAATTGTGAGTTCTTTTTTGACATCGCCGGTAACAGCGTAGTCAACGATGAAGCCTTCTTCTTTTAAGATATCAGCAATCCGCACTTTCATCTTTGAACTCGGCATTGTAACTGTTTCGTGACGCATAACATTGGCGTTACGAATTCTTGTAAGCATATCTGCAATTGGATCTGTCATTACCATAGTTATTTCCTCCTTCTAGATTACCAGCTGGACTTCTTCATGCCGGGAATTTCGCCCTTATAAGCTAATTCACGCAAGCAGATTCGGCACAACTTAAATTTGCGAATGACTGAGTGAGGACGTCCACAACGTTCACAACGTGTGTATTCTCTGACTTTGAATTTTTGTGGCCGATGATTTTTAGCCACCATTGATTTCTTTGCCATCTTTCAATCCTCCTTTTATTTATGAAATGGCATACCGAGCATTTCTAACAAGCTATAGGCTTCTTCGTCGGTATGAGCCGTTGTAACAATCACGATATCCATTCCACGGATTTTGCTCACCTTATCATAATCAATTTCCGGGAAAATCAATTGCTCCTTGATGCCTAATGTATAATCGCCACGGCCATCAAAAGCATTTTTGCTAACCCCACGGAAATCACGAACGCGTGGAAGAGCGATTGTAAATAATTTATCGAGGAATTCATACATCCGAACTCCGCGAAGAGTAACTTTGCAGCCAATGGGTTGTCCAGCACGAAGTTTGAAACTGGCGATGGATTTCTTAGCTTTCGTAATGACCGGTCTTTGGCCGGTAATAATCGCTAATTCATTAGCGGCATCTTCCAACATTTTGGAATTGGAGGTTGCATCACCAACACCGATATTGATAACCACTTTTTCCAAAGCGGGAACCTGCATCACTGAGGAATAACCATACTTTTTAAATAAAGCAGGGGCAATTTCTTCAGCATATTTTTGTTGGAGACGATTTGCATATGTTTTATTTGACATTAATTGCTACCTCCTTAGTCCAATTTGGCATTGCTGGATTTAGTTCTAGCAACACGAACTTTTTTGCCCTTGACCACATCATAGCCGACACGAGTGGCTTTTTTGGTTTTCGGATCAATGAGAGCAACATTGCTTACATCAATCGGGGCATAAACATCAACGATCGATCCTTCCGGATTTTGTTGAGTTGGTTTTTTATGTTTCTTTCGAATATTAATTCCTTCGACAACCACTTTATTCAGACTTGGATAGGCTCTTTGAACGATACCTGTCTTACCTTTATAAAATCCGGAAATGACGATTACTTTATCACCTTTTTTGATTTTCATAGTTATTTCCTCCTATAAAACTTCCGGTGCTAAGGAAATAATTTTCATGAATTTATCTCCCTTTTCCCGAAGTTCACGAGCCACCGGTCCAAATACCCGGGTGCCTCTTGGTGTGCCATCATCGTTAATGATGACCACAGCATTATCATCGAAACGAATTGTTGATCCGTCTGGACGATTAACCGCTTTAGCCACACGAACGATCACGCATTTTACCACATCACCTTTTTTGACTTTGGCGTTAGGAATAGCATCCTTAACAGCACATAAGACAACATCACCAAGAGATGAAGATTTACGATGTGAACCGCCATATAAACGGAAGACTCTAACAGAACGAGCGCCAGAGTTATCTGCTACTACAAGATTTGTTTCAGTTTGAATCATAACTTCGCTCCTCCCTCTTAGTCTTCAACAGCCTTGCTTACTACCGAAACAAGACGGAAACGTTTGGTTGCGGACAAAGGACGTGTTTCCATAATGGTTACAACATCGCCTTTTTTGGCAACATTATTTTCATCATGAGCCTTATATTTTTTAGCATATTTTACACGTTTGCCATATTTCGCATGCATTTTATGTGTTTCGACCAAAACCGTAATGGTTTTGTCCATTTTATCAGAGATTACGACTCCTTTAAGTGTTCGACGAGTTTTTCTTTCTTCCATGAATCATTACCTCCTATTTAATTCCGAGTTCACGTTCACGAATCACCGTATAAATACGAGCGATATCTTTACGTGCAGCGGTCATCGTTTTTCCGTTTTCAAGTTGTCCGACAGCTTGTTTACGGCGGGCTTCAAATAATTGTTCTTTAAGCTCATAGACCTTCGCATGAAGCTCTTCAGTGCTCATTTCTCTAATTTCTTTGAGTTTCATAACTATTCCGCCTTTCCTTTCGCGATCACCTTACATTTGATTGGAAGCTTGTAAGAGGCTAACCGCAACGCTTCACGAGCATCAGCCTCAGGTACGCCTCCGATTTCAAACATAACGCGTCCTGTTTTGACAACTGCTACCCAGGATTCTGGGGAACCTTTACCGGAACCCATACGAACTTCGGCAGGTTTCTTGGTTTTTGCTAAATGTGGATAAATACGAATCCAAATTTGTCCACTTCTTTTGGTGTAACGGGATAAGACGATACGTGCCGCCTCAATTTGACGGTTAGTAATCCAATTCCCTGACACCGCTTGGAGACCGAATTCACCGAATTCTACTTCGTTTCCGGCCTTAGAATGACCTTCATATTTAATGCTATGTGGTCTTCTATACTTGACTCTTTTTGGTTGTAACATCGTGAATTATTCTCCTTTCTTTTCTTTGGTGGTTGGGAGAACTTCACCACGGCAAATCCAGACCTTGCAGCCTAAACGGCCATATGTGGTGTGTGCTTCCGCAAGCGCATAATCAATGTCGCTGCGAAGAGTATGAAGAGGAATAATACCTTCATGATAACCTTCGCTACGAGCGATATCAGCACCGGCAAGACGACCGGAAATGAGTGTCTTACAGCCCTTGGCTCCGGCTTTTCTTACTCTTTGAATAGCCTTCTTTTGGACGGTACGGAAAGAAGCACGTTCTTCTAATTGTTTAGCGATGCTTTGCGCAACTAGAGTTGCATCAAGATCGGGTTGTTTAACATCAGCAACGCTGACTTTAAGCTCCGATCCTTTAACAATCTTCGCTAAATCCTTTTTAATAGCATTGATATTAGCCCCATCTTGGCCAATAACCACGCCCGGACGAGCGACAAAGACAGTAATACTGACCGCATGTCCTTTGTCCGTTTTAATTCTTTCAATCTCCACATGAGAAAGAAGAGCATCCTTTAACTTTTTCGTTAAATATTTGCGGATCTTAAGATCTTCGTGTAAGAAGGTTGAAAAATCTTGTTTAGAAGCGTACCAACGAGAATTCCAATCACGATTGATTCCGATACGCATTCCTACTGGATTAACTTTTTGTCCCATCGATTTTTCCTCCTTATCTTTCTTTAATAACACACGTAATGTGTGAAGTTCTTTTGACGATACTAGATGCCGAACCCTTAGCACGAGGCATATAGCGTTTTAAACGTGGTCCATCATTGGCATAAATTTCGGCAATGTAAAGTCTTGTTTCATCCATGCTGTGATTGTTAATCGCATTAGCAGCACAGGATTTAATCAATTTAACAACGATTGGAGTCGCTGATTTGTTGACATTGGCAAGAATGCCTAACGCCTCGCTAACATCTTTACCGCGAACAAGGTCGATAACTAAGCGGGCTTTTCGTGGAGTCACTCTGACTCCGGTAACAATTGCTTTTGCTTCCATAGTTTTTCTCCTTATTTATTCGCGTGTGCCGCTTTATCTTCAGCGGTATGTCCGGTGTGACCGGTATAGGTGCGGGTTGGAGCGAATTCTCCGAGCTTATGTCCGACCATATCTTCAACTACATAAACGGTAATATGTTCATGACCGTTATAAACGGCAAAGGTATGTTCGATGAATTGCGGCAAAATAACACTTCTCCGCGACCAGGTTTTAATAATTTCTTTTTTACCCGATGCATTGAGGGCTTCAACTTTCTTTAAAAGATGAGCGTCAACAAAAGGTCCTTTTTTTCTGCTACGAGCCATGTTTCATTTTCCTCCTTTACCTTTATTTACTACGACGTCTGACAATCAAACGTGTAGATGCTTTCTTATTGCGTCTGGTCTTAACGCCTAATGCACGTTTACCCCATGGAGTACGAGGCGCATCACGGCCGACCGGACATTTTCCTTCACCACCACCATGAGGGTGATCGTTAGGATTCATGACGGATCCACGAACGGTAGGACGAGTGCCTAACCAACGGGTTTTACCGGCTTTTCCTAAATTAATAAGGTTGTAATCTTCATTGCCAACCACACCAACTGTGGCGCGACAAGTCGCTAAGACTTTTCTTACTTCGCTGCTGGCGAGTCGAAGAATAACATACTTTCCTTCTTTACCAAGAATTTGAGCGCTTGTACCGGCAGCACGGCATAATTGACCGCCTTTCCCAGGATAGAGCTCAACGTTATGGACAAATGTACCGACAGGAATGTTAGCAAGCGTCATGGCATTACCAACTTTGATATCAACGCTTTCGCCAGAAACGATTTTGTCGCCCACTTTCAAATCCTTAGGAGCGATAATATAGCGTTTTTCACCATCGGCATAATTGATTAAACAAATATTGGCATTTCGATTTGGATCATATTCCACAGTGGCAACAGTACCAACAATTCCATCTTTGTTTCTCTTGAAATCAATCACACGATAGCGACGTTTATGTCCTCCACCAATATGACGAGTGGTAATAGCGCCTGTGTTATTACGTCCGCCTGTTTTTGAAAGATTAACTAATAAACTTTTCTCAGGAGTGTGTGTTGTGATTTCTTCGAATGTCGTATTTGTCATGTGACGACGACTTGGAGTCGTCGGTTTATAAGTTCTAATTGACATTTTTTCTATCTCCTATATTGAGGTCTCTTTCTTGACCTTATTCTTTAAATAAATCTAACGCTTGTCCTTCTTCTAAAGTAACAATCGCCTTTTTATAAGCCGGAACCGTTCCTTCATATCGGCCGGCACGCTTTGCCTTGGAAAGCACATGGATGATTGCGACATCCTTGACTTTAACTTGGAAAATACTTTCAAAAGCAAGTTTGATTTCTGTACGATTCGCTTTCGGAGCAACCTCGACAGTTACTTTGTTAAAGTTTTGCATGAGCATCATCGTTTTTTCCGTAATTACCGGACGGATGATGGTATCAAAACTTTTAACAGTAGGTTTGGTAAAACGGCTTTCAGGAGTGGCCGCTTTTTTCTTTGCTCTTGCCATTATTTAAGTCCCTCCTCTACTGCCTTGATTGCGCTCTTCGTAAAGATAACGTGATCAGCATTTAATAAATCATAAACGCTGACATTATCAACGCCGACAATCAAGATGCTTGGAATATTGCGTGCGCTTTTGAATAAATTCTCATCAGCTTCATCTAAAACCAATAAAGCTTTGCCTTCGGCATTTAATTTAGTTAAAATCTCACTCATAACTTTGGTTTTAGGAGTATCGATTTTGAAGGAATCGACAACGATGGTTGCTTCCTCTTTAACCTTCAATGATAAGGCTGAGCGTAACGCTAAGCGATGAGCTTCTTTATTCATCGCCAATTTATAATTTTGGGTTCCGGTTGGACCAAATACATTTCCGCCGCCCCGCCATAATGGTGAGCGAGATGATCCGGCACGAGCACGACCGGTGCCCTTTTGACGCCATGGCTTTTTGCCACCGCCGCTTACTTCATCGCGTCGAAGAGTTTTAGCGGTTGCTTGGCGCATGTTCGCTTGATAAACCTGAACGGCATCGAACATGACTTGTTTATTAGGTTCGATTCCAAAGACATCAGCGCTGACGGAAACTTTGGAAGTTTTTTCACCATCTTGCGTTAAGACTGGTAAAGAAACTGTTTTTGCTTTTTCTGCCATAATAGTTCTCCTTTCCGTTCTTACTGAGCGTCACGGTTGACTAATGTTTTAACAACCGGTTTTCTCTTTTGAGCTTTAATAGCGCTGCGAATCGTAACGATTGATTTTGTAGCACCGGGAACAGCACCCTTTACTAAAATTGCATTGCGAGCCACATCAACGCCCACAATCACCAAATTCAACACGGTAGCTTGCTTGTCACCATGATGACCAGCTGATTTTTTACCTGGATGAATGCGGTTATTAGTACGGCCTGTCGTCGCAAATGAGCCTGCATGACGATGGTAACCAGAACCATGTCCTTTTGGCCCGATGATGAAGTGCCAACGTTTAATTGCACCGCTGAAGCCTTTTCCTTTGCTGGTTCCAATAACATCGACCGCTTCTCCGACTTGGAATAAATCAGCGGTGATGGTATCGCCAACATTGAACTTCATCATTTCATCACCTTTAAGTTCTTTTAATTCGTACTTAGGGGTGGTGTTGGCTTTAGCGAAGATTCCTTTCTCCGCTTTATTTGCACGATGTTCTTTCTTTTCTTCATATCCTACTTGGATAGCTTCGTATCCATCAGTATCTAAAGTTTTTACTTGTGTGACAACATTTGGTAAGACTTCAATAACAGTCACCGGATATAAAGTGCCATCTTCAGCAAAAACTTGGGTCATTCCCATTTTTCTTCCTACTATTGCTTTCATGACATCTTACCTCCTTAAAGCTTGATATCGATATCAACACCACTTGGAAGATCAAGACGCTTTAAGACATCGATCGTTTCCTTAGTAGGGTTATAAATATCAAGTAACCGCTTATGTGTCCTTATTTCAAATTGTTCACGAGCATCTTTATATTTGTGAACTGCTCTTAAGATTGTATAAACTTGTTTTTCCGTTGGAAGCGGAATTGGGCCTACAACCTTAGCCCCCGACTTAACAGCAGCGTTCACAATCTTTTCGACCGATAAATCAAGAATCTTGTGATCATATGCTTTTAAGCGGATTCTAATTTTCTTTGTTTTAGCCATGAATATTTCCTCCTTTGTCTAAATCAGGCTTAGACGTCGCTCCATCCGAATTCCCTGAACGCCTATTCATGACAACTCTCTATGGCGTATCAGCAACCTCGCATTTCACCGCGGACATCAACATTTAAAAGGATATCAAATCCATATGTCGAATGCAATACCTTTTTTTAAAAATTTTTTAAATTATTTATAAGTAAACTTAATATAATATTTATAATATGCGTCGCTTATTTGTTTGAATTTGAAACATCAAAATTTCGCTCTTAGGAAATATCGATTTCCCAAAAAGAAAACCGATTTTCTAAGTATCAAAGCTATTTGGATTCTTTAGAAGCCATGCGCTTTTGATAATCGGCATACGAAAAACGACATCCGCAATATGGCTGTTGATACAATTGATACTTCTTTCGCAATTCACGCCCGTAATCAGCGCCCTTTTTCTTTTTAAAATCCGAGAAGAAATAGCGACAATGCGCATGCTGTTTATCCAGCTCTTGTCCGATTTCATTAATCTTAACCGCATTCTTTTGGCTCGAGATCGTCATGACCGTTGTAAAATAATCAAAGCCATTTTGTTCCGCATAATCATACGCTTCTTGCATACGTAATCGGTAGCATAAAAAGCATCTTTCACCGCCTTCTGAAAGATGAGACATTGGGAAAAGATTTTTTACATACTCTTCTTCGGTATAGGAAGTCACAATGCATGGGACATCGTAATGATAGTCACGCTTGATGCATTGCAAATATTTTTTTAATTCTTGTAAACGATGGTCGTATTCCTCTTTGGGAAAAATATTGGAATTATTGAAGAAAATAGTGACCTCAAAATATCTGCAAAGAAAAAGTATTGGAAAAGTAGCACATGGGCCACAGCACGCGTGTAACAATAAACGTGGACGAGATTCCAATTGTTGCACCTTTTCTATTTCCGCAAGCGAAAGGTTATAGTAATGGAGCTTTTCCATAAATAAACATCGCATCACCAAAAGAGAAAAACCGATAGCGATTTTCCACCGCATGATGATACGCCTCCAAAATTAATTCACGCCCCGCAAATGCCGAAACAAGCATAATTAAGGTCGATTTAGGTAAATGAAAATTGGTAATCAGGCCATCAATGGCTTTAAACTGATAGCCGGGATATATAAAAATGTTGGTTTCGCCTTGACACGCACAGAAGGAAGAATACTTTTGCATCACTGACTCCAAAACACGAGTTGAGGTTGTACCAATGGCAATAATCCTTTGATGGTTAAGTTTGGCTTTGTTTAAAATATCCGCTGTTTCTTGAGACATCCAATATGCTTCTGTATGCATTTGATGCTCGCTAATTTCCTCAACTTTGACCGGTCTAAACGTACCTAATCCAATATGAAGAGTTACTTCTGTAATGATGACACCCTTCGCTTTGATTCTTTCCAGCAATTCCGGCGTAAAATGGAAGCCGGCAGTCGGAGCGGCTGCGCTACCTTCAATCTTTGCATAAACCGTCTGATAACGGCTATTATCACCGCATTGCTTTTTTATATAGGGAGGAAGTGGCATTTGTCCTAATTCTTCTAAAACCTCATAAAAAATGCCTTGATAGTGCATATGAAAATGGCGGAGGCCTTCATCAAGAACCTGCACGCATTCCGCCACCAATTTTCCATTTCCAAAGCTAACACGTGTCCCTAATTTCACCGTTTTCGCATTGCCCACTAGACACTCCCACTGATCGTTTTCAATCTGTTTTAATAGCAATACTTCAACATGGGCATTTGTCTGCTCTTTTGTTCCCAAAAGTCGAGCGGGAATAACCTTCGTGTTATTGCACACCAAAACGTCACCTTCGTGCAAAAAGTCAATAATTTCATAAAAATGGTGATCGGAAAATTTTTGAGTCGATAAATCGATAGTTAAAAGACGCGAGCCATCTCTTTTTTGACTGGGCTCCTGCGCTATTAAATCTTCCGGTAATTCAAAATCAAAATCATGTATATTCATTTTAAAAACCTCTTAAATCACCAAATTTACGTAAAACTTCATCTTTAAAATCACCAAAGCGATCTTCTTGAATGGCTTTACGTGCTTCTTCCATTAGATGTATTAAAAAGCGGATATTGTGAATGGAAAGAAGTCTTTTTCCAAATGATTCATCGCACTTATATAAATGGCGAAGATATGCTTTGGTGTAGTGCTGGCAAGTATAGCAATCGCATTCATCATCTAAAGGGGTAAAATCCTCTTCATATTTCCGATCGCGAATATTAACACGCCCCTTGCTTGTCATCAACGCGCCATGACGAGCGATACGCGTTGGTAGAACGCAATCAAACATATCAACACCCATGGCGATGCCTTCTAAAATATAGTCAATGGAGCCAACTCCCATCAAATAACGTGGTTTATCTTTAGGCAAATAAGGAACCGTATCACGAACCATTTGAAACATCACTTCTTTTGGTTCACCAATGGACGTTCCGCCAATCGAATAACCGGGAAAATCCATTTTAGCCAATTCTTCAGCGCAATATTTCCGTAAATCGGCAAATTCTCCTCCTTGCACGATTCCAAATAGGGCTTGGTCTTTTCTTTGATGAGCCTTCTTTCCTCGTTGCGCCCATCGTAAAGTCCTCTCCACACTTTTCTTCATATAATTATATGAAACAGGATACGGAGGGCACTCATCAAAGGACATGATGATATCGGCTCCTAGTTTTTCTTCGATCCCGATTGCTATTTCGGGCGAGAAAAATAATGGAGCCCCATTTAAATGATTTTTAAAGGTCACACCCTCTTCACTGATGCAACGATTTTCAGCCAATGAAAAAACCTGAAATCCTCCCGAGTCTGTTAAGATAGGACCATCATAATTCATGAAAACATGAAGACCACCGGCTTTTTCAACAATATCTGCTCCCGGGCGGAGCGAAAGATGATATGTATTGGCCAAAATAACTCCACTTCCGCACATTTTAAGTTCTTCGGGGGATAATGTTTTCACAGTAGCTAAAGTCCCAACCGGCATAAACATCGGAACCTCCACATCACCATGAGGGGTATGCAAAATACCATAGCGTGCACCCGTCTGTCGATCGATATGTTTTATTTCCAAATAAAAGTTTTCCATCGTACCCCTCCTTTTTTTGTGGCAACTATTATCATATTACAATTAAATTAATCTTGCTACTTAATTTGCTTCTTTAAGATTCGTACTTCCTTTTTCATCTTCTTCTGCTGTTGTTTGGCTTCCTTTTTCGCCACTCTTTTTACTGCCTTAGTCGGTTTGCTCGTACCGAAAGAATTTGTGTCAAGAACATCATCATTCATTCCATCAAGTGTGATGATCTTATGGGCCACTAGTTTAAAAACTTCAGCTTGAATAGCCATTTTGAAGGCCAATTGCGACATTTCATATTGAACATCATTTTGAGAGATATTACCCTCCTCTACTTTTTCCTTTAAGTCCGTCAGTGCGTTTTGCACCTGTTTGATGACATACTGAAGGGCCTGCTCATGAATTTCTTTAAAGCAGTTATAAATGGTATCATTCGTATCGTTGGTGCGTTCATCAATTTTTAAAAGACAATCAATATCTCGTAACGAAACGATTTGCTTCAGCAAGCAAATGACTAAAAGATAAGCCAAATGCTCACGATTATATTTTTTATTTTGAGGCGGGTTAATAAGGCCTGATTTAACATAATTGTTAATCATATACGCTGTTAAAAACGAGTCATCGCTATCGGCGTATGGTTGTAATTTTTGCTCTAAAAAAGATAATACCTGATCGCTATATAAATCAATATCAGGGAGCTGATCCCACGACGGAATATCAAAAGCGGATATTTTTTCTAGCCATAATTCTAAATCTTTAAATATACTCATCATATTTTTTCTCCTTCCATCATTGGATGCTCATCACCAATCTCTTTTTGAGGATTTTTACCCTTCATATAGCCATATATAATCATTACTATTAAAAGCATTGGGTCCATAAAGCATGGCATTAAATCATCATAATTTAAAAAGATTTTTTGCTCGTAATTTAGATTAACATAAACGAAATAACAAATAATCAGTGACAATAAGCATTCCTTAACAAGCTTCGAATCATCCGCGTATCGATAGTAGCGATATAATTGATGAAACATTATTACCCACAAAATAATTAGGAATAGGAAAGGAATGATGCCTCCTTGATAAGCCGCATCTAAAAAGATATTTTTGGAATTTGTTGTTAACGATTGCCCTAAGGGATACTTAAAAATATTTTTTAAAATATCTAATGCCATCTGAACACGCGGTATATTTTGACTTTTTACAATAATGAAAAGAAAGCCTCCGATAAGCACTACTGAAATGGCGCTTAAATATATGATGCGATGCTTGGTCTTTTTAGGATAAAAATGAATCAACAAAATGGCACCTAGGGCGATAAAGAACGCTAGTGCCCCTTGCCAGTATGGTAAGCTTATAAGACCGCAAACGCCTAAGACACCGCTTATTAAAGCAATATAGAACAATCGATCCTTCTTTGGGCTTTTATAGCACCATAATGCGCCTAATCCTGAAGATAAAAGAACCAAGAGATATCCTAAAACAGATACATCGATATTTTCAAAGGAAAGCCCAACCAATAGCTTAGCGAGATTAGTAACCGTTCCTCCTCTTGTGGCAACATAGAAAAAGCCAAATTGAAATAGAGTATAGAATAAATTAATGATCCCAAAAACGATCATCGATAAATATAAGCTGATGATCGGATAATTTTTGAAATCTTCATTGGCGCTAAAAAGATAGCCGATGATGACGCTGCCTAGCGCGCTAAAGATAAGTGCTAAAATATTAGGGATATTGAGACCTGCTTCTTTATAAAATATACTGATAGTCAATAAATAGCCGATCGTTGCCAAAATCCATACTATAGAAGCAATATCAAGCTTTGGAAAAAGCTTATGATACAATACGATTCCTAAAATGGCAATTAAACATACCAGTATGCGGATAAAAAGACTGAAAGGAAAAAAAGTCAATGATAACGAAAAGAACAATTCTAAGGCTAATATGCCATATAAATATCGTCCGAAATTAATCTTTTTATTTTCCATATCTTCTCTGCTCCTTTCTTTTACCAATAACAGCCGTTTTCCACTGATCTGTATCCATCTGGTTTGGAAGATGGATGAATCCAATACTCATTTTGATACTTGCATACATGTTCACGATTTTCCCATCTTCTGGCCATGATGCCAAACATCGTCGGAGTGGCCCCGCCGGTTTGAATAGCTTGTTTGCCTAACGCGCTTATAAATGTACATAACGGAGAGCCATATGCTCCCGCTCCTACCAAAGCAATATCAAAGTCCTTTTGCATAATTTCATTTTCCATGAAATGCAAGGCCTCCTCCCAATCGGAAAAGCGATCATCAAGAGCTTCTCCGAGAGTTTGAACTGCTTTAATAGTCACCAAATTGAAGCTTGGAACAATGCCAGGAGGAAAAAGTAAATTTATTCTTTGATACTGTTTCTGGATATCTTCCGCAAAAGGGGAAATCACTAATACTTTTTTATGGGCTAAAGACTGAATCCAATCACCTCTTAATGGTTCAAAGGCTTCATATTGGATAACGTGGGCATGAGGACAATATTTACAATAAAAATAATCCTCCATATGGATTCCTGAAATTCCTAAAATAGTAGCTTTCTGAAACGATTTAATAGCGATTTGCGCATATCGGTTAAGCATCTTATCATTGTTTGGAAAAACGCCCGCGTTATTTTTGATACTATACTTCACTTTCGATTTGAAATGCTTTTTAAACAGTAACTGTATTTTTTCATAATTGTTAACACAGGAAAGCTCTACCGCACCAAATCTGATAGCGGCAAAGGGCTCACCACTTTCAATCATCCTTTTTAGAAGATCATTACTGAAGCTAAGGGTAATATTCCTTTGATTCAGAAAGCGCTCTAAATTTTTTTTCTTATGAAAAAGATGGTATCGTAAAACATGATAGCTGTTTTTTAAAAAGAAACGAATATAATGCTTTCTCTCCATATCCTTAACTTAGCTCCCTAATGACTTTATTATACGCATAAACCTTTTAATTGGCAAAGTTAACAAAAAGATTTATATGAATTACGAACCTACTTTGTGTGTCATAAAGTCGCGAAGGACATTTAAGAGCGCATAATTGACACGAAAGGGAGCGCTCAATTGATTTATTATATTGGACTTAAGAATACGAATCTTCTTATCAAAGAATGAAGGCAAGATACGATGATCGACCATTTGCTCCTCATTTTTGAAAACAATATGAATATTGTCGTTGCGATGAAATAGATCCAAAAGACGTGCGTCATAGGTAGAAAAATATAGTAACGCTCCATAATGATTCACGTGCTTATCTAAGAATAAGCGGATAATATACACAACCGTTTCATGCTGAAGATATTCTTCAATACCATCGATCATTAAAAGACCACCCGATTGCAGAATGATATGCGTGGATAAATAAACCAAAATACCTCTAATAGTGCCTAAAGACAAAAAAGACGCCACATCACTCAGCGACATTTTTATTCTTTTGTGACTGGAATCATCAATCCATATCATTTGATCGTCTTCACTTTTCTCAATATATGAAATATTTAAACCAAAGACATGGCAAATAGTTTTGATCACATCTTGATTAACATATTTAATATAATTCAAAATGAGATTTAACATACTTAATTTATTATTCGGCTTAATATGAATTATATTAGGTAAATCCAAATCAAGAAACGAAGCAATGGAACGTGTCTTAGATAGAATCTTAATATGTGAAATTAAAGACACAAATCGCCCGGTCCATAGATTTTCCATATGCCGCGCTCTGACTCTTTTCATCGATAAGCTTTGCTTTTTGATTTGAACATAATTCTCATTGTTAGTTGTTCTAATAATATTCGGTGGCCAAATTTCGCAATTATATTTATAAATATTTTCTCTATCAGTAAAGTAAATTTCTAAATCGATTTTCTCTTTGCGGAAGTCCCATGCACGATAAAGAATTCTTCCTTCTTTAATGCACGCTAAACTAAAATCCAGTAAAGCCAAAATTGTCGATTTTCCACCACCATTTTGTCCCATAAATACTTGACATGTTGGCATATATAATTTCCTGCATGCTTCAAGTAACTCTGGATTATTACTTGGTTTTTTACTCGATTGACTAGCGATAAAATCTATCGTAAATCCATCCTTCAATTTCCTAAAACCAGTAACACTGATTTTTAAAATAAACATAAAATATTAAGGCCAAATGACAAACGTTCATTCTCAACACAAGAGTTAATATAAATTATTTATGAAAAAAAGAGCCTTTTTGGCTCTTTAACTCATATCTATTCTTCATGGACAACTGCATTCAGCATTTCAATAATTATCTTTATCATCATGCGAAAATCATCAATATCTAAGTATTCTAAAGGACCATGGAAGTTTTCTCCACCCGTTCCTAAATTAGGACAAGGTATCCCTTCAAACGAAAGACGAGCCCCATCAGTTCCTCCTCTGATTGGTTTTTCGATAGGTGTAATGTTAAATTGGGCCATCGCATTCTTAACCAAAGAAACCAAAGCCGGTTTTTTCATAATTTCCGAACGCATATTATAATAGCTATCTACTATGGTACATTCGGCGACATCACCATACCTCCGATTAATTTCCTCAACCGCTTTTTGAAGTATTATTTTTCTATTTTCAAATAACTGGCGATCGTGATCACGGATAATGAATGATAAAGAGGCCTCACTGACATCACCAGTCATATTGGTTAAATGAAAGAAGCCCTCATAATTATCGGTATGCTCTGGTCTTTCTAAAGGCGGAAGCATATTGAAAAGCTCCATAGCGACAATTTGAGCGTTAATCATGCGATTCTTAGCCGATCCGGGATGGATGCTCTTACCATGGATGAGAACTTTTGCGCTTGCGGCATTGAAGGTCTCATAATTTATTTCTTCAATAGCGCCACCATCGACAGTGTAGGTATAAGCATCCGGCGCCATCCTCTTATACCATTCATAATCAAAATGATCGGTACCTCTTCCAACCTCTTCATCAGGAGTAAAGCAAACCACGATATTAGGATAATTTTGATCGGCGTGATTTAAAACATGCTCAACCACGGACATAATGATCGCGATACCCGATTTATCATCCGCGCCAAGAAGAGTTGTCCCATCGGTAACGATTAATCGGTGACCAATTTTATTTTTCAATTCCTCTTTGGATAATTTCAAGTGATTACCAATGGCAATATCTTCATTATTAACTGTTACAATCCGTGGATGGATATCATGTCCGGGAGCGTCTGGCGAAGTATCCATATGCGAAATCAGACCAATGGTTTTAGAGGATGCATGAGAACCGGCTATATAAGCATACACGTAACCATATTCATCCATATGGGCTTCCTTAACACCCAAGCCTTTCAATTCCGCTAATAAATATTCTCCTAATTTCTTTTGCTTTAAAGTGCTTGGAAAAGTCGAAGAATCTTCTTGCGATTGCGTATCAAACGCGACATATTTTAAAAATCTTTCCACTGCATCCATGCTCTTTTACCTCCTCATCCTTACAAACATCAATTTAATTACATTGCTAATTGTAAACCTATATATATTTCTTTTCAAAGTTAATGATTAAAAATTTCATTAGATCGATCGTTATCATTTATCATTCATACTTCCCTCTTAGTAGGCGAAAATCGACGAATTTTTTATAAAAAAATCCTAAAAATATTCACCAAGCAATAGAAAAATGATATACTTTGTACGATAGATTTATTAAAGGAGAATATTTATGGGTAGAGCACATGAAGTGCGGGCCGCGAGTATGGCCGCAACAAACGCAAAAAAAACCGCCCTTTATATGAGAGCGTCTAAAGAAATTTATATGGCCGCAAGATCGGGAGAACCGGATCCTAATGCAAATCTTGCTTTGCGAGCGGCAATTGAAAAATTCCGTGGTCAAAATATTCCTAAAGATGTAATTCAAAGAGCCATCGAAAAAGCTAAAGGCGGATCCACTGAATCCTATATTGCCGGACGATATGAGGGCTATGGTCCTGGAAATGTCGCTTTTATTATCGATACCTTAACCGATAACGCAAACCGGGCCTATGTCGAAGTGCGCACTGTCGTCAATAAAAGAGGGGGCCATTTAGGAGCCCCGGGTAGCGTTTCTTTCAACTTCGAAGAAAGCGGTGTTTTAGTTTTCAAATCCGATAAGGACCATTCCGAAATCGAAGAACTATTAATAATGAGTGATGTTGATGTCACCGATGTCAGCAAAGATGATGATGGATATGTTGAAGTTCATGTGACACCTACCGCTCTTAACAGTGCCAAAACTTGTTTAGAAGAAGATGGTGTCAAAGAATTCGAGACCTGTGAGATTCAAATGCTTCCTAATGACTATGTTGAATTAGCCGGTGAAGAAAAAGATAAAATGCAATCAATGCTCGATATGTTGGATGAATTGGAAGATGTTCAATCCATTTGGCACAATATGAAATAAAATCTGGTCTAAGCCAGATTTTTTATTTCTCTAAAATTTCTTTCATAAAAGCCCCTACTCTTTGGAAAGCTATCTTTGAAATGGGATTCTGATCGAAAGTAATAAAACGATGATTGGCCATTTTAACTTTCTCATCAAAAAACAAGCTGAAAACCTTAATATTGTGTTCGCTTAATAAATTAAAATAAGCCAATGATTGCTTTTCATGCAAAGAATCAATTTCTCCACTGCATAATAAAATAGGTGGCAGGTTGTTATTTACATAATTTGTTGGTGAATATTCTTTTAAAATTTCTAAATAATCACTTTGATTCTCTGAAATAATACCTTTTAGATAGGTTTTGGAATTTTTAAAATCGGTTGATGTAAGCGCCACTAAATCAAAAGCGCCATAAAAAATAACGCTTCCCTTAATGAATTGAAAATAATCACAATTTTCATAGTAATTATTGGATAATTTATTGATAACTAACGAAACTAAATGACCACCCGAGCTATCTCCCATAAGAATAATTTGATCGGGATTACCATTATAAAGCCTAGCGTTTTTTCTTACATAGACAATCGCGCTTAATACATCATCTTCCATTTCCGGAATAGAATATTTCGGAGAAAGTCGATGATTACAATTGAACACTACCGCTCCTTGATCAGCGATTCTTTTGCAGGTTGAGCGAAAAATACTTTTATCAAAAGTCATCCATCCGCCACCATGAAAATATATAACACATGGGTATGTATGCTGATTTTTATGATACATAACATCCAATTTATGACCTGATTGTTTATCATCAATATAGGAAATATTGAATTTCGTTTTAATGCCCTTAATATGACGATTAAAAGAAGGCAAAAAATGAGCAACAATTGTTTGACATTTAGCTTTACATTTTAAGGCAAAAATATTCATAATACATAGCCTCCTTTTAACATCATGTTAAAACTATAGTGCCATTGTATCATGAATTTACATAAAAAAGATGCAGCTTATGGTAAAAAATGGCCGCTTCTTCGATAGATTTGGTACCAGTCTTCTTTGCTGAGAGCAATATTTTCGCCATCGAGACATTCCTGGATATGATGCAAAGATGTTGATCCCGTCACCACCATGATGGTCTTATTTAAGGATAATAAAAAGGCCGTCGCAATCGCGCACTTTGAAGTATCATATTTTTGAGCATATTCCTCTAAAACTGCATTTAAATTAGGATACTTTTGGATATCGAAGATGTGACCTTCAAAAAAGCCCATTTGGAAAGGACTCCAACATTGTATTGTTATATTTTCTTTCTTCAAATAAAAATATAAGGAGTCATGCTCTTTGGAAATATTTTGCGATAATGGAACATTAACATACATTGTTTGATCTAGCATGGTAGTGTTTCCAAGGCCTAATTGAATCTGATTGTATTTAATCGGTGATTTTAAAGCCATTTTGAGGTATTCTATTTCACTTTCGGAAAAATTAGAAACACCAAAGTCTTTAATCAGGCCTAATTCCAATAATTCATTAATAGCTTTGGCGACTTCTTGATTATCCATAAAGATGTCAGGACGATGTAGCAAAAGGCAATCTAAATACTGGCATTGTAATCTTTTAAGACTGACTTTGACTCCATCAATGATATGTTGATAGCTTAAATCATAGCCCTTATTTAAAACAATCCCCACTTTTGTTTGGAGATATATTTTGGATCTTAATTGTGGATTTCTTTTTAAGACACTCCCCAGTAATTCCTCACATTTCCCATTACCATAGATATCCGCTAAATCGAAGAAAGTTATGCCTTTAGTCACTGATTTTAAAATCAATTCTTCAACCTCTTCAACTTTCATGTGTTCAATACGCATCAAACCCAATATAATTCTTGACATAGTTCATTATCACATCCTTTTTTATTCATAAGACGTTTATAATCATTTTATTGCAAACATATTATGTGTAGCAAATTTATTCTCATCTGCTATCCTGATCTTTAAATATTTAGAGTAAAACTAAGTAATAATTAAAACTTATCTTTCAAAAGGCTTATTAAACGACCCTATTTCAATAAGATTTCCTTCTGGATCCGCAATGTAGCACGTCCGTTGTCCCCAAGGCTCAGTGGTTGGTTCTAAAACCGAAGTCGCTCCTTTTGAAACAGCTTTTGTATATTCTTTATCAACTTCTTCAAAGGTATCAACATATAATGCGATTTCAAAATGTCCATTTAAACCTTTGATATATTCATATTTTCGATTTGTCATTTTTTCAAAATTGTTTCTTCCATACAACATGAACAACGTATTATCTTTCACCAGCATAACATTAACTGCATCTTCATCTTCTTTAATATCAAATCCTAAAACATCCCTATAGAACTTAATCATTTTAGGCATATCATCAACAAATAATCCTACTCCATCAAACCGCATATATTTTTCTCCTTTTAAAATTGATTATCTATATTTAATTTATCATTAAATATTTTACTAACACTGTTATTTATATTACAGCATAAAACATTTAAAAAGCGAGCATGGAAAATAAAAAAGTCATAAATTGTTCATAGCTTTGATACACTTAGACATAACCATTCCCTAAAAACTCACTAGTGATTCCGGATACCTGGTATTGCTGCCGTAATTTCCTTATCAGTTTTCTTCTTTTATTATGCTAATTGTAATAATTTTTAAGATTGGTAGTCGCATTTTAATATTTGATAAAATCAAGGGGATTGATCTATACAGAATTTATTAATTTCAAAAGAAAGAAGGAGTAGTACTTAAAATAATTTTTATTTGTCGAAAATCATTAAACAATAGAACAATTGTAAATACTAACTTTTTTGTCTATTAAAGGACTTGAAACTACAATACTTATTTTGATGACAAAGGAATTCCCGGAGCCCCTATGGCAATATAAAATGCTATAATATAATCTCTATAAACTGAAATTCAAAGGAGGATAATGAATGGTCGAAGTAAATTTTTATGACGAAATTGATGATAGCTTATTGAAATTCGCCGTAATAATTGCCAAAACAGACAATAAATGGGTGTTTTGTAAACATAGAGAGCGTGAAACATACGAGATTCCGGGCGGTCGCAGAGAAAATGGTGAGTATATCTTAGATACTGCGAAACGAGAGTTGTATGAAGAAACAGGTGCCTTGGAATACAGCATAAAACCTATTTGTGTATATTCCGTCACCACCCCAGATAAGTTTGATGGTAAAGAAAGTTATGGTATGCTTTACTTTGCAAATATTCTATCCTTTGAAAATGAATTGCATAATGAAATTGAAAGAATTCTCATTACGGAACAACTTGTAAAAGACTGGACATACCCGTTGATTCAACCAAAGCTGATCGAAGAAGCAAGGCGTAGAGGGCATCTATAACCTTCAATTCGAATAATGGTTTGAGATATTCCTAACAAGCTAAAATCTCTCTTATTGTTGCTAACAGAAACGAGTGATTTTTACGGAAAGGGTTTCTCTTTCCTATGCTTGCTGAGAAACTTTTTACAAAGACTTATTAGACGTTTTAAAACCATTAAACCAATTAAAAATAATGAAAATGTGCAATATAAGGTGCACCAATACAAGCAAAGTAATGTTAAACGCCGGATGTAATCTACTCTTTTTACACAAGAAATTGGATGCGTACTTATGATAAATAAAAAGGCTCGACAACAAATCGAACCTGACTTTTAAATATGGTGGATCTGACGGGAATTGAACCCGTGTCCAAAGATGGCCCCACTTTAGTATCTACAGTTTAGTTGATGCTTTAATTTAATCTAGGGCGGAGGATCAACGCTCCTTAGCTAGACGTGAATATCATTTTTTCATCATCCATTTATATTCATCATAGATGCCTATTCTTTCGTTATGACACTCACCCTAAGCGTAAAAGAATAAGACCTTAGGAAGCGCGCTGCCCATTATTGAAAATAATGGAAGACTAATAACGTCTGCTAATTAAGCAGCAGCGAAAGATAAATTTCTGTTGCCAGATATTTTTTTGTTGGTGATAACGTCACCGCTCGACTGCAACTAAAGCCAAACACATCCCTGTCGAACCCAAGACAGACCCAGATGCTTTAAGCATTACTATATTATCATACCATTTAATAGAAAATCAATACAAAACTAGGCTATTTAGCAATTATGACGATAAGTTTTGGCTAAACCGCCTTGTGAGGTCTCTTTATATCTCTTATTTAAATCCGATCCTGTTTCAAACATTGTTGTAATCACAGTATCGAGGGTGATCTTCTGATGTTGAAAATCCAATAAATCATTCAATGTCGCTACCTCGAGAGCGCGTAGAGCGGCAATAGCGTTTCTTTCAATGCACGGAATTTGAACATACCCTGAAATAGGATCACAAGTTAAACCTAAGTGATGCTCTAATGCTATTTCAGCAGCCTGCTCTATTTGATAGATATTATTGCCTAATAAATAGCTAACGAGAACAGAGCCCATAGCACAGGCGGTACCAATTTCCGCTTGACATCCGCATTCTGCACCACTTATCGAGGCATTTTGTTTAACAAGATTACCAATGAGACCCGAAATTAGCATTCCTTTAAGCACCTCTTGATGATCATATCCGATATCTTCCATATAGTGAATCACCGCTGGTAAAACTCCGCTTGATCCACAAGTAGGAGCGGTCACAACTTCCGCTCCGCTCGCATTTTCTTCGCTAGCGGCAAAAGCATAGGCGCTTAAAAGCCTTTTTTCTTTTCGATCAATCGTTTCATCGGCGTCTTGATTAATGTAAATGCTATATGCTTTTCTCTTGACACGTAATGTTCCCGGCAAAACACCTTGCTTCTGTAGGCCATTTTGGATAGTTGCCATCATGACCTGATAGCATTTTTCCATATATTCCAGGATACTGGGATCTTCATGTGCCAAAATATAATCGAGTAAAGACCAATTATTTTGCTTACATGTTTCCTTTATTTCTTCATAATTCTTTTCTAAATACAATTCTTGCTCATCGACAACGTCTTCTCCCTTTATGGCAATCGAACCCCCACCAATGGAATATATTTCTTCTTCTCCGATTAGAAGATGGTTCCGAAAAGCGCGGAAAATCATCGCATTAGGATGTTTTTTCTCGTTTTCGTCAGAATAAATTGCAAAATTGATATTTTTAAATGTTTTTTCTAATATCAATTGCGTTAAATGGCCTTCGCCTGTTGCGGCTAGAGAGCCATACAAAACCACTTCAACCATATCGGTCTCAGGGTATTTATTCAAAATATATAAAGCGGCCTTTTTAGGCCCCATTGTATGACTGCTAGAAGGACCATTACCAATCTTATATAAAGCTTTAATTGATTTCATTACAACCACCTTACTTTCTTTTTTATTATATCATCACTCTCTCTTTTCGCTGCTTTTTTTCTTCTAAAAAGAAGAAATCTTGAAAGTGTTCTTATTTTCTCTTATAATATTTAAAGATTACTTATATTAATATAAGCATGACTCTCAAGATTTTGATATCTAAAATGAAAGGAACTGAACTATGAAAGTAAGTGTTGATACAACAAAAAAGAAACAAACCGAAGAAAAGCGTACCGCAAAATCGACCTTTAAATTATTATTTCGTTCATTATTTAAAAATGATGCTTGCGTAGAGGCCAAAAAATTACCATGGTATCTTGCCGTTATTAGCTTTTTTCTTTCGGTCTTAATTTCCATCATCCCTCCCGTGGTTTCTAGCGGAACGGAAAAAGGAAGTTATGTCTTAACCAACGAGACCTATTCTATGGATGTTGGATTTACGGCGTTCAATAATTTTTTATACAAAAACAAAATTGATATTATCGTCAAATCGCAAACCAATGATGCTGGCAAAATAATTGACACTACACTTTCGATGGATGTTGATAACTATGCCAAATGGAAAAATGCTAGTGAGACTATCGAAACCAATGGTTATACCTATTATGAATTCAAAACAAATGATGCTTCCGGAAATCCCGGACCGGCACGTTTTAGAGTTTTCTATATCAATGGCGATAAAAATGTTGCATCCGGTGTCACTCCAGCGTCCGATTTCTTCTATAACAATGAGCGTTTTGGAGTTCGTTCAACCTCCAATGAGCCTGAAAGCGATGGCTACATTGCTCCGGCTTCCTTTATGGTTTTAGGAACCCACGAAATATTCATCGCCGTCTATAAAAATGCATCTACCAAAAATTCAGAATATTCCGGATCTCCTTTCCGCGGTGATTATTTAAGACTTACGAGCGCTGATGGAATCCATCTACACACCCTTTTATTAGGTAAACAATCAACCGAAGAGGATGTTGAAGCTGTTAAAAACTTTTCGATGATGAACCCAAAGTGGGAAAGTCCTGAAGAATCAGGATGGATTAATTTCCTGAATGCGGCTTACTCTTTCACTCGAATGAACAATACTCTCATGATGTTTTCTATGCTAACCGGTATTAATGCATTAATTATATTGGTTTATGGATTTACCCTATGGATTCTAACGCGCGGTAAGAAAAATCCTAATCGTGGTATTAAAGTCAATGAAACGATGAAAATTTCCTGTTTCTCGGCTCTCTCGCCTGCGATATTATCACTCATCATCGGGTTTATTTTACCGAGATTTGGAACATTCAGCTTTATATTACTATCCAGCTTCCGTCTCATGTGGCTCTCGATGAAAACCATGCGACCAATGGAATAATTTTATTGCCCTTTAAGCCCTCATACTTTTCTATAGGATAAGATTTACCTCTTGTCACTAGATGATTTTAAAGGTATTGGGGCTTTTTTAATTAATTTATATAAAATAATTGTCGACCTATGATAAAATATTTTTGAAAATGACACGGAGGAATGATCGATGGATAATGATTTATTAGAGCCACTTTCGCTATTCAATAAAACGCTCAAAAAAGAGTTTCATAAAAATGCTGAAGAATACTTTGAAGAGCTTGCCAAAAAAGCCGAAATCGATGTAGATGCAAATAAAAAAACCGTGGCATCATATAAAAAAGCCTTAAGCGATCTTGAACATGCGAAGAAGCAGGCTAATAAAACGAGAACATGGAAAGCGGTAATTATATTTCTAATCGTCATCATGTTCATTGTGGCAGGAGTGTTTGTTTATTTTGCCATCAATAATCAATTATTAGATGTCTATTTAAATATTCTCATCGCTGTTCTTTGCGTAGGTGTTGCGGTAGGATTTATCATCTTTTTAGTCAAAAAAATAAATAAAAAAATCCAAAAGCAGCAGGAAAAATGCGATCAACTAGCCGAACAGGCCAACCGCTTTTTAGCGGAGGCTAATGCTCAAATGCTCGGTTTAAATAAACTATTCGATTGGAACACGCATATTGAAATCATTCGTCGCACGACTGATTTACTGCAAATGGATCCTTATTTTGATATTCGCCGTTTTCAATATTTACATGATAAATATGATCTTGATGACGAAGTTGATCCCAAAATTTCTACTGATTTTATTATCTCGGGTGTTATTGCGAAGAATCCGTTTTTGATAGTTCGACAATTAAATCAAACAATGGAGAATAAGACATATTATGGTACTCTTGTGATTTCTTGGGTCGAAACCTACCATGATTCCGAAGGCCATTTGCACACTACCACCAGAAGTCAGACTTTGCATGCTTCTGTTATCAAGCCGGCTCCTTTTTACGACTATAAAACTTTCCTCGTATATGGTAATGATGCCGCTCCCGATTTGAGCTTCACAAGATCTCCTTCTAATGCTTCCGGCTTAAGCGAAAAGGAAATCCAAAGAAAAGTCAAAAAAGGCGAGAAGGAATTACAAAAGAGATCTGAAAAAGGCGTTACTGATGGTGGATTTACTCGTTTAAGCAATAGTGAATTCGATATTCTCTTTGGTGCTTTAGATCGTAACAATGAAGTCCAATTCCGCTTATTATTTACACCTTTGGCACAAAAATCTTTATTGGAGCTCATTAAATCCAATACGCCCTATGGTGATGATTTTACCTTCATTAAAAATGGGCCCCTCAATTTTATAATTTCGCGCCATTCTCAAAATCAAAACTATTATGGTAATCCTTCCAACTACATGTCCTATGATTTAGAGTCGGCCAAAAAGCAATTTGTGAGTTACAATGATTCATGGATTCAAAGCGTTTATTTCGATTTAGCGCCCCTATTGAGCATTCCTCTTTATCAGCAGCATGAAGGCGATAGCGATTATGTATATACCAATACATATGATCGAAATTACACCAGCTATGAAGAAGAGGTTTTGGCTAATGCTTTCGACCCTTCGTTATTTAAGCATCCTGATTCGGTGACTCCAACCACCCTTAAAGCTAATTTTGTTGCAAAGTGTAACGATGCCGATTTGATCTCGGTCGTTGCTTACTCATTTGCCGGTATTAATCGTGTTGATTATGTCCCGGTAAGAGGCGGAGATGGCCATACTCATAACGTGCCTGTTAATTGGGTGGAATATGTTCCTCTTGAATGCGAAACGCTGATGGTGATGAAGGCCTTTGATGGTTCTAAAGCCGATTTTGATAATTTACAGGAAAATGCCGAGTTCCAAGGCTTTTTGGGGAAATACTCCAAAGATTGTCATGTCATTTTCCAAAGAGGCTTAATGGCCTTACTTGTCACGACATTATATAATAACGAAATTGACAATGAATTGACTAATATTATTAAAAAGTGTAGAATAAACTAAGATTAGTAAAGGAGTAAAAAACAGACTATGGCAAATGAATTAGATGAATTAAGTGGACCAGTTAGTGAAGAAGGCCGCGATGTTGCAGTTATCGCTAAGCAAATCCCTGTCACAATTGGTACCGGATCGAAAGTTTTTGAATTCTTTTTATGGTTTCCTTTGGTTATCCCTGGATTAATATTCTTAACAATGAAAATTAAAGCTAAGAATTATTTAAGACAGTTACAACAAAAGATCCAGCATGATGCTTCTCAAATAGATAATTATCTTGAGCAACGGGTCATGATTTTACAAAACTGCGCAAAATTGCTTGATAAAGCAGTGGAATTAGATAAAGAAACATTTACCACGATTGCCGCTCATCGCTCGGGTATCAGTACCGCTGAAGGTGGTAGTGACGCTGCTACTAGTGGCGATAGTGATAGTGCTCGTAATTTATTGAGTGGTGCTGTTGATCGGTTATCAACTCAAATCCACATTGCAATGGAAAACTATCCTGATTTAAAAGCTCATCGGCAAATTGAAAAAGCGATGCAACAAAACGATTATTTGCAACGTGAAATCACTGCCGCTCGTGAGGTTTACAATGACACCATTGAAGAATGGAACCAAGCTATATTTGCTTGGCCAACCAAGCAAATAGTTGCTGCTAAAATGGGATATACGACTCGTATACCTTTCTCAGCATCAAAAGAAATTAAAGAAAAAGCACGCGATGTCTTCTTTTAATTAATCATTACGGAATCCATATTTTATAGATTCGTGATTATCTGCAATTACAAAAGCTCTCGGACGATTATCCGAGAGCTTTTACTATATATAGGATAAATTATAAATTTATAAATCTATTGTTTCTATCGTAAAATCGCAATAATATTCGGCTTTTATTCCCTTAAATTTTAATACGCAATAGTCAGGGTCCGTTACACCTTTTTTATAAAACAGCTTATCGCCAAAACGCCAAATCTCGTCTTTTGTCGCTTGATCAGTGCAGACTTGCATGTCGCCTATGATTGCAACGCCTTGATACTTAAATTTTCCGCGCTTATAAAAATAGATGCACGCTTTATTATTAGCTAAGTATTGTTTAATTTTATTTGACGAGGTGTTTGTTGTGAAATAAATCTCGTTACCGTCAATTTTACGAGGAGCAAGCATAGCTCTTATCACCGGATAACCTTGCTCGTTGACCGAGGCAATAAATGCAGTTTTTTGTTCCGATATAAATTGAAAGATTTGTGCTTTATCCATTGTATACTTCCCTCCGTTAAATCATTATGTATCATCATATAATCATTATATTATATTAGAAGCAAAAATAAGAAAAGTTGGGCGATAACTTTATCTTATCTCACTAAGCTACAAGTAGCCTAATTGATCCACCTGAAGAAGGAAAAACCAAAGGCTGAGTTTCATGTCCTGCCTGATTTTTGACTTCATGTGGCTACCTAAAAATTACGCTAATCGGAGTCCTTTTTTATTTTGGAATAATCATGAAGGTTTAATATTATATAATGATCTTTCGCTAAAAGACCATCTAGGCTCTGTGGATTAAAATGCTCCTGATTAATGAGGATAATTGCGGTATCTTTGATAGTTTCCTTCAAGGTATTACCGTAATGAATGGGAATCCTTCCTTTTAAAAAGCCGATAACTTGATGCAAAACATGATCATCATAAATCCAGATTTCAAAATCGTGTTGATTTAACCCTTCTAATAGCAAATAGAGAGACGAAGCAAAAGTCCGATAAGAATTCATAAGCGTCTCGAGCCCAATAATTGCGACTTTCGAATTATTAAGCTTCTTCCGATACCGCTCACAGCTTTGAACGATGTGATCTATCATTTGTTTATCGATATCAGATATCGCCTGCATTAGATTTCCTTGATAAGGAAAGGCCTTTAAATATTTCAACAATTGTCCTCGCTGAAACTCTTCAAAATCGTTATTAGCGATTAAGCCGCCTTTAAGATGCGAATCAATTCCATATAAAATATTATCCGGTGATACTTCAAATTGACTGCTTATTAAAGCCCATTCATTAGCGTAGGCGTCTTTCAAAATTTCATAGCTTAAAGTGGCGTAAGAGGCTAATTCGGCTTCTAAAGGACTAATGTAAATAATCTCGGTTCCTTGTTGAATCCAAGGCATCAAAAACATATTCATAAAGAAATGCTCTTCATCATCATGACATCCAACAATGGTCTTTTGAGGTTGGAACATCTCATCGATTATATTCTTCCCTTTAATATTGAAGGGATTATAAATAACCTGAACCGATCCCTGAAAGCACGAGCTTAAATACTTTAAAACGCGATCATTGGTATATGGTGTGACCATGGTTTTAATCAAAACACGAAGCTGAGATTGCGGATATTTTCCTAAAAAATCGATCGCATCATAAAAGCCATCCATCGCGGGATTTGCATGATTATCTTGATACGTATCAAAAGCCAAAACAAATAAATCAAAAGGGCCACTAATTTGCTCAAGAGAACTCAAAAAGGTAATATTCTCATGATACAACGACCATTTATCTTGTAAATCAGGCCAATGATTGCCGATCAAACCGCGTTGCATCATTTTTACTTTATGAATATCAAAATCAAAACAAAATACCTGATGCCCCCAAGATGAATATAGCAAAGCCGTAATAATTCCAGGATTATCGAGTCCAAATATTAAAATGCGATTGCTGGCTTTAACCATCATTAGTCTCCGTAATCCGAACCCCGTGATTTATCTTCAACAAAAATTTGCAATTTGTTAGTTATATCAAATATTTCCAAGTATATAGCATCCTGACAATGAGTCAAAGGCGCATCATAATCACCGGTAAAGACAACTTTTTTATTATTATGGACTATTCGCTGCATTTCTTCTAAAATAGTGGTAGAATAATCTGGATAGTGTTTGAAAAATTCTTGCAGTTGTGTATAGAAAATCGGTTCAATATAAAACATTGTCCCATCTTCATTTTGATAAAGAGTCGAAAAAGGATTACGTTCATCCTTTATCAATAAAAGAGATGCCCATTCTGGATAGTTTTTCACAAAATCACCCCGCTCTTATTATATTATACAAATTGTTGGTTAAAAAACAACGGAAGGAGTGCAAATGAAAAAAGAAATCAAAGCCGTTATCACTGATATAGATGAGACTCTATTTAGTCATAGTTTAAAAAAGATTCCCGATAGCGCCGTCGAAGCAATCAAGGCATTACAAAAAAAGGGCATCAAAGTTTTTTTATGCTCTGGTAGGAATCTATATTTAATTCGAAAGCTCGGCATTTTTGACTATATTACGCCTGATGGCATCATTACCATGAATGGAGCGAACGCCATTATAGGCGATCAAATAATCTATCGCTATCCTATTCCGGAAGATGTTATTGATTCTTTAATTAAATTCTCAAAGCGCTTAAAATTTGGTTTGACTTTGATTGAAGAAAAAGAAGGTCATATCAACTATGTCGATGAACGTGTGATTTCTGCACATGAAAAATATGGAACGCGTTTCCCACAGCCGAGAACCTTCCCGGATCATTACGATCGTACGATTTATCAAGCGATTGCTTTTTGCGATGAGTTGGATGAGTCATTGTTTTTACCGCATCTCCATGATTGCAAATGCGCTCGATGGGATGAATTTGCCGTGGATATCATGCCCAAAGACAGTGATAAGGCCAAGGGCGTGTTAGCGGTCTTAGAATACTATAATTGGAAGCCTGAAAATGTGCTATGCATCGGTGATGCTATTAATGATATTGAAATGGTCGCTTTTGCCGGTATCGGCGTAGCGATGGGAAATGCCCGCAGTGAAACAAAAGCCATCGCTGATTATGTAACTGATGAAATCAATAACGATGGTTGGGCCAAAGCTATGAAGCATTTCGGTCTTATCGATTAATTAAGATATCGGATCGACATAATTCTCCGTTATTAATAAATAGAATAAGGAAGATTGAGGGGATGAAAAAATGATTGAAATAAAAAATGTTTCAAAATATTATGGAAAAGATTTTTTAGCGGTATCACATATGGATTTGGTCATCAAAAATGGGGAGATTTTTGGATTCTTAGGCCCTAATGGGGCAGGAAAAACCACCACCTTAAAAATGATGACCGGTATTTCGCCAATTAGTGAAGGAAATATATTGATAGATGGCTTTGATATTACATCACAAAGTCTCGAAGCCAAAAAGCGTTTTGGATTTGTTCCCGATAGCCCAGATGTGTTATTAAGACTAAAGGGCATCGAATATTTACAATTTTTAGGATCAATCTATAATGTTGACCAAAAAGACGCCAATGAACGCATCAAATCATTGGCGGAAAGGTTTGAAATTGCCGAGGCTTTAAATGATCGCATTTCCTCTTATTCTCATGGTATGCGCCAAAAGCTATTGATGATCGGAGTGCTCTTGCATCAACCGGCAAACTGGATTTTAGATGAGCCCTTAACCGGTCTCGACCCTAAATCCGCCTTTACTTTAAAGGAAATGATGCGGGAGCATGCTGATTCAGGAAATTCGGTTCTCTTTTCAACTCACGTTTTGGATGTGGCTGAGAAGGTATGTGATCGGGTTGGCATTATCGCCCATGGTAAGCTTCTTTTCGTTGGAACCATCGAAGAATTACGCAAACAATCATCAAAAGATGAATCATTAGAAGAATTATTTTTGGAGTTGACTGAAAATGAGTAGAATTCTTTCGTTAACAAAGGTGATTTTAAAAAATAGCACCAATATTTTTGGCTCCTTTTCCAAAAATGATGGAAAACGCGATAAAGGTAAAATTAAAGGGCGCGCCCTGCCTATCGTTTTGTTTATCTGCTTTATAATAGTTGGTGTCTCTTTGTTTTTTACGGGATATGAGATTTTAACCATCGCCAAACTATCCGATAATGGCGAAATAACGAACGTTGATTGGCAATTTGTCGATAATCTTTTAACCGCCATTATTCCGTATTTTTTCTTTTTTATATTTATTTTTCTTAATACTTTAGTCGCTTCTATCTTCTTTCTTTCCAGCGATAATAAGGTGTTTTTATCTCTTCCTATTAAACCATATGAGATCTTTTTAGCACGCTTTTTTTCATGTCTAATAACCGCTTATATTATTGAAATCATTTTCATTGCACCTATAAATATTGCTTATTTAGCCGTCCTACAGCCCGGGATCATGGTTTTTATCAATCAAGTGCTTTATTTTTTATGTTTCCCTTTAATTCCGATTTCGTTTACATTCTTTATTACTATTCTCATCGACAAAATTATCGGTATTCAAAAGCACCGTGAAATCTTTGCTTTTATTTATCCTTTGATTTCGATTGTTGGAATTTGCTTAATGGAGTTTGCGATGCAATCTTTAACTCCTAGTGATTCCCCTGCCGATAACATTGAGGTTATCGCCGCTTTAAAGCAATCAATCGCTTCTTTGGCCGAGTCTTGGTCCTTTCTAAAGCCCGTTACAAAATTTCTCACCTCAGGCTATATTCATAACAATTTCCAGGGTCTCTTATCCGCTTTAATTTTTATTCTCGTCTCAATAGCGGTGGTAGCGCTCGCTACTGTTATTTCGGGAGCTTTATATCAAAAATCACTCATCGGTGATGGCGATAAACCACGGAAAAATCATAAAAAGAAAAATGAAATAGTGAGCACATCGATAAAACCTAAATCGGTTAAAACAACCTATCTTCAAAAGGAATTTCGGATGATTGTCCGTTCACCTGCGGCCATTATGCAGCTGCTTTTTCCTCCGATTATTTTTCTTCTCATGTTCGCTGTTTCCATCGCTAGCGTCTATTTTTCTTCGCCTAAGGTGGAAGATGAGCTGAATCAAACCATAAGATTTGTTCGCAATCTATTGGATTTTAATAATGTGCTAATGCCGTTTATCGTTGTAGCGGCCGTCATTCTTTTAAATGTCATGATACTTTCTTCTGCTACCGCGATATCGCGTGAAGGAAAAAATGCTTATTTGATGAAGGTTGTCCCATTAAAGGCCAGTACCCAAATTCATATTAAAATGATGCCCGGTTTTTCTTTTTCGCTCCTCTTGCTTTTGATTTTAGTGATAGGATGCACGATCGTTTTTACCTTGCCCTGGTATTTTCCACTAGTAATGCTTATTCCGATCGTTTTATGGTCTTTGGTGGTCAATTATATTATGATTTTAATCGATTTGAATAAACCATATTTGGACTGGGAAAATGAAACAACTTCCATCAAACAAAATCGATCGAGTATTATTTCAATGTTGATTCTTTTTGCTATTTTGATTGTCATCGGAGTTATTGGCGCCGTGGTCCACTTATTCGTGTCAGCCCACTCTGCATGGTTTATCGCTCTTTTATCCGTTCTTGCTATCGCATTGATCATTATCATGGAAACATTTATTCAAAAGCATCAGGATACTCTTTTTAAAAATTTCGAATAAAAAAACGCACCATCTTTGGATATTATTTATGGTACGTTTCATGATGTAATATTTTAAAGGCCCGATAGATTTGCTCCATGATAATTAATTTCGCAAATTGATGAGTAAAGGTCATTTTGGAAAGACAGATCCTTTTTTGGGCTCTTTGAATGACCTCTTCACTAAATCCCAATGATCCTCCGATCACGAAGGTAAAAGAGGAAATGCCTTTGTTCATTTGTTGATGAAGATATTCAGCAAATTGTAAGGAATCATATTCCTCGCCATGCAAATCGACCAAGATAACATAATCATGATCCTTAATTTTGCTTAAGAGAAGCTTTCCTTCTTTTCTTTTGACGTTCTCTTCTTCTTTAGAAGACGCTTTTTCAACAATCCTTTCGTCAGGAACGGTTATTAATTCTATTTTGGAGTAGCCTGATAAGCGTTTTTCATATTCGCTAATGGCCTGCTGTAAATATTGTTCTTTAATCTTTCCGACGCTTAAAATCCGGATATTCATAATTTGATGGGTGATCCTCCACTAATCATTTGATATTGTGAGGCTAAGCGAATCACATATTTATCGACATCAAGATGCTGGTTACGGAAGATTCTTGTAATGGCTTCCAAAGCCACTTGGGGATCGTTCGCTTCTTCCGATAAATGGGCCAAAACGATCTCTTTTGTTTTCTCACCAACGCATTGTGATAAATAATAGGCGCTATCCTCATTGCTAAGGTGGCCTTCATCACCTAAAATCCGCTGCTTTAATTCATAAGTCCTTTGGGTTGCCAAAAGCATCCGAACATTATGATTGCTCTCAAATATATAGTAATTGGCGTTTTGCATATAATTCAAATTTCGCTCACTAACATAGCCGGTATCAGTCATGTAAACCAATTTTTCTTCTCCATCATCCAAGACAAAGCCCATCGGATTAATCGCATCATGCGAGGTCGGCAAAACTTGAATATTGAAGCCGGCTATTTGATAATCATGATAAGGCTCTAATTCACAACTTTCGTCAATTTTCCATGTTCCCTGCCCGGTAAATATTGGAATTGATGATAAATACTTTAAACCGAGGGTATGATCGCTATGATCATGTGTCACTAAGATCGCTTCAATGTCATCTTTAGTATAGGGAGTTAAAGCCAATTGCTCTTTAAATTTTTTTAAAGATAAGCCCATATCGATCAATAAGACATGTCCATGGGAAGCGATAATGGTCGCATTTCCTTTAGAGCCACTTGCTAAAACATAATATTCCATTTTACTCTACTTCGCCTTCTTCGTCAGAACGTGCCGGATCATCAAAACGTCCGATATTCTTTGTAAACATTAATTCCACTTCGCCAATTTGCCCATTACGATTTTTCGCTACCATAACATTAACCACGGTGGCATTGTTATCTTCTGAGGTGGAGTCACTACTAGATTTCTCGTCTTTTTTATCGTTCTCTTTGTTTTCATATGGTTTATAGTAGTCTTCGCGATATAACAAAAGCACTTGATCAGCATCCTGCTCGATGGAGCCGGATTCACGGAGATCGCTTAGCATCGGTTTTTTCACCGTTCGACTATCGACCGCACGGGAAAGCTGACAAATCACAATGATAGGTACCTCTAATTCTCGAGCTAATTCTTTTAACGAACGAGAAATCTCAGAGACCTCCAATTGCCGACTTTCCACCTTCTTATTTCCGGTGGTGATCAGTCCAATATAATCAATCATAATTAACTGAAGATCGGGTTGCTCCATTTTGAGCTTGCGGGATTTCGCCATGATATCCATCAGCTTGATGCCGGGTGTATCATCGATAAACATTTTTAAATTAGATATTTCCGTCATAGCTCGATCTAACGCCGAATCGTCTTTTTTCGTTAAATGTCCTGTCTGGATCTTGCCAAGATCAACACCGGACCGATTCGCTAATAGACGTAAAATAAGCTGCTCCGATGGCATCTCCAAGGAAAAAATAGCCACTGTCTTTTGGGTCTTATAAGCGGCATTAAAGGCGAGATTCAATCCCAAAGCTGTTTTTCCTACGGAAGGTCGGGCGGCAATGATAATAATGTCCGACTTTTGGAAGCCATGCGTCAATAAATTGAGCTTCCGATATCCGGTTGGAACGCCTGTCACACCGTCTTCACTCGCGGTTCGTTGGGTCTTCAATCCTTGGCGGACCTTCTTGGTCACTTCTTCTGCGGTTAAAAATGAACTGATTCTTCTTTTTTCCGCAGCCTTCATAACATCGCGACCGGCATCGCCAATAAAGGTTCCGATATCATCGATTTCGTTATTCGTATAATCCTCGATAATGCGATCCATGACTTGAAGGATGTTCCGAAGATTCGCTTGATCGCGGACGATATTGATATAGTGCTCAATGCTAGAAATGCTGACAATCGAATCACATAATTCAAGAAGATAGGCGACACCGCCGATCTTCTCAAGCTCCTTCCAGTTAATTAAGATCTCGGTGACCGTTTTAATATCAACAGGAATTGCACGCGCTTGAACCTCTAAAATCGCGCGAAAGATGACCTGATGATTGCGTTCGAAAAAATCAGATTCCACTAATAAAGAGGAGCCATCGATCAAAGCGTCCCTTGATGTGAGCATCGCTCCTAAAACTGTTTTTTCCATTTCCACATTAGCGGGTAACTTCTTGAGCATACTTTTCACCGTTCTTTTTCGACAACATGAACCTTAAAGGTTCCGATGATGCCTTTATATAATTCTACTTTGACAATTGTTGTGCCAAAAACGTTGACCGTATCTCGATCAACAAATTTTCGCTTGTCGATAATAATCCCATGCTTGGACTTTAATACTTCACATATTTGTTTCCCGGAAATAGAACCGAACATGCGCCCATCTTTTCCGGCAACCGCTTGAAATTCAACGATAATGCTCTCGAGTTGAGTCTTTAAACGCTCCGCTTCCGCACGTTTATCTTCTTCCGCTTGACGTTTTGCTTCAATTTGATTATCCAAAATCTCTTGGCTTCTTTTGGTTAAGATGACCGCCAATCTCCGTGGGACTAAATAATTATTGGCATATCCATCGCTCACATCAACCGTTTGTCCTTTTTTGCCTACACCTTTTACATCTTGTAATAAAATAACCTGCATTGCGTTTAACCTCCTTTTTAAGATTCTAATTCATCGAGCTCTTTGATTTTATCTCTAATACGATCACGGACATCCTCAACCGTCAAGCCGGAAACGTTGAATATAACCGCCGCACGATCAAATTCACCGCCGCCATAGCCATCTTTAAAGCTCTCCGCGATTCGTTGAACGTTATATTTTCCATTACCGCGCGCACTCACCTTGATGCCATGATCGCTGACTCTTCCAATCACAAAGCAAGCATCGACATCCCTCGTCGCCACGTGTTCATCAGCGACTTTCGCTAAAATATCTTCATCGAGCAAGGAATTGGGCTTCTTCGGATCGGTCGCACAGATGATAAAAATATGAATATCACCACTGATAAAGAAGTTCAATGAATCGAAGCTTGAAGAGACTCCCGCGCCAATGCTGCATTTCAATTGATAGGTTTCATAAGCCTCTTTGAGCATATTGCTAGCATTTTCCGATTTAGCGCCTCTTTGAACCAATAAATTACATGCCTGATAGGTTGTGGTATCAACTCTATTTTTAAAGAATCCGGTATCAAGCATGATTCCCGATAAAAGCGTATCCGCAATTAAGGGATCCATCTTTATATCTTCTTCCGTATATTGTAATAAGTGAGCCACCATCTCCGAGCACGAGGAAATCGAAGGATCGACGCACTCTAAAATAGGAGTAATTTCCATCTCTTTGGTATTCTTCATATGGTGATCGAAAACAACAACCTTATTCGGCGTATTAAAACGACTTTCTCTGTCGAACAGTTTGCTTAAAAGCGAGCCGAAAGGATTATAAACATCGGTTAAAATAACTAGCGAGCGATCATCAATCATTTCCGCGACATCATTGGGACTGACAAAAATAGCTTTCAATCCGGAGCCCCTTAATGATTGGTAAGTCGCTAGCGTGTTCGATTGCGAGGATTCGGGATCAAAAACGACATATGTAGGAATATTATCGCCATTATTGCGACGGACGGTTCTAGCAAAAGTATAGAATCCTAAAGAGCTTCCTAAACTGTCCATATCGGAAATTTTATGACCCGAAATAATAACCTTCGAGGCTTCACGAATGCTCGATGATAAGGATTGAGCATAGGTCCGATATTTCACCATATTCTGCTGTCTTTGGACTTTATTCTTACCGCCAAACACCGTTTGTCCTTCCGTGTTGACAACAATAATCTGATCACCACCACGACGTAAGGCCGTCGAACAAGCGCGCGTTGCTTTATTTTCTAGAGAAATAATGCTTTCATTAAAGCCATGGGCAAAGCCGATGGAAATGGTCATTACTAAAGCATTGTCACCACGTGAGTTTTCCTGAATGGTCTCAAGAAGACTAAAGCGTTCATCCATCATTTTATTGAAATTTTCAAAATTGCTGATGATTAAGTATTCATCATCTTTGTTCATAATTGCCAAAGCTCCATGCTCGGAAAAATATTTATCGATCATATGATGCGTTTGGAAGACCATATCATTAAACTTTTTGGTTTCTAATATCTTTGATAATTCATCATAGGTGTCAATAACCAATTTGCCAATAACCACCGCTTCCTTTAAAGCCATGGCGTGCTCTTCAGCATAATCGGATACATCATGAAAAAGAAAAAGGTGCGAATCATGCAAATATTCGACATCGTATGTCATATTGTTTATTTTCAAGCGAATGACATTTTTATCTTGTTCATTGATTCCTTTTAATTCTTTGAAAACCGAATAAATATTCATGTCCAATATGGCGATTTGCCGTTCAGAAAGAAATTCGTTCATCCAAATAACGATATCGTTTTTATCAACGACAACCAAGCCTAATTTAGAAAAATCATAGGCCTCCTTGACATCTTGTCCAATAATAGATGCGACATCGAGATCGGTTCTATGAGAAACTTTAATCATTTTGGAAATTTTACAAATTATAAAAATCGAATCAATCACAATCAAAGTCGCAAAAATAACGGTAATGATCAAAGGATCCATCAGATTCAACATAAAAGGAAACTTTTCAGTGTTTCTCGATCCAATGACAAATAAAATAACAAAAACTATTTGCACGACCGCCAATAACGATCCTTGGATGGTGGTCCTATGCAAAGTTTTCTTTAGCGAAGAATGTGATTTTTTTTCTTTCTTCTTTTTTTTGATTACATCAACAGCTTTAGTAGAATAAGAAGTTGAATGTCTGGCCACAATGATCACCTCATTATCAAAGTAATTATATTATACAACGTAAGATAAGAATAAAATAGTAGTTTTCTTTTGGATAATTTTAAATAATTAAATCACGGATGAAGTTTCGCGTCGAGTTTAAATAGGGATACAATGACCCCATTTACCACATGAAGAGGAAAAAGTAAAAGCCCCAAACATGCCAAATAATAAATGATAGCCTTATGCTTTACACGAGCTAAGGAAGCAAAATACATGAGGGAAAGAACAATAAACATCAATCCGCCGATAGCGGTGAGATTAACAACCACCGTCCATAAAATCTTAATAAAGCCCGTAATGGAATCAAAAAAGACAAGACTGACAATATTTAGAGCTATTAAGCACAGGTAGCCGATGCTTATTCCTATCGGAATCCGAAAGGATGGAATCTTTATAATATCCGTGGAATGCTTAAACATTCGGTTAGCTAAAAGTGATGTCAGAAAATGAAACAGATATCCCTCTAAAACACTCATAATAATGATAATACTCGGGATTAATCCTACCGCAATCGCCTCAATCATAGCTTTGATTTTTACGTTATCGGTGGGAAATTTCATGAAAAAGGACTGTACTTTTTCTTGGATATCTTCGAGAATCGTGTATCCATAAAGAAGACGCGAAAAAACTAGTAGTGTCAAAATATTGATTATCAAAGAGCCGATCAATGCAATACCAACACTCCATTTATTTTGTGGGAATTTTTTAAGATAAGATCCATAAATCAAACCAATGGTGTTGCCGCTTGTTATATATAGTAGCCCATGAATTGGATTATGCAAAAGCGATAAGGCCGAGATGGCGACAAACGGAATTAATCCTTTCCGAAATCCATATTTCATCGAATAGAGCGCTACCGGAATAGGGATTAAAAACGGGAATAGCTCTTCAATTTCCGCACCAGTAAAATGAGAAAAAAGTAAAACAGCTATCATAATAGTGGTCGTCATTGCCGCATCTGTTAAATATCGTAATTTATTCACTTTTTTCTCCTTTCTTGATAAAAAGCCTCCTTTTTACGGAGGCTTTACTTCATTTTATGATTAGTCAATGACATATGGTAATAAAGCCATATATCGAGCATTTTTAATTGCTTTCGCCAATTCACGTTGATATTTAGCGCATGTTCCTGTCACACGACGAGGAGTAATTTTACCATTAGGTGAAATAAAACGCTTTAATAATTCCACATCTTTATAATCGATGTATGCAACTTTATTTTTGGTGAAATAGCAAACCTTTTTACGAGGTCTAATTTTTTTGAAACCCATATTGTTTCAACCACCTTTCTTTTAGTTAATCTTTAAAACGGTAAATCGTCATCAGCAATGTCAATTGCCGATAAATTTCTATCGCTATTTTCTTCAGTGATATCATCAAATGCTGGAGTATCATTGCGAGGAGCGTTTTCGCTCATCGAGCTTTTCGGCTCTAAGAACTGTACTGAATCGCAAACGACTTCCAAAACATTTACACGACGTCCATCTTTAGAATCATAGGTTCTTTGATTCAAGCGTCCTTCAACGCCCACCAATGATCCTTTTCTAGTAAATTTCGCCATATTATCCGCAGCTTGATTCCACACCGTGCATGGAATGAAACTAGCACTTTTCTCTGCGCCGCTTTTTACACGATTATCAACCGCAATAGTGAAGGAAGCGACAGCAATACCCGAACTAGTTCTACGAAGTTCTGGATCTCTTGTTAAACGACCGACTAACACGACACGATTAATCATTTTGAAATCCTCCTTTTTTATTCAGCATGATCAACAACGATTAAATGACGAAGAATATTGTTGTTAATTTTGGCAAGACGATCAAACTCATTGGTAGCCGTAGATTCAGCGGTAACCTTCACGACGACATAATAACCTTTTGTTTCATCATCGATTGCATAAGCTAAATCGCGTAATCCCCACTCATTGACGTTATCGACACTACCGCCATTATCAGTAATAACCGCATTCATTTTAGCGATAACTTCATTGCGAGCATTTTCATCAAGATTAGCTTTAACAATATACATAATCTCGTACTTTTTCATAATATAAGTACACCTCCCTTTGGACAATCTGGTCAACTTAATGAAATAGTTGACAGAGAGTAATAACTATAGCCTTCACTCCATAGCAGAATTATTATATAATAATTCATATTAATTGTAAATAAAAAGCGTGAAGTATTGGGATACGTATGCCCCAATATCATCTACGCTTTTCTTTTTATTTTTCCTAAAATTACTTTATTTTTTCTTTTTCTTCATCTTCTAATATATCGGAAACAGCCATAACCACCGCCCTTTTAATGGAGCGGGCACCAAAACGTGCCAAATCTGTCTTATTTATTTCTATTTCAAGAGGATCAAGTATTTTGGCCAATTCCATATTTTGCGTCGCATTTAATAAGCTCTTGTATTTTTTGACTAATTGCTGTTCTGTTTGAAGATTTAAATAGGCAAAAGGAATAATCTCATCGATTCGATTTAAAAATTCCAAGCGAAATCTTTGCGATAGCTTTTGATAGATATCAACGACCATTTCTTTTTGCTCTCCGCCATGCAATCGCTTTGAAAAGCTATCACTTTTATCAAAGCCAAAGTTCGAAGTCATGATAAAAATCATATTAGAACAATCGATCTTTTCTTGGCGGGAATCATAAAAATACCCTTCATCAAAAATGCTTAAGAAAAAATCACAAATATCAACATGTGCCTTATCCATTTCATCTAATAAAACGACAGCGTTAGGATAAGTAGTCATCTTCTTAATAAACGACGTTTTTTCATCGGCTCCCATATATCCAGGGGGCGATCCGATGAGCTTATTAATGGAAATAGCTTCTTGATAGGCGGTCATATCAATTCTAATGAAGGCATCCGGATTGCGCAAAAAGGTTTTGGCGATAATCTTAGCCGATTCGCTCTTTCCCACTCCGGAAGGCCCGGCAAAAAAGAGTACAGAAAGAGGCTTATTTGGTAAATGTATACCTTTTTCAAGCATGTTAAGCCATTTATATATTTTATTTATTGCTTCCTCTTGTCCATATATATTAGCGGATAATTCATCTCTCGTTGTTTTGGCCTTCTTTTGAATATCGATGCTTATACCATAAAATGATTCAACTGTTTTGATAATATCATCTTTAGTTAGACTTTGATGGGCGATAACACAGCTATTATCCAATATATCAATCGCTTTATCGGGAAAGGTTCTGGATGGTAAATAGTTATCGGCAATTTCTACAATATAATCCGCTAAATTGCGCGGTATTTTGATATGGTAATATGATTCATAAAGCGGCAATAAGGACCGCATGATTTTTTTCGTTTCCCCAAAAGTTGATTGACTGATTTTAATTATCTGAAAGCGTCGACTTAACGCTTTATCTTTGGCAATAGTGGCATGAAATTCATCTACAGTGGTGGCCCCAATTAATTGTATTTCGCCTCTACTTAAGTATGGCTTTAAAATATTGCTAGCATCAATGGCCCCTTCGGCGCCTCCGGCTTTAATAATATTATGAATCTCATCGATAAATAAAATCGTATTTCCGTCTTCTTTAACCTTACGTATGATTTTCTTTAATTTTTCTTCAAACTCTCCTCGATATTTAGTTCCGCCAACCACAGAAGAAAGATCCAATTCATAAATACGCTTATTCTCCAAGCCTTTAATTTTGTTCTGTGAAATGAGTAAAGCCAATTCTTCCACAATAGCGGTCTTACCGATACCCGGTTCACCGACGAGCAAAGCATTGGGCTTATTTCTGCGTAATAATGCTCGAATCAATTGATCTAACTCGCGCTCTCTACCGATCAAAGGGTCTTTTTTTGTTTTGCTTAATTCGTGTAAATCGACGATATTATCCAATTCACTATGCTTTTTAGTTGCCTTGCTTATTCTTGCCATAATTTCCTTTTTTTCCACCTTGTTTTTTGTTAAGAAATCAGCAACTAATCCCGTATTGTCTTCTAAAAGAACATAGGATAAAACCTCCGATGAAATCTTTTCTTCTTTGTATTCTTTGCTTTTAACTAAAGCAGAATCAAGCAATGTTTTTAAAGAAGAAGTGTATTCCATAAAATAAAGATCATCTTTATTCTTTTGGATGGCCTTCATCTCTTTTAAAAACAATTCATATGTCACTCCGTATTTTTTTAATTCTTGCGATAAAAGAGTGTCCTTGATTTTCAAAAAGGCCAAAAACAAATGCTCTTTTCCGATAAAAGAACTGGATAAATCGAAAGCTAAAGATTCCGCTACCGCAATAACTTTTTGCGCTTCTAAAGAAAATTTTTCCAACATGAGTCTGCATTCTCCTAACAAATATTTATGTTTTACATAGGAAATTGTTGACCGCTTTTAGGAAATTAAACTTTCTTTATTTCGACAAAAAGAAAATATTAGGACCGAAGCAAATCATTAATGACTTCGGTAGCTATCATTAAGCCCGCAACCGCCGGAACCATCATAACACTCCCCGGATATTGTTTTATGGTCCCGTTTCCTAATGTCATTTCATGCTGGCCTTTAGGAACGATAGGTGTTTCCGTCGAATAGACAACCTTCAATTTTTTTACACCCCGTTTTTTTAATTCATGGCGCATAACTTTAGCTAAAGGACAGATGGAAGTTTTAAATAAATCATCAACTTTAAGAAGACTGGGGTCGCATTTATTTCCCGTTCCCATGCAACTTATGATGGGAATATTTAAGCGCTCCGCTTCTAAAACCAAGGCTATTTTAGTGGAAATAGTGTCAATAGCGTCAACAATATAATCATATTCATTAAGAGAAATAGCGGAAATATTATCAGGCAAAATAAAGCCATCGAAAGTATTAATGATAGCGTGATTATTAATAGAAAGCATTCTTTCTTTCATAACCTCCACCTTTTTTCTTCCGATCGTGTCATAGGTAGCAATAATTTGACGATTGAGATTGGAAACGCTCACTATGTCCGCATCGAAGATATCAAAATAAAAAATCCCACTGCGAATCAGAGCCTCAACCACATAGCCTCCCACACCACCAAGACCAAAAATTGCGACACGCTTATGCGATAATTTCGCAACATTTTCTTCACCATAAATTAATGCGGTTCGATCAAACTGCTTATCCATATTACCACTACTCCTTTAAAGCCCTTTTTAAACGCGTTAAACCATCCAAAACAAGAGCTCGGGTCGTAGCAATGTTTAAACGAATGAAGGACCGTCCATTTTCACCGTATTCCGCACCATCACATACATATAATCCTGTCTTTTCTCTAATCATTTTGGCTAAGATAACGCTATCGGAATGATAGGCACTGATATCGATCCAAAGTAAATAAGTAGCCTCACTCGGCACAATATGCAGCAATGGTAATTCCTTTTGAAGAAAATCCTGCACAACACGCTTATTATAATAGAGGTATTCGTTTAAGGCTATTAGCCATTCTTCCCCTTCATTAAAAGCGGTAATATTGGCAATCATCGAAAAAGCATTCGGTTCAGCTACCTCATCCGTATTTAATCCTCGAATTACGACTTTTCTGATGCATTCATTCGGTATAATAACACAGGCTGATTGTAGCCCGGCTAAATTAAAAGCCTTGGAGGCGGCCACACAAGCAATACCTATCGAACGACATTGCTCATCAATCGCTAAAAAAGGAACATATTCTAATCCCGGATTAACAATATCACAATGAATTTCATCCGAAATGATTTTAACATTATGCTTATAGCATAAATGGCCAATGCGTTTTAATTCGTCCTTTGTCCAAATCTTACCGATGGGATTATGAGGATTACATAAAATCATCAAAGTCGTCTTAGGATTCGCCAGCTTGCTTTCCAAATCGAGATAATCAATACAATATACCCCGTTTTCATAGATTAAATCGCTCGATAAAACGCGCCGCTTATTATTGATAATTGAATTATAAAAAATGTTATAAACCGGAGATTGAATCAAGACATTATCCCCTTCTTTTGTCAATCGTCTTACCATCGAAGAAATGGCCGCAACAACTCCACTTGAGTAAACCATCCATTCGGACAAATAATCGACATGGTGTCTTCTTTTCCACCACCCTTTGATGCTATCAAAAAACGCTTCGGGAATGATCGAATATCCAAAAACACCATGCTCCGCTCTTTTAATTAGGGCTTCCTTAATGCATGGTGCCGTTTCAAAATCCATATCGGCAACCCACATCGGTAATTCGTTCGATGCGACATCCCATTTTAAAGAAAAAGTATGGCGACGATCGATTACTTTATCAAAATCAAACTTCTTATCCATCATTATTCTTGATCCTCACTAATCTCGGTGGCCTTTGGATCGATTAAATGATCATCCAAAATTATTTCATGAATTCTTTTCGCTTTAATACGACCGGATATCGGATTTTTAATAGAATCAACCTCCGATATAATATCAGCATCAACGGTGCAAAATTCAAAAGCCAAATTAGTATTATTCAAGATACAATCCACTAATTTGACATTGTCCATATAGCACATTCCCTGCGTGGAATCGATGGTGCAACGAACAAAAGTAACATTTTGCGAATTCCATCCTAGGTATTCACCAACAATTATTGAGTCATATATTGTCACATTATCACAATTCCAAAAAGCATCTTTAGAAAGAAGGGTGGCATTATGTATTTCGATATTTTGACCGCCATCAAAGGCATAGTTCCCGGTTAGATGAAAATCATGAATGTTTACGTTTACACAATTCATACCAAAATAATCACCGCTAGCGGTCACATTTTTCATTTGGATATTGTGGCAGCTCCATAATGTTTCCTGCGCATTCGGCATCGAAACATGATCTAATAGAATATTCTTACATCTTCGGAACATTTTCGGTGATTCAATAAGACTGTCTTTGATGATAATATCGGAAGTATACCATATTCCCGAACGAGCGGTTTCTAAAAATGATGTTCTCTTCACTTCGACATGATGACAATACCATAATGGGTATTTCCATTTAAAAACACAATTTTCTAACTGGAGATGAGAGCTTTCTTTTAAAGGCGATTCACCATCATCAAAAGTAGCGTTATGTATTTCCATATTTTCAGAGTGATATAACGCTCTTTCGCCCACAAATAATCCTTTATCAATTCTTTGCATTAAGCAAGCACCCCCAAGTCTTTAAATACATTATAATATTAAATTCTAAAAAAGACTAACACTACACTATAGTGTATGTTAGCCTTCATTACTTTATATTCCGCGATCCCGCATAAACGGGAATAAAAGAACCTCACGAATCGATGTTTGTTCGGTTAAGAACATCACCAAACGATCAATGCCTAATCCGACTCCTCCACATGGTGGCATACCGTATTCCAAGGCTTCAATAAAATCAACATCCATTTCATTAGCCTCATCATTACCGGCATCTCTTTCCTTCAACTGCTCTATGAAGCGGTTTCTTTGATCGATTGGATCATTGAGCTCCGTATAAGCATTGGCAAATTCATGACCGCCGATGTAGAGCTCAAAGCGTTGGACAAAGCGAGGATCATCAGGATCCTTTTTAGTCAATGGCGAGATTTCTACGGGATGACCGCATAAAAAGGTCGGTTGAATGAGCTTATCCTCACAATACATTTCAAAGAAAGCATTAATGATATGTCCCACCGTGAAATGCTTTTCAAGAGGAACATTATGTTTTCGTGCCAGATCCTGTGCTTCTTCTAATGTATAATTTTGATTTTTAAAATCGACACCTGTCACTTCTTTGATCATTTCGCACATCGTGATAATGCGAAATGGCTGATCAAGATCGATTAATTCTCCTTCGGGATTAAAGATATTCTTGAATTGATGCTTGTGAGCAACCTTATCCGCCGCAAAACGAATCATCCCTTCGGTTATTCGCATCATCGAAGATAAATCGCCATATGCCTCATAGAGCTCAATGGTTGTGAATTCCGGGTTATGCGTTAAATCCATACCTTCATTCCGAAACAGTCTCCCAATTTCGTAAACCTTTTCTAATCCGCCGACAATAAGTCTTTTTAAAGGTAATTCTGTCGCTATCCTCAAATAAAACTCCTTATCAAGAGCGTTATGATGTGTTTTAAAGGGACGCGCGGTCGCTCCTCCTTGAATCGGTTGTAAAACGGGAGTTTCGACCTCCATAAAGCCTAAGCTATCGCAATATTCCTGTAAAGCCCGAATGATTCGAGGACGCATAATCGCAATCCTTTTGGCTTCTTCATTCATAATCAAATCAACATAACGGCGACGATAACGCTCTTCTTTATCCGTAAGTCCATGGAATTTTTCCGGTAAAGGACGTAATGCTTTGCTCAAGTGCTGGTAGGTCAAGCATTTCACCGTCGGTTCACCTGTTCGAGTAAGCATTACCACACCTTGAACTCCCACGATATCTCCGACATCGGCCATTTTGAATAAAGAATATTGCTCTTCACCCACATCGTTGATGCTAATATAAACTTGGATCTTGCCCTTTAAATCTTGAATGGACAAAAAGCTTGCCTTTCCCATATTGCGAATGAACATAATCCGTCCCGCAATGGAAACCTTGATATCGGCCGCTATAACTTCATCATGGCTCATTCCTTGAATTTGATCCTTGATGTCCTGTGAATAATGAGTTCTATGATAGGCTTGTCCAAAGGGATCGACCCCTTTTTCCATATATTTTTCTAATTTTTTACGGCGATTGGCTTCCTGCTCCGTAAGGTTTTTTTCTTCGTACATTTTAATCACCTCAGTCTTATTAAGTTTACTATATTTTTTTTCTTTTGGAAAGATTAGCCGAATTGTTCTTCCATCTCATCGATAATTTTATAAAAATCATCTTCGGTTACTATCATACTCGCTAATTGAATGCGCCACTTTTTGGTTCCGTCATAACCTTTAAGATAATGAGGCGCCAGGCCACGCATTTCTTTCACCGCCGTCAATTCGCCTTTAAGCGCTTTTAATTTTAGATAATGCTGCTTTAAAAATTGCAAATTGCTTTTTAAAGAAATGTTCGGCAATTTTTCATGAGTGCGGAAATAATGATCGATCTGCGTGACAAGATACGGATTTCCTAATGCTCCGCGTGCCACCATGATGGCATCCGCCTCAGTGATCTTTTGAATATTTATTGCATCTTCTAAAGTAAAAACGTCTCCGCTTACGACTAAGGGAATGTTCATTTTCGCTCTCAGTCCTTTTAAAAGCTCATGCTGTGCTTTTCCCGAATAGAGTGCTTTACGGGTTCGTGAATGAATCGTAATCATTTTGACGCCCGCTTTTTCTAAAAGATCGACAATCTCGGGGAAATTAATGCTTTGATCATCCCATCCCAGTCGAATCTTGGCGGTAATCGGCGTCTTTGAAAATTGCACTAATGCCTGCATCATTTCAAATAGCTCATGTGGCCGTTGAAGCCAGGCTGAGCCAGCTCCTGTTTTCGTTACTTTTGGTACCGGGCAGCCTAAATTAATGTCGACAAAATCATATTCGTATGGCCCTTTTTGCAATATATCAAGGGCTTTTAGAAGTGTTTCTTTCGTTCCTCCGAATAATTGAACACCAATCGGGCGATCAGAAGGAGCCATCTCTAAATAGCGATACGTTTCTTTATTATTATAAATAAGGCCACAATCGGAAACCATCTCAGTGAAGGATACAGCCACGTGAAAGCCTTTCATAAAATCGCGATACGCGACATTCGTAATACCCGCCATCGGTGCTAAAACAACTTGACCATCAATCTCAATATCTTCGATTTTCCACATAATACGATAAAAAAGGAAAGGATTACTCCTCTCCTTTATCCCCTTTGTTTTCTGATTCGGGCTCCGTGGTTTCTTCTTTAGGAGGAAGATGACGATGCTCTAATAAATAGGAAATCTCTTCCGAGGTTATTGTTTCCTGTGCTAACAAGGTTTCAGCAATTAAGATGACATCATCACGATGCTCCTTCAAAACCTCAACCGCCTTTTGATGAGCGGTTTCAATTATGTTGCGTACTTCTTTATCAATTTCATAAGCAATTTGAGTTGAGAAGCTCTTCTGTGTCGAAGTATAATCGCGGCCTAAGAAAACCGAGCTTGAATCGGATTCATATTGAATCGGTCCTAAGGAAGACATACCATATTCCGTCACCATCATTCGCGCGATGCGAGTAGCCACTTGAATATCATTATGAGCTCCCGTGGAAATATCATCAAAGAAGATTTCTTCAGATGAGCGTCCGCCTAAATATCCGACAATTCTGGCAATTAATTCATTTTTGGTAGCTAAGAAACGATCCTCTTCCGGTCCCATCAAAACATGACCACCCGTTCTACCACGAGGTACAATGGTGATTTTTTGCACTTTATCTGAGTAAGGCATGAATAAACCTATGACAGCATGTCCAGCCTCATGGTACGCAACTTGTTTGCGTTCCTTTTCGGTCATTCCTCTTGATGATTTCGCAGGACCGCCGATGCGACGATCGATAGCTTCATCGATTTCCACCATCGTCACTTGATCTTTATTGGTTCGAACCGCCAAAATGGCAGCTTCATTTAAAACGTTTTCCAAATCAGCTCCGGAAAAACCGGTAGTTCTTTTGGCTAGTTGATCAAAATCAACACTCGGATCGATCTTTTTGTTTCGTGCATGAACTCTTAAAATGGCCGCCCGACCTTTGCTATCGGGGAGATCAACCGTAATTTGGCGATCAAATCGTCCGGCTCGCAAAAGAGCGGGATCGAGAACATCATCACGGTTGGTAGCTGCCATTACAATGATACCGGCATTATCAGAGAAACCATCCATTTCCACTAGTAATTGGTTGAGCGTTTGCTCACGTTCATCATTGCCGCCCCCCATACCGGTGCCTCTTTGACGACCAACAGCATCAATTTCATCGATAAAGATTAAACATGGCGCCGTTTGTTTTGCTTTTTTAAACATGTCACGCACACGACCAGCACCGACACCAACAAACATTTCAACAAAGTCAGAGCCGGAAATAGAATAAAACGGCACGCCCGCTTCGCCTGCGACAGCTTTGGCTAAAAGCGTTTTTCCTGTTCCTGGTGGCCCAACAAGTAAGACACCTTTCGGTAGCTTGGCACCGAATTGTGAATATTTCTTAGGATTCTTTAAATAATCCACCATTTCGATCAATTCCGCTTTTTCTTCATCGGCTCCCGCCACGTCATCAAAACGAACCTTAGATGCATCTTCACGGCGAGCGCGCGAATGATTAAATTCCATTGCCTTATTGTTGGAATTATTAACAGAGGCGCTTAACCTCGAGAAAACAAAATATGTGAGGATTACGCCGCCAACAACAATCAAAATCGTTGGTAGCCATTCCATAAACCAATTGGTTTGATAAGCATCGACTATCGTGCATTTGCTTTCGTAATAGCTTTTTCCATCCTTATCCAATCGGTTTTCGATGATTTCCATAATCGTCCATTCATCGGAAGTTCCTTCTTCTGGATCTTCAAATTTAAAAGTAGCGGTATCAAAGTAAGTGGAAGGGACTTGACAAGCAAAGCCTGTTTTTATTTTTTTATCGTTTTCTTGATTATTAACAACATAGATACCATTAATAACCGTTATTTTTTCTTTTGGAGTAATAGTAACTTCCAGCACCTCTTCATCATGAAGAATCTCAGCAATGCGTGTTAACATTGGCTCTTCTATCTTAGTGTTTGAACGTCCGAATGTTATCCAAACAAAGCTGCCAACTAAAAGCATCATTAAGATATAAGGCCAAATAAAATTAAATATGCTCTTAGATTTTTTCTCTTTCATTTAATCAATCCCTCCTACGCTTAGTATTCTCATATATACTATTCTTTTCGAACAAAAGCCACGTTTCTTACTAGTATTAATAATTATTATCCTAGTATTAAGTATTATACAATACTTTGAATAATATTCATAACATTATTTTTTGCATTTTTCGCAATACTAGATTATCGATAACAAAAGAAAACCGATTTTATTTTACGCTATTTTAGCGTAAACATTCTCAGGAAACTAAATTCCCAATTTGCTTTTGACCACAAAATTGTCGTTGCTTTGATTCATGTAATTGGCGCGATAGCGTGGCACATAAATAATTTTATTCTGATTGTTGACAATAACCGGCCACTTCGATCGCAATTCCAATGGCATCTTCCAATCTAAAAAGAGCCGCCTAATAGTCTTACGCGCCCGTCCGATAATGATGACATCGCCCGGCTCAAAGCTTCTAATAGTCAATGGGTAATCATAATCAAAGACATTTCTGTTCGAAGTATCGCCACGGAAATCCAAGAAAAAGTAAGGCGTATCTAAAACATCAGGTGCTTCTAAAATATAGCTGTAACCCTTTATTTCCGATTCTCTTTGCACATAAAAGGTATCGTAGGCTTTAACTAAATAATATGGCGGAACTAACACTATTTTCCAATTCGGCTTGTTGGCTTTTGCTGCCTGAATCATCAGCTGTGCCTTATATTTACTTAAAGAATAATCAACTATTCTTTGCGTAATGAATTCATGTAAACACAAAATTTGTTCCTCTTCACCAAAGGTTAAGAAGGTGCGAATAATCAGCTTGTTGTCAAGCAAAGCCTCTTGAATCTGCTTAAACTGCTGTTCTCTTTTTTGATTCAAGGTATCTTTTTCCTGTAAAAGAGATTGAATTTTAGAGTCATCGGCTTTTTCAATAATATGATGGCGAATACGATTGCGTTCGTAATCATCTTTTAGATTGGAGGAATCGGTGGCAAATGGTATACCATGATCCTCACAATATTTCTGCAAATCCTTTTTGCGCCATTTTAATAAAGGCCGGATGACCATCATATCATATAATTTTCTTTGCGGCATGATTCCGTAATACTTCAATATCTTCTTTCTTTGCATCAAAAAGGTTTCAAGATCATCATCCAAATGATGCGCCACCAAAAGTCCATCGGCCGAAAATTTACGATATATTTGCGCAAAAAAACGATAGCGAATATCGCGTGCCCACGCTTGGAAATTGACATGCGCGGGTGCTTCATCAGCCTGCAAGACATATAAAGGTATCCGCCGCTCTTGGCAATATTGCGTGAGGCGATATTCTTCATTGTTGCTTTCGGGTCTTTTATGGTAATTAACGTGACAGACAATAATTCGATACTTATTTTGATGTAGCATATCCAATAGAGCCATAGAATCAGGCCCAAAAGATACAGCAACGATATATAAGGATTGAGGATTAAGATTTTCCATAATACGCATCACCATTATTATTTTATCATAAAACATGACAAATAATCATTGTCGCATCATCAATATGTTTCATATTTTCTACAGCAATTTGAAACAAATGTCGAAAAAAACTATTTGGATCATTAATATTCTTAAAAATATGTGGGTCTTGAGCTTCTATATAATCACTAATGCCATCGCTGACCATTATCAATAAATCATTTTTTTGAAGCTTAATGCTTTTCGTTTCCACATCGATTTCATCGAGCAATCCAATAGGCAATCCCCCAACAGGAATAGTTATGATCTCATTGTCGCGAATGATAAATGATGGAGCGGATCCGCCTTTAAAAAAACGGCATTCCAAAGTCTGAAGCTGGATTTCACAAAAATCCAGAGTTGAGTAATTATCATCATTCGAGCTGACACGGAACAAAGCATTTATATCTTCTAAGCATGATATAATATTCCGCTCTTGCTGGTATAAAGTCATAAAAGAATGGGCTAACGATTGACTAGTATGCTCAGCTTTTTTATCATGTCCCATTCCATCACATAGTAAAATCGACATTTTAGACTTCTTTTGATCGATAATATAATAATCACCAGAAGCATCTTTTTGAGCCGCTTGGCTATGAACGGTATAGGTAATAAGATGCTCAGCTATAGGAGTAAAAACCATTTCAACATTTTGATGTAGCCATGACCTTTGTTGCTTTTCTAAGAAGAAATTGGTATCTAAGCATTGATTAAGAATCGGAAGCAATTTTTCTTCATTATCTTCGGACGATGGTAAGGTCACAATTATTTGCGAACCATGGCATCGTATATTTTGAATATCGATCTCACATTGGCCGGCCTTATTAATAATTTGTTCCTTCACACTATATGAATGCTGATAATCATCCTGCATATCGATTAATGGCTTTCGGATCTTATCCATCAAATTTGATAATATGTTCTTTCTTTTTAACGCTTCGATATAGTATCCGTCTTCAGTCATATAAATTGCATGAGATTGTTGCAAAGAAAGCGTTAATTTGTATGGCTTAATACATTCCTTTGTGATTCTTCTTTTTTGCTCCGTTTTTAATTTATAAGCCACTAATGATTGTAGATCACTCGGTAAAGGACAATATGATAAATGTTCACATTGGGCACAGGCTTCGCGATAAACTCTTTGTCCTGCTTTTTGACGCGGACTCATATTTTCTTGTCCTAATTCAAAATCCAAAGCGTTGATATAATCGATCATTCCCTGGATCTTTTCTTTATGATTCTTTTCATACTCTGAAAATAAAATCTGATTTTGAAATTCCTCTCTATTAATTAAATTATCCCATGCTTGAAAATTCATTTTTTTAAAAAGAATGGAAATGATAAGCGCTACTATTCCCTGATAAAACACACCATTTGTGTAGAATAAAGGATCAAGCGCCCATGATATAATCAAAAGCGACACTCCATAAGCCAAATATGATTTTTTAAAGCAAAGAGAAACTAGGCATGGCAAAACCACCATCAAGGCTACAATTAATGAGTAATGATAAAAATGCACCAGCGAAATAAAGGTGCTCGTTAAAAAAATAACGCCAACGCCTTTTTTTGAAGATGGTAATGATAAAGCGATTAGGCGAATCATAATAAATCCTAATATCGGCCAAAACATCGAAGAAAAATGCAAGGCTAAAAGAAAGAGGCTCAATGTTAATGGCGAGATGCTCAGACTTTCATCCTCATAACATTCAAATAATTTCCCTAGCTGCGTTGCAAACAATAAAGAGATAAATGTGCTGGTCAAGCAATAAAAAGCGCTATTGATAGTCGGTGTTCTGACGATCATCGCTATCATTAAGAGAATATTAATGGTAAGCAAAGAATAATATCTTTGATAGGAGCTATGAAAAGCGATTTTTTGAAAACAGATTGAAATAAAAAAATAAACGACTGATATTAATATAATTTCTAATCCGTAGGCAATATTCACCAAGGAGGCAGTACAAAGCATCGAAACAAAAGTAATAAAATACGCTCTTCCTGAGCGCTGATATGATAAAAACAGCATTAATAGAATAAACGGATTAAATAAAAACGCTTTTTCCATGAGGACAAAGCCACACGCTAATAAAGGTAATAAAAGCATATCGATTTTGTTCCATGTAAAAGAAAAGATTTGCCCTCGCGTTTTCTTGCTCACTAATTCCATTTTTATCACCTCATTTTCCATGATAATAAAAAAAAGAAGCGAACCCTGTCGCTTCTTGTCAGATTATCCAGTTACTTAGTATTGGGGAATGAAACGATGACCTTTCCATCATGAATATCAAGATCTTCATCAGAATCAAAATTTAAATAATAGCCATTTTGATCTTTATCACTCTCATCATAATCTTTGATGATGCGATTCATTAATTCATTTAAAGCACGATTTTCATTATAAATATTAACTAATTTAAAAGAAAGTAACGCAAAAGAAACTAAAGAGCATAGAAAAAGAACACCAAGAGCATAACTAATGAGACGTTTGTTTTTTGCTTCGCTTTCCATCTTTTTTTCTCCTTCTTTTCTTTCTTTTATTGATTATATCATAAATATGATGCAAATGTTTATTAAGCGGATGTAAAATCCTTTTATTTATTTGGCATGCAATTCTTTCGTACCAAAGATTAAGATAAAACGCATAAAATTTTTGATATAAGAAAAGACCAAGAAGAATCGCTAATAAAATGTGGATATTCAATTGACATTGGCAAACGCGAACCAAAAACAAAAAATAAGTATAGGCATACATCATGAAAAGTGGAATCTCAAAGAGCATTCTTTGCCATTTTCCGTGCCAACGATAAAACAATCGGTTAAAAGCACCATAAATAGCCATGTCCACCATCGTAATAGCGATCGTGCCTAAAAAGACTTGAATCTGCGTTAAAAGCGTCATTTATTTAAAGAGCTTCTTGAAAAAGTTTTCTTTCGGTGCTTCTTTGACCTTATTAATATAGGCTACGCTATCGATGGTTCCTTGAATCGTCAATGTGCCTTTATCCATATCCATCAAGCCCAAGCTTAAATTGCTGCCTTTGACATTTAAATAGCCTAATTCTGTTTGCACTAAAAATTCATTTTGATTAAAGCTTTCTAATTTTAAAACACCATTTAAATCGACATTCTCACGGTTACCGATAATGATATGATACTTTTTGTCTTCCATAAAAAAACCTCCCTTTTCAACCTATGAAGGAAGGTGAGGTTTTAGCACTTGCATGGAAATGATTTCATACATATCACCAGTATTTTGCTTTAATGATGTTTCCGGTAAAGAAAGCACCCGAACAATTATTTCTTTATTTCCTAATTGAATTCTGATAATATCACCGATTTTAATTTCTTTTGATGGCTTAGCTAATTGGTCATTAACATATACCTTGTCGCGGTCAATTACTTCTTTGGCAATACTTCTTCTTTTAATCAAGCGCGAAATTTTCAGAAACTTATCTAAACGCATCGCTGTTTTCTCCCTTTGCCTTATTTTATCATACTTTTAGAATAGTCGTTAATAAATTCCGAAAAGCGTGGATGATTCGTACATTTTCTTCTGATAAATTACCCTCATGAAGCACGATCAATCCACCCAATATTTCACTGTTATATGCCAAAGGAAACATTGTGAATTGATATTTGCTTCCTTGAGACACAATCATTTCATTATTAGCGGTATAATTCTTCCGTTCAAATAGACGATTAAATAGGCCTTGATCGATTTCGATTCCTTCTTGTAGCTCTGAATTCGCATCATCGCTTTTAGTCAAAATCGTCCCATCGCGGACAACGATCACGGGATGATGGATCTCTTTCGCTAAGGTTAAAACGATATTGGTAACCGAATCATAATTATTCATAAAAGCATTGTATTTTTGAATTTCGATGATCCCATTAGGATTAATACCTATCTCCAATCGATCACCTTCATTAATGCGAAGACGTGATCTAATACCCTTTGGAATCACAATTCTTCCCAATTCATCAATTCTTCTAATTGCGCCAATTTGATTCATCTTTTAACACCTCATCTTTTAGTATGAGGCATTTTTTAATTCTCATTATAAGGTTTTAAAACTTCAATGATTTTTTCTAAAAATTGTACAAATCGCTCAAGCCATTCGCCCTTTTTATAAAATACCATCCTTAATTCGAAATTATTGAAAGTAACTTTAATCGTCGATAAGAATGAACTCAAGCCACGGAAAAGCTGCATGCCAATGCCATCAATTCGCGAATATAAGGGACTGATTTTTAAAGTAATCGCGTCTTTATTTTCTTTCATATCGCTAAAATAGTTTTCCTGCAAATAAAAATCAATTTTCCTTTTAAGGAAAAGTCGTACTACCTCTTGTGGAATGCGACCATAGATGTCACGTGTTTTATGACGAAGCTGTTCTAAACTTGCAAGATCGGCTGTACTTTCTATTTCTTGATATAGTTCGATTTTATCACTATCGGAAGCATATTCACTGGGAATATATGCATCGATGGTAAGTGTTTTTGGCGGCTGAGGCTCCGCAAGGACATCCTCTTTTTTCTGCTTATTTTGCACTACTTCATTCAATAATTGCAAATACATATCAATACCAACTGTATCGATAAAGCCCGCCTGTTCCGCGCCTAAAATATCGCCTGCTCCACGAATCATAAGGTCGCGCTGCGCAATACGATAACCGCTTCCTAATTCTGTAAATTCTTGAATCGCCCTTAATCTTTTTTGAGCAATCTCGGTTAATTCTTTATTTTGTCTATACATGAGATAAGCATAAGCAATACGATTTCCACGTCCAACTCGGCCCTTAATTTGATAGAGCTGCGATAATCCGAAATGGTCGGCGTTTTCAATAATCATCATGTTTGCATTAGCGATATCAATACCGATTTCAATGATGGAGGTGCATATTAAAACATCGATTTCAGCATGATAAAACTGGAGCATTGTGTCCTCAATAATATCTCTATCCATCTGTCCATGAACGACACCTATGCGGGCTTTGGGCACCATCGCCTGTATTTTTCGAGCGGTTTGATAGATTGTTGACACTTGATTATGCAAATAAAAGACTTGCCCTTGCCTCGCTAATTCTCTTTCAATAAGCTCCTTCACCACAGTGTCCTTTTGAGGAATCACATAGGTTTGAATCGGCATGCGGTTGATAGGAGGTGTATTAAGCTGCGAAAATTGCCTGATGCCGACTAAAGACATTTGCAAAGTGCGTGGAATGGGGGTTGCGGTCAACGTCAAAACATCGATATTCTTTTTTATTTTCTTGATCTCCTCTTTTTGTTTCACTCCAAATCTTTGTTCTTCATCGATTATTAAAAAGCCAAGATCAAAGAATTCTACTTCTTTAGAAAGAATCCGATGAGTGCCGATAACTAAATGTATCTCTCCGGTTTTGATCTTCTCTATATAGTTCTTTTGGGTTTTATCAGGCACTAATCGCGATAAAATCGCTATTTTAACGCCAAAAGGCCCAAATCTCTCCAAGGCTCTTTCATAATGCTGACGAGCAAGCAATGTCGTTGGGCAAAGAAGCGCCACCTGCTTACCGCTTAAAATAGCCTTAAAGGCCGCTCGGAAAGCAATTTCGGTCTTGCCAAAACCGACATCTCCGCATAGTAAACGATCCATAGGAAACGGCTTTTCCATATCCTCTTTGATCTCAATTAGCGATTGAGCCTGATCCTTGGTTAATTCAAAAGGAAACTGCGCCTCGAAGGTTCGTTGAAAATCATCATCTTGATTAAAAGCAAAGCCTTTAATCGCACTTCTTTCCGCATAAAGCTTGATGAGGCCTTCCGCAATATCATTCACACGATCCCGGATTTTGCGTTTGGTCTTTTCCCATTCGGTCGATCCTAGGTGATTAAGTTTAGGACAGATTCCTTCCTTACCCACAAATTTTCGCACCAATTTAAATTGATCAAGCGGTACATATAAAACATCGGTTCCGGCATATTTTATATGCAAGTAGTCACGATGAACGCCATCTACTTCTAAGGTAATGATTCCGATAAATTGACCAATGCCGTTTTGCTCATGAACCACATAATCGCCGGGCGTTAAATCTTCAAATGATTTCAAAATAACCGCTTCTTTATAACGATTCAAAAACCGCGACATCCGATTGCGATAACCGAATAATTCATGGCTTGTTAAAACGACTATGCTCTCATCGACCAATTCAAATCCGGCTTCGATAGGATAGACCATGAGACCTATTTTGACTTTGGGAAGACTATTCGTAATTATTTCATATGGCCAATTATTATTCGTAATCAATTCAGAAATAGCGTCTTGTTGCTGCTTGGTTGATACAAAAATAAGTATGTGCTTATGCGAATCATAATATGATTCGAGCAAGGAGCGGGCATTTTGATATGTAAAATCGCCCACGATGGGACGGACATTAAAAATATTATCGCTTTCGTGTGAGGCAAAAGATGATGTTTTAATAACTTTTTGGGCTTCAAACGCCATTTTATTAAAATCCTGGTGCATTTCAAGGCCCTTCAGTATTTCGCCTTCTTTTTGCATCTCAACATAGTAGTCGGCTTCTTCTTGCATTGTCATTTCCGCAATATCTCGGCATTCTTGATAATCGACCATGATTATTGTCGTGTCCTTAATATAATCTAATAATGAGAAGTGCGCATCTTGCAAAAAGCCATAGTATCGATAAAGAGTCGGAGATAAACGACTCATTCGCAATAATTGCAGATCATTTTGAACTTTATCATGTAGCTCTTGCCACATATCTTCCTTTAAGAATTCCTTTTGCTTTTCTAGCTTATCTAAAAGTTTTGTTTCAATTTGTTGACTTTCTGTATCGATAAATAATAAATCCGAAGCCGGTAAAATCGCTATTTCTTCAATGCCTTCAATCGAACGCTGCGTGGCGATATCAAAGCATCTGATGCTTTCTATTTCATTATCAAAAAACTCAATACGAACAGGATGCGTTCCATTGACGCTATAGACATCTAAAATATATCCTCTAATAGCGAATTGGAGACTTTGATCAATCTTATTAACGCGCTCATAGCCCATTTTAATTAACTGATCTCTGATTTTTTCAAGATCATAATCCATCCCTTGACGGAGAGTTAAGCATCGATCGCTAAAAAGCCGTGGATCCGGTAAAAAGCGAGTCAATGCCGAAACATGAGTGATAATGATTTTATCCTTTTGATGGAGCGCCTCATACATAACATATAATCGCTGGGCCAGCATTTCCTTTGAGGCGGAAACAGCTTCAACGCGCAGCATTTCATCAACTGGAAAAAATAGGCAATTATCCTCGCCGACATAAACCGATAAGCCTTCATATATTTTTTGGGCATGATATAAGTTTTTGGCAATGATGGTATACGATTCTTTTTTCTTAAAATATGCAGTGGCAACTAAAAGACTAATACCCTCACAGTCATCAACGACAAAAAGCCCTTTTTTTGCTAAAAGGGCCTCTACCGCTTTGTTTTTCTGTAGTAATTGAAGTAAAAATTGCATCTTATCACATCCTAATTATATTTGGACATCGCATGATGGAAATCTTGATTAACAATCATTGAAAGTGCTTCGACCGCCTTAACGATAGCCTCATCTATCAAGGCTTGCTCATCGGAGGACGGTTTGCCTAAAACATAATCGATTACATTATAAGTCGGCTCACCAATACCGATACGAATTCTTTTAATTTCACTGCTCCCCATATAATCGATGATACTTTGCATTCCTTTATGACCGCCGCTAGATCCTTTTTCCCGCAAGCGAATCTTTCCTGGCGGTAATGCCATTTCATCGTAGATTACAATAATATCGGAGCACGCAATTTTAAAATAATCGCAAATAGCACGTACTGATTGTCCGGATAGATTCATATATGTTAATGGCTTTAAAAGCAAATAATCATCTTTATCCAATCGCAGTCGGCCATAAATTCCATGAAAGTCCTCTTTATCGATATCCACTTGCATTTTCAATGCAAAAGCATCAAGCGCCATAAAGCCCATGTTGTGTCTCGTTTTGCCATATTCTTTTCCCGGATTACCTAAACCAACAATTAATTTCACGACTATATCTCCTTAATTTGAGCATATTATAACATAGATGGACAAAATTAAAAAAGGAGGACACATGAAAAATAAACTGATAATTTACTACGCTATTATCCTCCTCGCCCTGACTATTGTGAATCAAATGTTCACAAGTTATAACTATTCTTATTATGTGGATGAGGCCGCACTTATCACTTTACAGCAAGCAAGTTTAGCTAAAATAATTTTTTTGTGCTTTGATGGTTTAAACGATCTTTTATTTGGCTATCTATCCGATAAATTCTCTTTCAAAAAAGGAAAAAGAAAAACATGGCTCATTTTTGGATTGCCACTTTTAAGCGCGTCCTTTCTCTTCACATTTGCTATTGATGCTGAAATGAATTTTTCGACATTTCAATTTTTCTTATACTATATTTTCATCACGATCATGTTTGATAATTTCTCCTCCTTGATGTATGTCAACTATAACGCTCTTTTTCCATTGCTTTTTCAAACCAATGATGAACGGACCAAAGCCTCATCCTTAAAGCATCTTTTAGAAATCATCGGTGCCGGTATCGTCCTTTTGACCGCTCCTATTTTAAAAGAAAGAATCGGTTATCTAAATACCTGTTTGATTTATGTCCTATTGATGATTTTCTTAATGTCAATCTCCTTGATGCATATTAATGAACCGGACTCCTTTTCTTCTGAGCCTGTCAAAGAAGAAAAATTCACTTTTAAAAACACCTGGCAGGCTGTTTTTCAAAACAAAGCCTTTATTTGGTATTTAATATCAACCGCCTCTTTTTTAACGATTCTTGGTACCTTAATCACCATTTTGCCTTTCTTAATTAAATACACAATGAAAATCAGCGGTATACAACAAACCATCATCACAGCCTTGGCCTTTATTGTGGTCGTTTTTTCGTTAAAAGGTTGGACTAAATTGATTAAGAAAAAAGGCCATCGATATGCATATCAATGGTCTTTCTATCTCCTTCCGTTAGTGATTTTTGTTTTATCATGCTCTTTCAACTTCTGGTCAACACTTATCGCCGTGATCGTTTGCGCTCCCTTTATCGGAGGCCTACTGATCACTCCTGATTTAATGATGGCCGATATTATCGATGAGGATTTCCGAAAACATCACGTGCGGAGAGAGGCTGCGTTAATGTCGATTTCCAGCTTTGTTCGCCGACTGGCTTTAATTGTTGCTGCGGTAATACTGATGCTTGTTTCCTCTTTTGGAGGCTATCAGGATGGCTCTAATCCCGGAGCTAATCCGGAAGTAACCTTTAGAATTATCAGTATGGTTTTCTTACCTTTGGTAGCCCTTATTGGGACGATTGCCGCCAAAATTTATCTCAAACTCAGCGCCGCTCAAAACTAACGCAAAGTGGGCCACGGGCCTTACTATCAATGCGAACATGATTATGATGGCAGGTCCCGGTTTCTTGGAATTTACACATGATATTGTCACATTGGATAGGATGTCCATCCATATGTGAGGCTAAATTCATATCCTTGGCAAATTCAAATTCGAATTCCGCAACATTCTTGTTTTCCTCGGTTCTTTTCCGGTAAGACTCGCAATACGCTTCTAATCCTACTTTAATGGAATCAAGAACACAATGTGTGCAATAATTGGATGCACATTCATTTTCATAACACTTTAAATGAGGCATTATTCTAGCTCCTTTCTTCTGTCCTTAGTATTTGTCTTCCTAGTTTTTTTATTCGGGTCAATGGTCTATAATAAGTTATAGAAAAAGGAGGATGATGGCATCGTGGCGTGGGAAATAGCCTTTTTAGAATGGATCGACCGTGTTTTTCATTCTTCTGATTTTTGGAATCAAATAATTAAGTATTTTTCAATAACAAACGATATCGGTTTACTTTGGATATTTTTCGGAATCGTTTTATTGTGTATCAAAAAATATCGCAAATATGGAATATTTATGCTCGTATCACTTCTCATTGGCTTTATAATTAACGATCTCATTTTAAAGAAGGTCATTATGAGACCTCGTCCCTATGAAAAAAGTGAAGCATTGGCAAATTTTGTCAATTCTATTTTTACCTATAATGAGAATTGGGGAGCGACGAGTAACAAGCTTTTAGGTGGGGTTTTGCCTAATGGAAGCTCCTTTCCTTCCGGTCATACCTGCACATCCTTTAATTGCGCATTATTCCTATGTATGACCAAACAAAAGCGTTTATATATTCCCTCCTTAATTATTGCGGTTTTAATGGCATTTAGCCGCCTCTTTTTATGCGTACATTATCCTAGTGATGTTCTAGCCGGAATGATTTTAGGATCCGGCGTTGGCCTCTTATCTTTCTATATCTTTAAAAAGCCACTTTTAACGGAGCGTGAGAATCAATGCGCTTAGATTACTATTTGGCCCACGCAGGTCACGGAACTCGAAAAGAGGTCAAAATCTTGTTGAAAAAGGGACTAATAAAAGTCAATCAGCAAATCGTATATTCGCCCTCATTTAATATCAACGAAAACACAGATCAGGTTATGGTGAACAATGATCTTGTAACCTATCGCGAGTTTCAATACTTTTTACTTTATAAGCCCTCCGGCTATGTATCCGCTACTACCGATAACAAATATCCGACTGTGCTCGATTTAATTAATGAGCCCTATCGGAATTTAGCCCCTGTCGGTCGTTTGGATTTAGACACAACAGGATTGCTTTTGATTACCAATAACGGAAAACTGAATCATTTCTTATTGTCTCCGATTTCACATGTGGATAAAGAATATGATGTGATAGTCGATAAGCCTCTTTTAGCGGAGCTTATCGAAAGATTCGCTAATGGCGTGATCTTAGAAGATGGCTATCAGTCGCGCCCTGCGACTTTGAAAATTGTTGATGATTATCACGCTACTATCGTTTTGCACGAGGGGAAATTCCATCAAATCAAAAGAATGTTTGAAGCATATGGCTATCATGTCGTAGCTTTACATCGCGTGCGGATGGATCAATTAACATTAGGAAATCTTCAAGTAGGTCAATATCGCTCTTTAACCGATTGTGAAATCGATGATTTACTAAAGCATATGCGCTAGACTTTTTGTTTATGATTTTGTACATTTTACATTTATGTAAAAATTTGTTTCTTTTTCTCTTGACTTAGAATTATCACCGTTTTATGATATTCATTGACTACAAAGTCAATGAATGAAAGATGGTGATATGATGGCACGTAGCGCAGAGCATTATCAAGAATTAAAGGATAATCGCCGACAAGACATATTAAAGGCGGCTCTTCCTCTTTTTGCTATTCAAGGATATGATTCCGTCAGCATCGATGACATTGTAAAGGCATGCGGATGCTCTCATGGTCTTTTTTATCATTACTTTTCTTCCAAAAACGATCTTTTTAAGGCGATGATGGAAGAATCGAAAACGGCCAGTAAAAGATGCTATCCCCGCGAATGGTTAAATGATCAAAGACCGGTGGAGGGTTTACATCATTTTGTCGATCAAATCATCAATCTCTTATTGCATGATGAAGAAAATTGCTATTATATGTATTTTTACTTAACGATGCATTTTCAAAGAACTCTTCCCAAAACGCAAAAAAAGGGTGAGAAGAAGCATTTTCCTCATATGCTGGAGGATATGATTATCAAAGGCCAAAATGAGAACACTTTTTTAGAGGGTGATCCCTTTGAAATGACTCGCCTTTTTATTGCCACCTTACGAGGACTATTCTATGAGCGACTCCAAGTGGGAATTAAAAAATTTCATTGTCCTCATAAAAAATTAATATTACGAATTTTAATTAAAGAAGAATATGTATAGAACTAGAGGTGAAGATTATGTGGAAAAAAATTAAATTAATCTTAAAAAGTGTCCGGGAATATAAAGTCCCCACCTTATTGACACCATTATTTATGATTGGCGAAGCTGGCATGGAATGTTCGCTTCCTTTTGTTATGTCAATGTTTGTGGACCAAATTGAGGATGTCGGTAGTGGCCTAGTCCCCTTTAGCAGTCTTTGGGTTTATATCATATCCCTAATTGGAATGGCTACCCTATCGTTGGTTTTCGGCATTTTAGGAGGTCGTTTCGGGGCTATCGCCTCAACCGGTTTAGCCAAAAATCTGCGCAGTGATTTGCACAAGAAATTACAATCCTTCTCTTTTGAGAATATTGATAAGTTCTCACCATCATCACTTGTGACCATTATGACCACTGACGTGACCAATACCCAGCAAGCCTTCCAAATGTGTATTCGGATTGTTATCAGGGCTCCTTTAATGCTAATTTTCTCTATTCTTATGGCGTTTATTAGCGGCGGAAAAATGGCATGGATTTTTATTTGTATCATTCCGATTATTGGCCTTGGACTCTTCCTCTTGATTCGTTTAGCCATGCCGATTTTCAAAAGAGTGTTCAAACGCTATGATGATTTAAATCAATCTATTCAAGAAAATATCTCGGGAATCCGGGTCGTAAAATCCTATGTTCGTGAGGATTTTGAGCAAGAAAAATTCAACGCGGCGAGCGATAGCTTAACTAAAGAATTTGTTAAGGCTGAAAAGATTTTGGCTTATACTAACCCGATCATGAATTTTGCTATTCATCTTTCAAATGTTCTAGTATGTTATTTTGGTTCAATCTTGATCTTCAAAACCGCCAAAACGGAAATGGTAGACGGAAAACTAAAAATCATATGGGGTGAATTATCGATCGGTCAGCTTTCCTCTTTATTGACCTATGGTGTGCAAATTTTGATGGCTTTGATGATGATTGCCACCATCATTGTTATGCTATCGATGTCTATTGAATGTGTTAATCGTATCGCTTCGGTTTTAGAGGAAGAACCAACCATCGTCAATCCTGAGAATCCTTTATATGAATTGGATGATGGCTCTATCATCTTCAAAAACGTTCAATTCAAATATAAAGCCTCCGCAGAAAAAAATACCTTAGAGAACTTAAATCTAAATATTCAAAGTGGACAATTTATCGGTATTATTGGATCAACCGGCTCCGGTAAAACTTCATTGGTGAACTTAATATCACGTCTTTATGATATTTCCGATGGAGAATTGATCGTGGGCGGTCATTCGGTAAAAGAATATGATTTAGAGGCTCTTCGTAATAACGTAGCGGTGGTTTTACAAAAGAATGTTCTATTCTCCGGAACCATCGAAGAAAATTTGCGTTGGGGTGATTTAAACGCTACTCACGAAGAAATCGTTAAAGCCGCCCAAATCGCTCAAGCCGATGAATTCATCAGTTCCTTCCCCAATGGTTATCAGACCTACATTGAGCAAGGTGGCACCAACGTATCAGGTGGTCAAAAACAACGGCTTTGCATTGCTAGAGCAATTTTAAAGAAACCGAAGATTTTGATTCTCGATGACTCCACCTCTGCGGTCGATACCAAAACCGATAAGCTAATCCGTATCGCTTTGAAAAATCAAATTCCCGATACCACGAAAATTGTGATCGCGCAACGGATTTCATCAATTGAAGATGCCGATCAAATCATCGTTTTGGATAATGGTCACATCGATCAAATCGGAACGCATGAAGAGTTATTGGCGTCCAATGCTATTTATCAAGAAATATATTACACACAAAATCGGAAAGGAGGAGAATAATTATGGCACGTATGCAAAATCCGAAATCAGCCGGGAAAGGTAAAGCCAAAAAAGGAACCTTTCCACGTTTAATTAAGCTATTATTTAAAGAATACAAATGGCAAATGATTTTGACCTTCTTTTGCTTGGCTTTAGCCGCTGTTGGTAATTTCACTTCTTCTATTTTCGTCAAAAATATTACCGATACCTTGGAGCACCTGATCAAACAAGATGCCGGATACGAATGGAAAAATCTCATCAACATTATCATTGTAATGGGCGTCTTTTATCTCATCGGCCTGGTGGCCTCCTTTACGTGGAATTATACGATGGCTATCACAACGCAAAAATTCTTAAATTATCTTCGTAAAGAAATGTTTGATCATATGGAAACTCTCCCGATTAAATATTTTGACACTAACGCGCATGGTGACATAATGTCCATTTACACAAATGACACCGATACTATTCGCCAATTAGTCAGTCAATCCATCCCGATGATTTTCCAAACAACCTTCACGGTAATCGCTTTATTGATCATCATGCTGAGCTATAGCGTGTGGTTAACGCTCATCGTTTTAGTAGGAGCCTCTTTAATGTTTTTAAACGCCAAGGTCACTGGTGGCAAATCCGCGAAATACTTCGTGAAGCAACAAAGCGCCCTTGGTAAGGTAGAGGGTTATATTGAAGAATCGATCAATGGCTTAAAGGTCATCAAAGTATTCTGCCATGAAGAAAAATCAATCGAGGATTTCGACAAATTGAATGAGGAATTATGTCATGTGGCTACCGAAGGTAATATCAACGGTAATATCTTAGGACCAATTACCGGAAATATCGGAAATCTACTTTATGTTGTACTCGCTGTTGTCGGTAGCTTATTATTGATCAATAACGCGACCAATCTGACTTTAACCGGTATTCAACCTATTTCTTATGGTGTTATTATTTCCTTCTTAATGATGTCACGGATGTTCGCTAACAACATAAACAATTTAGCTCAACAATTAACCTTCATCGTTATGGGTCTTGCCGGGGCATCAAGAGTGTTCGATCTCATGGATGAGCCAAGCGAAACCGATGAAGGATACGTCACTTTAGTGAATATCAAATATAATGAAGATGGTTCCTTTGTGGAAACCTCAGAGCGAACTCGATATTATGCGTGGAAGCATCCTCATAGCGACGGAACCATAACATATACCGAATTAAAGGGCGATATCGTCTTAACGGAGGTCGATTTTGGCTATGTTCCCGATAAAATCGTGCTCCACGATGTGTCCATCTACGCTCATCCCGGTCAACAAATAGCCTTCGTCGGTGCTACCGGGGCGGGAAAAACCACCATCACCAATTTAATTAATCGTTTTTATGATATTGCCGATGGAAAAATCCGTTATGACGGAATCAATATTAACAAAATTAAAAAAGCCGATTTGCGTCGATCATTAGGAATCGTGCTACAGGATACCAATTTGTTTACAGGCACGGTCATGGAAAATATCCGCTATGGTCGTTTGGATGCCACCGATGAAGAAGTCTATGAGGCCGCTCATATTGCGAATGCCTATGATTTTATCACTCGTTTACCCGAGGGCTTCAATACGATGCTAAATGGTGATGGCGCCAATCTATCCCAAGGTCAACGTCAGCTTTTATCCATTGCACGGGCCGCCATCGCTGATGCCCCGGTAATGATTTTAGATGAGGCAACCTCCTCAATCGACACTCGTACCGAACGCTTGGTGCAAAAGGGTACTGACCAACTCATGGAAGGTCGAACCGTGTTCGTTATCGCTCATCGCTTATCGACTATTCAAAATAGTGACGCTATTATGGTTCTCGATCATGGCCGCATCATCGAACGTGGTTCTCATGATGAATTGATAGCCCAAAAAGGCACTTATTATCAATTGTATACTGGTGCGTTCGAATTAGAATAGCTATAAAATTTCAAGTGTTTAAATAAAAAAACAAGCCTTAATGCTTTAATAGGGCTTGTTTTCTTTTTTTATAGCCTTCTAGATAATCATAAGACTGATTTTTGTTTCTTCCTTCATGCCACCTGCATGAGCGCCTATCATTTTAGTTCCACCCTGATCGACCGTAGGATCACAATAATCAAAGCAATATTTATCGATAGCCACCGCCAAATAATCACCGATAAAATTGGAGAACTCCGCATTAGATGATCCTTCGCCGAATAATTTCCGTGCAATGACCTCTTGATGCGTAAAAAGATCGAAATAGCTTCCATAATATTTGGCGAATAACCGCTCAAATAATTCCTTTTGATCCGGTTTAACAAAAAAAGTCGCCGTGCGTGGCTCGATCGCAAATGGCCTAATCAAAATATCAAAAAAATCTTGATGCTCATCGATATTCAAAAATTCAACATCAACCAAGCTATGATCCGCAAAAATCAAAAAAAGAGTGTCAGGATGAGCGAGGCAAAATGATTCCAAAATGCTATTTAATTCCTGGATATAGGATTTGACTTGAATCGAGTTCACTCCAAAATCGTGAGCAAGATGATCCGGATTATCCCAATATCCGTAAATTAACGCCTCATTATTGTTTATAAGATGATCATTAATCATCGTTAACCATTCCTCAAGGTTTCGGGCGCCATCAGGACGAAAAGCCGGAAAAACAATTTTCACCTTCGTAGAAGGGATACTTTCTGAGACTTGATCAAAAACCGATTTATATTTACCGATGGTCAACATAGGATCAGGAAGCGGGGATGGTTTTTGTAAATAAGTTTCAAAATTAGAAAATACATTTAAAAATTTATCGATTGCGGGAAAATATTGAAACCAGCCTAACCATCCATTTTCCTTTGGATAAAGTCCAGATAAAAATGCATTGGTGGCCGCGACGGTTGTCGGAGGAAAAACCGAATCTATTTCCATATAAACATGTTTTCTTAAAAATGAATCCGATGGTAAATGCTTTTGAAGCAAGCTTGTTCCTAAACCATCAAAAAGTAAAAACGCTATTTTTTTATAAGGCTCCATTTTCTTTACAATAGCGGGAATTCCTGCATGAGTATGAGGAAGATGATAATGCTCTAAAATACAATTAGATAAATTCACCAAGGAATTTTGGCGATTAAAATGATACATCCTATTCATATTTTTTATTATATTTCCTTACGCTTTTATAAATTGATTGCAAACGCGGATACATTTTTTCATATACATGGTTATATAAATAATCATATTGTTCATGAGCCTCTAAGTTCGGCTGAAAGGTTTTTGATGGATGAACCATAGCGTGAATTGCTTCTTCATAAGTAGCAAATTCGCCACAGGCCGTGAAAGCGACAACCGCTGTTCCTAGGGATGCTGTTTCATATGTCTGCACCCGACTAACCGGCAATCCAAAAATATCAGCCGTAATTTGGCAAATAGCATCGCTTTGCGATCCGCCACCGGAGACCATTATTTGTTTAACTTTTTTATGCTGTCTTTTTTCGATACCCTCTAAGCCTTCGCGAAGTCCATAAGCAATACCCTCCACAATCGCACGATATATATGAATTCTGGTATGGTAATCTGAAAAGCCAATAATAGCGCCTTTCGCTTCGGGTCGACGTAATCCGGGTCCCCAATAAGGCTGGAGCACCAATCCTTGCGAACCAGGCGGAACCTCCATTAAATGCTTATTTAATACTTCTTCGACCGCCATCTTTTCAATCGCCGCTTCTCGTACTTCCTGATTGGCAAACTCTCTAACAAACCAAGAAACCATCCAATAGCCACGATAAATTTGAACCTCCATATTATATAGGCCATCAATACACCCCGGATAAGATGGTAAAAACGGCTCCGGTTCAATATATTTAGGATTCGATACTTCGATGCTCGAAGCTGTCCCATAGGAAATCGACGCCATATCCTTATATATACATCCCGTTCCGATGGTTTCCGCTCCCTTATCCGATCCATTTGCGTATAGCTTTAACCCGAGCGGAAGTCCGGTTTCTTTCGCACTTTCTTCACTGATGGCCCCAATAAGACTTCCGGCTGGAACCAGTTCAGGAAGACAATTGATCGGAATACCGAAAACAGGATACTTCAAATTATTGTGACGATACCATTTTTTTCTTTTCATATCTAAAGGATAATGACCTGTATAATTTCCCGGTGCATCCTTACATTCACCGGTTAAGCGATAAATCAAATACGTGGATAAAGCGAAATAATGGGAGGCCTTCTCTACTGATTCCGGTTCATTTTCTTTTAACCACTGATACATGGTCCGTTTCCTGTTCATCTCGGCAACTTCCTTCATTCCTACGATGCCAAAAAGCAAGCGATGGAGCCAAGGAAGTGGCTTCTCACATTTAGCCAATCTTTGATCACACCATAAAATACACGGACGAATCGGATGATAATTTTCATCCAATAAGACCGCCGTGTCCCGGAAGCACGTAATCGCAAAGCTCACTACTCTTTTCATTAACTGCTCATTATTTTTTGTTAAATTATTGGTTACCTTGCACATGCATTCCCAATAGTAATCAGCGTTTTGTTCACAATATCCTGGCTCCAAAGAAAAATAGGCGGGCTGATAGGCTTGTTTTTCAATGGCTAATGTTTGTCCTTTTTTATCGAAAATAATGGCTCTTACACTTTGAGTGCCAAAATCAATTGTCAAAACGAGTGCATCATCCGACATATACAATCACCTCATGTCACTTTAAGTGTAACAAAAAATATTATAAAACGCTATCTATTAACCTATTTTCGCTTTCTTTGAAAGCGATTAATAAAATAAAAATACTATGCAATTGAATAATATCTATGATATTATAAACACGTAGCATTTTGATCTACAGAATGAAAGTAGAAATAGGAGGAAAAACAATGCAAGACAAAAAGTACGTCTATCATTTTCAAGAAGCTTATGGAAAAGGTAAAGAGCTTCTTGGTGGTAAAGGTGCTGGCTTAGCAGAAATGACTCACATCGGTGTTCCTATTCCCCAAGGATTCACTGTAACTACCGAAGCCTGCACATTATATTATGATAGCGATAAAAAGCTTCCCGATTTTTTAGTTAAAGAAATCTATGAAGCTATCCACAAAGTAGAAAAAGATACGGGTAAGAATTTTGGTGGAGACCACAATCCATTACTCGTGAGTGTCCGTTCCGGTGCACGGGTCAGTATGCCTGGTATGATGGATACTATTTTAAATCTCGGTCTCAATGAAACAACTGTTGCGGCCTTAGCGAAGGAAACACAAAACGATCGCTTTGCCTATGACTGCTATCGTCGTTTTATTTTGATGTTCACCAATATCGCAAAGGGGCATCCTCGTACCGAAATGGACAAGATGCTCGATGCCTTAAAAGAAGAAAAAGGATACAAGCTCGATACTGAAGTTACGGCTGAAGAATTAAAGGAATTAGTAGCGAAATATAAAGAGTACTATAAGGCTACCTTCCATGAAGACTTCCCGCAAGATCCTTATGTCCAATTAATTGAAGCGGTCACCGCTGTTTTCCGTTCATGGGATAACCCACGGGCCAACGTTTATCGGATGATGAATGGTATTCCTTATTCTTGGGGAACCGCTGTTAACGTTCAATCAATGGCTTTCGGTAACAAAGGTGAAACCTCCGGAACCGGTGTCGCCTTCTCTCGTGATCCTGCCACTGGTGAAAAAGTTATTTCGGCTGAATATTTACCTAACGCTCAAGGTGAAGACGTTGTCGCGGGTATTCGCACTCCTCTTCACATCGATGAATTGAAGAGAAGAATGCCGGATGTTTATAAACAATTCGTTGAAACCATTAAGAAGATGGAAGCCCACTATCGTGATATGCAAGATATGGAATTCACTGTCGAAGATGGCAAGCTTTATTTCTTACAAACACGTAATGGTAAAAGAACTCCAGCCGCGGCTTTAAAAATCGCTTGCGATTTAGTCGACGAAGGATTAATCGACAAGGATGAAGCGGTCTTAAGAATCGATGCCTTATCATTCGATAAATTATTGCTTCCTGGATTCGATAAAGATGAATTAGCCAAAGCCACTCCTGTGGCCACTGGTCTTGCCGCTGGTCCTGGTGCTGGAACCGGTAAATTGGCGTTCACTGCCGAAGAAGCTGAAGCTCGTCACAATGCCGGCGAAAAGGTCGTCTTAGTTCGGGCCGAAACTTCTCCTGAAGATATTGTTGGTATGGTCGCCGCTGAAGGTATCTTAACGATGCGCGGTGGTATGACTTCCCACGCCGCAGTTGTCGCTCGTGGAATGGGCAAATGCTGCGTCTGCGGTTGTAAAGAAGCCATTATCGATGAAGTGGCTCGCACCCTCACCATTGGTGGCAAGGTGTACACCTCCGATGATGTTTTCTCACTTGATGGATCAACCGGTAAAATTTACGTTGGTGCTATCAAAACCGTCAATCCTGATTTAACAGCCGGTTATTTCGGACGTTTAATGGCTTGGGTCGATGAAGCTCGGAGATTAAAAGTCCGCACCAATGCTGATACTCCTCGTGATGCTAAACAAGCCAAGGATTTTGGTGCCGAAGGTATCGGTTTATGCCGTACTGAGCACATGTTCTTCGATAAAGATCGTATCTTCTCCATGAGAAAAATGATTTTAGCGGAGACTGTTGCTGATCGTAAAGCCGCTTTAGCGGAATTAGAGCCAATGCAACAAAAAGATTTTGAAGCCTTATATGAAATCATGGGCGAAATGAATGTTAACGTTCGCTTGTTAGATCCACCTCTCCATGAATTCTTACCTCACGAAGATAACTTGATCGCGGAATTAGCTACCGCTACCGGTAAAACCGTTGAGCAAGTTAAAGATCGTATTGCCGAATTGGCGGAAGCTAACCCAATGATGGGCCACCGTGGTTGCCGTTTGGCAGTTTCTTATCCTGAAATTTGTGAAATGCAAACCACCGCTATTATTAAAGCTGCCCTCAATGTAAGCAAGAAAGGTATTAAAGTTGAACCCGAAATCATGATTCCTCTTGTTCTTGATGTCCGCGAATTGAAATTCGTGAAAAACATCATCGTGACAACCGCCGATCGTTTGATTAAAGAAGCGGGTGTTGATATGAAATACCATGTTGGTACTATGATTGAGATTCCTCGTGCCGCTTTATTATCCGATGAAATCGCGGAAGAAGCGGAATTCTTCTCTTTCGGAACCAACGATTTAACCCAAATGACCTTTGGATTCAGCCGTGATGATGCCGCTAAATTCTTGCCTGATTACTATGAACACAAGATTTTCGAAGAGGATCCATTTAAGACCCTCGATCAACATGGTGTTGGCAAATTAGTCAAGATGTCAGTTCAAGCCGGTCGCAGCACTCGTAAAGATTTACATGTTGGTGTCTGCGGTGAAACAGGTGGCGATCCTAAGTCTGTGGAATTCTACCATGATGCTGGTCTTGATTATGTTTCCTGCTCTCCATTCCGTGTTCCTGTGGCGCGCTTAGCTGCTGCTCAGGCTGCAATTAAAGAAAAAAGAGCGAAAAAATAATCTTTTTGAAATAAGTTAATTAATTGGATGCTTCCTTTAAATTTAAAAGGCAGCATCCTTTTTTTATGCGTAATTAACCAAAATAAAAAAGCCCTCATGCGATGGGCCTTTTAAAATATAAATTTTTATTATCATAAAAAAGCGATAGTGGAAATACCACTATCGCTGATTCTTATTTTCTTCGTTTGGCATAGCCTTTTTTATTCGTTTGATAGGCTCTACCAAAGGCTAAATCGCCTTCACCAACATCTTGATAGATAGTTGAACCGCCGGCAATGAAGGCTTCGTCGGCAATGGTAATTGGCGCGATAATCGTCGCTCCAGTTCCAATAAAGACATTATCGCCGATAACGGTCGGGAATTTGTTTTTGCCATCATAATTAGCGGTGATGGTTCCGCCACCGATATTGGTTTTTTGACCGATGGTAGCGTCTCCTAAATATGAAAGATGGGCCGCTTTGGATCCTTTTTTAAACACAGAATTTTTTGTTTCCACAAAAGAACCGATTCGGTTATCGCCTTCAATAGTGGTTGAAGGGCGAATATTAGCCATCGGGCCAATGACATTGTTATCGCCGATCATGGCGTTTTCAATGAAATTATTCGACTTAATAAGATTGTTCTCGCCAATGATGGTCTTGCCGACAATGTAGTTGCCGGGGAATATAATCGTATCTGCTCCAATTTCCACATTCGGACCAATGTAGGTCGACATTGGATCGATAATGGTAACGCCATTGATCATATGGAAACGGTTGATTCTTTCCTTTAACACGGCGGTAGCCTCCGCTAGCTGGATACGATCATTGATACCGAGCATTTCGCGCGAATCCGCCATAATGGAGCCACCGACTTTTAAGCCTAATTGTCGGAAAATACTGATCATGTCCGTCAAATAGTATTCATGCTTGGAATTATTTCCCGATAATTCATGCAGATGTTGAAATAATTCCCGATTATTGAAAATATAGACACCGGTATTAACCTCTTTGATTTTATCGATGGTTGGAGTCGCTTCTGATTGCTCCACTATTCCATATACTTCTCCGGCTTCTCCACGCACAATTCTTCCATAGCCATGAGGATTATCCACCATAGCGGTTAAAACGGTTACGTCATTTTTATTTTGAAGATGGTCAGTAAATAATTTTTCTAGCGTGGATGTTTGAAAAAGAGGAGTATCTCCACAAATAATTAAGGTTGCTCCTTCTTCATTTTCTAAAAACGAGCTAGCTTGCATGACCGCGTGGCCTGTTCCCAATTGCTCGGTTTGATAAGCAACATAGGTCCGATTATTAACGATTTTTTCTGTGTATTTCCCATTATGGCCAACAATTGTTACGGCCTTGGTTAATTTTAAAGGTGTCAATGCATCTAATACATAATCAAGCAATGTTTTTCCCATAATCTCAAAACCGACTTTGGATTTCTCCTGACTATGAGATTTCATTCTGGTTCCTTTCCCAGCCGCCAAAATGATAGCATATAAATTCATTTATTATACCTCCGTAATTGTTATTCTTATTATACTAAATATTTTAATCAAATGATAGAAGATAAAACAACATAATAGCCTTTTGTTTTATAATGTTCTGCTGCTTTGATTAATTCGTCTTCATTATCGGATAAAACAAAGACCGTCGATCCCGATCCGCTCATACCGATCCATGTAAAGCCCGCTATTTTTAATTGAGAAATAATTCTTTGGATATCGCCGCACTCTTGATTAGCGGCCACCAATAATTCGTTTGTTAAATAATGTTCGATATGGGAATAGTCACCCTGTTCTAATTTATCGATGCCTATTTGCAAATCGGGGTGCTCAGTAATGGGATTTAAATCATAATTTTGAAACACCTTTTTAGTGGAGCAACCTTTAAATGGCTTAATCAGCAATAATGAAGGCTTGTTCTTCATAATAAGAGGCGTGATTTTCTCTCCTATGCCTTGGACCCGGGCTATTTGATTGATCAAAAAGAAGGGAACATCCGCACCGACTTCTTTAGCCACCGCGATCAATTCCTGTTCGGAAATGTTCAGCTTCAATATATCGTTTAACGCGCGAATAACAAAAGCGGCATCGGCGCTACCACCGCCAAGTCCGGCCTCAGAAGGGATTTTCTTCTGAATAATGATTTCTAATTCTTCTTTAAATCGATAGCGTTCTCGCATAAGGCGCACGGCTTTGGATACGGTGTTTTCCGTGGGAATTGAATAATCATCAAATTCAATGATGGTTTCGTATTGATCATCGATAACGTTAATGGTGATCGTATCATATAGATCAATAGGGGCCATAATCATATCCAATTCGTGATAGCCATCATTATTCCTTCCTTTTACCTGTAACGCGAGATTAATCTTCGCATTGGCATATCCCTTCATCCTTAATTACCTCCTACAAATAATCTTCTAGCGACTCCTTTAGTGTCAATTCCACCTAATCGATGCGATATCGTATGGTTTAAAATATCCTTAACAGGCACATATGTGTTTACATTGGTGTGCGCAACCTCTGAGGCGATAATCACCGGATCCAAGAGATGGATATTTTCTCTGGTTGGTGAGCTCGCAAAATTCGCTCCCGCTTTCAATAAAGCCTCATAATAACTTTGACACGCTCCCGCCACAATGACAAGAGCATCTTTGCTTGGCTCATAATCGCGGGCAATCATCACCGACTCAACAAAGTATTTGGAATTACGATAAGATCGTAAGTCCATTTTATTCTCGCCATCTAAAGCATCATGCCCGGTAATGACTAAAATATCAGGTCGATGCCTTTTCAATAATCCCAATAATTTGCTTGGTAAATCTTGCTCACTGATATGATAACCGATTGCGGAAATTCCATATTCACGATAAGCACCGATAGCTTTTTTTAAATATCTTTCATCACCATCGATATGCAAAACTAATCCGGAAACCACTTGATTTCGCATTTCGTTTTGATAAAACAAGGGCGGTATCAATAAAGTCGGTTCAATCGTACTGAGTACTAGATCATCAACCGGGGCATCGGCGACCAATCGCACTACTTCTCCTTGTAAAATTACTCTACTTCCCTCTATCGCGATTACACGAAAGACAATATCATGATTATGCGATTTCCGTGTCACTAAATCGTTGATTTTCATAATGCATTCACCTCATATATAAATATGAAAAGTTCATCATTATGCTAATAAATCCCAGAGCCTTAAATACTCCTCTTCGCTTAATTCTTCCGGCCTTCTTCGCTCAGCAATTTGACATTGCTTTAATATTGTTAACGCTTGTTCTTTAGAATGGAGAAAAGAGCCTAAATTATTCAAAAGCGTTTTGCGACGCATTTTAAACATCGCCTTTAGGAAGCGATAAAATCGTTTTTTATCCTTGATAATTCGCGTTGGCGTCACTTTAAAAACCATCGAGTCGACATGTGGTTGAGGATAAAAGGCTTGTCTTGAAGCATAACACACTCTTTGAATTTGATATCCTATTTTCAATAATATGGTCAATGGCCCGTATTCCTTACTGCATGGAGCCGCCACTAAACGCGATTCAACCTCCGCTTGCACCATAAACACAAAACGTACAAAATCCATCTCAAGCAGAACCTTTTCAATAATCGGAGTGGTGATATAATATGGTAAATTGCCAATAACCAAGACCTTTTCTTGCTCATCAAAGCTTTCTTTTAAAAAATCCTGATGATGAACCTTCAACCAAGGACAGTCTTGGAAAAACTTCTTAAGATGCATTACCATTTGATAATCGATCTCATACAAATGCGTTGGAGCTTGATATGTGCTTATCAGTTCACTGATAGCGCCTAATCCCGGTCCAATTTCGATCACCGTATCATGTGATGTAATCGCAAGAGCCTGCACCGCTTGTAAAGCGATGCTTTGATCGATTAAAAAGTTTTGACCAAAGCGTTTGGATGGAGTTATGTTTTGCTCTTTGATGTGTCTTAAAACATATTCTTTACTCGCAATCATGTTTTGTTTCCTCCATCCTTTCTAAATCTTGACGTGTTATCCCCAAACTATGCAATCGTTTTAAAAAACGCTTCGCATTGCCATAATATCCTAGCTTAAAATAATCAGAAACTGCTTTTCTTTTCGCTTCACTATCTTGATGACCCATCAAGTGCAAATGGTATAGATCCATCATCGTTAAATCGGAGGCTAATGCTTGAGGCTGATGCGTGATCAAACATGTTGTCAATGCTTGCAAAACTTCGGCTTTTGTCGATTCGGCCACGCCGATTTTATGATGCTTTTGTGCAAATTCTTTTCTAATATATGCGTGTTTGGCGTTCGGTAACTGTTCAGCTAAGCGAGATCTGATAAGCAACCCCGGATAATCCGGATCTGTCAGGATTATTATATTGCGCTTTTGATGTATTTGTTTTAAATATAATAGCGTATCTTGAGATATTTCCGAACCATTAGTGATAACAAAATCGGCTTCGATAAAGCTCTCTAAAAAGGCTACATCGCTTTGCCCTTCCACCACAATTACCGCATCTATTTTTGTTTTCATAGCTTAAAAACCTTAATCGCATTAGAAGTAGCGTTTTGTGCGATTTCTTTTTCTGATAAGCCTTTAATTCTCGCAATTTCTTGCCCAATTAGTGGTAAATAAGACGGATTATTGGTTTTCCCGCGATAAGGATGAGGCGCAAGATACGGGCAATCGGTTTCTAATAGTAATTTATCAAGAGGAACCTCATAAGCACATTCTTTACTTTCTCTCGCATTTTTAAAGGTCACCGGCCCTCCAAAGGATATATAGCATCCTAATTCTAAAAATCTTTTCATCATTTCCTTTGAGCCACTGAAGCAATGCATGATACACCCATATTGCGGAAAGGATTCCGATAAAATATCATAGGTGTCTTGAATGGCATCGCGCGAATGAATGCAAATCGGAAGATGATGAGCGTTTGCAAGTGCGATTTGTGCCTTAAAATACTCCTTCTGCTTGTTTCTTTGCAAAGGATCTTTGACCCAATGATAGTCTAAACCAATTTCACCAAGGGCGACCACTCTTTCATCATCCAAGAGTGGTTTTAAATCCTCTAGGGATGATGAATCTATATCGCAAGGATGAATCCCCACAATGGCGTATATTTCCGGATATTGATGCGCTAAGGTGATAGCGTGACGACTGGATTCAATATCCCATCCGACCACTAAAAATTTATCCACATGCATCGCGTGACTTTGCGCGATTATTTCTTCGACGTTTTCAATTAATTCATCGCTATTAAGATGACAATGTGTATCGATATACATTGCTATTTCCCCACACAAAACCGCGAGAAGATTTCTTCGGTAAAATCGTTTCCTTTGGCTTCCCCTATAATGCTCAAAATACTAGAATATGCCTCTTGAATAGAAATAGCCACTAAATCCAAAGTTAAGCCGGAATCAACTTCTTCCTGCGCTTTTTGAAGAGCTAAGCCCGCCTTTTCCAATAGACCTAATTGCCGTTCATTAGCGAAGCTAGGATTTAAATACACTCTTTCATCGATTCCAATCTGTCTTACTATTTCCCGCTCTAGTTCAACAAGATGTCCATTTTTAGCGGAAAGAAAAATTCCATCCTTTTTTACGCTCTTTGAAATCATTAAATCCTGCTTATTGTAGACAATAATGCGCTTTTTTTCCGCAGTTTCTTGCCTTAATCTAAGATCCTCATTCGTTTCTTCTTGTGATGCATCGATGACCAAGATAATCAAATCAGCGTTATTTAATACTTGATGAGCTTTATCAATACCGATATTTTCTACTTGATCATTCGAGGCATGTATTCCCGCCGTATCTAAAAGATGCAGAGTCAAGCCTTGTAAAACTATTTCTCCTTCAACAACATCTCTGGTGGTTCCTGCAATATCGGTAACGATAGCTTTCTGTTCTTTGATCAAAGCGTTTAATAAGGAGGATTTTCCGACGTTTGGTTTACCAACGATCGCGACCTTAATTCCATCCTTTATTCTTTGGCCTTCCTTACCTTCTCGAATCAAAGCTTTAATAGCCGCCCCCATTTTTTGTGCTTCATCCTTTATTTTTTGCGCGGTAACTATCTCAATATCTTCATACTCAGGATAATCGATATTTACTTCAATCAACGCCAATAAATCCGCTAATTCCGTCTTCAAAGGCATTAATTTTTCGCTGGTTTTTCCCTTTAAAGACAAAAGCGCTAAATCCTTAGCCTCAATAGTGGAAGCATTAATAATATCATTAACCGCTTCTGCTTGCACTAAATCGATTCGGCCATGAAAAAACGCCCGGGCGGTGAATTCTCCTCTTTCCGCTTCACGCGCTCCGTGTTTAATCAGCAACGCCATGATTTGGCGGACAATGACCATCGAACCATGACATTGTATTTCTATTAAGGGCTCGCCTGTATAAGAATGACTATTGGGATAGACATTCAATATCACTTCATCGACCGTTTTATCCTGATCCATTATATGACCATATAAAATCGTTCTTTCTTGAACATTCTTTATGGACTTGGAAAAACAACGATCCATAATATCCAACGAATCCTCTCCGGACATCCGAATGATTGCTAGAGCCGCTTTTAATGGTGGTGTAGCTAATGCAATAATAGTCTCGAACATCGTATCACCTTCTTTTTTATCATATCAAAAAAGAGTCTTTTCGACTCTTTTTAATCCACATAACGAATCGTTATTTGCCGATGCTTGCCTTCGCCAACACTTTCCGTTTTAATATGTGGCATGCCACTTAAAGCGTTGTGAATCATTCTTCTTTCATCTGCAGGCATAGCTTCCATCGTCATAGTTTCGTGCGATTTCTGGACTTCGCGTGCCATATGACGAGCCATTGATATCACTTTACTATATTTTCCATCCTTATAGTCGTTGATATCTAATAAAACGCGGAATTTTCTTTTGTATTTTGAAGAAACCGCTAATTTGGCCAATTCATTTAAAGCCTGTAATGTCCGACCATTTTTCCCAATTAAAATAGAATTGTGATCGGAATCAACGTTTACACGAATAATTCCGTCAACTATTTTCGATTTTGCGGTCGCAGCAATTTCAAAAGTAGCAATAACATTAACCAAATAGTTTTCTAAAAATTCTACTACATCCGATAAATCGCTGACTTCGATTTCCGCTTTCCGTGAAAATAATGTCTTTTTTTCGCTTATTACACGGTACATCAATGTTTCTCTTGTTTCGCCCGTTTCCTGAAGAGCGAGTTCAATAGCATCGTCTACTGTTTTAGCAACATACTTTTTCATTTACTTTTCTTCCTTTTCATAATAGTTTGTGTAATGACGGTCTGGACTATTGATAAAATAGCACCAAATAACCAATATATTCCCATACCTGATGGTAAAGAGAAGCCCATAATGATAATCATAGCCAACATAAAGGTGCTCATGAATTTCATCTGCTTGTTTTGAGAATCGACAGCCGGATTCTTGCCCATTTTACTGACTTTCTTAACTCTTTTTGCCTGCATCCATTGAGGAAGCTTGCTGGCAATTATTTGGGTTGCTGACATCAAAATAAAGAGCACTAATGCGGTCCACCAAGCGCCCGTCATATTAAATTTCATTAATTCCGTTCCAATGGAGGCGCTTAAGCTCATTCCAAAGATATCTCCAGAGGTCAAAATAGCTGTTCCACTTAACGCTCCCCATACCGCAATGAAGATGGGGAATTGAAACACGAGAACCAATAACTGTGATAAAGGATTAATCTTATGTTTCTTATAAAGCGCCATTTGCGCTTGTCCGAGCATTTGCTTTTCACGCTGATTTGTATTGGCGTTTGGATATTTCTCTTGGATTTTAGCTAATTCAGGCTGCAAAGCGGTCATTTTTTGCTGATCTAAAGTGGATTTGAACGTTATCGCCATTAATAATCCTCTGACGATCAAGGTTACAAAGAGAATTGATAGCATTTGAGCCCAGCCACTGGCCACACCGGAATTCAAAAAGCCTTTAGTAAAGACATGCGAGAGCCACGCGACAGGATAGACCAACAAACCTTCAAGAACGCCTTTTTGGAAAGCCTCTTTCCATGTTTTACCTTCGATAAACACGAGATTGCCTTCCTCCCCAAAGTTACCATCCTCAGGTGTAATACAGGTGCGGTTGCTTGAAGCATAATTATTCATGATTTTCTTATATTGATTAACAAAATCTTTGCTTGGATAATTGGCTTCTGTCGTTTCTAAACGAATTTCCTCCACCATATTATCCCAGTTCACCCACAAGGTATCAACGAGCTTACCCTTTCGATTTTCCGCTTGACCGGCATATTTAAGATAACCATAATGCTTTAAAATTAGATCCTTGCTGTCTTCAGTTATCTCTGATGGGGCATTTTCATCAGCGTACCATGTACCTTTGGCCAATTCATAAACCTTCTCATCAAGCATTTTCCAAAACACAACTGAAGGAACATCATAATTTTTTCCCAAAGTTTCAATTTGTTTGGTGATTTCTTCGTTCGCAAATTGGATGACATTATCTTTAATCACAACATCGCCGTTTTCATCATAAAGTAATCCGGGATCGTAATTATAAAGAATATGCGCTTTATCGTTCACCGAGCAAAAATTGGCCGTACACCCGGTAAAAGCGAAAATTCCTAACACTAAAGCCGCTATTTTTAAAGCTGTCTTATGTGTTTTTTTCATTCTTTTTCCTCCTTATTTTCACGAAAAGTTCATGTAAATCTGCACGATTCTTTTCATAATTATTCAAATTATAGTTGGGACGAACTATAATTACGTAATCATTGTTGTCTATCTCATCAAACATTTCATTTATCATTCCTCTAATTTGACGGCGAATTGTTGTCCTAACGACAGCTTTCCCTAGTTTAACCGGTGCCGAGATCCCAATTCGCGGATAATTCATTTTAGAATCTAAATGATAATAATAAACAAGAAAGGATTTGCTTTTTTCGAAATGGCCTTTGTGAATCACGGTTTGAAAATCTTCATTTTTTTTAATTCGATATTTCTGTTTCACAAATTCCCCTCCTTTTTTGAAAAAAACCACCAGTACGATCACTAGTGGTTGCGCAATCCTTAAGCTGAAAGTACCGCTCGGCCCTTAGCGCGACGTCTTGCTAAGACTTTTCGACCGTTAGGGGTTGCCATTCTTGCTCTAAAGCCATGGGTGGCTTGATGTTTTCTTCTACTTGGTTGATACGTTCTTTTCATAAATACACCTCCGATTTTCTTTTATACGCGTGTTAAGTATATATTACTTGTAATATAAAATCAAGAGTTCCCACCAAATTTTTATTCAAGGCAATGAAAAAAGCGGAGGTTAATTCCGCTTTATTTTCTCACTATTTTATTATCGGTAACGCGAATAAGTGTTTTACCTTCGTGAACATAGACTTCTCTTTGGCCATCATGATTAACATAGACAACGTTTCCGCCACCTTGCATTGTGAAATCTTGGAAGACATTTGACGAGAATCGATAAGCTTCACTTTTCAAGGCTCTTGAAAGTGTGCCATCATCTTTTTCGCCTTCTCCAAAAGTTTCAGTAACGTCGTATATTAATTCATAATATCCATTGAACGTCTCTTGAATATTTACCTTAACCGGAAGCTTGTTAAATATTTTGGTCCCGGTATAAGATTTTTCATTATTTAACGAGATTCCGTATGCGTTAAGCACTCTTGTAAGCTGAGCTTCGGTTAAGCCCGCCACCCAATTGCTATTATAGGCGATTCCTTTTTCGGTCCACGTACAAACCGTTGATTTTCTTTCCACCGGCGTTCCATCGTCATCATATTCTACAAGCGAATACTCACACTCATCATTTCCTTTTAAAACAATGCGGAGCTGTTGGGCTTTTTCTTTATAATGCACAAAATTTTGCGTAGAAATAGCGTCTTCAATACCTTCTTTAAAATCCTTTGTCAAATAAGAATCAACCTTTTGACTTTCTTCACCAATAAAGGTCATTTTTCCGAGAGCCAAATATGTATCATCTGTAGGGATTTCACCATCACTTACAAATTCAATACGAACATAAACATCAGGAACAGAAATTCTTTCCACCGCACTTGTAATGTCTATTACCGCTTCAGAAAGACCTTCTTTTGTCGATCTAAACATCGCAGAAGGGTTGGTAGGATACGCACCATCTGTCGTACTAACATAGACATTTAATCCCGTTTCTATTTCCCGTTCAACATCTTGTCCTTCTTCATCCTTTTCAGTGTAAGAATAACTCTTTAGAATACTATCGGTGATTTGAATCTTCATGGATTGGAAAGTGTTAGTGCTTTCTTGCGGAGTAACTTTATAAGAAATATATCCCGCTACTCCCATAGCTTCAGGAACCAGCTGGTGGTTGTCTGTTAATTTGACACCATAATAATCCAAGGATTTTTCATAACCTTCTCTTTGAAAGTCTACTTCTAAATATGAAGAGCTTTCATCTTCGCCGTTATCTAATTGTTCGCCTCCAAAGATTCTCATATTGCCAAGTACAATCCATGAAGGATCAAAGACATCTTCATCTTCATCGAGAATAATCTCGGTCTTCACATATAGCTCGTTCGCCTTTAAAGCTTTTAATTCATCGCCTTTGCTATCAAAAGAAAATTGCCAGTTTGAAGCAGTGGTTGTAACTGGGATATTTTCCTCAATTGAAACGGTTCCTTCCGATAGAAATTCCGCAGTTTTGCTAACCGATATTTTTATTTTTATATCCTTATCGCCATAAGGGTTTGTAATGCGGCTATTATTAAATGAAATACTAAGTTTACTGAAATTTTGATTAGCTTTATTCGTCTTAATTTTATAAATAAAACTTCCTGTCTTTTGATTTGCACTGAGAGAAATACCTTCCGCTTGTGTTTTATCGCTCGAATAATCACCTTTCGCCAAAGCACAACTGGTCATTGATAATAACAGCAAACACGAAGGAATAAAGAACTGCCAATTCTTATTTCTATTCATATAAATGCCTCCATAAATCTATATTAATTATATCAAATTACCTTTTTTTGTAAATAATAAAAGGCTTATGTTTCGTTTTTTTATCTTTTTATACGCTCACTATTAATAGCTCAAACTCCTCTTTCTTATTTCCACCCTTCTTTCCACCGGCGTTTATTCGCTAAAATTCCGATCAATACTAACGATTTTTGTTTTACACATTTTTCCACATTTTCATTTTTCACAAAACCTTTTTCCACAAAGTTTTCCACACAAAAAAGATGTGGATTCGGTGGAAAACGTAAAAATTTAGCCTTTAATTATCGTTCAAAATGTGGAAAAGTAAAAAACTTCCTTGGTTTTTGTGTTTTTCTTCACATTTTATGATACTATTGTTAACGAATAGAGGAGGCAGCTTGTCGTTATGATTAGTACTGTAAGTGAAAAAAATCGCATTTGGCTGCGTGTTCTTGAAGGCATCGAAGAAAGAATTAACGATCGTCACATCTATGATTCCTTCTTCAATCAATCATATATTCATTCTATTGAAGGCGATTTGATGATTGTTGCGGTTAATTCCAATTTGGCTGCAAATATTATCTCCTCGAAATATTACGATTTAATAAGCGAAATTGTCTTAGAGAAAACTCAATCCAACTTTAAATTAAAATTTGTTCCGGAAAGTGAAATATTAACAACTAACAAAGGTGTTATGGTGGAAGAAAAAAAGCAATTTTTTGCAAACTCTTTCATTAATCCGAAATACACATTCGATAGTTTTGTCGTTGGTCAATGCAATCGTGAGGCTTCCCAAGCTTCTTTAATGATCGCATCCAATCCAGGAACGCTCTTTAATCCTCTTTTTATTTATTCTCAATCGGGATTAGGCAAGACGCATCTTTTGCACGCTATCGGCAATTATCTTAAAGAAAACAATCCGCGCTTAAAAGCCTTATATATTTCCACTGATGATTTCGTGGATGAATTTGTGCGTTCCGTGCGCGGTGAACAAGAAATCGAAAAGCTAAGAGACTTTTTTAAATCCATTGATGTTTTGCTGATCGACGATATCCAATTTTTAGCCGATAAAGCCAAAACAGCGGATATGTTCTTCAATATCTTTAATACGATGATCAATTCCGGGAAGCAGGTTGTTTTAACTTCCGATCGCCACCCCAACGATTTAAAAGGTCTTGAAGATCGTTTGGTCACGCGTTTTAATGCCGGATTAAGCATCAACATTCAAAATCCCGATAAAGAGACCCTTCTTTCAATTCTAAGAAAAAAGATTGAAGCCAATAATTTAGATATTTCTAATTTTGATGAGGATGTTCTTGATTTTTTTGCCGAGAAATTCTCCAAAAATGTTCGAGAATTAGAAGGCGCTATTAATCGTTTGTTGTTTTATTCAATAAACATCAAACAATCTAAACATATCGATTTGGCTTTGGCGGTTGAATCCGTGTCCTCAATAATCAATGTAAAAGAAACCGAGAAATTGCTCAGCGAAGAACGGATCATCGAAGTAGTAGCGGATTATTATAATTTGACCGTCTATCAATTGAAAGGAAGCGCTCGAACCTCCCAATTGGCCTTGGCTCGTCACATATCCATGTATCTAATTAGAACCATGCTTGATATTCCCTTTAAAAAAATCGGGCAGACCTTCGGAGGGAAGGATCATTCAACCGTGATGAGTGCTGTGGAAAAAGTTGAAACAAATCTGAAGACTAATCCACAACTCGCTCAAGCCGTTAAAGACATAGAGCAGCGTCTAAAAAGTTGATTTTTTTGAATAAAAATTATCTATTTATTACTATTTATATGTTATACTAATAAAGATAATGGAAACCCTAAAAAGTTTTCCACATTATCCACCGATATTATTATAATTATTAATTTTTAAGGAGAATTAATTATGAAATTTACAATAAATCGCGATGCCTTTCTAAAAGGTCTAACCATTGCAGGGAAAGCCATCAGTACCAAGTCCCCCATTCCGGTGATGATGAATTTCAAATTAGCCTTGACGGTTGAAGGACTAGCTATTATGGGGAGCAATAATGAAATAACTATTAAAACCATTGTCCCGATGGCGACCGAAGAAGAAAAGATTATTACGAACACCGAATATGGTGCAACTTTGGTTTCTAGCAAATATTTAACGGACATTGTTCGAAAAATAGAAGGTCCTCAAATTTTATTTGAAGTAATCGATGAAACGATTGTCAAAATCAGTGATAACAAGTCGCACTTTAAATTGAATTCAATCAAAGCTGAAGAATATCCGGATATTGATTTAAGCAATCAAGGAGTCTCTATTGACTTGGATAGACAAAATTTCCAAATGCTTGTCAATCAAACAGCCTTTGCCGCTTCGACCAAAGAGCAAAGACCGATTCTTACCGCGGTAAATCTCCAAGCTGATAGCAATCGATTGGTCGCAACCGCTACTGATAGTGCGCGACTCGCCCGCAAGGAAATTGAATTGGAGGAAAGCTATGCTTTCACCGCCAACATTCCTGCGCGAGTGTTAATAGAAGTCGTGAAGCTTATTGAATCGGAAAACGTGGAAAACGTGACCGTGTCGATAAGTGAAAGTAAAGCGTTATTTTCTTTTGCAAACACCATCGTCAGCTCACGCTTAATAAGTGGCGACTATCCCAATACCAAAAACATCGTTCCGAAGTCCTTTAATTACTTCTTAGAGGCTAATGCCCAGGAACTGATCTCGGCGATGGAAAGAGTCTCTTTGTTGCTCTCAGAAAAAGAAAATGTTGTTAAATTAACAATGACAAGAGAAGGAGTCGAGGTTTCGACCAAATCATCGCAGGTTGGATCCGCGGTCGAGAGAATCAGCATTTATCAATATGATGGTGAAAGATTAGAAGTATCTTTCAATTCAAGCTATGTTATCGATGCAATCAAAGCGTGCGGAAGCGAAGATGTGACCCTCGCTTTCCTTGGCGAAATGAAACCATTTGTGGTTCGTAACAGTCAAGACTTATCGCAAATTCAATTGGTCACTCCGATGAGAACTTATAATTAATAAAATGAGTCAAAATTAGAAAAAAGGAAAGGGAATATAAATATTCCCTTTTTTTTAGTTATTTGCTATAATAGACATGTATATGCAGAAAGGAATAAATAAAGGATATGGATGTGAAGCGAGTACCTATTACAACACCATATATCACGCTAGGCCAGTTTTTAAAGTTAGTAGGCTTAATCGATAATGGCGGAGAGGCTAAGATTTATTTGCAGTGCCAATCCGTTTTTGTGAATGGAAAGAAGGAGAACCGCCGGGGACGAAAATTATATCCGGATTTCAAAATAGAAACGAACAATCTTTTATTTATGATTGAAGACGCATGCAAATAAGAAGACTTTCAATTTCTAATTTTCGGGGCTACGAAAAATTGGATCTTGAATTTGCAAAGGGAATCAATGTTTTGACGGGAAATAACGGCGCCGGGAAAACGAATTTGGTAGAAGCGATCGCTTTCCTTTCAAGAGCGCGTTCCTTTCGCACCAACGATGAAAGCGAACTCCGCAAAAAAGGAACATCGTTTTCGAAAATTCAAGGAACCATCTTCGTGGGATCTAGAAAAAAAGAAATCGAAATGCTTTTGTTTTCGAAAGGGAAAAAAATAACGGTCAACAAGCATGAAATCAGCAAAATTTCGGAGCTTCTTACAGAAAGTCATGTCGTTGTTTTTAAACCACAGGATGTCTTTCTGTTCGATGACACACCTTCTTTAAGAAGAAGGTTTATGGATTCGGAAATTTCTCATTATTCTTTAAAATATCTGCAAGTTTTAAAAAAATATGAGAAGGTTTTGCAAGAACGTAACAGGCTGTTAAAGGATGAAAATGTCGATCTTCTTCATCTTGAAGCACTGACCGATCAACTTATCGACGCCGCTTGTGAAATCGTTCAAAAAAGAAAAGAGTTCTTTGACAAATTACAGCCTTGTGTGCAAAAAATAACCTCTCTTCTTACAAGAGATGAGAAAGAGTATCGTTTTGTTTATGAGCCTTTTATCGATGCTGATCAAGCCTATCACAAAGAGCAAGTGAAAACAGCATTTAAAAAAGCCTTAGAGAGCGATTTGCGTTATCACGCAACAACTATCGGGCCTCATCGCGAAGATTTCTCCAGCGCTTTGAACGGCTTAAATTTGAGCGAAAACGGATCCCAAGGAGAAAAGAGGCTGGGAGCTCTTATTCTTAAATTAGCTCTTTATGAAATGGAGGAAGAGGCTGAAAAAAAGCCGATTGTTATTTTAGATGATGTTCTTTCGGAATTAGACGAACGACATCAAAGTATGCTGCTAGAAATGTTGGGAAAATTTGAACAGGTTTTTATTACAACAACAGAATGGAAAAACGAAATAGAAGCGACCATCTATGATGTCGCTGACCATAAAGTGATAAGGAGGAATATCTATGGTGGATGAAGAAGAAGTTAAAATCCAAAAGCTAAGCGAAGAAGAAGAAAGGGAGCTTGAAAAAGCAAGCGCTGATTATACTGAAAAAAACATTCAAGTCTTGGAAGGGCTTGAAGCGGTTCGAAAAAGACCGGGCATGTATATCGGAACCACATCCTTAGCGGGATTACATCATTTGGTATGGGAAATTGTTGATAACGCAATCGATGAAGCGTTGGCCGGATATTGTGATACGGTGCGCGTTACCATTAACAAAGACAACACTATTACCGTTACCGATAATGGTCGAGGAATCCCTGTAGGTATTGTTGATAAAACAGGCGTTTCGGCTGTTGAAACGGTATATACGGTTTTACATGCCGGAGGAAAGTTCGGAGAAGGCGGTGGCTATAAGGTTTCCGGTGGATTACACGGCGTTGGTGCCTCCGTTGTTAACGCCCTTTCAGAATGGTTGGAGGTAATCGTTCATAAAGAAGGCGGAATTTGGAGAATACGCTTTGTTAATGGCGGTCATGTAGAATCTCATTTGGAAAAGATCGGAGAATGTGAAGATACAGGGACAATTGTTACTTTTAAGCCCGATCCACTGATTTTCACGGAATCGACCGTCTTCAATTACGAAACAATCCGCGACCGAATTCGCCAAATGGCGTTTTTAAACAAAGGGATACACATGATTGTTCGTGATGAAAGAAGCGAAGAGGCACTAGAGGATTCTTTCCATTATGTAGGTGGAATTAAAGAATATGTCTCTTATTTAGATCAAGATAAGGTGCCTTTGTTTGAAGATGTTATTTATTGTGAAGGGCGTGATGCGGGTGTTTATGCCGAAATAGCGATGCAATACAACAATTCGTATAGCTCTAATGTTTATTCATTCTGTAATAATATCAACACTCATGAGGGCGGATCGCACGAAGAAGGATTTAAAGCTGCGATTACACGCGTCATTAATAGCTATGCGCGCGCCAACAAATTTTTAAAAGATAGTGATGAGAGCTTAAACAATGAAGATGTTCGCGAAGGCTTAGTGGCGATCATCTCGGTTAAGCATCCCAATCCGCAATACGAAGGCCAAACCAAAACCAAATTAGGGAATAGTGAGGTCCGTAAAATCGTTTCTTCTATTATCTCTGATCAATTATCACGATTCCTTGCTGAGAACCCCAAGGTGGCTAAGCTTATTATGGAAAAAGTGGTATTGGCGGCGAACGCTCGTTTAGCGGCCCGGAACGCTCGTGAAGCTACACGAAGAAAGGGCGCTTTGGAAATAAGCTCATTGCCAGGAAAATTGGCAGATTGCTCTTCTCATGATGCTTCAAGATGCGAGCTTTATATCGTAGAGGGAAATTCCGCCGGCGGTTCTGCTAAAAATGGCCGGGATCGTGAAATACAGGCGATTTTACCCTTACGTGGAAAGATTTTGAATGTCGAAAAGGCTCAAGAGAAGCATATTTTCGCCAATCAAGAAATCGGGAATATGATTATCGCAATAGGTGGTGGAATCGGTGAGAGCTTTGATGTAACGAAAATCAGATATCATAAGATCGTTATTATGACCGATGCTGATGTTGATGGATCGCATATTAGAGTATTGCTATTGACGTTCTTCTATCGATATATGCGCCCGCTTATTGAGCAAGGCTATGTCTATATCGCTCAACCGCCATTATACAAAGTTGAATGGCGTAAAAAGCAGTACTACTGCTATAACGATGAGCAATTAGAGCTTTTAAAAACGAAGATTGGTCCCAATGCAAAATTGGACATTCAACGATACAAAGGTCTTGGTGAAATGGATGCCCAACAGCTTTGGGAAACGACAATGGATCCGGCCGCCCGAAAAATGCTCAGAGTTACTCTAAGTGATGCAATTGAGGCTGATCAAGTGTTCGACATGTTGATGGGTGAAAAGGTTGAACCTCGAAAAGAATTTATTCACGCAAATGCAAAATTTGTTAAGAATTTAGATATTTAGAAGGGAGGCATAATTATGGCAGAAGATAATAAAAATTTAAATGATGACGAAACGTTAACGGAAGAAGAAATCGAGGAAGCCAACGAGCTTTCAGAGCTTGAAGAAGGAATTGTCGCCGGTCTTCAGGATACCGATTTGGCCAATGAAGTTCGAACCTCTTTTCTTGATTATTCAATGTCGGTTATTGTGTCTCGTGCTATTCCCGATGTTCGCGATGGTTTAAAGCCGGTTCATCGGAGAATTATTTATGGAATGGATTCCTTGGGGATGCAGCCGGATAAGCCATATAAGAAATCCGCGCGTATTGTTGGTGACGTTATGGGTAAATATCACCCTCATGGCGACGCGGCTATTTATGGAACCTTAGTTAGATTGGCACAGCCCTTTTCCATTCGTTATACGTTGGTTGATGGCCATGGTAACTTTGGCTCTGTCGATGGCGATGATCCTGCGGCTATGCGATATACCGAAGCGAGAATGTCAAAAATAGCGATGGAAATGGTTCGCGATATCGATAATGATACTGTTGATTTCATGGACAATTATGACGGAAGCGAGCAAGAGCCGGTTGTTTTGCCATCGCGCTTTCCTAATCTTTTGGTGAACGGGGCATCAGGTATTGCCGTTGGTATGGCGACCAATATCCCGCCACATAACTTAAACGAAGTGATCGATGCCGTTAAGGCGGTAGCCCATAATCCCGACATAACGCCCGTCGAATTGATGAACACCTGTCTCTTTGGTCCGGATTTTCCAACGGGAGGCGTGATTTTAGGAAAAGGTGGAATTCGTAAGGCTTATGAAACAGGGCAAGGAAGCATTGTCATTCGCTCCAAAGCCGAAATTGTTGAACGTGAGAATGGGCGGAAGCGCATCATCATATCGGAAATCCCTTATCAAGTTAATAAGGCGAATATGATTGAAGCAATAGCCAAATTAGTTCGTGACAAACGAATTGAAGGAATCACCGACTTACGCGATGAATCCAATAAAGAAGGAATTAGAATTGTTATCGATTTGCGACGCGACGTTATTCCCGATGTAATTTTGAATCAGCTTTATAAAATGACGCAATTGCAGATTTCTTATGGTGTTATAATGCTCGTTCTCGACCATGGACAACCGCGCATTTTGCCGATTACCGATGTCTTAAAGCTATATCTCGATCATCAAATAGAGGTTGTTGAACGACGCACGCGCTTCCTATTAAAGAAAGCGGTCTTACGAGATCATATTTTGGAAGGCTTATTAAAAGCCCAAGATAACATCGACGAAGTGGTCGCGGTTATTAGAAGCAGCGCCACGACTGAAATCGCCAAACAGGCCTTAATGGAACGATTTGAATTCAGTGATATTCAAGCAAAAGAAATTCTTGATATGCGCTTATCGAAATTAACCGGTTTAGAAAAAGGCAAAATCGAAGAAGAAATTGCGCGCTTACATGAATTAATTGATTCTTATAATATTTTATTGAGTTCTAGAGAAAATGTAGTTGAAAAAGTGCTAGAAGAATTAGATCAAGTTAAAGAGAAATATGGCGATAAACGATTAACCGAGATTTCTAACGATTTATCCGCTATCGACGATGAAGATTTGATTCCCAAGGAGGAAATTATTATCACCCTTACGCAAAACGGCTACATTAAGCGCGTTACGACTGATACTTTCAAATCGCAAAATCGTGGTGGACGTGGAATAAAAGGAATGAGCACGAATGAAAACGACGCTGTCGATATGTTGGTACACACCAAAACGCATACAGATGTCTTGTTTTTCACCAATAAAGGCAAGGTATATCGTATTCGTGGCTATCAAATACCTGAATTTTCGCGAACATCTAAAGGATTACCCATTGTCAATCTCTTGAATTTCGATAAAGAAGAAAAGGTCATGTCAATCCTGGCGGTTGATGAATATAAACAGGGCGATTACCTATTATTTATCACTAAAGAAGGTATTGTCAAAAGAACCGATATCAAGGAATTTGAATCAATTCGCCAAAACGGAAAGATCAGCATTTCTTTACGCGAGGGCGATGAATTGTTTGCTGTGAAACATACGGATGGCAATTCTTTGATCGGTATCGCTTCTAGTATCGGAAAAATGGTCAAATTCCATGAAAGTGATGTTCGAGCGATGGGGAGAACCGCAAGTGGCGTGAAGGGTATGAATCTCGATGGTGGAGTGGTTGTTGGGGCAACTACCTCTCAAGAAGGAAATCTTGTTTTAGTGGTTTCAGAGCACGGATACGGAAAGATGTCCATGTTTGAAGATTATCGATTAACATCACGGGGAACCAAGGGCGTTCTAACAATCAACGCCACACCAAAAACGGGTTCGTTAGTAGCGATGCGCGCGGTCAATGGCGATGAGGATTTAATGATCATGACCAAAGCCGGTATTATTATTCGAACTCCGTTAAGCCAGGTTAAGATAGCAAGCCGAAACACCCAGGGCGTGCGCTTAATCAAATTGGATGAAGGACAAGAAATTTCTTCGATCGCGGTTGTTAATCACGAAGAAGAATCTGAAGAAGAATAAGAAAAAAAGCCAACTAAGACTTGGCTTTTTTTATAATACATGACATAACCGAAGAATTAAAACGGTGATTCCTAGAGCGAAAAGATAGAAACTGAAATACTTTAATTTGCCCTTACGAATGATTTTTAAAAGGAAAACCAAAGATAAATAAGTGATTATTCCGGCTACGATAATGCCGACTAGATATGGCAATAATAGCGATTGATCAAAAGCGCTTGGCGTTTTAATAAGCTTGATAATTTCATAAAAGAAGGAACCGGCGGTAATAGGAATAAACATTAAAAAGGCAAAATTTGCTGAATCTTCATCATTGAATTTGCGGGTCTTTAATCCGGTAATCGTAATTCCGGAGCGGGAAATACCTGGCAAAACACCAATCGCTTGGGCGGAACCGATTATAAGAGCATCGACATACGTCATGCTCTCTTTTTTTCTTTCGAACTTAAAACGACTAATAACCAGCAATATGATACCGGTAATGATGAAATTGATGGAAATATATAATAAGTCAGAAAAAACCGAATCAACCAGATCGTTTAAAAGAATCCCAACCAAGGCCGCCGGAATAGTAGCGACAATCAGCATCATGGCGAGATGAAAATACTTTTTGACCTCATCTTCGCGATTCTTTTTGAAAGTGTATAAGCAGAAGGAGCGAATTAACAGCCAAATTTCTTTATGAAAATAGACAATAACCGCTATTAAACTACCGGCATGAAGAAATATTGAAAACGATAAAGAAGGCTCAATACTCAGGATGTTTTCAAACAAGGCAATATGTCCGGAAGAAGAAATCGGCAATATTTCGGCAATACCTTGGACAATAGCGATGATAATGTATTTAAAAAAATTCCAAAAATCAGTAGCGGTTAGAATCATAAAAAAGCCTCCTATTTGTTATTATACAAAATATCATAGAAAAATGCATAAATAAAAAAGGACCGTAAAATTTCTTGCCTTTCTTAATCAATAAATATAGAATATAAGTGCTCCAAGATAAAGGCCAGTAAAGAGAAATCATTTATTGTTAATAGAGAATCATCGGTTGGTGCAAGATGATAATGAGACTCTTGAAATCCACCTTTTAGAGAGAACTTAATCGTTCCGTGGCTTAACGTTACCAAGCAAGAGATAAACCAATCAAAGGTTTAATGAGGGTGGTACCGCGTTATTAACGTCCCTTGGGAGGGACTTTTTTTATTTTAAAGAAGGAGAGAATGCATATGTTAGATTACAATTTAATTAAGAGTAAACCGGAAGAAGTCAAAGCGGCTTTACGAAAAAAAGGCTGGGATGTTGATTTTCAAGATGTTATTGCGAAGATGGATTTACGATTAGAGCTCTTAAAAAAAGTCGAAAAAATCAAAGCGGAAAAAAATGCGCTTTCGGCTTCGGTTCCATTAGCTAAAAAAAGAGGGGAAGATGTCACTGTTATTTTTAAGAAGGTGAAGGATCTTTCCGCTTCGATAACAGAAGATGAAAAGCGCTTGGAGGAACTAGAAAAAGAGATCAAAACCTTTGTTGAGGCTTTACCTAACCTTCCTGATGATGATTTATTGCCGGGCGAAAAGGAAAATAACAAAGTAATCAAAACCGTAGGTAGTAAACCAACATTTGACTTTGTTCCTAAGGATCATGTTGAATTGGCAGAATCTTTAGGGCTCGTCGACTATGAAAGAGGCGCTAAAATATCTGGAAGAGGAACATGGATCTATACCGGATTAGGAGCTCAATTAGAGTGGGCATTAATCAATTATTTTATTTCCACTCACTTAGCTGATGGTTACACTATGATTTTACCGCCGCATCTACTAAATGAAGAAAGCGGATATACGGCCGGACAATTTCCGAAATTCAAAGAGGATGTATTCTGGTTGGAAGGACAAGGTAAATTTATGTTGCCTACAGCCGAAACCGCTTTGGTTAACTTGCACCGCAAGGAAATTTTATCCGAAGATGAATTGCCGAAAAAATATTTTGCCTATACACCATGCTATCGTTGTGAAGCAGGAAGCTATCGAACGGAAGAAAGAGGCATGATTAGAGGTTACCAATTTAATAAGGTGGAAATGGTGCAATACACCACAGAAGAGGGAAGCGACGCCGCATTTGAAGAATTAGTACAGAAAGCCGCTAAATTGGTTGAAGGCTTAGGATTGCACTTTCAGATTTCAAAATTAGCCGCCGGCGATTGCTCTCATTCTATGGCGCGAACCTACGATATTGAAATTTGGATTCCAAGCATGGGTATTTATAAAGAAGTTTCTTCAGCGAGCAATGCCCGTGATTATCAAGCACGAAGAGGTATGATTCGATATCGTGATTCTAAAACAGGAAAAACCAAATTCTGCCATACTTTAAATGCTTCCGGACTTGCGACCAGTCGTTTGTTCCCGGCTCTATTAGAGCAATGCCAACAAAAGGATGGATCGGTAGTTATTCCTGAGGCTTTAGTACCATTTATGGGCGGAATTAAGGTCCTTTTACCTAAGAAGAAAAAATAATAGCTACGACAATAAAAAAGGAAAAAGAAGGATGTATTGATAGAAATAATCGATCAAAAAATCTTTCTTTTTTTAATTATAGATAACGATAGCAATCCGGTATCGTTAAATGATGAATGCCGTTAAGAATAATTTTCGGAAGTTTTATTGCATAATGTAATTTTTTTCATGATATAATATAGATGCCATTGCGATAGGCATGGTGTGAACCTGGTCAGGACGGGAACGTAGCAGCCATAAGCATTCATCCTATGTGCGATGGTTTTTTAATAGGAAAAAAGATAATGACAGAAATAGAATTTATGAAAGAGGCTTTAAAAGAAGCCAAAAAAGCTTATCGAAAAGGTGAAGTGCCGGTTGGATGTGTTATTGTTGAAGACGGAAAAATTATTTCCCGGGGGCATAATATGCGCGAAAGCAAAAATGACCCGACAGCGCATGCCGAAATTGTGGCAATTCGGAAAGCTACTAAGAAAAGACAATCATGGCGATTAGAAAATTGTGATATATACGTTACAGTTGAGCCTTGCTCAATGTGTGCAGGGGCACTTTTATGGGCGAGGATTCGCACTATTTATTATGGCACTCAAGATCCTAAAGGGGGCGCGCTATGCTCCTCCTATAATTTGTTTGATGTTCCGGGCATCAACCATCATCCTCAGGTGTTTTCGGGAATATTGGCGGATGAAGCTTCGCAATTGATGACCTCCTTTTTTAAAGAAAGACGAAAAAGAATAGAAGTAAAAGAATAAGAGCACAATAAGATAGGGTGATTTTATGAAAAAACTCTATCAAATTTGTGCTATTTTTTCATTTTTAGTATTAATTTTCGGTATTTCCTCGATTTTGGTATTAACCATTGCTAGGCCGATGGAATATACGCAAATAAAGGTTGATTATGTCGAAGTTGAGCAAATGACAATCGAAAGACGCGAAGATGATCGGAATCTCACTTTTTATTATAAAACGGAAGAGAATTTTTCTTTAGGTAAGGTGATCTCGATATCTTATTCCATTTACGATGTTGAGCAAAGAGCCTTTGTATTTATCGTGGATACAATGCAGGCCTATATTCACGCCACCATTAATAGTGGCGGTTACGCTTCGGGAATCGTTATTCCCAAATAGTCGGCTGAAACTTGTCTACTAGTTTTTCATCGTAATTTCAAATATTATTATGTATAATAATATTAAGTGACTACTTTGAGGTGACACAGATGAAAAACAAGACAAAAAAGGAAAAAGTGACAAAAAAGAATCAGAGTAAATATTTTTTGACACGCTTTAAACCGGATATAAGTGTCGGACTTCTTTCAGAGCAGGTCGATTCTCGTGAACAAGATGGCCTCGTTAATCAATCGAAGCGTAATTACTCTAAGAGTTATCGTGAGATTTTTAAAGAGAATTTAGTAAGCTTATTTAACATCATCCTGATTGTTATTGCGATTTTATTGATATGGGTCAAAGAATATGGCTCGCTTTTATTTTTAGTTGTGTTATTTGCAAATGTCGCTATTGGTATATATCAAGATATCAGAGCGAAAAAAACGATTGATCGTCTGCGGATTATTACCGCTCCGAATGCGGAAGTGATTCGAGATGCACATGAGACGACCATTCCCTCAAATAAAATAGTTTTAGATGATATTTTAATTCTTTCCTCCGGCAAACAGATTTCCGCGGACGCTATAGTGCGTAGCGGATCGATTGAGGTTAATGAATCTTTATTAACCGGAGAGGCTATTGCCGTGAAAAAGAAAGTAGGCGATTTGGTTTATGCCGGATCATATGTGACCTCCGGCACCGCCATTGTCCAAGTAGAAAAAGTCGGGGATGATAACTATGCTCAGCAATTGCAGCAAAAGGCCAAGGTTTTAAATAAACCCAAATCCGAATTATTGCGATCTTTAAATTTTATTTTTCATATTATTAGCTTTATCATTATTCCTTTAGGCATCATCATGGCGGTCGGTAATTATATGCAATTAGCCGGATCTTCCATGACGAATTGGGAAAAGATCGTTTCCATTGTTTCCAATACTGCTGGCTCTCTAGTAGGAATGATTCCTTCGGGCATGTTTCTTTTGACATCGATGACTCTATATACCGGTGTTATTCGTTTAGGCAAAAAAAGAACATCGGTGCAAGAGCTATATAGCATTGAAATGTTAGCGAGGGTAGACACCCTTTGTCTTGATAAAACCGGTACGATTACCGATGGGACAATGAGCGTTGAGGATGTTCTGGTGTTTGATGAATTTAAAAGCATTGATTTGGACACTATCATGGGCTCATATTTAAAGGCTGTTAACGATTCCAATCAAACAGCGATCGCTATGATGAAAAAATATCCGCTGAACTCTTCCTTACAGCCCTTAACGATTTTGCCCTTTTCTAGTGAGCGGAAATGCTCGGCTGTGACCTTTAAAAGCAAAGGAACTTTTGTTTTAGGAGCCCCGGAGTTTGTTTATAAAGGCAAGGATAAGGAAATTCAAAAAATAGTTCGTCAGTATGTCAGTCGGGGAATCCGCGTGCTTATGCTAGCGTATACTAAAGACAAAATCAAGGCTGATAGAATTCCATCCGAAACCGAACCGGTGTGTCTTTTTATTCTTCATGATCGAATTCGAAAGGATGCTTACGATACAATTAATTGGTTTAGAAATAACGACGTTAATATAAAAATAATCTCCGGTGATAATCCCTTGGCGGTTTCCGAAATTGCGCGCCAAGTGGGAATTGAAACAGCGCATCAATACATTTCTTTAGAAGGCATGAGCGCTGAAGAGGTTGCTAATGTTGCGAATGACTATACCGTTTTCGGGAGAGTGACACCGGAGCAAAAAGCTATTTTGGTGGAATCATTAAGAAAGCATAATCGAACAGTCGCGATGATCGGCGATGGCGTGAATGATATTTTATCTTTAAAAAAAGCCGATTGTTCTATTGCTATGGCGGCAGGATCAGAGGCTGCTCGTGATGTCGCTCATCTTGTGTTATTGGATTCCAATTTCAATGTTTTGCCTGATGTTGTAGCGGAAGGTAGAAGAGCTATCAATAACCTACAAAACGTGTCCTCGTTGTTTTTAACAAAAACGATCTTCAGTATCTTCTTTTCAATTATTTGGGCTGTTGTTATGTTTGCCGATCGCTCTTCCAATAATATTTATCCGTTTAAAACTAACAATTTATATATTTGGGAATTGTTGGCTATTGGCGCCGCATCGTTCTTTATGGCTTTACAGCCGAACAATAAGATTATCAAGGGTGATTTCGTCAGCAATGTTATCCAAAGAGCGTTGCCGGGTGGCATAATCATCACTTTAGCGGTTTCGACGTTCTTCATTTTTGAAGGATATAATCTCTTTGGAATGGGTAACCAAATTGCCGGACAAGCTCATTCCATCGATGCTATTACATGTAGTTCTTTGGCTATGTACGTTATTGCTTTCTTGGTGTTATTAAGGATATGCCTACCCTTTAATAGATATCGAGGCATTGTATATTCATCGATTTTTATCCTTGCGATTGTCGTTATTATCCTGACAGAAACCGTTCCGGCGATTACCAAGCTTAATATTTTGAATATCTCTATTCATAGCTTATCATCGCAATCGGTGAAGGGTTTCTTTATCGTCATGATTCCGGCAATGCTGCTATATGCTTTATTAGATTTCGTAATGAAAAAATTAAAAATTCATCAAAAATAAGGAGGTACAAACAATGAAAATTTCTGCAGAAGTTCGCGATGCTCTATTGCATCATCGTCCGGTGGTCGCGTTAGAATCCACGATTATTTCTCACGGTATGCCATATCCGAAAAATGTTGAAACGGCCTTGAAGGTAGAGCAGGTTATTAGGGATGCGGGAGCCATTCCGGCGACGATCGGAATTATAGAAGGCGTTCCGGTCATTGGGATGTCTCACGCCGAAATAGAAGAATTTGGCCAAAGAAAAGGAATTGTTAAGGTTTCGCGAAGAGATCTACCGGTCGTTTATGCTAAAAAATTATGGGGCGCCACGACAGTAGCTACCACGATGATATTAGCTAAAAAGGCCGATATTGAGGTCTTTGTCACCGGTGGAATTGGCGGAGTTCATCGCCATGGCAATGAAACCTTTGATATTTCTGCTGATCTTCAAGAATTAAACAGAACCGATGTTTCCGTTGTTTGTGCTGGGGCTAAAGCTATTTTGGATTTACCATTAACCCTAGAGTATTTAGAAACAATGGGAGTCCCGGTTTTAGGATATCAAACCGAAGAGTTACCGGCCTTTTTTACAAGAAGGAGCGGTTTAAAGGTCGATTATAGATTGGATACACCACTTGAAATCGCGAAGGTTATTAGAGCCAAAAGGAAATCGCATCTTAGTGGCGGCATTTTGATTACCAATCCGATTCCGGAAGAATACGCCATGGATGAGAATATAATAAATTCCGCTATTGATCAGGCCTTAAAGGAAGCGGAAGAGCAAGGTGTTGTCGGTAAAGCGATTACGCCATTCTTATTACAAAGAATTACGGAAATTACCGGCGGAGCATCTCTGGAATCCAATATTCACCTTGTTTTGAATAATGCCAAGCTAGGTGCTAAGATTGCGATCGCTTTATGTGCTCTAAGGAGCCAATCGTTTTAAGAGGAACGGACGATGAAAACGGAAGAAAGATTAGGACAGGCCCTCAAGGAGTTAATGTCAAAAGAGCCATTGGATCAAATTTCAGTCAAAAGATTATCGGAAATATGCCATATTAATCGGCAAACATTTTATTATCATTTCCGAGATATCTATGATCTTTTGACATGGATATTTTTAAATGAAACATTAAAGGTTAAAGAAACGAGTGGAAATTATATCGATTCGGTCTACGCTTTTTTTGAATACATCGAAAATAATAAAGTTTTCGTTGAAAATGTCGTTTCTAGTGCCGGGCGCGATTTATTTATTGAATTCTTAGGCAATAATCTCCATACGTATTTCCTTAGAGCGTTATCTATTAAGGATACGGAAAATGTCCTCACTAATGAAGATAAAAGATTTGTGGCTCGCTTTTATTGTGCTGCTATTATTTATGTCTTTATTAATTGGATCGATCAAGGCATGAAGGATAAGAAGGAAGATTTAATATCTCGATTACAGATTATTAGTGATAATCAAATAGAAGAGTCCATTAATCGTTTTAAAAAAGCAAAGAAGGGACAAAAATGATTGATTTTACTTTGCAGACCCCCACGACTTTAATTTTTGGAAAGCATCAAGAGGATAAAGTGGGGCAAGAGATTAAAAAAAGAAATGGGAAACGTGTCTTACTTGTTTATGGCCAAAGATCCATTATCGTCTCCGGACTGTTGGATCGTGTTTGTCGCATTTTACTTCAAGAAGGCTTGACTTTCGTTTTATGGGGTGGCGTTGAGCCCAATCCCAAATTGGCTTTTGTCAAAAGCGCCATTCAAAAGGCTAAGGAAGAAAACATTGATTTTGTGTTGGCGATTGGAGGAGGGTCCGCGATCGATACGGCTAAATTAATTGCGACCGGCTTTTATTATGAGGGCGATCCATTTGATTTTAATGAAAAAAAGGCTGTTCCCCAAAAAGCATTGCCATTAGGCGTTATTTTGACTATCGCGGCGGCCGGAAGCGAAATGTCGGCTTCCTGTGTGATTACAAACGCGGAAACCAAAAAGAAAATGGGATTCAATTCCGATTTCAATCGGCCCTTGTTTGCCATTTTAAATCCTGAGATTACTTATTCTGTTTCTCCTTATCAAACAGCGTGCGGAATTGTCGATATTATGATGCATACCTTGGAAAGATTCTTTAATCCATCGCAGGATTTGGAATTGGCTGATGATATCGCTATCGGTCTTTTAAAATCCGTGATGAAAGCCGCGGCAGTGGTTATGAAAAATCCTCATTCCTATGAGGCGCGGGGTGCTTTGATGGTGGCGGGCGCCTATTCTCATAATGGACTTACAGGGATTGGCAAAAAAGTGTCAATGCCTGTTCATCAATTGGAGCATGCTTTAAGCGGATTATACGATTTTGTTGCCCACGGCGCCGGATTATCTGTTTTATTTCCGTGTTGGGCTATGGTATACTACGAGTATAGTCTTCCCAAGTTTGTGCGATTTGCCGATGAAGTTATGCAGGTTAAAGGAAAAACCGATAGCGAAACCGCTTATCTTGGAATCATCGCGATCCGAGAGTTTTTCCGCTCATTAGGGATGCCGATCACCTTTAAGGATTTAGGCATCGAGAATCCCGATATCGAAGGTTTGTTGGACCTATTATTCGATGGACGGACCTCAATTAATAGTGTTGGTACAGCTTTAGATCGCACACAGGCCAAGAGGATTTATGACCTCTGCCAAAAGGAGATTTAATATGAAAAAAGCAACGAATTTCAGTTTATTGGTTTACGTCATCTTTTTGATAGCTCTTTATTTTATAGGGACCTCGGTTTTAGCTCCCGCCAATAGCGTTCTAGGTAGTAAATCATTCTTATTTTTTATCATCGCGATTTTGATCGGCTTTATCATCTGTGTGATATTGATGGAAATCGGTCATATTATCGGAGCTTTAATTGGCGGATATCGCATTGTTTCGGTTTCGTTTATGTGGCTTAACTTCCGTAAGGTGGATAATAAGTTAACCGTGAAATTATTACCATTTGATGGATTTACAGGTGAAACAAAAATTGCTCCGAAAAAAGAAAAAGCGAATCCTCTTCCTTTTTTCTGGGGTGGAACACTTTTATTATTGGTGGTGCTTATTTTAGGTATTTATCTGCCGGTTTTTATATTAGCCGATGAAACAGTGTATGTTTATTTAAAATACGGCTCCTATGTCGTTTCGATCATTGCTGGATTATTATTGGTTTATAACATTATTCCTTTGCCACTTGATACGAAAAATGATGCAATTATGATGAAAAACGTGACCAAAGAGAATATTAAGGTATTTAATGAGCTATGCCTTTTAAAGGAATCGTTAATGAAAGGCGAAAGCTTTACGGAATTAACACCCTTTTCCGAAACCGATTATTTGAAATCTCAATGGAATTATTATGTCTATCTCGCTAAAACCTATCAAGGCGAATATCAGCAGGCGGAAGCGATTATCGATAGTCTTATTCAAGACTCCGATAAGCTATCCGAGGACGTATATCGTGAATTATCAGCGGCTAAAGTGTTTCTCATCATCATGGGAAAGAGCATCGAAGACGCTAAAGAGTATTTTAAAGGCTTAAGCCAAGCGCAGCGAAAATTAATAAGCGATTATAATTCGGTGGAGGGAAGTCGCAATTACTTTGCCTTATTGGCCTTAGTGATCGAGAGCAAAGACGATGCGGTGGCGATTTATAAAAAGTATCAGGCTAAGAAAAAACACATGGTCGAAACAGGAAGGCTATTTGATGAAGAACAATTAATGGGTTTAGTGCTTAATAAAATTCATGAGCATCATCCTGATTGGACTTTCTAAAATCGCTAATCAAAGTAAAGAAGGAAACTATAACACTCTTAGGATTCCCAAGAGTGTTTTTTTATGTAATTTTATAAGGACATCAAAAGGGATTATTTAATAGGAGGGTCATTAAAATACTTTATTTTGCATTATAAAAGTGATACTTCACATTGTCATGATAACGCCTTTTCTATCATAAATTGTAAGGAATTAATGATATGACAAATGAGAGGAATGCAAAATGTACGAAACCAAATCAATTGCGGAGCTAGAAAAGGAATTAAATGTCAATATCAATATAGGATTGAGTGACGAGGAAGTACTAATTAGACAAAAGAAGTATGGAAAAAACCAAATTATTGAGGCTAAACCACCGAGTACGATTGCTTTATTTGGTCGGCAGCTGCAAGATCCCATGATTTATGTTTTGATGATTGCGGCTATTCTATCTTTTCTTTTAAAGGAAATCGCGGATGCCGTCATTATTTTGATTGTTATTTTGATAAACGCTATTGTGGGCACGATTCAAGAATTAAAAGCGGAAAAGGCCTTGGAAGCCTTAAAAAAATTATCCACGCCTACTTGTTTAGTGAAAAGAGATAGCGCTATTAAAGAAATTCCCTCAGCGGAATTGGTGCCCGGCGATATCGTGGTTTTAGAGGAAGGGTATATCATTCCGGCTGATATTCGCTTTATGAAATGCCACAATTTAAAGGTTGATGAAGCCTCTTTAACCGGCGAATCGTTACCGATTGAAAAGAATTGCGGAATTTCTCAACAGGAATTACCGTTAGCGGAACGATATAATATGGGATTCATGTCAACATCGGTCGTCTATGGACGTGGTGAAGGGATAGTCGTCGCGACCGGCATGAATACAGAAATTGGAAACATTGCCACGATTTTGCATGAAACCAAAGTCGAAATGACACCATTGCAAAAGCGGTTGGCGGATTTAGGAAAAATATTAGGCATTTTAACCATTGTTTTATGTCTTTCTCTTTTTATTGTTTCGGTCATTCAAAAGCGTAATGTTTTCGAAATGCTGATTACCTCCATTTCGTTGGCGGTGGCCGCTATTCCGGAGGGCTTGCCGGCGGCAGTTACCATTGTCTTGGCGCTAGGTGTTCAAAAAATGGTGAAGGTAAATATGATTGTTAGACGCTTACCATCGGTGGAAACCTTGGGGGCGGTCTCAGTTGTGTGTTCGGATAAAACGGGCACCCTGACACAAAACAAAATGAGCGTTCAACAAATTTTTATTAACGATCAAATTCGTGAAATCGATGATTTTTCTTTTGAAGAGGTACAGCCCTTGCTTTGGGGAATGATGCTCTGCAACAATGCATCCATTTCCAAGGATGTTATGGGGGACCCGACAGAAATAGCCCTTTTAGAGATGGGGCATCATTTCCATGTTGACTTGGATGAGCTAATAAGGAAAGCCCCACGCATTGATGAGATTCCCTTTGATTCCAAAAGAAAAATGATGTCTACTATGCATTTTATCGACGGGAAGAAGATGATATTTACTAAAGGAGCATTAGAAATGATGCTGCCTCATGTCAGTTATATTTATCACCAAGGAAGAAAGGTACCCATCACTTTAAAGGATAAAGAAAATTTAAAAGAGTACACCAGAAAGATGGCACAAAAGGCCCTTCGGGTTCTTGCGGTGGCTTATCAAGATAATGCTAAGCAGCTCAAGGAAGAACAAATGGTTTTAATAGGCTTTGTCGGGATGATGGATTTGCCCCGTCCGGAAGCGAAACCGGCAGTTCTACGATTCCAAGAGGCCGGAATTAAAACGGTCATGATAACGGGAGATCATCCTGATACCGCTTTGGCAATTGCACGTGAGCTCAATATTGCTTCGGATGAAAAGGAATGCTTAATCGGCAATGAAATCGATAATCTTTCAGAGGAAGAATTTCATAAAAAAGTGCCATCCGTGCGCGTTTTTGCGCGGGTTACACCGGAGCATAAAGTCAAAATAGTGAAAGCTCTTAAATCATATAATCAAATCGTCGCGATGACGGGAGATGGCGTCAATGACGCTCCTAGTCTGAAGGCCGCCGATATAGGAATCGCGATGGGAAGAGGCGGTACAGAGGTGGCGAAAGGAGCGGCCGATATGATTCTGGTCGATGATAATTTTGCTTCCATTGAAAAAGCGGTTGAAGAAGGAAGAGGAATATACGCCAATATCAAAAAAGTGGTTATCTTCCTGCTTTCTTCGAACTTTGGCGAAGTTTTTACAATGTTTTTAGGAATTGTGCTGCGACTTCCGATTCCTTTAATCGCGATTCATATATTATGGGTTAATTTGATTACCGATACTTTACCGGCTTTAGCATTAGGGGCCGATCCTAAAGATCGCGACATCATGAAGGAAAAGCCACGCGCGGCTAACGAATCATTATTCGCTCATGGGGGAATGCGTCTAACGATATTTTATGGCGTTTTTATTACCCTATTGACACTCTGTGCTTATATCGCTTATCCTTTGAGTTTAATGATACAGCAGGGTCAGTTTTCTTGGATAAATCCGATTGCTAATTATCGGGAAATGCAAACGATGTTCATCGATGGATTACCGAATCTAAATCTGACCGGTGAGATGATATTGATGCGCGCGCGGACGTATGCGTTTACCGCCCTAGGAATGTCGCAATTATTCCACATGCTTGGGATGAGCAATATTAAAAAATCGGTGATCAATATCTTTAAAAATAAAAATAAGCTGATGCTGGTCGCCTTTGTTGCCGGCATCACTCTTCAGGTTTTAGTAACCGAGATTCCTTTATTAAATCAGTTCTTTCAGACCGCTGAATTGAGCTTGTGGGAATGGGGATGGCTCTTGTTAATCAGTGCTTTACCATTATTAGTGCATGAATTGGTTGTCATCATGTATCGACATCAAAAGAAGGAGGTGCATCCTTGATTTTTAAAGAAACAAGGAAGAGCGTCTTCAATTAAACGAAGATTGTAAGTCATAATAATTTATAAAACGCTCATAAATAAAAAGATGCTTCCACCATAATTAAGGAAGCATCTTCTTTTATTATTTTTCTTTCCAAGAATAATTTTTATGATTATCAATTATTCTTTATCATCTTTTTTTAGCAAATCACGAATTTCTGTTAATAAAACAATTTGTGGATCAGGCTCTGGCTCTGGCTCTGGTTCGGGCTCTGGCTCAGGTGCAGGTTCAGCGTTTTCTTCTTTCTCTTTTTCTTCTAAGCGTTGCTTAGCAGCATCGAGACGAGCACGGACTGAATTGATAGTCTTAACAATGCAGAACAAGACAAAAGCGATTAATAAGAAATTAATAATAGCGTTAATGAATGAACCCCAATCGATGTAAATGGAATTTGTTAAATCAATTCCAGAAGTAGCATCGCCGGGAATTACGTATGATACTTTTAAATATGTGTAAATATCGCTTAAAGAGTTAGATCCAAAGATAGCCGCTAAGATGAAATTGATAATAGGCTTTAGGATATGCTCACTTAAAGCATTAACAATGCTGGTGAAAGCACCACCAACGATGACACCAACAGCCATATCTAAAACGTTACCGCGAGTAATAAACTCCTTAAATTCACTAAAGAATTTGCTTTTTTTTCTTTTCGCCATAAATATACCTCCTTTTTTATTCTACCTTATCTTTGAAAAAAAACAACAAAAAGTAAAAAAAGCCATGGAATAATCCACGGCTTTTAAGTTTGCTTCTGATTATAAGAAGGCTTGAATAATCAATGGTGCTTCACCTGCATCAGGATATGGCTCATCGGATAAATAGAACATTATTTCTGTCGACCCTTTAATAGCATACTTGTAAGTATCGTTATTGGTATCGGTCTCAGTAGTGACAGTGTAACCTGCCGCTGTGAGAATCTCAGTATAAACGTTTTCAGCATCCGCGCCAACACCACCGACGACGACAGTGTATAGAGGACCATAGACAGTAGCGGTTGAAGAACTAAAGTAAGTTAGAGTGGCACCTTCTTCCACATATGCGGGAATTGTGGCTAATTCATTAGGCCATGCTGCTGATTTTTTGAAGACGGCAGTTGGTTCATTCAAATACATGAATAAGCAAATACCAGTTCCGAAACCAGTTTGAGACATGACGGCTGTTTCAATGACCACTTGAGTCAAGAAGTTGAAGGCATATTTATCAGTGCTATTTGTGAATGTTCCAACTTCCCAATACAAGGATGTTAGTAATTCTAAGTATTCGGCCAAGTCGGTTTCATTAGTACCAATGCACCATAAGACATAGCATTCTAATAGACCCTTTGTACCATCTTGGTTGGTCACTGGGATAAGGTTGAAGCCACCGAAGTAAGTAACACCATCGCGTTCATCATCGACAAATGATGGATGTGGTACATCAGTATTCAAGGCATCAGCAATATCTGCGGACGGCCATCCTTCTAAGTATTCACCCATCCAACCTTCGTTAGAGATGATACGTTGATAGCCAACATAGAGAATAAAACCATAAATTGCGTCATATTCATTTTCAGTTCCTACGACTGTAAGTCCGTATTCATATCTTAAATATTCCGCACCTTTAATTTTCTTGACAGCAGCGTAAATACGATATTGTTGATAAAGTGATTTATCAATTTCAAAACCATTTTCTTCTAAATAGCTAGTGTAAGTTGCCATATGAGCGGTAATAGTTTCGGTACTCATTGATTCATCGTTTTCGCAAACGATAGTTGTGGAAACTTCATCACCGGCATCAGTACTCTCGGACGTAAATTGAGCTGAATAATAAGTGGTGTCGACATATGGAACTTCATATGGCTCCGTTTTAGCAGCGGTCCATACTTTGCCGAGCATGTCTTGAATTCCATCAATCCAGTCAGTACCGTTACCCTTCGCTTTTTCAATTACATTAGGATCAGTTGAAGATGGTGGGTTCTTATCACAACCAGTAGTGGCCACTACAACGCTGGTTGCAAGAAGAACTGTTAACAAGATTTTGTTTTTCATAAACATTTCTTCCTCCTACATTTAACAATAATAATACATATTATTGTAAAGATAGTAATATTCTACTTTAGAATAATAAAAAAATCAATCAAAATATTTTCAATTAGATTTATTTATCATTAAATTGTCGTAATTACAAAAATTTTGTCATAATTGAGCAAACGTTTGATATTTTAGTTCAGAAAAAATTTAAATTATCATGGCGTTATTGTATAATTAAATAGATTTAGAAAGAAGGGATGATTTATGCGTAAGATAAAAATTATTGTTGATAGTACAATGGATTTAAGACCAGAGGAAATTCAAAAATACGATTTAGAAGTTGTGCCTCTTTTGGTGAATTTTGATAATCATTCTTATCGTGATGGTGTTGATTTAAATACTGAGCAATTATATTCATTGGTGGAGCAATACGATGAATTACCTAAAACGGCCTCACGCGATCCTCAATGCTTTATCGATCTTTTTACCCGATATTTAGCAGAAGATTATGATATTCTTTGCATTCTTATATCGAGTGATTTCTCCGCTATTTATCAGTCAGCATACATCGCTTCTAATGAATTTGATCATCAAAGAATTAGGGTGGTCGATTCTCGCAATTTATCATCAGGTATCGGTCTTTCGGTTTTGAAGGCTTGCAAAATGCGCGAAGAAGGCCGCAATTTGCATGAAATAGCGGATATTTTAGAGCAAAAGATTATTCCGAATGTCAGAGCACAATTTGTTGTGGAGGATTTAACCTTTTTGCATAAGGGCGGACGCTGTTCTTCGACCTCTTATTATTTCGGAAAAATGCTACATATTCATCCGGAAATCGTAGTTAGAGATGGGAAAATGAGCGTTTATCGTAAGCCACGAGGCAAAATGGTCAAGGCCTATGATGAATTGTTAGAGATGATTAGAAACGATTTACCAAATGTCGATCTCGATCACGTCATGATAACCCATTCTTTAGCGCCGGAAGGTGTGGAGTATCTTTATCGCGAGCTTTCAAAAATGATTCCGAAAGATAAAATCATGATAACAGAAGCGGGCTGTGTGATATCTTCCCATTGCGGAAAAGGAACAATCGGCATTTTATATATTTTGAAATATTAATTAATTTATCTTGATAATAAAAAAAGGATTCCTTACAGAAGCTGAAGGAACCCTTTTTATTATATAGAAATAATAATATTGATTCTTTATTTATCAGAAAGGGATATATCTTGAGGCTATTTACCGGCCACGGCGATTGAACGAATCAAAACACTCGGACAGGTAATTGACGAAAGCTGTGTTTCGCTATTGTTCGCGACCTCTTTAATATCATGCATAATCGATAGAAGATTTCCCGCAATAGTGATTAAATTGATCGGTTCGGCTATTTTGCCGTTACGAATCATAAATCCTTTGGCTTGTAAGGAGAAGTTACCGGACTGTTGGTTCATACCGGCATGTAAGCCTTGAATTTCGGTGATATAGACACCTTCGCTAATAGGAGAAATCATCTCTTCCTCGCTATATTTTCCCGGCTTCACGAAGAGATTGAGGAAATGAATTCCCACTTTGCCTTTCGCGGAGTCTTTATAACCATTTCCTGTCGGCGCCACTCCCATTTGATGGGCTGTGGTCAAATTATGGAAATAGGTTTTCAATACGCCCTTTTCGATAACCGTTTTTGGAAAAGTTGCGACCCCTTCGTCATCAAAATAGCGGAAGAAAACGTTTCGTGATAGAGGATTTTCGGTGACGGACAATTTTTTGCTTGCCACTAAAGTATTGAGCTTTCCTTCTAAAAAGGATGAGTGCTTTAAGACCTCATTCGCACTGGCACTCGCTAAAAAGCAGCTAAGAAGACTGGCGAAAACTTGTGGTGTAAAGACGCAAGGATAATCGCGGCTATCGCAAGGCGCTCCTCCTAACTGTGAGAGCGTTTTTTTGGCAATATCATCCACCAATTGAGCAACATTGACGCTTTGCAAATCATTTCCGAAGACGATATCATATCCGGTTTTGACTTCTTCATCTTGCTTCGCCACGGCTTCGGCGTATAAAACGAAATCATTTGTCTTATGCTTTAAATATAAGCCATGGCTGTTGACTAAGGTTATTTCCGAAGCGTTTTCTTCATAAGAAACGCCACCCACTTCGACAATGCGTTCATCCTTTAAACGCAATTGGGTTTCAATATCATGTAAAAGAGCAATTTTATCTTGAGCCGATATGGAAGATAAATGAGCGTTATAAGTATTTTTCTTTTTATACAAAGATGATCCTTCAAAAATATACGGGGTTTCAGTATCGGTAATGGCTTTTGCATTTTCTTTAACCTGTTCTGCTAAATACATTGGTGTCGTTGAGTCATTTAATTCACTATAGGCATATCCGATTTTTCCATTATAAATACCACGGGCCGCCAAAATGGTGGTGTCAGCGACAGTATAACTGGATATTTCATGATGAAATAGCTCAATGCACAAACGATAAGTATGTTGAACATAAAGCTCATAGGATTCAAGACCTATTTTTTGCGCTTCATCGATAAATTTCTGGTATTTCATTTTCCGTTACCTCCTCTACCACCGACAGTTATATCTTGGACCCGAATCGTTGGTTGACCAACATCAGCGGGAATTGAACCCGAGGCAGCTCCACACATTCCTTGAGCGCGCTTTAAATCATTAGCGACGCGATCAATTTTTAATAAAATATCAGCGCCGTTTCCAATGAGAGTGGCTCCTTTAACGGGACGGGTGATCTGGCCATTTTCAATTAAATAGCCTTCGGTAACGGCAAAATTAAAGTCTCCGGTTGTAGGATTGACGGATCCACCGCCTAATGATTTAGCGTATAATCCCGATTCGGTTTCCGCAATTATTTCTTCGGGAGTCGATTTGCCGGCGCAAATAAAGGTGTTGGACATTCGCGAGGTCGGTTCAAATTGATAGGATTCGCGACGAGTGGCACCATTGCCCTTCAGTCCCATTCTTCGGCCATTAAAGGAATCGACCAAATATGATTTCAAAACGCCGTTTTCAATTAACACCGTACGTTCGGTAGGATTTCCTTCATCATCGATATTGCCGGAGCCCCATCCGTTTTCGATAGTGCCGTCATCAACCGCGGTGACAATATCGGAAGCGATTTTTTGACCCAGCTTATTGGCAAAGACAGAGAGATTTCGTGACACAGCACTAGCTTCTAGAGCGTGGCCACATGCTTCATGGAAAATCACACCGCCGAAGCCATTACCAATCACAACGGTCATTTTTCCACTTGGGCATTCCTCAGCCTTAAGCATGGTTAAAGCTGTTTTTGCTGTTTCGGTCGCCAAGGCTTGAACATCGATATCATCGGTGAAAAATTCTAAGCCTTTCTGCGCTCCCGGACCAACGCCGGCTGTTTCAATTACACCATTTTCAGAAGCGATTGCAATGATGTAAAGACGTCCCCGTCCGCGGTCATCATGAAATTGTTGTCCGTTGGAATTGAAAATATCAACTTTTTTTGTGTTATCGGAAAAGAGAACGCGCGTGCGGATGATGCGACTATCATAAGATGAACAAGCCTCATAGGCTTCTCTCATAAGCGCGATTTTCCTTTCTTTAGGAACATCGGCCAAAGGTGTTTTAGCACGATGATGCTTTTTTACACGAACTTTTTCTATTTTTTCAACAGTTTTTAAACGCGTTCCTTGAAATGAAGCGGCTAGAGTAGTCGCTAGTTTTAATAATCCCTTGGGGGAAATATCATTGGTGTATCCATATACACTTTGCAGATCTTTTAAAAGACGAATACCAGCGCCATAAGAAACCCCGGAATTGATTGAGTTTACTTCACCATTATCCATTTCAATTGCAGTGGAGTTGGTTTCCTCTAAATAGATCTCGGCGAAATCCGCTCCGGAAGAAAGGCCTTCGTTAAGGACTTTGATAGCTAAAGATTTCGAAATCATATCAACATCTCCTTTATATACTTTTCCATTATATCATGAAGTTTTTAAAGGAAACGAGAGAATAATTGCTTTTTTTCTTGGCCAAAGTTATTTATTATAATAAATAAGTGAGATGTGATGCATATGAACGAAAAAGAATTATTGGATGAATTAAGAGAGAATTATCAAGGCTTACGTTTTTCATTTAATCAAGAAGAAGTAAAGTTTCAATGCTTGAGGAATTATCGTCAAGGAAAGCTTCATGGCCTTTTTACCAGAGCGTATTGGAAGCGAAAGGAGCTTTTTCAAAAGGGACAAATAGCTTATGGATACGTTTTTAAAGAATATCGTCCACAAATCGATGATTTATATAGCGATTATCCCATTTGGGTGTTGCTATCACCCAATCATGAATTCGAAACATCTCCTGATAAATATTTAATAATTGTCGATAGATTGAATCAATTTCTAAAACAAAAAGCACATAGCCGTAAAGATAAGCAATTACAAAGAATTTTAGAGGGTGAATTGAGCGAGGTTTACTATTATATTTTACCGAGCTATTTAACAGAAGGGGCCTTAGTTTATTTATGCACAACGTATGTAAGGCATACACATACCCCATTATTTCATTTGGGCTTAAATCCGATTTTATACGCTCCCACCATTTCCAAAGAAATTATGATTTTACCGAATAAATATTGGACAAAGGCTTGGAATAATTATTATCAAGAGGAGCATAAAGATGATTAGGCTAGAAAACGTCGGTAAAATATATCGTAATAATGATCACCATCTAGTAGCGCTTGATGGTCTTAACATTACTTTTCCCAACAATGGATTGGTGGCTATTTTGGGCCCCTCTGGATGTGGTAAAACGACCCTTTTAAATATTTTAGGTGGTTTGGATCATCCAACATCAGGCATAATGTATGTTCATGAACACGATACAAGTGATTTTGATGATGCCCGATGGGATAGCTATCGTAATCAAGAAATAGGCTTTATTTTTCAGAACTATTATTTAATACCACATTTATCGGTTTATGATAATGTGTCTTTAAGTCTCCAGATGTCCGGTAATCACAAGGATATGGATGAAAGGGTTACGGAAATATTAAAGAAAGTTGGACTATTAGATAAAAAGAATGCTCGGCCATCGACCTTATCAGGAGGGCAAATGCAAAGAGCGGCTATTGCGCGCGCAATCATTAATGATCCTAAAATTATTTTAGCGGATGAACCTACAGGGGCATTGGATTCAACAAATGCCATTCAGATATTGCATATTTTGAAAGAAATTGCGAAAGATCGTTTGGTCGTTATGGTGACTCATAACCAAGAATTAGCCCATCAATATGCGGATCGTATTATTGAAATGTTTGATGGTCATGTGGTTAAAGATAACTCGACCACCGTTTATCAAGAAAAGACATCGGATGAAAATGGCTTGACGGGCGGTGTGTACATTGATCATACCGCTGAGCATGGTGTGACGGGAAGTGTGTACAAAGATTATATCGGTGAACAGACTTTGACGGACGGTGTGTACATTGATCATAGCGCTGAGCATGGTATGACGGGAAGTGTGTACAAAGATTATATCGATGAACAGACTTTGACGGACGGTGTGTACAAAGCTAATACTGCTAGTGATCAAGAAAAGAAGTCAGAGGAAGCGCCAACAAAAGTTAAAATTCCCTTTAAAACAGCGGTCAAATGGGGAGTTCGCAATTTGTGGAACAAGAAATTGCGAAGCCTTTTAACCATCTTAGCGGGAGGATTAGGAATTATTGGTATGGGATTAATTCTTTCCATGACATCCGGTGTGAAAAGCTATATCAATAAGGCCCAAGAATCCGCTTTAGGAAAATATCCGATTATCGTTTCATCCTATCCGCGTAATTCCTCCGAAGGTAATAAAAATGAATTAGAAGAGTTCCCCAATACAGACTATGTCATTATCGAAAAAGGAAATGTGACCATCCGCGATCATCTAAATCAAATGCCGGATGATTTTAAAAATTATATGACCCAAATGAATGACAGCCTATATAGCATTTGTGACTCCAATTCGTGGATTAATTTCAATATGATTACGAAGAGGGAACAAGATTATCGCCATGTTGCTTCTTCATATTTTACACAGATGGTCAAAAACAAAGAATTTGTTAATGAGCAATATACGTGTCTTCTAGGAAGATTGCCACAGGCCTTTAATGAGTTGGCCCTGGTGGTTGATACCTATAACCGCATCGATGCGAGCTTATTGCAATCCTTAGGATTTGATACCGACGAAGAAACGATCACCTTTGATTACCTCTTAAGGGAAAAGGAATATCGGATCATCGACAATAATGATTATTACATAAAAGTGGATGACAAAAACTGCTATTATGCCTATGGAAGCGATTATTATGAGGAATTATATACAGAATCGACAGTTTCTCTTAAAATTGTGGGAATTATAAGAGAAAAACAAAATAGTGTCACCCCACTATATGAGCCGGGGATTCTTTATACTCCGGAGCTTGGTGATTATATTGTTTCCCAAGCCTTGGAAAGTGAAATTGTAAAGGAACAAATTCAATCTGGACTCACTAAGGATGTTTTTACCGGCTTGCCGTTTGAAGATAGGATTTCAGGACAAACAACGTATTCAAAAGAGTACCTTTATGAACAGCGCATGATCATTTTAGGCACGGAAGCGCAAATCACCCAATTTTATTTTTATACCGATTCTTTTGAAAATCGATTGGCTATTCAAGACTATATCGATGATTACCAAATAAGCGATGATGCTCCTATTATAGTACGCACGTATGATTATATTGAGCTTGTCACCAATGAATTTTCTTTATTGGTGGCGCTTTTTAGCAATATTCTGCTGGTATTTTCAATTGTTTCTATCGCTGTAAGTGCTATTTTAATAGGAATATTGATCTACATCTCGGTTCTTGAAAGGAAAAGAGAAATCGGTCTCTTGCGTAGCCTCGGTGCTCGTCGAAAAGATGTTGCCTCAATGTTTTTAATCGAGGCTTCTTTGTTAGGGATATGTTTAGGGATACTAGGCGTTTTGGGCGCCGCTATTTTAACAAGACCTGTTAGTGGTATTGTGCATACTTTATTAGCACAATATAATACAGAAATGCTATCTAACGTTTCAATCGATTTAAGTAGCTTTCAGTGGTGGTGTGCACCTATTCTTTTGATTGTTGGAGTATTGACCACCCTAATTGCCGGAATGATTCCGGCGATCATTGCCTCCAAAAAAAGGCCGGCCGATTCACTGAGAGACGAAGGCTGAGATTATTCATCAATAGTTTCATTAGAATCTAAATTATCTAGCTTTTTTATCATCTCTAATAGGGAAGGGTATTTTTCTTTAAATTGATCGCGATCCTTCATCCAACAGGGATTCTTTTGATTGTAGAAATAAAAAACACGAACATAAAGATGAGTAGCTTCCTCTTGTTTGGTTTTCGCCTTTAAAGGAAATAAGGCATCGATATCAACATCACATTTACCATGATTAGTAATCTCTTCTGCAGTATTTAAAAGATGGAGAGATTTTAAGAGACGCTTATTGTTGCTATATTTTTTTAGAAGTGTCTGATAAACATCATTCCATTCATCCTTTTGGGCTAAGTCCAGGATAAATAGGTCATACTCCAATTGATAGGCAGCAATTTTGGGAGCAAAGAAGAAGGGCAAATACTGCTCGCTTTTCTTTTTATCAACGGAGTTGGCAAACGTGATAAAAAGCATCAAATAATAATTACGGGTTTCGGGATGAATTTTTTCATTTTGGAAAATTTTCAAGAAATCCGTTTCGAGAGCAGCAAAATCAAGGGTGTTCATATAATGACGAAATGGCTTTAATAAAACGCGATTAAAAACTATAACATAGGCATAAAATAGTAAGAAAATCACGAGCATAAATAAAGGTACAACATACCATACATTAAAAGCATATATCAAATAAACGGCACCGATGGCGAGCAGTATTAATAAAACAGTTAGTCCATATAAAGCAAGAGATTGATATTTGGATAAATGGCCTATAGGGTAGTATTTAGGGGCTGAGGCCGGTTGAACGGTATTAGAAGGATTATTATTATCTAAATTATGTGAGCTATCAGGGATATTTACTTGAGTGTAATCCTGTTGATTTATTAATTTTTTTCTTTTCCATATATCCGCATAAGTAAAGACAATGTCAACAATTACCAACACGGCACTTACTAAAGCAAAGATAGTTGAGGCTAAGGCATAATTAGGAAAATCGTTATTAACGATATCGCTGGAAGAGGTATAAAGCATAGACCCCAAAACAAAGCCAATGATAGATATTATTAATTGTGGAACTTTTTTCATCTTGAAGATAATCATTTCCAAAACAAACGCTATCAATGAGAAGATATAAAGAGCATAGATTATATAGCTTGTTTTAAGGGAAATATTGTTCATTGCGACCACGGCAATCATGATCAACAAATTCAATCCAATATGCAAATAATTAAATAGTTTTTTCATAATTTTGTCTCCATTATATTTGTGCTTTAATTATATAATAAATTGATTTTAAACAAAATATATTTAACTTTCATAATTTGCTATAATATTATACGTTCTCACAAGGAAAGGAAGAGATCTATGATATTTGGAAAAATCATCAACCGATATTATAAAAAATACTGGTATTATTTTGTCCTTGGTATTTTAGCCCTGATATTGGTTGATTATGTGCAATTATTGATTCCCGAAATCATGGGAAAATTGATCAGCGATCTCAAAAATTATGGTTTGATGGACTATCAAATGATTTTGAAGCCGGTTCTCTCTATTCTTCTTGTGGGAGTGTTTATTTTTATTGGTCGTTTTGTCTGGCGGTTAACCATTTTGCGAGCGGGATTTAAGGTGGAAGCGGATCTCCGGAGTGAAATGTTTTTACACGCGGAGAAGTTATCGGTAAATTATTATCAAGAGCAAAAAGTGGGGGTGTTAATGGCTCTTTTTACCAATGATTTAGAAACGATCCAAAATGTCGTCTCGGACGGAACTATTTTTACGGTTGATGCCTTATTCTTGGGCGGATTAGCGCTCGTTAAAATGATGCTTTCGAATTGGAAATTGGGGATTATTGCGGTTATTCCTTTACTCATTTTAGCAGCCTGCGGAAACATTATCGGTAACGCTATGTCGAAAAAGCATCAAGATCGACAAGAAGCCTATGAGCAAATGAGCGATTTTGCTCAAGAAAGCTTTACCGGTTTGGCGGTTATTAAGGCTTTTGTTAAAGAGACCCATGAATTAAGAGCCTTTGCCAGAATCAACCAGCTCAACAAAAAGGCGAATATCGAATTTGTTCGCTATGGCGTTTTATTGGACATTTTAATTGATGTGCTGGTCTATTCCATCGTGGTTCTTATTTTAGCCATTGGCGGATATTACATCATGTATGGCCTTGAGAGCTTTGATGTTGGCGATGTCACTGAATTCGTAGGATACTTCAATACGATTGTGTGGCCAATGCTCGCATTAGCGCAAATTATTAATTTACATAGCCGAGGACAAACGAGTCTTAAGCGTATCGCCAATTTACTTTCGGCTCCCGTGGAAATCAATGATGATCAAGCCTTGCCAATCCAAGAATTAGAAGGCGAAATTACCTTTAACAATTTTTCCTTTACTTATCCTAATGGTACAGAACCGATCTTAAAGAATATTTCATTGACCATTAAAAAAGGCGAAACAATCGGCATCGTTGGAAAAATAGGCTCCGGAAAAACCACACTGATTCAAGTGTTAACGAGAATCTATAATGTCGATCGGAGGCAAATTCTAATCGATGGTCATGATATTATGGAAATTCCTTTAGAAACCTTGAGAAAGAATATCGGTTATGTCCCACAAGAGCATTTTTTGTTTTCGGACACAGTCGCTCATAACATCGCCTTTGCGGATGAGAATGCTGACTTAGCGACTATTTCCAAAGCTGCACAATTTGCGGCTGTGGAAGATAATATCCTATCATTTTCCCAAGGATATGAGACGATCATCGGTGAAAGAGGTGTTACTCTTTCCGGAGGACAAAAGCAAAGAATCGCAATTGCACGTGCGATCTTATCCGATCCGACCATTCTTATTTTAGATGACGCTGTCGCGGCGGTGGATATTAAAACAGAAGAAACAATTCTGAATAATATCGCTCGTGAACGTGCGGGTAAAACCACGATTATCGTGGCATCGCGCATTTCGACCGTCAAAAATGCCGATCGCATTTTGGTGTTATGCGATGGTCAAGTGGAGGCCTTCGCCTCTCATGAGGAATTATTATCACACTCTGAGACCTATCGTCACATCGTGGAGCTCCAAGAATTAGAAAAAGAAATGGAGGGTTCTGTATGTCCGAAGTAAATCATAATAATCGGGTTTTGTCGGATAGAATGATCATTAAGAGATCATTGCAATACATTAAACCTCATCGGAAAGATTTTCTTTTTGCACTTCTTTTAATGGTGTTGGTCATCGCTTTGGAATTGAGCGGACCATATTTATCAAGCTTGGTGATCGGCAAATTGGCCCATCCTGAAAACACAACCTATATTGTGGTTTTATCGCTTTCTCTTGGCTATTTGGCATCGGTTTTATCGAGCTTATTATTCATGTATTTCGAAACGATGATTTTACAGAAAGCGGGACAAGAAATAGTTTTTCAATTGCGACAAGACATTTTTCAGCATATTGAATCATTGGCGATTTCGCAAATCAACGATGTTCCTATCGGCAAGCTGGTGTCGCGTGTGACGAGTGACACTAATGCTGTGAATGAATTGTACACTAATATCCTTGTCAATCTCTTAAAAAACATATTGTCGCTTTTTGGAGTTTTTGGCATGATGCTTGTGTTGAATGCGTGGCTATCATTATGGATGCTGATTTTTGTACCTATTGTCGGCGTTATCTCCTTTGTTTTTCGCTATTTATCCCGCAAAGCCTATCGCGATGTTCGTCATCGAATAACCGATATGAACGCCTTTTTAAATGAAAATCTATCGGGCATGACTATTACCCAGGTTTTCAATCAAGAGGATCGAAAAGCGCATGAATTTACTGATGTTAATCAAAAATTATTAAAAGCGCGTTCGCGTCAAAACATCATTTTTTCCGTTTTTCGGCCTTTGATTTCCTTGCTCTATATGATCGCTATTGCCTGCTTAGTCTATGTGGGAGCCTATCGGTTAAAGCTTGGCGAAAACTTGGATGGCATACAAGTGATTTGGGCATTTTATGAATATGTCGGGCGCTTTTTTGGCCCTATTCAAACATTAGCGGATCAGGTTAATGGTCTTCAACAGGCTTTTGCCGCTAGCGAAAGATTATTCTTGCTATTGGATTTAAAGCCTGATTTGCAGGATGAGGAGAGCGCGATCGAGCTACCGCCTATCAAAGGAGAAATCGTTTTCGATCACGTTTGGTTTGCTTACAAAGAAAACGAATGGATTTTAAAGGATGTTTCCTTCCGAGTAGAGCCGCAACAATCGCTAGCTTTAGTCGGTGCCACAGGAGCAGGGAAGACGACAATTTTATCGCTATTAACGCGCAATTACGAAATCCAAAAAGGGGCCATTTATATTGATGGCATCGATATCCGGAGGGTGAGCCTTTCTTCTTTAAGAAAACAAATTGGGCAAATGCTACAAGATGTCTTCTTATTTGGAGGCACGATCAAGGATAATATTTCCATGCGTGATGAAACTATGAGCGATGAGGAAATTATAGCCGCTTCCAAATATGTCGGAGCTGATACTTTTATTAATAAATTAAAGGATGGATACAATGAACAAGTGCTCGAAAGAGGAGCCAATTTTTCCTCAGGAGAACGCCAATTATTATCCTTTGCGCGCACGATTGCTCATCACCCACGGCTTTTAATTTTAGATGAGGCGACCGCGAATATCGACACGGAAACAGAAGTTATAATTCAAGAATCATTGGCTAAAATGATGAGTGTGAACACGATGCTTATTGTCGCTCATCGATTGAGCACTATTCAGCATGCCGATTGCATCATCGTTTTGCAAAACGGAGAAATCATTGAGAAAGGCACTCATCAGGATCTTCTCCAAAAGAAAGGGTATTACTATAATCTATATCGATTACAATTTGAAGAAAAAATAATAGAAAGAAGATGAAGAAATGGAAAATAATAATTATACGATTGCTTTATTAATAGATACAGAAAATGTGTCAAAAAAATATCTAGCGGCCCTTAAAGAGGAATTGAACGTTTTGGGAAAGGTTACCTATTTTCGAATGTATGGTGATTTTACCTTGCAGGCTAGTCAACCATGGAAGGAATTGGCTAATGAATATGCGATAACGCCAATTCAACAATATCGCTATACCACGGGTAAAAACGCTACCGATTCTCGTTTGATCATCGATGCTATGGATATTCTTTATTCGCGGAATGTCGATGCGTTTTGTATTATGTCCAGCGATAGTGATTATACCGGATTAGTCAAAAGGCTTAAAGAATCGAATATCTACGTTATCGGCGCCGGCGAAAGAAAAACTGCCCAATCGTTTGTAAAAGCATGCGATCGTTTCTTTTATTTGGAAGAAATGCTAGAAAAGGAGAATCCGCCCAAGGCAACCAAGGTCAAGAAAACGACCAGAAAAACCAAAAAAAGCCAAAAGAAAGACAACGATGAGGTTTTAACCAAAGAGACCATCGAAAACTTTGTTATCAAAATTTTGGAAAATAATAATGGGCCTTATCCTTTATCATTACTAGTGCAGAAGATATATCAAAACTATCCCGAGTTTAACTTTAAGAATTATCATGTGCGGAAGGCCTTAGATTTCTTTCAAGGCGATCGTTTTTTAATCACTAAAGGAAAATCACAAACCGAAACTCTAATTGAATTAAAATAAAAGCAACGCTTATCGCTTTGTTAAAAAGCGGCCTTTTTATACGATGAATTTTTCTAAAAGAAAGTCTTGTTATTTTATGGATAAAATGATAATATGACATAGCAAACTTTCTTTAAACCCACTTAGAGGTTTAAGGCGGAAGGAGAAATGAAAATGAAAAAAGACATTCACCCAGCTTATCACAAATGCAAAGTAACCTGTATTTCTTGCGGAAACACCTTTGAGACTGGTTCAACCCTTGAAGAAATTCGTGTTGATACTTGTTCCAATTGCCATCCCTTCTATACAGGAAAGCAACGTTTTACTCAAGCGGACGGTCGTGTTGATAAATTCAACAAAAAATACGGACTCGGCAAGTAAGAATAATTATTTTAAGCCGTTATCTTGTGTTGGATAGCGGCTTTTTTTATCATTAAGGTAGGTGTTTAAAATGAAATCCAAGTTTTATATTACAACTCCAATATATTATCCGAGCGCCAACTTGCATATTGGTCATGCTTATTGCACGGTCATGTGCGATGTTTATGCCCGTTATCGCCGTATGCGAGGCTTTGAAACCTACTTCTTAACAGGATCGGATGAGCACGGCGAAAAAATACAAAAAAATGCTATTTTAGCCAATAAGACAGAGCAAGAATTTGTCGATGAAATTGTACGTGGCTTCCATCAATTATGGGATACGCTTCAAATTACCAATGATGATTACATTCGTACGACTCAAGAACGTCATATTCGTGTTGTCCAGGATGTTTTTTCACGTCTTTTAAAACAGGGCGATATCTATTTAGGAGAATACGAAGGATGGTATTGTACACCCTGTGAATCATTTTGGACCGATACCCAGGTTGGTGAAGAGCATATATGTCCCGATTGCGGACGTCATGTTTATAGAGCTAAAGAAAAGGCTTATTTTTTAAAGGTTCAAAAATATGTTGATCGTTTATTGAAATTCTATGATGAGCATCCTAACTTCATCACTCCGGAATCACGAAAAAATGAAATGATCAATACCTTCATTAAGCCGGGATTAGAGGATTTATGTGTTACACGAACAACCTTTTCTTGGGGAATTCCCGTCAAAGAAGATCCTCAGCATGTGATATATGTGTGGATAGATGCTTTACTAAATTACATCTCGGCATTGGGCTATGATAGTGATGATCCAACCTTATTTAACAAATTTTGGAATAAGGATACCGAAATTATTCATGTAATTGGCAATGATATCACGCGATTCCATACCATTTATTGGCCGATTATTTTAATGGCGTTGGATTTACCTCTTCCTGATCGAATCTTCGTCCATGGCCTATTAATGATGAAGGATGGCAAAATGTCAAAATCGAAAGGGAATGTGGTCAGTCCTTATCCTTTAATTGAAAGATATGGTTTAGACGCGGTTCGCTATTATTTAGTGCGAGAAACGGTTTTTGGTAGCGATGGTCGTTTTACTCCCGAAGATTTTGTGAATAGAGTCAACAACGATCTTGCTAATGATTTCGGCAATCTTTTGAATCGCACCATCGGCATGGTTGGGAAATACTTTAGTGGACATTTACCAGCCTATCCTGGCGATGTTAATCCTCAGGATACCGAATTACGCCAATTGGCCATGTTGACCATTGATCAATACGAAAATCATTTGGACAATTTAAAGATTACCGATGCCTTCATAGCGGTCATGAATTTAGTCGCGAGAACCAATAAGTATATTGATGAAACCACACCCTGGGCATTAGCGAAAGACGCTAGTAAAAATAAAGAACTAGCGAGCGTAATGTCGCATTTAGCCAATATTCTTTACATATCCGCCATGCTTTTAAAGCCTGTTTTGGTTAATGCCTCCGATGAGCTTTTCAAGCAATTAGGAGTTCCGGAATCATTGCAAAAATATGAATGTATCAGAGAGTTTGGCATTATCGGTGATGTTGATGTCACCAAAGGCAATCCTTTGTTTCCACGATTGGATGCCAATGTGGAAATTGAATGGATTGCTTCGTTAATGAAAAAATAAATTAAAGTCCCGTTTATTTCGGGATTTTTATTAGCAAGGAGAGAAGTAATGGCACACAAAAAAGAAAAGAATCTTGGTGAATTTGAAGCGATCTGCGAAGATTTATCTTTCGATGGTAAAGGAATTACCAGATATCATGGGAAGGTTGTTTTTGTGGCCGGTTTTTTTCCTCATGAAAAGGCTGTTATTCGCTTGATTTATGAACGCAGTGAATTCTATATAGGAAAAATCGTTAAGTTGCTTAAGAAATCATCACAACGTATCGATCCTAAATGCAAAGTTTGCACCTCGTGTGGCGGCTGTGTTTTTCAACAGCTAGATTATCAAGCACAATTGCAATTTAAAACCAAGCAGGTGCAAGAAACGCTTAAACGCCTAGGAGGCATCAATGCTCATGTTGAAGATTGTTTGGGAATGGATAACCCCTACTTTTATCGTAACAAGATTCAGCTTCCTGTTGGAATGAGCCAAAAGGGCCGCATTATTACCGGATTTTATAAAGAAAAAAGTCATGAAATTGTGCCGATAGATAAATGCTATATCGAAAACGAACAAGCGAGCTTGATAGTTGATTGTATTAAAGTCCTGATGAAAAAATATCGGATTGCCCCTTATGATGAGGATACTCGTAAAGGAGTTTTACGTCATATATTAATTCGGACATCTTTTAATAAGCCGCAAACAATGGTTGTTTTGGTGACCGCTAAAGATGCCTTTGGAGGTCGCAATGATTTTATTAAGGAATTGCATCTTACCTGCCCGATGATCACGACGATTGTCCAAAATATTAATGAAAGAGATACCAATGTTATTTTAGGAGAAAAAGAAAGAATTCTCTTTGGCAAAGGCTATATTGAAGATTCATTATGCGATGTCTGGTTTCAAATATCCGCGAAATCGTTCTATCAAATTAATCCTTTGCAAACAGAAGTTCTATATAAAAACGCGATTGCTTTAGCGGAGCTTAGTGGAAAAGAGCGGGTTTTAGATTGCTATTGTGGCATAGGAACAATCGGTTTAATTGCCAGTCGTCAAGCCCGAGAAGTTATTGGCGTGGAAATTGTTAAAGAAGCAATTATCGATGCTAGGAAAAACGCAATGCGAAATAAAATCACCAATGAAACGTTTATAGTCGCTGACGCTAGTGAATGGATGGTTGATTACGCTAAAACCGGCAATAAAATCGATGTTGTGTTTATGGATCCTCCTCGAAAGGGAGCGGATTCTAAATTTTTGCATTCTTTAATGACTTTAGAGCCCCAAAGAATAATTTATATTTCCTGCAATCCATCGACATTGGCTAGGGATTTAAAAATTCTAACGCAAAAATATCAAATCAAGAAGGTTCAACCTGTAGATATGTTTCCAATGACTTATCATGTGGAAAATATTGTGTTGCTATGTCGGAAAGAAAATAACAAACACTAAAGAAGATAAGTTAAATTGTTGAATTGTCAATAAATGTCTTTTGTTTCGTTAGCTCTGTCACTTAACGCTTTAATAAACGGAATAGATTGAATTAATTTTTTGTAGGTAGAAGAAGAAATACTTCAGTCACATAATAAA
>CAZOUY010000004.1:0-100625 GCA_964583155.1 uncultured Coprobacillus sp.
TTATTATACTTCTTTTTCTTTTTTCCTTCTTTCGCGTTTACTTTGTCACTTAACAAAATAAATATTCTAAAACTTAAAGCCATTAATATAGCATATTGTCTAATAATAAGGCCTATGATAAACTATAATTGTAGTGAAATGATAAAAAATAAATCAAAAGATTGTTTTTTTGAAGAAATGAATTAAAAATGAAAGTATATAAGGGAGGGGAGTACATATGTTTTTGAGCATTTGTAGGAAAATATATCAAATTCTATGTGCACTTCTCTTGAGCACAAATGCTTTTAATAGATGATAAATCTTTTAAAAAAGTTCTAGGAAAGAAAAATTATATATAAAAAAGAATTAATGACCGACCATATTAATATTAATTTGTGGTATTTTGTCAGGTTGCAAAGGAGGAGAAAACACTAGAATGAAATTTAGAAAATTGCTTTTTTTAATAATTGGTTTGTTGTTTTTAATTACTAGTACTACGAAGCCGATTGCGAATGCAAACAACATCAATCATCTTAAGAACGAAGGAAACAACATTGTTCTTAGAATGGCTAATTCTTTGAACGATTCGGAAGATACTGAAGATCCTAATGAGGTCTTTTCAAGAGCGCTAAGCGAATATATCGATGAATTCGATTCCTATTTGGATATAACCGGTCTCAATGTTTTTGACAAAGAAGCCATCACACTTCCTGATTTCGATATAAATTATGTTGCTTCTGAATACTATACAATCATGAACGACTATGAGACGAGCTTTCAGAGCAGAATGAGTCCCACGGAATTACTTAAATATAATAATTTCAGACAAGAAAACGCATATTTCGACAAGCATATAACCCTTATCGAAACGAAATATATGAATTTGAATATCCGACCAAAATTCAATCCTAATATTGATATTAAGATACCGCTTATTGAGCATAGCAGATCTGTTGGATTGACAGCTATTCTTGCTGGGGCTGGTTTGTCAGAAGCGATAATTTCTGCTTTTGCAGGATGCGCAACGGCTTTATCAAGTGCATTAGCTTCTGCCTGGATACCTATAATTGGCTGGGCAATCGCCGTTGGCATAGTCGTCGGAGCTCTTATCGCGTTGACAGTTATCATTGTTGAAAATTGGGATGCTATTTGCCAGGTCATGGACGATATTAAGGCTTGGTTTTTGAAAGAGTTTTTAATGTTTGCCGAATGGATCAATTCATTTTTTGCGGATGCAACAGCCAAAGGAGAAGAATCAACTATCGCACAAAGCATAAACATTGGTGGTAAAACTTTAGAGTTTAAAGATACAATCGTTACTTCCGCTATACTATCCGCGATTGTTGACGATTGTAAGAGAAACGATAATGTTTGGTTGCTAGGACATATAGGCAATCCTTTAGACGAGAAAGGAAAGCATTGGTGGATTTGTTATGATGAGGTGAAGGAAAATTTTGTAACATCTAACAATTTATACGATCTAGGAGTTTGTACTTACACTTGGTATAACAACACTGCCAAGCGAATGATGGCAAATGGTTCAGCAACAATTAATGGAGATTATTCCTTGTTAATCTACGATAAGACCATTGATCAAAATGATATTTTTGGATGGAATCATTATCATTTAGGTGTGCGAAATGGAGGCAATGTTGAAAGAAATAATGTAAAACCTTTTAGCTGGGCTCATTCTTTCTTTGGACTCTTGTATATTAGTGAAAATGGAAACTACAAAACATACCCAACTAACCCATAGCTTTTGCTTAGACAGAAGAGATGTGGAAGAAATACATACAAAATATAATGATTTTGGTTTTCCAAACATTTGCTATATTGCTTATAGATATGAGAATGACTATTTATTGGTCTATCTTGATCCTACTGATTATTATGCGTATTTCTGTAATAAAACACCCATTGAAGATATTATGGACATAGATCAAGAAGAAGATGAGTTTCTACTTCAAACATTAAAACCGAAAGTTATAAAGATTACAAAGAAAGATATAACACTTTCATTAAGAAACAAAATTATTAAATTACCAATAAGAGATAACAATAGTTATTGAAATCTTCCTAAATTTTCATTTAAAACGATAAGTTATTTAAGAGATAAGCCACCCCCAGCGAGTGGTTTTTCTTTGCTTGAAGTACTGTTCGCCCCACCTCTAAGTTGTGGAAGGCAAAATTTTTGAAAAAATAAATTTTCTAAAACTTGAAACTATTAATATAGTGTTAAGTTGTAAATGATGTGAGACCAAAAAAGCATTGAATTTTGTCGGGGGGGGGGGGTAAAATATTGATAGATTCATATAAAAAGGAGGGATATTATGGATTGGGGAAATCTAATATTGTTTTGGTTTATCGGTATGTTTATCCTATTAATTTTGAATGTTTTGTTATTTAGATTCGCACTTGTAAGGAAACTTGTATATTTGGTGGCTTCAATCATCCTTATTGCTTGTGGCTTTAATTTAGGAGCCTTATTAAAAAAAGATTCGTTTTTAATCGGCGGTTCGACTTTATCTTGGGATAACAGCAATATCGATACTATGATAGTTTTTTCGGTTATTATGCTTATCTTAGTGCTACTGATGTCTATCGGTGATTCTTTATTGGATTTTGAAGAGGATATTGGCTTTAATGTAAATGTTTCAGAGTTTCTTGGTTCCTACTTTTTTAGTGTTAGCGAAGAAAGAATTACAGTGCCAAGTTTCTTTACATATTACGCTGTTGCAACGGTTATCGCCCTTGTAATTCATTATGTTTGTGTGATTTGGCTTAAATGGTTTAATATATTTGGAATACTTGGATGTGTTGCTTTAGCCTATATGATTGTAATTAAACCTATATTAATAAAGCTTTCGGATAGTTAAGTACATAAATAAAAACTACGCGATGTCTTTTCTTAGATTTGGCGTAGTTTTTTTTATTTGCAACAATTTTTGTTTACTAATTATGGATTAACCAATTGGAGATAAGTAATGCCATTAAAAATAAATGACCATCCACTTTCCTTTTTGGTTAACGCAATAAACCTTATCTCTCTTTCGTCATTTTCATTTTGATAGACATATGAGAAAATAACCTCATTTTCATTTAAAGAAGAAATATAAATATAGGTGTAGGTAGTGGAAACACTTCCGGTTTCCGAGTACTTAATAGTGCCTAGCATACCTTTCTCAGAAATTGTTTTTTCAGAACCATCATCGCCGAGGTATAATCCAACAAAATCAAAATCGCTGAAAGGAGTGCTATTGTAGGTATATTTATTTTCATCAATTGTAAATGATTTTATAGTCTTTTCATAAATAGCGGTCTTACTATCACCATTTTCCGGATGCAATATGAAGGTGATGGTATTGTTTTCACTTTTACTAAACTCAATCCATCCAATCTCATCAGCTTCATAGTTTCGTCGAATTTCATACCAATAAGTTAATTCATTATTGATATTTTCCTTACCCGCACTCCATGCGTTTCTAATGGTTAAATAATCATCATGGGATCCGTAGATTCGGTAACTAAAATCACTCATATAAATGTGGCTTATTGTGACGTTATTGAAGATTGTATCTTCATTGATCGGTGTTTTAGAGTATCCAGGGATAGTAAAATATTCTATCTCATTTTGATGCACGTTAATACATCTAAAGGGAGTACCTTTTTCCCAAGCATACTCATATTTGGTTTCACTATAAGTGGATAAGGTCACGATTACTTGGCGGTCCGCATCAAATCTTCTTAGGATACCTATATAATAATTATCACCACTATAAACCTCAAAAATATCTTTAGAAACAATATAATGATAGATTGGATCATAGGCAGAGGTCCTAATCCAAATATCGCCATTATTTCGTAATTGTACGGAGTAGATATTTGGGGTATTACTACCATACATATATAGCGAGTTTTCTTCTATTCTTAAAGCAATTTTTTGGTTTTCATCATAGAAGGTTCCCATATAGAGCTTTTCATCGTTTTCGATGATTTTGGTGCCTACAAAAATAGTAGTATCACGTTCAAAGATTGTATCAATCGTAATAGGAATTTCCATTTCGCTATCTAAATAGATACCTCCATAGGCATTCGTTAAGTAAGAGATAGTGTCGCTGCTCAAGGAGCCGCCTTTAGCGACATAAAGCGTTTTTTGATCCGCTAATAATCCTTCTAAAGAAATCAGATAATCATTATCCTGGAGGCGAAAGCAGACGATATCTGGTTCACCCGCCATTAATCCGGTGATGATTAATTCGTTATTAAGGGGCTTATATGTCATTTTTTGATTATAGCGAGAATCGGAGATAATAATTTGCCCATCGACTACTTCTTTTTTGATTTTTGTGTCCTCATTATCGCCGATAATAATTTCCGAATAATGTGAGATGACTTTATCGTCTTTTATCTCAAGCGCGAGGATGGTAGGCGGTGTATTTTCAATATAAGAATCGACACAGCCATATTTCCCATTAACATCCAAATGATCTAAGTCTTGGACTTCGACTTCATATGAAAGATTGAATTTTTCATTGGAATTTAATGCGACAGCGATTTCATAGGTTCCAATTTGTTGGCTGTCGAAGTTAGAGGTGTCAACTGAGCATTCCGTATACTTAGTTCTTTTTCTAGCGCCGCTAGCCAAGGTTTTTTCTATTATTAAATCATCTTGAGCAATTATTTCCCCCATATAATATGTTGTTCTGGAATTGATTAATTCAAGACCAATGACTTCATCATCAATTACTCGGACATAATAACCCGTTTTGGAGCTAGGCTTATTCCTTAAATAGACGGAAATATAATATTCGCCTATTTTGCTATTTTGAAAGCTTTGATAATCTATCACAATTTCTTCAGAGGAGGCCCTAATTTGCTTGCCATTGCTCATTATCTTATCCACTGCCACCCCTTTATCAATGAATTGACAATTCTTTTCATATTCCACCACCAAATCATCGAGATTGGCAATAGCAATCGCTGTGATTTGCGGCTTATTTAAGATAGCAATGGTTAAAGGAATAAGTATCGCAAAAAGTAAGACTAGGGCGCCTATAAATCCCAGTTTTTTAATAAATAATTTATGAGATTGTTTAGTTTTCTTTTGATGAGAATAAGGAGTTATTTTCCTCATAACATCTTCAAAGGATTGTTGGTTAGGGAATGAATCGCTAAAGTCGTTGAGAAATTCTTCTTCAATTTTTTTCATTGTTTTTTGGCTCCTTTCACTTTTCGATATTTATCGAGCGCGCGATAATATTTTGTTTTAATGGTTCGTGGGTTTTGATTTAATTTCAGAGCAATATCATCAAACTTCAATTCATCAATCAGATGGAGCAATATGATGTTGATGTCTTCTTCCGATAAATAATTCTTCATATTATTAATCAATTCGTTGAAGCCGGAATAGGCTAGTTCGGAATAATCGCTAACGGGATTATCATCATAAGAAAGCAGAACTTCGTTATCTTCATGACTGATCATTTTATTCTTCTTTAAAAAATCTAATGCATTATGCTTGCAGCATACCGTCAAATAGGATCTAATCGTGGTTTTAATGCTTTCAAGGTCATTAAATAATTCAATAAAGGTCTCTTGCACGATGTCTTCAATGTCGGCCTCGTTTTTAATATATTGAGCGGCAATGAAAATCACTAAAGGCTTATACTTATGATAAATGTAATTAAATGTTGCTTCCGGTTCTTCCTTTCTATTTGAATTTATCGCTCTGAAGAGTCTTTTTTCATCAGTCATATTGGATCCTCTTTTCTGATATATTTTGCTCTTCATATAGAAGGCGATTATCGAAAGCAAAAAGTTTCATTTTTATTGTTTTGATTGAAATTATAATAATATAAAAGATGAGTATTTATTTAGGATAATCAAAAAAGCGTTTACTGGATCTGGTGAATAAAAAAAGATGAGCGTTTTTTCTTAAATCATTGCCTTTAATCTTCAAGGATATATGGCCAAAAGCAAAGAAGCAGTTTATAATATAAAAGGTGAAAAATATATGATAAGAAAAAAATGGTTTTTATTGTTTGTGATGATTAGTATATGTGGATGTAGTTCTCCTTCTCAAGAGTCTTCTTCCACTAGTTCTTTTTTGAGCGATTTAGAGTCCTCATCGATTCTTTCCACTCCGGGAAGCTCATATACCTCAATTGGTCCATCGTCATCTACCAGTAATGAGATTGTTTCTAGTAATCTTCCTTCAAGCTTTATAAGCAGTAGTGCTAGTGTAGTAGAAGAATATAACCCTGATGGTTCCTTGCACCTACCATCTCCGACCAATGAAACCAAGCTAGAATGGTCACAAACGGAATCAAAATATGATTTTACAAATAGTTTTCCTGAAGGCTTCCGCTACATTTATGGGCATAAAATCTTGGATAATCCAAATTTTTATGCGGATGGAGGTTGGAAAATTACCGTCCCTAATTCTCAAGCGCGTATCGGTTTGCAGACACCTCATTTTCAATCTGATTTAAAGATTGAAATTCGTCTATACTTATCCGGGGTATTTAATTCTAATAATAAGGTCGATGAAGATAACCCTTGGATTCGGATATACGGATTCGATGAAAATGGCAAATTGACGCAAGTCAAAGAAGTGCTTTCGCCCGTCAATTTTTATCAGTACGCTAATAGCAGCAACCCGATTAACTTCTATATGAGTGGTGAGAATGTGTCATATTTGGAATTGCGATTTGCGGCCTCTCCTTATAAGGGCAGTCAATGCTATAATTTTGGTATTAAGGAAATAGGCTTTAAGACTTTTCCATATGCCTATGAGGATTAGTTCTTTGATTCTTTAGTTATTTTAATTTCATCATAATATTTCATGAACATCTGTGTGGTTTTCTTTTCGAAAACTATTATTTTAGATGCATTAAATCATAGATAATCAAGGGGGTGAGAATAATGATATTTGTTACCGGAGATACACATAATCAACAAAATTTTGCTAAGCTATTGGATTTTGCAAAGGCGCATCCTTTGTTAAATAAAGACGATTATGTTATTATCGTTGGCGATTTTGGAGCGGTCTATGATAAAGATAACTTAGAAAAAGATTTAAAACCGTATAGCGATTTACCTTTCAGTGTGCTTTTTGTGGATGGCAACCATGAAAATTTTGATTTATTGAATGCTTATCCCATTGAGATGTGGAAAGGCGGTAAAGTTCATAGAATTAAACCGGATATCATCCATTTGATGAGAGGACAGGTCTTTGAAATTGAAGGAAAGACCTTCTTTACTTTTGGTGGTGCGACCAGCAAAGATAAGGCCAAGCGATTGTCTAATGATTTAGGGTGGTGGGAACAGGAATGTCCGACTTATGAAGAATATGATGAAGGTGTGGCAAATCTAAAAAGATATAATTATAAGGTCGATTATGTGATTACCCATACTTGTGGAGTGCGGACTTTAATGTATCCTTCATTTAAGCAAAACTACACTATTGCGGAGTATTATTTTGAAAATAAGTTGTTTTTAAACTTTGAAGATATGATTGATTTTAAGCATTGGTATTTTGGTCACTATCATTTCGATCAGGATATAAATGACAAAATGACCATTTTGTATCGGAATATTATATTGATAGAGTAAGCATTTTGTTAGAATTTGCAAGGCTCCATTCCATAATAAACCATTTGGCATTTTTATTAAAAATATCTATAATAATATTTATTAATATTTGAGGAGGCGTAACAAATGAAAAAAAACCATCTAATTTTAGGATTATGTGTTTTATGGCCACTCATGTCATGTGGAAATAATCAGCCTAAAATACTCAAACAAGAGATATTGGATAGTATTTCCGATAATAATATTACTTATCATAGTGATTATAATATTTATTATTATGAAAATGGTAAGCCAGAAGAAAAAAATAGTTGGCAGCGATTTGACGTTATCGCGAAATTTGTGCCGGATCGCTATCAAATGTCCGCGTATATTTATGGAAGCGATACTATTGCCTCATACGCTAATCTATCAAAAGATAGCGAAGGCTATGTTGTTAATAAAGAAATAAATATTCTCAATGAAGTTGAAACGAAGCGAGTATATGATGGCGAAGGAAAGGCTTTCTTATGGGATGAGAGTGTTTATAGCAATTATTTTTCTCAGCTTAACGCCGCAGACTTTGCTTTAAACGAAAACAAAACCGCATATTCTTATAAGGGTGATTTAAATGGCGAGGCTATGAACATTTTACATGCCGCCATACCTGTTTCAACTTTTAATTTAGAAAAGGTTGAATTGTTTGTCGAGAATAAGGAAATCACTAAAGTGGTTTTTCAAGAGGCGGAAGCGGATGATGTTATTGATGGATATATGTATGGTCGTAGCTTAACCATAACCTTTAGTGACATCGGCACTACGGTGATTGATGATATTTCTCCTTATCCGGTATCGGTCGCGAATGATGATCTAGAATCAGCGTTAACGGAGATGAAAACGCTTCATAATTATCAGATTAAAATTGATGCGATTATCGGTGAGACGGAATTGCCATTAAGCAAGACCATCATTACCGAAACCGATGTTTTAAAAGAAGAATATGATGGCAGCAATACCTCATTTTCCGGTTATCACACCGTCGACAATCAACTCTATACTTTTAGCACTGTTAACGAGTATTTGTATGGAAAAAGTTCCCCACTTTCTTCTTTTCATGATCGCCTACCGTCGTTTAATTTTTCCAAAGATATTTTTACTTATGAAGGAAACACCAGTGATGGACTAAAAACATATACGACTTCTTCATCAATGAAGGCAGTATTGAATTTTATTGATTTTGAGAATCAACATTCCGAGGATTATTATCCTTCGGAGGGACCTATTAGGATTTATGTCGCTGACAAGCATTTAGTTAAAATCGAATTTCCATCCTATTTATTCATTAATTCCGAAGCTGTGGTGGCCACGCTTCGATTATCGTATCAAGACTTCGGAACCGCTACTATCGCTGAAACCGTTTGGGATAGTTTTGTAACGGAGTTACCGATCGGTGATGCAGGATGGAATTCGCCAATGATGACCTTTGAATTTTCCTTCTCAGATGATGAAGAGGATAAAATGATGGTGAGTGTGGAAGATATTTTGCAAGCTACTTTAGGTGTCGAGCATGGCGTACCATACTTTTTACCGACAGAATATGTATATATGGAATTTTATGGTAATAAGTCATTAGAGGATGCTTGTGTTTATTTTGGCTTTATCGCGGAAGAGGTTTTTAATGAAGATGAGATGCTCACCATTTCGATAACCTTGGAACAGGCGGGCTTCATTACAACTTCCGAAGATAACTTTTATGAATTCACCAAAGGCGAAATTAGTATCGGCATGATGCTTGATGAGTATATCGGAACGGTTATCGACTTTACATTGCCTCTAGGTAACATCGATTCATTAAAGGAATTATAGGATTTTAGATTAGAAAAGCGTATAACAACATACGCTTTTTTGTGGTAATATTAAGGCGAGCATTGTATCGGAGGATGTTTAAATGATCTATGAAATGAATCTATGCAGTGAACCATATCAAATGATTAAAAGCGGACAGAAAACAGTGGAAATGCGTTTATTTGATGAAAGAAGAAAAGGTCTCCAAAAGGGTGATCATATCATTTTTCATTGTCCGGATTATCAAGAAGATTTGAAGGTAGAGGTTATGGAAATTAAAACCTATCGTGATTTTGAAGAACTGTATGCTCATTATTCCTCACGGGAGATCGGATATCGATATAATGAAAAGCCGGATCCTAAGGATATGCTTCAATATTATAGTGAACAAAAGATTAGCCAATATGGAGTTATGGCAATCAGAATCCGCTTGTTAGAATAAAAAAGAAGCTAGTTATTCTAGCTTCATCCCTTTATCTTTCCCCTTTGTTATTATGGCGATGCAGGGCATCAAGATTTAAATGTATTTCTTGAAGAGTTGGCTCTTCTTGAGGGCCGGTTTGTGATTCTTCGAAAATAATATGTTCCTCCGCCATTTCATTGAGCATTCGCTTCCGTTCGCTTAAAAAATCGGTGTGCTCATCAAGGGGTAAACGTTTTTGTTTTTTCTTCGTTTTTTTCATTATTGATTCACCTCAATAATAATATGCCGCTAAAAAAGCATCTTCTTTTTCCTTTATTTACCATCTTTTTTATCACATTAATTGACAAAAAGACCAATGGCCATTTACAATTCTAGTCATATTATAAGTTATAGATTAAGGAGGATTTTATGTTTCATTCATCAGCTTTATCGACCATCGGAAATACCCCTTTAATAGAATTACGACGAATTGAAGAAAAGTACCATTTGAAGGGTCATATTTACGCTAAAGTCGAAGGATTTAATCTTGGTGGCTCCATTAAGAGTCGCCCAGCTAAATTAATCATTCAGGAAGCGGTTGCGCAAAACTTGATTACGAAAGATACGATTGTGATTGAACCAACCTCCGGTAATATGGGTATATCCTTATCATTAATATGCGGAATAATGAATATCCCCTTTATAGCGATTATGCCGGATAATGTCTCGAAAGAGCGACGTTCTTTGATCGCGGCCTATGGTGGACAGGTTGAATTAACGCCGGCGAAGGATGGCATGAAGGGGTGCTTTGTGCGTCTTGATGAATTAAAAGAACAATATTCGCATGTCTATGTGCCTTCGCAATTTACGAATCCATTAAGCGTTCAAGCACATTATGAAACGACCGGTCCCGAAATATTACGCGATTTGCCTAATGTTGAGGCCTTGGTAGCCGGAATAGGAACCGGGGGCACCATTATGGGCGTGTCTAAAAGATTGAAGGAAGACCATTCGATGACGGTCATTGGCGTGGAGCCCAAGACCTCTCCGATGATCAGTAAAGGGCAAGCGGGAAAACATGAAATCCAAGGCATTGGTGCCAATTTTTATCCGCCTCTTTTAGAAAAAGACTATATTGATGAGATGGAATTGATTGACAATGATGAAGCATTTGAAGGGGCTGAAGAGCTTGCTAAAGAAGAAGGACTTTTTGTCGGAATATCTTCCGGTGCGGCTTACAAAGCGGCCTTAAAAGCAGCGCAAAGTGGCAAATATGAGCAGATTGTCGTTATCTTACCCGATTTTGGCGAAAGATATCTCTCCACTTTGGCAGTAAGGAAAGAAAAAAATGAAAGAATTGGTTAATAGAAATCAGAATTATATATTATTTATCGAGAACCTAAAGGCCTTTTGTTTTCCGAAAATATATCCGATGAAAACTACCAAAAAGGCTATTAAAAAACGCCTTTTGGCGTGCCTATTGAAGGATGAACGAAAAGTGGCGACGCCATTTTTGGAGTATCTTGATCATTTATCTACGAATTTACAATTGGATGCCGCTTCGTATCTTGATTTTGATCCGGCCGCTATTGATTTAAAAGAAGTTGTTTACGCTTATCCAGGATTCCTCGCTGTTTTAATATATCGCGTGGCGCATTTTTTAGGGGAATATGGAGCTTATTACAGCGCTCGCTTATTTAGTGAGTTCGCTCATGAAAAAACAGGCATTGATATCCATTATCGGGCGAAGATTGGCGCTCCATTTTTCATCGATCATGGCACAGGAGTCGTGATTGGAGCGACCACCATAATTAAGAGCAATGTTCGTATTTATCAGGGCGTCACTTTAGGAGCGTTATCTTTAGAGGAAAGTCAGCATCTTAAAGATAAAAAAAGACATCCTACCATCGAAGAGGATGTCACGATTTATGCCTACGCTACGATTTTAGGGGCTGATACCATCATTGGCGCCCATTCCATAATAGGAACCAATGTTGTGATTAAAGAGAGTATCCCCGCTTTTTCATTAGCCGTTCAAGAAACGCGTGAGAAGCGCTATAAGCTTTTAAACAGGAAAGAGCATTCAAGCTAGTTCTTGTTTAATTTATCGATATATTCATAAACCAATTGTCTTAAGGTATCGGGATTCATATGCTCAATATGCGATTTAAGCTCAATAATACTTGCATGAGAATTATCGCGTCCGACAAGATAATCTATTGAAACATCATAAAGATCAGCTAAAGATATTAAACTCTGAATATCAGGTTGTGTTTTGCCACATTCCCAATTGCAAACAGTTTGGAGTGAGACATTTAAACAAGAAGCAACATAAGAAAGAGTCCAGTTATTTGAAAGTCGCAATTCACGAATACGCACATAAATCACCTCTTTTTATATTTCTTTTCTTTATATTAAGAAAACTTTGAAAAATCATAAATAAAACTAAAAGAAAATGTTAAAACATATTTAATATTTCCAAGAAACTTTGAAAATAAACAAAAAAATAAAAGATAATTAATAAAAAGTCATTTCAATAAACGAAAAAGAGAGAATGAGTCTGAACTCTTTTCTTTTTCACTATGGAAGTGTAAAATAAAATAATAAAGGATGATTTAGATGAAAGTAGAGAATGAAGAAAAGAAACAATCAAGCTTATCGCGTTTTATCCATTTCTGGTGGGAAAAAGAACCGATTCGTTTTTTATTTGCGGGTGCGATCAATACGATAGTTGGGGTTTTATTGACCTATTTATTTCGTCATTTTCTTTTTGATATGCTTTTAAAATGGAACCCTAAATGGGTGATCATGAGTTCACCGATTGAAATATCATTTGATTTTCCATATTTAATCGCTTTTATTATCGGTTTACCAATAGCGTATACGACGCAGACCTTAATCGCTTTTCGGACAAAATGGTCTTTTAAAAGGTTTATTCGTTATCCATTGAGTTCAATTCCTAATTTCTTCCTGCAGCAATTAGGAATATTAATTTTTGAGGGATGGCTAAAATGGCCTTATGAAATTTCTTATATACTCGGTTGCATTTTACCATTGCCCATCATGTTTTTTATCATTCGTTTTTTGGTAAAGCCTATCAAAAATAAGAACAAAAAAGAAGTGCATGATGCTGAGGAAAACCAATGACTGAACAAGAGGAGTATCTAATAACGAAGATCGATTTTCATAAAAAAGAAATCATTATTCATTATGAGTTTCAAAATAAAGAAGGAGAATTGACCATTTTCCCGAGTGTTTTTAGCGACTTTTATCTTTATGAAGGTAAAAAGATCGCTAAAAAAGAGTGGGCGGAAATAAACCGCGTTAATGGCCTGGCGAAGGATCTTGATTTAACCTATCGATTATTATCTCGTCATGAATATTCTTCCTTCACTCTTCAAAAAAAGCTTCAAGAAAAGAAAATAAAGCAAGCGAATATTGAACAAATTATGGCTATTATTAAAGAGCAGCGATTGATCGATGATGAAAGATACGCTCATGATTTAGTGGAGGAGCTCGACGCTAAATTATATGGTCAAGAATATATCATCCAATCTCTCCATAAGGATGGATGTTCTGATAACATTATTCATTCCTTTTCTTTTGATGAAACCCATGAAGAAGAAAAAATGGAGCAATTACTACCGATTCTTTTAAGAAAATGGACTCATGATAATGAGAAAAAACGCTACTATCATTTATATAATGAGTATCGTCGACGGGGATATGATTTAGACTTAATTACGCGGTTTTTATCTTGTCATCTTGAAAATAATACGGAGGATGAAAAGACAAAATGTCAAAAAGAATGGGAAAAGTACTATCGGATCTATCTTAATCGATACCAAGGAAAAGAGTTAAATCAAAGAATTATCGTTTCTTTAATGCGTAAAGGCTTTTCTTATGATATAATCAAGCAGGTAATGGAGGATGAAGCTCATGAAATGGATTAATGAATTAAAAGAAAACGAGCATATATGCGAAGCATATTTAATTGTCAATGTTACTCGAGGCGTAACGAATAATAATTTACCTTACTTAACAATCACTTTCCAAGACAAAACCGGCACTATTGAAGGCAAAAAATGGGACGCTACTGATTCGGATCGTGAGATCTTCGTTTCAGGGAATGTTGTCTCAATAACGGCGGATGTTATAAATTATCGCACGGGATTGCAGTTGAAGGTTATTAGCGGACAAGTTTTGCCTAATGCTGAAATAGATGTCTCCAACTATATGATGAGCGCTCCTGTCGAGAAGAGCGAATTAGAAAGAAGATTACGCCAATATATTAATTCTTTAGAGGATCCCGAATTACATTTATTGGTTGAAAGCATCATTAATGAAACCTATAATGACTTTGTAATATATCCCGCCGCGGTTCGTAATCACCATGAGTATTCTAGTGGCTTACTTTATCATACTTTATCCATGGCGGCATTAGCCGATATCATCGCCTCATACTATACGAGCGTTGATCGCGATCTTTTAATAGCCGGTGTATTGCTGCATGATATTGGAAAAACCGTTGAGCTTTCGGGCCCGATTATCGCGCGTTATACAAAGGAAGGACGTTTAATCGGTCATATTTCCATCATGCATAGTATGATTCGTGAAAAAGCTCTTGAGCTTCATATTAGTGATGAAACTCGTATCTTGCTGGAACATATGATTTTATCTCATCATGGTAAACAGGAGTTTGGTTCTCCGGTTTTGCCATTAACGCGGGAAGCTTTGCTTCTACATATGATTGATGATATGGATGCCAAAATGACCATTCTTGATAAAGCTTACGCTAATACTGAAGAAGGCGAATTTACTCCTAAGCTCTTTCCTTTAGAAGAAAGATGCTTCTATAAACCAAAAAGTAGAAAGAATCACGATTAAAAGTGAAGAAAAAAATATTTCTGCATAAATTTGGTCAATCAATTGATGAAATAAAAAGTGGTTTGAACAAATGTATTTAACCTTTTGAGCTCTACCGATTTATCTCGGTTGAACTTTTGGAGATTTTAATACAAAGGGCAAACCACTTTTTTTGTTTTCAATATTTTATTTTTAGGATGAATAACACTAATTACAAATCTTTTTTTATTTTTGAAGCGATAGCCGGCAATGATAAATTTGATAAATCATCATTTTCCTTCATTTCCAAGCGGAAGCCATCACCTTCAAAATATCGAGGGATAACGTGAATATGAAAATGCATGATTGTTTGGCCAGCTTCTTTGTAGCAATTAGTGAGGATGTTGACACCTTTAGCATGTAAGGAATGAATTTGAACTTGGCCAATCGTTTGCGCGACATTCATACAATGATTCATTAATTCTTTAGGGGTCGATAAAAAGCTATCATAATGCTTTTTAGGGATGACTAATGTATGGCCCACGGTAGTTTGAGAAATATCTAAAAAGGCCATGACCTCCTCATCCTCATAGACTTTATAGCAGGGAATTTCACCATTAATAATTTTACAAAATAAGCAATCGTTCATTGTTATGACTCCTTTCATCAATACTTATATATTATAATACAACAAAATATTCAAGATAGCGCTTTTTAATTTCCTAATCCATGAGAGAGCGATCCTTAGGTAAATAAAAAGGATATGATTTTTGCATCATATCCTTCTTGAATTTTAAGAAATCCGATTAATCTTCTTCAAACATATCGCCATAATTATCTTTGAAATATTCATAGATATCTTCATCGTGGAAGACAATATTGGCGGCTTTTAGATAGAAGATTGTAGCCTCACTGACGTTGGAAGTCTTGGTCGCGAGCATTTTAGCAACCTCATGAGCATTCAAACGACGAGAGATGGTTTCTTCTTTGACGAGCGCTTCAAGTTCACTTTCAGAAGCATTCGGATGATTGGCTTTAACTACCTTTTCCACATTGGCAAGGTTTAAAGATACCGAGTTAAGAGCGTCTTCGACGATGACAATGTAATATGTTTCCGAATCACGATCATACATAATAATATCGCTTACTGATTCTTCCGTTTGAGTACGGGCAGGAACAAGATAGTTGACACCATTGATATTACGAATATAACCACGTAATTCTTCACCGGTATTATTCTTAATTGCTTGGAAATCATTAGCGGTTCTTAAATCGAATAGACGTTTGCGGATAGTCTCAGGAAGTTCGGTTAAACCACCATTTTTGATATACCAGCCTTCGGTCACTAATTCCTTTTGGGCTAATTCAATATCCTTTTTCTCTTTACCAATTTCCGGTAAATAGGTATAACTACCAGTATATGTTGATTCGAGAGCAGTGTCGACGACATCGGCAGGAAGAGCGATGGAATTACCATCTTCATCACGCTTATAATCGTTCGTGGCATCGTCCCAAACAACCACTTTCTTAAATTCATCAACGATATTGTCCGCTAAAGTGCGTAAGCCATATTGAGAAATGATATTTTCCAATTCCTCTGATAATTTACCATCCTCATTGGAATAGTCAACGCCTTTCCACAGCTTGGCCAAGTTATTTAAATCGACCACAGTATCTTTAGTACCCTTGGTAATGTATTCATTAACGAAGGCATCGATCGCATTCTTGGCTGCATCCGGATGTCCGGAGTCCTTTTGAATAGCGATGAAGCTAACTTTACGGGAATAAGCACGACCAAGTGAAGAATATGATTCATCTTCTAAGTATTTGGCGGTTAGTAATTGCGTATAGACTTCACGTTTTAAAACGCGATCCTTATAATCTTTATAATTATAATGAAGAATATCTGTATCTAAAACGACGCCACCCTCTTCTGTACCGTCGCCACCACCAAGATGACCTTCTTCCAAAGCTAGCGCCTTGGTTTCTGGTGTAAAGACGACTTCACCGATATTATAATCGGCAATTTCACCAGAAGCGGTTTTTCTTGGAGTGATTTCATAAAGCTCACGAGTTAGAGCCATAACTAATTTGGATTCATCAAAGCGATCATTGGTTTGATATGAAGTAGAAGAAATATAGTCATATAATTTTTCATTAACCAATTTATCGACTTCGGCATCAAAGGCTTCCTTGTCATCAAAGATGGCATTTTCACCTGTATAATAATCCTTTAATTGCTTGTCGGCAATTTTATACATTACATCATTGAAGACAACAGAATTGACAACCCCGTCTTCGATTAATCCTTCATAGACAACGCCGTAATTGTTATTGTCAAGGTCGGTACCATCACCAACATCGACTAATTGATCATCTTTATTGGTAGGATCGGCGGTAATACTTCCACATGATGCTAATGTTAATAGAATCACAGCAGCACTAAACAATTTAATCTTATTATTTTTCAACATAGCAGCTTCCTCCTTCGGTGGCATTAATCTTGCCATCTAAGAAACGTTGAGCACAAACTAATGGTACACGACGATCGCTATAATAATCTTGCAAATCAAGCAATTTAATATAGCTATCCCATGCATCCATATTAGAATTAATGGAATTGCTCTTATTGCTAGCCCGACTGACCTCGATATAATCTAGCAATTGCTTTTGCAAATCGGCATCGGCAATTTTCACGACGGGTAAAGGTTTTTGATCTTTATCAACCGGAGTAACAGGCTTACCTTCTTCATCAACCGAAATGCCTAAGTAATACTCAAAAATACGAGCATCAAGCATTGAATCAAAGTTTTTCACTTCATTTTCAATCGCGGTTGAACGATCAGTGTAGGTTTTAGTATCGGTTGATTTAATAGCCGTGACATAGGTTGAACCGATTAAAGCCGCATCGCCATCCTTGGTTAATTGTGATGGTGTTCTCTTGTCATAATAGGTTGACAATTCATCATGAGTGGATCCAATAGCGGATTTTTCGACAATGATGAAATGGACACCTTGATAAGATGAACCCGCTCTAGTCACTAGAATGGGCTTATTGACATCGCCGTCTGCACATAATACAGGGACGCTGAATCCTTCGACCATTTTGAAGTTTCCAACAGCGGTATCATTGGTAATGACATTGATGCCATGATCATTGAAATAGTAGTTGAAATAAATGTTACGAGGATAATAGTTGGCATCGCCATCATTCACCTGTTTGTTAGTGACAGGATCGACGGTGACATCAGCGACATCTTCTAATTTTTGAGTGATGGAGAAGGGAATATATCCAATACCATCTTTCCGACGTTCATAGGTTGAATCGCTGACCTCCTCGTTTCCATCCCAATGAGAAATAGTATCAATGGTTTCATGACGAGATGACCAAGCGGTTTGACTCTCTTCAGGAATGGCGTAGGTATTAGTTTGTAGAGAAATACCTAATTGAGTATCAGTGGAAACATCGGTAAATAATTGGCCACGATTTTCCGCATTCTTCTTAGCGAATAATGATTCATAGGCGTAGATACCTAATTTGAATTCATTAACAAAGGAAGTTTTGGTGGTCATGACATCCAAGTTACCATATAAACTCGCTGATCCGGAATCTTCAGAGGCATCGAAGGCAACTTCACCAAAGGTCTCTTTAGTCGCCTTTTCGGTACCATCCTTGTTTAAATTCGCCATACGACGAATGACGGAAGCAAGATTCATAGCTTCATTTTGGGTAATGGTTCCATTATAGAGAGTACCCGCGGCCGCGCTTACATTGACTAAAATGTGACGGACATGATATGGAAGCATCTCATCCAAATAATCACCCAAAAGGTTACTAGTGTTTAAATCATAGTACTCATCTTGGAGATGGCTTTGGAGTTCTTCAAAAGTGATTTTCTCTTTTAATTCATCGAGATCTTCCACTCCATTACTTTCCAATAATGCATCCAATTCGGTTTTATACTTTGTTCCATTGGTGGAAGCATTATCGCGAGCCTCTTCTTTGATTTTTTCGATTCGGTTATAAACCGTTCTTTCTAATTCGGTTGATTCAGCATAACTACGAGTGGCATTACGAATTAATAGTTCGCTTATGGCGTTATAGTAAGCTGCTACACCTGTGGCATTTGATGTCGAGAACTGACTGAATAATTCTTCGGTAGTATATTTCTCACCATCAATTGTCAACACTACTTCGTTTTCCTTTTTCAACCATTTATTGCCGCATGAAGAGAGTGCGACGGTTGAAAAGCATGCTACGAGAGCTATTGCAAGTAGGTTTTTTTTCATATACAGCTTTTCCTCCTTATATAAAAATATAGCATAGTCATTTTATCCAATATTGAACACTATTTCAAGAAAAATTTATATTTTTCTCTATATCGTGCATCAAAATGTCCGTTTGGTTTATGAATTTGGGCTCATGGCAAAATAAATACGGGGAAGGCGTGACCATTATTTTCATGACGCATAGTATAACGTGAATATAGGAGGAACTTGCTATGAACACAAACACATCGAATGGAGGCTGTTGTTGGGCCTTTATTCTTGTTCTCTTTATTCTCATCGCCATCATTGGCTGCGGCTGTGGCTGTGGCGGATTATTTTAGGCCTTGAGTCATAGAAGGAGGTGACAAAAATGGGAAACAACTACTTTGCCATTATTTTGGTATTGTTCATTTTATTAGTTATTATCGGTTGCGGTGGCTGGTTTGGCTGCGGCTGCTAAGTGAAGAGAGGGAGCAAAGAAAAACTTTGCTCTTTTTTTATGTGCTTTTGATGCTTTTAAGTCAGAAATAAGCAGGCATTATCAACCGGCATAAGATCTATGAAAAGTGATGAGAAAAATTGCTTTGAAGATGACTTGAAAAACGATACAAAGAAATGTTAATTTGCATTCTGATACCATAAAACTAAGAAAAAATCATAGCATTTTTTATGATGATTTTTTCAAAATTTGCAAAGATAATTATGATATGGTTTGACTATTACTTTTTAAAAAAAGTAAAACAAAATTATCGTTTTATTTGTAGAGATAGAATTAGTAGTGTAAAATAATACCGGACAACAAAGAATTAGCAAAGGAGTGAAGTATTGATGGCAACATTGATTATTGAAAATCTTCACGTGTCGGTCGAAGATAAAGAAATTTTAAAGGGTGTTAATTTAACCCTACATGATAATGAAACATTAGCCTTGCTTGGACCGAATGGCCATGGAAAGTCGACGCTACTATCGGTCATTATGGGACATCCAAAGTATAAAGTCACCGAAGGATCCATCACTTTAGATGGTCAAGATGTTTTAAAAATGAGCGTTGATCAAAGATCAAAGGCTGGTCTTTTTTTGGCGCTTCAGTATCCTAGCGAAGTACCGGGCGTCGTAAACGCCGATTTTTTAAAGGCGGCCATGAATGTTCGTAGAGAAAAACCGATTTCCTTGTTTCAATTTTATCGTGCTTTGGAAAAAGCCTCTTTACAAATGAAGATTCCCATGGATATGGCTAATCGTTCATTGAATGAAGGATTTTCCGGTGGTGAAAAGAAGCGCAATGAAATATTGCAAATGCTTTTGCTAAAGCCGAGCTTTGCGATGCTTGATGAGATTGACTCCGGTCTCGATGTCGATGCTTTGCAAACGGTGGCGGATGCTATTGTAAAATTAAAACAGGAAACGAATATGAGCTTTTTGGTCGTTTCCCATTATGCGCGCCTTTATGATTTGATTCACCCCACCCGTGTGGCGGTCATGGTTAATGGCCGTATTGTAGTGGAGGGTGGACCGGAGATTATCAAGAAGATTGATGAAACGGGCTATGAATGGATTCGTAATGAACTGGGAATTAAAATTGAAAAAGAAGAGCAAGACATGAAAGAATTTTCAATCGGCACATGTGCGACAAAGGAAGTTTTGAAAAGTGGAAAGTAATGTGATACAAAGAAAAAATGTCGAATTTGTCGATGGTAAAGTTTTTCTTGATGATACTGAAATTCTTTATGTGATCGATTGGGATAAGATTGATGAAAATGCGGAAAGCTACGAATTGGTTTTTCCTAAGGCTCATCACATTCGTCTTCTTGAATATGGTCATCCAAAAAAAGATTCGGTTTATCATGTCTTCGCTGATGCCAAGGTCGATATTTCTATCGCCTCATTAAATTCAGCGCTCTCTTCATTGCGCCATTTTCAAATTTCAGCAAATAGTGATGTTTCAGTGGCTTTAGCGGATTTCGCCCCAGGCGATTTTAAGTCTTCTTTCATGTTTGAGCTTCAAGAGGCGGAGGCGACATTGCATTTTCATTTAGCAACCTTAGCCTCGGATAATGATCATAAAGAATTTGTGGTTTCCTTTAAGCATCTAGCCAAAGATACATATGCCGAGATGAATAACTATGGTGTTTGCGAAGATCATTCGCGATTGGTTTTTTCGGGTATTGGCCACATCTTGAAGGGATCAATACGCTCTAAAACCCATCAGAACGCGCGAATAATGGTTTTTGATCCTCAATGTCAAGCCTTTGCGAATCCGATTTTGAAAATCGATGAAAATGATGTCGAGGCTTCGCATGCCGCTACTGTCGGTAAAGTAAATGATGAGCATTTGTTTTACTTAACATCGCGCGGATTGAAGGAAGAGGAAGCTAAGCAACTGATCACTTTAGGATACTTAAAGCCTATTTTACAATATTTTGATGATCACGAAAGTCAAAAGATTTCCGCCTGTATGGAAAGGAGGATGAAATGATGAATGTTCATGATATTCGCCTTCAATTCCCTATGTTAAGACAGGAAAAAATGATGCAGAATCACCCTCTTATATACTTGGATAATGCATCTACGACTTTTAAACCCGATTGTGTTATCAAGGCCATTGAAGATTATTATTGTAATTTTTCCGTTAATTCTCATCGTGGCGATTACGATTTAGCGCATCAAGTGGATACAATGTATGAAAATGCCCGTCAAACAGTGGCTGATTTTATTAACGCTAAGCAAGAGGAGATAGTTTTTACTTCGGGAACGTCGATGTCCATCAATTTGGTGGCGTATGGATATGGGGCTAAATTCTTATCGAAAGATGATGAGGTTCTTTTAACTCAAGCGGAACATGCGTCAAATGTCCTACCATGGTTTAAAGTGTCGGAATTGACCGGCTGTCATATTGGTTATATTCCTTTAGATGATGAAGGACGCTTGACCTTGGAAAATGTCCGCCGTGCGATTACACCGAAAACCAAGGTGATTTCGATCGCACAGGTGACCAATGTCTTAGGCTTTGAAGTTGATATAAAAGCGATTTGTCAATTGGCCCATGAAAAGCAAATAATAGTCGTGGTTGATGGTGCCCAAAGTGTCCCTCATAAAAAGACCGATGTTCAAGATTTGGATTGTGATTTTTTGGCCTTCTCCGGTCACAAAATGTGTGGACCAACGGGAATTGGAGTGCTATATGGCAAATTTTCTTTATTAAAAGAGATGGATCCTTTGATGTCAGGAGGCGGCATGAACGCCCGCTTCGATATGTGCGGTGAAGTATCTCTATTATTGCCACCACAAAAATTTGAAGCTGGTACGCAGAATATTGCCGGTGCCTTGGGCCTTGCGGAGGCGATTCGCTATTTATCCGCTATTGGCCTAGATAATATTGAAAAATATGAAAAAGAATTGCGAAGGTACGCCATCAAAAAGCTATCAGAAATCGATAATATTACGATTTACAATAAAAATGCGGAGAGTGGTATTATCACATTTAATTTTCAAGGCGTTTTTGCACAGGATATGGCTACTTATTTGAATTCCAAGGGAATATGTGTGCGAAGCGGACAACATTGCGCGAAGATCTTAATGGATTATTTAAAGTGCTATGCGACCGTTCGGGCGAGTTTTTATTTCTATAATACCAAAGAAGAAATCGATGCTTTTATTGAAGCATGTAAGAATGGAGGCGACTTTTTAGATGCCTATTTCAATTAATAATCAAATGATGCGGCAAATCATTATGGATCATTATGAGCATCCTCATAATAAAAGAGTGCCACAAAATGAAAACGAATATCAAAAAATCCATATGGATTCGGCCTCATGTATCGATGATATTTATATCTATTTATTGGTCAAGAATGATGTGATTGAGGATGTTTGCTTTGATGGTATCGCTTGTACCATCGCGACCGCTTCCACTTCGATTATGACGGATCTTGTCATGGGAAAGAGCGTTGAGGAAGCAAAATATATCATCGCTCAATATCAACATATGATTCATGAAGAAGAATTTGATGATGAAGTGCTTGATGAGGCGATTGTTTTTATGAATACTTCTAAACAAGCTTCACGTATAAAATGTGCGACCATAGGTTGGAATGGCTTGGACACATTATTGAAGGAGGAAGAGTAATGGACAAAAAAATCGATAAGGATCTTCCTTCTGAAGATTATAAATATGGTTTCAAAAATGATGACGTATCTATTTTAAAGACCGATAAAGGATTAAATGAAGATATTATAAGGACTATTTCACGATATAAAAAAGAGCCCGAATGGATGCTTGAATTTCGTCTAAAAGCTTTTCAGGCTTTTATCAAAATGCCGATGCCGGAATTTGGTCCGGATCTCTCTTTTTTGGATTTTGATTCCTATACTTATTTTATTCGTCCTACGGAAAAAGTGGAAAGCGATTGGCAGGATGTTCCGGAAACTATCAAAAGAACATTTGAAAAGCTTGGTATCCCTGAAGCTGAGCAAAAGTATTTAGCGGGTGTTTCGACACAATATGAAAGCGAAGTTGTGTATCATAATATGCTCAAAGAGGTACAAGACAAGGGCGTCATTTTTTTGGATACGGATTCCGCTTTAAAAGCATGTCCGGATCTTTTTCGGAAGTATTTTAATAGTGTTGTCGATTATCGTGATAATAAATTTGCGGCTTTAAATGGAGCGGTCTGGTCGGGGGGCTCCTTTATCTATGTTCCTAAGGGTGTTCATTTGGAAAAGCCTTTACAATCTTATTTCCGCATTAACAATGAAAAAAGCGGACAATTTGAGAGAACATTGATTATCGTGGATGAAGGCGCTGATGTCCATTATGTGGAAGGGTGTACGGCGCCAACCTATTCCAAGGAATCGTTACATGCCGCTGTGGTCGAAATTATCGTCTTGGCAGGCGGTAAATGTCGCTATTCAACGGTACAGAATTGGTCAAATAATATCGTTAATTTAGTCACTAAAAGGGCGGTTTGCTATGAGAATGCTCAAATGGAATGGATCGATGGTAATATCGGTTCTCAAGTGAATATGAAGTATCCTGCCTGCATATTGAAGGGACGTGGCGCGCGCGGAACTTGTATTTCCGTGGCTGTAGCCGGACAAGGTCAATATCAGGATGCCGGTGCACGGATGATTCATCTGGCTCCGGAAACCTCTTCAACCATTATTTCAAAATCCATAGTTCGTAATGGGGGAGTAGCCAATTATCGTGGAAAGGTTTTGCATGGTCCGTTAGCGACTGGATGCCGTAGCCATGTGGAATGTGATACTTTGATTTTGGATGATTTATCGCGTAGTGATACGATTCCCAGTAACGTCATGCAAAATGACGATTCATATATTGAACATGAAGCCACTGTTTCGAAAATCTCTGATGAACAATTATTTTATTTAATGTCCAGAGGCATTAGCGAGCGCGATGCGACACAAATGATTATTATGGGATTCATCGAGCCTTTTTCACGCGAATTGCCGATGGAATATGCCGTAGAATTGAATCAGCTCATCAAAATGGATATGGAAGGTAGCGTGGGCTAAAATGTCATCCTTTGAAGTAATTGTCGTAGGCGGTGGTCACGCGGGAATGGAAGCTTCGATGGCATCTGCCCATATGGGAGCCGAGACACTTTTGATATCGCTTAATATTAAAATGATGGCCAATATGCCCTGTAATCCATCAATCGGAGGATCCGCTAAGGGAGTTGTGGTGCGGGAGATTGATGCTTTGGGCGGCATGATGGGAATCGCAGCCGATCATGAGTATTTGCAAATGAAGATGCTCAACACCGGCAAAGGACCGGGCGTTCAATGTTTAAGAGCACAAGCGGATAAAATAACTTATCCTAGATATATGCAAAGTTTAGCCTTGTCCTGTCCGCATTTGACGGTGAAAGAGGCGATGGTGGTCGGTCTTTTGCATGATGACCATCATGTTTTTGGTGTACGCTTAGAAAATGGCGAAGAAATCTACGCGCAAGCGGTTATTTTAACAACCGGAACTTATATGGAATCAGAAATTCTAATTGGCCATAATGTCAAAAAAGCGGGTCCTGATGGTGAAAAGCCTTCTTTAGGATTAAGCCCCTTTTTGGCCAAAGAATTAGGCATTGAGCTTTTTCGTTTAAAAACAGGTACCCCACCTCGTATTCAGACGGATACGATCGATTTTTCGCAAATGACTCCGCAATATGGATTCGATGGTCCTTTGGCGTTTTCTTATACGACGACGACTTATAAACCGCTTTCTGAGCAAGTGCTATGTTATTTAATTTATACAACCCCTGAAACGCATCAAATTATTCGTGATCATTTAAAGGAATCGGCGATGTATGGCGGAGTAGTTCATGGTGTAGGACCACGCTACTGCCCAAGCATTGAAGATAAAATTGTTCGTTTTAGCGATAAACCGCGTCATCAATTATTTTTAGAGCCGGAGTCCTTAATGATGAATTCCACATATCTCCAAGGCTTTTCAACTTCAATGCCGGAGTATGTTCAAGAGCAAATGATTCGCTCATTACCAGGGCTAGAAAATTGTAAAATTCTGAAATATGCTTATGCAATCGAATATGATGCGATTAAGCCGCTTCAATTTGATAATACTTTAATGGTGAAAAAATGGCCGGGTCTTTATGGAGCTGGTCAAATTGTTGGCACATCAGGATATGAAGAAGCCGCCGGTTTAGGATTGATGGCCGGTATCAACGCCGTTTTGCGAATACGTGATCAGAAACCATTTGTTTTAAGAAGAGATGAGGCATATATCGGCGTTATGATCGATGATTTGGTTACCAAAGGAACGAAGGAACCATATCGTCTTTTATCATCCCGTGCGGAATATCGTTTGTTGCTCCGACATGATAATGCTGATTTACGTTTAAGCGAATATGGCTATCGTTTGGGACTTATTTCTCAAGAACGCTATGATCGATTTCTTCAAAAGAAAGAGGCGCTCCAACAAATAAGAGCCATCCTAGAAAAAACCTATTTAGGATCGAATAGTGCGATCTCTTCTTATTTGGTATCCTTGGGATATGAGCCTTTAAAAGGCGGTATTCAGGCCTTAGAATTACTACGGAGACCGCTTGTTACATATCAGGGAATACAGCCTTTTATCCCGGAATTGGAAACGATCGATCTCGATCTTGAAGGCATCCATCAATTGGAAATTATGATTAAATATGAGGGATATATCGAAAAGCAGCAAAAGACGGCTTTAGAATTGCAAAAATGGGAAGAGTTGGCCTTGCCGGATGATTTTGATTATTTGCATATGGATGGTCTAGCATTAGAGGCTCGGCAAAAGCTCGATATGATTCGACCGGCCAATATCGGACAAGCTAGTCGGATCAGTGGCGTTAATCCGGCGGATATTTCGATTCTCTTAATGATGATTAAAAGGAGAAAGAACAATGAATTGGGAAAGCTTTAAGTCACGCTTGGAAGAAATGGGAATTCATTTAACCAAAGAGCAGATTGCGCAATTTCATCGGTACTTTTCTCTTTTACGGGAATGGAATCAAAGGATGAATTTAACGGCAATTGATAACGAGGAAGAGGTCATCGAAAAGCATTTTTATGATTCCTTAAAATCCGCGGAATATTTTCATTATGACGATCAATCGCTCTTGGATGTCGGATCCGGAGCGGGATTTCCCGGTCTTCCTTTGAAGATCGCTTTTCCATCACTATTTGTCACCTTATTAGAGCCGACAACCAAGCGAGTAACATTTCTTGTGGAAGTTATCAAGCAATTAAACTTAAAAAATATCGTCGTGGTTAATGAACGAGCCGAGGATTATGCTCAGAAAGTGCGAAGCTATTACGATGTTGTGACGGCACGCGCGGTTGCGAGTTTACCAATCCTTTTGGAATTGACCATTCCATTTTTGAAGATCGATGGGACCTTTGTGGCTTTAAAGGGCGCAAAGGGTGTAATAGAGGATCAAGAGTCTCAGAAGGCAAAGCAAGAACTCAGGGTCTCTCTTATCCACATGCAGGAGTGGCATTTGGAAAATGGCGATCAACGAATCAATCTCTTCTATAAGAAAACAGCGGAGAATTCTTTAAAATATCCTCGTTCTTATGGACAAATAAAAAAGAAACCTTTATAGTTTGATAGTAAGCATTTTTACAAGGAGTTTAATCATGGCTAAAGTCATTACGATTGCTAATCAAAAAGGAGGCGTTGCGAAAACAACGACCGCTATTAGTCTGGCATCATCCTTTGTTTCCTTAGGAAAAAGGGTGCTTTTAGTCGATCTTGATCCTCAGGGTAATGCTTCGCGTGGGGTAGGTCTTGATATTGCGCTATTGCCCCGGACTATTTTTGATGTTTTAAGTCGCAAAAATGATATTAACCGGATTATTAAAAAAACGGTGATGAAGAATTTGGATATTGTACCGGCTAATTTGAAATTAGCCTCTATCGATAGCTTTATTAATACGAGCGATTCTCAATCCTCTTTGCTTTTAAAAGAGGCTTTATGCACTTTAAAAAAGGAATATGATTACATTTTAATAGATTGTCCTCCGACCTTTGGAATTTTAAATACGAACGCACTGGTCTCTAGCGATAGTGTTTTAATTCCCGTTCAATGTGAATACTTCGCTATGGAATCCATCACGCAGATGCTGGGAGCCATCCGGAAAGTTCAGGTTTCCTTGAACCCTAATCTTGGTATCGAAGGCTTTGTTTTTACGCGATTTGATGCTCGTAATAAAATGTCGATTGAAGTTTCCTCCGAGGTTCGTGGCTTATTTAAAGAAAAAACTTTACAGACCGTTATACCTCGTAGTATATACTTGCCAGAGGCTGCTTCACGGGGTATACCAATCACAATATATAAGCCTAAATCGGCCGGTAGTTTAGCGTATTTATCGTTAGCCAAAGAGCTCATCGATCGCGAAATACAAGAAAATAACGAAGTGAATGAAAATAGGTGATTAATGCTTTAATTTCTCGATGATAAAAAGCATTGCACCTATTTATTTTTATTTAAAAGTGGAAATATAACATAACGAATTATAAATTAATCGAAGTGAGCAAGAATCGCTTAGTATTCTGAAGCTGGTTTTGATATATATTAAGATGTCGATTTGTTCTTTTTTTCCCATATTAAACATTTAATTTTTATGAGGTGTTTATTATGAGAATTATTAGCTTGCTTTTTTTCTTATTCACATTTTCTAATTTGCGTTCTCCGTATTATGCTTCATCAGCGGGAAGCGCGCGATCATATATTGTTATTGAGCAAACCCGTGGCGAGGTCTTGGAAGGAAAGGATATATATTTAACACGAAGTGTCGCTTCTATTTCGAAAATTATGACAGCGATAATCGCTATTGAAGATGAACGTCTCTATCATGAAACAGTAATCGGAGATGAAATCGATAATGTCGTCGGAAGTGCCTTATATCTTGATAAGGGAACCCATATTCGCATTATCGATTTAGTTTACGGATTATTGCTTAGAAGTGGCAATGACGCTGCGATGGCGATTGCCAAATATATTGGAAATGGGGAAGTAAGTAATTTTGTCAATAAAATGAACGATAAGGCGCATTTAATTGGCATGCACAATACCATTTTTAATAACCCTCACGGCTTGGATATCGATTGTGAAGGAAACATGTCATGCTCATACGATATGGCACTTTTAATGCGATATTGCATGAATAATGAATTATTTCGAGCAATTGATAAAACGAAATATTATCATTGCCCCAATATTGGTACATGGAGCAATAAGCATAAATTGATTCATAACTATGATTACGCTATCGCGGGCAAGACCGGCTTCACCTCCAAAGCGAAACGGACGTTAGTGAGTGTTGCCCGAAAGGATGGCTTAGAATTGATCGTTGTTACTTTGGATTGTGGCTCTGATTTTGCCTTTCATCGCTCATTATTTGAGAACTACTTTGCCAATTATGCTTTTCTCTCTTTAATTGAAAAGGGGGTCAATGATGTCGACGGCTATCGGTTTTTCGCTAATGAAGCCTTTGGGGTGATGATTCCGTTAAAAAAGGCTCATCACTTGTTGATCGTCTATGCGCTTGATCCGGAGCGCTTAATTCTTTCCTTTCGCATCTGCTATCAGGATGGAACGATAGAGGAGTATGGCCCGGTAGCGCTCAATCAGTATTTACGGATCTAGGAGGAAGCGAATCATGAATCGAATTTGGATAGGTATTATCATTCTTTCACTAGCCTATGGCTTAATAACGAAACGCGTCGAAGTCATTTCAAGCGCTATTTTAGAATTGCCGATGAAGGGCTTCCAATTATGCGTCACGCTTGTAATGTCAGCCTGCTTTTGGACGGGAATAATGAATATTATGCTAGAAACCGGAGTTATTGGCTGGGTTGCCAAAGCCCTCGATCCGCTATTACGTCTCATTATGCCTAATCTAAAGGATGAAGAGGCTAAAAAGTATATTTCATCTAATATCGCTGCTAATATGTTTGGACTAGGCTTTGCTGCCACACCCAGTGGCTTAAAGGCGATGAAGCGTCTTAAAATGATTTCCACCGAAGCTGATGATGTCGCAAGCGATGAAATGATTACTTTTTTGGTGCTGAACACGGGAGGTGTCACCTTGATTCCCACAAGTGTTTTGGCTATTCGGCAAGCTGCCGGTTCATCAAATCCGGCTGATTTTGTTTTTTTAGCGATTATTTCCACCTTAATTGCCTGTGTTGTGGGTCTTATTTCCGATAAAATCTTTCGACAAAGAAGGAAGAAAAAATGCTCAAATTGACATATTTCTTCGTACCTCTTTTGATTGTGTTGGCGATCGTGAGCGCCATTATTAAAAAGAAAAATGCCTATTCGGCATTCATTAATGGCAGTAAGGAGGGACTTCAGCTTTTTAAGGAGGTATTTCCAAGCGTCATTGCAATGCTATTGGCCGTGACGCTTCTTGATAGTTGTGGAATTTTAGATGATTTATCGATGGTTTTAAGCGGCACCTTTAAGGATGTTAAGATGGTAAGCGATATCGTTCCTATGTTCATTTTTCGTCCAATCTCGGGTTCGGCTTCCTTAGCCGTCTTGCAAAATGTTTGCGTTGAAGGACCGGATTCCTTATCCTGCCGAATCGTTTCGACGATTCAAGGAAGTACGGATACGACGCTCTATGTGCTGGCCTTATATTTTTCGACTGTGGGAATTACGAAGTGGCGCCATGCTTTAAAATCGGGATTAATTGCCGATGCTGTCGGTATGATAGTCGCTGTTCTTTTGGCCCTTATTTTTCTAAGATAGTCAGATGGTGTTTTATCATTGTTCGATTAAAGCGCTTGTCTATTGAAAAAAAAGGATTATAATAAAAGTACTTCAGGACGAGGTGTAATTCCTTACCGGCGGTAGACCCCGCGAGCCGATGGGCTGAACTAGTGTAATTCTAGTGGCGACAGTAAAGTCTGGATGAAAGAAGTCTTTTCTTTTGTTTACATTCCTGGAGACAGGATTTTTTTATTTTAAGGAGTAACGGATAATGGAAACAGAGACAACACAAAAAAAGAAAAAATGGAATAATAGGATGATTGCGCGGATAGGCATCTTCGGTGCTTTGACCGCGATCTTATATTGCGTACCTATTTTTCAATTTAAGATACCATCGGTTTTCCCTTCCTTTTTGGAGTTCCACTTTGATGAAATTCCCGCCTTTATTGCCTCATTTGCCTATGGCCCATGGACCGGCTTTTGGGTCTTGCTGATTCGAACGATTATTAAGCTTCCGATGACCTCGACCGTTTGCGTAGGTGAATTAGCGGATCTCATTTACTCTTTAGCCTTTGTCATGCCGGCGACTATTTATTATCAAAAGCAGCGCACCCTGAAAGGAGCGTGTCTCGGCTTCTTATTCGGCTTTATCACTCAGGTAGTAGTCAGTGGAGTGTTAACATGCTGCGTGATGATTGATTTTTATCTCTTTTTGTATAAGGGCTTGACCGCCGAAACGCTTTTAAGCTCGGTACAGGCGATCAATCCGCGTATCAAAGATATTCATTTATCGCTCACACTTTGGGGAATCGTTCCTTTTAATGTATTAAAGGATTTTATTGTAATTTTGGTGACCTTTGTTATTTATAAGAATATCAGTCCTTCGCTGAAAAAGGCATAAAAAAACTCGGCTTCATAACCGAGTATTTTTTATTCGACAGTAATGGCGGCCACTGGGCAACTAGCGGCAGCATCATCGACATCCGCGCTATCTGTGGTGTCAACAACAGCTTTGGCAAGACCATCATCACCAATTTCAAAAACGTCGGGAACAATAGAGTTGCAAAGACCACAGCCGATGCAAAGGCTTTGATCAACGGTAACTTTTTTAGCCATCTTCATATCCTCCTTTTAGACAAATTTTATTATAAAAGGTTTCTAATTAAAAAGCAATCACGACATGCCCATTACTTCATCGTGAAAAGTCAAAGATGGAATATTATGAGGATTTTGACCAATAGAGATAATCATGAAAGCTTTGGTCTTCGCTTTATAATATTACTTATAACAAAGAAAGCGTTTTAAATTTAAAAGAGGTCTAGCCAAAGTAAAATAATTTTATTAGAATAATTAAGGATAGTTGAAGGAGAGTGATTACTCGTGAAAACGCGAAAAGAACGATTTCAAAAGTATCGCTCCAATATTCAATTGATGGATGATGGTGATTTGCCGATTTCACAATCAAAGGGCAAGCATCTCAAAAAAGAGACACCTCATTCTCTCAAAAGTGAATTATCTTTTCAATCCAACGATGAAAAATTAGTTTCTATAAAGAAAAAGGATTGGACTCGATCACGGATATTTGTTTATTCATTGATCACTCTTATTTTTATATTTGCTATTTTGGGAATCATTATGGCCATTCTTAACTGATTGATAATGGGAGGAAGAATTATGAAGAATATTGCGATCGCGATTGATGGACCGGCAGCCGCGGGAAAATCAACCATTGCTAAAATTGTCGCGAAGAAATTAGGCTATGTTTATATTGATACAGGGGCGATGTATCGATGTGTAACCTGGTACGCTTTACAAAAAGGCTTAGATTGTCAGGATGAAAAAGCGGTGTGCGCTTTGATTGGAGATATTAATATTGAATTGAAGGCCGACGGCACCGTTCTTTGCAATCATGTGGATGTGACAAAAGAAATCCGTTCCCTCGAGGTAACGCAGAATGTTTCTTATATCGCTTCATATAAAGATGTTCGTTTAGCCCTAGTTGATCAGCAAAGAAAAATGGCGGAGAAAGCCTCTGTCGTCATGGATGGCCGTGATATTGGAACGTATGTTCTTCCTCATGCTGATGTCAAGATTTTCCAGGTGGCTTCGGTGAAGGAACGCGCGAAACGTCGTTATATCGAAAATATGCAAAAGGGGATTGCTTGTGAATTAGAGCAAGTGGAAAATGATTTAATTCGTCGTGATGAGATCGATTCTCATCGCGCTTTCGCTCCTTTAAAGCCCGCGGAGGATTCGATTTTATTAGATACCTCTATGATGAGTATTGAAGAGGTGAGCGATCAAGTAATCAGGATTATTTTAGAAAGAACCGGTGAAAAGCAATGAATTTTGGAACGGTAGCTATAGTTGGGGCTCCTAACGTCGGAAAATCAACTATATTTAATCGGATAGCCGGAGAAAGAAAATCAATTATTGATGACCAGCCGGGAGTGACCCGTGATCGCATATACGCCAAGGCATCGTGGCTTGGTAAGGATTTCCGTCTGATTGATACAGGAGGGGTCGAAATTGAAAATCGCCCTTTCCAAGAACAAATCAGGGCTCAAGTTGAAATAGCTATTGAAGAAGCGGATATCATTATTTTTGTTGTGGATGGGAAGGTCGGTATTTCCAAGGATGATCGGATGGTCGCTAAAATGCTCTATAAGGCCAATAAGACAATTATTTTAGCGGTCAATAAAATCGATGATGGCTTTCATCTTGGTGATATAAATGAATTCTACGGATTAGGAATCGGCGATCCGATCGCTGTCTCGGGTGCACATGGTATCGGGATCGGGGATATTTTGGATCAGATTGTCCATCTTTTGCCGGAAAAGGAAATAAAAGAATACGAAGGTCAGATTTGTTTTTCGTTAATTGGACGACCCAATGTGGGAAAATCCAGCCTAGTCAACGCTATTTTGAATCAATCACGCGTTATCGCTTCGCCAATTGAAGGAACGACCCGCGATGCGATCGATACCGCCTTTAAAAGAGAAGGTCGTGAATACGTGGTTATCGATACGGCCGGACTTAAAAAAAGAGGGCGCATCTACGAGGCTGTTGATAAATATGCGGCATTACGGGCTTTATCAGCCATCGATCGTAGCGATATCGTCTTACTGGTTATTGATGCTCAAGAGGGCATTCGCGAACAAGATAAGCATGTTGCCGGATACGCTATCGAAGCCAAAAAAGCGATGATTATTGTTGTTAATAAATGGGATGCGGTTGAAAAAGACCATCGAACGATGGCGGAGTTTACCAAAAAAATTCGTGAGCACTTCAAATTTATGGATTACGTTCCCGTGATTTTTGTTTCCGCCTTGAATAGGACACGGATCAATCAGATATTTCAGGCGATCGATGTCGCTTATGATTCTTATCATAGTCATATTTCAACATCCGTTTTAAATGAAATAATTCAAGATGCCCAAATTATGAATCCGCCCCCTCATTTTAATGGTGGGCGTCTGAAGATTCTTTTTGCCAATCAAGTAGGGGAATGCCCGCCGACCTTTGTTTTATTTGTCAATGATCCGCATTATATGCATTTTTCCTATGAAAGGTACTTGGAGAATCGGATACGTGGGGCTTTTGAATTAGAAGGTAGTCCGATCAAATTTGTTTTAAGAGAACGTAAATAATAACCAAATGCCCAAAGGTGCATATACTTTAGTGGGTGATAAAATGAGTGATTCAATATTTGATAAGGTTGAAAAACGAGCTCATGTAAAAAAAGAAGATATTTTAAGCTTAGCTCGTTCGGTTTCGGGTCAAGATTTAAGTGATGAGGATAATTTGCGGAGTTTGATTCAAAGGGTTGCGCAAATGGCCGGAAGAGAAGTCACGGAGGAAAAAACCGAAAAAATTATTAGTGCGGTGAAGAAAGATAAAGTTCCGAAGGATCTTGGAAAAATGCTTTAAAAAATGCAAATGAGTACATTAGTGAAAACGCTAATGTACTTTTTTGTTCTAAACTTCTTCTTCCCATCATACATAATTTATGAAAAGGCCTATGGCCGCAGGGAGGAATCAGAATGGATGCATTCACCATTTTTAAGGATATCGGTGAAAGAAATAATGGCGATGTCTATTTAGGGGTTGTGGGCCCAGTTAGAGTTGGAAAATCCACATTTATTAAGCGATTTATGGAAGTGGCCGTCCTTCCATATATTCCGGAAGAAGAGAGAAATCGCGCTCGCGATGAATTACCGCAATCAGGAAACGGCAAAACGATTATGACCGTTGAGCCTAAATTTGTACCGGCTAATGGTGTTTCTTTAAAAATAGATGATGCTCTCAGTGTGCGCGTGCGCATGATCGATTGCGTTGGTTTTGTTATTGAGGCCGCATCGGGGTATATGGAGGATGGCCATATGAGAATGGTCAAAACGCCATGGTTCAGCGAAACTATCCCCTTTGATGACGCGGCCAAAATCGGAACCGAAAAAGTAATTAAAGAGCATTCGACTTTAGGAATTGTTGTTTTGAGCGATGGTACAGTCACGGAATTTAGACGTGAAGATTATCTACGAGCGGAAGAAGATATCATTAAAGAAATGAAGGAAATGGATCGACCATTCGTCGTTGTGCTTAACTCAACTATCCCTCAAGATGAAAAGACCTTGGCCCTTGCCAATGAACTCAATGAAAAATATGGTGTACCGGTGATTCCTTTAAATGCCGAGATGATGAATGAAAATGATGCTTTATTGATTCTTAAAGAAGCTCTTTATCAATTTCCTGTCACCAGCATTGATGTAGCATTGCCGAAGTGGGTAGCTGTTCTTGAAGAAGAGCACCCTTTAAAGGTCAGCATCAATGATTCAGTTGAGCTTGCGATGAAGGAAGCGCATATTGTGCGGGATGTCGATAAAATTACGAAGGTTTTGCAAGAGAATGAGAATCTGTTGGAGGTCAATATCGCTAATGTCAATACCGGTAACGGGGTCATCACCGTTGAAATAAAGATCGATGATGGTCTTTATGAAAAGGTGCTGCATGATATAGTGGGATGCGAGATTACCGATAAGGCCGAATTAATGTCAGTCTTGACCGAATTTGTGAAAGCAAAGCGAAAATACAACGTAATTGCTTCGGCTTTGGAGATGGCGGAGAGCACTGGCTATGGCTATACGAACATCAGCTTTGATCAAATGACAATTGATAAACCGGCGACTGTCAAAGCGGGCAATCGCTATGGTATTAAGGTCAAAGCGACCGCTCCGACATATCATATTATTAAAGTTGATCTCGAAACGTCATTTGAACCGGTTCTTGGTTCTAAAATGCAGAGCGATTACTTTGTTGATTATCTTTCCAAGGCCTATGATGATACACCATTAGCCGTCTTGGATTGTGAAATGTTTGGCCAAAAATTCGGAGAGATTCTAAAAGCGGGAGTGAGCTCCAAACTGGCCACCATGCCAGAACCGGTTAAGCAAAAAATGCAACAGCTACTGAAAACCATTACCAATAAAGGTAAAGGAAATCTTATTGCCTTTGTCTTCTAAAAGAGGAGAAATCCTCTTTTTTGTTTTTATTTTCGATTTGGATGAGCGACAATTGAAGGCTTGCACTAATATAAAAATTATGATAATGTAAAATAAATTAGATTCATGGAGGAGATAAAAAATGAATAAAGTTGAGTTAGTTGATATGATTGCTAATGATGCTCATCTCACAAAAAAAGATGCCACTAATGCTTTAGAAGCCATGCTCGAAGCAATGGCGGGCGCTTTATCAAAAGGTGAAGATGTTAAATTGGCGGGCTTTGGTAATTTCACGGTCAAAGAACGCGCGGCTCGTAAAGGCGTTAATCCTGCGACCGGCGAAACCATCGAAATTGCGGCGACAAAGGCCGTTGGATTTAAGGCTGCTAAAGCTCTTAAAGACAAAGTTAACTAATGAAAAATAAAAAAGTTGACGGAAGTCAGCTTTTTTTATGCTTATTTTTCTTTGCCATAACATAACCTGTATCATAAGGAGAAAGCATATGAAAATTATTTTACAGGGATATAGCGGAAAAACAGGAAATGAAATTTATCGTTTAGGAAAAGAAAGAGGATATGAGATTATCGGCGTTGATGAAGAAATACCTCTTTGGAAGTATGAAGATCGTCATGATATCGATGCTTTAGTGGATTTTTCATCACCGAAAGGGAGTGAATATGCTTTTGATTTTGCCTATCGACATCATATTCCTTTGATTATCGGCACTACGGGAATCAATGAAGAGATAATTGAGCAATGGCATCAAAAGGCTTTAAATGGTCATTTGCCGGTTTATTTATTGGAAAACTATTTACCTTCCATGGAAATAATATGCTCTTTTTTGAAGGAGTTGGATCCGTTGTTTGACAAAATTGATATTAGTGAAACACATCATGAGTCGAAAAAGGATAAGCCGAGTGGAACCGCAAAAATGCTACAAAGAAGCTTTAATAAAGATAAAAAGATTCCTATTTTATCAAATCGCGTTAAAATATATGTGTATGAACATGAGGTTCATTTGCAAAACGACTATGAAGAAATCACGATTACTCATCATTGCCTTTCAAGAAAGGCTTATGCTGAAGGGGTTTATCAAATCATCGAGCAACTGAGTCATGATAAACGTGTTGGAATTATTCGAAAGAGAAAGGAATAACAAAATGATTGATGCTAAATTCCTATCATTAGCGGAGCAATTTCGTAAACGGGGCTTTAACCTATATATGGTAGGGGGAACCGCGCGCGATTATCTTTTAAAGCATCCGATTATGGATATGGATTTAGCAACCGACGCCTCTCCTGAGGCGCTTATCGAAATCTTGCCGAATGCGGACAAATCCTTTTTAAATTATGGTGTGATACGCTTAAAGGAAGACGAATATCATATTGATATTGTCTCTTTTCGGCTTGAAAGCAATTATGAAGATTTTCGCCATCCTCAGAAGATCAGTTTTACTACTTCAATGATGGATGACGCCAAAAGACGCGACTTTACCATCAATGCGTTATACATTGATAGTGAGGGCCGGATATATGATTTTTATCATGGAATGGATGATTTAAATCATGGCCTTATCAGGACAATCGGCAATCCGTCTATCCGCTTTCACGAGGATCCTTTACGGATTTTGCGATGTCTGCGCTTTTCTTTAACGCTGGGATTTAATCTTGAAGAGCATACGGAGAAAGCGCTAATTGATTCTATTCCTTTATTGGCGCATCTCAATCCGCATAAGGTGCAGGAGGAAATCACGAAAATGGAACGGATTTCGAAAACGAAGACGCAAGAAATATTGGAAAAATACAATATCCATTTTTCATAGTATATGGCACTACAATTTTCATAATTATGGTAGAATATAACAAGGGAGATGAATGGTATGGAAAGCAATTTGTATAGTGGCATTGATATGCGCTATTTACTTCTAGAAAAATATAAGAAGCTGGGCATTACGGAGAATGAACTGGCGGTCCTCTTGATGATTGATCATCTTTTAAAACAGGGGAATAGTTTTATTACGCAAGAGCTTTTAGCGCTTAAAATGACCCTTTCCATTCAAGATATCGATCGGGTTTTGACTAATTTATTATCGAAAAAATTGATTGAGTATGATAGCTCTTCGCAAGAAATGAAAACGACATTGCGTCCGCTTTGGGCACGCTTATATCGTGAATTTGAAATCGATTTTCTGAAGCATCGCGAGGAAAGCTTGGATCGGGGATTGGACGATCAGATTCAAAACATTTATAGCATTTTTGAAAAGGAATTAGCGAGGACTTTATCGCCCGCCGAATTCCAAAAAATCAGAGAGTGGATTAGCTTCGGCTATTCTGATGAGACGATTTTGGATGCTCTTCATGAGGCACTAGATAATAATAAGCGTTCAATCAGAGCGATCGATAAAATCTTATTAAAAAAGACGACGCGCGATGATATGAAAAAAGAAGGCTATTCGGCGATTAGTGATCAGTGGGATAAAGATATCGAAAAAACGATTGCGATTGTTTCCGAAAAATGGGTTGATCGTCATGAGGACTAACGATAAGGAAAGAATACTCGCTTTTCTTAATGAGCTTTATCCGAATGTTGGCTGTGAGCTGATCTATCATAAGGATTACGAATTATTGATTGCGGTTATGCTCAGTGCCCAAACAACCGACAAAAGTGTCAATGCGGTTACCCCTAAATTGTTTTCTTTATTTCCTTCTTTAGAAATGCTAGCGGAAGCGCCTATTGAAGAGATTGAAAAATGTATTCAATCAATCGGAATGTATCATCAAAAGGCGCGAAATGTTAAGGGTATCGCTTCTGGATTGATAAATAGATTTCAAGGTCATGTTCCTTCATCCAAGGAGGATCTGATGTCACTTCCGGGTGTTGGAAATAAAACCGCGAATGTCGTGCGAGCTGAATTATTTCAAATTCCCGAAATAGCGGTTGATACGCACGTGGCCCGTATTTCCAAAAGACTATACTTTGCCAATGAAGATGACGATGTAGGTCAAATTGAAAAGAAGCTGCGCCAAGCTTTAGAACCTGCACTTTATATCAAGCTTCATCATCAAATGATACATTTTGGTCGTTATTTCTGTAAAGCGATTAATCCGCAATGTATGCGATGTCAATTATCGGATATCTGCCGCTACAAAAAGAAATGATATGATGTCCCTGTGACATCTTTTTTTTGTAAAAAACAGGGAATTATTTCAATAGATAGCAGGTTGGTTTCATAAGGAAGGGTGATTTTTTGTGCCTTGGTAAACACCTCATATTCTTCCTCATCAAGCGTATATTTGATTAAAAAGCCACGTTCGCCAAATATTTTTGTGTAATCGAAAATTTCCTCATTGAGATCCTTACATTCCCATTCGATTTGCAATTCATCGCCAAGTATAAAAGCAATCGCATTATTGATAAATGGGAAGGATGGATCGGGTAGGACATTAGTAGGTATTTCATCGGGATAAAAATATCCCGAAACCGTATAATATGCGGGAATAAACCTATTGGGAAGATAATATCCTTGGCAGCCTTTCACCACTGTAACTTGTCTTAAAGAAGGCGGAACACTGATGTTTTGATTTTTTAAAGAGATGGTTTCCATGACATTTTGAAATATTTTCTTCGGGATTTGGCGACGATTATCGCTCTTCGCAAAATAATGATTATCGCCCTTTTGAGCGGTATCAAAGCCACTCCAAACCGCCATCGAATAATCATTAGAAAAACCCGCCAGCCATGAATCTTTATCAGCGGTTGAGGGATAGTTTAAGCTGGCTGCGGCCTTTTTATCATAGCCATTGGTGCCGGTTTTGGCGCCAATAGCTACATTTTTAACGCGTACTACGCCGATATGATAGTAGTCTTTATTAACCACATCAATTAACGTTGAAGCGATTTGAAAGGCGCTATTCTCGGAGACTATCTGCTTGCCACTCAATGATCTTTGATAGATGATTTCTCCGGTTTCGAGATTTCGTACATAATCGATCGTCGAGGGCTCAATATAGCAGCCCTTTCTCATAAGCATCGAATATGCCCCGGCAAGAGCGGTGGGGGATACGCCATAAGTCATCCCGCCGATACCATACGGATATGAAAAAACACCTTCATCCATCAAACCGATATCGTTTAAATAAGCTTCGGCTTTTTGCCATCCGATTTGATTGATGACTTTTTCAAGAGTATAAAGGGCGGCGGTGTTTTTGGAATAACCGAGAGCATCCACTAACGGCATATATCCGCTATAAGAATGATCGGCATTTTGGACGGTAATATTCGTATGAGGATAAGTATAAGGAGCGTCCAAAACACTGGTGGCCTCATTATAATGAAGATATTCTGCCGCTAATAGGTAGCCGAAAACCGGTTTAATAGTTGAAGCCGGTTGCCTTTTAAGAGAATAGGCGCGGTTAAAAATGCGAGAGCCGCGATAATCTCTTCCCCCAATAACACCGACGAGAGCCCCATCGGAATTCCGGACCACGCTAGCACCGATTTGTTGATCATCATCACTGAAGGCAATGATTTTGCCATCTTGTATTAGATCTAAATGAGTTTGGAGGGAAGAGTCTAGATAGGTGTGTATTTCAAGAGGAACATTATAAGGATCTAATCCGGTGAATTTAGCCAATTCTAAATAGACAATGTCTAAATAGCTTTGAAAACGATAGGTGGGTTCATTATAATTCTCGCCCGGGGCAATCACTAAATCCTGAACATGAACATGCTGAGCCGCCTGATGCTCATTTGGAGTAATAAATCCATATTCTAGCATTTTATCAAGAACAAGATTTTTACGGCTGTTAATTCTTTCCGGATATTTGAAGGGGTTATAGTAGCTGGCGGATTTAACTACTCCTGCTAAGATAGCGGCCTCGGGTAGGGTAATTAAGGAGACATCTTTGCCGAAATATCGCTTGGATGCATAACGGACACCCGGAATGGATTGCTCAAAATAAACATAATTGAAATATAAGGTTAAAATTTCATTTTTTGTCAATTCTTGCTCGATCTTTAAGGATAAATATGCTTCCTGGATTTTACGACGATAGGTTTGTTCACTACTCAAAATGGTATTTTTTATCAATTGCTGCGTAATAGTCGATCCACCTTGAGTTGAAGATGAGACCATATTGTGTAAAAAGGCCTTGAAGGTTCGACTGATATCCACCCCATGATGGTGATAAAAATTAATGTCTTCGATGCTTAGCAGGGCATTTATCAAAATGGGCGGAATGTCCTCAAAGGAAACATATTCCTCTTTCGTTTCTCCAAAGACTTCAACCACATTGCCACTTTCATCATAGATGAGCGAACGCGGCTTATTTTCGAGGGCTTTGAAGCTGATGGAGGGAACATCTTTTAACGAATTGTAAATAAAATAGCCGGAGAAACCGGCTAATAATATCGTAAGAGCAGAAAAAGAGATCACAAGTGTTTTAATAATTTTTGTCATGGAAATATACCTCATCAACAACGTCTAAATATTGTAGACGGGGAGTGTAGCTTTGAGGTACTAAATGTCCAATGCTTTTAAGATCTTGAAAAGGAATAGACTTTCTTTGACCATGCAGATATTGTTCAATAATATAGTGAGCATCCACGAGATATACTTCGTCATAAACGGCCAAATCGATTAAAAAGAAGGCGATGCCACCATGCTCAATCACACCTTGCAAATGAGTTATTTGATGGGGGGTGATGTTATGCAAAGGAAAGGATGTTTTGCTACGACAACTTTTGGCTTCGAAATCGATATACCGGCTCCGATAAACTCCATTATAATCGGTAGTGGATTGAGCTTCAAAGTAGGCATCGACAATGTGTGCGCCATGAGAATAGTCGACTTTCACAATATTAATGGGGGTTGGACGCTTAGTAATTAACGCTCTATGATTATCGCAATAGAAGATATTACTTAAATTAATATCAGCCTCAAAGTCCATACCGCGATTGGAAGCGCTCAGTATGGTTTTATGCTTTTGGGGCTTCTCATCGATAGGCTGATCTTTGGGGGTGGGAGCGGTACCGTTTGGGTAACGAATCATAGATGTTTCCTCCTTACTTTCCCGTTAATATTATGAACGGAAATTATTCAATATATGCGTGTATTAACTTCATAAAATCACTTGATGTGACGTCATGACCGTCGAGCAATTGATGAACAACGGTTTTGATCGGTAGTGGCAGGGCTTTCCAATTTTTGAGAGTTTTTTGATATAGCATGAATATGACTTCGGTTTGAGTCATCATCGCCTCATATAATAGCATCAAATGATGGGCATCAGTTAAAGGATCATGAGGAGCGCCGATTAAGGAAATGTTAAATATTTCCAGACAATGAATCAACGATAACGGATTTCCGTTTTCATCACGCACAAACTGTGAAAATGTCGCGGATAAATCGATGGTGTTTTTTAAGATGTAATTGCAAAATGAAAGATCAGCATCGTTAGAGGCCTCCATGGATTTGGCGATAATTCGTAAATCATGGGATCCGAAGGTCATGAAGACCGTCCGCGATAAAAAATGACCACAATATCTTCGAAGCTTTTTCATTGCATCTTTAAACGATATTCCTTGCTGCTCGAGAGTCTTTTCATCGATTCCTGTTAAGTTTTTAACGATTCTTCCGATAGAATGATGGGCTTTGACATATAATTTGAGCCCTTCATATCGTTTTTTGATTTGAAAATGCCGATCAAGGTCAACGCGAATTGCGCCAAGGGCAATCATCTCATGTGAGAATTGGGTTCCTTCTAAATCCAAAAATATAATGGTTCTTTTTTTGCCTATTTGCTTCTGTAAACTCTTCAAAAATCAACACCAGACTTCCTACTTTTTTTATTATAGCATAATTAGAAAAATCATTCCTCAAAACTCACCGCGTTTTATTAATCGCATATATATAATTGAACTCCATTTGGAGGGAAGAATGTAGGTGATAAAATGAGAAATAGACGCTGTTGCTGTTGCCCAGAGGTTAGACCGCAGATGCCTAATTGTGGTGTGGATGTAACGCTGGATTCAAATGTCCATTGCACCCGCGTTTGCGAAACCATACACTATACTGTCACTATTGCGAACAATACATGCATGACGTTAAACTGTGTAACGCTCGATCTTAATGTTAATCCTTCATTGTGCATTGATCCTGATCATATTACGGTGAATGGAACATTAGTAGAAAATGCTGATCCTAATTGTATTAATATTGGAACGATATGTGCGGGAGAAAATACAGTTGTTACCTTCTGTGCCACGGTCATGGAATGCAAACGCTATATTCGTTCTAAAGTAATTGCAAACTATATGGTTTGTTGTTGTTTAGAGCCTCGCTGTGTCACAACACCGAGCAATATTGATTGTGTGCAAGTGTGCTGTTGCTGTGGTTGCTGTTGCAACAATCAACATCATGATTAATCTTTTCTAAGGACTGTAAATACAGTCCTTTCTTTTTTTATAAAACGTTGGTTTTAGTTGTTTCTTGAGCCTATTTACGATATAATACAATCAATGGAAGGAATGCACGCCATGAAACTAAAGTACTCAGCAAAAAAAATTGCCAAACAACAATTCACCGGTGTGGAAAAGGGCTATGAGCCCTTGGAGGTTGATGAATTCTTAGATGGCATTATCGAGGATTACTTGAAGATTGATGGTTTGGTTAAAGAATTAGATACGGCTCTTCAAGAGAATAAGGAACAATTAAGCACAATTGAAAGCCTAAATAAACAAATTCAATCTTTCCAAGAACGCATTAAAGAATTAGACGACTTGCGCATTCAAGCACAGACAGAGCTCGCTTTTCAAAAAAGTCGAATTGAGAAGGCCTTAGGAAATTTTCGGGGCTTTGATTCATCAATCGATGAATTGAACTATATTAAAGCCCTCGAAACGGAATTGGTGCAATTAGGTGGCGATCCGGATAAATGCCGTAAGCATCTGTACAAGAAGTCTATTGACCTTTCACGAATTAAAAAATAAATATTCGATCCGGATAATTGCTGGTGCTTCGGCATTAGAGGAAAGTCCATGCTCGCACCATCTGTGATGATGGTAGTGTTTGTGCTAGCGGAAAAAATAACGCTAGGTATATGGGAGCATATAACGGCGGATAGAGACCTAAGTCCTAGGATATGGTGGATATCCTGAAAGTGCCACAGTGACGTAGTTTATTGGAAACAATAAAGTGGAACGCGGTAAACCCCGCAAGCGAGAAACCCAAATTTGGTAGGGGAAGTTGTCTGAAAGAAACGAATGGAAGACAACATGCGAAACGCATAGATAAATAGTTATCCTAGACAAAACATGGCTTATAGGATCGAATACTCATTAAGGGAGGAAAAGATGAATTTACCAAATAAGATTACAACTTTTCGAATGGTAATGGTGGGCGTTATCTTTATACTCTTGTTGGTACCTAGCTTTATCGGGAATAGCGGACCAATGATTGATATCTACAAAAACGGCCAAGTTATTTCACAGTTGAGTGTCATCAATTTAGTTATTTGTGGCCTTTTTTTGATTGCTAGCTTTTCAGATTATTTTGATGGGCATTTGGCACGAAAATATAACTTAGTAACCACTTATGGAAAATTTATGGATCCGATTGCGGATAAATTATTGGTCGATACCGTTTTATTGTTCTTTGTTCTACCTATGAGTAGTCATGGCTTTGCGTTTAAAGGTGAAACAGGGGTTCCGATGGTTGTGTGCATTTTGATGATTGCCCGTGACTTGGTGGTTGACGCCATTAGATTGATTTCCATGGAAAAAAGGGTGGTTGTAGCCGCAAATAAAATCGGCAAAGTCAAAACGGTTTTGCAAATGATTGCTTTAACTTGTGTGCTGCTTAATAATTGGCCCTTCGTCTATTTGGAGCTTCCATTTAATATGACAAATGTCTTGTGCTATCTGGCTGGCGTGGTATCTCTCATTTCAGGGGTTACTTATTTATTGAATAGTCGGAAAGTATTTGAGGATTCGAAGGATGATTGAAAAAGATTTGGTTGATATTTTAAAAAAGCATAACTTGACGATTGGATCTATCGAATCATTTACCGGCGGTCTTTTTGCCTCGACGCTCACAAATGTCCCCGGAGCCTCAAAGGTCTACTTGGGATCGATAGTCACTTATGCGACCGATATGAAGATTAAACTTCTAGGAGTGGATAATCTGACAATTGCTTCCTATGGGGTTGTTTCTAAAGAGGTGGCCCGGGAAATGGCGGAAAAGGGACGCCAAAAATTAGGGGTCGATATTTGTGTATCCTTTACGGGAAATGCCGGACCTGGCACATTGGATAATTTGCCTGTTGGTCGTGTGTGTATGGCCATTGCGGCATCGTCTAAAACATTATCCTACGAGGTCCAGATTGAGGCGCATGACCGACAAAGAGTGCGCGAATTAGCGGTCGAAAGCGTTATGAAGTGGGTTATTGAATATATTCGTCAAGAAACGAATATGTTAGGTAAATAAAAGATTAAAACGTATTAATTATGAAGGGAGAATTATTATGGCACAAGAAAAAGAAAAAAGCCGCGAAGAAGCTCTGAATGATGCTTTAAAAAGCATCGAAAAAATATATGGTAAAGGATCGGTTATGAAATTGGGGGATCGCCCGAATGTCGATATCGATTCAATTCCTACCGGATCTTTGCTTTTAGATAGCGCTTTGGGGATCGGAGGCTATCCTAAAGGCCGGATTATTGAAATATTCGGACCGGAATCATCCGGCAAAACAACCCTCGCTCTACACGCCATTTCCGAATGTCAAAAAAAGGGTGGAAGAGCGGCGTTTGTTGATGCTGAGCATGCGATTGATCCGGTCTATGCCAAGCATTTAGGAGTTAATATTGATGAACTAATCTTATCGCAGCCTGATAATGGCGAGCAAGCGCTGGAAATTGTGGAATTATTGGCTAAATCAAATGCGATCGATATTATTGTGGTCGATTCAGTGGCGGCTTTGGTTCCACAAGCGGAGATTGAAGGCGTGATGAGTGACAATCAGGTTGGCTTGCAAGCGCGATTGATGTCAAAGGCAATGCGGAAATTGGCGGGCGTCTTGAATAAATCATTATGCACCGTCATATTTATCAACCAATTGCGTGAAAAGGTTGGAGTCATGTATGGAAATCCGGAAACGACTACCGGGGGAAGAGCGTTAAAATTTTATGCGTCTGTCCGAATTGATATTCGGAGATCTGAGGTTATCAAAGATGGAACTGACATCGTTGGTAACACCGTCAACATCAAAATTGTGAAGAATAAAGTTGCTCCCCCATTTAAGAGCTGCAAAATTGATTTGATATATGGTGAGGGAATTTCCAAATATGGTGAAATATTGGATTTAGCAGTGGAAATGGATCTTGTGAAAAAATCGGGATCTTGGTATGAGTATAAAGGCGAACGGATGGGACAAGGCCGCGAAAACGCTAAGCAATATTTAAAAGAAAATCCCGAGGTTTTTGAAGAACTACAGCAGAGCATCCGCGAACAATTTTTAAATAAGGGCGAATAATAAAATACATTATAGTCTACTAGGAGGTGCATGCTTTAATGAGAAGTGGAACCTGTCCAAAATGTGGCGGAACTAACATAAAGAAGATTAAGCTGCAATCAATTGCTAGTGATTCTGCAGTTTGGGATTATGAGTATTATGGACTATTTCAGTGTGCATTCATGACGAGATATGTATGCTAGGACTGTGGCTATAGTGAAAGATATTTTGAAGATAAAGATTTGGAAAAGGTGAAAGGAAAAAGCAAAAAATAAAGGGCAAAGGCTCAATGTTTTTTGCTAAATAATTCCGAGAATTTTCGCATTCTCATATCAAAAAACAATTGAAAAGAGCAATGCCTTGACAAATGGTGAGATATGAAAGTTGGAATTTGCTTTTAAAAACGGAATGAAAGTTGAAACTAAATTCATCTTTTCTATTTTAAAATGCCTTTACTTTGTCACTTAACGCTTTTTTAGAGATGAGAAAATTATGTTTTTTTCCTTTTATAAAGTAATTCAATTTGGTATACTATAAATGTGCTCTATGCACTTATACCTTGTAAATATAGATTTCAACATTTAATTAGAGGCGTAGTCCTTATCATATAATTATTTGGATCAAGAAAACACACCTACAGGGAATATTATGGTCTTTTTATGACTATTTTTATCACTTTTTAGTTGATAATGTAATTTTTGATTACTCTAAAAAAATATTGGAGAAGGGGGATTTTTTATCATGATTATTTTAGAAACGGCAAAAAGTATGCCGTTATGGTTAGCTATTTTGCTAATGTTTGTTATGTTAATTCTCGGAGCTGTCATAACTCTTTTAGTGCCTTTCTTTAAGATCAAAGCATCTATGAAAAAAAGCGAAAAGATTTTAAAGGACGCAGAAACAAAATCCGATCATTTACTGAAAACTGCGCAATTGGATGCCAAACAGCACGCTTATGAAATGAAAGTCGAAGCGGAAAAAGAAATAAAGGAGAAAAAGGCGGAATTAGCGGTTCAAGAGAATAAATTGTTACAACGTGAGCAAGGAATCGATCGCCGCGATATCGCCTTACTCGCTAAAGAAAACACGTTGGAAGAAAAAAATGAGGCCCTGAATAAGCGAATGAAAGAAATTGATCGCAAAGAGGCCGTACTCCAAGAAAAAATTGACTCTATTTTATCGGAATTAGAGAAGGTCGCGAATATGTCGGTAGGAGAAGCAAAAGAGGAGATTTTCCGCCGTGTCGAAAGCAAAATATCGCGCGAATTAGCGGCCTATGTCAAAAATAAGGAAGAAGAGGCTCGCGATACTGCTGATACAACTGCGAAAGAAATTTTATCATTGGCAATTTCCAAATATTCTCAAGATGTCACTTCGGAAAGAACCGTTTCCGTGGTAGCGTTGCCAAGCGATGAAATGAAGGGCCGAATCATCGGACGTGAAGGTCGGAATATTCGTTCTTTAGAGCAATTATTAGGGGTTGACTTAATCATCGATGACACTCCTGAGGTCATCACGGTTTCTTGCTTCGATCCGATTCGTCGAGAAATCGCTCGTTTATCATTGGAAAATTTGATTAAAGATGGTCGTATTCAACCGGGTAGAATAGAAGAAGTAGTGGAAAAAGCGAAAAATGAAGTGGCTGAATCGGTACGTAAGACCGGTCAAGAGGTTGCCTTTAAGCTTGGTCTACCGCGCATTAACAAAGAATTATTAGATTATGTTGGACGATTGAAATATCGAACCAGCTATGGCCAGAATGCTTTGGATCATTCCATTGAAGTCGCTTACTTAGCCGGAATTATGGCCGCTGAGTTGGGCTTGGATCAAAATCTCGCTAAAAGAGCAGGATTATTGCATGATATCGGTAAAGCGGCTGACTTTGAATTAGATGGCAGTCACGTGGAAATTGGTGTTCGTTTGGCGAAAAAATATGGTGAGCCTGATGTGGTGATTAACGCTATCGAATCGCATCATGGCGATGTGCCTTCGAAATATTTTATCTCTAATTTAGTAGCGGCGGCCGATACCTTATCGGCGGCACGCCCGGGCGCACGCAGCGAAACCTTAGAGAATTATGTGAAGCGAATTGAAAAATTGGAAACTATTTGTAAATCTTATGAGGGTGTCAGCCAATGCTATGCTATGCAATCCGGACGTGAGGTCCGAATCATGGTTGTCCCTGAAAAAGTTGATGATTTAGGAGCCTTTAAGTTAGCCCGTGAAATTCGTGAAAGAATCGAAGAGGAAATGACTTATCCGGGTCAAATTAAAGTATCTGTAATTCGAGAAATGCGAGCTATTGAACTCGCTAAATAATTTAATAGGACCATTGGTCCTATTTCTTTATGGAAAGGAGGGATGATCTCATGCGTCTTTTATTTATCGGTGATATCGTAGGCAAAAGTGGACGGAGCGTTGTAAAAGCCCATTTACCGGAGCTGATTAAAAAATATCAAATCGATTTTGTGATTGCGAATGGTGAAAACGTCACTCATGGAAAAGGATTAATTGAGCACCATTATGAGCAATTGCTGCAGATGGGAATTGATTGTATCACATTGGGAAATCATTATGAATCAAAAAGCGAGATTACGGAGTATCTTGAAGGTGCTGAGCATTTAATTAGACCCTACAACCTAAAGAAGAATTATCCTGGTGTTGGCACTGCTGTATTTGAAGTCGATAATTTCCGGATTCGTGTCACCAATTTATTAGGACAGGCCTTCATGCTCGAAGAGGTAAATAATCCCTTTGACGCTTTAAAAGAGATTATTGAACAAGAGGAACCGGCGGACATTCATATCGTTGATTTTCATGCCGAAGCTACCGGAGAGAAGCAAGCGCTCGGTTGGGCTTTTGACGGAGAGGTGACTGCGGTTATCGGCACGCATACTCATGTCCAAACCCATGATGAACGAATTTTAGCAAAGGGAACGGCGTTTATGTGCGATGTTGGAATGTGTGGGCCCTTAAATAGTGTTCTCGGGGCCAAAAAAGAGACGATGATCGCCCGTGCTTGGAAAGGCGAAAAGGTGCGTTATGAATTGTCACCAGAAAAAGGCAGTGTTTTATCGGCTGTCCTTATCGATGTCAATCCCGATTTGGGTTTAGCCACCGCGATCAAGTCAATTATTTTGTTTGATGAACATATTTAGATTTCCTTCTTCATAAACATTTGAAGAGGATAAAAAAATGATTCAAACAATTAAAGTACGAAAAGATTCAAATGTTAATGCAGTGGCCGGTTCAATTAGCAATATTTTGCGTGAACAGGCAAGTGTTGAGGTGCAAACGGTAGGCGCTGGAGCTCTCAATCAGGCCATTAAGGCGATTATTATTGCTCGGGGCTTTTTAGCACCATCAAATATCGATGTCACCGTTGTCCCTTCTTTTCAAGAGATCACCATTGAACATGAAATGAAGACTGCTATTCGCTTAAAGGTCGAAAAGCATTATATTTAATGAAGAAAGGAATATCATAAGATTAGCGCTAATGGATATGGTTTTATGATATAAGGAGTTTAGTATGAAAGGCTGCATCATCAAAAGCAAACCCTCGCTCGAAATGGCAAGGAAACGAAACCCAAATGACCAAACAACGATTATTAAAGAGGACTTTATTGTTTCGACTTATATGCAAGAAATGGCTAGTGGCAAGAAGTATTTTATTCGAACCTATGGTTGTCAGGCTAATGTTCGCGATGAAGAAACAATGGCGGGGATGTTAGAAAAGGCCGGATATGTCAAAGCGGATAATGTCAAAGACGCTGATTTAGTGATTCTAAATACCTGTGCGGTACGTGAGAATGCCGAAGATCGCGTCTATGGTGAATTAGGACAGTTAAAAGGGCTGAAAGGTCAGAAAAAGGATTTAATCATCGCTTGCTGTGGCTGCATGATACAGGAAGAGCATATCGTGGACACTATCGAAAAAAGCTATCGTCAAGTGGATTTGCTTTTCGGAACCCATAATATTCAAGATCTTTTGTCGCTGCTCGAAGAAGTATATCGCAGTCAAAAACGGATTATCGCGGTAGAATCGAAAAGTGGCGAGGTAATAGAAAATCTCCCATCCACTCGCTTGGAAAGCAAAAAAGCTTTCGTAAATATCATGTATGGATGTGATAAGTTTTGCACTTATTGTATTGTTCCTTATACTCGTGGCAAGCAGCGGAGTCGCGCTTTGGATGATATTCTTCAAGAAACCAAAGAATTGCTGGCGAAGGGATATATGGAAATCACATATTTAGGGCAGAATGTCAATGCCTATGGCAAGGATTTAGATGAAGGTGTGGATTTTGCAACTCTTTTAGAAAAAGTAGCCCTTTTAAACGTTCCCCGGATACGTTTTACGACTTCCCATCCTTGGGATTTTAGCGATCGTATGATTGAAATCATCGCCAAATATGATAATATCATGCCCTTCATTCATTTGCCGTTGCAATCGGGAAACGATGAGATTTTGCGAAGAATGGGACGTCGCTATAGCGCTGAACAATACTTAGAGTTGGTCGATAAAATGCGAAAAGCGATTCCTTCTTTAGCGCTCTCGACCGATATTATTGTCGGTTTTCCTAACGAAACCGAAGAGCAATTTCAGGATACTTTGAAGATGGTGGAGAAGGTTGGCTATGATAGCGCCTTTACCTTCATTTATTCGCCACGTGTGGGAACGCCGGCTAGCTTGATGGAGGATAAGGTCTCATCTCAAGAGAAGCATGATCGCTTTGATCGCCTCGTTTTAGCGGTGGAAAAAGGAGCTATAGAAAGAGCGAATCAGATGATCGGAAGGGTTTATGACGTGTTAGTGGATGGCTACTCCAAAAAGAACAAGAGCGTTCTTTCGGGATATACCGATACTAATAAATTGGTGCATTTTTCAGGGGATGAATCCTTGATCGGAAAAATAGTCAAAGTCAAAATCATCGAATCGCATCTTTATTCCATGATTGGAGAATTGTGCCTATGACCTTCGAAGAGGCTCTTCAAGAATGTCATCAGGAATTGCTCAAGCAAAAAGAGGTCGTATGGTATTTAGAATTAAAGGAAAGAATAAAGAACAATCCGGAAATCCAAGAATTAGTATCGAAGACCCATTACTATCAGCGGCAAATGACATTGAATTATGATAATAATGAAAGATATCAAGAGATGCGTCGGCAGTTTCTTGATTATCAGCGGAAATATGATGAGCACCCGTTGATCCAGAATTTGAAGGTATTGCAGGAGCAGATTTATGATTTGTTAATGCAAATAAAGACGATTATCGAAAACTAAAGATAAATAAATATCACTTTCTTTCATATATTGAAATGAGGTGATTTTTTTGTATCGAGAAATAATCGTGAAGACAATGATTGGTAAAGGCAAATATTTGGGATATGAAACGAAGCAAATTGTTTTACCAGAGGCAGCCAGTAAGACCTTGGGCTGTTGGATTATCAATCATCAATATGAAACAGAAGAAAGCAAACGGACCGTCGTTATCAAGGGACAATATGATGTGCAATTGTGGTATGCGACCGATCATGATCAAAAAACCAATGTATACAATGAAACAATTCCCTTTTTTGGCCCATGCCAGATGTCATGGCGGAAGCTTAAAACGATCGATGATCAATTATTGCTGAAGGTCCATGTAGTCAAATATCCGACGGCAGTGGGTATGCGATTGGTGGATGACCATACTATGGAAATTCGCATTGAGAGTGAGTACATAATCGATGCCTTTGCGGATGCAATTGTCACAGTGGATTGTAAGGATGATGATTCTATTGAAAGCGATATCGATGAAGAAATCGTCATGAATGTTAATCCTAATTACCTTGAAGAAAAGAAATAATGCCCGTTATTTAGAAGTGAAAGGTGCAAAAAACCTTCATTGTCGATAAGCTGAGTCTTAATATTTGTCTATGTGCGTATTAAATAATTTGCTGAGGATGATCGTTCTCAGCATTTTTTACATGAAAAAAATTATAAATCCTATTGGATTTATGATATCATGTAAATGATACCAAAATGAAGTTTGAGGTGATGGTATGAAACCAAAATATACCCCAATGATGATGCAATATTTAGGAATTAAAGAGAAATATCCCGACACTTTAATTTTGTTTCGTCTAGGTGATTTTTATGAATTATTCTTTGAAGACGCTAAAGTTGCCAGTCGGGAACTGCAACTGGCTCTAACAGGAAAAAATGCCGGAGCGGAGGAAAAGGTTCCCATGTGCGGGGTTCCGCATCACGCTATCAAATCCTATATTGCTAAGCTGATTCAAAAAGGCTATAAGGTTGGTATTGTCGAACAATTGGAAGACCCGGCCTTGGCTAAGGGCATCGTCGAACGGGATGTTGTGCAGATTATCACTCCCGGGGCGGCTATGGATGTCTCAAGCACGGATAATAATTATATTGTGGCGTGTGATGAAACAGATCTAAACTATGTTCTGGCGTACGCCGATTTATCGACCGGTGAAATCAATGTGATGAATATCGAACGTGATTTTACTTCCTTATTGAGCGAATTAGATAATCTGTTAACCCGGGAAATAGTCGTGAAATCATCATTCAACTCCAAAACTTTGGATGAAATTGTCAATAAAAGAAAATTGTTAATTTCCTTTGAGGATGAAGATCAAATTGATTTGGAATATGAAAATATCCTATCAGAAGTTCAAGATTTATATCAAATGCGCACGGTGGTACGCTTGATTTCTTATTTGAAGAAGACGCAAAAAAGAAAATTGGATTATCTGCAAACAGTCCGTGTTATTAAAGCGGCTAAGAGTCTTCAAATCGATTCATATTCGCGGCTCAATCTTGAATTGGTTCGGACCATTAGAAGTGAAGAAAAATACGGTTCATTATATTGGCTTCTTGATCACACCAAGACCGCGATGGGAGGAAGATTACTAAAGAATTGGATTCAAAAGCCATCGTGTGATTTAGCGGAGATTATTTCCCGCCAATTGATGGTCAAGGCCCTGATAGATAATTTTATGATTCGGGCCGATATTCAAAATCAATTAGATGAGGTCTATGATTTGGAACGCTTGATTGCGCGCATCAGCTTTGGTAATGCGAATGGCCGCGATTTATTGCAGTTAAGGACCTCTTTGAAGGCGGTTCCGCCTTTAAAATCACTTCTCAATTCTCTGGGAAATGATGATTTTCATCGCTTAGGAAATAATATGGATGCTCTTGAAGCCTTAACGCAGATTATCGATGAGGCGATCAGCGATGATGCTCCGATCACCATCAAAGAAGGCGGAATCTTTAAGCGTGGATATAATAAAGAGCTAGATGAGCTGATTGAATTATCCCATGGAGGTAAATCCTGGGTAGCATCCCTAGAAGCCAAAGAACGGGAGCGAACCGGTATTAAGACCTTAAAGGTCGGCTATAATCGCGTATTCGGTTACTATATTGAGGTTTCTAAAGGCAGCAAAGATCTCATCAAGGACGAATGGGGCTTTGAGCGTAAGCAGACAACGGTCAATAGTGAGCGCTATATCACCCAAGAGCTCAAAGAAAAAGAAGCGATGATTTTAAACGCGGATGAGCGACGGATGAAGCTTGAATATGAATTGTTTTTAAATCTTCGCATGATGGTTCAGGAATCAACGCAAAGGATTCAGCAATTAGCGAATCAAATTGCTTTTTTAGATGTGATTGTTTCTTTGGCGGAAACAAGCGCCGGACCAGGATATGTCTGTCCGACCTTTAATCAAAAGCGAACGATCGATATTAAAAAGGGACGTCATCCCGTTATTGAAAAGGTCATGAAGAACAATCGCTTTGTGGCTAATGATGTTTATTTGCCGGAGGGCAATGATATCTTATTGATTACCGGTCCTAATATGGGCGGAAAATCGACATATATGCGCGAGCTGGCTCTCATCATCGTGCTAGCACAAATAGGATGCTATGTCCCGGCAGAATCCGCTTCGTTGATGGTCTTTGATCGCATTTTTACCCGCATTGGAGCGTCGGATGATTTAGTATCGGGTCAATCGACATTTATGGTGGAAATGTGTGAGGCTAATCACGCTTTACGACACGCGAGTGAAAATTCCTTATTGATTTTTGATGAAATAGGGCGCGGAACCGCGACATTTGATGGCATGGCTTTGGCGCAAGCGATCATTGAATATATTCATTCGCGCCTTCATGCCAAAACTCTATTCAGTACGCATTATCACGAATTGACCTCATTGGATAAAGAAATATCCTCTTTGCGAAATGTGCAGGTTTCAGTATCTGAAGAGGACGATCACATTACTTTCCTTTACAAGGTACTTGATGGGGCGATGAATAAATCATACGGAATAAATGTCGCACGTTTGGCCCATTTGCCCGATGAGCTTTTAAATCGGGCGAAAGAAATATTGGAAAATCTCGAAAATAAAGATATCCCACGCGATGTTCATGTTTTGCAGCCACGCGAAGAAAAAGAAGAAGCTTGGATTCAAGAAGTACGTCATCTCGATCCCTTATCGATGACGCCTCTCGAGGCTCTTAATTTTCTCTATGATTTAAAAAAGAAGATAAAGTAGGTGACTATCATGGGAAAAATACAAGTTTTAAATGATGATCTTGCGAACATGATAGCGGCTGGAGAAGTTGTCGAAAGGCCAAGCAGCGTTATCAAGGAATTAGTCGAGAATAGCATCGATGCGCATTCCAAACAGATTTGCGTGCGCATTTATGAAGCCGGAAGAAAATTAATTTCGGTTGAAGATGATGGTGATGGCATGGATCGTGATGATGCCATTATTGCTTTTCAGCGCCATGCGACAAGCAAAATTCATTCTTCATTTGATCTTTTCCGCATTAAAACATTGGGATTTCGAGGCGAAGCTTTGCCCTCTATTGCTTCCGTTAGTCGTTTGACTTTAACGACTTCGAATGAAATTGGCGTTGGGACGCGCATTTTTATTCAAGGCGATAAGATGCAAATTAGTGATGCTCCCTTAAGAAAAGGGACAATTATCGAAGTGGAAGAGCTTTTTTATAACACTCCCGCACGCCTTAAATACTTAAAAAAGGACTATACTGAAAACGCCAATAGCATAGAAGTGATGACCCGTTTAGCCTTGGCCCATCCGGATATTGCTTTCCGTTTTTATATCGATGATCGTTTGCAATTTCAAAGCAATGGCCGTGGTGATTTATTAGAGACCATTGCGCAGATATATGGAATAGAAGTTGCTAAGAAGATGTTGCCCTTTCATTATGAGCAGCATGATTTCCGCGTCCATGGATTTTTAGGTGCGCCTGAATTAGCTAAATCAAGTCGTTATTATATGATAACTTTATTGAATGGTCGTAATGTCTATATGCCGAAGGTGCAGGCTGCCATTATCGATTCCTATCATGATTTTATTCCGCCAACGCGCTTTCCGTTTGTGATTTTATGCTTGGATATTGATTGTGCTTTAGTGGATGTGAATGTGCATCCTTCAAAGAAAGAGGTGCGTTTTTCAAAGGAAGAAGAATTGCGCTTAGCCCTTCTTGAAAACATTCCGCAAGCCTTAAACAAGCAGCAAAAATTAGCTGATGCGGTTATCTCACGAAGCGTGCTTTCACAAGTCAGCGATTTTGAGGATAGATCTCCGATAATGGAAACCAAGGCGGAACAATTGCATATTCTCCATGATTCACAAATTGATCCTTTAAGTCGACGTGTGGATGAAGATTTCTCGATTACGGATTCGTCTTCCGATCATCTTGAAGAAAAGAAGATGCCTTTTAGGGAAGAAGAGCAAAAAGACACCCCACCGGTATATGAGGCTCAAAAAGAACCAATGCATTTAAGAGCGCTCGCGCAAATGCATAAAACATATATTATTGCGGAAGATAATGAAGGAGGCTTTTATTTGGTTGATCAACATGCCGCCTATGAAAGAATTAATTATGAGCGTTTTCAGCGCCTTCTAAATCAAGAATTACGCGTTCATGAGCCCTTGATACCTCAGGTGATTCAATTATCACCATCCGATGCTTTGCTTTTCAATGATCAAAAGCGAGAATTATTAGCGGAGATTGGTCTTCGCTTTGAAAGCTTTGGATTGCAGGCCTGGAAGGTAACGCAGGTTCCTTCGTGGCTAAATGAAGCGGATGAAAAGGAATACATCGATACCATTATGGAACAAGCGCTGCATGGTGATAAGGTCGATATTCAAAAGCTGCGCACGCATGTTATTGCGACCATGAGCTGTAAGGCCTCGATCAAAGCCAACGATTATTTAGATTTGAAAGAGATGCAATATCTCTTAGATACTCTTTTCTTGTGTGATAATCCGACATGTTGCCCCCACGGAAGACCCACTATCATTCATTTTAGTAAATATCAGTTGGAGCATCTTTTCAAGAGGACCGGTGTATGATTATTGTTATTTGTGGCCCTACCGCCAGTGGAAAAAGCGCATTGGCGTTAAAAATTGCGGAAAAATTTGGTGGCGAAATCATCAATGGTGATGCTTTTCAGGTTTATAAGGAGTTTAATATCGGTACCGCTAAACCGTCGCTTGCGATGCGGGCTAAGGTTCCGCATCATCTTTTTGATTTTTTAGAACCTACAGATCGCTATTCACCATACCAATATCAACAGGATGGTCGAAGAATCATTCAGGAAATTGAGAGTCGAAAGGCTATGCCTATCATCGTCGGTGGCTCAGGGAATTATCAAAAGGCCCTCTTGTTTGATTATACATTCGAAGAGTATGAAGAGCCCGATTTATCGCGATATGATCAGATGACTAATGAAGAGTTATATCGAATATTATTGGAGATCGATGAAGAAACCGCTCATCATCTTCATCCCAATAATCGTCAAAGAATCTTAAGAGCTCTGGCAATATATCATGGAACCGGTCAAAAGAAGAGCAGCTTGGAAGCCAAGCAAAAGCATCAATTGCTGTTTGATACGCTGTTTGTAGGGCTTGATTTAGAAAGAGAAGAATTATATCATCGTATTGATGATCGTGTTATCGAGATGCTTGCGAATGGCTTACTGCAAGAAGCAACCGATTTATATCAAAAATATGGTCCTGAAATTCAAGCGTTTCAGGCGATTGGATATAAGGAATGGAAAGAATACTTTGACCATTGTCTTTCCTATGATGAGGTTGTCAGAAATATTCAAAAGCATTCGCGGAATTATGCCAAAAGACAAATGACATATTTCCGCCACCAATTGCCGATCAATTGGTTTACGGATATTGAAGCGGCTTATCAATTTATATCCAAGATCATCATGAATAGGAGAAGAAAAGTATGGAAAGAATCGAATTAATTGCCAAGAAGGCCGGAATAGATGAAGAATATGTGGAAATGTATGGCAAATACAAAGCCAAGATCAATTTACGAATTATGGATAAATTGCATCATCATGCGGATGGGAAGCTTGTTTTAGTCACCGCTATTACACCGACCAAAGCGGGGGAAGGTAAAACAACGACCTCCATTGCTTTGGCTGACGGCCTAGCGAAAATCGGACAAAAAGCCATGCTTGTTTTGCGCGAACCATCATTAGGCCCCGTTTTTGGAATCAAGGGTGGTGCTACCGGTGGAGGCAAGGCTTGCGTCGTTCCGAGTGAAGATATCAATCTTCATTTTACCGGCGATATGCACGCTTTGACTTCATCAATCAATTTAATTGCCGCGATTATCGACAATCACATTTTTCAAGGCAACTCCTTGAACATCGATCCGAACCAGATTGTTTGGACACGAGCGATGGATATGAATGATCGGGCTTTGCGCACTATTGAAGTAGCTCTTGGAGAGAAAAATGGGGTGGCAAGGGAGGATCATTTTGTCATCACAGTAGCGTCTGAATTAATGGCGATTCTTTGTTTAAGCAAAGATGAAGAGGATTTTATGAAGCGTACGCAACAGATTATTGTTGCTTATACCTATGATGGCAAGCCGATTCGCGTTCAGGATCTACGGATTTCTAAGGCCATTTTAAAATTGATGAAGGAGGCCTTGAAACCCAATTTAGTGCAAACTCTGGAAGGAAATCCTGCTTTGATTCATGGGGGTCCCTTTGCAAATATCGCTCATGGCTGTAACTCACTCATTGCGACGAGGATGGGATTAAAGCTCGCGCCGATCGTTGTTACCGAAGCCGGCTTTGGGGCCGATTTAGGAGCCGAAAAGTTTTTGGACATTAAATGTCGGATTGGTGATTTGCATCCCGATATGGTTGTAATGGTGGCCACCATTCGCGCACTTAAAATGCATGGCGGTCAAGATTTAGCACAGATTCAAGATGAAAATCTTGCGGCCTTGGTGGAAGGATGCGCCAATTTGAAACGCCATGTCGAGAATATGAAGCAATATGGTTTACCGGTCGTTATTGCCATCAATCACTTTTCTACTGATCATGATAGTGAAGTGATGGTACTGACAAAATGGTGTCATGATGAGGGATATGAAGTGGCGTTTTTAGATGGTTATCTTCAAGGTGGTGAGGGCTCCAAGGAGCTAGCGGAATTAGTGGTTAAAACCTTGAATTCGATGGTTTCTAGTTATCACCCCCTTTATGAATTGGAAGACACGATTGAAAATAAAATAAAGACAATTTGTCAAAAAATATATCACGCTGACCATGTGATTTATACCAAAGAAGCACAGGAACAAATAGAAAAATACACGCGTTTAGGATATGCTCATCTTCCTATTTGTATCGCCAAGACACCACAATCATTCAGTGATGATCCGAAGGTCTTAGGAGCGCCGAATCATTTTACGATTATGGTTCGTGAAGTTCGATTATCAGCGGGAGCAGGATTCATTGTTCCTTTAACAGGCTCCATTTTGACGATGCCTGGTTTGCCCAAAATTCCTGCTGCCATCAAGATGGAAGAGGAATAGAATATGGAAGAATATCAGCTGCATGATATCGTTGAAATGAAGAAGGCTCATCCATGCCAAAAGCGCTGTAAGCAATTTGAAATTGTGCGTTTGGGCGCCGATGTCAAGATAAAATGCTGCGGTTGCGGAGCGGTGATCATGATGGATCGTTATTCCTTTAACCAAAAGATAAAAAAAGTGATTGGACAGCAATAAATTTAGGAAATATTTTAATGCTCCCTAATAATTATTAGGGAGTTTTTTTATGGATTTAATCTTGCTTATCGACATCATGAAGGAATTTATTGAACCTAACCATCAAAAAAAGGTGGTCCTTAGAAATATTAATATTGCTTTTCCATCCAAAGGCTTCTATGTTATCGAAGGACAATCGGGAGCGGGAAAGTCCACATTGATTAAAATTATGGCACAAATCATGACGGCAACCAAAGGCGTTTATCTTTATCAAAACAAGGATTTAGGAGCGGATGAAGTGAGTCGCGCCGTTTTTCGCAATGATAAGGTTGGTCTTCTTTTTCAAGATTATCAATTGATAACGAGCTTAAGCCCCATCGAAAATGTGATGTTACCGCTTTTGATGCATGGTGAAAATCATTCTAAAGCGTATTTTAAAGCGTTGATGCTTTTTGAAAGATTTAATCTGAAAAGCAAGATTCATGCGAAGATAGAGACCCTTTCCGGTGGCGAAAAACAGCGAATTGCCTTTTTAAGAGCAATGATCAACGATCCCGATTTTTATCTATGTGATGAGCCGACCGGAGCGTTAGATGAAAATAATGCTCATTTGCTATTAGATACCTTAAAGAGATTATCGAATGAAAAATTGGTTATTGTCGTCACCCATAATCCGATTGTTTCGCATCGGTACGCGGATGGAACATATGTTTTAAAAGATGGTGTTCTGTATGAAAAGTAAATGGATCTTTTTCTACGTTAAAAAGATGATTTTCCATAAATATAAAAGATATGTTTTGGGAATATTATCGCTATGCCTTTCCTACATAACATTAATGCTCCTATGCTTTGCCCAAAAAGGGAGCGATATGCAATTAAAAGAAAATATTTATAAAAGAGGAGATGCCTATTGTTTCACCCTATATAAAAAAGCAACTCAGGAGAATGCTTCCTCTTTTATTGGAATCACCAGAACGATTTCGCCATCCTTTCAAGAAGCATTATCATTACAAAAATATGTTCCATCATTAAGCGTGGAATTGAATCTATCCTTTTTTTTACCATCACAGATACCTGTCGTATATCACCAACAGAGCATGATTGCTAACATTAAAGTAATAAAATCTTTTGATAATGCGCTTTTAAAAGCAGGATCATCATGGCATGCTAATAAGCAAGAGGGCGTTTTCATCAATCAAAGCATGAAAGAAAAGCTTGAGATTATCGATCATAATATTTTGAATAGCTATCTCTCATTGAAAATCGAAAAGCAGGTTCATAATTACGTGAATAGCCAAACGATTAATGATACTTTTCTTTATTCTCAAAACCATCGCATCATTGGAATAATCGATGAATTCGCGTGGCAAAATCAGCCAACGGTTTATCTTTCATTCAATTGGGTGTCGACCTATCTAAAAAACCATTATCTATATCATTATTCGCTCGCTAAGCAGGAAGTCATATCTTGGTATCGGTTTATCGATGAAAGTGCTGTTGATTCGGTATATCGCCATTACAGTGTCTGGCTTTTTGTTGATAGCAAAGAAGATATCGTCAATCTTTTATTGCTTTTCCAAAATCTATCATCAAGTCCTTATATTTTAGAATCAAGTGTTCAAGATAATTATCTTCTATTCGATAGCGTTACGCAAATCATTACCTGGGTGATGGAAATCATGATCGTCTTTATTGCTATCATCGTCAGTGCAACCGTGGGGTATTTAACCACGATTCATCTGATTCAGGATGAACATGAATTAGGGATAATCTATGCTTTTGGGGCGCGCTCACACCATATTATGCTTATTTATGGCCTTGGCATCTTTATGATCAATGCAATCGCCTTAGGAATCGCCGTCGTTGCTTCATGGATTTTAGGATCAGTGATTAATGTCATCTTTAGTTATCATTTCAATCTTGCAATTTTATCATTTAAAGCAAGTGGCCTTATTTTAAGCATCTTAATAGCGGTCACGAATGCTTTGCTCCTATTGACCACGATCTTCGTGACCAAAGGCTTTCATAAAAAAGATGTCGATTATTTAATTAGGGAGATATAAAAATGCTTAGATTTCATAATGTGTCATATGGTTATCAAAAAGATGACCTGATTCTCGATACGATAAATATCCAATTACCTAATTGCGGATTGATATTGATTACCGGACCATCGGGATCAGGTAAAACGACCTTTTTATCGTTGATTCAAGGAATTATCAAGCCACAAAAGGGCGACATCATCTTTAATGGCCGAGTAATCAATCGTATGAGTGTGAAGGAAAATCAGGATTATCGTTTATTCACTTGTAGTATGGTCTATCAATCGGATGCTTTAATTAATGATCTTTCGATCGAGCAGAACTTTAATCTTTTTAGGGAGTGCACGACCAAAGAAACGCCTAACTATCAAGCGCTTATCGATCAAGTTCATTTGCCCAAAAGTCTGCAAACGAAGGTTGGGTTACTATCAGGAGGAGAAAAACAAAGAGTCGCTATTGCCCGTAGCTTATTGTTTGCACCACAGATTTTCCTTTTGGATGAGCCGACTTCTTCTTTAGATGACCAAAATGCATGCCAAATAATGGATCTTTTAAAAGAATTGTCGAAACGATGTCTCATCATTATGGTTACACATGATATGCGATTTATCGATAAGTATGCCGATTATCACTATGAGTTAAAAGAAGGAAAACTAGTATTAACTTATCAAAATACTAGTACAATAGTAGAAAGAAAATTAGTACCTAGTGTTGTATATCATCGGAAAAATCCGCATCGCTTTCTTTTGACATATGTCTTTAATAAAATCAAAATTAAGAGAGGTCGCACGCTTTTTTCTGTTTTTTTCTTGATGATAACCATTTTATTTGGCTTAATGAGTGTAACCATCATCGAGAGCATGGAAAAGGAGCTTTTAACCAGCTTTTCATCATTGACCGAAAAGGCGCAATTTCAAATGTATGTGACGAATGATAATGAAGAGGACAATCGTTATAGCGTTTCTCTTGATTACGCTCAAGAGCTAAGAAAAAATGTCACGGAAATAGAAGATATCATGACCTTTTATGAAGACGATTTATCCTTATTTTTTCCTGATCGCAATGAGTGTCGCTTACTGGTTGAAGGTAAACCATTACTACCGGGCATTAGAATGCAAGAGATCAATGAATTTCATCTTTTAAAGGAAAAAGAACATGAATGTTATCCTTATCTTCATAGCTTAGCGGACGATGAAATTGTTTTAGGATTACCTTCGGATGTTATGAAAAGAATCGGTCAATATTTGGATATTCCCTTTCCGACCTATGAAAAAATCGGTAAACGACTACAGAATGACAATATTAGCATTGTTTTTTATATGAAAAATATAGATTGGGACTATGAAAATGAAGAAATATTCCGGATCTGTGGCATTGTGGAAAGCACTAAGCCCAGTATTTTTCATAGCAATCCCTTCTTTAATGAGTGCGTTTTGGAGGAGCGTTTACGCCTGCTTTCGACGCTTTCATGGTTTGAAGAAATTGAATTTCCGTGGACCTTAAGGAAAAGATATGTAGCTTTATGTCAACAAAATTTGGAATCAATTATTTTCAATCATCCGATATATTACACCTGCTTGGTCGATGAAATTAACAAGAGCTACACGGAATGGCGCCATTATGCTTTGAGCTACAATAACATCTCCTATATCGCAAGCTATGATGTGCTACGCATACTAAATCAAGAAGAGTATATTACTGGCGCCCTTTATGGATCGAGCAAAGGCTATCAAATTATCAACGAAACCATCGTTCAAGGTATGCCAGGATACTTTTTTCTGTCCGATGATTTAGAGCAACTAAATGATGTCGAATATAATATTATGCATGAAAGCCATTATTCGCTTCCGGAGACGATATTTTCTAATAGTATTCTCACACCCAGCAATAATACTTTGCGGATATGCGCAAATAAGAATAAACCAGAGCTCTTTGGAATATCAAAAGCCCTAGCGGATTATTACCATTTGCAAGAAAAGGACACATTATACTATCTTTATGTTGATCTTAACGCACAGCCGGAATTCATCTATGGAACGGAACAAGTGGATTACATTGATTTCACTCGGACAGAAGAGCTTTATGTTGATAATCAATGGCTGAACTCTCTTTTTTTACAAGCCAAAAGCATCACATCATCATATCTAAGACCAATGACAATCAATTTTTATGTGGATGACGTAAATCATGTCGATCATGTGATCGATCATTGCCGTCAGCTTTATAATAATTATACCTTTTCCGATGCGGTAAGTATTTTTCAAAATCGGATTCAAAAGACAACATCTTCAATTGAAAAGGTGATGCTTGGCATTATTGTATGGATGATGGTTTTAACCTCCTTTCTTATCCGCGTGGTTCATCGGCTTTATCTGATGGAAATGGATCATGATATCCGATGGATGGTAAAATTGGGAATCGGTTCATCAATTCCTAAGAAGGTGGCGTTTATAGCCCATTTGTTGATTTTTGGAGGCGCTACGATTTTGGCGCTTATCTATTTTGGATTCATCGTGATGATTTTTAAAATACCGCGCTTTTTAGCGTTACTACCTTTTGGAATAGTTATAAATGGTCAAACTATAGGCTCTTTAATATTGTTTTTATCCATATTATATGGTGTTACTTTTCCTTTTTATTTCAAGAAGGTGCGTACATGATGATATATTAAAAACACATAGAATCAATAATGCACACCTGCTTTATTTTGAAAAATTCTCGTCCTTTGCTTTTTTATAAAAGACAAAAAATGCTCTTCATAATAGGCTTAATACCGACGATTTTGCCAAAAATACACTATAAAAAATAATATTTTGGTGATTTTTATGGTATTTTTATTTGAATAGTGCTAATATAATATTACAAGTAAAAGAGGAAACTCTAAGATTTGAGAAAGGTTTTTAGGTAGATATGAAGGGTAAAGTCAAAATGTTTAATGCGGAAAAGGGCTACGGTTTCATTCGTACTGAGGAAGGCAAAGACGTCTTTTTCCACTACACATCCTTAGTTATGGACTCCTATAAGACTGCAGAAGCAGGCGAAGAGGTCGAATTTGATGTTGAAGAATCCGAACGCGGTCCAAGAGCAACAAACATTCATAAGTTATAAGCTATAATTAACTAACAAGTGTTAAAAAGTCGCGGAATGCGACTTTTTTATTTCGACTAATTACGATATACTTATACATGAAAAGGAAGTGTCTTTATGTCTTACAAAGCAGGAATTGTTGGATTACCAAATGTCGGTAAATCTACTTTATTTAATGCCATTACCAATTCACATGTTGAAGCGGCTAATTATCCCTTCGCGACGATTAAACCAAATACTGGTGTCGTGGCGGTTCCTGATCAAAGATTGGATCATCTATCAAATCTATTTAATCCCCGCCGAACCATTTATACAACCTTTGAGTTTTATGATATTGCGGGTTTAGTTAAGGGAGCTAGTCAAGGTGAAGGATTGGGAAATCAATTTTTAGCCAATATCCGCGAATGCGATGCTATTGTTCATGTTGTTCGCTGTTTTGAAAATAATGAAATAATCCATGTTGAAAATACAATCGATCCTCAACGTGACATCGATATTATCAATTTAGAATTAGTGATGGCGGATTTAGAATCGGTCAATAAAAGATTAGGCAAAGTCGAGAATAAGGCACGAGTTACCAAAGATAAGGAAGCAAGCTATGAGGTGTCCTTGCTTAAGCCCTTAAAAGAGGCCTTAGAAAAGGGGCTACCGGCACGTTTTATTGATTTTCCAAAGGAAGATGCTCAATATGTAAAAAGCAATTTCTTCTTATTAACCATGAAGCCGGTCATCTATGTCGCTAATATTGCCGAGGATGATTTAGCTTCTCCAGAGCAATGCGGATATTTTAAAGTGGTCCAAGAGATCGCTAAAAAAGAAAAAGCGATTGCGATTGCTGTTTCTTGTGAAACAGAGTATCAATTATCTTCGCTTTCGAAGGAAGATAAAAAAGAGTATTTAGATGCTATCGGTGCTCAATATTCGGGTCTTGAATTAGTTATTCAAAGTGCGTACTCCTTGCTTGATTTATCCACCTTTTTTACGGTGGGTGAGGATGAATGTCGGGCGTGGACTTTTAAAAAAGGAATGTTAGCTCCGCAATGCGCCGGGGTTATTCATAGCGATTTCGAGAGAGGATTCATTAAAGCGGAGGTTTATACCTATGATGATATGATGAAATATCAAAGTGAGCAAGCGGTACGTGAAGCGGGTAAGCTAAGGATTGAAGGCAAGGATTACGTAGCGCAAGATGGCGATATTATGCATTTCCGCTTCAATGTTTAAGAGGAAAGAACTATGTATAGAATAGGATATGCCAAAGATATTCATGCTTTAAAGGCTCATCGCGCGCTTATTTTAGCCGGCGTGAAAATTCCTTTTTCCTTAGGACTAGATGGGCATAGCGATGCGGATGTCGTTTTTCATGCGATTACCGAATCCATTTTTGGTGCTTTAGCGGTCGGTGATTTAGGAAGCCATTTTCCAACCAACGATGATCGATATTTAAATTGCGATTCATCATATTTTGTTGAGCAAGCCTTTAAAATAATGGATGAAAGAGGTTATCAAATCAATAATATCGATGTCATGATTGTCGCCGAAAAGCCAAAATTAGCGCCTTATATTCAACAAATGCGTGAAAATGTTGCGCGTTTGTTACAAACGGATCTTCAAAATGTTTCCATTAAGGCGGGCACTAACGAAGGGCAGGATGCTCTTGGCCGCAATGAAGCGATAGAAGCGATTGCCATTGTGATGTTAAAAAGAAAAGACTAGGAAGACTCTATTTTTTAGAGGCTTGATGATTATAAATCATTATAAGTACTAATAAAAACGGGAAAATATTGTATTTCACCGTGTTTCCCCGTTTTTTTATATTTTTTCATATTGCCGCGTAAGTAGATTTTTTAAATTTGATAACTATTTTAGCACCATAATTAAGACAATATACATAAGCATAGGAAAGTGGTGCCTTTGCTATAAAAATGATTCATTTCTATCGACGATAATAAGAGATATTTTGCTTGATGGGAATATCTCATACCCTTATGCAAATTTGCATTTACTATCTATGTTCTTCTCCATTAAAGAAGTAGCCTAGATTGATTCTTACTTCTCGTCTTTTAATATCATTGTTTGTATAACAACATGTGTCAAAACCAATCAATTCAAAGCCTTCGTGAAGATAAAAACCTATTGCGTTCGTATTACATGATTGTGTTTCCAAAATTATGGCCCGCTTTTTTTGGCATATGGCGATCTCTTTGGCTTTATCTATCAGCCTTTTTCCGATACCTTTATTGCGGATTTCATCGGATACCCATAATTCCGTTATCATAAGTCGGTTTGACCATTCTTCAGGGCAGACCTCTATGCAGGCTAGCAAGTCCCCACCATCACTTACCACACCATAGGCTTCCGCCTTCTCCCAATGCTCCTGATATAGGGAATCAGGAAAATCATATTCCTCTGGAGTATGAACTATTTCCTTTTCTGCCATCTTTCTAGTCAATGAAATCTTGCACCCGTTATAATCAAGGGGGTCAATTATCAAATCATAGAAACTATCGTTTTTAGTTACTAATGGTATGGCTACACCTTTCCAGGTTTCCTTAGGTAATTCTATTATTTCAAAATTGCTATCCATCAGGCTACCTCCAAATTATGATTTATCCGTTTGTATGTCAAATATCATAGCATTCATTCATGAATTTTTCAATTATAGTACTATCCTATATAAAATAGCCAAATCGTTTATACTCGTAACGGTTAAGAAGAGCAGGCTATAACTGCCATTGATAAGTACGGAGATCACTACTTATATTGCGGACAAGATTGTATAAGCAACGAATTATTCTGCGATCGAATATTATAATATTTTTCATCTGTTTATAGCAATTTTATATCATTATGGGAAATCTAGGAAAGCATAAAGAATATTGTAATTTCAAATTCCTTAATAGGTGCAAAAGATGGTACTTACCATGATTTTCAAGATGTAATGATTTTAAGCAAATCAAATACTACTTTTTATAATATGTAAATGATTTTACACCCGTGGCAGATTGGTAAAAAAATGGCGTAAATTCAGTATTAGGATAGAATATATCTTTATGACGTTCCATCAAGGAATTGGCTAAATCTTGGAAGATGGTTTTGGCTATTGTGCCATCAGTGAATGGCTCATTTTCATCGTGTCCCATCCAAACACAAATGGTGTATTGAGGGTTATATCCGACTACCCAACGATCAGTATCGGTGGTTCCGGTTTTGGCGCTAAAACGATATTTGGGAGCAAATCCCAACAAGGAAGGCGTCGCATAGCTTTTAAAGGCCGGGTCAAATGGTGAGCGTAGCATATAATTTAATTGCAAGACACTCTTCCGAGATAATGTAAAAAGCAATTGAGGTGCTTTTTGATAGATAATATTGCTATTCTGCATCGTTACTTTTCGGAAGAATCTAGGAGCATAATATGCTCCTTCACTGGCGAGTGTGTTGTAAATGCTCGCTAATTGGAGGGGAGTCATCGAATTGGTGCCTAATCCGATCGTCGGATTAGCTTGTACATCCGCGATTCCAAATAGATTCAATAGTGTTTGTAGCTTTTGTGACCCCAGTAAAAGGGTTGTTTTAGTCGCATATATATTGTCGCTCAAAGCGATCGCTTCTAGCATAGTTATTTCCTTGTTGGCATAAAGATTGCCGGCATTTTGCGGAGAATATTCCCCCACACCATTGATATAAAATGTCGTTGGCTCGCTTTTCATTTTGGTCAAAGGGGTCATTCCACTTTCAAGTCCTAAATAGTAGAGAAGGGGTTTGATCGTTGAGCCGGTCTGACGAAAGGCGTTAGTCGCCCGATTAAAAGAGCTTATTCCATAATCTTTCCCACCGATTAACGCTATTACATCTCCTGAGTATGGTTTCATAACGATAACGCTTATTTCTGAGGAAAAATGATATTTCTGAACTGTTTTTTCAACAATATTTTGAACTTCTTCATCCAGGCAAGAATAGATGCTATAACCTATTTTTTGAAAAGAATTAGTAAGAAAACCGCTATTTTCCAGTTGTTTAATCATAGCATCATAGTAGTAAAGAATTTGTTGAGAATAAGTATTGGCAAAATAAAAGTAGTAGGTTAGTTCTTGATTGGTAGCCGTTAAGTATTCACTTTCGGTTATCATTTTTTGATTCACCATTTGTCGTAGAACCAGTTGCTTTTGTTTATTGGCGGCGTTAATATCCACTTCCGGTGAATAATAGTTCGGAGCCTTAATAATTCCTATCAGCATCGCGGCTTCCGGAAGCGATATATCGCGTGGATGTTTATGAAAGTAGTAATTACTTGCGGCATGAATTCCGTAGATATTTTGTCCAAAATAAGCACAATTTAAGTAGCCTTCTAGTATCTGCTCTTTATCGAAGGTCATTTCCAATTTTTTAGCGATCCAAGCCTCCTTTAATTTGCGCGCTAATGATTTCTCATTATTGAGATAAAGAGTTCGGGCATATTGTTGAGTGATCGTCGATCCACCTTGGGTGATTTCACCCTTGAATAAATTAGTGATGGCGCTTTTGATTATTCGTTGATAATCAAGACCATGGTGCTTATAAAAGCGCTTGTCCTCCGATGCTACCAAGGCATCAACTAAATAAGGACATATATCATCCATTTCGACATAAGATGCATATTCATTGAAATGTCGGGTAAATAATAGCTTGTCTTGTTGGTTATAAACAATGGTTTCGTGAGGATGGAAAGGATAAAACGAGGGACCAATAAAGATAACAAAATTGATGAGGATTGCGATAATAAAAAGAAGGGCGGTTCCTAAAAGACCAAAGCGCCATAGAATTTTAAGCTTTTTGTGTTTCATAATGTTTCCTCCTTATTGATATTGTGGGATAAATTCTTGGCGATATACATTAATATTTCTTTTCTTTATACTTTAATTAAAGTATAATATTGACGGTGAAATTCATGGAAAAGAAAAGCGTACGACTGACACGAAAGCAAATTATTGATTCGGATATTACTACGGAAACGCAAATAATGGAAGCGTATGAGTTGAGTGATAATCTGAAGGTGTTTGAGTATGAGCTTGATCAGAAAAAGGTGACATTATCGATCTTGATGGAGGATGATAGTGTTATGGTGAAGATCTTGCATGATGATTACCGCGCTATAATTCCTTTGCAAATGAAAAAAATGACCGATGGAAGCTATGTCTTGAATGATAAAATTTTTCAATTTCAATTCTTTTTACACAAAATTGTTTGCAAAGGGGTTGAAATTTATATGGAATATGATATATTTTCAAAGCAAAGTGTTATTTCCAATAACACATGGAAAATCGAGGTGATTTAAATGTCAGTCGAAATGGAACTTAAAAAATGCATTCAAAAGGCTTTAAATCAATTAGGAATAATCTTACCATTTGAGCAAATTATTATTGAGCGCTCGAAGGAAAAAATTCATGGTGATTACGCTACTAATATTGCGATGCAAATGGCTCGAACACTGCGTCAGAATCCTTTATCAATTGCTGAGCAAATCGTTTCTCAAATAGATCAAAGCCTTTTTGAAAAGATTGAAGTTGTTCGACCGGGCTTTATTAATTTTTTCATGAAAGCAGAATCCCTTAGTGATGTCGTCAACATCATTTTGCAGGATGGTGAGCATTATGGCGATTCCGATTATGGTAAGCATGAAAAAATCAATGTTGAATTTGTGTCGGCCAATCCGACGGGCGACCTGCATTTAGGTCACGCTCGCGGAGCGGCTATCGGCGATACAATCTGCCGCTTATACCAAAAGGTTGGCTATGATGTGACAAGAGAATACTATGTTAATGATGCGGGAAATCAGATCACCGTTTTAGGTAAATCAATTCGGGCTCGTTATCATCAATTGTTTGGTGATATGATCGATGTTCCCGATGATGGATATCATGGCGAGGATCTCATTGAAATTGCCGCCGCTATGAAGGAAGAAGTTCAAGATCGTTACTTAGTGGATTCTTTGGAATCCGAAAACTATTTTAAAAGACGCGGGGCTGAATTGGAGCTTCAAAAGCTCGACCGGGATTTAAAGAATTTCCGTGTCACCTTTGATCGCTATTCCTATGAAACCAGTATTCGCGAAGCCGGCGGGGCGGAAAGAGTTTTAGAAGCCACGAAGGATAAATGCTATCTTGAAGATGGAGCGCTATTCTTAAAAACAACGGATTATGGCGATGATAAGGACCGCGTTTTGGTTAAAAGCGATGGAAGCTATACTTATCTTCTTCCGGATATTGCTTATCACCTCGATAAGTTATCGCGAGGATATCATAAATTGATCGATGTTCTTGGTGCCGATCATCATGGCTATATTAATCGCATGAAGGCGGCTTTAATGATGTTTGGTTACGATCGTGAGGTTTTGGATATTGAGTTAATTCAAATGGTTCGGCTTTTTAAAAATGGGGCTGAATATAAGATGTCTAAGAGGACAGGAAATGCTATTTCCATGCGTGAGTTATGTGATGAGGTCGGCATCGATGCCGTTCGTTATTTCTTCATCAGTCGAGCCGCCAGCGCCCATTTGGACTTTGATTTAGATCTCGCACTTGAAAAATCAAGTGCTAATCCTGTCTATTATGCCCAATATGCCTATGCGCGGTTACGAAAAGTTTTAAATTTGGCACGTGATATTGAAATTAAGCTCAATGGTAAATGCTTAACTCACGTTAAAGAAATGGATTTGATGAAGCATTTAAGTGATTACCCAAAAGAGGTTTTAGATGCTGCGATTACACGGTCACCATATAAAATGACCAATTATATTCAAAGATTAGCGGTGTTAATTCATGGCTTTTACACAGAATGTCGTTTAATTGATTATAATAACTTAGAGATTACGTCTTCACGGTTAGCGCTTGCTAAAGCGGCGATGATTGTAATGCATAATGCTTTATCATTAATAGGTGTTGAGGCGCCTGAAGAAATGTAATGGAGGAAATGGAATTATGACAAAATCAAATTTAGATGTCGCCTATGATTTAATCAGCTCGAAAAGTGAGGCGGTCAGTTTTAAAGATATTTGGGAAGAGGTTGTTCGCGTTCAAGGATATGACCAAGAATTGGCAAGACGTTTAATGGGCCAATTCTATACCAATTTATCTTTGGATGGTCGTTTCGTGACCTTGGGAGAGAATACCTGGGATCTTCGTTCTCGCCATACTTTTGATAAAGTTCACATCGATATGAATGATGTTTATTCCGATGTTGAAACGGTATCGGATGAAGAGGCTGATGAAGAAGAGGTTGAATACAATAAGATTCTTGATGACACCGACACGGATGTTGATGAAGAACTTAATGATGAAGATGAAGATGATGACATTCAGGATGCAAATTCGGAAGAATCCGAATATTAAATAAAAAAGGAGAGAAAAATATGGCATTAGTTAGTATGAAAGAGATGCTTGAAAAAGCACGTGCAGGCAAATACGCTGTTGGCCAATTTAACATTAACAATGTTGAATGGACTTCCGCTATTCTTGATGAGTGTGAGGCTCTGAGAGCTCCTGTCATTTTAGGTTGTACTAGTGGAGCTGCAAAGTACATGGGAGGATGGAATACGGTTGTAGGCATCGTGAAGGGTCTTATGATGGATCATAAAATTACCGTTCCGGTTGCCCTCCATTTGGATCATGGCGACTCAGTAGCAACTTGTAAGGCGGCGATCGATGCTGGCTTTACATCTGTGATGATCGATGCTTCGCATTTTGAATTGGAGGAAAACATTCGACAAACCAAAGAGGTTGTTGAATACGCTCATGCTCGCGGAATATCCGTTGAGGCGGAGTTAGGTCGTGTCGGCGGACAAGAAGACCATGTGGTCGCCGAAACGATGTATGCGATTCCCGAAGAATGTGTACGCTTGGTAAAAGAAACAGAGCTTGATTGCTTAGCTCCCGCTCTTGGATCAGTACATGGCCCATACCATGGCGAACCTAAATTGGGATTTGATGAAATGCAAAAGATCGCTGATTTAGTGAAGCTTCCTTTAGTGCTTCATGGCGGCTCAGGAATTCCTGATTTCCAAATTCGCATGGCCATTGAACGTGGAACTTGCAAAATAAATGTCAATACTGAATCACAACAAGCATGGACCAAAATTGTTCGTCAAGTGATTGCTACCGATAGCAAAGTGTATGATCCACGTAAGATTATCGGCCCTGGTAAAGAAGGAATCCGTCAAGTGGTGCGCGCCAAATGTGAAGTTTTTGGATGCGTTGGCAAAGCCGATTAATTTAAACAAAGACAAGCTTTCGATATTATTCGAAAGCTTTTTTTGTAGGTTGTATCCGTTTTATGATATAATGACAAAAAAGGGGTATTTATGATCGATTTGTCAACATTTGTTAAAAAAATAGAAGGTTATGATTCGATTGTTATTTTTGGACACGTGAATCCCGATGGCGATTGCTATGGATCACAAATCGGACTAAAAGAAGCAATCAAAATGAATTATCCTGATAAAAAAGTCTATGCTATTGGAAGCGGCTTTCAGAAGATGATTCCGTATTTATGTCCTATGGATGAAATCGATGAGGAAACAATAAAGCAAAGCCTTGCTATAGCCGTCGATTTTGCACAATTAGGACGAGCAGAGGATAGTCGGATATCCTTAGCTAAGGATCAAATTGTAATTGATCACCATGTTCTGATCGATACTTTTGGATCATGGCAATGGATTGATGATGGACGGATAGCAGCCTGTGAGATGCTTACCGAATTAATTAAAGTATTGAATTGGAAAATTTCCAAGCTTGGTGCCAATGCGCTTTTTTTAGGACTGACCACGGATTCCGGTAGATTTCAGTATCAGCCAACTACGGCTTCAACCTTTCATTTGGCTGCGTTTCTTTTAGAAAATGGCGCTGATCCGAACTATTTATACTTACCGCTTTATGAAATTAATGAAAGCAGTCTGCATTTTCGAGGCTATATTTATTCGCACTATCAGAAAACCAAGAGTGGTGTAATCTATAAAATATTTACGGAAAAAGAATTGGAAAAGTTTGGGTTAACACCACAACAAGCGGTCAGTAGCGTTAACCTGCTTGGAAATATTAAAGGATTCCCTATTTGGCTTTGTGCCGCTGGTAATGAAGAAATAATCCGCGTGGAAATCCGCAGCTCATGCTTTAATGTTCAGACAGTTTGTGCTAATCATGGTGGCGGTGGCCATCCTTTGGCAGCGGGCTGTCGAGCCACTGATTTAGAAGAAGTAAAAGCGATTATTGATGAATTAAATGATTTAATTAAAAAAGGAGAAAAGGTCGATGGAAAATAATTGGGAAAAGGAACTTGAAATTGCGCTCTTAGCCTTGAAAGAAGCCCGCGATGCCATTTTAAAAATATATCATGGCCATTTTGATGTTGTTATGAAGAGCGATCATTCTCCCGTAACACTGGCAGATCAAAATGCGGATCGCATTATTCGGGAAATTATCCATCATCATTTTCCGCATCATGCCTTTTTGACAGAAGAATCGGAGGATGATTTAAACAGACTGAATAACGATTATTGTTGGATCGTGGACCCGGTTGATGGAACGAAAGATTTTGTCAATCGCGATGATGAATTCACCACTAATATTGCTTTAGCATATAAGCACCAGCTGGTATTAGGAGTAGTGGGAATTCCGGTAAGCGGAGAAATATATTACGCTGTTAAAGGTCAAGGCGCGTATTATATCTCGGAAAAAGGCGAAAAAGAAAGAATCCATGTTAATGACAAAACTTCGGAATTAACGATGTTAACCTCACGATTTCATGTCTCAAAGGAAGAAGAGGAGTATTTTAATCTTCATCGCGATCTTATTACATCGCGCGAAGCCTATGGGAGCGCCATTAAAGCATGTCGCATCGCACGGGGCTTAGCAGAATTGCAATGTAAATTCGGCCCGGGAACTAAGGAATGGGATACGGCCGCTAGCCAGATTATTGTGGAAGAGGCGGGCGGTGCCTTTATTACTCCCAAGGGGGAAATAATGCAATACAATCGTGTGGATGTTTATAATCATGATGGCTTTGTGGCGGTTAATCGTTTGGAAAACTACATTAAGCCATAAGTGAAAAGGTGTTATTATATTGCTCGATTAAATGGCATTTATGCCATTTTTTTCTTCTTTCTTAAGGAACTAAGACATAAGATATGTTAAGGGGAGGAAAAAACATGCGCGCCTTTTTATTTGATCAATACGGGTACTATCCCCCAAATGAAGATGATGTTGAATTTGATTTAGATGGATGGCATTTTCGTCTTGAAGAACTGCGCGATCAAAACGAGGATGAATTAGCCAATCTAAACGCCTTTTCACAGGAAGTCGTGCGAATGTTTCCTTCTTTTGGAGTGCAAATAATAGCTAATCGGAACGGCCAACTCATCAGTCAAGATGATTATGGAAAAGTCGCATTAGTGGCGACCACCAAGGGAAAGGTTGGTCTAAACGAAATCATGCAAATACATCAGCAGTTTATGAATTCTCCTTCAGCGACTCCTTATACTATCCGTCATCTAATCGATCTTTGGGAAGAAAAGGTGACCATCATTGAAGAGAAGGCCCTTCCTTCCATCAAGGTTGATGATTTTGCTTATCAAAAAATCATGGTTGCTGCCATCCATGCTTTGGGATTGGCGGAAAATGCGATCCAATATTTAGCGGAAATTGAAATGGATTATGGGGGAGAAATAACGCCTTTAACACTTTCACATCGTCGCTTGGATTCGCTTGATACGATGTGTGTTTTTGATCCTCTTAATTTTTTATTGGATTCTCCGGTGCGTGATTGGTCTGAATTATGGAAAGCACGATTAATATCTAGTGACGATATGATTAGAATTCTGCCAAGTTATTCTTTAAATGTTAAAGATGCGAGCTTATTGTTGGCCCGCATCATTTATCCGACCCGACTATTTGATTTATTGGAAAAGCATTATAGCGAAAGAGTGGATGTCCGCAGCCAAATATTGGCCTATTATCGAATGATGAAAACGCAGATGCAAGAATTGAAAAAAATGGAAAAGTATTTGGTCAGTTTCTATGGAGTGAGGCCGATTTCTTGGCTTGATTCATAAAAAAACTAAGGGCTTCCGCTCCTTAGTTTTGATTCTTTTGACTTGTTAGCTTAACCCCTAAAATCCCGGGGACCTCTTCCATTAATATGACCTCAATACCCTCGGAAATGGTGTTGTCAATCAGCATGCAATCAGCACAAGCGCCATGCATCGTAATATAGACGATTCCATCTTCAAATGAGTCAAATTGGACATCCCCTCCATCTCTTTTGATGAATGGGCGGATTTTATCTAAAACAATTTGGATTTGTTCTTCAGTCGTTAGTTCAATCATCTTTTGTCAAACTCCTTACGTCGTTTATATATTATACCACAACTTTCAATAAATAAAATAAATGTGATAAGTCAGTTCATCATATGCAAAACAATAATCAGTTCCAGCTATCGCAATGATAAAAAGCGAAAGGCTTTTAAAATGGAAACAATCCCCAAATTAATCGGATAACATAGCATCCAATAAAAAGCGATATGATAATAATCCAAATCAAATTTTTACGATACAGAAAGCTAAGGCTCTTTAGATGTCTTAAAAAGAAGAGGATGACACTGATCGGAACAAGAAGAAAGAGTGGGTGATAAGAAAAGGCACTCTTCAAATCTCCTTGAAAGAGACTGATAAAAGCTCTAGATAGGCCACATCCAGGACACGGAATAGCGGTCCAGTGATAGAATAAGCAGTTCTCAAAAGAAAAAACTCTTAGTAGAAATAAAGATAAGATAATTAAAAAGACCCACCAGTATTTTTTAAGATCTTGGATTATTAAAGAAAGGTAATTTCTCATATAAGAAACTATTCCATGAGGTTTCCGTTGCTATCTTTAAAGTTATTATTGCAAAGAATTAGGATGCCGTCGATCAATCCCCAAATAGCTCCGGCACCACAACCGAAGATCGTTAAGAAAAGCTGGGCTAAGGCGATGCCAGTGTGCCCGGAATAAAATCTTCCGACACCAAAGCATCCTAGAAATATCTGCAATAAACCACAAACCAATTTGTTTTTAGTTGATTTGCCACCAGTAGTGGTATTGGTGGTGTTATTCGCAGTATTACCAAATTTTGGAGCAATCAAATCGGAAAGCGATTTACGATAATTAGGATTTTTACTACCGCAATATTTACATGTTTCGTCATAAGGACTCATGTCATAACCGCAGTTTTGACATTCATAGTTGTTTTCAGCCATCTACTTGTCCTCCACAACTTCAATTTCATGTCCTTGGTATTTGGTCTCAGCCTTCAGCATTTTCTTGTTCATCGTGATGATACCACCGCTAATAGCGATGTAAACAATCAGCGCCACTCCCAAAAAGATGATGCTCCATAATAATTGGCGATTCTCAAGTCTAAATAATCCCCGAATGACCAAGGGAATAAATTGGGTGATGACATTTAAAACAATCAAAGATAGGCTAATACCATTAGCGGTATTGGCTAAAAAGCAATATGCGATGCTAGAAAGAAACAGGACTCCGAATAAAATTTTGCTGATTAGATAGACAGCCATGAAGGTATCGCCGAGATTATTGTTTAAAAAGAAGGGAATAGCAATAACCAAAGCGAGGGAAATTAAGGCAATAAGTAAGAAATAAATGTTCTTTTTCATAATCGTTATTCCTCCTCCTTGACGAGCTTTTCGCCACATTCGCCACAGAATTTAGCGCCAGGCAAAACCTGCGTTCCGCATTTTGGGCAATGAGCCATCATTTTTTGTCCGCAATGAGGGCAAAACTTAGCGGTTCGAGGAATCACGTTTCCACAATGAGGACACTTAACCTCAGTGGAATCGGATGAAGCGCTGGGAGGGATGATCGTGCTCGAAGCGTTATTGGCCATGTTGACACCTAATCCGACACCCATAAAGGCCCCAGCGGCATTGTTATTTTTGGCGCCTTCTTCCAAAACATCATATCCTCTTGTGGTGCGATAGACGGTATCACCCAATTGCTCATACTCCGCTTTCTTATGAAGAATCTCATTTAATTTGCGTAGATCATCTTCAGGAACATTGATAGATTCGATGCTTAAGCTCGCGATTTCAAAGCCGAATTTAGTGACTTCATCTTTCATCGCACTTTCAAATTCACTTTGGATTTCATCAATGCGAGTGTCGATTTCAAAAAATGTGATCTTATTGGAAATGATAAAGCTCGATAATACCTTTTTTATTTTTTGGTTCAATGAGCCGCGAAAATAATTGCAGATTATATCAAAGTCAATATATGATCCTTGCATTAATGTCCCCACTAATGTTTGTAAAAAATACTGATAATTAACTAGCTTAATACCCATCTGACCGCGCGCTCGCACGCGTAATTGGATTTTATAGATTGGATCCAAAATGCTAACAGGATCAGTGGTGCCCCATAACAGATCCAACTTCAATCTTTTGTTGATGAAATATACTTCAATAGGATAAGGATTCTTACCACCGTGAACGCCTTTGACAAAGGTCTTAACGATAGGCAAAAGCTCGCTATTCATCACATAATTACCTTCTTCACAAATTCGTTCGATTTTTCCATTGTGAACGATGATTGCTACTTGACCGGTAGAAACAACAAGCTTTGATTTGGAATTAAATTCGGTATTTGGATACTTATAAATAAGCCAATCACTATTAGTTCCAGAAAAAGAGACTACGCTATAAAGTGCCATAATAATTCTCCTTTATTCTTAATATAATTAGAATATATTTAATTATATTAAATTTATAATTTATTTACAATAGTTAGAGAGTGGGTTCCATGATGACCAGATGCTTCTATAGAGCGTTCATTTTGAGGCTTGAGATTGATTTATAAATCGACAATTGCTATTATGATAAAGGGTAATAAGTATGAACGAACTACAAAAAGTTGAACTTAATTTATTAAAAATATTTATCGATTTTTGTGCTAAGCACAATTTACAATATTTTCTGGTAGCAGGCTCCGCCTTAGGAGCGGTCCGCCATCAGGGCTTTATTCCTTGGGATGATGATGTTGACGTGGCTTTACCAAGAAAAGACTACGATCGCTTTATTGAATTGGCGAAGGATGAGTTTACGGGGGATATCTTTTTACAGACATATGAAACCGATCCGAACTATCCGTATAATTTTGCCAAATTGCGTGATTCACGGACCACTTTTATTGAAAGAACATATAAATTCAATCGAATGAATCATGGCGTTTGGATCGATATTTTTCCATTAGATGGAATCTCCAAAAAACAAGGAAAGATCACTTTTGCAATGAAATGGCATATTATAAGAGTTTGGCCGCGTATGTGGTTTATTTATCCGCGATGCTCGACCAGAGTGCCTCGAAAGCATTGGTGGCCTCTCGATATTCTTTTAGATATTTTTATGTATCCGAATTATATTTGGAATATCGGTCATTATCTCAATCATCGTATTGATAAAATAATGAAAAAGAAAAAATATGAAGAATGCTACTATGTGGCTAGTATGCAGGGAGGATGGCTCGGACGCGAAATCATGAGGCGTGATTATTTCGGTGATGGTATAACCGCCAGTTTTGAAGGAATAGAAGTTCGAATTCCTGAAAAATATGATGAATATCTTCGAAGTCTTTATGGCGATTACATGAAGCTTCCGCCTGAAAGCAAGCGTGTCGTTCGGCATAAGCATGCCGGTATGGATTTGAATTGTCCTTACTATGAGTATTATAAAGATTATAAAAGACACCAATAGTGAATTAATTACCTATCATAATGATAGGTATTTTTTTACATAGAATTAAGGAAAAGGCTTTTTCATGCGTAATAAATAATAAAGCAATATTGAAAACTGCTTGGAAAGGAAAAAACATGAAAAAAAATAACAAATTTAAAATCGGTGTAACGATGCTTATTTTGATAGCCTTTGTCATTGTTGGGATAGGCTTGAAGAAAAAAATTCAATCAACAAATGAAGAAATCTATCAAGGAAATCAAATCAATTTATCCATTAATAGTACAGAAAAAATAGAAATTAAACAATTAACACATGCCACCAATGATCAAGGCCAAGAGGTAATTTCATTTAATTTCAATATCTATCCTCAGGAGGCGAACGATCAAAGTGTATTGATTTCCTTAAAGTGGATTGATGAAGAGGTAAGTGAGAGTATTGATAATTATTTGCATTATGAAAGGGTAAAATACGATACGATTGCTATTACATGTTTAAAAAGGGCTAATTATCAGGCGCAAATGACCATTGCATCACAAAGCAATAAAAATGTTCAAGCATCAATTAAAATTGACTTTAATAAGCAATTTCAAGGCTTTAAAACTAGCGAAATACGCTTGATTAGAGAAATTGAAAGTATGGATAATCCAACCATATCACTTGATGAAGTTAAAACCGCAATTCTCAATGAATCACAGGGCTTTGGTGATGGAACCCGATACTCGGCGGCGTTAGATATTCAGAAATTAGTGATAAGAAATGATCACGATAATCATACCTTTTTAAACGATATAGCCGTTCTCAGTGATGATCTTTCGCAATTAATGCGTGAGGACATTATTATAGCCTCCCAATTTTTAGAAACTCTTTCAACATGCTCGGGGAAATCGTTTTATGATTTGTTTATTAATTCCGATGCCGAGAACGCTTTGATCACGGAATCAATTCCGGGAAGAGATGAAATTGCGAACTTCAATTATTTAACTTTTTCATCGAAAATACATATCGATTTTGAATATTATGGTGAAGATTTTACATTTTCCTTTAATCTGATACATATGGTTAAGACATCGCTCTTACACAATTATTTATTTATTCCGGTAAGTAGCATTACCATTGAAATCCCTAATATTGTGTTTTGAATTATTTAAGATCTTTATTTTTAAAAGTTGGTTAATGCGATAAAATAGCCAACTTTTTATATTATTAAACGGACATATTTCGGCCTTTTTCAAAGTAGCGTGAAATAAAAAAGTTCCGAATAACGGAACTTTTTTATTTCGATGGTGCCCGGGACCGGACTTGAACCGGTATGGTATCGCTACCGAGGGATTTTAAGTCCCTTGCGTCTACCTATTTCGCCACCTGGGCAATGACAAATGGTGACCCGTATGCGATTCGAACGCATGACCCCTTGATTAAAAGTCAAGTGCTCTACCGACTGAGCTAACGGGTCGAAATTGGCTGGGGTACCTGGGATCGAACCAGGGAAATGACAGAGTCAAAGTCTGTTGCCTTACCTCTTGGCTATACCCCAAAAGATGGTGGAGGAGGGTGGATTCGGACCACCGAACCCGAAGGAATTGATTTACAGTCAACCGCGTTTGGCCACTTCGCTACTCCTCCATATTGACATTAACACGAATGGTGGATGTTGACGGGATCGAACCGCCGACCCCCGCCGTGTAAAGGCGATGCTCTCCCAGCTGAGCTAAACATCCATGGGATACGCGCTTATTTAATATATCATTGTTGATTTTTTTAGTCAATTGTTTATTACTCATTTTTTAAAAAAACCTCTCGTTTACAAATTGACAAAGTAAAAGCAACAATAAAACCAAGATAGTGAATTTTACCTTTTCATGTAACGAAAAACCTCTTGGAATCACCGAAGAAGAGAGGATGAAAGAAAAAATAAGATTGCTAAAATGATTTTCTTTATTTAGGAAAAAGGAAGGGAGATTGGTACTAAAAAAAGACTAATGAATGCAGAGAATAAACACTAATTACTCTCTGCATTCAACGCATTTTATGACTAATATCCTTTTTTCCCCAATAAATGGAACATATTCTTCTTATAGATTTCGACACCAGGTTGATTAAAGGGATTTATTTCTAGTAGATATGCACTCATGGCACATGCCTGCATAAAGAAATAGAAGAGATGACCAAGGTGATGCGCATCCATTTTGTCGACATGAATCACCATAGCGGGCACATTACCACTTTCGGCATGAGCATCCAAAGTTCCTAAAAAAGCTTTTTCATTGACAAAAGAAAGCTTGCGACCCTCTAAATAATTGAGGCCATCCAAATCCTGTTCATCATGCGGAACAGTTAGATCAAGCGACGGATTATCAACATAGAGGATTGTTTCAAATAAAAGAGGTGTTCCATCTTGAATGAATTGTCCCATTGAGTGGAGATCGGTTGAAAAAGTGACCGATGCTGGTAAAAGCCCCTTCTTTTCTTTGCCTTCTGATTCGCCGAATAATTGTTTCCACCATTCGCCGATTTGCGTTAGGGAAGGCTCATAGGTGACGAACATTTCAACGCCTTTTTGGTGACGATAGAAATAATCACGCATAATAGCGTATTGATAACAAATATTATCCTCTAAACGATCATTGTTATATAATTGTCGTGCTTCGGCAGCACCCTTAAGCATTTCGCGAATATCAACACCGCTACAGGCGATTGGGAAAAGGCCAACCGCTGTTAAAACGGAATATCGACCGCCGATATCATCCGGTAAAACATAGGTGCGATATCCTTCTTGGATAGCGAGCGTTTTCAAAGCGCCACGTTTTTTATCGGTGGTGGCAAAGATGGCCTTTTGAGCACCTTCTTTACCGATTTTTCTTTCTAAGAGTTCTTTTAATAAGCGGAACGAAATCGAGGTTTCCGTAGTGGTTCCTGACTTAGATATAACGTTGATGGCAAAATTCTTATTTTCCAAATAATGAAGGACCTGGGCCAAATAATTAGGAGAGAAGGTTTGTCCCATATAAATTATTTCTAGCTTGCTTTGTGGCCATAATCCGTTTAGCGCTTCAATAGCGGCTCGCGCTCCTAAATAAGATCCTCCAATACCGCAGACTACCAATACCTCATAATTATTGCGAACGTACTGAGCGTCTTTGATCATTTGCTCTAATTCTTCCTTATCATAGTCGATAGGCCAGGTGGTCCAGCCCAAAAAATCATTACCGGCCCCTGTCCTTTCCTGAATCATCTTGTGAATAATAGAAACTCTTTCTTGATAAGAAGAAAAATCAATTTGTGCATGTGTGTGTGTTGTGTCCAATTTAATCATTTTGTTTATCCTCCCTTTTCCATGCTTCCTCAATCCACCCTTCTAAGTGATCTTGAAGTATTTGAAAACCCTTTTTTTCATCAGGTATCGCTTTTTTTCTTTTCAAAAGTGGCGGTCTTCGAATCGTTTGCCGCTCGCGTTCAACGGTTTGTTTAAGCGATAATCGCAAATAATGACTGGTTTCGTCAATATCGATAATCTTAACACGGACATTCTTTCCTAATTGCAAATAATCGGTGATGTTTCGCACAAATCGTGAAGATATTTCAGAAATATGAATCAGACCTTGCTGTCCGTTAGGAAAGGAAATAAAAGCGCCATAGGATTGAATTCCCGTAACTTTTCCTTCTTGAATTTCGCCGATTTTATAACCGTTTTCTATCGTCATATCATTTCATCTCCATAATTTGTCCTCATTTGTAATTTATGCAAAAAGTCATGAAATCACCTTCATATTATACAACATTTAATTATCTTATTATAGAATTTACGATTTATTTTTTGATTGATAGAATGGCCTTTAATAGTGTCAAATCTTCGGGAGTGGTGATCTTGAAATTTATTTTATCGCCCGTTACCAAAAAAACATTGCCATTATTTTGCAAAACCAATTGTGTATCATCGCTGGCATCTTTATTATTGGATGATAATGCATGAAGATGAGCATCCATTATCACTCGGTAGCGGAATGATTGCGGCGTTTGCAAGGCGTAAAGAGTGCTTCTATTAAGTGTCAGATTAATTTGATAGCCATCTAAAGAATTGATAATCGTGTCGGAGACCGCTATTGCAGTTGTACAGGCATCGTGTAAGCAGGCTACTTCAATATTTCTTGATATTATATCATCAGTTACGAGGGGACGAGCGCCATCATGTATAAGAACGATGTCATCATCCTTGATATGGGTGGAAAGGGCATTAAGAGCTTTAAACACCGATTCTTGGCGTGATAAGCCACCTTCGATCACGTATGCAATTTTTTTTAAATGGTATTTCTCAATCCATAATCGGATTTCTTCGACATATTCTGAAAGCGTAACGACCATGATTTTATCAATTTGAGGATGATTATTAAAGGTGGTAATGGTCTTTACCAAAAGAGGCGCGCCGTTCATCATTATAAATTGCTTTGGAGCAGTGGAAATATCTCGCATTCTGGTTCCATTTCCCGCTCCTAAAATAATTGCGATATTCAATTTGCTAACCTCCTTTAATCAATTTTGATTTTATCATTCTCGGTCTTTAAATACAATTCTATGCAAAAATAAAAGGGCTTTAATGCCCTTTTAACGATCCTTAGTGTATAAACGCTCTTCTTTTATTGATAATTGATTATTCAAAGAAATTTTTTGGAGGATAAGCTTGACGACGTTTTCAAGATCGCTGCCTTTACTATAATCGGCCAGACTGACAAAGTTTACCCGTCCATCTTCATATAATTGATTGACCTTATCCTTTTTGCCTTCTTGATAAATGGCAATGGAGTGACCACCATTATTTTTGACCAAAAGCATGAAAGGAATATCGGTCATTCCGTCGCCAAAATATAGCATGTGAGAATACGAAATACGACGTTCTCCGGTTTTTTCATTTACTTTGGTATCATCGGTCTGATCCAAAACACCCTTGGCGATGCGAAATAAGTATTGCGTTTTAGCGGTATAATTAATGGAATTCTTGGGCCAAATTGCCTCGCCATTTTCATCGTAATGGAATTCGCAACCAAAAATGGCCTTAAACTCATTGACTATTTTACAGCCATCGATTATTTCTTTGGTTCCCGAAGAGACTATGTAATGCTCGATTTGAAGCCCTAAAGAAGCGCCGTACTCGTTGATGCGCTTAAACCAAGTTTCAACACCGCGATAAAAGACAATATCTTTTCCAAGTGAGTTCAGATACTCTTTTGTCAAAGGAATATTCTTTTCATGACATTTCAAAACCATCATATACATATATGATAATATTCTCTCAATATGATATTTTTCGGATAATTTCCCAGTTTCACCCCAGAACTCACCAGGAGTCATTCCTAGGTTAGGAATAAAACTATAGTTTTGCATATCATCGGTGCAAAGGGTTTTATCAAAGTCGTAAATTAGTGCAATAATCGGTTTTTTTGCCATATAAATTCCTCCTTTTTATATATTATATAAAAAAATTTTTGTTGTCAAATATTGGTAATTAATATCGCTTCTTTGGCATGATTTACGATGATCATTTTCAAAAAATGCGGAATATTGAGATGATCAGTGAAAATTAATAAAATCATTTTTCTTTTCTTTTAGAAAAGACATCGCTATAATGAAAGCGATAAAGGAGGAGTTTATGATGAAAAAACCTATTATTTTATGTATTTTAGATGGATTTGGTTATCGGAAAGAGACGCATGGTAATGCAATCTATGAAGCCAAGAAGCCGAATTTAGTTCGGTATATGAATAAATATCCAACCACATTAATCGAAGCCTCGGGAATGGCGGTAGGATTACCACGTGGTCAAATGGGTAATTCTGAAGTCGGCCATTTGAATATTGGAGCCGGCCGCATTGTTTATCAATCTTTGACACTGCTTAATAAGGCGGTGGAGGATGGAAGCTTTTATCGTAATGAGCATTACTTAAAGGCTATTGAGCATGTTAAAAAGAATCACTCCAAATTGCATATTATGGGGCTCATAAGCGATGGTGGCGTACATAGTCATTTAGATCACGTAATTGCCATGCTTCATTTGGCAAAAAAAGAAGGATTAACAAAAGTTTATGTGCATGCCTTTATGGATGGTCGGGATGTTGATCCCCAAGCGGGTGTAACTTATATCGATCGTATTCAGCAAGTGATGGATGAAATTGGATGCGGTGAATTAGCTGACATCAGTGGACGATATTACGCCATGGATCGTGACAAGAATCTTGATCGAAATGATGTTGCTTATCGAATCATGGTTGATCACGATGGTCCATCTTTTGATGATTATCATGAATTCTTTAAAGAACAATACGAATCTTTACCCAAGAGTGGTAAAGATCCAAGCGATGAGTTCATTATTCCTCATTTTCATCGCGGAGTAGATGGCACTATTAACGATAACGATGCGGTTATTTTTATGAATTTCCGCCCGGATCGTGCAATTCAAATCGGAACGATTATTACCAATCCATATTATTATCAAAATCCTCCAATGAATGATATGGGCCAACCGGCATATAAATCGTATGTTCCCCAACATGTTTTAAAAAATATTTGCTTTGTAAGCACCATGAAATACGCTGATTCTGTTAAAGGAGAAATTGCTTTTAGTTTACCAAGCTTACACAATGTATTAGGAGTTTTCCTTGCGGATCATGGATATCGACAATTACGAATCGCGGAGACAGAAAAATACGCCCATGTGACTTTCTTTTTTGATGGGACCGTCAACTATGATGGCGTGACTCAGCCAGAATTAAAAAATTGTCATCGAATTCTTGTCAATTCTCCTAAGGTTCCAACCTATGATTTAAAGCCTGAAATGTCCGCGTATGAGGTGACCGATCGTTTACTAGAGGCTTTGAATAAGAACGATCTTGATGTAGTAATTTTAAATTACGCGAATTGTGATATGGTGGGCCATACGGCCGTTCATGATGCGGTGGTCAAAGCGGTTGAAGCTGTTGATGAATGCTGCGGAAGATTGATTAAATGGGTCGAAGAAAATGATGCAACATTAATCATAACAGCCGATCATGGAAATGCGGAATTGATTGAGGATGATGAAGGAAAGCCATTTACCGCTCATACAACCAGTCTGGTGCCTTTTTCCATCAATTTACCGGGAGTAACATTACGAAAAGACGGGAAGCTATCAAATATTGCTCCGACGATTATTTCGCTCTTAGGTGAAGATATTCCTGAAGAAATGACTGAACCCAGCATGATTATCAAGCAATGATTTAGTTTTTATATAATAAGGATGAAAAGTCTCCTAAATCCTAATATCCAGGAAAGGAGACTTTTTTTGATGATAAATACACATATATAGTTTTTTAAGTCAGATGATTAAGCAGACGCTTTCAATATCAATGAATCCATCGATATTTTGCTAAGAATCTTTGCGGATATTGACATAATCCTGATCGGTTATTTCGCGAATAACATGACAAGGATTGCCAACAGCTACCACATTTGAAGGAAGGCTTTTAGTGACAACACTACCAGCCCCAATGACGACATTATCACCAATAGTGACTCCTGGCAAAATAACAGTGCTTCCACCAATCCAGACATTGCTTCCGACGCTTATGGGCTTAGCATATTCTAAATCATCAAGAACACCTTTATCATTGATAAATTGATTACGATCTAAATAATGAATTGGATGACAGGCAGTATAAAAACAAACGCGGGGACCGATAAATACGTCATTACCAAAGGTGATCGGTGCACAATCGAGAAAGATGCAATCAAAATTAGCGTAGAAGCGATCACCCAAAAAGACATTTTGACCATAATCAACGCGGATATTAGGCTCAATCCAACAATTTTTACCGACTTTTCCTAGCAATTCTTTTATAAGCTGACTTCTTTTTTCTGTTTCATATTCTTGAGTATTATTAAAGTCAATGGCCAATTGGTGAGCCTTTTTTCTTAATTCTCCTAATTCAGGATCATTAGCGTGGTAATATTGACCGGCAATCATTTTATCAAATTCTTTCATATCTTATCCCTCATCGCATTTTCACTATCGTTTATGCTTTAATAATATAACGATAGCTATTCTTTTTCTAGATAATGTAGATTGTAAATTTCATTAGGCGATCTAAGAATTATGTTTTTTAATATTTACAGATCATAAGCTATTGATATTTATTTAATCGCATCAATTATCAAGGAAACCATTCCTAATTTTCCATCCATGTTTCTGGTATCAAATCGCAACGAGCGCCCTATTTTACCATAGTCCAAATTGTAATAATTGAAATGAAAGTCACCATTATCATCACACCATTCAAGCAATTTACATGTAAATCCGGCTAAAGTAAAAACTTCTATCAAAAGATGATAATCATAAAACACTTTATGCGTAAAAGCAGGATGATCCATTGGTCCGGGGCCGCCTGGTTTACACATGTTTTGATACCATTCATTCCGGAAATTAGCATCAGGGACCGCCACTCTTATTCGCCCATTCTTTTTTAAGTATTTATAGATAATTTTGGCTGCTTTTATGCCTTCATCGAAAGTCAGGTGTTCGAAAACATGCTCCGCTAAAAAAGCATCTACGGAATTTTCTTCCAACATATTTTTAAAAGTTTCTTCGTCTAAAAGATTGAGTTCATTCGCTTGCGTCGAAATCCAACCATCATACGTGATATTACCGGCACCGATAATTATTTTTTTCACATTAAGCACTCCATTCATTAATCGTTTTATTAATTGAAATATTGATTATAAGATATAATAAAAATATTTTTTTGTCTAACTATTGATTTCTAACATGTAAACAGATTTCAGATGGATTAAGGATAATGAAAAGACACATTACCATGTGTCATTTTCTAAATTGATTGTTTTATTAATAAACATATTATTTACTTCTAATAACAGGACGAACGTATTTAAAAAAGCGTTTGCAGTCGTGAAAGAAGTAGAATATACGTCCAGGTGTGGTGTCTATTATATAGCCACTTTTCTCATAATCAAATCTTTTCATTACTAATTCAATGCTTTCTTCTACTTTTTGACTTTGCTTTTTCCAAAAATCTTAGTAGCCGATGCTTTCATAGTTTCTGATATGTAAAAACTTATGCTCGGGGATTTTCACAAAATAAATTTTGATTTCTTCTGTACTTACTTGATCATTCATTTTATTTTTTTCTCCTTCCATCAAGAAACAATCGAAAGGTTTTATCAAGGTTTGCAAAACGACCGGCCGCGGCTTTTTGCGATATTCACTTGGAGTAATGCCATATGCTTTTTGAAAAGCACGAGTAAAAGACTCATGTGAAGAATATCCATATTTTACGGAAATATTCAAAATACTATTATCGAAATCGCGAATTTCTTTGAAGGCAAAAGCCAGTTTTCTTAATCTAATATAATCCTTTAATCGCATTCCTGAGATAAATGAGAATTTTCGTGATACATAGAATTCGGAATAGCCAAGTTTACTTGCTAATGATTTTAATGTCATTGATTCATCTTTTTCATCACGAATACATGAGTCGATTTCATCTATAATGATTTGGACTTGTCGATGCCAATTTGATAGCATACTGAATTCGCCTTTCGATTGCTAATAAAATCTTTTAAGAGCAATAAAGAGCATATTTGACATTACTTGCAATTATTTCAAAATTTAAGGACAAAAGCGTGTTTAAGATAATAGACAATATTAGAAAACCTAGTGATTATGTGTTGTCCATATTAAGTGAAATTTAAATTGCTTAATAGATGACATAGATTTATATTAAAAAAAGAAACTTAATATAAAAAGTCCCATCATGGGACTTTATTCTCTAAATGGTGCAGTCAATGAGACTTGAACTCACACGGGTCTCCCCATACGCCCCTCAAACGTACGCGTCTACCATTCCGCCATGACTGCAATCGTGTTTATTATATCAAATTTCAAGAAACTTGCAATAATAAAAGGTAAAAATAATAAAAGTGTTAAGTGACAAAGTAAAAGCAACGATAAAGCCAAAAGAGTAAATTTAACTTTTTCACAAAATATGTAAAAATAAAAGAGCCTGGTCTTAGAAAGGAGTAAATATGAAAAAGAAATATATATTATTAATAATAAATATTTTACTTACATTAAGTGTTTTTTTGCCTTTGAAAGTGAAGACTGTTAATCCGGAGATAGGAGTTGTAACTTCGTATTATAGTTGTTTTGATTTATTGATAGATGGACATTATGTTTTTACTTTGCCATATATATTTTTACTTTTGATTTTTGTTGTAACATCTATATGTTTTAATAAAAACAAAATAATAAAAGTGATTAATCTGATCTCAATTCTTATGATGACACTTATAGGTATGATTGCATTTATTAATTTTTTCAGCATTGCCGCGATTTATGCTTTTGTATACTTATTCAGTATTATAGCGATTTTAAAAATTTGGAAGGAAGAGAATATTAAAGGCATTTAATAATGCATTTATTGACATTTGCCAAAAATATAAATTGAAAAAAAGTTCAAAGATTTCTTAGATTTCAATCAGAAAACATAACATATTAAGTTGCATTTTTGATTTAAGTTCAAATCCATTTCTTACTAGAGAGTGTTGAATTACAATAAATTGACAATATATTAATTTTCTTTTATAATAACGATAATTTGTTGAAAAGGGAGATGACCTGCTAATGCCGAATGACACATCCGGTTTGCGTGTGGTTCAATATTGTGACAACTATTATCCACAAATAGATGGTGTAGTCAAAGTTGTTCATAATTGTGCACGATTTTTAAATGATATGGAAGAGTGTAAAGTAGTTGTTCCAGGCTATAAAAACCATCCATATGATGATAGTGTTTTCTCATATGTTGTGTTGCGACGACCAACTTTCACCATCACCATTAATAAATTTGAAGTACCATTACCAAGAAATAAACGTTCCATTACTAAGACAATTAAGAATTTTAAGGCAGACATCTATCATGTCCATTCGCCTTTTTTCTTGGGTCATTATGCGTTGAAACTTTCTAAGCGATATAAAGTTCCTATTGTTGCCACTTTCCATAGTCAATTTAAAGAAGATATTATGTCAACAACGCACAGTAAAATTTTAACCAAATGGATTTTACGATATATTGTTCGCTTTTTTAATCGCTGTGACGAAGTTTGGGCGCCATCGCAAAAATCAGCGGAAACTCTCCAGTCTTATGGGTTCAAAAAAGATATTATTGTAATGGAAAATGGAACAGATTTTACATTTCCCAATGATCTCGATGAAGTAAGAAAAGAAGCCAAAGAGGCGTTTAAGATCGATACTGACAATAAAAATCTTTTATATGTTGGACAATTGCGTTATGTAAAAAATATAAAATTGATCTTACAAACTATGCAAGAATTAATAAAAGAAGATGCCTCATATCAGCTATATCTAGCTGGTGAGGGTTGTGATGAAAAATCAATGCGAGAATTTGTAGCCGAAAACAATTTAGAAAGTAATATCCATTTTGTTGGTAAAATTGCAAATACTAGGTTACTGCAGGGTTTATATAGCTTAAGTGATCTATTTTTCTTCCCATCAACATATGATAATTCTTCGATAGTTGTTCGTGAGGCGAGTGTCATGCAATTACCTAGCTTATTGACTATCGGATCTAATGTCGCTGAGCCTTTCATTGATTGGGAAAACGGGCTTTTGGCCGATGAAAGTGTTGAGGCGATGAAGACTAAAATTATCGCCGCTTTTGCGGATGAAAAAAAACTTGCGAATGTCGGTAAAAGGGCATCAGAAACCATCCCGATTTCGTTTAAGACCATGGCGGAGCGTACTGCTGATCGCTACCGGATTGTTATCGATAAATATCGGCAGAAACATCATAAATAATCATTATTTTTGGCATATTGGTGATAGTATTCAATATGCCTTTCTTTAGATTGCATTTTGATTTATATTATTTTATAATATACGTACTGCTTTGGAAAGGAGATACATTATGGACTCTAATAACACGCAGTACGTTTTTAATTCGAAAATCATTGATCCTAATAAAAAAGAAAAAAAGAGCAAAAAAAGCTTGATGATCATTTTTCTTTTTTTGATTATAAACATTGGCATTATCGTTTATATCGGTTATACATCTTTTGTCGGACAAGGAAGCGTTATCGACCAAAGCGCCGAAGTATTTGCGGTCTGGAAGAAGAATATTAAATATATTTTAATTGCCTTGGCTTTGCCTTTTTTGGCGATTTTTTCGGAAGCAACAAAAATATCCATTTTATGTCGTCATAAAACCGGAATATGGAATTTTCGTTTATCAATACGTTCGGTGATTATGGGAAAGTATTATGATAATGTTACTCCTTTAAGTAGTGGTGGACAGCCCTTTCAAATCTACTATTTGAATAAGGGAGGTGTCCCTCTAGGAACTGCAACGTCCTTCCCATTCATTTCTTTCTTTTTGAATCAATTAGCACTAGTCATTATTTCAGTGGCGATTATTATTTATCTTTCTTTCAATGAGTTGGGCTCTGCCAGCACGACCATTAGAACATTTCGAATTGTCACATATATCGGCACCTTGACATCTATTTTAGTACCCGCCGCCATCATCGGAATTTCGGTGTGGCCACGATTAACGAAAAAAATTGCTGATGGCATCGTTAAAATCATGAATAAGATTAAATTTATTCGCCATAAAGAAAAGCACGCCAATACACTTTATCGGACTTTAGGCGAATATCAAGAGGGAATGTCGCAATATAAGAACAAAAAATCGGTTTCGATTCTCTTTATTTGTTTCTTTTTCTCATTCATTTATAAAATCGCTTTATTATCAACACCCTTTTTCATTATCAAGGGGTGCGGTATTAATCCAAACTTTTTTGAAATCTTCGCATTGACCGTCATTATTACCGTTTCTGTGTCCTTTATTCCTACACCAGGTGGATCGGGCGCAGCGGAATTATCTTTCCAAGCTGTCTTTGCTTCCGCTCTTGCAAGTGCAGGATTAGGAGCTGCTTTTACTTTCTGGAATATGCTTTATTGGCGGTTTCTTGTTTATTTCTTCTTTATCATTTTAGGAATTGTGGAGATGATTATTCTTTCACTTAAACATAAGAGAAAGAAAGCCTACATTCCCATTCCTATTATGGAGACCTTATATCAAGTGCCAATCAAGGGAGTGCGCGTTATTCATAAAGATCGTTCATCAACACTTATTCCTTTGACAGACGATGAGGCAAAGATATATATTTCCGATTCTGATAAGCCACATGAAATTACTCCTCGGAAGCCGATGCTTTTAAAATCCAATCAAGATTTTTCTTGCTTGAATGAAGATTCATATGTTTTTATTTCCAAATCGTGCATTCAGCGTTTAATTTCAAAATTAGATCATACGAGATTATATGGTCTATCTTTCGTGGTTGATAAAAATCGTAAATTAGGACCAACGATCATGGTTGACACGGGACAAGAGAAATCACCATTAGATGAGCCTGATGCTCGTATTTCATCGGTCCAATTTACCGATTATTATTATCCGATCAATGGCTATACCGCGAAGTGCACTGACCAATATGCAACCATCTTGAATCAAGAGGGCATTTCCACCCGTGTTCTTACCCCTCGATTAAAGAAGAAATTAGGAAAATATGAAAGCGACTATCCAATTGTTCATACACCATCATTGCGGTTTTTCTTTACCGATTATGCTTGGGCGGTTCCAAAATATAATATTAAGCTCAAAATGTCCTTGGAGCCGGAGTCTTTATTGGTTTTCCATGCTCAAACTCCATTCCTTATGGGAAGATATGCTTTAAAAATGGCCCGAAGATATGATGTCCCGATAGTGGGATCATTCCGACACTTATATTACCATGGCCTCAAGCGACCGCTTAAGAGTCGATTATTGGCGCGGATTTTCGAAAAATATGGAATGAGCCTTTATAAACGATGCGATGCTGTTTTTGTTCCTAGTGTCGAAACAGGCGAGCTTTTGAAACGACATGGCTATAAAGGAAAATATATGGTTGTTCCTGATGCTTATGAAGCGTATGATGATGAAACGATTCAAAAGAATCGCATTATTTTAAGAGAGCACTATCATCTTGCTAACGATGAATTTACGATTTCCACTATCGTTCGAGGGAAAGCGGAAAAAGAACAAATATTAAAGATTTTATTAGCGTTAGAAGGTCAATGTCGTAAATCATTAACAATCATTATTTATGGCTTTTCTTTTTTAGAACGAAATAAGATTAAGAAGGATTACCAATTTCAGAATTTGCGGCTCATTATGTTAGAGCATAGTTGTGATTACTATCCCATGATTATGGCCTCTGATTTATTGTTGCTTTTAAGACCACGTCAAGATGCTATTCCTTATGAAAGAATCGCTGCCGGCTATCGAATTCCTTCTATACTGCACGGATTTGAAGATAACGGGGAGTATTTAGTTGATAAAAACTGCTTTTTACTTGATGAAAACCCCAATCAACTAGCGTTGCATATTAAAAGAATAATTAACCATCGTGATATGTTAAAATCGGTAGGGGATAATGCCTGGGCATCATTAACGATTTCTTTGGAAAAGGCCGGTGCGGCTATTATTCAAGCATATCAAAAGGTAATTCGGATTTATTACGAGGGCGAAAAGAAATGAAAAAGTTTTTAAGAGCATTATTGCATTATCCAATTTATATTATTTTAAGGCCATTTTTATGGATTTATGTTGTTATTTTTCAACATGTCCGTTTCAAAAAGAATAAGATAAAAGTTCCGAAAGGCCCCGTTTTGATATTATCCAATCATTTAACGGATTGGGATGGATTGTACTTGTTATGTATGTTTTATACTCGTAATATTCACTTTATTGTTCATGATGAAATGTTCAAGAATAAAGTATATAGTTTTGTAAGTGGCACGATTTTCGGTGAAGTAAAAAGAGGAATGACGACCAGCGACATATCGGATATTTTGACTATGAAAAAACTGGCGAAACAAGGTAAAACCATCGGAGTATTCCCAGAAGGTGATATCGATATGTTTGGACGCACTTTGCCGATCCCTGATAGCATTGCTAAATTTGTTAAGATGATGAATATTCCTGTTTTATTATTACGCGTTGAAGGAGCTTATATTCGCGCACCACGTTGGGGAAAATACGCTCATCATAGCCATATCACTTACTCCTTGCGGAAATTATTGACCGTGGAAGAAATCAACAATACGGAAGTAGCGGCTTTACATGAAATAATCATCAAGGAAATATCCGGTGATGATGTCGCTTATCAAGTCAAGAAAATGTACAAGCAGTGGCCGAGCTTTCAAAGAGCGAAATGGTTGGAATTAGGGCTTTATATGTGTCCTTCTTGTCATCAATTTGAAACTATGAAATCAAAAGGAAGTCGCGTTTTTTGTACAAAATGCGGTTTCGAAGTGAAATACAATCGACACTGCCTACTTGAATCACATGGCAAATTAGCTTTTAATACGCTCACTGCCTGGGATGATTTTCAATATGAAGGCCTTAAAAAGAAAATTGATCTAGCCTCTGATGATACGATCATTTTAGAGGCGTGTGATCTTGATTTTTATTTAACTAAGCAAACTTCTTATTTTCATAAACCGATCGGTAAAGCTATTTTACGTGTTTATAAGGACCATATTACCTATAAATTGGACAATCAACCGGAAGTTCAAATTTTAATAGCCGATTTGGTGCGAATTAGTTTACAATATAAAGATGTTCTGGAGCTCCATTTTGGAGATGATCGGATTCGTTTTCAAACAAAAAAGCGAAAGTGGTCGGCTTATCTATACTTTAAGGCCTTAAAATACATGAAATCATGTGAAATAAAAAAGATTAAACGATATTGAGGAGGAATTACATTATGAAAGATATTATCGTTGAAACATCAGCGCGACACGTCCATGTCGATCAAGAAACATTGGAAGTTCTTTTTGGAAAAGGATATTCTTTGACCGTGAAAAAAATGCTATCACAGCCCGGACAATATGCTTCCAATGAGAAAGTTAAAGTGGTCGGACCTAAGGGGGAATTGACGGCCTCTATTTTAGGACCTGTTCGTAGCAAAAACCAAGTTGAATTGTCATTGACCGATGCACGCTCCATCGGAGTCACAGTTCCGGTTCGTGAATCGGGAGACATCAGTGGTAGTGGCGCATGTCGTTTGGTCGGGCCCTGTGGTGAGGTCGAAATAAAAGAGGGCGTTATTGCTGCGAAAAGACATATTCATATGACACCCGAGGACGCTCTTTCTTTTGGAGTAAAGGACAAAGAGATAGTTCAAGTCGCAGTGGCGTCAAACGATCGTTCGTTAATCTTCCAAGATGTAGTAGTGCGTGTTAGTCCGAAATATGCTTTAGCAATGCATATTGACACCGATGAATGCAATGCGGTGGGATTATCCGGTAATGCAGTCGGACACATCGTTCGATAGGTGTAAATCGATGAAGTGTTTTGTTTATCATCCAACCGGGACCTGCTCCCGTGAGATGAAAATATATTATGAAGACAATCGAATTGTGGATTTAGAGGTGGTTGGAGGCTGCTCTGGCAATTTGCAAGGCATCAAATCACTTTTAAAGGGAATGGAATTATCCGAAGTAGAGGAGCGTTTGGCGGGAATTAGATGTGGCTTTAAATCAACATCTTGCCCCGATCAAATAGCGAAAGCGGTGCACCAAATTCGAGAAAATGAATCTAAGTAGTATAAAAAATTAAAAACAACTCATACTTTTAAATAAGGTGAGTGTTTATGAAAACAAAAAAGAAAAAAGAGCAATTTGATGTAGCGGATGTCTTATTTGAAATGGGGATGGATTTTGATGTCATTCAGGACATTTCCGGTGTGACGCCGCAAGAACTTTTATTGAATAAGATCAATATTCTTGACTTTGAAGAAGATATCGATAATAATAATGAAGACTCTTATCAAGAATCGCGTCATAAAGGGAACGGACAAGCGCGATAGCAACCCTGAAAATCAGACGGTGCTTTTCCCGAGCGGAGCCCACTCCGAACGATGAGAGTGAGGTAAAGTAATAAGGCTTTCCAAAAGTGGGAAGTCTTTTTTATATTTTATAGGGAATTATAGGGAGAAGTATGGTATGGAAAGAATTGTTTTTACAAGTGAATCGGTTTCTGAAGGGCATCCAGATAAGGTTTGCGATCAAATAAGCGATGCTATTTTGGATGCATGCTTAAAGGCTGATCCTCACGCACATGTCGCCTGTGAATGTTTTATAACCACAGAGTATTTAGTAATTGGTGGAGAAATTACCACCACGCATCCGGTTGATTATGAAAAAATTGCGCGCAATGTTTTAAAAAGAATCGGCTATACTCATCCGGAATTAGGCATTGGAGCGGATAGCTGTCGCATTGATATTCGCGTTAAAACACAATCTCCCGACATTGCGCAAGGAGTAAATCGAGGCAATTTAGTTCAACAAGGAGCCGGTGACCAGGGAATAATGTTTGGTTATGCCTGCGATGAAAGTGATGGCTATATGCCTTTACCTTTAGTGGTGGCCCATAAATTAGTGAGAGTAGCCAGTACGTTAAGAAAGCAAGGAAAGTTTAAATACGCTCGTCCCGATATGAAATCACAAGTGACAATCGATTATACCGATCCGCAAAATTTAAGAGTCGATACCATTTTAATGTCGATACAGCACGATCCGGATGTGAATTTTGAGGAGTTTAAAAAGTTTATCATCGATAATATTATGCATCCGGTGGTTGATTCCTTTGGATTGAATCAGGACTTCAAAATTTTAATCAATCCGACCGGTCGCTTCGTTGTTGGTGGACCGATGGGTGATACCGGTTTAACGGGGCGAAAAATAATCGTTGACACCTATGGTGGTATCGCGAGCCATGGCGGCGGATGTTTTTCTGGCAAGGATCCTTCGAAGGTCGATCGTTCTGCGGCCTATATGGCACGATATATCGCGAAGAATTTAGTAGCGGCCGGGATAGCTAAACGCATGGAAATTCAATTGAGCTATGCTATCGGAGTGGCGGAGCCTTTAAGTATTGCGGTATTGACATATGGTACTAGCCAATATTCGAATGAGTATATTTTGACATTAATCAAGACCATTTTTGATTGTCGCCCGGGCTCAATTATCAAAAACTTTGCGCTTTTAACCCCCTCTTTCAACTATGAAGATTTAGCCTGCTATGGTCATTTTGGCCGTCCTGATTTGGATTTGCCGTGGGAGCGGCTTGATAAGATAGCGGTCGTTAAGGAATATCTGACGACCCATAAGATTTAAATTTAAGAATACTCTTATTAAAATAAAATAAATTGAGCCATAATATTTATGGATTATGAATAATTGCCAAGAAAGTGCAAATGAATTGTTTATAGTCATGATCTTAATTATAATATTTATGTAGTTTAATTTTTCGAAATAGGAGGATGAAGAGAAATGAGAAAAATTAGAGTCGTGCAATACGGATGCGGAAAAATGTCAAAGTATATTTTACGCTACTTACATGAAAAGGGTGCTGAAATTGTCGGAGCGATTGATGTTAATCCGAAAATTGTCGGTATGGATGTCGGTGACTTTGCTGATTTAGGCGTCAAAACAGGTGTTTTAATTTCGAAAAATGCCGATAAAGTTCTCGATGAATGTGATGCCGATGTCGCTATTGTGACTTTATTTAGTTTTGTTTCTGATATCTACAAGCATGTTGAAAAATGTGTTAGCCGAGGGATAAATGTTATCACCACTTGTGAAGAGGCTATTTATCCATGGACTACCGCGGCTGCCTTGACTAATAAATTGGATCGCATTGCCAAAGAAACCGGATGCACTGTCACCGGTTCAGGAATGCAGGATATTTTTTGGATTAATATGGTCGCCATGGTTGCCGGTGGGTGCCATGATGTGAAAAAGATTAAGGGAGCTTACAGCTATAATGTCGAAGATTATGGCTTAGCATTGGCCGAAGCCCATGGCAGTGATTTGAGCGTTGAAGAATTTGAAAAGACTTTAGCGCATCCTGAAGAAGATGTTCCTTCTTATGCTTGGAACGCTAGTGAGGCTCTCGCTAATAAATTAGGATTGACAATTAAATCGATAACGCAACGCAATGTTCCTTATGTTATTGATAAAGATCTTTATAGTGAGACGCTTGGTCGGACGATTAAAGCTGGCCGCTGCATTGGTATGTCGGCCGTAGTAACCATCGAAACGATCCAAGGCATAACTATTGAAGAGGAGACAATCGGAAAAGTTTATGGTCCGGATGATGGCGATATGTGTGATTGGAAGATTGAAGGCGAGCCCAACACGGAATTTCATGTGGTGAAGCCGGCAACAGTGGAACATACCTGCGCGACTGTCGTAAATCGTATTCCATCGTTGTTACGTGCCAATCCAGGATATGTTACCTCTGATCAATTAGATGAGATTTCTTACTTAACATACCCAATGCAATTTCATATTGAAGATTAAATAATAAAAAGGTCAATGAAAATTGACCTTTTCTTTTATATCCGTAAGTATTATATCATATATTTAATGACAAAATAAGACTATATTTTTTCATTGATTCATGCAACAATAATAATGTAGGAAACTACCGGATCTTATTAATTTGGAAAGGAGCAGATATATTATGAAATACCAAATTATCGGAAAGAATATTGTTGTAACTAAAGGGATTAGCGACGCTTTAATCAAAAAAATGTCGCGAATGGACAAATACTTTTTAATTGATGAAGATGTGGAATGTCGGGCGGTTGTCAGGACTTATAAAAATAGTGGACAAAAAGTGGAAATTACCATCTTTACAAATATGATGACTTTTAGAGCCGAAGTAGTTGATGCGGATTTATATGCCGCCTTTGATTTAGCGATTGATAAGCTCGAGGGGCAGATGCGAAAGCTAAAAACGCGCTTGGATCAAAGAACGAATGGTGGCCATGGCTTAGGTAAAGCGATTGCGTTTGAGAATTTCGAAGCGGATTTAGAAGAAGAAGAGAATGAAGAAGTGGTTCGAACCAAAGGCTATCATTTGGAACCGATGAGCATCGATGAGGCTATTACGAGAATGGATGCCCTAGGCCACGATTTCTTTATGTATCTTGATGAAGAGGATGAACTTATTTCCGTTGTTTACCATCGTGCTGATGGAGGATATGGTATTATTCAGGCGGAAAATAAATTAGCGTAATTATCTTAAACGGTTGCCAATGGTAACCGTTTTTTTAATGCTCTATTGGAACAATATGCGAAAAATCATTATTCTAAATAACTTCTTTTTTTCATTTATTAAAATGTGGAGGAGAAGGATAAATTACTTTTTATTATATATTAGTAATTTATCGTGGAAAAAGTATGAAAATCTATAAATTTGGAGGTAGTATTCTAGCTACAGCCTCCTCAAGAGACATCGCTATTAAGCTTCTTCAAGAACAGAAAGAAGAACGAATTATTGTCGTCTGCAGCGCTATGGGAAGAAATGGTTTTCCCTATGCCACAGACACTTTCAAGAATTTGATTCATGAAAATACTTTGCAGGATAAAGAAATGGCGAGGCTATTATCAATGGGAGAAAACATCTCGGCTTTGCTATTCACCAGCGAATGCCGAAAAAACAATCTCCACGCTATTTGTTTGAGTGTCCATCAGCTGGGAATCATTACCGATCATAATTATTTGGATGCTTCCGTTTTAAAGATCGATAGTCAATATCTCAAAATGGCACTTAAGCAATATCAGGTGGTCGTGATTCCAGGGTTTGTGGGTGAAAATGAGGAAAAAGAAATAACGGTTTTAGGAAGAGGCGGAAGTGATTTAAGCGCTGTTTTAATTGCAGAAGCGCTTGAAGAAAAAGAGGTGTACCTATGGAAAGATGTCGATGGTATTTATCCTAGCTACCCATTGATTGGGAAAAGTCTGCTTCCATATGACGCTTTGAATTATGAGGAAATGAAGCAATTAATTGCGCTTGGATACAATATTATTCAAGATAAAGCAATCATATGGGCTCAAAAAGCGGATATTAGGATTCATCTTCGTCACTATTTGCATCCCGATCAAGGCACTGATATCTATAAAAGACCATCGACTAAAGAATGTATCGGCTTGTTTTCCAATAATCATGAAATACGTTTAGCATCCTTTCGACCGGATGAAGTATTTTCGCATATCCAAGAGCTCTTGAAGACGCAACATATATTTCTTAAAGATTATGTGATAGGGCATAATCAAGTGGTTATTTATCTTCCATCCTCACAAATATCGGTCGCGCGTAAGCTCATATTAAACTTATATTGGAATAGCAAAGAAAAACCATCTTCTGAAAAGAGCAATATATCGAAGAGTCAGCAATAATCTAACCAGGGACAATCGCACTTCGTTTTATTATAAGCAATGCATTAAAATTCCAAAAATGAATATGGCAAAATGGCTCATATTCGATTGTTATTTTCCTTTTTGCGTAACAATAGCAACAAAATAATGAAAAATGTTAAGTGACAAATTAAACGCAAAAAAATAGAAAGAAAAAGGAAGGAACGA
>CAZOUY010000005.1:0-89140 GCA_964583155.1 uncultured Coprobacillus sp.
TTATTTGCCTTCTTTCTTTTGAGCATTTGGTCTCACATGTATTGTACATTAACACTTTATAGTCCCTTTTTTATTTAAATGTATTGAAAAAGCATGAAGGTTATGCTATGATAACATAGCCGTTGGAGCAATACCCAAGTTGGTGAAGGGGCGTCCCTGCTAAGGACGTAGATCGGGCAACTGGTGCGAGAGTTCGAGTCTCTCTTGCTCCGCCATTTAAAATTAAAACGCCATTTGATGGCGTTTTTTTGTTTATTATATCTATAATTATTTATTATTTCTAAGGTATTCTTTTAATAAACTAATTGCGTGACCGCGATGGGAAATCGCGTTTTTTTCATCTTCACTTAACTCAGCATAGGTTTTGCCTAAAGATGGTACAAAGAAAATAGGATCATATCCAAACCCCTGATAGCCATGCATTTCTATTGTTATTATGCCATGACATTCGCCTTGGAAGCAATGCTCCGAATGGCCGTCAATATAAGCAATAACACAGGTAAAATGTGCACGCCGATCATCATAATTAGATAATCTTTCGATTATGGATGCGCATTTTTCTGAATAAGGATGGTTTTCCATAAAGCGCGATGAATAAATACCAGGAAAATCATTTAGCGCGGTAATGGAAAGACCGGAATCATCGGCAATGATTGGATATGGTGAACGACCAACCAGAGCTCGAGCCTTTAAAAGAGCGTTTTCGGTAAATGACGTGCCGGTTTCTTCGATATCATCGGTTATCCCCAAATCATCTAAAGAGACAATTTCAATATCCATATCATGGAAAGCTGTACGAAATTCATGAACCTTATGAGGATTGTGTGTTGCTAAAAGTAAAATTTTTTTCATTTTTTATCACCTTATTTAGTATAGCATTTTTCTTTTTCTTTTCCTTAACTAAGAAACAAAAGATCGTAAAACATAATGATAAAACAACTAATTATGACTAGATTTGAATGATAGTGATTGGCGTTATATTTTCTATGAACTGTTCTTTTACATTTAAGTACTATGGCAATATGCTTTTTGATTTCTATCCTTTGAATTATAAAAAAAGCCCGATTAATCGGACCTTTATCGAGCAATGGAGCAGGTGACGGGAATCGAACCCGCGTAGTTAGCTTGGAAGGCTAAAGTTCTACCATTGAACTACACCTGCAATGGCGGATCTGACGGGGATCGAACCCGCGGTCTTCTCCGTGACAGGGAGACATGTTAGCCACTACACCACAGATCCACTAGATGCGAATAAAATGATATCATATTTTCGGATAATTTCAAGACTTATATTGAAAAAAAACAAGATAATTGTCATTCGATGGTTTTAATGAATCATATCCCTTTTGTTTAAATATATTACACCAAATATAGAAAAGGGACTCCTAACGAAGTCCCATCATTATTTCAAATAAGTTTTGATCAAGCGCTCCAAATTGTTTTTTGGGACAAAGCCCACCTGTTCATAGACTATTTTGCCGTTCTTGATGAACATTAAGGTTGGAATTGAGGCAATGGAGTAGTGAGCCGCTAATTCGGAAAGGTCATCGACGTCAACCTTGCCTATCGAAATTTCGGGATAATCCTCATCGATTTCTTCTAAAAGAGGAGCGATCATACGGCACGGACCACACCAGGTCGCAAAGAAATCGACAATAACATTTTCGTTCTTTAGTAGTTCATTAAATTGGTTGATATTTTGAATATGTATCATGTTTTTTTCTCCTTTAAAGCAATAGATATATCAAGTATAGGATACCCAAATGTCCGGGATAATATAAATAAAAGCTATATTTAAGATATTTTGAAGAGAAGCCCTTTTCACCATTATAGAATAGAATAAAGATGCCGCTAAACATAGCAATTACTTGTAACGAAACATTTATGATATCAAGCTGAGGAAATATTTTGGTAATTCCCCAACAACTTAAGTTTATTATAACCAAAAACGTAATTGCAAATATATTGCTCACCTTTTGATATGACATGATCTCTTCCATTTGTGTGACGGTGAGATCCAATTTGCTTGCGGATAGTTGATAATATTTTTTTGAGACAAGGCGAGCAAAATAGAATCCCAGAATAATTAAAACACCATAATAGTGATATTCCAATCTTAAAAAAGTCGGTATTTGGCTATCAAAGCATACCAATAAAACATAGATCGCTATCGGGATGATCGCCCATAGCTTTTGAAATTTCTTTTTTTCGAGCAAGCATATTATAGAAGCACCGAGAAAGAGATCCCAAAAGATATTAAATAATCCCACATATTCATTAAATATTTTAGGGATTAGATAACCGGCTAATCCGAAAACGATCGTACTTATGAATAATCGTAATAAAAATTTAAAACGGCTGCGGGTATGGAATATGCTTTCGACAATCAAAAAGGCAAAAAGAGGAAAGGATAAACGCCCGATTATGCGTAAAGCTAAATAAAAGGGACTTTCGATTCCATAAAAGGGCTCAACCAAAAAGACACCAATATGATCAATTGTCATAAAAATGGCCGCTAAGATTTTCAAAACTAGGGCGTTGAGGGCTACTTTCTTTTTCATGGTGCTTAATTCTATGATGCGAAGATGATGGAAAAGATAGCGACCGCATTATTGATAGCATGGGCAATCATGGAGGTGGCAATGCTTTGGTGCTTTTCATAGGCTCGGCAAAGAATGACACCAGAAATTATATAGCTGGGAATGTTCCATAGCTCATTAACTAAATTTTTAGTAAAATCCTCGCCGGATTCAGGAAGAGTAAAGTGAATCAAAGCAAAAACAAGCGCTGTAATGATATATGCGACAACGCGGTTATAGCGTCGTAAGATATTATATAGACCTAATCGATACGTGGTTTCTTCGCAAATGGGAGCAAACACGATAGTCATAATCGCCATCATGAAAGGATAACTGGAGGTCATATTGCGAATCGCACTTTCATTCGCGTTCACATCACTATTACCGCGGATGGCGGTAATAATCATTCCTACGGCTGCGGTCACGATGAGCATTAAAAATCCGTAAGCGACACCATCAATCAAAGCGCTCTTGTTCTTAAATTGCTTAAAAATTTCTTTAAATGATCGCAATCCGACAATAAATACCAAGACTACTATCGTTAAAAAATATGCTAAGAAATTGCTCAGAACACTTCCGAAAATCGGCAAGCCATCATTAACGACATCGATTCCTTTATTAGTGTAATATATGGTTATAAAAGAAACGACAATTGTCGCGATAATAGATAAGCCAATCCAACCAACAAGAAAAAAACATATATGCTTCCCGATAGGAAAAAGAACAAATTTTTCTTTGAGAGGATCGTGAATTTCTTTTTTGGGCTTTTGCTTATTCGGTTTATCATCGTTATTATTTGTATTGGAAAATGTCGCTCCACAATGAGGACATTCGTGACTTTGATCATTGATTTCATTTCCACAAAACTTGCAATACATACTTTTTCCTCCTATCAAACCTAATTAATTATACTATTTTCCGGGAATAATTAGTAGAAATATTATTTTTTTGTCTTTGTATTAATCTTCATGCCACTTGATTTTATGCTTTTAATAATTTATTATTAAATCACTTTCTTTTTTTAGAGAATTAGAACTTTAATGTTGTTATGATACATATATTAGAGAAATTGGAGGTAATAAATGGATATTCTTTTGTTTTTAATTAGTCCGGCACAGCTGACACTATATTTAAATATTGCTTTAGGGGTCATCTTGCTTTGCATTATTATATATGGCATTTCATCGATGCTCAAAAGAGCATTACCACAGGCTTTTTCTATTTGTAGCTTCATTGTTTTGATGGTGGTCGGAATATTATTGGCCCATCCTCTTTCACAATGGTTTTCAAATGTCGATATTTCTTGGATTTCATCCTCTTTTTCGTTAAATGGACAGGAAGTGAGTGTGACCACGGTTCAAGAAACCATCAAAAATATTCTTACGGCATTAGCCGGTAATGATGAAAAAGATCTCGTTTTTATTGCTTTGACCAATAAAGATTTAGCGCAGTATATTGAGGCTTTATCGACCTTATTGGTCAGTTATATTACCTTCTTTTTATATGTCTTGCTTGTATTTATCATCGGAAAGCCGATTTGTGCTTTCATCTATCATTGTGGATTTAAATTTATTTTTCCGAAAAAAGTGCGGAAATATCGTTATAAAAGGAAATGGAAATCGGTATTAATCGGCATGACCAACGCGACCTTATCATGTGCGATGCTTTTAACTCCCTTATTTGCGATTGTAAATACTGTGAATTACGGGCTCCAGAAAAATAAATCGACGGAAATCATCGATCAAGAATCATATGATAATATTATGCAATGGTCGGATGCTTATAACGATTCCTTGTTCGCCAAAATACTTTTCGGAATTAAAGATGATTCCGGACGATCTTTGGATATGATGCTCATGGACTATGTGACTAAAACCGATTATGATGGTTCGACTTTGCTTTTTTCCGATCAAATAAGCTCTATTTCGGATGCTGCGGAAAAGATCATTGCTTCGGGAATTCTGGGCGATGATGAAAATGGAATTAACTATGCCTCATTGCTTTCCAAAAGCTTTATAACCTCGATGATTACGACAGTCACGGACTCGCAATTCTTTATGAAGCTGTTTCCGATCTTAATCAATATTGCGTTAACATACGTCGATAATAATGAGCTATTCGATACTTCTTATATCGATCTTGATAACCTCGATTGGAAAGAGGAATTAAAAAATGTCAATCAGATCTACAATTCCTTATATGATGCCGGAATAATAAGCGATTTAATTGATGGTGATGATTTCAAAATTCCTTTTTCTGACACCGCTAAAGATTCCCTTCATCAGGCATTTAGTTTGATGGATGAGTCAACCATGCTTCATCGAATTATTCCCGCGGTGATATATACCTACGTCATCCAAGAAGACGAAGATAATACCCCTTCCGCTTTATCATTTTATCTTTCTACGGATTGGGATGATTATCAGGATATTAAATGGGGAAGGGAATTGCTCATTATCTATGACACACTTTATCAATTGAGTAAAGTCGGAATTGAGATCGTCATTAATAATACTTCGAGCGACAATCCATCTCCCAAAGAGGCCTTTGTCTTCAAAAACGCTTTTTTGCCGAATTTTATTACGAAAAACGTCCGAGAAGATGAAGAAGCTCCCGCTAACAATATTCTCCAAATTTTATTGGATCATTTCGATGACGTGGCCCCTATTTTAACCGGATATAAAAGCGATGGCGAGTTGGATGTCAATCATGAATATTTAACAATATTTGATAGTCAATTGATAATGAAGAATATCGATAAGGCCTTGAATTACGCAGCCGATACCATGCTTCTTCCCAATGAAGAAACAGGGGAGAAGCCGTTAATAAATGGCGATGATCTCAAAAATGCTTTAAAGCACATTAATGGTAGCCAAGAATATAAATATGAGGTTTTCAATCTTTTGAAGGCCGCTAAGATCTTATTGGGAAATGATGATTTTGATTTGAATAACGCCGGGGCCTTGTTAGAGAATTTGGCTTTCCGCGAGGCATTGTGTGAATTATCTGCGATTATTGATAATTCCATCGTGCTATCGAATGTCATGCCTTATGTCCTTGAGAACGCCTTAGCAAATATTTCTTTTGGCGATAACATTCCTTTGAGTGGCCAAGATTTAAATTTCCGCAATATTAAATTTGCCGTTGAAATTCCTTTGCTTTTAGATGGCTATGAAAGTGCGCTTTCATTATCCGAAAGCTTTGATGGCGGGGATGTCAATTCGATCATTTCGACGATTGATACGGAAAATTTAAAGAAAGCTTTGACCGTGATGTATCAGTCACAGATCATCAATCCCCGGGCGCTTAATAACGCTAATTTTTATGCCATCTTAGATTTGATCTTCGATAATGAAGATTTTAAAGAAATTGGAATGTATCAAAATAAAGAGGTCGATTATTCTAAGGTGCAAAATTGGGAGCAAGAGATTCAAGGCATTGCGAATATTTTTACAAGCCTAAAAGCGGATTCCATTCTCGATCTTTTCAATGCTGAGACGATATCACTTTTAAGCATTAATCCTACATCGATTCAGGATTTGTTCGCCTCTATTGATGACTCTATTTTGATAAGAAACACTTTTGGAGCGGTTCTTGATCATCTGTTAGGGGAAGTAATCGACGTATCCTTAGATGGCGTCTCTTTTGAGAATGTTACAAATTGGACCGAAGAAGGCAATGCGCTTTCTCGCGTAATTGCCGGATTTAAAACCATTGGTCAAGAAATAGAGAATGTTGATTGGTTGAATACCGATCCAAGCATCAGCGAAGAAATTTTGACCAATTTTGCTTCCATGCAGGTTTTTGAAAGTCCAAAGGCCTTTGGGGCTTTTATTTGGAAGAATATTCATAATAGCGGTGATGAAATAAATAGCTATTTAAAAGATTATCCTGAAGTTGGCTCTCCGACATATCTAAGCGCTCAGTCCGATTTCGAATCGGTCGAGGATTGGGCCAATGAGATCTCATTGATGACGAGCTTTATTAAAGCACTTCAGGATATGGACGGCGAGGTTATTTGGACCGATGGCCGACCGAATGTCGAAAATCCCGGAACGCAGGGTTTAAATTATTTTATCAATGGAAATGCGACTTCGGCGCAATTACGAAGTGTTTTGATACCTCTCAGCGAGATAAAAATGTTCCGTATGATTTCAATCAATGCGATTAATGAAGTGATAAACAGCATCACGGATCAAGTGGAGCTGATCGATTTATCGATGGCCAATATTGATATCATTGCCGAGGATGATCTAGCTAGAAAAAATGATCTCCTGCTTATCCCGGATATTTATGAATTGGTGCAATCCTTCACTGAGGAAAACATTTACGATGAGGATCGCACGGAAGAATTATTGATTTCCTTGCACAATTCGTATATTTTTAATACTTTAAAGAACCCGAACAATATTGATGCTCAAGGAAGACGTGATCTCACTGTTTTCGAGCAAACCATCGTTCAGGTGGCGGTTAAGACCGGTATTGCGGAATATGTCGCGAATAGCTTAGATAACGATGTCCAAACCAATAAAATTCAAAATAATGTCCTATCGATTCATAATTCCATGAACAATCGTGATGATATTTCTAATGATGAATGGCTAGATCAAAGCGATAGCCTTGGAGAAATCACGAAACTCAAGAATATATTGATCGCCTACAATAACAGTAATCTTGGAACCTTTGATAGCAACATCATTTTCGATGCCGATTTGTTATCGGTCCAAGAGGTCTTGGAAGCGGTGAATCATAGCCGTGTTACTCATGATGCCACTCCGGTATTTTTAAATCATTTATTGACCATCAGTAGCATCGATTCATTAGTGGATGATCAAACGAAAATTGACTATCAATTGAATCATTTAGGTCCGCTTTCCATTAATGAGCGGATGGCGCTATATGATCAAGAGATCGTCTATATCACGAATGCAATCGATCTAGTGAGAATTCGCAATAGTGATGATAGTAAAGAAATCTTTAACTTTAGAATTGGCAATTTTGTTGATTTGATAACTCCGGTTGATCAAGGAGGAAAAGGTAAAAGCACTATTTCATTCTTTACGCTATTAAAGCATTCGCGAATTTTAGAGGAAACGCGGAGCGAAATAATCGTCAACATTATTGATAAAATCAACAATTCACAATTCATCCGACCTTATGATGGCACCAAAGAAGAAAAAATAGCGAAAATCGAATCATATTTTTCTAGCGACTTAGAGCCGAATTATCAGTTGGATCCTACCATCGAAGGAAAGAGCATCGATCTGATTGTTCCGATGCTCAATCAAGAGAGTATTATGAGCCAAAGTAATTTTGAAGATCTGTTGGATCAAGGTGATACGATATCCAAGATCATCACCAACACGATGATCGAAGGGAAAAGAGCCTATCTTTCTAGCGAGATTGTCGCGGGATTTTTAAATGCCTATGGCCCGCAAGAGCATAATGCGATTGCTTGGGTGACCACGAGCGAAGGAGCACTTGATGATTTTGCTTTATTGAATTCAACCTCTGCTCAGCAGCTTGATGCTCTTTTTGTCGCCCGCTTGGCCTTTGATCAGTTAGCGCAAAAAGGCGCTGAAATCACCGAAGATTGTCAAGAGGCGATAACGTTCCAAGAAAGAATGGCTTATTTGGATACATTTAGAGAAAATGAAGAAGCCTATAACGCCGTTTTAGCTAAATTGGCGAATGCGATGTTCTATGAAACCGTATGTGAAACAACACAATGTTACTATGATGGCAATATAATAAGCCTCAATGAATATTTCGTTATTCGCGGGGCAAATACCTTTACGGATCAATCACAATGTGTGATCGAGGCCTTGATGATGATCAACGGCTAAAGCGAATATTCGTAAGTGTTTTCAGCGTTAACTTCAGTATTATATGGTATAATAGCGATGGTGATTATATGTACACTATTTTAGAGTCATATCAGGGAGTATTAGAAATAGAGCGTTCATCTTTCTTAGCGTACTTTATGCCCATTGAAGATGAAAATCAGGCGCGCTTTAATTTAGAAAAAATCAAAAAAGCCAACCCTAAAGCCCGTCATTGCTGCTATGCCTATCGCCTGAAGGATGTACAGAAATCATCGGATGATGGAGAGCCAAAAGGAACGGCCGGAAGACCTCTTTTAGAGCTACTTATTAAAAATGATTATGTTGGTGTCTTAATAGTGGTGGTACGCTACTTTGGGGGCATTAAATTAGGAGCCGGGCGTTTATTAAGGACGTATGTCGATGCGGCCTTACAAGCGATGAACAAGGCCCAAAAATATATTCCCTATAGCGCCTATCGATATCACATAAGCATGCATCCCTCCTTGTATGAAGCGATGCTACGCGTCATTCATGAATTGGATGCGGAAATAGAAGATAGTGAGTTTTTTGAGGAAATTATGCTGATTGTTTCTTCAGAGAAGGACATTTTAGAAATGGTTCAGCAGCGGTTCCATGGTCAAATTAAAATCACACAATTATCATCAAAGCAAAAATATAGATTGGAGAAAGAAAAATGAGCGAATGTAATCATGATTGCAGCAGTTGTCAGCAAAACTGTGAAGAACGGAAAATCGAAAAAATTACCACGAATGCGCTGAGCAAAGTGCGAAGGGTAATTGGCGTTTTATCTGGAAAAGGCGGGGTTGGAAAGTCTTTTGTGGCGGCCCTTTTAGCCTCGGAATTACGAAAAAAAGGTTTTAATGTCGGAGTATTGGATGCGGATATTACCGGGCCATCTATTCCCCAGGCATTTGGTATCGATGAGCCGGCGATGGGTGAAAACGGCATGATCTACCCAGCTTTGAGTAAGGGTGGCATCAATATTATTTCATCCAATATGTTTTTAGAGCATCGCGAAGATCCGATTATCTGGCGCGGAGTTATGCTAGGAGAAATGGTGAAGCAGTTTTATCACGATGTTTATTGGAAAGACATCGATTTTATGGTCGTTGATATGCCACCGGGAACGGGCGATGTCGCCTTAACCACTTTCCAATATCTTCCCATGGATGCTTTGGTAATTGTGACTTCGCCTCAAGAATTAGTGTCGACAATCGTCCAAAAAGCGGTGCGGATGGCCGAAATGATGGAAATACCCATTCTTGGATTAGTGGAAAATATGTCGTATGTTGAATGTCCTCATTGCCATGAGCATTTGCATATTTATGGCCCATCGCATGTTGAAGAAATAGCGTCTCAATATCAACTACCGGTACTAGCTAAAATTCCCTTACGGGAAGATTTGGCGTTATTAACCGATGCGGGCGATGTTGAAAAAATCGAGGGCGATTTTTTAAAAGACTTAGTGGCCGCGGTTGAAAAAATTAAAGCAAAGGAGTGATAGTATGATCAGCAAACAAGATTACATTAAAAGAAGATCGACCTTCTTTCATAAAATGAAAAACAATTCGGTAGCGATTTTATTTTCCGGATCATTAATAAAATCGAGCGCCGATCAAACATATCCATTTGAAGTTAATCGAAACTTTTATTATTTAACGGGAATCAATCAGGCTAATTCCATGCTAGTAATGTTGAAGACAGTCGGAAATGTGAATACCTTTTTGTTCATTGACGAGGTTGATCCGACGCGCGTGAAATGGACAGGAAAAATGCTTTTTCCTCATGAGGCCAGCGAACTAAGCGGTGTCAAGGATATTCTTCTTACCAAGCATTTTGAAAGCAAAATAGGCTTGATTCTTGATGGCCAAAAGAATGCCTATGGCCGTGTGGAAACTGTCTATTTAGATTTAGAGTCAGGGCTTTTTATTTCACAAGATAAAACGACGAAGGATTGGGCTTTCGAAATAACCAAAAACCATCCGGGATTGAATTGTTTGGATGCCTATAAGATGATTGTTGAGGAGCGGATGATTAAATCGGAGGCCGAAATAGCGGAGATTCGCGAAACGATCAACACCACGCGAATTGGCTTAGAGGCGGTCATGAAGAATCTGAAGCCGGGAATCTATGAATATCAAATCTCTTCGCTTTTTGCTTATACCATTCAAGATTACAATAACTCCGGATTGTCATTTCCAACCATCGCTGCTGGAGGCGAAAATGCCGTTATCCTGCATTATCCGACTCCCACGCAAATGCTGAAGCCCAATACGCTTTTACTTTTGGATTTAGGGGCGGAAAAGAATCTTTATCGGGCTGATATTACGCGGACTTATCCCGTGAGTGGCGTCTATCAAGGAAAAATGAAAGAAATCTATGATATGGTTTTAAGATGCAATAAAGCGGTCGCGACCTACATTCGTCCCGGTATTACCTTAGCCGATGTTCAAGGATTTGCCTTTGAGTTCTTAAAATCCGAATTGATCAGTCACGGATATATCTCCGTCGATAAAGTTCAAAAGCAGGCTAATGATGAAATCGCGGCGCGCGAAATTATGACACCATTATCCGATATCGAAAAGGATGAAATCTATAAGAAAAAGCTTTATGATGCGGTATTTACGTATTATTATCATAATGTTTCACATCATCTAGGTCTCGATACCCACGATGCGAGCTTCCGCGATATGAAATTAGAGCCGGGAATGGTTATTACCGATGAGCCGGGATTATATTTTGAAGAATATGGTATTGGCGTTCGCATTGAGGATGATGTTTTAGTGACCGAAAATGGCTCTGAAGTTTTATCGAAGGACATAATTAAAGAAATTAAAGACATTGAGGCCTTTATGGCTCATAAATAAGAGGAGAAATCCTCTTTTATGTTTTCTAGGGGGGGGGAAGAATTAGCGATGGATTACCAAGATTTATTGATGGATATCAAAGAGCATGGCTCATTGGATAAAAAGGCTTTTACCGAGCGTATCATCATTACGAAGAGTGAAGTGATAAGCGGTGCGCCGGTTTCCTATCTTGAGGGCTTAGCCAAAAAGCTCTTAGCGGAAGGAAAGCAGACGGATGATTTGGTCTTTGGTGAGTATTATGAAATTGATTTTTTAATCGGTTTATTGATCGTTTATCAAAAAACAAGTCCGGAAATTAAATATCTTCTTTTAGAAGAATATATGAGGAAAGTCGATAATTGGGCATTGGTTGATATGATTGCTACCCGATTTAAGGTTAAGGATTTTTTCTTAGGATTATCAAAGATATTGACTTATATTAGCGATTGCAATACATATTTAAGGCGTTTTGGCTATATACATTTTTTAGTGAATTTTATAAAAAAAGAGGAGTATTTAACGACCTTTTTACCATATATTAAAAGCGATCGGGAATATATTGTGAAAATGGCCATAGCATGGCTAATCGCCACCGCCTTTGTCTATCATCCGCAGTTGATGAAGGATTATCTGATGAACGCATCATTATCGTACGATATCAAAAAAATGGCGGTCCAAAAAATGAGCGATTCAAAAAGAATACCCTTTGATTTAAAAATCGAACTTAAAGAATACCTTAAATCGCTTCCCAAATAATAGTGATTTTTAGCGATTTTTGGTGTTCATAGATTGCAGTTGTTGAAATAAATTTGTAAAATAAAGAAAAAAGGTAAGGTGATATTAATGGAAAGAGGTTCAGGTGTCTTAATGCATATTTCCTCCCTTCCTAGCAAGCACGGAATTGGTACTTTTGGTAAGGAAGCCCGACAATTTGTTAAATTACTGCATAACGCAGGGCAAAAATATTGGCAAGTGTTGCCGCTTAATCCAACAAGCTATGGTGATTCTCCCTATCAATCATTTTCGGCTTTTGCTTTAAATCCATATTTTGTTGATTTGGATATTTTAGTAAAAAAAGGCTATTTGTTAAAAAAAGAGGTGCGTGCGATTAAAGGCGGAAGCAATCCTCATTATGTTGATTATGGAAAAATATATGAAGAACGATTTGGTATTCTTCGGTTAGCGTTTAAAAGAGCTTATTTTGAAGAAAAAGCCCAATTAGAGCGGTTTTTAAAAAAGAACCGTTATTGGTTGGAGGGCTATGCCGATTTTATGCTTTTAAAAGAGATGTTCAATGGCGAAAGCTGGTTAAATTGGCCACGTCCCTATAAGTTTCATCATCGTCAAACGATCAAAGAAGCACGGGAAGCTCATCAAGAAGATTTTTGGTTTTGGGTTTTCGTTCAATATCACGCTTTTGATCAATATCGGAGGCTCCGTCGCTATGCCAATAGTAAGGGCATCAAGATCATCGGTGACATGCCAATTTATGTCGCTAGCGATAGTGCCGATGTCTGGGCCCATCCGAAATTATTCCGCTTAGATAGCCGGCGCAATCCCGCTTTAGTGGCGGGAGTACCACCTGATTATTTTAGTGCAACCGGTCAGTTGTGGGGTAATCCGATTTATGATTGGGAAAAAATGCGAAAAACTCATTATCGCTGGTGGAAATTGCGGGTTAAGCAGATGAGCCGTCTCTATGATTGCTTGCGAATCGATCATTTCCGGGGCTTTGAATCGTATTGGGCGGTTCGTTATGGTGAAGAAACCGCTATAAACGGACAATGGCTTAAAGGACCTGATAAAGAGATCATTGATGTTTTCAAGGCGGCCGCTCCGAAATTGCAAATCATCGCCGAGGATTTAGGTGTCATCACCGAACAAGTGCGGGCTTTATTGAATTATAGTGGCTATCCGGGCTTAAAGGTTTTCCAATTTGCTTTTGGTGGCAATCCGGATGATCCTTTCCTGCCTCATACCTATGAAGAAAATTGTGTAGCCTATATTGGCACCCATGACAATGATGTTTTATTGAATTTTATTAGAGATAACCCCCATGATGCTGAGGCGATGCGTCGGTATTTGAATTGTTATGGCGACGAGCATAATTTGATCGATGCGACCATCGATCGCATGATGTCATCGCGTGCGAATGTTGTGATTTTTATGATGCAGGATTTATTGCATCTTGATAAATATTCGCGGATGAATATTCCGGGAACTTCGGTCGGCAACTGGCAATTTAGAGCCACCAAAGAGCAGCTTGATGCCAATTTTGCTGTTACGCTCTACAATCGTACCGGGCAAAAGGGCCGATTATAAAAAGGAATTTTATGAAGAAGTATATTCTTTCGATCGATCAAGGTACGACCTCAACACGCGCTATTTTCTTTGATAAAAACGGCAATTTAGTTGCGATGGCCCAGCGCGAAGTTCAATGTCAATTTCCTTTTTCCGGCTGGGTGGAGCAGGACGCTCTCGATATTTGGCTAAGCGTCATCGACGTTATCAACGAATTGCTGATTAAGACGAATGAAACGATGGACGCTATTATGGCTATTGGTATCACCAATCAAAGAGAAACGACCATCATCTGGGATCGAAAAACGGGAATGCCCGTTTATCCTGCCATCGTTTGGCAATCTCGTCAATCGCAGGAGATCTGTGAGCAGTATCTTTCTCACCAAGAGACAATCCATCAAAAAACCGGACTTTTAATCAATCCGTATTTTAGCGCTTCGAAGATTCGTTTTATTTTGGATCATATTGATCAAGGCCAGCGTAAGGCGAGAAATGGCGAGCTGATGTTTGGAACAATCGATAGCTGGCTGATCTATAAATTATCAGCCGGAAAAATCCACGCTACCGATGTTTCGAATGCCTCCCGAACGATGCTTTTTAATATTCAAACATTATCGTGGGATGAGGAGCTTTTAGACCTCTTTAACATTCCTCGAAGCATGCTACCCGAGGTGAGACCATCGAGCTCCATTTTTGGTTATGCTGATTTTTTCTCATCGGATGTTCCGATCGCCGGTGTTGCTGGTGATCAGCAAGCGGCCTTGTTTGGTCAAGCCTGCTATGAAGAAGGCGATTTAAAAAATACCTATGGGACCGGATGCTTTTTATTGATGAATACCGGCTCTAAGCCAATTTTTTCTAAAAATGGTCTCTTAACTACGATCGCTTGGTCAATTGATAACGAAGTGACATACGCCCTTGAAGGCTCTGTTTTTGTAGCCGGTGCCGCTGTTCAATGGCTTCGTGATCAGATGAAGATGATTAATGAGGCGAAGGATAGCGAGAAGGCGGCCCAAAAGGGAAATCCCAAGGCCCCGATTTATGTGGTTCCCGCCTTTGTGGGCTTAGGAACTCCATATTGGGATGATAACGCTCGCGGTGCTGTTTTTAATTTGACAAGAGCAACGACCAAATACGATTTTATTAGAGCAACTTTGGATGCGATTGCGTACCAATCGCGAGATGTGATCGAAGTTATGAAAGAAGAAACCCATCTTGATTTAAAGACGCTCAAGGTTGATGGTGGGGCAACCGCCAATAATTATTTGATGCAAATGCAATCGGATTTATTACAAACGCGTTTATTATTACCAAAATGCTTAGAAACGACGGCGTTAGGAGCCGCCTATCTTGCCGGACTTGCTACCGGTTTTTGGCATGGTATTTCCGATATTAAGGATATTCATCAATATCAAAAGGAATATCTTCCAAACGATAATTATCGGCAAATGGAAGAGCAATATCGATATTGGAAATTGGCGGTCCAAGCCACCCGCGTATTTAAATAATATTCATTGTTAACGAATAAGAGGAGAAATACTCTTATTCGTTTTTATGTCTTGTTGCAGAAAGGGACAGTTCTCTTGACATAAGAAGCTAGGAGTGGTATTCTTAAAACGCTTTGGAGGATTATTATGGCAAGAAAAGCACGAGCGAAGAGCTCGGTGGGTTACTATTACATTCGCTTAAAAGCGGCGGATGAAATAGAGTTTAACCATGAAGATGGAATGATCTTTTTACGATGTCTAAAGCATTATAGTGGTTTCGAATTGCTTTGCTATTTATTGACCAGTAAAAATTTTTCCTTTGTAATTCATGAAGGTGATTTACATCTTGAACAAATGATGCGCAAGGTATTGGGAAAGTTTATTCGGGCTTACAAAAAAGAGCATAGCGCAATTCAAGAGATATTTAAGGATCGCTATTATTCTGAACCGGCCGATAATATTGAACAAGTTTTCTCCTTTATTGGTAAGATACATAATTTGGGTGATAGCTTTCATAGCCTTCTATGCAGCATGCCCGATTATTTGGAAAATCCATATGTCGATCGCACATTTTATCATCGCTATTGCCAAGGAATCGATGATTTTCAAGCTCGATGTCAGGCATATATTATGAAGAATAAAAACCATCGCCGTTTAAGCGATGAAGAATTAAAAACGCTATTAGAAAAGACGTATCAAATTAGCATTATGGAAATTTATAAATTACCGAAATCGAAATTGATTCGGATTCTCGATGAAGTGATGAGAGTAACAAAGGTTTCCGCTCGTCAAATTGCCCGAATCACGACTCTACCATTACGCTTTCTATGGGATTTAGGCAAAAGAATAACTTCTACTAATAATGCGAAGATAGAGAAGGAAGGTACTTATGAGCATTAAACTAGCGAAATCGACGATTGTTGTTATGTCGATAATTACGGTTAGCGGAGCAGTGAGCGGCACGGTGCTAGGCATAGTTTATCGCAATGCGCACGCTAAGGTGTATTTTAACGATCAGCAATATAAAGATGATGAAGAACTTATATATGAACGTTTCTTAACGCAAAAGGAACAAGGTAATACCGACTATGAATCGAGCTTTACACCGGTTGAAGTATTACAGATCGGATTTATGAATTTGAAATATGTTGATTATGTCGCGGAGGCCACCGGTGAGATCGATGTTGGAGCCTTTGGAACGCAAACGGTGACGTCTATTAAGGTTCATGAAGATAAGAGCTTTTATTTCGAAAGTCTTTCGATTGGGAAAGCGTCCGTCGCAGCGCGCTATTATAGTGATGGCGAAAATATTACGGTCTATGGTGAGAAGAAAACGTTAACCAAAACGGAAGATAATATTTGCCATGCCACCTATAAGAATAAAACCAAGTCCATGACTTATGATGAATACAAAGTTCAATATGGCGGTTATATCGATCAACCAACAATTTATCTTTTTTCCTCTAAAACCGTTTTGGAGGGGACAACGCCTGTGCTGACCAAAAATGGAAATCAGTATCTAGTCGAGGCGACCTTTGGAGAAGCCGCTACGGAGTCATATAAGATTCAAATGCAAGCCACGAGTTCCCTTGTCGATAGCGTTTCGCCATTTGAAAAGGTGACCATTCATTGCGTTTTAGATCAAGATTTGAACATTCAATCATTTCGTGTCGATGAAAACTATACGACTATTAGCTTCCTAGTTCCCGTGAAGTGCACTGCATATTTGGAAACATCTTATTATTACGATGATATCTCTTATCCACTGGATCCGGAAGAATCATATATTTTACGAAAGGAGAAATAGCCATGAAGAAAGTTATTTTATACATTCTTTCATATGTCGGCATCACCGCTACAGTAGCAACGGGCTATGTCATGATTTCTCCCCAGAAGATAATTTCCGAAAGCGTGGATAGTAGCGAGCCTTCATCAACCACGCCAACACCACCGCCACCACCAAGCAAGGCCTCACTTTTTATTGGTCAACTCATGCAGGCTGGTAATATTGGTTTGGATCTTCAAGTAACCATCGGCGATGATAGTAGCGTTTATAATGTCGATTTTCAAGGCGCAGTCGGTTATGAGGATGTCGATAACATAAAATTGCATGGTCAGATGAATTTTGATGTCAAAGGGGCCTTAATTGACACAGAAATATCATATTTTGACTCAGTATTATATTTGGAAACCAACTTTATGAATGCCAAATTAGCGGTCAACACCTTCGGACAAGGACTCGATGATCTTCTGACGAAAATGGAAATTACCATGCCGGATTTAAGCACCTTGCTTCCAAATATCGATACAGATATGCTTTTAAATGAAATTTTAAATTTGGATTTTCAAATTGAAAATGGTTATCAAAAAGCGGATTTTCATCTCACCGAGGATATTGTCTTGACCTTTTATGCCAATGACGATATGAAATTGGAAAAAGTGAGCGGTTCATTTTTTATTCAAGGCCTGAAGGTGGATTTAAATGCCAATACCTCTCTTTTAGGAGTCGGGCATTATCAATTCGTGTGTCCGGAAACCTCGGAAAAGTCCTTTATCGATGTTGAGCATTTCTTCCCGATTATTGATAATTTTTACCAATTGACGAAACAAAAACAATTTGATGTTGATATTCAAGCTGAGCTTAAAAAAGATGATGCGGTCTTAGGATCCTTGCGCGGGAATGCCGTATTTGATGTTTCAACGCGTGACATTTATGGTGATTTTTCCTTTATTAAGGATTTGAAGACATATGAATTTACGACAGCCTATTATGGTGATCAACTGTACTTCAAGCTCAACAATCTTTTCCATGGTCGCCTTCATAAGGAACGCGTGTTAGAGATATATGACATCATAAAGGATTATACTTCTAATGACATCTTTGAAGCTACATCATCGACCATCAGTGAATTGCTCGATTCGACAATCTATGGCGATATTCAAAAGGGAGATTATAGTCGCCTATCCGCTTTTATTAAGGGTATTGCGCTCAATGATGGCCATCTCGAGATTGGCTTAGATGCCTCATGCTTAGGACTAAATGGTGAAATGTTGGTGATCACTCTTGATAACACGCAACAAAAAATAACATCTTTGACCATCGATGGTCTCAGTTATCAAGAATACGATTTATCGCTGAAGGTAAGCATTAATGATTATTCGATGCTACCAATAATCGATGAAGCGGATTATGAGGATTACGCGCCGCTATTAAATATTTATGATGAATTAGTGGCTTTAACGAATCAAAAGCAATTTGCCTTTAATCTTGATACTACTATCATGAATCAAGAGAAGTCATATTCTGTGGATGGCTTAGTGCAATTTTCCATCGCTTCCGACGACGATTTGGTCGATGCGAGCAAGTCTGCCTATGTTTCTTTAAACATCAACGATCAGGTTAAAACACATACCTTAGTGATGGAATTAAGCAATGATGATCTCTATTTTGTTTATAACAATAAATTAAAGGGTCGCATTGCAGTGACAAGTGTCAAAGAGATTTTCACCATGATCAGCGATCTAATTGCCGAAGAGGATCCCCTCTTATCGGAACTTGCTTCGCTCATGCCAAGCGCGACCGATTTCGGAATCATCGGACAAATTATCAATAAAGATTATTCGGGATTATCATTAGATTTAATAAAGGAATTTTCGGTTCAAGAAAATTATTTAGCGATGGTGCTTTCAAGCTCCGTTTGTAACGCCAAAGATGACTTTAAATTGCAGATTAATTATGAAAACAATCAGCTGCAAAGCCTCGCATTGGAAAACTTTGCTCTTGATGCATTAGCCTTGGAAGGTACTTTAACTATTGAAGCATTTGATGAAACCTTAGCTTTGGATAAGGACGATAATTATTTTGATTTGAATTCCTTAAAGACGCTTATCTCATTAGGAATTACGACAATGCGCCAAGAATACTATCATTTGGTGGGCAGTGCGAATATTGCTATTTCCGGCAGTAATCTAGAAATTCCGGTGTCAGTCTTAATTCATAATAAGAATGGTCAAGCCGATGTTCATATTCATTTGGATAACATTCCGATTATTTCACTTGTCAATTCACTTCCGATTGGCTTAAAGGATTCGACCGGCGAATATAAAATGATGGTAGCCTCGGATTCCTCTTCGCGAAAGGCGGACATCTATCTTGCCGATGATATGGTTTATATTAATCGTAGCGAAGAAGTGACCTTCAAGAAAATTAAATTGACGGGTATTTCTTCGAAAAAGGAAACCTATGTCCGCCAAGTTAAGACCGATATGAGCGGCTTTACTAGCAATTTGACCTATTATCTATTTGAGTTTATCCTCGGCTTTGGCGAAACCATTACCAACCAGATCGCATCGAGTATGAATATGCTCCCTGTTGAGGAGATGAAATTTGATTCCTTAATCAAAGATTACTCCTACGATGAAGCTCAACATCAATTCTTATTTGATATTGATTTCTCCGCTTTGACCGGTGATAACAAGGTGGATAGCACGCTGTTAACGATCACCCATAATGTAGATGGTGAGCAATATCTGACCGGCTTATCATTAGCGATGAGCATTTCTAAAATTGTGAAGGTCAACATCAATATGGAAATGGTCGATTATGGAATGACTTTGGATATGAGCCAATTGCTGACCTTTATTTCCGATTATCCCTATGAGATGAATCAAGAATATATTTCTCATAGCAAATGATGAAAGACTCATTAAAATAATAATTGCATAACATTCATGAATGAAGTGATTTGAAAATCACTTCATTTTTGTTATTATATTATTTAGATATATTTAAAGGAGTCTCCTATGAAAAAAAACAGATTTTTGCCTTTAATGGCCTTATCAATGTTATGCTTGATCAGCGGTTGTAATTTGGTAATTACGGGGCCAACGTCGAGCAACTCTTCCTTCAGCTCGATCTTAGGTCCTTCCTCTAATAATTCTTCTTCATCAAGCTCTTCGGGGAGATTACCATCCTCCTCATCTTCACCTATTTCATCATCAAGCGGAAACGATGACCCGAATGTGATCTCTCTTAAAGCTCTTTTAGAAATGGATGAAGGTCATTATCTCACGAAAGGGACGATCACGAGCATCATTAATTATCCTAAACAAGAAATGATGAATCTTTATATTCATGACTGGGATGAAGCATCGAAAACGATGACCTCTATATTAGTTCAAAATGTCCCCACCTCGTTATATTTAGCTAAGGGAAATGAAATAAAAATCTATGGCTCCTTTAAACGTGAAACAATCTTTAATGATATTGTTCGTCCGACTTTGACTATCCAAAATGCGAGTGATGTTTCTATCATCAATCAAATTAGTTCAAGCGAATATGAAGCGAAAAAATACGATGAAGCATCTTGGAAGCAAAGCGCTTTGTATGGTATCAACAACTATGCTAGCATCGAAAAATTAGCATTGATCGATGTTGGATCAGAAGAAGATATCAACGATAACGCTATTAAGGTTCAAGCCGGTTTTGCTAGTGGAAGCGAAATCCAAATCAGAATCGATTTAGGAGATGAGGCTCTTAATAAGCAAGTGGCCACCGCCTTTTTAAATGCCCAAGAGGCGAATGAAAAAGTGACCATCAAGGGCTTTATTGATGCCGATTTAAATGAAAGTGGCGGAGCTTTTCCTTATCTTCGTTTGACATCGACGAGCGATTATCAATTGGTAAAAGAGGAAATTGATATTCCCGATGAACGCACCATTTCTATGTATGGAATCAACGATTTCCATGGATCAATAGTCGCTAATGATGCTAATTATGAAGCGGGAATTATCAAAATCGGTTCATTTTTGAAAAATAAAAAGAAAGAGAAAAACACCCTTTTAATCAACTCGGGTGATATGTGGCAAGGTTCAATTGAATCAAATTATAATTATGGCGAGCTTTTGACCAATTGCATGAATTATATTGAATTCGATTGCTTCGCTCTAGGAAATCATGAATTTGATTGGGGTCAAGATATTATCGCCAGAAATCGCTCTTTGGCGGGAAAAGATGGAAAAACCATCAATGGGTATCAAACGCCCTTTTTAGCGGCTAATATTTATCGTTATGATATCGCAACGAAAACGCAGAAGGAATTTGCCAATCTGGGGCAAAAATATGTTGTTAAAACGCTTGATAATGGCTTAAAGGTCGGTATTATCGGCGCTATTGGCTATAATCAAATCACTTCGATCAATTCACCTTATGTTGATGATTTAACCTTTTTAAATCCCGTCAATGTTATTAAGGATTTATCGGATGAATTACGAAATGACAAAAAGGTGGACGCGGTCATCGTCAGTTATCATGGCTCACAAAGTGAATTGGTAGGACAAGGCATCACCGAAATCAGTCAAGCATCGCAAAAAAGATATGTAGATGCGGTCTTTTGCGCTCATACGCACTTGCGGGAAAGCACAATTGAAAATGATGTTCCCTTTGTCCAAGCGGGATGCAATGGTCGAAGCTATGGCAACATCGAATTGGTGGTCGATAAGCAAGGAAATATAACCTGTAAAAATTATAGCTATGATTACACGTCCAATATTGTGACGGAAATTGATCCGGTATTTTCGGAAATACTGAATCCCTACCTCGAGCAGTCTAACAAAATCGCCAATGAGGAATTGGGCTATTTAAATGGTGATCTTTCTTATAATGGGGAATTGGTGAATTTAGTTACCAAAGCGATGGCGTTACAATCTAAACTCAGCGGTTACGATATCGATTACGCGATCAGCAATAGTGGCCGTGCGACGTTAACGGCCGGAAATATCAATCATGGGGCCGTATATCGTTCTTTACCATTCGATAATACGATCTATATCATCGATGTTAAGGGCTCGGAGATTCGCAATGAATTGAAGTATAGCTCCAATGGTATGTATCGTTTGGATAAAGAAGCCTTGCAGAATAATAAGATCTATCGTATCGCTACGATCGATTATCTAGCCTTCCATCGTAATACCAATCGCGATTACAATTATTTCCCGAGCTTGAGTGTCGTGGGAATACTGACTAAGGAAGGATATGATATTTATAATTATCGCGATATCACTTGCGATTATTTAAAATCATTGAATGGCACTATCAATGCCGGTGATTATAGTTCATCGCTAAATGAACACAATAAGAGCTTATTAGATTCGAAGATTTAAAGGAAGTATGCTATGGAAAAATGGATTTCCCAAATTGAAGATGCTTTGATCATTGCTCCAAGTACGGAACATCCTTTTTTCTTATGGCTTCATGAGCGTTATCCATCGTTATCCTTTAAGCTGATTACCAAGGAAGAAGTATTAAATAGCTATTATGGCAAACTAAAAAAGGAGGCCTTACTTAAATATTTATCGTGGCATCCGGAGTTATCCTTATCTCTAGCAAAATTATATATTGACGAAGCGATGATGATCAAAAAAGATGATATTAACCCACAAGTCCATCATCTTTGGCAAGTTAAAGAGGAACTTCAAAAAAATCATCTTATCGAGGTGAAAAAGTATTTTTCTTATTATTTACATCACCAGAAGATTGTCTTATATGGTTATGATTACGATCAGGAATTACAGGGCCTTTTTTTAGATGAGAAAATCGTCTATCGGTATTTAGACTTCAATTATCAGCCTAGATCATTATCCGTCAATGTTTATCAAAATATCGATGATGAAATTGCGGATGTCTTACAAAAAATAATTGCCTTACATCAAAGCGGTGTCTCCTTAAATAAGATTTTTCTTTATGTTCGGCAAGAGGTATACTATTATCCTTTAATCAAGCTCGCTAAGGATTTCGCTATCCCGATAGAGAATCCTTTTCAAGAGAGTCTTTTATTGCTTAAGGAAAGCCAAGATCTCTTACGGTTATTTGAAAAAGAAGGAACCCTAGGAGCAATTGAAAATGCAAGTGAAGTCGCCTTATTTTTAAACGATATTTACCAAAAATATAATTCTAATGCGTTTTCAAATGAGCGGTGGGGTGAAATCTTTACGTATTTTTTAAATCAGCAGAAGCTTCCGATTAGCCATTATGAGGAAGAACTGACATTCACGCAAAGAAGCCTATTTTCAGATGATGAATATGTTTTTGTCTTAGGCTTTGAGCAAAATAGCTTTCCGTTAATCCATCAAGATAACAGTTATCTCTCCGATGCCATCAAAGCTAAAATAGGACAAACGACATCCAAATTGATGAATAAACGCGAACAAAAAATGGTGGAAACGTTACTATTTGCCAATCAAAACGTCTTTTTATCATATAAAAAAGAAGCGCTTGATGGAATTCATCAGCCATCTATTCTTATTAAATCGTGGAATCTTTTGGAGGTCCCTTTTAGCCATCGCTTGGATTGTTATTCCTTGCAATATGCTCAAAAAAGATGGGGGCAGTTACGTGACTATGAGCGAAAATACGGAACCTTCTTAAGTGAAACCACCGCTTATAAAGATATGGAGAAGCCCGATTATTTGACCTATGATTCTTCATTTACGAAGAGTCATCATTTCGCTATCGACCAGAATATTATTCATTCATACACAGCTTTAAGCACCTACGCTCAATGCCCATATAAATACTATTTATCCTATGTTTTAAAGTTGGATAGCTTTAAAGAAAACTTTTATAGTAAGCTTGGAACCCTTGCTCACCAAATTTTAGAGCATAATTATGACGATAATCCTGATTATGATGCGTTATTCGCTTTAGTGAAATCAGAGCAAGAGTGGACTGATCAGGAGGCTATGCTTTTACAAAATCTGAAGGATGACATTCAAAAGCTATTTGAATTTAATCGTCAGCATTTCTCGCAAATGCAAAATCCTCATTGTTACTTGGAGCAAGAGTTTTGTGTTTCTCTTATCGATGAGCATCCTCTTTATCTCAAGGGCTTTATCGATAAGCTGGTTTTAACGGGTCCCCATCACGAATATGTGACGATTGTCGATTATAAAACCGGAAAGGATGCTTTTGATCCGCGTTTGCTTGAGTATGGATATTCCACACAATTGCCGATTTATGGTCTCCTTTTAAAAAATGATTTGCGTTTTCAAGATAAAAAGATAATTGGCGCTTATATTCAGCATGTTTTGCCTGAACGCGTGCTAGCGGGATCATGTCAAGCATTAAAGAAGGTCGAACGCTCCTTCTTATTGCAAGGTATAACGACGGACAATATTTCGCAACTTGCGACCTTTGATCCCACTTATGAGCAGTCCTGTTACATCAGGAATATGAAGATAACCTCCAATGGCTTTTCGAAAAACAGTCAACTATTTTCCGAGGCCATCTGGGAGCAATATTTAGCGACGACGGAAGCCTTTATAAAAAAGACGGATGATGCCATTCGGCACAATCTTTTTCCTATTTCCCCTAAGCAAATCGGTGATAAGCGAGCATGTCAAAATTGCTCTTTTAAGGATATTTGCTTTGTCAAAGAAGAAAATGTCATCTTAATATCTTTGAAAAAGGAGGATGATAGCGATGCCGAGATGGACTAAAGAACAGGAACAAGCGATCTATATTCGCGATGGCAATGTGATCGTTTCCGCCGGGGCCGGTTCGGGCAAAACAGCGGTTTTAACGGAGCGTGTCTATCAAATGATTAAAGAGGGTTATGGCCTTGATGAGTTTGTGGTTTTGACCTTTACCAATGCAGCGGCCTTCGAGATGCGGGAACGAATTAGAAATAAATTGCTAAATGATGAAGGACTCCAAGAATTAGCATCTGAAGTCGATACCAGCTATATTATGACCTTTGATGCTTTTGCTTTATCGTTAGTGAAAAAATATCATTATCTTTTGGAATTGGATCAGGATATTTCCATCAGCGATGAATCACTCGTCAAGGTGCAAAAGTATAAAGAGCTACAAACGATTTTGGATGAATTATACGCGCATCCCACTTTCGCATTTCAGAGCTTTGTAAAGCGCTTCTTATTGCGAGATGATCGACTTTTGCGGGATTATATTTTACGAATCGATCAGATGATTGATCTCAAGATAGATGAAGAGGCATTTTTTCAAAATTATCTCCATGACTATTTCAATATCGATAAAATCAAAGCCGATCTTCATGAGTTGTTTTTGATAGTTAAGTCAGAAATCGACGATTTAATCGCGGCTACTGATGATTTGGAAAATGAAATTGATCATGAAAGAATCAGGAACTCTTTTGAACCCTTTGGTCGCATCATGAATTTTAATGACCTATATAACGCTTTATTGGGGTATCAATTTCCGCGAATGCCGCGCGGAAAGAATATCGAAATCAGCGATGAGGATAAAATACTCCGTGAAAAAATCAAAAAGCAAATGAAAAAGATTCAAGAGATATCACTTTTGGGGGATGAACAAACGGTTATTGATAATTATCTATCGACTCAAGATGATGCTATGCTTTGTTTAGAAATCACCAAAAAATTACGCTTACGAATCAAAGAGTTTAAAAAGAAAAAGCATATTTTTACTTTCAACGATATCGCTAAATATGCTTTGATAGTTATCGATCATCCGCTTGTCCAAGAGGAATTCCAAAAAAAGATTCGGGCGGTAATGGTCGATGAATATCAAGATACCTCTGATATTCAAGACTGCTTTTTAAGTAAATTAGCCCGAAATAATCTTTACATGGTCGGCGATATTAAACAATCAATCTATCGCTTTCGGAACGCTAATTGTCAGCTGTTTTTAGAAAAATATGAGCGTTATGCTAAATTGGATGGGGGCGTGAAGATCGATTTAAATCAGAATTTCCGTTCGCGCCCGGAAGTAATTCAGGATATCAACCATATTTTCGCTCGCATCATGCATCTTCATTGTGGAGGGGCGAACTACTTGAAGGATCATATTATTATCGCCGGAAATAAGTCTTATCTTGAGCAGGGGGCTTCATCTAAGAACTATCATCTTGATTTTAATGAATATGCCAATGAGGGCGATCAGGATGAATACGAAGCTCGTCTCGTTGCGGAGGATATCGGGCGTAAGGTCCATCATTTTCCGATTTTTGAAAAGGATAGTGGTGTGTTTCATGATGCCAACTATCGCGATTTTGTTATTCTCGTCGATCGAAAAACGAAATTTGATCTTTATAAGAGGGTCTTTGAAGAATACCATATTCCGGTGAGCATCGAAAAGGATGAGGATTTGACTAGTTCGCAGGCCGTTATCGTTTTGCAAAATCTTTTACGCGTTTATTATGGCATCGAGCAGCAGGTCTTCGATGAAAGCTTTGAGCATGCCTATGCCTCCGTTTATCGAAGCTTTCTTTATCATGGTGACGATCTTGAATTAGAACGGATTATAAAAGAAAAGCAGCTCCAAAATGATGAATTGTATCAGCAAATTGAAGTGATTGTGCATAAAATGCACGGCCATTCATTATCGGCCCAAATCCGTTGCTTATTGCTCGATTTTGATTTCGAATATCGACTATTAAGAATCGGAAATATCACTCTCAATGAAAAGAAAATTGAGCAGCTTTTGTCCGCGGTATCCGCGATGGAAAAAATTGGATATACTATGGAGGATTTTTTAGATTATTTGACGAATTTGAATTCTTTTTCTTTGGAATTGAAATCCGCATTCCAGGATGATGGAAGCAATTCTGTACGCATAATGAGCATTCATAAATCCAAAGGCTTGGAATTTCCTATCGTCTATTATTGTGGACTCGCTAAGGCCTTTAATAATCCGGAATTACAAACGCTTTTTATGGCCTCTAAAGAATACGGGCTCATCGTACCTACGAGTCAACAAGGAATACCGGACACGCTTTATCATTTCCTAATCAAAAGGAAAGAGCGGAGCGAAGAATTAAGCGAAAAAATCCGGCTTCTGTATGTAGCGTTAACACGTGCTAAAGAAAAGATGATCGTTTTTTATCCGCAAGAAAAGGATTCTCCTTTAACATTGATTCAAAGTCAATCTCTCGGTGATTTATTTCATTTTGCTGACTTAGATCCTAAACTTCGGCATCACGTGAATTTAACCGATGAAAGACAAGATGTTATGTCTTCATCCGTCAATCATATTTCACATGTCGCGCCCATAGTGTTTAAAAATCATCATTTTTCTTTTGTTATGAAGGAACAGAAAGCGCGCCCATCCTTAGTGGCAACGGACGTTGAGCAGGAGCTTTTGGATTTTGGGCAGGAACTGCATTTCTTACTAGAAATTATCGATTGGCGGAATCCCGATTTGGATTTCATCAAGGACCATCATCAACGCGAATATATGAACAGATTTCTTCAAAGTGAGATCTATAAATCGCATCGAAATGACCGGATTTATCATGAATACGCTTATTATGATGATGCAGATGGCACGCGCGGAATTATCGATCTTTTGTTAGTGAACGATCAAGAAACGACGATAATCGATTTTAAAACGAAAATCATCGATGAAGAAAAATATCATTCTCAGCTTGAGGCGTATCGGCGTTATATTCATAAAGTATTTAAGCGACCATGCCGGACATATTTATATTCCATTATCGATGGCATCGCCTTGGAGATTAAATAAAAAATTCCCTTTACGGGAATTCTTTAAGCAACAAAGCTATTATTGACGATCGTATCAAAGGGGGCGGCTTCGCCTTCTAGTTCACCGGCTGTTTGGATAATATCAATCAGGCGGTTATAGCTTTCGACATTGAGGGCTAAATCAGTCGACCAAACATCGATCGCCAAATAGTTGTTTAAGACATTGTCGATTTCTTTTTCACTGCTCGAAGTGAAGCTGGGCTTTAAAGAAGCGATAACATCCTCGCGCGATGCTTGGAACAGATAATCGATTCCTTTTTTTAACGCTCTTGTAAAGGCCTTTAATGTTTCGCCATTCGCTTGCATATAGTTTTTCGTCGTGCTATAGCAGGTATAGGGGACCTCTCCAGATGATTCACCGATCGAAGCGACAATTTCACCGATGCCGTTTAGCACCACTTGACTGGCGGAGGGCTCAAAAAGAGTAACATAATCGCTTTGACCGGCGGTGAAGACACCGGCCATAACGTCAAAGGCCACATCAGTGCGGATGTTGACTTCGGCCGTTGGATCATTTTGACCGATGCTCAATCCCGCTTTTTTAAGAACATATTCCAGCGTCATTTCCGGCATTCCGCCTTTTCGTCCGCCGATAATGGTTTTTCCTTTGAGGTCATTCCAAGTGAAGCTTTCGTTTTTCTCACGTGCCAATAAGAAGCTACCATCCTTATGAGTCAATTGGGCAAAATTAATAGCGTAGTTTTTTTCGCCACCTTTATAGACATAGACGCTGGCTTCGGGACCCATTAAACCGATTTGGGCTTCTTTAGATAAGAGAGCCGCCATCGTTTTGTCCGCTCCAGGAGTGGTAATAACATTAACCTTTAACCCCTCTTCCTCAAAGTATCCCTTGTTAAGTGCAATGTATTGTGGAGCATAGAAGAGAGAATGGGTCACTTCTGCGACCGTAATGGGAGTTAAATCATCCTTAGGACCACAGCTTGTTAAGCCGCCGAGGACACTAAGTGAAATAACCGTTGCAAAATAAATGATTTTTTTCATTTTTTTCTCCTTTTCTGATAACGAGTTGTACGGAAATATTTTTCAATACAATTCAAGATAAAATACATGATGAATGCAAGGATACCAAGAACTAATACGCCCATCATGACCAGGTCGAGCCTAAACACTTGACCGCCATAAACCACTAAATAACCGATTCCTTCACGTGATACTAAGAATTCTCCCACAATTACGCCGACCCATGACATCCCAATATTGATCTTAATGACATTTATCAAATTGGGGATGTTGCTCGGAATAACTAATTTGGTGAGAATCTGCCACTTACTGGCCTTTAAGGTCCGCATCATTTTGATTTGCTCAGGATCGATGGCTTGAAAGTAGTTATAGGTCGATAAAATAGTAATCACAATGGAAAGCGAAATAGCGACGACGACAATTCCTTTCATCCCGGTGCCGGCCCAGATAATTAAAATAGGGGCTAATGCTGTTTTTGGAAGAGCGTTTAGAACAACTAAATAAGGATCCATGACTTTGCTTAGTAACGGGAACCACCATAAGATAATTGCGATAACAATCCCTAGAAAAGTTCCAATAACCAACCCTAATAAGGTTTCGAGAAGAGAAATCTTAATGTGCCGGAAAATTTCGCCATTTTTGATGTAGACCATCAATAAATTGCCAATCGCACTCGGTTTGGAAAAAAGAAAGGTATTAATCAATCCGAAATGGGCGAACAACTCCCATAGGCCGATAAACGCAACTAGAATCGTGATTTGAACGAGAATAATGAGTAGTTTTCGTCTTTTGATTTGGCGATGATATTCATCATATGAATTAATCGGTTGTTTTTTCATCGTCATGCAACTCCTTATATATTAAATCGAAATATTGCGGGAATTGTTTGGCTTTCCGGGCCTTTAAGGGTGTCTTTTCACCTTCAATGTCAAGGGCGATGGGAATGATTTTTTTAATGGTGCATGGGCGATTGCTGAGGACAATCACGCGATCGGCAAAGGATATCGCTTCGCTAATATCATGGGTGACAATAATAGCGGCTTTCTTTTCTTTTCTTATTATGCTATAGACATCATCCAAGACAAAAAGACGCGTTTGATAGTCCAAAGCGGAAAAAGGCTCATCCAATAAAAGGACTTCGGGCTTTAAGGCCAAAGTTCTAATCAGCGCGACCCGTTGTCGCATGCCTCCTGATAATTCATGAGGATAATAATCAAGAAAATCGCCAAGCTGGTATTTATTTAATAGATCGAGGGTATAGTCAACGTTTTCTTTTGTTTTATGGTGGGTGATTTCTAAACCTAAAAGAACATTATCGCGCACCGTTCGCCAAGAAAAAAGAAGATCCTGTTGGAACATATATCCCATATGAGCGTTGGTTATGACTCGTCCTTGATTAGCTTCCTGTAGGCCGCTCGTGATATTTAAAATCGTCGATTTACCACATCCGGAGGGGCCGATAATCGCAATTATTTCGTGTGGATGCAAAGAAAAATTGATATGGCTTAAGACATCAGTTTGGCCTTTTTCATTAAAAAAAGTTTTCGAAACATCCTGAAATTGAATGAGCTCTTCCATCATCTCTTCCTCCTTGCATTATTAGTGTATTTTTGTTTTTTATTTCGGTGAGTTCCAAAGTTAAAGTTAGGCGCAAATAAATATGATGATCATGATAATATGGAAATATGAAGCGTGATAAATGATAATGAATCGATGACTTGATAGTTTTTTTCTAAAGAGAAAAAGTGGACTAAATCATGATATTTTTTTATAATTCCTTTAGGAAAACGATTAACGAATCGTGATTTTTATTTTCCCAAAGGATGGCCAAATTATGGAAATTGATGATTTAAAAAATATGCTGATGCTATATAGCGATCTTGATGATGAAGTCTATCAAGCCTTAAACAATAAGAAGAATTGGATTCTTCATTCCTACTACGTAAAAGGGCATCTTTCCACCTCGGAGGATCATTTTCATCGCCTTCATTATGTCCTGATTGAAGCGATGTTGGATGATGTCTTATTATTTCGCGAATTAAACGCTGAAGATGTGAAAGATAGTGAACGACTCCCTTTGTGGCGCAATCAATACAAGATTCTCGATCTTTATGAGGAGATTCCTACGGATGCTCCATTTGTCATCGAATATGATTTTTCCTTATTAGATCGTCAAGCATATAATGCTCTGATGCCCAATTTTTATTTTGGCCATGAAATCGAGGCGGAGGACGATCATCAATCGAGCATTGTTTCGTTATTAAAGATGCTCTTAAATAAGGATCATCCTTTTATTCTGTTAGAGAATTCACTATTGATCAACAATTCCTTTTTTGCGCCGATAATAAGTAAGATCATCGTTTTTCAAACGGCCTCGAAGGAATTACAGGAAGAATTAAAAGCTATTTCGCTAGAAAAAGAAATAGATTTTGAATATCATAAATAATTGATATGGAAGTTAAATAGTTGCAAATTATTAAATCGATAAAGGCATCATCGCGAAGTGATTAGGTGGTATTATTCAAAAGATAATTGGACTTTCAAAATAAAAAAATGAGAATTGACCAATAAAATGCCACTCAAAAACGTCTTTATAAGGAAGGGAAGTCTATGGATGGATTGCAAGTAAGTGAATACATTAAAGAATTTAAGAACCAAAATTTTGAAAATTTTCCAATCTTCTATGAAGCACTGAAAAAAGATGTTTTTTACAATATTCTCGGTATTGTTTCTGATTATGAGGATGCGGAAGATATCTTGCAAGAGACCTTTGTGACTTTTCTTGATCAGATTGAAAAGATCAGTAATCATGGTTCACCTTTAGGATATTTATTTCGCATATCCTATAATCTTTCCCAGGATTATCACCGCAAAAGGAAAAAGGAGACCTTCTTTGAGGTCGGACAAGAAGAAAGGATATCCACTGAAGATGATTATGATTCGCTTGTTGAATTGTTAGGTAGAATTCGTCAGCTGTTGAATAATAATGAATATCAAATCTTTATTATGAAGACTCTCCATGATTATACGCATCAAGAGATAGCGAAGATTTTAAAAAAGCCGATAGGAACGATAACGTGGAGTTATCAACAGGCTATTAAAAAACTAAAGAAAGGATTGGGATCGGCATATGAATGGTGAAAAATTTAAAAAAACGATGCAGGAATATGAAGTGCAAACTACCGCTAGTCAGATTCTTGATTCCTATGCCATGCGTCAAGAGCAAAGGAAAGCTCATAAATCCAAGAAAAATTGGTGGTCATTGGGGGCTATGGTTCCGGCAACCATGGCTATTGCATTAGCGGCCTTTTTCATTTTCAGATCGCCAGGATCGATAACAGAGCATGAGATTCAGGATGATTCCAATAACCGTGTTGCCTTTCAGCTCATATCCGGAATGGAGCTATCGAGCTTTTTAAGTGTCGATAATCAAGAGCAGATGTTGAGAAGGCGACGGCCAGCCACTGATACCGAATTTATAGATATCGTTAATGTCTACGATAAGGCTAATGATCTAGTGCATTCCTCTTATCTAGCGAATGAGAACATTCAAAAGAAGGTTTTTGAAGGATCGTTTGATGGAAAATTCAAGGATAAATATCCCTATAAGATGGAAATCAGTGGGGAAAGAGATTTGGTTTTTTATTACGATGGCAAAATCGAAAAGGATGATCATCATGAATTAGAGATGACAATTAAAGGCGAGATTCATTATAACCAGCACGTTTATCGCGTTCTCGCAGAAAGCGAAAGCTCGGAAAAAGAGAAAGAGTATGAAGTTTCAATTTATTTTGATGAAAAAAACTATATTGTCATTGAGCAGGAAGAAGAGGCGAATGAATTCGAGTATTTGTATCGCATTTATGAGAATAAGAAAAAAGCCTATGAAATCGAATTTAAAAATGAGGAAGGAAAGCAGAAGCTCGAAATCAAAGAGAACAATAATTCCTATGAATTTATGATCACTCATGATTCCACGCAAGATATCATTCAATATCATGCTTTGGACGCTGAAGGTATCATGTATCTGACCTATAATCAGGATGTTAGAATCTATACCGAAAGCGAAACCCAACAAAAAATTGAAAAAAATTCCAATAAAATAATTTCGTAATCCGTATTAATAGTGAAAGCCAAGATAAAGGAGGAAAAATTATTATGAAAAAAATCTTAACGGCTATCGTTCTCAGTATTCCGTTTTTCGCCCTAACCGGATGCAACAACGATAATTCAATAGTTAAAGGAGAGACCGCAGAGTCTTTAGCGTTCGAGGCCACGACATCATTGGCCATGATGAATCGCTTATCCACCAACAGCTCTTCCATGTTAAAAAGAGCGTATCAAGAACCCACTGAAAGTGAAATTCAGGAGATTACCGACTATTTAGAGCAAATTGATTTCATTTTAATGAATGATCAGCAATTTAAGCAAGAAAGCGTCGTTTCCGATCGTGAAGACTATTTATATCAAGAATTAATTACTTTCGCGGATTTCGATGGCGAAGCTAAAACCTATTCTTTATATTACAATTCAATCAAAGAATCCACGGACATCGATGAAAAGGACGATGAAATCGAAATCAAGACCAAGATTCAAGGTATTGCGGTCTTTGAAGATAAAACCTATGATTTCCGTTGCCACACTAAAGTAGAAGAAGAAAGAGGCGAAAAAGAGGAGTCAGTTACCTTTACGCTCTATGAAGATCACGATTCATACGTTCGGGTGGAGCAGGAGGTCGAATTGGAGGATGACGAATACTCCAAGGAATACCGTTATACGATCGTCGCCGATGGCCAAAAGACCTATGATTATCGATTAGAATACGAAGAGGAAACAAAGCATCAACAGCTCGAAAAGGAAATTGAATTGAAGCTAAATGACAAGCAATTCAAGATCAAAGAGGAAACGAGAGAAGATGGCGCCTATTTACGAGTTCGTTATGTCGATAAGCAAGACGAAGTCAAGTATTCTATTCTCTTCAAAAAGGTGATTGAAACCGTCGATGGTGTCACCACTATCCATTACGAATATATCGCGCAATAGATGGTGAAAAAAACATGGTTTTAAAAGTGCTATATCCGTAGTTTTCCCTTACTTACCCCCCAAGAAAAAGAATTATTGAAGCACTTTTGAAAAAATAAAAAGATTTCTTTCGGAATTCAAGAAGAAATCTTTTTTTGTGTTATCATTAAAGATGGTGATCAGAAAAAGTCTTTTAGAATAATCACATATTCATGATAAAATGCTTATAAGCACCGTTATATAAAGGAGGAATCATCTTCAATGGACAATAAGGAATTGTATCTCAATAGAAAAAATTTTGATTTAATCTGTCGCTTCTTAAAGATTCCTGATAATGTTGATCTGGAGTTTCTTTATAAGTGCTATTATCAAGTGGTTGAAGCCCTTATTGCTATGTTGGAGAGCCAAAATATTCCTCTTTTAGGAAAAATTCAACCTCCGGTTATCACTGCTTATATTCTAAATGAGCATCTCTATAGCGTCGCCGGGCTTGATGATAACAAGCGCCACGAGATGGAAAATAATGAAAAATATGTCAAAAAGCTTTGTTCCATCGCTCTAGATAAGTATTTTACGCTCGGTCATCTACGATATGAAGAAGGCTTGTTAACGGATCGTTATTATCCACCGATCACCCTCATTCAGCTATATACAAGCTATGTTTTGCATCTTTTGAAAAAATTCGCACAGAAGAGCCCCAGTCAAACGCTGATGGTCGATATTTTACATAAAGCCTTCATGATGAGCGATTGCATCACCAATCTTTTGGTCACCGGCTTTGAAACCGAGGCTTTTTCCACATGGCGGACCCTTCATGAAACAGAATGCAATGCGATTATCATCTTCAAATATGGACAACCGATCATCAATGCTTATCTTCGTCATATCACCTATGGATTGGCTTTTCGAAATGTTTTGGGAAGCGCCGAAGAGCAGGATCAGGTTTTTGCGGAGATTAAAGCTAAAATGAAATCTTTGGGGCTCAAGAGCAAGGATATGAAAAGATTCATCGAGTGTGGATGGCTATATAGTATTCCGGATCTTGATAAATACCCTGATTTCCGCCTTAATTTCCGTAATGGCACCGAATATATCGCCGGCCTATCGGGAATGAACAGCCGGTATGAAATGTCAAGTGAGATCGCCCATTCATCGCCATTATTGATCTATTCGAATCGTGAATTCTTCTTTTATCTTTCCATCGTCTCGCTTTATGAGTCCTTCCTGCGCATGGAGGCTCTCTTTAACGAAATATATTCGGCGACCATGAGCGAAAAAGAAAAACAAGAATATCAGTTGATGCGTGATACTTATCTCCCGCAATTAAAAATTGTCTTGGATATTGAAAGCCATCGCCTTTCCAAAATGACGAATAAATAAAAAATGATTGCCCTGCATAGGCAATCATTTTTAATAATTTCTGAAATGGCATCAAACATCTTGGAAACAAGAATCGCCGATGAATTCCCGAATCAATGAGTTACAAGGAATATATTTATCATCGATTTCCACAAAGTATTTCAAGAACTTGATCAAGCGCTCAGCCATCACAAAGTACGGCGAATCCTTATCGATCTTCTGTAAGAGCGGCAAGGCATATTTTTTCATAACACAGAGCTCATAGGGGAGAAGGGAATTATAAACATAATCCGCACCCTCTTGGGTAGCATAAATCCAAGTAAATTCACCTTTTCGAACGCTAGGCCACATTTTAAAGGTCAACTCAGCCGGAGCGTTTCGGAATTTTTTATCGCGCACAAGCCGACGCAGCAATCTTAGATCGGTCAATGATATCGGATTATGATTATCCAAATTTATTTGTGCCTGTGGAGCGATATAAATTTTGAATTTTTGATGCTTTGGCACTAAAGAGGTGAGCGTGTCATTCAAAGCGTGGATGCCTTCAATAATAATCGGCTGATCGGCTTCGATCTGCAACAGACGTCCCTTTGTTCTTTTGCCCAATTGGAAATCAAATTTGGGCAATTGGACCTGTTCGCCATTAATTAAATCCAACATATTTTGATTGAAAAGATCGATGTCGAGAGCATAGATGCTTTCAAGATCGGGTTCACCATTTTCATCCTTCGGCGCCATTTCCCGCGATAGATAGTAATCATCGATGGAAATACGAATGGGGCGGATACCGCGAGATAGCAATTCAATCCGCAAACGATTGGCGAAAGTGGTTTTCCCAGAGCTCGAAGGTCCGGCAATGCAAATGAGACGAATATTCTCAATATCCGTTTCAATGCGCGTTCCCAAATCGTTTAGCATACTATTATGACGCGCTTCACACATATTGATAAAATCGATAGTATTGCCGCTTTGCACATATTCGTTGATTCCGGCAATAGAATCGGCTCGGACGATTTTAGCCCATGAATGGGAGGCCTTTAAAGTGCGCCCAAACATCGGGGCATCTTGGAAATCAGGAATCTCGCCATTGGTTTCCGAGCGAGGATATTGAACGATAATTCCCGGATGATAGATGCGAATTCGATAATTCTGTAAATATCCCGATGATGGTACCATATGCTCATACATATAATCTAAATACCCATCGCATTCATATAAATGAACCGTTTTTTCTGGACGATACTTTAAAATAGCAATCTTATCGTCATAGCCACGTTCGGTAAAGATCTTTAAAGCCTCATCATTGGTGACGATATGGCGATTAAAGGGAAGATCAAGCGCGATGATATGATCCATTTCATCCTTAATCTTCTTGACCATCAAGGAATCAAGACGAACTTCCTTGTTTAAAATTTCAATAAAAATCGAACGAGAAATATTGTAGCTAAAACGAATTTTGATATTAGGATAAATGCGAGCAAATGCCATCGCTATTAAATATCGTAAAGATGATTCATAGATGCGAATCGCTTGTTGATCCTTGCAGGTTAAAAATTGGATGTCAGCGTTATAATAGACCTCATAATTTAATTCCCGAAGGCGATTATTGACCATCGCGCAAATTACATCCTTTCGATCGGATCCGATAATCGATAATAAAGATACTTTCTTTTCAAAGGTCAGTTCTTTGTTTTCATAGCACACATTAAAACTCATAGAGCATTTCTCCTTTATACTAGTTTTCACCTAAGTGTTATTGTACGTACTTATTTAGAAAAATGCAAGCGGTTACATTTCGGTTTTTGCTGATCATACATAATGTTTGCGGTATATTGAACTCTATCCTGCCACAAAATATAAGAGGGTATTTCATGATGCATTTCTTCGTTTATATTTTGACATAGACAAAATTGCGACTATGTCCAATTCTTTTTCTATTTTTTTTAAAAAAATAGTGCTATAATCAATTACTGATGATTAAGCATCGCTAGGAGGTCGGAAATGTTAAAGTTTTATCGCCATCTTTCAGAAATGCGTCGCCTTCTTTTTTGGATTGTGGTTGGTGAATTAGGAGCATTTGTCCTCTTGTCATTTTGCTTTTTTATCGGTCATTATGATATTCCGCTAGGAATATGCTTAGGATCGATCATCAGCGTCATCAATTTTATATTATTGGAAAAGCAAAGCGAAAAATGCACCAGCAGAGATCATCCCAAGATGACCGCGGCCGGTTTTTATCTTTTACGTTATTTCTTCTATGCGCTTGGATTAACTCTAGCCTTGGTCATGATGAAATTTGTCTTTCCATTATTCAATGTCTTTGCGGTATTTGGCGCTTATCTTATTCCTAAGATTGTTATTTTTATTTTTAATGTGAAAGGAGATAAATATGAAAAAAATTAAGAGTGGATTATTGATTCTATTATCTCTTTTTGCGTTAACTTCATGTTCTATTGAAGTTGGATTTGAGATCGATTGGATTGCCAATATTCCCTCGGAGGTTTGGTCTTCTATTCTCGTGGTCTTAATAGCGTTAGTGGTTTTTCTGATCGTTTTTATCAAAGCCCGCAAGACTGATCCTTTAAAAAAGCCTAAGGGAATTATGCTGATCGCGGAAATGGCGGTCGAAAAGATGGACAATCTGGTGATCGAGACGATGGGGAAGCGCTTTGCTTCTTTTACTCCTTATGCGATTGCCGTCGGAGTCTATGTCTTTTTGTGCTTCATCATTGGTATTATGGGTTTCGCCTCTCCGATGACATATTTTATGGTTCCTTTCACAATCGCCCTATGTACCTTTATTTTGATTCATGCGACCAGTGTCAAATATACCAAATGGAAGTACTTTAAGCGATATATCGAACCATTTCCTGTCTTTTTACCGGTTAATTTATTATCGATGTGGGCCCCGCTTCTATCGTTATCATTCCGTCTTTTCGGGAATGCTATCTCGGGATGGGTTCTCATGCAAATCGTCTATTCAGCTTTAGAGTGGGTATCGAATTTAGTGTTTGGATTACCGTATTTTGTGGCTCCCTTTATTGCCCCGATGCTCCATGCCTATTTTGATATATTTTCGGGTTTCATCCAGGCTTTAGTCTTCTTGATGGTGTCCATGCTTCTTATCGCACAAGAGGCACCTGAGGAGGATGAAGAAAGCACCGCTATGGAACCGATTTTAAGTAAGTGATTGTTATCAAAACGTAATAGAAAAGGAGGATATTAAAAATGTTATTATCAAATCTATTAACCGTTTTAACCGAAGTTAGCGGAGCCGCTAACGAGTTCTCAATGCGAGGCACCGCTTGTATCGCCGCGGCGATTGCCGTTTTAGGCGGTATGGCTTGTGCTATTACCGAAGGTTTGACGGCGATGAAGGCTGTCGAAGGTGTCGCTCGCAATCCCGAAGCGCAGGGTAAGATCCGTTCTACATTGATGGTCGGCTGTGCCTTAGCGGAAACCACTGGTATTTATGCATTATTGGTTGCTCTCTTAATTTTATTCTTTGTCGCAATGTAAGAGGTGAAGTACAATGTCGGGGATTTTGGTAAATATGTATCAAGGACTCGCTACTTTGCTAGTTTATACCTCTAGTGAAAATAATGATTTTATCGATCGCATTATTCCTAAGAATATCGAATCTTTTATTGTTCCATTATGCGCCTTTTTAGTTTTGGTGATAGCGGCGACTTTCTTATTTTATAAGCCTGTTAAAAAGGTCTTAAACGAAAGAGCGGCCTATGTCGAAAATCATATTAAGAGTGCGGAAGCGGCGGATGAAACAGCTAAGGAAAAGCTAGCTTTAGCTGAAGAAGAAGTGACCCATAAGAAAAAGGAAGCCTATCAGATCATGGTAGGAGCTAAGCAGGATGGGGAAAAGGAAAAAGAGAGAATTATTCAAAGCGCGAAGGAAGAAGCACAAGAGCTGATTCATAAAGCGGAATTGGATATTGCTCAAAGTCGCCAGAAAGCATTGGATGATGTTCATGATGAAATGGTAGAGGTGGCTATCGAAGCCTCAAAGGCCATTTTACAGCGTGAAGTCGATAAGGATGATCACCAGCGTTTGGTTCAACAATTTATAAAGGATGTTGAAAAATAATGGATAGCGTCAAGAATCGATATGCTTTAGCGTTATTAAGTATCGCTAAAGATGCTCATCTCGTTAACGAATATCAAGAGCAAGCAAAGAGCGTTTATCAAATTTTGAAGGAAAATCCGGATTATATACGGGTACTTTCGTCGTGCTTTCTTTCTAAGGAGGAGAAGCATGCGCTTTTAGATGAGGCTTTTCAATCGTTAACCTTAAAATCGATCGTTTCCTTTCTGAAAGTGGTTGTCGATAATGAAAGAACGGTTATGATTTTATCGATTCTGCAGGAATTTCACTCCCTATGTAATGAGCAATTACAGGTAGCGGAGGGCATCGTTTATTCTGTTATGGAATTATCTGAGCAAGAGATGAGCGATATTACGGAAGTGATATCAAAGAAATTAAAGCAAAAGGTTGAATTGAAAAATATTATTGATGAACGTCTTCTTGGAGGCATTAAGGTCATCATACAGGATCGCGTTTTTGATGGCTCTATCCTTCATAAGGTTGAAATGATGAAAAAGGATTTATTAATTAGAAAGGCAGGCGGTGGACATGGAAATTAAGGCTAAAGAAATCAGCGCGCTTATCAAAGCGCAAATAGAGGCCTATGATCATAAGGTGGAAAGCAAGGATGTCGGAACAGTCATCACCGTGGGTGACGGCATTGCTTTAGTCTATGGACTCGATAAGGCGATGCTTGGAGAGCTACTCATCTTTCCTGATGATGTTTATGGCATGGTTTTAAATTTAGAGGAAGAGCATGTCGGAGCGGTTCTTTTAGGCAATGATCGCGGTATTAAGGAAGGCGATATGGTCAAAAGAACTGGACGGGTTGTCGAAGTACCGGTTGGGGATGAGCTTTTAGGGCGTGTCGTTAACGCTCTTGGACAACCGATTGATGGTCTAGGCGAGATTAAATGCCAAAAGCATCGTCCGATCGAACGTATCGCTCCGGGAGTCATGTCCCGTAAATCGGTGGATACCCCTTTACAAACCGGCATTACCGCTATCGACGCGATGATCCCGATTGGAAGAGGACAACGTGAGCTTATTATCGGCGATCGTCAAACCGGAAAAACGGCGATTGCCATCGATACCATCTTGAATCAAAAGGGCAAGAATTGTCTTTGTGTTTACGTCGCGATCGGCCAAAAGAATTCGACAGTTGCTCTGATTGTTGAAAAGCTGAGAGTGGGCGGCGCTTTATCCTACACTACGGTCGTCTCGGCGACAGCTTCGGAATTAGCCCCGCTTCAATATATTGCTCCTTATGCCGGAGTCACGATGGCGGAGGAATGGATGGAACGAGGCTTGGATGTCTTGATCGTCTACGATGATTTAAGCAAGCACGCCGTGGCCTATCGAACGCTCTCTCTTCTTTTAAAGCGTTCACCGGGACGAGAAGCTTATCCGGGTGATGTCTTTTATCTCCATTCACGGCTTTTGGAACGAGCCTGCAAGCTTAACGAAGAGCATGGTGGCGGATCGATTACCGCCTTACCGATCGTCGAAACGCAGGCCGGTGACATTTCGGCATATATTCCCACTAATGTCATTTCCATTACCGATGGCCAAATCTTCTTAATGACGGAGCTTTTTAATGCCGGTCAAAGACCCGCGGTTGATAGCGGATTATCGGTATCTCGTGTCGGTAGTGCGGCACAAATTAAAGCGATGAAGCAGGTCTCCGGTTCTTTAAAAATCGATTTAGCCTCTTATCATGAATTGCAGGCCTTTTCTCAATTTGGCAGTGATCTCGATGAGTCGACGAAAAATGTTTTGCATCATGGTGGCGTCCTGATGGAGGTCTTAAAGCAACAGCAATACGTCAATTATCCCGTTGAAAAGCAGATTATCGATCTATTTGCGAGCAAGCATCACTATCTAGAAAAAATAGCTTTAGAGGAAGTGCGACCTTGTTTAGATAATCTTTATCAATATTTATTGACAAAATATAATCATCTTCTTGAACGAATTAGCGAAGAAAAGGTTATTTCACAAGAAACGGATAGCGAATTAAAGCACGCTATTGAAGAATACATGGTCAGCTATCGCTGATAATAATAACGATATTCTAGAAAGAAAGGAGAGAATGAACGATGAGCAGTGGTTTACAGGCAACGAAGCGACGAATGGCCTCGATTCAATCCACCCAAAAAATCACCAAGGCGATGGAATTAGTGGCGACCGCTAAGTTAAAAACGTGGAAGGATGCTATGGTAGAAAACGCCGCTTTCACATCGTCAATTTTACAATTGATGGATGAGGTTTTTTCTCGTGTCGAAAATGTTGATTCTCCTTTTTTGAAGGAAAATGAGAGCGAGCGTGATTTATATATTGTCCTATCATCCTCGCTTGGTCTCTGCGGAGGGTATAATTACAATGTCTTTCGTTTTGCCGATCAATTGATCGGTGAAGATGATGATATTATGGTGATTGGCAGTAAAGGCTATTATCATTATCGAAATCGTCTTGATCATGTCCTTTGCGATTATTTGGATGAGAATGGGCATCTAACCGAGCAGTTCATTAATTCCTTAGCCGCGCGATTAGAAAGGGATTTTGTCGAGGGAAAATATCGCAAGATATCGTTAATCTATACGCAATATGTCAATTCTTTGACCTTTATCCCGCGGGAATTGATCATTTTTCCGCTTTCACTAAATAAAAAAGAGGATAGCGTTTTAAAGGATATCATCATGGAGCCGAGTCCGAAAGCGATACTATTATCATTTATTCCTTTTTATCTTCGCTCCATACTTTATGGAAAATTCTTGGAGGCGACGGTTTCCGAGCATGCATCGCGACGTACCGCTATGGAAAATGCTACGGATAATGCGGAAGAGATTTTCCAACAATTACAATTAGAATTCAACAAAGAACGCCAGGCTTTAATTACTCAGGAAATAACCGAAGTTGTTGGTGGCGCATCAAATAAATAGGAGGAAAAACGATGAAAGAAAAGCAAAAAAATATCGGGAAAATCGTACAGATTATCGGACCGATTATCGATGTACGTTTTGAGGAAAATAAGCTTCCCGACCTCTTGACAGCGCTTCTTATAAAAAGAGAAGACAATACCTTCTTAACCATTGAAGTCAGTCAACATATCGGTGATGATATGGTGCGTTGTGTTTCCATGGGGGCCACTGAGGGCCTAGTTCGAAATATGGATGTCATCGATACCGGAGCACCGATTACGGTTCCTGTCGGTCCTTCGACCTTAGGAAGAATGTTCAATGTTCTTGGCGAGCCTATCGATGGCCTTGGCGATGATTTTTCTTCAGCGCCGCATATGCCGATTCATCGGGATGCTCCGAGCTATGAAGAGCAAAGCACATCCTCGGTGATGCTTGAAACCGGAATTAAGGTTATCGATCTTCTTTGCCCCTATGTGCGGGGTGGAAAGGTTGGTCTTTTTGGCGGAGCCGGTGTCGGTAAGACGGTTCTCATTCAAGAGTTGATCAACAATATCGCTACCGAAAGAGGCGGAATATCGGTCTTCGCGGGCGTTGGTGAACGGACCCGAGAAGGCAATGATTTATATCACGAAATGAAGGCCTCGGGGGTTCTTCAAAAAACCGCGTTGGTCTTCGGTCAAATGAATGAACCACCAGGTGCGAGAATGCGTGTCGGCTTGACCGGCTTAACGATGGCGGAATATTTCCGCGATCAAGAGCATCAGGATGTTCTCTTATTTATCGATAATATTTTCCGTTTTACCCAAGCCGGAAGCGAAGTTTCCGCTTTGCTTGGAAGAATGCCGAGTGCGGTCGGATATCAACCGACATTGGCGACGGAAATGGGACAATTACAGGAGAGAATTACTTCGACTAAAAACGGCTCCATCACGTCGGTGCAGGCGATATATGTTCCCGCTGATGATTTGACCGATCCCGCTCCGGCAACCACCTTCTCACATTTGGACGCCAAAACGGTTCTCGATCGAAAAACAGCGGCCCTAGGTATTTATCCGGCGGTTGATCCTTTGGACTCCTCCTCGCAGATTTTGGATCCGAATATCGTCGGTAAAGAGCATTATGAGGTCGCCCGCGCTGTTCAACAGATATTGCAGCGTTATAAAGAATTGCAGGATATTATTGCCATTCTCGGTATGGATGAGCTTTCGGAGGATGATAAACTCGTGGTCGCCCGCGCCCGTCGCATTCGGAATTTCTTATCGCAGCCATTCCATGTCGCTGAGACCTTTAATGGCTTTAAAGGCATTTACGTTCCCGTCAAAGACACGATTCGGAGCTTTAAGGATATTCTTGAGGGTAAATATGATAATCTTCCCGAACAGGCATTCCTATATGTCGGTGCGATTGAGGATGCAATCGAGAAAGCGAAAACCCTATAATGAGCTTTCATTTTCAAATTGTGACCCCGAAAGGCGTGTTTTATGAAGGGGAAGCCGATATCATAAATTTACCACTCACGGAAGGATTAACGGGAATTTTACCGCATCATTTTCCCTTAGTATCAATGATTGAAACCGGAAAAATGACGATTCGTTACCAAAAGACCGTTCGCGAATTGGCGATATCCGGTGGTGTCATTCATGTTCAAGAGGATAAGACGCTGATCTTGGCTAACGCTGTTGAATTTAAGGAGCAAATCGATGTCGAAAGAGCGAAAAAGGCGGAGGAAAGAGCGCGCAGGCGTTTAGAAATGGCCGACAATAATATCGATGTCAAACGCGCCGAATTGGCTTTAAAAAGAGCGTTAAATCGTCAAAATGTCGCTAATAAATAAGACTTTATAATAATATGAAACGTGATTTGAATAAGATAAATCACGTTTTTTTATGATAATAAAAAGACGCTAATGATATTAATATTTAGATTTTATAAGCAAAATGCAAGAAATAAGGTGGCCTTTTTTTAATTTTTCTTAGGACGATATAATTTTTATTTTGTTTACTAGTTTATAAAAATGTGCTAATATTCAAATTATGATTTGGAGGCATTATGGTTACTTTAAAAGAAGTTAAGACAAAAAGAGACTTAAAAAAGTTTATTCGATTCCAAAACGATTTATATCGTCATAATCCCTATTATGTTGCGCCATTGATGGCTGATGAATTGGCCATGTTCAATCCGCAAACAAACGGAGCCTATGAATGGTCGGATACCTATTTATTTTTAGCTTATCGTGATAAAAAAATTGTGGGTCGCATCGCTGGCATCTACAATCGGAAATATATTGAAAAAACCGGAAAGAATCAAATGCGTATCACACGCTTCGACTTTATCGATGATTATGAAGTTTCCGAGACTCTTGTTAACAAGATCAAGGAAATCGCTTTATCATTGGGCGCCCATGAAATCATTGGGCCGATCGGCTTTTCCGATCTCGATAAGGAAGGAATGCTAGTTGAAGGCTTTGATCAATTATCAATGTATATTACCATCTATAACTATGAATATTATTTAAAGCACATGACAAAGATGGGCTTTGAAAAAGAATGTGAATGGCTGGAATATCGTATTAAGATTCCTCAAGAGCCGATTCCGACTTTAGAAAAATTAGCGGCACGATCCATTCAAAAGTTCGGTTATCGCGTCGTCAAGTTTTCTTCATTGAAGGAAGCGACACCGGAAATATTCAAGGGTCTCGATATTATGAATGAGGTTTACGATAAGCTCTATGGCTATACCGCTTTGACGGAGCGCCAAAAGAAAGAATTCATGAATAATTTTAAGACAATTTTGAATGTCGATTATTTATATGCCGTCTATACTTCGGACAATCAATTGGCGGGCTATGGCCTATTAGCGCCCTCTATTTCGGAGGCTATGCAGAAATGCAATGGGCATTTGAATCTCCGCGGAATCATCAAGCTTTTAAAGACGATGAAGCATCATGAGGTCGTTGATCTTTATTCCATCGGCGTTCGTCCAGAATTTATGGGGAATGGTGTCAATATCATTATTTTAAATGAAGGCATCAAGTCTTGTATCAAAAACGGAGTCAAATTTGCGGAAACAGGCCCTGAGCTTGAAAGCAATGAAAAGGTCCAATCGCAATGGAAATCGTTCGACCATGTCCAGCATAAAAAACGCCGCTGTTGGATTTTACATTTTTAAAAAAAAGAAAGTGGAAAATATCTTCCACTTTTTTATTTTGCTTTGACAAAGCTATCGAGAAAATGTGCAAAATAGCGATAGCTCTGAAATCCTTTTGAGGGGATACCATGCGAAGCGACAAGCTCGCCTAAGCGAAAAAAATAAAAATAGGGTGTGCCATAGCGTAAGGTACCATTTTCATTTGTAGAGAAGAGATCTGGATAAAGCGAACCTAGACCATCGATAATTTCTTGATCACTGTTACCTAAGGTGTATTTTTCTAAGGTTGAAAACACATAATGGGTCGTACAAATGTATTTCATAAAGATTGGCTGCGCGAGAAGGCAATAATGACATTCCGGAGAGTGCATATACAAGACAAAATCCTCTTTTTGATCGATTTTGGTCATGATAGAAGCGACGGTGACCGTTTCGCTATAATTAGAATAAGATAATTCTTGATAATCAACATCAGCGGGTTTAACATAAAGCTCATTTTTCGATAGCGGAATTTTCAAATCATCAGGGAGTCCCATCTTGGATCCGCATGAGGAAAGAAGAACACTGATTAACAAACCGCTTACAGCTAATTTTTTTTGCATGATCTCGCCTCCATCATTTATATTATATCACAAATTATGATTTCGTTATTTTAGACCTATTGTTTTTACTTGATTCATGCTAAAATAAAGAAAACAAGGAGGATTTATCATGAATATATGGCACGATGTGTCGAAAAGCCGTATTCAACCGGAAGATTTTGTGGCGTGCATTGAAATACCATCCGGATGCAAGAATAAGTATGAGCTCGATAAACAAACCGGGACCCTTATTTTAGATCGCATTCTTTATACATCCACCCACTATCCGCAAAATTATGGCTTTATTCCTCATACATATGCAGGAGATTATGATCCACTCGATGTTCTTGTTATCTGTTCAGAGCCGATCGTACCGTTGGCTTTAGTTCAATGCTATCCTATTGGTATCGTCAATATGGTCGATTCAGGTTTACCGGATGAGAAGATTATTGCGGTTTGCGCTCACGATCCGATATATGGTAATTATCGTGAAATATGCGAATTACCGGCACATATCTTTGATGAAATATGTCATTTTTTCCGGGTTTATAAAAACCTAGAGAAAAAGGATACGGATGTTCTTTCGATTGAAGGACGTCAAAAGGCGATTGAGGTTATTAAACAAGCGATCGCTAATTATGAAAAAGAATTTGGAAATAAAGGAGAAAAATAATGAAATTATTTATTGATACGGCTAATATCGAGCATATTAGAATCGCTTCCAAATGGGGAGTCATTTCAGGTGCGACCACCAATCCATCTTTGATTGCTAAAGAAGGAAGAAAGGTAGAGGAGGTCGTCAAAGAAATCGTCACCTTAATCGATGGACCTATTTCGGCGGAGGTCCAAGAGGCTAGCGCCGAAGAAATGGTGGCCGAAGCCCGGAAATTGGTCAAAATCCATCCTAATATCGTCATCAAAATTCCGATGACTATGGAGGGGATTGCGGCGACCTCGATTTTGCATAAGGAAGGAATCCATACGAATGTGACCTTAGTTTTCTCAGTTTCGCAGGCCTTAATGGCGTGTGAAGCGGGTGCGACTTATATTTCACCATTCATGGGCCGCGTGGATGATGCGGGACATTCCGGTGCGGAATTGATCGCTAAAATCATGGCGATGATTAGCAATTATGGCTATGAAACCCAAGTCATCGCCGCTAGCATCCGCAATTTAGCTCATGTTGAGCAAGCCGCTTTAGCCGGTGCGGATATCGCAACCATTCCGTTTGCCGTCTTAGAAAAGATGGTGAAGGATCCTTTAACCGATAACGGATTAGCGATTTTTAGAGAAGCAGCCAAAAAATAACGATGAAAAGATAAATGTCCATCGATGAAGGATGGGCATTTTTTTGATTAATTAATAGTTAAAAGGCCCAATTTCTGATTTTTATCATACGCTAAAGAGGGTGATAAAAATGCGAGTTCGTTATCGGGATGCGGACGTTTCTTTATTAGGACGATTAATGCGTTCAGAAGCACAAGGAGAAGGCAATTTTGGTATGAAATTAGTCGGCAATGTTGTTATTAATCGCGTTGTTGCGAATTGTTCTCCTTTTAAAAAGCTTTCCACAATTGAAAGTGTTGTCATGCAAAAAAATGCCTTTGAGGGCATTAATACGCCATTATTTCAGGCAGGAGCGACCACCTTAGAAAGAAGATTAGCGCTCGATTGTATTAAATTTTGGCGAGCCGATCCGGCCTATGCGGCGTTATATTTTCAAGCGCCCGGGAAAGGGAAGCCTTGTAAAACACGATTTTGGGGAAAATTAGAGGGGAAATTTAAAAACCATTGCTTTTATTCCTCGGATGGCGATGAAGATTGTGGACTATAGTAAATGAAGCGGATCATCTAAATGCTCCGCTTTTTCTTTAGCGATATGAAGATAGACATCATCATGATATAGTTCATTCATCATAAGAGCCCAATAGTACCATAAAAGATCATTAAACTGTAAAAAGGCCATCACTTTTTGATAGTGCTCCGCGGTTAAAGGTGTTAAAAAATATTGTTTCAAGAAATATTTAATCAAATCCGGATCTTTGAGGTTATTCTCACTGATAAAGGAAGCTAAATCAAAATAAGGATCATCATAGCCACCGTATTCCAAATCGATGATTTCGACATGATCGGAAAAAAGGAGGATATTGCCACTTACGAGATCATGATGACAGGGAACCTGTTGGTCGGATAAGAAAAGCAAATAATTATCAATAATGGCTTTTTCCTTCGGATGCGGATTTATTTTCGCTCTTTTTCGATATTGATAGCATCTATCTAAACCATCGAACTTTTGAAGACCACTGATTGCGGTTTGATGCATTTTTCTTAAAAGGTGAGCGATCTCTTGATAAGTCGTTAGCGATGCTTGTTGAGCGTCAAATTCATGAAAACCCTGAATATAGGGGGTGATTTTCAAATTTCTTTGAGCGTCGAAGGCTAATAAAGGAATCGAAGGATGGATTAACGCTCCAAGAGCGGTCTCCATCAATTTTTCGTTAGCGGGAGAAAGATCGTAGCGAAGAGGCTTCTTAGGAACGCGCAAAAGATAACGATCATTGATAAGATAATGGTCGTTGCTCAATCCGAGTTTCATTTGTCGAACACTATTGATAGGCTCTAAGGTGAAAAAGGCGAGATATTCTTCCATAGCGACTACTCCTTTCCTTTGGAAAATGGTATATTAATAAAAAACGAGGTGTCATTATGCTCCATATTATTTTATATCAACCGGAAATTCCTGCCAATACGGGAAATATTATGCGAACCTGTAAAGCCATAAATGCCACGCTTCACATCATTGGTCCTTTGACATTTTCTTTAGAAGAAAAATCGTTGAAAAGGGCCGGAATGGATTATATTGAAGGCTTGACAATGAAAATATATGAATCATACGTTGATTTTTGTCAAAAGAATCCGAATGCGGATATCTATTATATCAGTCGCTATGGCGAAAAGACATATTCACAAGCGGATTTCACGCATATTGCCCATACCTATTATTTGATGTTTGGACGAGAATCGATGGGGATTCCGCATGATATTCTTAATGATCATCTCGATCGATGCCTAAGGATTCCGATGGTAGCGAGCGCGAGAAGCCTCAATCTTTCGAACTGTGTGGCGATTGTCGCCTATGAAGTCATGAGACAGCAGGGCTTTTATGGATTGAGCACCAAGGAAGCGATTAAGGGGGAAGATTTTTTATTGAAGGAGAAAGGTAAATAACGAGTCATCGATCTTATTTAAATGCAGCGTTTGATAATGATTGAGCTGTACAAGACCGGATTTGGATGTTTTTTTCACCTGATTAATCGGAGTATAAATGACATCGCCATCGGATAGATGCGCTAGCTTAAGGGCTAACGAGGCGGCATAAATAAGGACTTCCTTATTGGGATTGCTATCAAAAATAACGACATGAGCGCCTTGATGATTTTGAACGTGCAGGAAGATATCGTTTTTGCGCGCTAAATGAAAGGTCAAGGTATCATTTTGGAGATTGTTTTTGCCATAGCCGATTTTTACGCCCTGAAAGTAGCAAAAATATGGTTGAATCGCTGGATGATGGGGGAACTTTTTCTTAGAGGCCTTCTTTAAATAACCATTATTTACTAGTTCTTCTTCCATCTCCTGCAAATCACGTTCGGAGGCTCCTTCCCATTGCGATTCCAAAATACTAAAATAATCGATTTCCGCTTTGGTCTCCGCCATTTGTCTTGTTAAATGCTCTTCGGCATTCCGAGCTTTTTGGTATTTCTTATAATATAGAAGCGCATTGTCTTTTGCGGATTTATCCGCATCAAGAGGAATGACATAATCAAAAATGCGGAATTCGTTTTGCTCAGGATGCACCTCATCAAGATAGGTGATGAGCAAATCTCCGTATTCCTTCCACATGTCCTTTTTTTGCGACATGAGCAATTCTTGATTTTGGCGTTGCCATTTTTTTAACGCTGATTTTTTATGCGATTTGATTAACGATAAAATCGCATTAAACTTATCCTTTTTGCGCTTGTCTTCGATGCTTTTTCGGTAATCATCAAAAAGGGATAGATAATCAAACGCGATGGGGTCGATATTTTCCTTCCATTGCACGTTTTTTTCAGGACAAGTATAGGTTAATCCCTTTAACAAAGGGCGTTTGCTTTCCAAATCACCATGACGATAGACAAGTAAAATCCTTCGATCCTTATCCAGCAAAAGCATATTAGCATTACCGGTAATCAATTCAATCACCAAGTAGCGGCGGTTTGTTTCATAGACATCATTTGTACATTGTAAGGTCCAAACCACGATCCGATCATTATTCCATAATTCAAGATTTTCGACATAGGCATGATCAAGCTCTTTCCGCAATGAAAGAAAAAATGGTGACGCGAGAGTGCTGCTTGGATCCTTAAATTCAGTAAGACTTATAAAAGGATGAGAAGATTGTAAGGAAATAATCACCCGTTGGGTCTTATTTTTCGAAAGAGAAAAGAAGAAATCAGTTTTCGAATATTCAACGAATTTACCAAGATAAGAGCCAAGAGCTTTTTCTTTTATTTCTTGAACAATATAGAGCAGATTACCAGCATTTAAAGACATTTTCATCACCTTTTTTAATATATCATAGATGCTTCAAAAAAGAAAAAGAATAGGTATATAATGAACATAAGCGTAAATTTATTAAGATTGGTATTAAATAGATAATATAATATGAAAATATTTAAAAAAGTGTTATTGTTATTTTAGATAGTCGCCATAATAATTTTCATTAATAGAGGTATAAACAATGAAGTATGAAAACGCACTTTTAAAGGCAACAGCTGAAACCATCGATGAGTTTTATGAATTAATTGCGCAAGGATATAATATTTTTAATATCACCTTAAATATTGATGACGAGGAAAAGAAAAAGCTATTTGAAAGGGCATCGATGAGAAAACACCCTAATGATGATTACATTTTAGGATATTGCTACTATAATGGTGTTGGAATAGAACGGAATTATAGTCAAGCATTTGAGCATTTTAAAATATCCGCTAATGATGGCGATTTAAGAGCACAAAATAATCTTGGCTTGTGTTATTATGATGGCCAGGGCGTTCCACAAAGCTATGAAGAAGCAGTAAAATGGTATAGATTAGCGGCAGATCAAGAAAATGCAAATGCACAATATAATCTCGGCTGTTGCTATTATAATGGTTTAGGTGTCTCACAAAGCTATGAAGAAGCAGTAAAATGGTATAGATTAGCGACAAATCAAGGACTTGCAAGAGCACAATTAAATCTTGGCAATTGCTATTATAATGGTCAAGGTGTTCCACAGAGTTATGAAGAAGCAGTCAAGTGGTGTAGATTAGCGGCAGATCAAGGAAATGCAAGAGCACAATATACTCTCGGTGTTTGCTATTATAATGACCGAGGCGTTCCACAAAGCTATGAAGAAGCAGTAAAGTGGTATAGATTAGCGGCAGATCAAGGATATGCTGATGCACAATATAATCTTGGCAATTGCTATTATAAAGGCCAAGGTGTTCCACAAAGCTATGAAGAAGCCGTAAAATGGTATAGATTAGCGGCAAATCAAGGAGATGCTGATGCACAAAATAATCTCGGCCTTTGTTATGATAATGGCCAAGGTGTTTCGCAAAGCTATGAAGAAGCCGTGAAGTGGTATAGATTAGCCGCAAATCAAGGAAATGCAAGAGCTCAATATAATCTTGGCAATTGCTATTATAAAGGCCAAGGTGTTTCACAAAGCTATGAAGAAGCCATGAAGTGGCATAGATTAGCGGCAGATCAAGGATATGCTGATGCACAATATAATCTTGGCAATTGCTATTATAAAGGCCAAGGTGTTCCACAAAGCTATGAAGAAGCCGTAAAATGGTATAGATTAGCGGCAGATCAAGGGCTTGTAGAAGCTCAATATAATCTAGCTTTTTGCTATAAGTATGGTCAAGGTGTTCCACAAAGCTATGAAGAAGCCGTGAAGTGGTATAGATTAGCCGCAAATCAAGGAGATGCTGATGCACAAAATAATCTCGGCCTTTGTTATGATAATGGCCAAGGTGTTTCGCAAAGCTATGAAGAAGCCGTGAAGTGGTATAGATTAGCCGCAAATCAAGGAAATGCAAGAGCTCAATATAATCTTGGCAATTGCTATTATAAAGGCCAAGGTGTTTCACAAAGCTATGAAGAAGCCATGAAGTGGTATAGATTAGCGGCAGATCAAGGAAATGCAAGAGCTCAATATAATCTTGGTGTTTGCTATGATAATGGCCAAGGCGTTCCACAAAGCTATGAAGAAGCCGTGAAGTGGTATAGATTAGCCGCAAATCAAGGAAATGCAAGAGCTCAATATATCCTAGCTCTTTGTCATGCTAATGACAAAGATATGGCACAAAGTTATGAAGAAGCAGCAAAGTGGTGGACATTAGCCGCAAATCAAGGAAATGCAAGAGCACAATATAATCTCGGTGTTTACTATGCTAAAGGCCAAGGTGTTCCACAAGATTATAAAGAAGCCGTGAAGTGGTATAGATTAGCGGCAGATCAAGGATATGCTGATGCACAATATAATCTCGGAGTTTGCTATGCTAAAGGCCAAGGTGTCTTACAAGATTATGAAGAAGCATCCAAGTGGTGGACATTAGCTGCAAATCAAGGACATGCAGATGCTCAATATGATCTCGGTGTTTGCTATGCTAAAGGCCTAGAATTGCCACAGAGTTATGAAGAAGCATCCAAATGGTGGAAATTAGCTGCAAATCAAGGGCTTGCAGATGCTCAATATGATCTCGGTTTTTGCTATGCTAAAGGCCAAGGTGTCTCACAAGATTATGAAGAAGCATCCAAGTGGTGGAAATTAGCGGCGAATCAAGGAAATGCAGAAGCTCAATATAATCTAGCTCTTTGTTATAATAAAGGTCAAGGTGTTCCACAAAGTTATGAAGAAACAGTAAAGTGGTATAGATTATCTGCAGAGCAAGGACATGCAGGCGCACAAAATAATCTCGGTGTTTGCTATTATAATGGCCTAGGCTTGCCACAGAGTTATGAAGAAGCCGTGAAGTGGTGGACATTATCGGCAAATCATGGACTTCCAATTGCTCAATATAATCTCGACGTTTGCTATGAGAATGGTCAAGGCATTCCACAAATTTATGAGGAAACTATTCAATTAGAGAGGAATATAGGAAAAAAAGAGTCTCAATATTATGATGAACGAGCAAAATTGTTGAAATCAGCGGCAGATCAAGGATATGCTGATGCACAATATAATCTCGGTGTTTGCTATGAGAATGGCAAAGGAGTTCCACAAAGTTATGAAGAAGCCGTGAAATGGTATAGATTAGCGGCAGATCAAGGACATGCAGGTGCTCAATACAATCTCGGCGTTTGCTATGAAAATGGTTTCGGCATTCCACAAAGTGATGATGAAGCCGTTAAATTGTATAAAAAAGCGGCAGATCAAGGCGATAAAGAAGCACAACTTGCGTTAGATAAAATATTAACAGAATTAGAAATAGAATATAAATTTAACAATGTAGGAAAAAGTTATGATGTATTCGTGTCATGGAATCATAACGATAAGGATTTTAAAAATCGATTGGTTGATGGAATAGAAAATAAGAATAATATTAATAATGATGGAGAAGCATTATATACTCATTATCGTGCTTGGGAAAGTGATCGAGATGCAAGTGGGGTCATAGATTTATGTATTGAAAGAGCTATTAAGTCTTCTAAGTTTTTTTTGATTATTCTTTCAAAATATTCTCTAAAAAGCAAATGGGTAAAAAAGGAACTCGAAATAGCGTTACAATGTGTGAAAAACGGGGAATTGACTGAAGAAAATTTGATCATTGTCTATTTGGACAGTGAAGATTTTAACGTCAGTGAAGAAATTGCAAAAATAAGCGATGAAAATGATCCATTCAAAAAGCTAATTACTTTTGCTTTAGCAGGTAAGTATTCCGATAAAAATGATGATCGAATAGTGACTAATGTCTGTGCCCAAATCCAACAAGGAATGGCAAAAACAGCGATACGTAACTATATCTATCAACATACGAAAGAAAATGAATTTAAATACAACGTTCAAAGTCAGTATAGTGATAATAATATGTCAGGGAATCCCGTCGATGCTTTCATGACATATGAAGATGGATATATTGATCGGAATATTTATGATGAAAAAGATAATGGCTTTAGCATTGATGAAGTGATCAATAGTAAAGAAAACCTCATCATAGTGGGTGAAGGAGGAATCGGTAAAAGTCTTTATCTATCCTATTTAATGTATAAGCATTTGGCCATTAATAAGTTTTATGTCAGAATCAACTTAATTAACTATGTCGGTTTACTTAAAAGTATTAATTCCATTGATCAATTGTTAAATACAGAACTAGAAACCTATCTTAATGGTAAAGTTGGTGTTGCTAAAGATAATTATCTTCCAACAATTAGAGAAAATGGGGCATCAATAACGATTATTATGGATGGCTTAGAGGAAATAGATGATGAAAATAATGAAAAGTTATGTAAACTTATTAAAGCATATCGTGCGGCAAATACATGGGATCGATTTATTTTTACATCGCGAAATGAGAATAGTAGGCCAGTAAATGGAATAAAAGAAATTTTTATTAGCAAAGATATCCGTGTATTACATCTAGAAAGATTAACATACGAAGAGCAAAAAAGTTTATTTGATAATATTGCCAAAAGAATTATAAAGGATCCAAAGCCAGGTGAGATAGGACCTAATCGAGAAAGACTTAAAATAGATTTTTTTGAAGAATTAAAAAAGATAAGTGATGAAATAACAGGTAATCCATTCTTGTTATCAAATCTTATTTTCATTTACCTTTTTAGAAGTGGCGAGGATAAAAATAAAGACCTACCAAAAACGAGATATGAAATTATTAAACAAATCGTCGATATCTTTATTCATAAGCTTGAAGATAATCGAGGAGTATTATCATTATTCAAATATAAAGATTACTTAACACCACAAAGAATGGAGAAGCTACTAGGAAATATAGCTTTACGTAAATTACAGGGCGCACGTCAAAACTTCAAGGAATTGATTTATGAATACTTAAGTAAAGAAGAGAGAAGCGCTAAAGAACATAATATAGAAAAAGTAGCTAAAGAAATATATGAATATCTGGCGCGACGAGCGATCATTTATGAAAATAAGATTTCTCACGATCTTTTCACATCCTTTTTTGCTACTTACTATATTTATTTAAATGTCTATCAGCTAAAAAATAAGCATGATGTTTATTATATAGGCTTTCAAAAAGAGGGCAAGGAATATTTTAAATATCGGTTAGAGGAGTTTAAGAAACATATTGAACGATGGGCTGATGTTCCGATTGAAATTATTATGCAGCTTGATTATGAGATAAGAAATTTAAATGATCAGGAGATGGATGATAGCAATATGAGTAAAACAGTTTTCAAAGAAACATTAGAACTAGCAAAAGATGGTTTACCGGATTTTGTAAAGATGATGCAGGAATATCTTGATAGACAGGGAACATTCTACTTTGAAACATTTATTAGGCAATTATTATCACTCATGGAAGAGAAGGTATAATTTTATAGCGGATAGTTGCGCAAGAAATGGCGATAATCGCGGAATTGCAAATATTTAAAATTTCGCGTTGCTTTTTTACCTGTTATTAAATATAATATGAATATTCGAATATGGCACATTTATTAATTTATTAATAAAAAAGGCATGATTGTAGGTGAATTACAATGCAAAAAGGGCTTCTTATTATCCTAAGCGGACCGAGTGGTGTTGGCAAAGGCACAATTAGACGGAAAGTGATGGAAGATTTGTCTCTTAATTTAGTTTATTCAATTTCGATGACTACTCGTAAACCCCGAAATCAAGAGGTAGAGGGCGAGGATTATTTTTTCGTGTCCGATGAAGAATTTGATCGAAATGTGGAAAACGGTAATTTACTGGAATGGGCGTCCTTTGTCGGCAATCGCTATGGGACCCCGAAGGATTATGTCGAGAGGTTGCGCGCTGAAGGAAAGAATGTCTTTTTGGAAATTGAGGTCGATGGGGCGCGCCAGGTAATGCAAAAGTGCCAAGGATCCGATGTCTTTTCAATCTTCCTGATTCCTCCATCTTTAGAAGCGCTAGAGCAAAGAATTCGCGGTCGGAGAAGTGAAAGTGAAGAGATTATTCGCGAAAGATTGGAGAAAGCCAAACGGGAAATGGGATTGAAATTCCACTATCATTATGTCGTTTTGAATGACGATGTTGATCGAGCGGCCAATGAGATTAAGGGCATTATTCGTTCGAAGATAAACGCAGTTATTCATAAATAAATAAGGGACGTAAGGAGGAAAGAGCATGCGAGTTTTAGAGGTATATATTGAACATGCTACTATCGATTTAGATCGTCCCTTTTCTTATGTCTATTTAGGTGATAAAAGGGTTGAAAAGGGCTTTCGTGTGATCGTCCCCTTTAACAAACAAAAAAGGATAATCGGTTTCGTAAGCAAGGTGATCGAAACTACGAAAAGCAAGGAAGAATACGAACAAGAAAATGGCTTTGCTTTAAAAGAAATAATCGATGTTTTAGATCATGAAAAGCTTCTTGATGAGGATCTATGGGAATTAGCCCAAAGGATGGCTAAATACTATTTCACCCCGCTTATTAAAGTTTTGCAAACGATGCTTCCCCCTTCGATGAAGCCCCAATCAAGCGCTTTAAAAGCTCCGAAAATCGCTTATGAATATTATGTGGAACTGCTTGATAGCAATGAAGAGGGCTTAACCACCAAGCAAAAAGAGTGGTTACGCTTGATAGCTAATGAGAAAAGAATATTAAAAAAAGATTTTCGGTCACCGACAATTCTTGACAAACTGTGTGCCTTAAAAAGGGTTAAGATTGTCAAGGAGGAGAAAAGGCGACTTATTCTTCCCAAGTTCGATCCTTTAACGCCTCATGAATTAACGATAGATCAAAAACGGGTGATCCAAGAATTCTTGTCTTCTTCCCAAGACGTCTCTTTATTAGAGGGAGTAACTGGATCAGGAAAAACAGAGGTTTATGCCCGTTTGATCGATCATTATTTATCAAAAAATCAGAATGTTCTTTTTTTAGTACCAGAAATCGCTTTAACTCCGATGATGGTTGAGTATTTTTCTATGCGCTTTTCGACGAAAACCGCTATTTTGCATTCGGAGTTAACACCCGCACAGAAATACGATGAATATCGAAAAATCGCTCATGGTGAGGCTCATTTGGTGATTGGAGCAAGGAGCGCCATTTTTGCCCCCTTGCACAATATTGGGTTAATAATTTTGGATGAAGAGCATGTTGAATCCTATAAACAGGAGCAAAGCCCGAGCTACCATGCCTTAGAAATCGCGAAATGGCGGGGTCAAATGGAAGGGGCGAGAATTCTTTTAGGAAGCGCTACTCCGAGTTTAGAATCGCGAGCCCGTGCCTTAAAGGGAGTCTATCAATATCTTCGGTTGCCACGTCGTATCCATAATCAAGAATTGCCGACAACTGAGATTATCGATTTATTGAAGCCTCATCAAGTTGATCGGGATTCGGTCCTTTTTTCCTTATCCTTGCGTCAGGCTATCACCGATCGCTTGAATAAGCATGAGCAGATCGTTTTGCTTTTAAATCGGAGAGGCTATTCTCCTTATGTCAGCTGCCGTCGTTGCGGTCATGTTTTTGTGTGCCCCGAATGTCAAATCACGCTTTCGTATCATCGTCAGGATAATATGCTGAAATGCCATCATTGCGACCATGTTGAAGAGATGCCTAAGGCTTGCCCGAATTGTGGTAGCGTCTATCTTAGCAAGCAGGGCTTTGGCACCGAGAAAATCGAAGAGGAAGTCAAGCGCTTATTCCCTAAGGCCCGTACTCTACGCTTAGATTCGGATGTTTCGCGTATCAAGGTCAATAGTGAGAAGATACTTGCTAAATTCCGTAATCATGAAGCCGATATTCTCATCGGCACGCAAATGATCGCGAAAGGTCATGATTTTCCTGATGTAACTTTAGTGGGCATTGTTTTAGCGGACATCGGTTTAACGATGCCATCTTTTCGTTCGTCCGAAAGAACCTTCCAATTGATTACCCAGGGGGTGGGACGCGCCGGGCGCGGGCAAAAAAGAGGTCACGCCATCATTCAAACCTATATGCCTCAGCACTATGCGGTGTATTTAGCGGCCAAGCAGGATTATACCTCCTTTTTTAAGGCGGAGATGAAAACGCGGAAATTGCAGCAATATCCGCCATATACCTTTTTAATTTCGCTTTGGATTTCCTCCACCAACGAGGAAGGCTTAGTAGTTGTGGCTAATGAGATGAAGGATAAATTGGAAAAGGAATTGGCTAAAGAGGCGACTTTGATCGGCCCCTCCACGCCATATATCGCCAAAAAGGGCGCTTATTATTATCGGCATATCTTGATCAAGTATCAACGCCCCGAAAAAATCGAGATGGCCTTGGAGGAATTAAAGAGGCTATTCGAGGGTAAAAGCTCCTATCATTTACGGATTGATCGCGATCCTTATGACTTTTAACTTTCTTTTTTGTTGATAATTTGCTATGATATCGCTTGGATAAGAAGGAGAATATCGATATGATTACCATTACTTTTATTGGATCTGATCGCTATGTTATCGGACAATATTCAAAAGAAGTGACTGCTAAATTAGCGAATTTATGGGAGGTTGAGGAGGATGAAATTCTCTTCTTGGCTCCGGAAATTTATGTTTATCATCAAGGCGTCGAGCAAACATCGTATCAGGTATTGGTCGAAGTTAATGCTCCGGAGGCCTGCCGAATGGTCGAAAAAGAAGTAGCCGATTATATTTTAAAGACCGCGGAAGCCTTTGTGGTTCATCTCGCCGTGCGGTTTAAATATTTTAAAGAGAAGACCTATGCTCATATCCGGGATGATTATCCGCGTTATATCACCGAAGAGAACGAAGTGCTCATTGAAAAGGAAGAGTATGACGAGGAAACGGAAATATATGAAGGAAATATTTTCGAAAATTTCGAAGAGCGTTTAAAAAAGCGCGCTGAGCAAGAAGAAAGCGAAAGAGAGCATCATGATGATTGTTGTCATGATCATCATCGTCATTAAGAAGCAATTCTTCATCAATCAATAGTTTTATCGCTATTGATTTTTTTATTTCTCGGTGATGGAAACGTGATTTAAACCGCTATTTAATAAATTATTTATTAAATAATTTTATTATGACGGACAATTTGCTAAAATAGAATGAAAGAAGGTGACAAAATGAATGAGATTTTAATCGCTACCAAGATTATCGATAAAATTCAAAATGAAAGCACTCCTAGTAGCGTCTTGATGCGCAACTACTTTTTGTCACACTTTTGTCCACGCGAAACGCGCAAGACTATTCAGACCTTGGTGATGAAGACCTTCGCAAATTGGTATGTCTTCAATGCCATTGTTAAGGATAGCTTTCCTAAGATTAGGGAAGAAGAAATTCTCGTCCTTTGCGTCGGTTTAGCCAACACCGTTTTCGTCCATGCCTTTAGCGCTGATGATACTATTGAAAAGGTCATCGATGCGCTTGCGGTCGATCATCAGCTTTCGCTTAGTATGATTGAGACGATTTTTCATCATGAATATCAAAAGCAAAATTTGGTTCCAAGCTATGTCGATCACCAGTCGAATGAATACTACCATCTCCGCTATAATATTCCTTTATGGCTCGTCGAGATGTGGAATCGTCATTATGGAAAGACGGTTTCTTATCGGATGATTGCCTCGTTAAAACAAAAACCTCTTCGTTCTTTTCGCGTGAATGAGAAAATCATTAAAAGACGCGAGCTTTTGGAAAAATATCCCGCTGAATTAGTGTCCGGTATCAGTGAAACCACCGTTCATTATCGAGGCAATAGGCCTACCTCCAAGCTCGATTTCTATCGCAGGGGAGAAGGAATAATGATTGCTGAAGGCTCCAATCATGCAATTAATAAAATTCCTTTGCATTCTCTTGATAATGTCTTAGTGGTGGCGGAGCAGCATTCATCCTTACCTTTGGCGCTTTTAGGTCGCTTTAAAGGGACAGAGCAAATGCTCTATGCCCTATTGAATAATAGCGAAACGTTAAAGGCGAAAAAGGATATTGAAAAATATCACTTTTCCAACGTTGAGGTGATTGAATCGTCATTATCATTGCTTTTAACCTACATTTCTTATCCTCAAGATATCGTCATGGTGGTGCCACCATCAAGCCGATTTCAATATATCAAAACGGAATATGACTTTTTTGTTCATTTTAAACGCGATGATCTCGATCGCATCATCAATATGCAATATTCCTATCTCGAGGAATGCGCTTCTTTCGTAAAGGAGAGTGGCCATTTAATTTATCTTGTCGAGACCGCGAACAACAAAGAAGGGAGTTTGCAGATTCGTCGCTTTTTGCAAAATCATGATGATTTCTCATTAGTCGAGGAACGGCAGATGCTACCGCTTGATCGTCGGCAAACGATGTGCTACTTTGCATTTTTAAAAAAGGAGGCCTCTCATCATGATTAACCTTTATGGTTTGGAAATCAAAAAATTGGAGGCTCTCATGCTCAATGAAGGGCAGACCAAATATCGTGCCACGCAGCTTTATACATGGATTTACGGGAAAAAAGCGACCTCTTTCGATGAAATGAGCGATGTTTCCTTACGATTTCGCGAAGTCTTAAAAGAAAAGTATTGCTTAGATAAGCCTTCGATTTATATCCGTCAGGATGCCGCGGATGGCACTGTTAAATTACTGCTTAATTTAAAGGACAATGCGAAGATTGAAACGGTTTTAATGCGCTACAGCTATGGCAATGTTTTGTGCGTGACCTCGCAGGTCGGCTGTAATATGGGGTGTAGCTTCTGTGCTTCCGGTTTATTAAAAAAGCAACGTGATTTGCTTCCCGAAGAGATGGTGGGGCAGGTTTTGGTCATGAATGATCTGCTTTATCAAGAGGGGGATCATCGTGGCATCACGCACGTTGTGGTTATGGGAACCGGGGAACCCTTTGATAATTATGATAATGTCCTAGATTTTGTTCGCATCATCAATCATCCGAAGGCCCTAGCGATCGGAGCTCGGCATATCACTGTTTCCACCTGTGGAATCCCTGAAAAAATCATTCGATACGCTCATGAAGGCTTGCAGATTAATTTGGCTATTTCTCTGCATGCTCCCAATAATGAAGTTCGTTCGAAAATCATGAAGATCAATCGCGCGTATCCCTTAGAAGAATTGATTCCAGCGGTTAGTGAATATAATAAAATAGCTTCGCGCCGCGTGACCTTTGAATATATCCTTTTAGCGGGAATAAATGATTCATTGGATGATGCGGATCAGTTAGCAAAATTAATTCGACCAACTTTTGCCTATGTTAATTTGATTCCCTATAATCCTGTTATGGAAAATGGCTATCGACGCTCTAGTGATGCACAAGTCCATGCATTTTTAGATCGATTAACAAAAAGAGGCGTTACGGCAACGGTCAGAAAGGAATTTGGTACGGATATAGATGCCGCGTGTGGACAACTCCGGGCCAAGCATGAAAAAAGATGAAACATCATGGAGATTTTTGTTATTTAACTGATATCGGAAAAAAACGATCCGTCAATGAAGATTGTTCGATGATCATCAACAACGCTCATGGCGATACTTTGATGATGGTCTGCGATGGCATGGGAGGGCATCAAAAGGGTGATGTCGCCGCCCGATTAACCATCGATCTATTGATGGATGCTTTTAATAAAAAGGAACGCTTTGTAACGGTACGAGGCGCTAGAAAATGGTTAGAAAGAACTATTCGATCGATTAACGAGGCGGTCTATAATCGCGAAAAGGATGTTTCGTATGTTGAGCATATGGGAACAACCTTAGTCGCTTGTCTTATTCTCACCAAATCGATTGTTGTGGCCAATATTGGCGATTCCCGAGCGTATGTTTTGCGTACGAAAGAAAATGAAGAGGTCTATGATTTTGAGCAGGTGACAAGCGATGATACCATCGCCGAATATTTGGTGAATATGGGCCGAATCAAAAAGGAAGATCGCGAGCATTTTACCTCGCGGCATATTTTAACCAATGCGATCGGCTTATTTCCTTCGGTGCGCTTGGAAATTAAGGTTTTGCCCTTTACGGAATTGAAATCTTCGCAGGACAATAAAAAGGATTGTTATACGATTTCAAGCATTTTATTATGCTCGGATGGTCTTTTTTCGATGCTGAATAAAGAAGAAATATTATCGTCACTGACGATGGATGAAGAAATTGAAAATAAGGCCGAAAGCTTAATTACGATGGCCAATAATAACGGAGGCGATGATAATATCGCGATCGCTTTATGGGAGACATCTTTATAATATGGAAATCGGTTATCTTTTAGATCATCGTTTTCGTATCCTTTCCTTTATCAGCGAGGGGAGTACGGCCTTAGTGTATCGAGCGTATGATGAAGTGCTTAAAAGAGATGTCGCTATCAAAATGATGCGCGATGATTTTTTAGTCGCCAATGATCGTTATGAAAATTTTGCTCGCGAAGCCGATTATCTAGCGAGCTTACGTCATATTAATATCATTCGGATTTACGGATTCGGCTATGATAACCGCCTTCCTTATTTGGTGGTCGAATTGGCAAAGGGCAAAACGCTTTCTCATCTTTTGGAGACCCACGGGCGTTTTCGCTTTCAAGAGGCAAAGGCCATCATGAAGCAATTATTAGCCGCGATTATTTTTACGCATCAATGCGGATTATTGCATCGTGATATTAAGCCACAGAATATCTTTTATGGTGCTGATGGTTCTTTGAAAATCAGCGATTTTGGAATCGCGATCGCTCTTCAAAATGAAGTTTTTTCTTCCTCAAAGGTCTATGGCTCCTTACCATATTTAGCTCCTGAGGTTATCCAAGGACAGTCACCATCGGTGCAGAGCGATATCTATGCGCTAGGAATAACCTTTTATGAGATTTTAACAGGACATTTGCCTTTTAATGGGGAGAGCGTTGAGGAGATCGCCAAGATGCATATCTCGCATTCCTTTCCATCCTTAAAAAAGGATAATATCGTCAATTATGAAGAGATCGATAGCGTCTTACGCAAGGCCTGCGCTAAAAATCCTTTAGATCGCTATAAAGATGCCGAATCGATGCTTGAGGATTTATCTCGCATCGAGGATGGTAAAAAAACGAAGAAAAAGTCATGGTTTCGAAGACTTTGGAGGTTTTAAGATGAAAAAAGGAAGAATCTTAGCCTCCGCATATGGGACCTATCAAGTAATAAGCGAGGGACAAAGCTACCTTTTGAAGCCACGCGGTCTTTTGCGCTTTCAGGGTGTGAAGCCGATGGTGGGCGATTTTTGTCTCTTTGATGACGAGCAGGAAATGATCATGGAAATTTTGCCTAGAAAAAATATGCTCTATCGTCCGATGATTGCGAATATCGATCGCGCTTATGTCATCATGTCGGTCGTGAAGCCGGATTATTCTCCGCTTCTAGTCGATAAATTTTTAACCTATCTATTAGGCCAACAAATCGCTCCCGCTCTCATCATCACCAAAATGGATTGCTGCCATGAAGATGAAAAGATGGAGGAATGGAAGAGAATTTATGAATCCTTGGGAATTCCGGTTTATTTTTCCTCCTTGAATGACAAGAATGATTATGAGAGGCTCAAGGAAGCGTTAAAGACGGAAACCAGTGTTTTTATCGGGCAATCCGGGGTCGGTAAATCGTCCTTGCTCAATTATCTTTTCCCAAAATGGGAGAGGAAGATTGGGGAATATTCTTCTTCCTTGGGACGAGGTAAGCATCAGACCAAAGAAGTGATTTTATTACCCTATGAAGAGGGCTATGTGGCGGATACACCGGGCTTTTCAAGCTTGGATCTACGATTGACGATCGAAGAAATAAGCCATTATTTTCCGGGCTTTTCTTCCTATATCGGCCAATGCTTTTTTAGGGATTGTCACCATCTTCATGAAAAGGGCTGTTCTTTAAAAAAAGCGGTCGAAGAGGGAAGGTATCCGTTAACGCTCTATGAGCATTATGTTGATTTGGTATCGCAAATAAATGATTCAAAAAGGAGATAAAGAACATGAAAAATATTATAGTTGCCCCCTCGTTACTAGCGTGTCAAAAGGGGCATGAAAAAGAGCAAATATCATTATTAGCGTCATCCGGGGCTGATTGGCTGCATTATGATGTGATGGATGGAATATTCGTCCCCAATAAGGCCTTAAGCGTCGAAGAATGTCAGAAGATTTCCGCGTATTGCCCTTTATTGATCGATGTTCATATTATGGTGAGCGATCCCTTTAATTATGTTGAGCCATACGCGCAAGCGGGCGCTAAGGTTTTGACCTTCCATTATGAGGCCTTGGCTAATGATGAAGAAAGATGCGTTTTGCTGAAACTTATCAAGAAGAATCATATGAAAGCCGGCATTTCCATTAAACCGAATACGCCAGTGGAGGCCTTATGGCCCCTTTTAAAGGAGGCGGATTTAGTCTTGGTGATGTCAGTGGAGCCGGGGAAGGGTGGACAGGCCTTTTTGCCATCGGCTCTTGATAAAATTACGGCATTAAAAGCGAAGCGTCATGAAATGGGACTTCAATATTTGATCGAAGTTGATGGAGGAATCAATAATGAAACGGCGCCCTTGGTGATTAATGCCGGCGTCGATGTGATCGTAGCCGGATCCTATTTATTCCATAAGGATGATGTGGCGCATCGTCTTAAAATCTTAAAAGGAGAGTAATTATGAAAATTGAAACGATAGTCGCCTTAGTTTCATATTTATTTTCCTTTGGATTGGTTATTTTATTTGGACGCAAGAATTATCAAAGCTATTATCAGGAAAAATATTCTTTTTTGAATCATTTTCCCTATGAAATGAATGATCGCTATCAGATGAAAATCAACAATTATTTTCGGTTGGTCGCGGTGATCATGGGGGTTAGCTCCATCTTTCTTCAAATCACGCTTCTAGGTGATTTTGCGATTATCAGTCATATCATGCCGTTAGTCATCGGATCCTTGGCGAGCCTTTTTTTAATGACACTCTTCTTTGTCACGATGAGAAGAGTGGAAGCCCATATGTTCATCATGACGATGGCGACCTCCTTTTCCATTTTAAGTTTTATTTCGCTCGCGTACTTCATCTATGCCACACCACTATATATAAAAGGGAAAATGGTCTATATCGTTCTAGCTCTCGCTTTGGCGATGATTGAAGGTGGCATGGTGTTTTCGCCGACCATTCGCAAATGGTATCGATTAGAAAAAAAAGATGCGGAGGACGAAACGTATCAACGTCCGCGCATCATTTCTCTAGCTTCCTTGGAATGGCTTTTATTTCCGGGTCATGCCCTTTATTTGTTGATGCTGCTATTCGCAGTGATTATATGATCAAGACATAAAAAAACGCTTCATATAGAAGCGATTTTTTTTACTTTTGTTTCGCGCTTTTATTAAGGGTCCGATAGGCACGAGCCGACATTCTTATGGTTCTAACTTGACCATCAACGACGACCTTGTATGGTTGTAAATTAACATTCCATTTACGACGGGTTGCTCTTAATGAATGGGACCGATTATTTCCGCTTACAGGGCCTTTGCCTGTCACAGGACAAACTCTTGACATATTTGAAACCTCCCTTAACTCAAACGTTCATTGTGCGAATTGCTCACACATGCTTATAAACAATAACATTAATTATGGCTTTTTGCAATGGTTTTTCAAAAAAAATATTTATCGAGAGCGGTACTTGGCTTCCTTTTGCCATTCCAAGTAGCCTTTCTCCTTTAATTCTTCGATGGTAAGAAGCTTGTGGCATCTTTTTTGCATTTCCTCTAAAAGAAGATGCCCTTTATCTTGAGTCAAAATCAGAGGTAATTTATCATGAAGGATAAGATAGAGATTGCGATCATGTAAAGAGGCCTTGACATCGATATAGGCGATGTTATCGTAAGGAATGTGAATGATGCGGACTAATTGCCTTTGAATCAATTCCGTCTCCGTGAGGATATAATAGCAACGATAATAGGACAAAAGATAGATAACAAACGAAGGAATAAGCCAAATAGCCATGAATAAATAATGAAACCAATGCGCTTTCAAGGTAAATCCGACAAAGCTGAGCCAATAAAGAACGGCCACGACGATGACGATGGCGAAAAAAATCCAGGTGTTTTTAGCGCGATTAGGACGAATCTTCATCATTTTTTCCTCCTTGTTATTTTATATTATATGCCATTGAAGTTAAAAACAAAAGACCGAGGTTTGACCATCATTAAAAAAATATTTTTTTAATTTTATTATTTCTTATTCGCGCGAGATATGCGACAATATAGAAGGATTAATCTATCCTTTGGATAGATAATTATAGGAGGAAATAGAGATGAAATTATTTGATACAATTCCTGATAATTTCTTTTCCGTCCTTTCGAGCAAAAATAAAGAAATCTATGCGATGGCTCTTTTGGTGCTATATCGTTCCTTACAAAGTGATGAAATGTCGATTAAAAAGGATGATTACATCCGTACCTTACGGGAAAAGGCCACTGATTTAGTGATGAATTTTGATTTTTCCGAAGAAGGAGAAGACGATGATTTGGGGGTTAATCCTAATTTACCGACCCGCGTTGCTTTTATCGTCCGTCGTTTAGAGGAAACTGGTTGGATTGAAATTGAAATGCGCAGCGACACATTTGAAGAGTATATTGCCTTGCCGAGCTATTCCATTCAAATGTTGACTTTTTTGAATGATATCGTTTCAGAGTCGGAGGTGGCTTACAATTCGTTGGTGCATTCGACATATAGTGAATTGAAATTAGAGGATGAAGAACGCGATGAATTCATGTACGCCACTCTCATTCGCGTCTATGAAAATACCAAGCGTTTACGGGTTGAATTAGTGACCCTAGGGCACTCTATTCGCATCTTTCAAAATAAGCTCGGTCATCTTTTTACGACCAATGAGGTTCTGCATGAGCATTTTGATGAGTATAAGGTGCGCATCAGCGATCGCTATTATCACCCTTTGAAGACCTTTGATTCTGTCACTAAATTCAAACGACCGATTTTGGCGATTTTACAAAAGTGGCTTCGTGATGATGAGGTTCGAACGAAATTAGTAATGCAGGCGATGATGTGGGGACATTCCAAGAATCAAAAGGATGCCGAACAAGATATCATCAATCGCATCACCTATATCCAGGATATGTATGAGCAGGTCAATCAGATGGTGGCCGATATTGATCAAAAGCACGCCGAATATACCAAATCATCGGCGACAAAGATCATCTATTTAAACAATTCCGATAAAACCATCAAGGGCCATTTGGAAACCATTTTCAAGGCTTACGCTAAGGCTAATGTCGATGGTGTCGGATTACGAGGCATATTATCGCGAATGCAGGATGCGATCACTCTTTTTGATCAAGGCTATATCAATCCCGATTCGATTACCTTACCGATCGTTAGGAAATACCGCGATGAGGCTGAGCCCCTTCCGATTATTTGGAACAGTGAAGAGGCCGGCGATTATACGATGCAGGAATTTCTTGATCAAACTCGGAATTCCTTTACGGATGAAAGAATATATGCCTTTATGGAGACCGCTTTTCAAGGTGAAAATGAGGTTTTTATCGGTGATATCCCGTTACCTGATTTTGATGCGTTTATCCTTTTAATTCTCGCATCGCTGAAAAAGAGCGATGATGCTTGCTTCTATACGATTGAACAAAATGAAGGACGAATTCTCTCACAAGGATATGTCCTACCAAATTTCACTTTTAAACGAAAGGAGAACGACAATAATGTTTGAGGAAGAATTTGTTAAATTATCTAATAGTGATCAAACGGAATTTGCGCGTGTTATTAATAATCTATTGTTAAAATCATTCGTTGTTCGCGAATCGTTTGATGCGCGCGAAAAAATGATGAAGATAAATCCCGAATATCGTTTCTTGGAACGATATTACGAATTAGTGGAAAACTATTTGAAATATTCCGGATGGAAAATTGAAAAGGATGTTGCGCGGGGTGTGATTGCTTTGCGAAATGATTATGAGCAGAATCGCTTAAGAATTGATCGTGAAACCTCATTAGTGATGTTTACTTTGCGCTTAATTTACGAAACGCAAAAGGCGGAGTCAAATGCCTCAGGAGAAAGCTTATATATGACCACTCCGGAGCTTTTAAAGACGATGCTGGAATATGGCATTACGATGCAAGGCAAAAAATTGACCGGACGTCTTTTGGGACGATCATTGCGATTTATGGCGGCTCATAATATCATTGCCAAGGTGAGCGGCTCTTACGATGAAGGCAATGTCGCTTTTTATATTTTGCCTTCCATTACATTCGCGGTTGATAATCAAAAAATCGCGGCTATGTCGGAAGCGCTTGATCGCTTGAAGGAGGGCGAAACCCTATGAAATCCCTCAAAAAAATAAAAATTATTAATTGGCATTATTTTTGGAATGAAACGATCAATATCGAGCCCATCGTTTTTCTTACCGGCTTAAACGCCTCAGGTAAATCCACTTTAATCGATGCGATGCAGGTTATTCTTTTAGGCGATACCAGCGGTCGTTTCTTTAATAAAGCCGCCACTGAGAAATCGTCGAGAACCTTAAAGGGGTATCTAAGAGGTGAATTAGGCGATGCTGAAGACGGAGGCTTTAAATATCTTCGTAATGGAAGATTTACCTCTTATATCGCGATGGAATTCTATGATGATTATCATGATTCCTCCTTTACGTTAGGTATTGTTTTTGATTTATTCGCGGATGGTAGTGAAGAGCATCGTTTCTTCTTATTGGAGGATAAAATCCCGGAAAATGAATTTGTGAGCAACAATGTTCCGATGGAATACAAGGCTCTTAATTCCTTCTTTAGCGAGACCTATCCGGGAAAGTTTAAATTCTTAGATTCCAATCGTCAATATCAAGATCTGCTGAAGCGCAAATTCGGCGGCTTGAAGGACAAGTATTTCTCTCTTTTTAAAAAGGCGGTTTCCTTTTCGCCGATCACCAATATCGAGACCTTTATTACGGAATATGTCTGCGACGCTCAGACGAATATCAATATCGATTCCATGCAGGCCAATATTTTGCAATACAAGAAATTGCAAACTGAGGCCATGGTCATGTCGATGCGGATTGAAAGATTGACAGCGATCGAGCAGGCATACAAATCGTATCTTGAGCAAAAGGAAGCTCTCTCCTTATATAGCTATATTATCGAAAGAGCGGAATATCAAAACGATCTCAATCGGTTATCTTCATATAATGAGCAGGTGAGCAGAGCTCAATCGCGCTTACAGGAAATCGATGAAGAAATATTGGATGTGGACGAAGAAATTCGCGAATTTTATCGAAAGAAGGAAAAATTGACCTCCGATAAATTGACCTCCAACACTTATCGCTTGACCGATGAATTATGGGAAGAAAAGCGGAAAACCGAAGCTCAATTAGCGAGCTTATCCCGTGATATCCAAAGCGTTATCAATAATTTAGGCCATTACGCCGATTCCTATATTCTTAAGGCGACGGCCATGGTTGACCTTTTGCATCAATTTGATTACTCAATAATGAGTAAAGATAACAAAGCGGAAATCGAAGAGCTCGAAAGCATCGCTTTGAAGGTCATCCGCTTATCAACGCAATTAAAGGATGAGCATTTAGTGCATATTGAGCTTTTGACGACCTCCGTTTTAAATGAATGGCGCGAGAGTCTTAGCCATTTCAAAGCCCAGGTCAACGCTTTGAATATTTCGTTAGGAAAAACGATTCATAGCCTTGAGCAAAAAACCGCCCTTCTTCGTCAACAGGAGGTCGATATGCGCAATGGCGGAAAATCCTATGAACGAAGCTTATCCTACATTCGACAAGAATTAGCCGCGGAGCTTCGACGTCGACACGGACATGAGATTGAGGTTGCTATTTTTGCTGATTTAATCGATATCAAGACCCCATTATGGACCAATGCCATTGAAGGATTTTTGCATAACCAAAAATTCAATCTTTTCGTCGATCCGCAATACTATTTTGAAGCGCATGAAATCGTCCGTGATTTGATGAATAAAACGGGCTACTATATGACGACCTTGGTCGACCAAGCCAAAATCATCGAGCGTCGCTTTGTCGCCGAAAAGGGCTCTTTGGCGGAGGAAATTTCCACGGATCACGAGGGTGCACGTGGCTATACCAATTTCTTGATCGGCCATCTGAAAAAATGTCGGACGGTGCAGGAAGCCCGTGAGAGTGGCAATGGTATAACGGCCAATTGTGATCTATATCGTAATTTCGCTTTATCGACGCTTAACCCACGTTTCTATACACCGGCCTATATCGGTCGAAAAGTCGGTCAAGAGCAGATCGATGCGAAGCATCTTGAAGTGACCAATAATCAAAAATTATGTGAAGATTATCGTCAGCTTTATCGAATTGTCGGTGAGGCTAATGATTTAGAGGTGATCAACGCCTATGAAATTCAATCTTCCTTAGCGGTTCTTGAGAAAGCCGGCGATGTCCAAGGTCTCCATGAGACCCTTGATTACATTGAAAGCGAATTGGAAAAGCACGATCTTTCGCAAATTAAGACCTTTGATCAACGGATTCATGATATTGAAGAGGATATTAAAGGCTTGGAGAATGATCGATCGACGCTTTTTGAAGAGAAGGGTCGCCTTAATTCGCAAATCAAAGCTCTTCAAGAGGAAAAAATTCCAGAAGAGGAAGCGCGAGCCGAGGAAAGAAAGAAACGCTTGGAGGATAATTACGATGGCTTCTTTGTGGATGAAAAGGCCGCTCCGCTTTTCCAACAATTGCTATTGGAGAATAAGACGACTCTTGAGATCGTTTCGGAATATAAGGTTAAATTATCCAAGGCCCAATATTTGCAACAGAATTTTTATGCGGAATTGGTTAAATTGCGGAAGGACTATATTCGCGATTACCGTTTGAGCTATGATGCCGAAACCAAGGACAATGATGTCTATGATCAAGAATTATTGGAAATGCGCGATGTCAAATTACCGCAATATCAAATAGCGATCACGGATGCCTATGAAAAGGCCACCAAGCAATTCAAGGATGACTTTATCAATAAATTAAAAACGGCCATTGAGTCGGTCGAAACGCAAATTGATGAGCTTAATATCGCTTTGAGCGCATCGACCTTCGGAAATGATTCTTATCGCTTTATTGTCCGGCCATCGCAGGAATATCGCCGCTATTACGATATGATTAAGGATGATCTGTTATTAGAAGTCGGGGAAGATGATTCGGCCTTTATCAATAAATACGAAGAAGTGATGAATGATCTCTTCCGTCAGATCGTCGATGTCGGCGAGCATGGTGATCGGCAAAGTGCCGTTTTGGCCAATGTTGAAAAATTTACGGATTATCGCTCCTATTTGGAATTCGATTTAATCGTGAAGAATCGTGATGGCGTGGAGCAACGCTTATCCAAGACCTTACGTAAGAAATCGGGAGGCGAAACGCAGACGCCGTTCTACATTTCCGTTTTGGCTTCCTTTGCCCAGTTATATCGTGTTAACGAAAAAGGAGAGCTCGGCAATTCCTTCCGACTGATCATTTTCGATGAGGCCTTTTCTAAAATGGATCGAGGCCGTATTAAAGAATCGATTCGACTTCTCCGTAAATTTGGGCTTCAGGCCATTCTTTCAGCACCTTCTGATAAGGTCGCCGATATTTCGGAATTGGTGGATGAAACCCTTGTCGTTTTGCATGACAAAAATACGTCACGCGTGCGTCTATACGCGGAGGAACAAAAAATTACGAGTAAATAATTTAAAAACGCCGGTCCTTTTTTGGTCGGCGTTTCTAAGTTCATTATAAAATTTAAGGAGGCATTATGAAAAAAGAGATTGTGGCAATGTTATTGGCAGGAGGCAAGGGAACGCGTCTTGAATCCCTGACGCGGAAAATTGCTAAGCCGGCGGTCAGCTATGGAGGCAAATATCGTATCATCGATTTTCCTTTATCGAATTGCGCCAATTCGGGGATCGATACCGTGGGCGTCTTAACTCAATACGAATCGGTTGAACTCAACAACTATATCGGCGATGGAAAAAAATGGGGGCTTGATGGTATTCATTCCTTGATTTCCTTATTACCGGCCCGGCAAACGGAAGAGGGAGCGACTTGGTATCGCGGAACCGCCGATGCGATCTTTCAAAATCTTGATTTTTTGGATGAAGTTAATCCCGAATATGTTTTGATTCTCTCGGGTGATCATATCTACAAAATGAACTATCAGGTGATGCTTGATTTTCATAAACGAAAGAACGCTGATGCGACCGTTTCCGTCATCTCAGTCGCGAAAGAAGAGGCTTCGCGCTTCGGTATTATGAATGTTGATGAGGAAGGGCGGATTGTGGAGTTTGAAGAGAAGCCGAAAAAGCCTAAATCGACTTTAGCGTCGATGGGTATTTATATTTTCAATTATAAAATTTTACGCGATGTCTTAACGCGTGATTCCAAGGATGAAGCCTCAGCCCATGATTTTGGGAAAAACATCATTCCTTATTTATTGGCTAAAAAGAAGGCCTTGTTCGCGTATCGCTTTGAAGGCTATTGGCGGGATGTTGGAACGATCGATTCCTTATGGAAGGCCAACATGGATTTACTTAATAATGATGAGTATATCGATTTATACAGCTATAGCGATGATTTAAAAATTTTCTCAGAGGATACGAAGAGTGTTCCTCAATATGTTGGAAAAATGGCGATGGTTAAGGAAAGCCTCATTAATCAAGGGGCCATCGTATTAGGAAAAGTCGTTCACTCGGTGATTTCGAATGAAACCCTCATTGAAGAAGGGGCGGAAGTATATAATTCGGTGATCATGCCGGGCGCGATTATTCGTAAAGGCGCGCGGATTTATCGGGCGATAGTCGCGAACAATGTCGAAGTTGAAAGCGATCGCGTGATCAATGAAAACGGAACCAAGACGGTTTTGGTTTCAAAATAGGAGGGAAAGATATATGCGTAGAGTAATCGGATTTTGTAATCTTCATAATTCTCCTTCCTTAGGAGATTTAACTTCATCGCGGCCTTTAGCGTCAACTTCCTTTTTAGGCCGCTATGCCTTTATCGATTTTGTTTTGTCGAACTTTGCCAATTCCGGTGTCGATGAAGTCGGCATTTTGGCGCGCGATCATATTCGCTCCATCAACAAGCATTTAGGCTCGTTTAATTCGTGGAGCATCAATACCAAGACGGGATCACGTATCATCATGCAAAATGAACAGTATTCTCCGACATCGCGATATAATCATGATCTGAATAATATTCGGAATAACGATTGGTTTTTATATCAATCGAAGGCTGATTATGTGGTGATCGCTCCGGTGCATTTCGTAATGTCGATCGACTATCGGAGGGTGATTGAGGCGCATATTGCTTCGGGTGCGGATGTGACCTTAGTGTATACGAAGGCATTAGACGCCCGCCATCATTTTATCGGCTGTAGCCGCGTCAAATTATGCAACAACCGTGTTGCGCATTTAAGTCAAAATCGCGGAGAAACTGATCAAGCGGATATCTCTTTAGAAACTTATGTGATGAGCAAAGAGATGCTAGATAAAATTCTTCATGATGTCGCGACGATATCGAGCGTGTTTTCCTTAAATGATTATATTTCCTATCGGTGCAACAATATAAATGTCCAAGCCTATGAGCATCAGGGCTACGTTCGGTGCTTTGATAGCCTTAATCATTATTTGGAATATTCTCTCGATTTATTGAATTATTCGACGAGACAGCAGCTCTTTTTACCCGATTGGCCCATCTATACGGTGACACATGATACGCCACCGACAAAATATGGGCATAATGCTGATGTCCAAAACTCCTTCATCGCCAATGGAGCCATCATCGATGGCACCGTCAAGGGCTCGATTCTTTCACGGTCGGTGGTCATCCGCGAAGGAGCCCAAATTCGGAATTCCATTATATTGACAGATACGATCGTGACCAGCGACATCGAGCTTGACTATTGCATAATCGATAAATATGCGCGGGTGATTCATGTAAAAGAACTAAAGGGAAGTAAAGATGAGCCCTTATATGTCAAGCAAGGAGATGTTTTATAATGAAAATTTTAATGGCCGCTAGCGAAGCGACACCATTAGCCAAAACCGGTGGCTTGGCGGATGTTGTTCATGCCCTATCGCGCGAATTGGTGGAGCTGAAGCATGAGGTGGTAATCGTTTTACCATACTATAATACGATTCGTGAAAGGATAACACATCATGTGGAATTGGTGGGTGAGTTTCCAGTCTATCTTTCCTGGCGCAATCAAAGGTGTCAAGTATATCGGACACTAATTGATGGTATTACCTATTATTTATTGTCCAATCATCAATATTTCGGACGTCAAAATTTATATGGCTACGATGATGATCAGGAGCGCTTTGCTTTCTTCACTTTGGCCATTCGCAATTTGATGAAAGAGGTGGACTTTGCTCCCGATATCATTCACTGTCATGATTGGCAGGTGGGGATGCTCCCGGTCTTAATTAAGGAGCAAAATCAAAATGATGAATTCTTTCAAAACACAAAATTCGTTTTAACGATCCATAATCCGGCCTTTCAAGGCATCTGTTCTCCGGGCGTTTTAAGCGATTATTATTCGTTGGATTATCGCTTATATGAGCAAGGCAATGTTCGTTTTAACGGCCAAGTGTCCACTTTAAAAGCGGGTATTATCTATGCGGATAAAATCACGACCGTTTCATCGACACACGCGCAAGAGCTTTTAACCTCCGAAGGCGGGCATGGCTTAGAAAGCGTGATGAAGCTACGACAAAACGATTTTATCGGGATTCTTAATGGCATCGATTATCAAGAATTCGATCCTAATCACGATGAATATCTGGCCATGACCTTCAATAAAAAGACCTTTACCAAAGGGAAGGAGATCAATAAGGCTTTCCTTTTGAAGAAGTTTCATCTTGAAGATAAGGGGCAACCGCTTTTTGGGATTGTTTCTCGCCTTACGAGTCAAAAGGGGCTGGATCTGGTGCTTTATTCGGCCCGTGCGCTCTTGGAAATGGGCGCCAATTTGGTTATTTTAGGGTCAGGAGAAACGATGTATGAGCAAGAATTTGAGAATATTAGACGGGAATATCCTTCGCAGATGGCGTTATATATCGGATATAGTGATGAATTGGCCCACCAAATATATGCGGGAACCGATGTTTTCTTGATGCCAAGCCTATTTGAACCATGCGGTATCGGTCAATTGATCGCTTTGCGCTATGGCGCATTACCGCTCGTAAGAATGACCGGTGGTTTGAACGATACGGTCACGCCCTATGTTCTCGATAATCGCGAGGTCGCCAATGGCTTTGGTTTCTATCAATACGATGCCCAAGCGCTCTTTGATACGATAAAATGGGCACTTCATTGCTTTGAGGATCCAAGTCTAATCAGCACTCTAAGGAAAAATGCTTTAGCGGCGAATAATGATTGGCGGAAGTCGGCGGAAGCCTATGTCATGGTCTATCGTTCCTGCAAAGATTAGCGAAGAATAAAAAAATATTTAAAGGATCATTGAGTTCAGGATGATATTGAACGGCAATGATCTTTTTTTCGTGGTCATAAATTCCTTCAATGATTCCGTCCTCGCTAATAAGAAAGGGCTCCATATTAGGGGCGATTTGATCGATGGCCTGATGATGAAAGGAATTGATGGTGATCTTTTTCTTAGAAGATAAGATCTTGAGGCTATTAGTGGCCGGATGAGACGTATTTTGATGATGCTCGATATTTTGAAACAAAGTTCCGTGGAAATAGACGTTCAGAATCTGAATTCCGCGGCACACTCCTAAAATCGGGATTTGGCACTTTATAGCGTATGTAATCGCCTGATATTCTAGTTCATCTAATTCATCATTTACGTGACTAATTGAAGCTGGGATTTGGTGATAGCGACGAGGATTAACATCGATGCCGCCGGGAAGGAAAAGACCCTGACATTTGCTGATCAAAATCATATTTTCTTTCGTCAGGTATAGAGGTATCATTTGAAAATTGATGAGGGCCTCTTCATAGCGTTTTTTTATTTCATACACATCATCCTTGATCCGCAAGGGCACGGCGATAATTATTTTTTTCATAGGTCAACCTCAAAATTAATATATGTGGGCCTCCTAAAAAATACGATTCTTATTTCTATCTTTTTATCCTGCATCATAGAATGAAGCGAGTAGGTGAAAATATGAAAAAAAAGTGGAAAGTAGCAATTGTTGGTGGTCATGGTTTAGTGGCCAAAAGTATTATTCAAGATTTATTCGATCAGGAATTTCCTATGGAAAGCTTGACGCTCTATGGGTCGAAAGAGAATGCCCAAACGCCGATTCAAATCCTAAAAGAAATCTATCCGATCATTGCGCTAAGCCATGAGACCATCAAGCCATTTGACTTGGTCTTTTTTAGTGGCAACGAGCATATTGCTGAAGAATATGCACAAGGTTTTATCGAAAAAGGGGCTATTGTGATCGATAATTCCAGCTTTTTTAGGATGAATCCCGAGGTTCCTTTAGTGATTCCGGAAATCAATAGCGAAGATTTATTGGATGGTAAAATGCTTTTTAGTAATCCAAATTGTACGACGATCATGATCCTTTTAGCCTTAAAGGCCCTCCATGAGCATTATGAACTAGAAAAAGTATTTATTACATCGTATCAATCAGCCTCCGGTGCGGGCAAAGAGGCCTTAAAAGAGTTTCATGAGGAACAAAAGGATCCGCGCTATATCGCTAAAATTTTACCAAGCGCGAACGCTACTAAAAAGATCTTATTCGATAATATTCTTCCCGTCGTTGATAGCTTTTTAGACAATGGCTATACGCGTGAAGAGATGAAAATTCGAGCGGAAATGCAAAAAATATTCCATAATAACCAGCTGGATATCAATGCAACCTGCGTACGGGTTCCGACGACGATTGGTCATGGCGCCAGTATCGTCGCCCAGTTTAAAGAAAAGGTCGATGTAAATGAAGCATTAAAGCTTTGGCGTGACTTACCATATTTGAAGGTCTTTGTTGATCCGAATTATCCAAGCTTACTCGAAGTGCGGCATAAGCCCATCGTGGCCGTTGGGCGCTTACGGGCCGATCTCGATTGTGAATATACTTTAAGCTTTTTTGTGACGAGCGATAATCTCATCAGAGGTGCGAGCTATAATGCGGTCAAAATGGCCTTTAAGCTTTGGGAGCTGAGACAGCAATGATTTTTTGGAAATATGAATCGGCGGGCAATGACTTTTTGCTATTTGAGAATCAGCGCCTGGCTTCAAAAAAAATCATCACCCTCTGCGATCGACATTATGGCTTTGGCGCGGATGGCGTTTTATTGCTTCAAGAAGGCGGTGAAGGAAAATGGCGGTTAGAGGTATATAACGCAGATGGAAGCAAAGCGCAGATGTGCGGTAATGGCCTGAAGATAGTAGCCTATCATTTGCATCGAAGGTTCAGTCATCAAACGCATTTCATCATCCGCTTAAACAAACGCGAATATCCCGTATATGCTTCTTTAAAAAAAGTGCAGATTGCCGTTCATTTTCCGAAAATGATCGCGCAAAATGATGACGCGGTCGTGTATAATGTCGGCAATATTCATCGCCTTTTTCAGCGACCCTTTGATAATTTAACGCAAGAAACTATCGCTAAGAATCATCCTAATGAAAATATCTCCTTCTATCAAATGATCAAGGAAAATGAGGTGCGCCTTTTAACATATGAAAGAGGAGTCAGCTTTACCCTTTCTTGTGGTAGCGCCTCTTTGGCGGTGGCGATGCATCTTTTATCGTCAAATGAAAGGATAAAAATGCTAACCATTCATACGGATGGTGGGATATATCATGTTTTTAAAAAGAATCATCATTTAGTGATCGATGGTAAGGTGCACTATATCGGCAAAGGAGAAATAGGTCATGAGATTTCGTGAAGATCTTGACTTGAAGGTGTTTGATAATCGCTTTCAAGATATTTTAAAAATCAAAAGAAATTATCAAGGTCCCTATCCGTTAATGGACTTTGGTATCGGTGAAGAAAAAGATATGCCCGATCCGCGCATCATTTCCGCATTGGAGTTATCCTTAATCCACGCTCGTAATCACAAGTATACCGATCGCGGTATCTTAGAATTGAAAAAGGGAATCAAGGATTATTTAAAAAGTGAATTCCGATTGGATGTTGTAGAAAATGAAATTGCCATAACGATGGGGACTAAAGAGGGATTGGCGATTCTTCCGTCATTTTTGATTAAACCCGGCGATATTGTGATCTCGACCACACCCGGATATGTGGTATTAGAGCAATCCGCCCGTTTATATAATGCGGAGATTATTCATCTTCCCTTAAAAGCCGAAAATAATTTCTTGCCGGATCTATCCTCAGTGGATGAAAAGACATGGCAAAAGGTCAAAATCTTTTCTGTTAACTATCCAAATAATCCTACGGGAGCGGTGGCTAGCGTCGACTTTTATCGGCAAGTGATCAAAAAAGCGCAGCAATATCATTTTTTAATCGTTAATGACGCCGCCTATCTTTCGTATACTTATGAAGAAGAGCCCTTATCGATTTTAAGTGTGGAAGGCGCTAAAGAGGTCGCCATTGAATTATATACTCTTTCAAAATCCCATAACATGACCGGATATCGTATCGGCTTTATGGTCGGAAATCCGGAGGTCATTTCCAAATATACTTTAATTTGCGATATTTTCGATTCGGGACAATACGCACCGATCGAGTATGCTGCATGCTATGCCTTAAAGCATCATGATATTACTTGGCGACTAAAAAATAAATATCGCGTGAGAATGGAAAACATTGTCGATATTTTAAATGATAATGGCTTTGAGGCTCATATGTCACCGGGAACGTATTATCTCTATGTAAAGGTTCCAAGACGATTTAAGAATGCGCATGAATGTGCGAATTATCTTTTAACGAATTTAGGTATCATGACGATCCCCTATGATGAATGCGGATCCTTTATTCGTCTCTCGATGACTTATGTATGTGAAAGAGAACTGGAATTTTACCTTTCATTCGACAAAAGACTAAAAAATATAAAATGAGTTTTTTTATTAAAAATAACTTGAAAAACGGCCTTATATTTCAAAATATTATCTATTTTGAGTTGTTAACAATTTGTTGATATGATAAACTGCAAGCAGAAGGAAGTATGATGTTATGAGTGAAATGAGAAAGACCGGTGAGATCATTCGTAATAGAAGAAGGGAGCTTGGATTAAGTCAACGACAACTGGCAAAATTAGTCGGCGTTCAGCCCACAACTGTTTCGAGATGGGAAACAGGGCAAGGCTATCCTGATCAAGGAATCGTCGGCAAGTTAGCGCTTGAGTTAGGTATCACCACTGATGAACTTTTTTGCATGGATGATTTCTTAAAGAAGGAAAAGAAGAAAGGATACACATGGATTGATTGGATGTTATTTTGGCTTCAGGTTATTTTGATCATGGCTGTCATTTTCATTTTAATGGTTGATGGCTATTTTTCTTTAGGAAAGGTTGAAGTGGGATATATTTCCATATATCACAATCGTGTTTTAGATTTTATCATTCTGTCACTCTTAATAGTTTTAGATGTCATCTTTATCTTTTTTCGTAGAATCAGAAATAAAATGATCCGGCGCTTTTATCGTTTAAAATTCTATCATAAGTTTCCCGCGGGCTATGATTTTCAAATTAGAAACGGCTACATAACGTTCATAATTATTCTATTGCTTCTTTCTACGCTCTTAATGTTAGTAATAGTGACAAGTTAAGGAGGATGATTATGAAAAAAACTATTATTTTAACGCTTTCTTTGTTGACAGTACTATCATCGACCGGTTTCGCTTCGCAAGTGGAAAAGGCCGCCGCTTTAGATGTAGCGGATCAAGAACAAATTGCCACTGCGCAAACAGCCGCTAACTATATTCTCAATAATTTGCATTTAATAAATGAGAAAAGAGAAGCAGCCGGATTCCATAATGCGGTTTATTCGGCGACCGTCAGTGATATTCTCATCGATGCATATTATGAGCCTGACTACCTTGAAGGAAAACTTTTGGACTTTGATGATAACAAAGGATATATGGTAGTGGGACCTAATAATCGCTATTACACCTTGGCGTTACAGGGGAATCCACCATATAACAGCTTTACAAGCGGGGTTAAGGTATATGAAGTCAATCAAGGCTTTTGCTATTTAAATGATCAAAATGAATTAGTGGTCTTAGGCGATCCGGCTATCGATAGACCCAATGATACGGAACAACCCGAGGATGGTCAGGATATGGTTTGTGAATGTCGTATTACCGATCCGGATGCCTACATAAATTCACGATATGGACCTGATGGTGTCACCTATGTCAAGGGATATTCCATCAGGCGCAATCTAGCGCATTCGATGATCGGCTTCTCCGAAGATAATATCGCTCTTTATAAGAAGGAAAATGCTGATGGAACCGTTACTTATCCGGATATGATGGGATATAGTGCCGCCTATTCGATTTTTGATTACTTAAGTCGGGCGATTCCGAAATCGGAATGGACAAATCATCTTTCAAATTATTATCTGCAAGTGAATGGTGAGCCTGATCTATATAATGAACGCGTTAATGAAGGATACACGACCATCGTCCGCAAATTAACGCAAGCACAACGCGATTTCCGGAGATACGTTTTAGATAATTATGGAAGTGATGCCGGTCTTACATCGTTAAATATCAGACAAATGATACCTGCCTTATTTGCTGATAAAAATGTCAAGGTGTCAAAGGGAACCCTTTGGAGGGCCTTCATGATCACCAAATCGGAATATTTTGAGAAGAGCTATCCGATGCTTTTTGATGCTCGTAACACTATTGCTTATGGTAATCATCTTTTTGCCGCTTGTGGCTATAAGCGATATGATAAGGACGAAGGAATAGTAGGTATCCTTGGAAAAATAACGGTCATCTTTATGCTGGAAGTGAAGGATGGAATCGTCGATAATTTTGGCGAATCGACTTATTTTGATTTTAATCGTTTCATCAACAAGGTCGGATACATTTATTATTTTTCATTCCCAACAAATTAATGCAGAAATACCTTTAAAAATGATTTGTGGCCGATAAAACAAAAAAATCCATGATTCATGGACAGGTAATGTTTTGTGCATATGATAATATTAATTTGCAGATAAGTACTTTGTAAGATACCTTCAACGAAACATGACCTACACGAGAAAGTCTGCAAGGACCGCATAGCGCGGTCCTTTTTATATTATGTACGCTTTTGCGATGATAATACGTGATAGAGGTGCATCATGAGGTGTGGTTTTGACGGCGGCGATTTTATCGACAGTATCAAGGCCATTTTTAACATAACCGAAGGCGGCGTATTTTCCATCAAGATAAAGGGCGTCCTTATGCATAATAAAGAACTGACTTCCGGCGGAATTATAGCTCATAGAACGGGCCATCGAGATGACACCCCGTCGATGACTGATGGGGTTAGGATGTCCATTATCGGAGAATTCACCTTCAATGGTGTAACCAGGACCACCGGTGCCATTGCCATTAGGATCACCGCCCTGAATCATAAATCCTTTAATAACGCGATGGAAGGTCAATCCATCATAAAAGCCTTTCTTTACTAAATCCTCGAAGTTTTTCGCCGTAAGAGGAGCGCTTTCATAATCCAATTCAATATCAATATTGCCATAACCGGGTATTTCTAATCTAATCATCTTTTATCCATCCTTTTCTGATATTATTTCACCATAATATTTTTGATTTTACAAATGATATTTACAAATTAAGGGCGACAAATTGACAAACTAAATGCAGCTTTTAAGAAGTAATGAATTGTTTTTTTAACTTCACATTATTTCTATCAAATTCAAGAGAATTGAAATCATCAAAAACAATTTATCTATTCTTCCTTTTTAGCCGCTTTTTTATAACGTTGCTCCATATCGTCGGTAAGACGGCGTATACGGTCTTTTATTTTTCGAATATGCGGGGGCATTTCCTCTATCGGGTAGTTGTAGTGAACAGCGGTAGTTCCAGCCTCAAGTGCGACTTCGTAAAGCCACGTTTTATATTTCAAAACGTCTAAAGCATCTTGCAATTCCGTAATTTGCTCTTCGACTGCAAGTTTTTGATCTTTGATGATTTGTAATCTTTTCGGAATGGTGCTATCGCCCTTGTTGCATAAGATCGTAAATTCTTTAATTTGTTGAATCGTCATACCTGCTCGTTTGAGAGAAGCGATAATAAATAGCCTTTCAAAATCCTCCTCCTTGAAAATTCGGTTGCCGTTTTGATCACGGTCCACAAAATCAATTAATCCTTTCTTACCATAAAAACGAATTGTGTGCGGGGATAGTTGGAGCCTTTTTGCCACTTCACTGACAGTGTAATACATATAATTTTTATCCTTTCTGAAAAAACTTAGAGTAAATCTCTTGACTTAGAGTATAGTCTAAGGTCTAAGATGTTGTCAAGAATATTGGAGGTGCTAGCATGAAAAAAATATTTTTGGCATTCTTGAGCGTATTTTGCATTCTCTCTTTCGTCGCTTGTGGCAAAAATAGCTCTAACGGAATTGACAAAAATTTGCCGTCTGAAAACGGTGAAGTTGAAAGCGGACAGACTACTACAAGCAAGTACGCGGTAGGTGATATCATTCTTGCGGATGGTATGGCTATAAAGGCTGATCATCTTATCGAACTTGACAATGATAATCTTCCGATAGCCGTAATTGCTTTATTGCAAGAAAACAATGCGATCGGTATCGGCGTTCATCGGAGTGAGCAATGTTTACGCTACGAGGCGCAATCAGAAAACGAAAAAACGGCTTCTGAATTTGCATCTGAATATGCGTTAACTTATCAAATAAGCGGCGAATATGCTCTTGGTTGGCGTTTGCCCGAAGTGGAAGAATTAAAAATTGTCTATGAAAATAGAAATACAATCAACACTTCCTTACAAAAAATATATCGTTTGGATAATAATGCTGCTATGAACGGACTGGGCAACGCATGGTATTGGACGGGAACACCCGCCACTACAAAAAAGGATTGCACTTGGTTTGTTCATTTTGTCAATGGATATGCAGGTGAATGTGAAAGAGATATGACAAATCTCAACGTAGTAGCGGTCAGGTCCTTTAACAACAGGTAAATACTATGGTTTTCAGTAGTTTGATTTTTCTATTCCTGTTTTTGCCAGTTGTACTAATCGTTTATTACATCGTGCCGAACAAGTTGAAAAATAGTGTGTTACTTTTTTTCAGTCTTGTTTTCTATGCGTGGGGTGAGCCGATATACATAATTTTGATGCTGACAACGATTATTCTTTCCTACATCGGTGGTGTTTTAATCGCTTGGATGAAGCGAAAAGAAAAGCCGAAGTTGGCAAAAGGCATCTTGATTATATTCTCAATTTTGAGTTTATCCACGCTCGCGTTTTTCAAGTATGCAAACTTTGCAATCGGGACGGTAAACGGTGTTTTCGGAACAAATGCCCCATTACTAAATATCGCTCTTCCTATCGGCATTTCATTTTATACTTTCCAAACGCTTTCCTATATGATAGACGTTTATAGATCGGAAAAAGCGGTGCAGAAAAACCCCATTTCATATGGCACTTACGTTGCAATGTTTCCGCAACTTATAGCGGGACCGATTGTGCAGTACAAAACGATCGACGAACAATTGCGATCACGAAAGCACACGAGCATACAGTTTGAAAATGGCATCCATCATTTTATGATCGGCCTTGGCAAGAAGGTCTTGCTTGCAAACAATATTGGACTGCTTTGGAGCACAATACAAGCAATGACGATTTCCGAAGTTCCTGCAGTGACGGCTTGGCTTGGAATTATCGCTTTTACGTTGCAAATTTACTTTGACTTCTCAGCTTATTCGGATATGGCGATAGGTTTGGGACACATGTTTGGTTTTAGTTTCTTAGAAAATTTCGACTATCCCTATGAATCAAAGAGTATTACCGAATTCTGGCGTAGATGGCATATCTCGCTTGGTAAATGGTTTAGGGATTATGTCTACATACCGCTCGGCGGCAATAGAGTTCCGTGGTGGCGGCATATCATCAACATTTTAATCGTATGGCTGCTTACGGGATTTTGGCATGGTGCTAGCTGGAATTTCGTAGTATGGGGCCTATATTACGCTATATTGCTGATATTGGAAAAATTCGTGTTTGGAAAATACCTAAAAAAACTGCCGGCGCTCCTCCAACACTTCTATTGTTTATTGCTTGTGGCTTTAGGATGGGTTCTGTTTGCTTTTGAGAATATTGGCGATGGATTTTCATTCATTAGTGCAATGTTTGGCGGTGGGCAAGGCTTTGCTAACAAAGAAACGTTATATCTTCTTTATAATAACGCGATTCTGCTCGTGGTGTGTCTTATCGGTTGTACGAGTTTGCCGAAACGTATCGGTAATTGGGTAGCGAGTAAACTCAAAGGAAAGCAAATTGTGCTCACGATAATTCAGAATGTGGTTTACGTATGCGTTTTCATTTTGTCGGTTGCTTATCTTGTGGACGCATCATTTAATCCATTCCTATATTTCAGATTTTGATGGAGGTATAAAATGGAATTCGAAAAGAAGAATAAAATAAAGGCATGGATAACGATAGTCATATTTTGCATGTTAATAGGTACACTCTCGATTGCTACGTTTATCGTACCGAAAAAAGAATTTTCGGAAACAGAAAACAGATATTTGGCGGAGGCTCCAGATATGACAATGGAGAGCATATTTAACGGGGAATTTGAATCGGACTTTGAGAATTATCTTATTGACCATTTCGTAGGACGGGATTGTTGGGTGGATATGAAAACGACAGTAGAGAGGATTATTCTTAAAACCGAAAGCAAGGATATTTATTTTGCAAAGGATGGTTACTTTATCGAAAAGCATAGCGATACCTTTACCACCGATATGTCAAAACGTAATATTGTATATCTATCGCAGTTTGAGAAAAAGTATAAAGAAAACTTTGGCGATAGACTTTCGGTGATGATCGTCCCCAATGCAGTAGATATAATGCGCGATAAGCTCCCGCCACTTGCTACGCCTTATGACGAAGAATTGTATTTGGGGCAAATAAAAAGGGCACTTATCGGAAATTCTTATTTCGATGTGACATCTGTATTGCAAAAACATAAAGACGAAGAATTATATTATAAAACAGACCATCATTGGAAAACACTTGCGGCTTTCTATGTTTATCAGGATTGGGCTCAAATGCAGGGCTTTACTGTTCCTGATATTAGCGATTATGAAATAGATACAGTTAGCGAAAGTTTTCAAGGTACAATACAGTCAAAACTCGGCATTCAAACAAAAGGTGATACTATTGAATTATTTTTGCCGAAAAACGATATTGGCTATACGGTTCAAATTGGTAGTTCAAAAGAAACGAAAAACAGCCTATACGATTATTCCATGCTTGATACAAAAGATAAGTATGCAGTATATTTTGGCGGAAATTACGCCAGCATAAATATCACAACGGAAAATAAGAACGGGCGTAAAGCTCTTGTTATAAAGGATTCGTATGCGAACTGCTTTGTGCCATTTATGTTGGGGGAGTTTGAAGAAATAGATATGCTAGATTTACGCTATACCAACCAAAGTTTAAGTCATTTAATTGAATCTTGTGGCTATACCGATGTTTTAGTTTTGTATAACGCTGCAGGATTTGCGGAAGACATAAGCTTAGCCAAAATTTTAAATTAAAACCGATGGAGTAAAAAGGAGGATCTCACTATGAAGAAAACAAAAATCTTTTCATTGACTTTATATACGCTTTCCTTACTCTCGTTTACGGCTTGTTCGGATAAACAACCGGCGGAAACGGATATGACGCCCAAAGAAATAGCCCAGACGATTATGGAAAGTCAGACGGCATTGCCGGAAATGATTCAGGTAACGAATAACGAAGAATTTACTAATTGGGTAACGAGCTACTACGATATAAATTCCGACTACGTGTCGGAAGGAGTAATTTATTACGCCGAAGATGTTGAGGTCAGTGAGATTGCTGTGCTGGTAATGACCGATTCAAAGCACGGCAAAGCTGTTAAAAAAGCCCTTGAAGGATATATAAATAACCGGGCCGAACTATTTGGCTATTATGCACCGGACCAGGCGGCAATTGCCAAAAAAAGTGTTGCGGTAGTTAATGGTAATTATATTAGCCTTCTAATTTGCGATGATACGGCTGCAGCGGAAATAGCGTTTTTTAGCTGTTTCGGCAAGGCGAATGGCTCTACACCTTCGAAGAATGGCGATTCTTCTACGGATAAGTCTGATACTTCCGGTGATGGAAACGATGATTCGGGTTCGACCTTAATAATACGAGAAGAATACGATCATATCGCAATACTGAGAGCATATAAATCAGGCGATGATTCCGCTTTATCTGCAAAAAATAAACAAATTCTTAATGCGGCGAAAAGCGTGATTTCGCAAAACATAACAAATGACATGACGGATTACCAAAAGGAGCTTACCATACACGATTATATTACGACTTGGTCGAATTTCGATTGGACGGTTTTGGGACATGGAAACGTATCCGAGGATAGCAAGACGCCCTACGGCGTTTTAATTAACAGAAACGCTATGTGCCATGGGTTTTCCTTATCCTTTCAATTATTTATGGATATGATGGATATCGAATGTGTAACAGTTTATAGCACATCGAGCGGAAGCACGCCACATTCGTGGAACGTAGTGAAGATAGAAAATGATTGGTATTGCGTGGACACGGCATGGGATAGTACGTTGGGGCATACTTATTTCAATGTGACAAGTCAGTTTCTAAAAAAAAGAGGATATTGCTGGGATGAATCGTCCGTTCCTGAAGCTACGGGTACGAAATATGCATATAATGGTTGATTGCAATTATGAGTAAAGTATTGGATAAGGTTAACACCCCGACCGACTTGAAAAAATTAACGGGGAATGAGTTACCATTGCTGTGTGCGGAAATCAGAGAACAGCTTATAAAAAGGCTTTCCATATCAGGCGGGCATATTGGCTCTAACTTGGCGATGATTGAAACAACCGTTGCCTTGCATTATGTTTTTAATTCGCCCAAAGATAAAATCGTATTCGACGTTTCTCATCAATGCTATACGCATAAGCTGTTGACAGGAAGAAAATACGCCTACGTTGATGAAGAAAAATATGGAATGGTCAGCGGATTTACTAATCCCGATGAAAGTGAACATGATATTTTTGCCATCGGGCATACTTCTACGGCAATCAGTCTTGCCTGTGGGCTTGCCAAAGAGCGAGATCTAAAGGGAGAAAAAAATAACGTGATTGCCGTCGTGGGCGACGGAGCATTAAGCGGTGGCGAGGCTTGGGAAGGCTTGAATAACGCCGCGACTCTAGGAAGCAAGCTTATTATAATTATCAATGACAACGAAATGAGCATTGCCGAAAATCATGGTGGTTTGTATCAAAACCTCGATTTATTGAGAAAAACCAGCGGAAAAGCAGCATGCAATTTGTTTAAGGCTCTTGGCTTGGATTATCGTTTTGTCGGCGACGGCAATGATGTAACCGCAGTTTTAGATGTTTTATCGGAAGTAAAGAATATCGATTGCCCTGTTGTTATTCATATTTGCACTGTTAAGGGGAAAGGGTATGCTTTTGCAGAAGCAGATCAAGAAAATTGGCATTTCAAAGATGGCTTCGATATCAAAACGGGAAGAAGCCAACACAAGTTAGAAATTCAAGAAACTTATGAAAATCTGACACGTGATTTGCTTGTTAAGAAAATGCAGCATGATGAAACCGTTGTAGCGGTTACGGCGGGAACTCCCAAGGTTATGGGATTTGATAAGGAACTAAGAAAACAGTTTCCTAAACAGTTTGTGGATGTAGGAATTGCGGAAGAACACGCAGTAACTTTCGTTTCAGGCATTGCAAAGAGCGGTGGCAAACCGGTATTCGGTGTAAGCAGTACTTTTTTACAGCGCACTTATGATCAACTTTCACAGGACTTGGCACTTAACAAAAGTCCTGCCGTAATATTGGTATTTTTTGCGGGTATATCGAAAGGTAGTCAAACACATATAGGCGTTTTCGATATTCCACTTGTTAAGAGCATTCCTAACATAATTTGCCTTTCTCCCACTTGCAAGGAAGAGTATTCGGATATGCTCGATTGGGCGCTAGAACAAAACGAATATCCCGTTATAATTCGTGTGCCGGGGATTTTCACTACATCCAGAAAAATTCTCCTGCCAATGGATTATGCTTTGCCTGCCCGTAGCGAAATCGTGCATTCTGGAAAAGATATTGCAATTATCGCACTTGGAGATTTTTTCAGCCTTGGACAGGAAATTTACGACAAATTATCCATAATTGGAATTACCCCAACGCTTATCAATCCGCGTTATTACAATACAGTTGATGAGAAAGCATTGGAAATGCTAAAGAACGATCATCACATCGTTATAACGTTGGAAAACGGTGTTATTGATGGTGGGTATGGCGAACAAATTGCCAGATTTTATGGTAATTCAGAAATTCGCGTACTATGTTACGGGGCTCATAAAGAGTTTACTGATGGAGTTAAAGAATCGGAGCAATACGATAGATTTGGTCTTACGGCAGAAAATATCGTTTGCGATATAAAAAAACTAATATAAGATTGCATGGCTTATATTGAAAAAAATATCGAAATTGTCGTTAATGGTTATGTTTCAGCAGGTCTACCAAAATCAATAATCTACTGACTAATGATAATGGAAGAAATGTGAACGCAAACGATATTGTTAATAACTATTCTTTAATTCTAATCGCATACTTTTCATAATTGGGGCATACCGAACAATTTGCGGTAATTATTCGTGAAAAAATGGACTGATATTTTTTGTTATCCTCAAATTTTCCTATACAAAGAATATAAAAAAGATAACGGAATAGGTAATGCAGAATATTGTTTCTAAGGTGGGAGATTGATTGAAAAATATAAATATCATATGAGCAGAGCAAAAATAAATTCAAATCGATCATTTGTTACAAGTAAAAAATTCGGATTATATTCTTTTGGTCCACCAAGGAATCCATTTTGGAATAATACGTAATATTAATCTTAAAACAAAAAATGGGCCAATTTAAATTATATCAATGTATTTTATATTTTTTCTTTGTCTAGCTTTAGTGATTAAAATTATATTGGATTTGAAACAATTTTATTTACCTTAGCACTTGGACTTATATGCTATGCATATTATCATACCATTATGAATTATTGTTAAGTTGTAAATGATGTGAGACCAAAAAAGTGAAAAATAAATCTAGTGTAA
>CAZOUY010000006.1:0-84157 GCA_964583155.1 uncultured Coprobacillus sp.
TTATTTGCCTTCTTTCTTTTGAGCATTTGGTCTCACATGTATTGTACATTAACAGTCATCGCTTTTTGATTAATGCTTTTTGTCTTGTTAATTCGATAATTATTTGTTAATATTATTAAGCAAAAGGTGTGATGGATATGTTGATTGATGAATTAAAAAAAGCCAATATGGAGGCTCTCAAAACGCGTAATAAGGAATGTCGGGCTATTCTTTCGGTTGTCATCAATAAATATAATTTAATGTCGATTGAAATGTCGAGTCAAGGTAAATCCATTAGTGATATTGATTTGATTAATATTATCCAAAAATCACTCAAAGAATTAGATGATGAGTATCAAGGATTTTTGAGTGTTGATAATAAAGAGAAAGTACACGCGATCGAATTACAAAGAAAAGTATTAGAAGCATATTTGCCTAAAATGCTGACTGAAGATGAAATAAAAAATGAGATTCTCAAGTTGGAAGATCGCTCTATTCCGAGTGTTATGAGGCATTTTAAAGAGAATTTTGCAGGAAAAGTTGACATGGGACTTGTCAACCGACTAGCTCGTTTATTATAATAAATAAGCTAGCATAGGGGCGTAGTTAAATGGTATAGCAACGGTCTCCAAAACCGTTATTGCGGGTTCGATTCCTGCCGCCCCTGCCATTATGAGATCTTACTTCGATATAGTTATCTGTACCGAAGTTTTTTTATTTTTGTCAAAGTTAAATATCTACTTTATATTCAAACCTGCAAACTTTGAAGCAGCCTATTCTTTGCCACTCAAACAATTATAATCTATAATTTCAGGGACTCTTGTTTCAACTATCGAACAATAATAAGCAACTTTCATCCGATTATCTTCAATTATTACACGATTATAGTCGACTATTGGGTAATCATTAAACCATTCCTAGAAAAATGCTATAGCTGCATTGCTAATCAACAAAGTAAGAGATATGATATGACTATTATGAAGCAATCAACAAATTGTTGGAGAGACTTAATTGTCTTTAATTGCCAATATTGCTATTTCGTCTTTTATATTTCTTGAAGAAAAAAGAACAGCTATTGGTTCAAAAAAGAAAAATTAAATAATATCCTTAGACAATATGGTTGGCTTGATGCAATAAAAATGATTATTTTACACTTAAGTCGATCGAAAAGAAGAAAGATGTGACCAAGCTATTATAAAATTGCCCTCGTTATTGCATTCAGATTAGACTATAATGGGTATAGGGAAATAGTTATGGAGCTTGGTCGCACAAATTGCCAGTAATCCTTCTCGAAATCCTGATGCAAGTGACAATTTGATTTTTGATTATCAACTTTCCAAGTGATACTAAAGCCAGTTTGGTGGTTATTATCAGATTAATATGAATTATATGATATAGAAAGGTAGGTACTTTTATGACTATTGCAAAAAATTGGAAAAAATTACTTTTATCTTTGCAGCTGTTGCTTTGTGTTGTTACGACTGGTTGTAATAATGATTTAAATCAAAAATATGCAAATTATTACAACTTAGGAACGCCAGAAGTCTATTGCTGGAAAATAGACAATGATTGGTTTTGTGGAGCATTAGTTGCTACGGATAGATTAAAGACTACATCAGAAATACAATGGCTTCAAGATAATTTACCTTGTTCATTGAATGATATGAAAAAAATTTTAAGAACATATTCTGACCAAGATAAATACGCAACTTTCGTATGTATCGTAAGTGTTCCTCCAAAAATTGAGGAAATAACTCATGACAATCAATTAGTTTATGACAATATTGACACTTATGAATGGCTATTTAAGAAACTTGGATTGGAATTTAGGTTTGAATGATTATGCATGTGTGGGAGTATTAGCTTTAGATTTATCTATATCTTATATCATTTAACTTTAGAGGACTCCTAATATAGTCCTTTAAAAGCAAAAAAAGCGCTTTCTGTAATTAATAATTGCTTTTATATTGCTTAACTTATTCTCATCATCTATTATATATTTATATTTTCATCCGAAAGTAGTAAAAAAATAAAATTGGAGGGAGCGAGAAAAATGAAAAAACAAAAAATTTTATTTTTATTACCATTATTAGTTTTGACAGCATGTCAAAGCGGAAATTCAAAAAGCATAGAAGAAAAAATAGCTGTTGTACAAGGAAATTTGAAAATGACGGGAACTATTTCTTATAAGTTCTATGATGATAATAATCAACCGACCGATGGCGAACCTGTTACATCGGCTTTAAATGTCCTTTTCACGGATGTGGGATATTACATCTCTTATAAAGGTGATTTTGATCAAAATTTCGAATCAACATTATTTAAGTCTGAAAGGAATACGGTCGAGCTTCGCTATATTAACAATTTGAATGAATTGGTAATAGAATGTCCAACCGATAAAGAAAATAATGAGTATGATTTTACTCCTTACACTAATCCATTTGTATTACTTAATACCGAAAATCTTATTGTGGCAGATGATAAAATGTCGGCGAACATAAATCTCGATACTGCTTTGGATACCGCCATCGACTTTGTAAGTCGCTTAACATATTATTCTTTTCCGGAGTTAGCGGAGGTTTCTATTTCAACCGATAAAGAAAAGGTTACTGGAGTTCATATTGCTACGACTGTCTTAAAAGAGACATTGCGTTCTGGTGTTTATTCTTTTGATTTACAGGTTGAAGCTATTGGGGAGGAAGTTGTAGGCCCAGTAACACCCGAGCCTTTGAAGCCAAATGCTAATCAGGCCCGTTTACAAAGCGCTCTTGAAGAATTAATGAGTAATGATTATGAAGCGACGTTGAAATTGGATGCATATACTTTCGGTCTATATAAGAATAAAGATGGAATTCTTTGCTCTGATAAGGATGAACCGATTTATTCAATAGGATACTTTAAAGACAATGATCAATTATGTGAAGTGACCTATGATAAAACATCCGCTGCTTTTGTAAAATCTTATTCGACAGAATTAACCGAAGATGATTTAGTAGCACCATGGCTAGCATTCAGTACCGTTCTCTATGATTCTTCGGAGGATGGCAAAACATTCACGCTTTCAAGTACCATAGACAGCAGCTATGTTGGTCAATTTGGTTTCTTGTTATCCCTTGGAAATTGTATGGAATTGTATGGGGCAACGGGAATGTCTTTAGAAATTGATGATCAAAATCATTTATTATCCGTTACTTTTGTTAGTGAATATGAAATGTTCTCATCAGCGGTTTTGACTATTGATAAAATAGGATCCTGTACTTTACCTTTTGATTTAGCCACTATCGCAGAAAAGGCATAAAAATTAAAACTACTTAGCGTTATGTCTAAGTAGTTTTTTTATAATTAAATTTTATTTTAATCAATCATTCGATAAATTGTGAAGGCCGTTAGGTTTTTTTCACTATCTTGATATGGGTCTATTCTTTGGCCATTACTATCTAATAAAGGTCTCAAATGATAATAATTTAAAGCCGTCTCATTGCATATTACCACGGAATTGTTTCCATAATATCCTTTTGACATATTTAGAGCGGCCTGCGCAGAAGAGGACGTTTCAATAAAGGTATTATTCTTAATAAACGATTGGCATTGAATTCGCGATTGCGAATGTCCATAAAAAATCGTATCATTCGTTATTTTCATTTGATCTCCGATGGTCCCTAGCACATATTTAATTTCAAGTGATTTGCTGAATACATTCGTGAAAGCCTCATCTTCAAATATATTGTGCTCCGCAATGACACGGCCACGATTGGCGGTAGGAATTAGAGCATAATCAATTTGATGATTTGTTAACGCTCTTTTCATATCCTTAATATTATTAAAATAGCAATATTCTATTAACTCATTAACCGCTTTATTCTTTAAAAGATCGCTAAACATTTTATCCTTATGCGAGATATCAGCTACTATTTTTTCTATAATTTCTTCATCATGTGCGGCGAGATCAGTATTAGAGGCAATCCCTCCATAAACACCAATAATCAGGTGATCATCACGTGTGTTATTTAAATCATAAAAAGTAAGCGATTTTTGTAGATCTTCGTAATCATTTTTACTGATGCGTAAATAAAGTACTTTGCCTGTGAGTAGGGTGCCGCGACTAAAGAACCATCCATTCATCGCCATGATCTGATTACTTTTTGTCGTCTCACCCTCAAAGCGGCAGGTTCCTTCGGCGCGTCTTTTTTTGTTGTTTTGAATATTAGAGGTGTAGTAGTAGAAACCCCGGCCCATTTGAAGAGATTGATCATATTCAAATGTTAGAGTATCGGTCGCAAAGAAGATTTGATCATCTCCTGCAAATTTACATTTAAATGTCAGTCGATCATCAATATCGCTTATTTGTACTAAGCGCGTACGGAATCCTTTGGGCACAAAATTCATATTGGAATCGGTTTCTTCAAGAGAATAATATATCCAGTATCCCGTAATAAGCTTTCTTTTTATCGTTTCTTCGGTGTTAGCGAGGCGCAATATTAATTGTAATATGATAATAATCGTAGTAGCGATAAGTTCAACAAGAATAGATATTTCTTCGATCTTTTCCTTAATTGACGGAATTAGTCGTAAGACTAGAAAGACAAGCATAGCGAAAGCCACAACACCGGAGCTCCATCCTAAAATCTTTTTTAAATGATTCTTCTTTAGAAGCCAAATACCAAACCGTGTAAAAGGAGAAGTTTTATAATTATTAAGCTTAAATATGCGGTATTCGATTTTATTCGTAAAAATGTTATCTGCGGGTTCATCGGAAATGTGATAAGTGGAAGTAGTATTTCCAGATTTAAAAGAATCGATAGGATTTTCGGTAACATTCCCTAACTCATTGCTGGTTAATGAATGGTGATGATATGACATTTGTCCGATAATCATTCCTATTTCATTAATCCCATCGGACGTTAATCGCGAAATGAGGGAAAGAAACATATCATTAATCTCATTATTCTCATTTTTGGCAGGTATGATGATGTAATCATATTTTCCTTTTTTTAAGCCATTTATCAAGGAAAAGAGATCTTGCTCGGTTGCAACCTCGACCTCTTTATCTTTAAATAAATCATGCATCTGAAGCTTGTTTTTAATAACCTCAGGCATATCATATCCAATATATCCAAAACGATTTATTTTGGCATTAGTATTAATTATCTTTTTCCGCATAATCAATCACCTTCATTGCATTCTTATAATCTATTTTATCAAATTAATCGTATAAGATAATATTATTTAAGTCAAATTTTAATCTATATTGATGCTTTTAATTTAAACAAATAGTTAAAACATGGTATAATGAAATTACAAAAAAAATGCCATCACATGATGGCTATGGGTTCAGTAAGACTTAATTTGAACTCGTAATGTAAAATTTTAGGTATTATTTTACATTGACAATATAACATATAGGAAGGAAAAATACAAGATGGCAAACAAAATTTTATGTGGTCTTGACATCGGAACTAATTCCGTTGGATGGTGCGTTACTGATGAGAATAATCAAGTAATCAAAAAGAATGGTAAATCTCTTTGGGGTGTTCGGATGTTTGAAGAGGCAAAAGACTGTAAGGATAGAAGAGCGTATCGCTGTTCTCGCAGAAGATTAAAACGAAGAAAACAAAGGATCGATTTATTGCAAGAATTATTTGCTGTAGAAATGCAAAAAACAGATGCTGACTTTTTCTATCGCTTAAGTTCATCTTTTTTTCATAACGAAGATCGGGAGCGACCATTTGATTTTACATTATTTAATGATATTAACTATTCTGATAAACAATATTTTTTAGAATATCCCACCATTTATCATTTACGAAAAAAGCTTATTATAACCAAAGAAAAGATGGATTTGCGTTTCATTTATTTGGCATTGCATCACATGATTAAGTATCGTGGAAACTTTTTAGTGGAAGGCGATTTCCAAGCGATGAAGCAAAGTGATGCTGATGAATATTTCGAAGAATTATCTAATTTTTTATCCGCTAATGGATTAAAGAATATTGCTTATTCCGATGATATTTTTAGACAATTAAAATTAGCAAATGAAGAAGAAAATAGAATTACTGATTTGAAAAAAAGAATAGGTGAGATCTTACAAGTCAATAATGATGATTTTCATAAAAAAGTAATCATTCCTTTAATAGTGGGATCACCGGTTAAATTGAAAGATATCAAAAAACTAGATATTGAACTTGATAAGCTTGAATTTGATAATTTATGCACTAAGAGTGAAGATTTTGTTGAGCGTATTGAGATTTTGTCCTCCTTTTATCCTGATTATGAGGATTATTTTAGGGCTTTCATTACATGTCAAAAAATATGTCAGTTTTTCCAATTGGGTAAATTAATTGGAAAGCATCAGTATCTTTCGGATGTCATGATTGAAAGATACGAGAAGCATGAAAAAGATTTACGAGAATTAAAGGACTATATTAAAAAGAATTTCCCTAATGAATATGGAAGAGTTTTTCGTAAGCCTAATAAGTCAGATAATAAAGCTGAGGATAATTATTCAAGCTATATTGGTTATTATTCTGTAAATGGAGAATTGAGGCGTTTTGAGCACGCTAAAGCGGATGACTTTTATAAGTTTTTAAAAGATATTTTACAACTGAAGAATTATAGAATTACCGATGAAAATAAAAATGAGTATTTGAGCAGAATTCTAATCGATATGGAAAATGGTAATTTTTTACCGCTTTTAAATTCAACGGATAATGGATTATTTCCCTATCAATTGAATTTAATCGAAATGAAAGCAATTTTAAATAATCAAAAGGTGTATTATCCATTTTTATTAGAAAAAGATGATGATGGAACAGTTCTCGATAAGATTATTTCTTTATTAACATTTAAAATTCCTTATTATGTTGGTCCTTTAACCTCAAAAAGCAATCATGCTTGGATTGTTCGGAAAGAAGGAAAAATTTATCCTTGGAATTTTGATAAAATGGTCGATAAGGAAAAAACGGCTGAGAATTTTATTAGACGCATGCTTAATAAATGTAGTTATCTTCCTAGCTGCTATTGTTTACCAAAAAATTCGATCGTCTTTTCATATTATGATGTCTTATCATTTGTTAATAAGCTTGTGGTGAATGGTGCATTATTAGGACGTGAAGAAAAGATGGCTCTGATTAGCGATGTTTTTGCCAAGAATCGTAAAGTTAATAAGAGCATGATCAAAGAATATTTTAAGAATAAATATGGTGATAATGATATAGAAGTGGCGACCGCGAATGGAAAAGAATTAGATATCATTCCATGCAATATGGCGTCATACTATGATTTTGTTAATATTTTTGGGCAAGAATATGTAAAAAGCCATATTGATATCATTGAACAGGTCATTCGCGATATTGTCTTGTTTGAGGATAAAAAGGTTTTAGTGGAACGCCTTGAAAATTCTTATCAATTTAACAGTGAACAAATAAAAAGAATTAAAGGTTTAAATTACGCGAAGTATAGCAGATTATCAAAAGAATTATTGTTGGATTTAAAGGCCTATGATGATAATGGTGTCATAATTGGATCTATTCTTGATATTATGCAAGACACCAATGAAAATCTTATGCAAGTTATAACAAATGAAAAATATCATTTGCAAGAGATAATTATGCAATATAACCAGGATGATTCCCAAGGCACTATCGAATCATATGTTGATGAGTTATACGTTGCTCCGGGAATGAAACGACCTCTCATTCAAGCCTTTAAAATCATTGAAGAATTAGAAAAGATTCTCAAGCGACCCATTGATGAGTATTATGTTGAATGTACTAGAACCAATAAAGAGCAAAAAGTCCCGGCCAAATCACGTTATGAGAAACTTAAGGAAATCTATGCTGCCGCGGAAGAGGCCATGAGAGATGATTTTCAGTATAAAAAAGTGTCTACTGAATTAAAAGAACTTGCTAATGGAGATATCAACAAGTTTCAAAGCGATAAATACTTTTTATACTTCTTACAAATGGGAAAGTGTATGTATAGTGGCGAGCCAATCGAATTATCGGATTTAGATGATAGTCATAAATATGATATTGATCATATCATTCCGCAGATGATGATCAAGGATGATTCTTTAAATAATCGTGTTTTGGTTAAGCAAGATTTGAATCGTGATAAAAGTGATACATATCCTATTCCCCATAGTGTTTTATTTAAAGGTAATTATAAAGCGGCTTATGCTTTTTATAAGCATTTAAGAGATTGCGGTTTTATCAGTCAAGATAAATATGTTCGTTTAACAAGAGTTGAACTAAAAGAGGATGAATATGCATCATTTGTCAATCGACAATTAGTATATACCAATCAAGCTGTTAAAGGATTGATTATGGCGATTGAATACTTTAAGAGCGATTCGAAGCATAAGCCTAGAATAGTTTATTCAAAAAGTGAAAATGTTTCGGATTTCCGCCAATGCTTTGGAATTATCAAGTCACGAACTGCTAATAACTTCCATCATGCTCATGATGCTTATTTAAATATCGTAGTAGGAAGAGCAATTGACAGTCATTTTAATCCATTTAGACAAAATGAAAAGACACTTCATGAAATGCATAAGGAAGGTTTAACAACTAATCCTATTAAGATTTTCTTCCCGAAAAATGATGATAAGCTCCGTTTTGTTTACGATGCCAATGGTTATGTTGCATGGAACCCTTATACCTCGTTAAGCCAAGTTAAAAAACAAATTTTTGAATGCTTTGATATCTTCACAACTACTCGAACATATGTGGGTTCAGCCATATTTGGTAAATGCACTATATATCCGGCAACAATGGGCAATATCCCAATCAAAAACAATTTACCAACTGATAAATACGGTGGCTTAAAAGAATATGCATTTGGGCAATATTGTTTGATCAGAATGAATGATGATTATATTCTTGAAGCTATTCCTACCATGTATAAGGATAACGTAATGCGCTATTTGTCAGAAGAAGTATATAAGGATAGTGTCTCGCAGCTAGAAATAATTATTCCCGTTTTAAAGATCAACACCGTTATCGAGATGGAAAATAAGAGATTTTGTATCTCGGGAAAAAGCGGGAATAGCTATTACATAAAAAATCTTTATGAAAGACGTTTTGGAAAGCAAGAGCTGGAAATCATCAAGAAAATAGAAAAATTAAAAAAGGTATTAGATGATAGAAAATGCAAAAAAATAGATGGTCAAGAGTCGCTTGTTAAAATAAAGGAAATGGGCTTTTCATTAACGAATGATACCGACGATTTAATTATCTCGCCGGCCAGAAACAATCAAACCAAAGCGATAGTGTTATCACATGATGAGTGCTTGCATTTATATCACTATTTAATTGAGCTTTATCAAAAAAGAGTGTTTAGCTATGGCACATCTAATAATTTGGTGAAGAATTTAAGGGAAAAAGAATCCTTATTCTTAAATCTATCTATTTTGGGGAAATATCAGCTATTATTCAATCTTTTAGGTTATTTAAAATGCAATGAAAGAGCATCGGTGGACTTGAGTCTTCTTGGGATGAGTAAAAACTCTTTAGTAATGACAATATCTAAAAAGCTTCATAATTGCAAGATCGTAGCGGAATCTATTACCGGATATTATCGAAAGGTTTTAATGGTTATAGATTAATGGCCTTTCGAACAATTATTGTTAAAAATCGTTGCAAATTAGAGTACTCATTAAACTATCTTGTTTGTCGAGGGGACGAGGAAAAGCGCGTCCTCCTCGATGAGATAGAGTATTTAATTATTCAGAATGTTGGTGTCGCTATTACATGTGCACTTTTATCAGCTTTAGTCGAAAAAAAGATCAAAGTTATTTTTTGTGATGGTAAAGCCAATCCACAATCGGAATTAGTCCCTTACTACAATAACTATTGCACCTACAAAAAAATACAGCAGCAAATTAATTTTGATGATGATGTAAAAAAGCAACTATGGTCATTAATAATTAAATATAAGATCCTTTATCAGGCCTCAGTTTTAAAAGAAAAAGGACTCGATGAGGCATCTACTAAATTGTTTAAATACATCGATGAAATTGAATTTAATGATTCAACAAATCGTGAAGGTCATGCCGCTAAAGTATATTTTAATGCTTTATTCGGATTGAAGTTTTCTCGTGGTGATGAAACCAGTACTATTAATAAGTATTTGAACTATGGATATTCAATTATTGTTTCTGCCATTAATAGAGAGATTAAAATGTTAGGATATCTAACCGAATTAGGAATCCACCATATTGGAGAAACCAATCCTTTTAATTTGTCATATGACTTTATAGAGCCTTTACGACCATATATCGATATTCAATTGGTCAAAGGGCGTGTTAATGAAGATAATTACAAGGACTTTTTTATTAGGCTTTTAAATTCTAATGTCATTATAAACAATCAAGTCATGTATTTTGAAAACGCTATTCATCTATATGTTCAATCGTTGTTTTTAGCACTTAACAAGAAAAATATAGAGTTAGCATCATTTATTGAGTATGAGTTATAGATATATGAGATTGCTATTATTTTTTGATTTGCCGGTTGAGACTTCTTCTCAAAGAAGAAATTATCGGAAATTTGTGAAAGAAATAAAGAAAATGGGATTTTACATGATGCAGCAATCGGTGTACGTAAAATTGGGTATTGATATGCAATCCGCTCATTCTTCAGTTGAAAAGGTGAAAAAAGTTGTTCCATCCGAAGGTAATATTTTTGTTCTCACCATTACTGAAAAACAATTTTCAAATATAGATATGATTTTAGGGCATGTCAAAACAGACGTGGTTGATAGTGATGAAAGGATTGTGGAATTATGAAAAGACTAAAAATTAAGGGAATCCAAAAAGAATTTGAAATAGTTGGTGGGAACATTTATGATCTTAATATTGAAAATGTTAGTTTTTATCATCGCCTTTTGCTTGCTTTTTCGAATGATGATTCGGATTTATTATTTTTAAGCCAAAATTATGCTTCAATTGATTATAGTAAGGAATCTCTCTTTATCAGTGACATTCTTTCATTAAATCCTAATAGTAAAAAGATATTAAATAGTCTTTATAAAAAAATTCAAGATCAGTATATTAGAAATAGCCATGATAATCTTCAAATCATAAACACAAATATACTATCGCTTTTAGATGAAATATCGTTTGATTTAAACATTGATGTAGATTATTCGACCGATTTATCCTTATCTGACATACTCTCCTTATATAAGTTTTCTTTTCGTGAGGATAATGATAGTTTCTTATGTAGATTCATAACTTATATTAAGGCGAATTTGGAAATACGTAATATATCATTTGTGGTATCACTGAATTTACTTCCTCTTTTAAAAGAACAAGAAGTTCTTTTATTGAAAAGAGAATTGGAAATGTTGGGAGTATGTTTATTAAATTTTAATATTTTTATAAAGCATTGCATTTCAGGGGTTGAATACATTACAATTGATAATGATTTATGTGAGTTTTAAAAAAAGTTTTGGCTTGAATACCTAATTAATTCATGAGTTGGCAAAACGATACTATAAAGCGTCAAATAGTTTTTATATTTGAGGTTTGAGGTTTGAGAGTAATGTAAAATTAGGTATTGCTTACACAAGTAGACATAACGCGAATAGCTTTGCAGTGTTTGAGAGTAATGTAAAATTAGGTATTGCTTACACTCTTAAAAGTCTCGTAAAACTCATCAGAAGGTTTGAGAGTAATGTAAAATTAGGTATTGCTTACACACGCTCAATAAATCTAATTGAGCTAAAATGTTTGAGAGTAATGTAAAATTAGGTATTGCTTACACTTCTAAAATTTTTATGAATCTAGAATTTAGGTTTGAGAGTAATGTAAAATTAGGTATTGCTTACACGGAATATCACTTAATCTAGGAATAATGGTGTTTGAGAGTAATGTAAAATTAGGTATTGCTTACACGCGTTCTCATCCTATGAGTTTTGACGAGTGGTTTGAGAGTAATGTAAAATTAGGTATTGCTTACACAGGCTCTTGGAAGGGTCTCGGAATTGAACTGTTTGAGAGTAATGTAAAATTAGGTATTGCTTACACAGCCTTTCTATTGACTATTCGGAATGGAAGGTTTGAGAGTAATGTAAAATTAGGTATTGCTTACACCCTTAAGAGAATAAAAATGCTCGCGTACGGGTTTGAGAGTAATGTAAAATTAGGTATTGCTTACACCCGCATTTTAATGATGAAATAAGCGACCAAGTTTGAGAGTAATGTAAAATTAGGTATTGCTTACACGTTGTTTTGTGCCACAACCTCAGTTAATGTGTTTGAGAGTAATGTAAAATTAGGTATTGCTTACACCAAGCCGACCTACTTCTATTCCCTTCAAAGGTTTGAGAGTAATGTAAAATTAGGTATTGCTTACACCGCTTTCTGAGAGTATTGCAACTTCTTGATGTTTGAGAGTAATGTAAAATTAGGTATTGCTTACACATAAAAGGCAAAAAAACCTTTTTGGCTTTAGGTTTGAGAGTAATGTAAAATTAGGTATTGCTTACACTGTGAATTATAGTCATTAATTTCTAGTGTAGTTTGAGAGTAATGTAAAATTAGGTATTTTTAAACTGTGCTACCGATTCTATAGATCTTCTATGGTTTTCTAAGTTGATAGTGATTTAAAACTTTACCAGAAATCTCTAAGAATAATGATCATGTCTTTTGAAGAGACTAATCATTATTTTTATTATGTGAAGATAAATATGTATAGGATATTCATTTTAGGAAATGCTATAATTTGATTGTTAAGGAGAAAACTATGTGTACTGCGGCTATCTATAAAACTAAGGATTGTTATTTTGGTAGAACTTTGGACCATGATATTTCTTACCATGAAGAAATAGTTATTACGCCTCGTTTTTATGAGTTTCATTTTCGTAATAAAGTATCCTTAAAAAATCATTATGCAATAATTGGGATGGCGATTGTTAAAGATAATTATCCGTTATATTATGATGCCATTAATGAAAAAGGACTTGGAATTGCCGGATTAAATTTTGTTGGCAATGCGTTTTATAATAGTGTTTATCAAAACAAGGATAATGTTGCCTCATTTGAACTTATCCCATGGATTTTATCACAATGTGCAAATGTCGATGAAGCCTATAAACTATTAATGCGAATTAATATTACAGATGATCGATTTCAAGATAATATGATGCCAGCAGAGTTGCATTGGATAATTTGTGATAGTGAAAGATCAATTACATTAGAGAGCACGAAAGAAGGAATCAAAATATATGACAATCCTGTCGGAATATTAACAAATAACCCTTCTTTTGATAAACAATTATTTTCATTGAATAATTATATGCACCTATCGCCTTATTGTGTTAATAATAGTTTTGCGGAAGAATTGGATTTGAGGTCATATAGTCATGGCATGGGAGCGATCGGATTACCAGGTGATTGCTCTTCGCAATCTCGGTTTATTCGAGCAGCTTTTGTAAAAATGAATTCTATCTCTGGAACCGATGAGTTGGAAAGCGTTAATCAAATGTTTCATATACTGAATTCAGTCGATCAGCAAAGAGGCTGCAATCGGGTTGATGACAATCACTTTTTAACAACAATTTATACATCTTGCTGTAATTTAAATCAAGGAATATATTATTATACGACTTATGATAATCACCAAATATCGGCGATATGTATGCATAATGTCAATCTTGATAGTGATACACTGATAGTGTATCCATTAAATAAAACAGAGATCATTAATTATCAAAATTAAAGGAGTAGTAAAAATGATTTTAGAAAGCATTATCCTTCAAGAACATTTTCCATCTTTGAAAAGCAAAGCAACTCTTTATGCTTATTGTCCTAGCAATTATGAGGAGTTTTCTAATGGAAAAAAAAGAAAAACAATTGTCGTTTTTCCAGGCGGTGGCTATAAATTTTGCTCTAAAAGAGAATCAGAGCCCGTTGCCTTAAGGTTGGTTGGCGAGAATTTGAATGTTTTCGTCTTGGATTATTCTGTCGCTCCAATTTCTTATCCCTATCCGCTAATTGAAGCCTATGCTGCATTAGCGTTTATTCGACAAAATGCGGATTACTATCATGTTGACATCGATCACATTGCGGTTTTAGGATTCTCGGCCGGAGGTCATTTAGCAGCGACAACTGCTTGCTATTGTAATGAGATAAAATATGCAGAAATGATTGGAGTGACGCCATCTATGTTAAAGGTTAATGCTTGTTTATTAGCTTATCCAGTGATTTCTATGAAAGAAATGACGCATGGAGGCTCCGCTGAGACAATTACGATGCATATGCGTCCGGATTTATTGGATTTGTATTCAATAGATGATCATCTTGATGAAAGATTTCCACCAACTTATGTATGGACTACGGCTGATGATAGTGTTGTTCCTGTTAAAAATAGTTTGCTTCTTATGGAAAAACTAATTCAAAATAATGTTTTATGTGAGCTTCATATCTATCCCGAAGGGAACCACGGATTATCATTAGCAAATGAGACGGTCTATCCTGACTCAGTCGATCAATCTTTTATAAAGCGTATTGCGTATAATACGCAATGGCTTGACAATATGCTTCATTTCATTAAGAACTATCTTTAATAATTAAAAGTGACTTTATGTGTTTAAATCCCAAAGTTAGACCGATTAAATCGGCAAGACTGAGGGTTAAGTACATTATGTCACTTTTTGTATTTATTAGGGATTTATATGTGGTTTTATTATAAAAAAAGACATTTTCTTGCTTTTTAAAATAGAATTTATTTAAATGAAATTAGATGTATATGTTTTAAAAACGAGGAATCAAAATGGAAAAATATCATGAGGATACAATAAGTCAGATCAATGCTTTGCCAACACGGAACTATTATGAAATCGCTAATGGTATCAGTTGGACACTAAAGAATTTTCACTTTGCCTATTATCCTTTTTTTATGGAAAAATGCTTAGTGGAAATCGGGGAAGATTCAATCGATGTTCCATCTAATTGGCAAATGCGCGGGTATGATCAGCATATTTACACCAATCAAAGATTTCCTTTTCCTTATGATCCTCCACATATTTTAAAGAATAATCCAGTCGGTGTTTATGTAACTACATTTAAGAAGGAAATTGAAAATAAAGACTATTATTTGCGTTTTGAAGGTGTTGATAATTGCTTTTATGTTTATATCAATCATAGGTTTGTTGGCTTTGGAAGTGTTTCCCATTCACCGAATGAATTTCTAATTAGTGATTATCTCCTTAAAGGCGATAATGAATTGCGAATTTTGGTTTTTAAATACTCATCCTCATCTTATTTGGAGGATCAAGATAAATTCCGCATGAGTGGCATTTTTAGAGCAGTAAAGATACTATGTCGCCCCTATCATTGTTTATATCGCTATCATGTTAAAACGGAATTACTGTCGAAAAAGGGTTTAATTACGATATCGCTTGACCAAAAGGCAGAAGTATCGCTCTTTGATCATGAAGTACTTTTGGATTGTCAAAAAGGAGAGAACATTACTTTCACCATTGATAATCCACGATTATGGAGCGCCGAAACACCTTATCTTTATCAGTTAAAAATCGTATGTCAAAGTGAAATAATCTTCGAGAATGTTGGTTTACGGAAGATTGAGATAATCGGAAATAGGCTATACTTGAATAATCATCTGATTAAATTTAAAGGAGTTAATCGCCATTCATCTTCGATAGATGGCTATGTTGAAAGCAAGCAGTTAATGAATGATGATATCGTTTTGATGAAGAAAAATCACATCAATGCGATTCGGACCTCTCATTATCCGCCTGATCCATATCTCCTTGAATTATGTGACAGGATGGGCATTTATGTCTTATTGGAGGCCGATATTGAATCGCATGGCGCCGTGGTGCAAAACGGCATTTATGAAGGACTCCATTACCATGATTTAGCGAATGACCAACGCTTTTTACAAATGATTTTGCATCGTGAAAAGGTTATGGTCGAGCGCGATATCAATCGTCCGTCCATTATAATGTGGTCTTTAGGAAATGAATCGGGATGGGGCGCTAATTTTATAGAAGCTGCTAAGCTGATTAAGGAGATTGATCCAACACGTCCTATTCATTATGAGAATTCTTATATTGAATACGCTAAAGATGAAAAAACTGAAACCTATTATGGGTTTGCGCAAGAAAATGTTTTGGATGTTTTTTCGCGCATGTATCCTCATCCATCTTGGTTATCTGAGTATGCGAATAGGTTAAATCGCCCTTTACTTTTATGCGAGTATACTCATGCCATGGGTAATTCATGCGGTGATATCAAGGATTATTGGGATATCATTTATCATCATGATTCGTTATTGGGTGGTTTTATTTGGGAATGGATTTCGCATGCGGTGAAAAACGGAAATCGCTATTGCTATGGAGGAGATTTTTTTGATCATCCCAATGATGGAAACTTTTGTATGGATGGCCTAGTTACTATTGATAGGCATCCTCTTCCGCCTTTGAATGATGTGAAAATGGTCTACGCGCCTATTGAGGTTAAAAGGATTGATGAAAATACTTATCAAATTCTCAATCATTATGATTTTCTGACTTTGGATCACATACGGGGTCAATATCATTTTTCATATGATGGTGTGAAAGATTGTACTATAGATCTTTCTCTTCCTGATGTTGCTCCTCATGGTAGCCTTGAAATGCATATTGAAGTGCCTTTAAAAAAAGCTTTGGTCACCCTTGAATTTTATTTTTATGATCAAGAGACCGAAATATATCATCATCAATTCATCATTTGCAACAATCGCTTGCCACTTAATATTGTGCCTAAGCCACTTCATATCCAACAAAGTGATGGTGTTATCATAATTCAAAATGATAAATATCGGATATTATTTTCTAATGGCCTGATTGAACAGATTAAATATAATCAAAAGGATCTATTGAAAGAGAGGACAAGAATCGTTATCCAAAGAGCGCATCTTGATAATGATCGCTATGTCAAAAATAAATGGGATCAGTATTTTTTAAATGATGCTTATTTTTATCAAGAGGATTATGAGCTTGAATTAGATCATTTGTCTGTTTATGGATATTTGGTCGCCGATTCCGTGATTCCTTTCGCGCATATTAAAATAATCTATCATTTCCTAGAGGATGGAATCTATATTGAAACTGAAGTTCAGCGCCAAAACCTCGATCTCTTTTGGCCCCGCTTTGGTTATCAATTCCATTTTTTTGGCGATTTCCAAAATATTGTTTATTTAGGCCGAGGAAAAGAAGAAGCCTACATCGATCGTCATCAAGCTTCTGTGATCGGAATTTATGAAGATAATCTCGCGAATATGTTTAACGCTTATCCCAAGCCTCAGGAAAATGGCTCACACTTTCAAACGCTTGAATTGGCAATCAATAATAATCAAGAACAGCTTATTATTGAAAGCGATGACTTCTTTAGCTTTTCTTTTTCGCCTTATGCATATTATCAATTCCCGATGCATAATGATGAGTTTTCATTGAGCGATGGCGCATATTTGTGCGTTGACTACAAGATGAGCGGAGTAGGATCAGGAGCTTGTGGCCCAGAATTAGATGACAAATATCAATTGAATGAGCCATCGTTTCAATATGCTTTTTCACTTAGATTGAGATCTTTAAAATAAAACGCTGATATTCAATCCATACTATATTTAGGTGATTAAAATGAAAATGCCAAACCATTCTCTATGGATTGATACAGTAGAAATCGATTCTTTTCCGATGTTAGACCATGATATTGATTGTGATGTTGTGGTTGTGGGTGGCGGATTAGCCGGTATTTTGACAGCGTATAAAGCGCAGTGTGCCGGATTAAAAACCGTGCTCATTGAAAAGGATAGAATAGGACAAGGAATAACCGCTAATACAACAGCGGTGGTAACTCTTGAACATGAAGTTCTTTATTCCGAATTCATAAAGAAGATCGGACGAGAAAAAACGAAGCAATACTTGGATGCCAATCAAGAGGCAATCAAAGAATATCGAAAATTGAGTCGTCGTTTTTCTTTTGATTATGAAACTAAAGATAATTGCGTTTATTCAACGACAGACGAGCAGGCAATGAAATCAGAGTGCCGGGTTTTAAACGAATTAGGTGTCGATGCCCAATTTATTGATAAAGTCGAAATTCCGCTTGCTATTAAGGGTGGAGTGAGAATTCCAGATCAAGGGCAGATGAATCCTTTGAAACTTATTAAAGAGCTGTCAAAGCTTTTAACAATTTATGAGCATACGACGGCAATTAAAATTTCTCAAGCGGGCGTTATGACAAATAATGGTTTCATAAAGGCTGCTAAAATCGTTATTGCTACGCATTTTCCTTTCATTGATCGTCATGGCTTTTTCTTTGCTAAAATGTATCAGAAACGCTCTTATGTCATGGCCATAAAAGATGGATTTTCCCTTCAATGCACCTACACTAATTATGATGATAAGGATTTCTATTTTCGAAATTATCAAGACTATCTTTTAATTGGTGGCAACGATCATCGGTGCGGTGAATCGGGCGATTGCTATTCGTCGATTGAAAAATTTATAAAAAATAATTATCAGCGTAAGGAAATTATCTATTCATGGAGCAATCAAGATTGCATTACTATCGATGAAGTACCTTATTTTGGGTCATATAGTTTGATTTGGAAAAATGTCTATGTAATTACCGGATTTAATCTTTGGGGAATGACACAGGCGATGATCGGCGCTAACGTGATCTGTGATTTGCTCTTGAATAAGAAAAACAAATATCAGGATCTTTATCATCCATCGCGTTTTTTCATCAAGAAGCAGCTTTGGAAAAACCTAAGCTATTACATTAAGCATCTTCTTTCGTTTAAGAAGCCACGATGCTCTCATATGGGATGTGTATTAGTGTACAACCATCATGAGAAAATTTGGGATTGTCCTTGTCATGGATCATGCTTTGATGAGCATCATAATGTCATTCATAATCCCACGACCAAGCCTTTTAAATAGGGGCGATTGGAAGCAAAAAGGTTAATATTGCTAAAAAAAGTTGCTATAATGTTAATACATACAAAAGTATATTATTTCATTATATCTTCAATAAAATAAGGAGGAAAGAATATGGAATTACAAGAAGCTATTTATAAAAGAAGAAGCATTCGAAAATTTAAAGATCAAAGGGTCAGTGACCAAGACATCAAAGCCTTATTGCAATTGGCGATGGCCGCTCCTTCAGCCCGTAATTCTCAGCCCTGGGAATTCTATGTTATTACTTCGGAGAGCATTCTCAACGAATTCTATCAAAATTTTAATTCTATGAAGTATAAAGCTCCACTAGCCATCATGGTGTCTGCGAATAAGAAAAAATGCCTTTCGGGCGATGCCGAGACCTATTGGATTCAAGACTGCTCAGCGGCAATCGAAAATATTTTATTAGGGGCTGTCGATCTCCATTTAGGAGCGGTCTGGTGTGGCATTACACCACAGCAAGGCAAAATCTTGAAAGCGTGTGAAATTATGAATTTAGATTCGGATATTGTTCCACTAGCCCTTATTTATATCGGTTATCCCGATGAGAATAAAGAAGAGCGGACCCAATATGATGAAACCAAAATTCACTATATAAAATGAAGCACTATTAATCAACATCTTCTGTCCTTTTCTTAAGTGATTGCTACTAAAATAAAAAGTGTAATCGATTATGAACATGATATAATAAAAAAAGGAGGGCGATAGAAATGATTGTTTTAATGGATTTTTGGGAACGATTAGTCGATTTTTTTGTCAACGAAGGTTGGGATATAGTTCTAGCGATCAGTGTTTTAATTATTGCCTTTGTTGGTATTAAGATTATTGTATTATTATTAACGAAATTATTATATAAATCGACAATTGATGGATCCGCTATTGCTTTTTATATTGCACTGGTTAAGGTTGCTTTATGGATAATTGCTATTTTTGCTGTTGCGAATGTTTTATCGATTCCGACTTCCTCATTGATAGTTGGTCTTTCATCGGTAGCTCTTGCTGTGACACTGGCACTCAAAGATTCTCTTTCCAATCTCGCGAATGGGATCATCATGATTTATAATAAATCATTCCGTCGTGGTGATTTGATAGAAATAGATGGCGTTGAGGGTCGGATTAAAAATATTAAATTGTTAACTTCAGAGATTATTACGGCTGATAATAGGCGCATTATTCTTCCAAATAGTAAAATGGTCAATGGTGTTATTATCAACAAAACATCGATGTCGACACGCCGTATCACCTTTACGTTTTATGTTAGCTATGATGCCGATGTGACTCTCGTTGAGGAGGTTTTACGCAAGACATTTGAAAGCGATAAACGCATAAATCGCCGTCCACGTGTTGATGTCTATATGAGTCAGCAAAAGGAATCATCTTTGGAATTCACAGTCAAATGTTGGGTGGATACGGAGTATTATTGGCCAATTTATAATGGAATGAATCAGGTGGTATTTGCCGCCTTTAAAGAAAACAATATTCAAGTTCCTTATAATCAATTGGATGTGCATATCAAAAACGATGAAAGAGGTGAATCCCATGAATAAAGCGATTCACTTAATGAGCTTAGGCTTACTATGTGCTTTCTTGTTTGGCGTTAGTGTGAATCACAATACCACGCAAGTTGCATCAGCGGTCGAAAATGAATCCGATCAAAGTCAATTAGAGCACGCGGATTATTATTTGATTAATAGCCGTGAAGTACTAAATGATGATTTTCATATCTATCATTTGCGGTTAGAAGCACGAAATTCGTTATCTTTAAACGATGGTGAATATTTAAGCGTCTATTGGAAATTCGATGATGATACCTTTGTAGGAAATCAAAATGATCTGACCATGTCTTTTACGGTTTCTAGCGATCCCACTAGCGTTCATGTGCTATCCATCAAGATGTATCTTTTGGAGAATAATATTGAAAAAGAAGCGTTGAGCTTAGATAAATACTACATAAAGGATGGAAATGTTTTATCCAATTTTCATAATAATCGTGAGGTTGGATTGCGTATGATCTATTTGCCGATTATTGCGGTGTTGATGCTAATTGGATATTTGATTTATTTCCATCGGCAGCAGCATTCAGGTGGACTTGATTTTGCTTCGGAACGCTTGGCACATATTTATGGTATGAGTTCTACAATAGAAGATACGTTGACGAATAATAAAATTTCCGATAAGGCCAAATTGAAGGTCATGAAAAAAACTTATAAAAATATTAAGAGTAACTTGATTACTGTTTTACATCTTATCAATGCAATATCTTTGGAAAACAGCATTAGCATTGACAATAAGGCGGTGTTAAATGAAATTAAGAATACAATTTCTTTTATGGAAAAAGCGGATTTGAAAGTGATGACGTTAGATGATTTTGATTATTTTTATCAGGAATTATTTAATAAACATATAGCCCCGTCTTTAGATTTATGTCGACGCGTTATTGCTGCTCATAAAAAATATCTTAAAGAAACATATGGAGATATCTAAAATTAAAATGTCCTTCTAGGAGGACATTTTTTATTAGTTTATTTTGCATACTTTACAAAGCAAATAAAATGATTTATATTAAAATCAGATAGGTTAAAGGCTTAACCAGGAGAAAAAAATGAATAAAATTGGAATGAAAGATATTGCCAAAAGATGCCATGTTTCAATTGCGACTGTCTCATATGTAATCAATGGTGTTGATAAAGTGTCGGAAGAAAAAAAACAATTGATTCTGAAAACTATTGAGGAAATGAATTACAATCCCAATCTTAACGCTCGCGCCTTGAGTAAAGGAGAATCTAAGCTGATCGGTGTATTGCTTCCGTTAGTGGAAGAAAAGGATCGAATCGATAATTTAATTGGTGGGAACCCTTTTTATATGGAATTTATCGAAGGGGCGGAGTCTGCTTTAAAGGATAATGAGTACGATCTAGTGCTCTCGGGAACATGCGATATTACTCGCTTTAAAAAATGGATTACCTCCCGGATGCTGGATGGCATTATTCTTTTTGGAACAGTCGATGATAAAATATATAATTTCATAAAAGAGATGCATATTCCCTGTTGCATTGTTGATGGCGAGGGCATTGAAGGTATCATGGGAATAAATATTGATGATCAGCTAGGTGGTTATCTGGCTACTAAGCATTTAATTGATTTAGGACATCAACAAATTGGCTTTTTTGGATCGTCTTTAGAAAAGTCCAATGTCAATATTAAGCGCTTTAATGGCTATAAAAAGGCGATGCTTGAAAACGGACTTACCATTGATTCCGATTTTGTTTTTGAAGATGAAGTTAGCTACGAAGCGGGTGTAAGAGTGGCTAAAAAAATAATTCAGGATGGACTTACCTTGACCGGTTTAGTTTGCACCTCGGATATCACCGCTATCGGATTAATTAAAGGTATGAACGATATGAATATTATGATACCCGATCGTCTTTCCGTTGTAGGGTTTGATGATATTAAGATGGCCTCGTATATTACCCCTTCGTTAACGACCATCAAACAGGATGTCGCTTTAAAGGGGAAATTGGCGATTGAATGTCTCATTGAGAATATCGAACAAAATGTTAATTCCAATCGCCAAACGATTCTTATCCCTTCATTAATTATTAGAAAATCGACACAAGATCTAAAGGAGTAAATATATGGCTAAAGTTGCAACTAAATATCTTAAAGAAGATCCTTATCAAATTATTGAAGAGGGATTACATGTTGATAAAACAAAAGTATCAGAATCGCTTTTTTCTCTCGCTAATGAATACCATGGAATACGTGGCTTTTTTGATGAGGGCGGAAGCCTTCCATCTTTGCAGGGTTCATATTTCAATGGCATATATGAGTATTCCTTAAAAGATACGCCTAATGCATATAGAGGAATCGTGAAGAGAACGCACTTCATGATCAATTCTGTCAACTGGGTCAAGGCCCGCTTTTCATATCAAGATGTCATTTTGGATTTAGGAAAATGCAAATATCGCGAATTTATGCGGACACTAGATATGAAATCGGGAGTAATGGAAAGAAAATTCGTTTGGGAAGTCAATGGTGTGGATATTCATTTTTCTTTTAAGCGGATGTTAAGCATGTTAAATTGTGAACGTGCTTTTCAGGTTATCGAAATCACGGCCTCGAAAGATATTGTATTGGATATTGAGATGAGCCTCGACTCCAATGTTCTCCATTGGGAACAAGATTGCTATTACCAAAGACATGATGAAAGAATCATCGATCAATCAACCTATCTTTTAGAGGTTGAAACACTAACTACCAAACAAAAAGTGGTCAGTGCAATGAAAATAGATGGTGATTTTGAAGAGATTACTCCATATCAAAAGGATAAGGAAGTTGGATTCCATGCCACGCTATCGTTAAAGTCCAATCATCCTTCATCGATCTATCGCTATGTAGTGAATGTCATCGATAAAAAGGGTGAGCTATCGTTTGATGATTTAGCGACAAAAGCACTTACGACATGTCTTCTTTCCTCACAAGAAGGCTTTAAACAGCAACTGGAATCAAATCGTGAATATTGGACCGATTTTTTTGCAAAGCACGATATTGTAATTGAAGGCGATATGGCAAATCAACAGGGAATCCGTTTTTGTCTTTTTCAATTACAGCAAACGTATCATGGGTTAGATGCTTCTAATAATATTGGGGCAAAGGGCCTGACGGGTGAAGCCTATTCCGGCCACACGTTTTGGGATACAGAAACCTATTGCTTGTCCTATTATTTATTAAATAATATTAACGCCGGCCGCAATCTCTTACTATATCGTTATCATACATTAGCGGAGGCCAAAAAGAGAGCGGAAATGTTGGATTGTGAAGGCGCATGTTATCCCATTGCAACCTTAAATGGAGAAGAGGCATGTAACCTGTGGCAGCACGCTTCATTGCAATTCCAACCATCAACAGGAGTAGCCTATGCCATCTATCATTATTATCAAATCAGCCATGATGAACAATTTCTAAAGGATTATGGCTATGAAATGCTCGTTGAAATATCGAAGTTTTTATTATCACGAGGAAGCTATAATAGTGATCATAGCGGATTTGGATTTTATTGTGTTATGGGACCGGATGAATTCCAAATGATGGTCAATAATAATACCTACACTAATTACATGGCAAAGCGCACTTTTGAATACACTCTTGAAGTGCATCATAAATATCAATCGCGTGAGATATTGAAAAAATGCGGTATCGATGAATCATTCTTTAAAAAGATAGAAGAAGCTGCTCAGAAGATGATTATTTTATATGATGAGAAAACTCATCTTTTTGAGCAACATGAAGGCTATTTCCATCTGCCCCATATAAATATTCATGATATTCCGGTAGAGGATTTCCCTTTATACAGTCATTGGTCATATGATCGTATTTATCGAAATGATATGATCAAACAACCCGATGTTTTAATGTTTTTATATTTATTCAATCAATCATTTTCTTTAGAGCAGAAGAAGGCTAATTATGAGTTTTATGAGCCACGATGCATTCATGAATCAAGCTTATCTCCATCAATTCATTCGATTCTTGCGGCGGAATTGGGAAAAATCGATGAAGCCTTAGATTTCTTTGGATTTGCGACGCGCCTTGATTTAGATGATTATAACCGCAATACACATGAAGGACTTCACACAACATCTATTTCCGCGGCTTGGCTTAATATTGTCTACGGCTTTGGTGGAGTGAGAACGGATGGTGACATTCTCAAAATAGCTCCGGTCATACCTTATAAATGGAAATCATATTCATTTAAAATTAATTATCAAGGGGTTAATATAAAGGTCGAAGTCTATCATGATAAGATGACGGTAATAGCGGATGGTAATCGTTCAATAAAAGTCAAAATTTATGATTCTTTAGTGGAAATTTCATCGCAACCGGTGGTGATCAAACATGAATAAAACGAGCAGACTATGGCTCATATTGCTGACTTTGTTTTTGGGCACATCGTGCGATATTAACGTTTCCGAAAATAGTTCATTTATTTCTTCGATCGCCAATCAAACCTACGAAAGAGATGATCAAAATTTCTATATTTTACCAGATACCGATTACAAAATACCGGTGGGTGAGGATGGAAGTAGTCAAGTATTTTTTAGCGATATACCATCAGAAATTCCCCTTTCTAATCATTTGCGATTATACGCTGATGGAGAAAACATTCCTTTATATAATATCAAAGTCAATAGCAACCATGTGTGGTCACCCGAGGCGAATGGTCGCATCGATAATACGGTGGGTATTATTCGCAAAAAGGGACCGGTCACTTTGGTGTTAGCCACGAATTTTGCTTTGAAACATGGTATTACCATTCGACCATTAGCAAGCAATGTATCTTCCGAAATTGATGAAGAGAAACGATTGATTGTTTTTACTATCGAAAAAAGTGGGCAGTATACCATTGAATTCCGTTTGAATCGGACTTTGCATCTCTTTGTCGATGAGTATGATATGTATGATGATGTTAACCCCGATAATACGATATATTTTGGGCCGGGAATCCACAATCATCAAAACGATAATCGCATCAATGCGCAAAACAATATCAATATTTCTTCCAACCAAACGGTTTTTGTCGATTATGGAGCAATTATTCAAGGCTCCTTTGTGGCGAATAATGCCAGCAATATCCGTTTAATCGGTGGCGGAATTGTCGATGGCCAATCCTTTACGAGAAACGCTACTACCGGTGAAAGACAAATTCCGCTCGATTTTAATTTCTGCCAATATGTGGAGATTCAGGGATTGAGTTTTCTAGATCCTGCGGGTTGGACGCTGAATGTTTATTTTTGCAACAATGTCACCATTGATGATGTCAAAATTATATCTTCGCGTTCAAATGGCGATGGAATTTCGCTTCAATCGTGCCAAGATGTCAATGTTAATCGCTGCTTCGTAAGATCATGGGATGATTCGCTAGTGGTGAAAAATTATTTACGATGGGATAATCGCAATATTCAAGGAACAACTAGAAATATATATTTTGACCATTGTTTGATTTGGACCGATCTTGCGCAATCGATGGAAATAGGATTTGAAACCATCGGAAAAGTGATGGATAATATCAATTTTACTAATATCACAATTCTTCATAATTATCATAAACCGGCTATTTCAATCCATAATGGCAATAATGCTGATGTCACAAATGTGAAGTATCAAAACATTATTATCGAGGATGCCTCTATGGGGAATGGTGATGGCACACCTGTTTTGTTTGAATTAAGCACACTCTTTTCGGCAACATGGTCCACCAATCATACCACCACGGAATTAGGATCGATAAGCACAATTGTTTTTGATAACATTCATGTTTTATTCACAAATGGTGAACTTGAGATTAAAATTCAAGGCTGCCAGGAGGAAAGAAGCGGTTTTGAAAAAACGCTCCACGAAATTAATGATGTTACTTTCTCAAATGTTTATATCAATGATGAGAAATTGACTGAGAATTATAAGAAGCTGGTAGTCAATGAATATGTTCATGGCCTTAATTTTGGATAAGAAATGTATGTTAAAAATTGGTTAAAAAAATTTTTTTTAAAAAAAGTTATTTTCTATTAATAAGTATATAATACTTATTAATTTAGTTAAACGTTTAACATTTAAAAAGAAAGCGTTTACATTTTTAAAATAATTATAGATAATTTAATTAGGAAAGTGAGAATTTTATGAGTATTAAAAAAGGAATATTTAAAAATCTTATCTTTATGTCAATGTTAGTTTTATCGGCTTGTGGACCAACAACTGATAAGCCTAATGATAAGGACAATTACTATGATGAACGTAATTTTATAGTTTCGAACGAAAAAGTCGTGTCTGAATCTAAATTAGTTTTATATGATGGTCCGCAATTCATGGATTCTTCATCTAAGGTTAATGTGAAAATAGAAAACCGCGAGGCCTTCGTTTATGAAACGCGTGTTAACCATGGACGTAAATTTACATTTGCGTATTCGGAAGCAACTAATCCGGTGGTCGTTTTTGACTTTGAAGGGCGTATTCATATTGATATACAAGTCAATAATGTTGACAGCATTCAAAGTGCAAAGATTTCGCCACTAGTTTATGGTATTGCCCCGACGATTAAAGGAAACACCATTTCCTTTGATTTGGAGTATAACGATAATTATGTTGTCGAATATAATGATGATTCCGAAAATGTTATTCATCTTTTTGCGAACCCATTAGAGGAAAATCCTTTAACGCAGGCGGATGCCGATAAGGATGATAGCATTATCTATATTGGACCCGGAGTATATGAATCCGGTGCGATTCCTGTTAAATCCAATTCGACCATTTATTTGGCGGGTGGAGCATATGTTTACGGACAAATAAGAGCCGAAGGATTCGAAAACATTAAAATTCGCGGACGTGGAATCATCTCCGGCGCTATTTTTGATCGCACGGGCGATAATGAGTACACGATTCCAGTAGAGCTTCGGACCTGTAAAAATGTCCTTCTTGAAGGATTGACCTTCTTGGACCCTGCGGGTTGGTGTATAGCCCTTTATAAATCGGAAAATATTACCATCGAAAATATTAAAATTATTACTGCACGTGGTAATGGTGATGGCATCTCTGTTCAGTCATGTAAGGATGTGACTGTCAAGGGTGGGTTTGTTCGTACTTGGGATGATTCTTTAGTCGTAAAAAACGTTGATCGTGGTTCGACTTCGAATGTCACCTTCGATGGTGTAAATGTATGGACAGATTTAGCCCAATCGATGGAGGTTGGCTATGAAACATATGGTCCCACCATGGATAATATCACCTTTAAAAACATCACAGTTATTCATAATTTCCATAAACCGGCGATTTCCCTTCATAACTGTGATGATGCTCATATCACCAATGTTCATTATGAAAACATCACGATTGAAGATGGACAGATGCTTGGCGATGTACGTGATGACGGCGAAAATGATTTCTTCATTGATATGACCATCGCGTATTCTCCTGAGTGGACCAATTCCAGTGGTGAAAGAGGTAGCGTTGAAGGTGTTACTATCAGCGATGTGAAGATTTATTCGATTGCCGAGACGATTGTTTCTCGCATCAACGGAGAATCCAATAATTCGGCTATCAAGGATGTCACCATCAGAGATATTGATTATGCCGGCAAGGCCATTAATAATGAAAAAGATTTAGATCTCATTAAGAATAATTATGTTAGCAATGTACAAATACAAAAAACCAAGGCTCTTAACGATATTTTAGGGGCTATTAAAACTCTTCCATATCGACTTGATTTGACTAATAATCATGTGACAGTCGAGGTGAAAGAAAACATTCAACAGGAAGGATTGCTAGTGCCTGAGTTTGCCTTCTTAAAAGGTGATGCGACCTTTATTGGCTCGAAGCTTGATACTTCCACTTATGTTTCTAATTCTTCACATGGAACGGGGATTAAGCCAACATCTCCTTCCGACGATGGAAGCGGAAAATTTGTGGCTAGTGGTCACGATGCGCAGCTGGCGTTTGATGGCGATAGCAATACCTATTACGAAACCGATACATGGAAAAACGAAGAAGATGAGTTTGCAGCGATATCCATTGAGTTTGGAGATGACACGCATCAAATTGGTGTTGTGCGCGTCAAAGGTGTTACGACAAATGAATTTAAGTATACCTATTCCATTTCCGTATTTGCCATCAAGGCTAATGGCGAAAAGTATGTTCGTGTCTTAAATACCAATAAATATACCTTAAGCCCGGCTAATGGCAATGTGATCGATATCAATATTTCAACGCAAGAGTATCGTGCTATTCAGCTGAGATTATTCAATCAACCGGGGATGACCTCGCCAAGCTCCTATAAAATTGCGGAAATTGAACTCTATGCTCCTTCGTTGTCGTTTGGTAAAGCTATTGTCGATTCGACTGAGCATAACGATGTATATCCGGTCAATAACATTGTCGATGGACAAGTTGATGGAACATCGTATTACGAGTCTAAAACCTTACCAGCCCATATCGTTATTGATTTAGAAGATGTTTACGATCTTCAGGTAATGCTTCTAAGCTTGAACCCTTCATTGATGTGGGATGCTCGTATTCAAAACATTGAAGTATTGGTGAGCAGCGATAATCGAGCGTATGATAATAACATTTCGTTTACGACAGTTTTTGAGGCTCAAGATTACTTATTTGATCCACAGACAGGGAACCGTGTGATGCTTAATTTTGCCGAGGGCACCCAGGCCCGATATATTAAATTGATTATTAATTCCAATTCCGCTGCCGGAGGTTATGGCGCGCAGTTAGCCGAGGTAAGCGTATATGGAAAATAATAAATAAAGAAAAGGAGAAAAACATGAAAAAGAAAATAGTGACACTCAGTGCAACAATGCTATTAACGCTAGCTTTAGGCGCATGTGGTCCAAAGGATAATCCTGTTAGTTCAACAGTACCGACTCCTCCACCATCTTCGACCACTCCACCTATTTCTAGTGGTGATCCTGTTGTAGTTGAGACAATGCCCACATATTATAAAGAATTAAATAGTGGGGCAAGAACAAGAGAATTTGATAGCAATTATGATGTGATGATTGATGATTTCTCTTCTGAAACTTTGAAAGGTAGTGTTAATGGTGAGGCGCGTCAACTTAAAACCAATACTTTAAGAGTTTCATTAGAGAGCTCGGATGTCGATAATTTCCCATCCACCAGTGACAAGTCGATTTACAAGCAAGCGCGAAAAGATGATGTGAATGCCTATGATGAAATCGGCTTCCGAATCCGGTTAGTGAAGGGAAAATTAAAATTATCGGATTTAGTGTTAGGACTACGAGGCGATGATGCTTATAATGTCTTTGAAGTTAATGTCGGCGAAACACTAAATAGTGATGGCGATGAGAATAGTGAATTAACCTCTGAATATAGCGAGTTAAGAATCTCTCCGGCCATGACTCTTGATGGAAACGAGAAATATACAACGGGCGCCGATAACCAAGATACAGGGGTATTAGTCACCAGTAAAATTATCGGTTTCCATTTGATGGCGCGGGGTGATGTCCATGCGGTTATCGATATTGAAGAAGTATATGGCTATAAAGGCGCTACTAAAACCGTTTTTGAAGATTTCAATCATGTGAAGACCAATACCGCCAATGACGGAATTTGGTGGTGTGATTCAACCGGTTATATCATGCAGAAATCGGTTTATGGTACCGATGGATCCTATGAAGTCACAACGGATGAAGATATTTCGGAATTTGATAATGTCGTTTTATCATTAACGGCCGCAGGAAAAGATATGTCTTTAACTCCTGTTTATACAAGCACCGTAGGAACCGCTGTGGCTTTTGAGAGCCTCAAGGATGATGAAAACAATGCTGTTGTCGATCCAGTAAACGGATGCTATGGTTCGTATGTTATCAATCTCGAAAACTCGGGAATTAATAAAGAAAATCTTAAAGGCTTTAAGGTTAGCTTTACTAATGAAGTTTCGTTAAGCAAAGTATTCATGACCAATATGGAGGTTCCTGAGGCTACAAAGACATATCCGGTTTTGGATACTAAAAATGCGGTTGTTTTTGATGATTTCAATCGTACACAAAATAGATTTGATACGAGCTATGAAACCGGATCTACGAACGCAATCGTGACGGAAGCCGGTTTGAATTGGGCTTACACTGATGCATCGATGACTGATTATATTTCAGTTAAGGATGGTGCTGCTGTGATCGACGCCCGCAACATGACCACTGATTATGTCAAAATTGATGAAGGATCCAAGGTTAGCGTTGGCAATCAACATTACATGGTGGTTTCATTAAAAGCCGAAGAAGGCGCTGATCTCGGTGGTCTAAGAATCGGCTATGGCACCGATACACTATGGTTCAATGATTGGATGGCCGGACAAGGTCTACCTTCCAATAGTGATTTAAATAATTACCATGACGCGAATGGCTTTACCTGGTATGTTATTGATTTAAAACTCATCAATCAAGTCGCTCGTGATTTAATGGTTATCTACTATTCAGGCACCGGCGTGGTTTCCATCGATACAATCTTCTTCTGCAATGGCGTCGATGATATTGATGCCTTAACACCAGTATCATTCGATGGCGAAACAGCAAAGCTTATTGATACTGCCGCAAACGATGGAGGCTTTGAATATGCTTGGATGTCCATCGGACATATCGGCGGAAGTCGCTATGTTCAAATCGTGGCCGAAGGTGATGGCCAAACGGATTTAGCGTCATTCCGTATGGAATCAACTGATGCCGCTTCCAACCCAATTGTTTTTGCGAATGCTGGACTTTTGAAGATGTATGTTGGTGGAGCATTGGTCGATGCTAGTTATGTTATGCCGGCTGAAGAAACAACCTTAGTTATCGATTTGGTTGAAAGTGGTTGGACCAATTTAGAGGCAGAAATGACTCTTTGCTTCGGTAGCTGGGCTAAATCCTATATGAATATCAAAGCGGTCAATCGTCTTTTACCAGAGGACACTATGGTATGGATTGATGCGGCTAATGCGGAATTGAAGGAATTAGCATTCCCATTAGTGGGCTCAGCACCTGCTCATGCTTATACATATTTAGGATATAATCTAGGCGAAAGCAAGATCAAATTAAGTCTAAGAGGTGATGGTCAAGCCAATTTAGAATCATTTAGACTGACATTTGCTGAAAATGAAGATTATACTGCGTTTGCTAATAGTGGCGCTTTGAAAATGTATGTTGATGGCCAAGCTATCGATTCCACTTATGTGGTTCCAACGGAAGGCGTGGATATTGTCATCGATTTAGCGGAATCAGGTGTTACTAATTTATTTACCAATATGATTTTGACTTTAGGCGATTGGGGCAATCCCGGAACTATTACTGTGACCGCTGTGCAGTTACAACAAAATACTCGCACGATTGAAACGATCATGGGTGCGGTTCCACCGATGGCCACTCCGAATGCATAAAAAAATTTGGTGTTGAACTTTATTTAGATTCTTGGGGGATTTTCCCCCAAGTTTCTAACCTATTAAATTTTCTAGCAAGATTTAATAGGTTAGGAAAAAAAGAAAGGGGATTATAAGTATGAATAAAAAACAAAGTTTATTTAATTTATCCTTGATTATTGGTACAGCAATTACCTTAAGCGGTTGTTTTGGAAACACAAACGATGATCGTATTGTTATTCGTGTCGGTTTTTGGCCCACAAATTCGGATCGTAAAGATGTTGCAATGTATGAAAAATGGCGAGATGCCTTCGAAGAGGATTATCCTCAATACAAATTAGTAGGCGATCCTTATACATATTCGCCCGAAACGGTAGTTACAAAAGCGGAGGCTGAGACTTTACCGACCGTTTTTCAAACCTGGTTCACCGAACCATCTTCCTTGGTGAGCAATGGTTATATCAGAGCCTGTGATGAGCAGCTACAAAGTCTAGGCTGGCTTGACAAAATGGACGATGAGATGCGACAAACTCTCACATTTGATGGGAAGGTCTATGGTGTACCACGTGATGGCTATGGCTTAGGATTGCTGATCAATAAAAAGATTTTAGGTGACTTTGGGCTATTACCAACTGACGCGAGCGGTAATTATTCCATTTTTAATGAGGATGGAACACCAGCTTATCCAACCACCTTTGAAGAAATTTATGAGATTTCGCAGGTTATTTCGGAAGCCGATGATACGACAAAGGGGATTCTACTTTTGACCGCCAATAAGAATGGTGGATGGCAATTTACCAATTTTGTTTGGAATTATGGCGGAGTTATTGAAGAAGAGGTCAATGGCCAATGGAGGGCTAATTTGACAAGCGACGCGACTATAAGCGTTTTATCTTGGATTCAGAAGATGAAAAGCGAAGGTCTTTTGCTAAAGAATAATACTATTTATTATGATGATTGGCATTCGAAGATCGGAAGTCAAGTAGCTATGGCCTTTGTGGGAAGCGACGTTTTACAAAATGCGAAAAATCTTGGGAAAGTAGATATGGATAATTTAGCCTTTGTACCAATGCCGACCGGCGATGGGGTTCATCATTATTCTTTATATGGTGGTACGCCCTTTGTTTTTCCTTATTATGCGACGGATGAACAGGTTGAAGGAGCACTGCGTTTTTTAGAGTATTGTGGTCGAAGTCCTTTAGCTTCGGATATTCAACGTCAAGCCATGATCGATGGTAATGAAGTGGCTATCGCTAAGAATCAACCTATTCTACCAACCATTAAGCCTTGGAAAAACGCAGAATATCTGGATCTTGCTAACGCAATTGAAAAGGAATATATAAATATCAATATGCCTGATTATGAGCCCTTCTTCAATACGATAAGCGATAATAAGCATATTGAAGAGCCCTATTATGCTCAAGAGCTTTATAAGGTTCTTGATAACTGCATTCAACAGGTTTTAGTTAATCCCGACACCGCTAATATTCGCGCTATTTTAACAACCGCCGAAGCAACTTTTAATAATAACTATATGTCAAAAGTGAAGTAAGAATTATGATTATTAAAGAAACAAAAACAATCAGCAAGAGAAAGCAAGCATTAAAAAAGAATGTTTTGGCATGGCTTATCGCGGTACCTAGCATTGCGATATTTGCTTTTTATGTGTGGATTCCATTAATTCAAAATATTACCTATTCATTTTCGATTGACAACCATTATAGTGGCTTTGCGGGATTTAGTAACTATCAGGCTCTTTTTCGCGATGAAGTATTTATTGCTGCTTTGAAAAATACTTTCAAATATATATTTTATTCATTGATTATCGGATTTTTCATTCCGTTTTTTATCGGATTTTTCTTATCGGAGCTATTCCATGCGAAAGCCGTCTATCGTGTTTTAATATATTTTCCATGCATGCTAAGCGGTGTCGCGGTGGTCACGCTTTTTAAATTCTTTTTTGATCCGGATGTTTCTTTTATCAATGCCATCATCAAGCATTTTGGTGGTCAAGAATCACTGTTAACATCCGACGTGGATTTGGTCATTCCCTTAATTGTCGTGGCAATGACTTGGCGGGGAGCCGGATCGACTTCGCTTATCTATTTATCAAATTTTCAACAAATCGACGATTCGTTATATGAGGCGAGCCGAATGGATGGTGCATCTTTTTGGCAACGCTTTTTCAAGATTACAATTCCGCAAATGAAGGGAACCTTGATTACATTATTTGTTTTGCAAATTATTTCCGTATTCCAGGTCTTCTATGAGCCGTGGATTATTTCCGGTGGTGGCCCCAATAATGCATCATATTCATTGATGCTCTATGCCTATCAGCTTGGCGTCACCGAATTTAAGATTCCCATGGGCGCCGCGGCCGGGGTAATTTTGACTTTGATTATCATCGTTTTTACATTGCTTTATTATGGCATTGTGAGACTCATCAACCGCGATGAAAGAAAGGCGGTGAAGTAAAAATGGCAAAGCGTAAAAAAACATCAATCATGCACGATAAAACAAGTGGTATTTTAAACTTCATGGATTATCGAAATCCCGTTAATCGGATCTTCTATTTCGTGACCATCGTATTTTTAACCCTCATGGCGTTTATTGCCGTTTTTCCGATTTTTTGGCTTATTGTCAACTCCTTGAAGCCGGTGAGCCAATTTAATGACCCGAATGCTCCCTTTTTCCCACATCCCTGGGAATTTGATAACATTGTCCGCCTATTTACCGATTTTGGCTTAGCTAATTACTATTTGACGACGATTATTGTGGTCATTTTGGCGGTAATCTTTTCATTGGTGTTCAATGGCTTGATGGCATATGTTACCGGTGTTTTAAAGCCAAAAGGCTATAAAATTTTACACTACGCGATTTTTTCGGCTTACATGATTCCGGGAATCTTGAGCATCGTGCCCCTATATCAGATGATTATCAATATCTATAATAATTTAGGTATCACGGGACAAACTCCGATTCATTTTATTACCGTGACTTTAGGATTTGGTTCCAATGCCTATTATTATATGCTTCTAAAAGATTATTTTGAGAAGATTCCTACTTCTCTTACTGAAGCAGCGCGGATGGATGGTTTAAGTGATTTCCGTATATTCTTGAAGATTATTATTCCTCTTTCAAAGCCTATTTTAGGAGTCGTTGCCATTTTTACGATGACCGCTGCTTATTCTGATTTTCTTTTGCCATATTTGATTCTGAATGGCTTTGGTGGAGATTCATATTCGACATTGATGGTGGCGATTTTTAATCTTCAAAATTCGAACTCGAATGTCACAACGCCCTTATTATTAGTGGCGATCTTATTTTCAATTGTTCCTCAATTGATTATGTTTATTGTTTTCCAAAAGCAAATTATGAATAACAACGTTAGTGCAGGTATGAAAGAATGAAAGAGTTTTTGTTATCAAAAAGAGATTTTAAGGAAGAAAATGTCATTTCCTATGGGAATATGTTCCTTTTAGGAAACGGCCATTTAGGATATCGTGGAACCTTAGAAGAATACAATAAAAAGCATTTTGTGGGTTTAAATATTGTTGGCTTCTATGATCAATATCATGATTGCTGGCGGGAATCGATAAATGTCCCGAATCCTTTTTATATTATCGAAAAGCACCATAATTGCTTGGAAGCAACACCTAAGAGTCATCTTATTACTCTCGATTTGCAAAATGAGAGCTTTCTTAGAAAAACGGTTTTCCAGGATTTAGAAATAAGCTCGAGACGCACGATTTCTCAAACAAATGACAATCTTCTTTTGGAGGAATATCAATTGGTGGCCAAGGAAGATGTTAATATTGATCTTTTATTTGGATTAGATATCGATATCTATGAAATTAATGGCCCCCATTTTCAATCGCAAAAGAGAATTACCAATGGTCATAAAACGACCTTTCACGGAATAAGCAATGAGAACAAGCATCTGTATATGGATGTTTATTATGACTTTTCCGATCAAGGTGATTTAGAAATGGAAAATGGCCTTTATCATCTTCGTTTACCGATGGCGAAAGGTGAAACCTTTGCAATCAAAATCTATGCGCAGATATATGAGAGATCATATAATAATGAAGTATCGCAATGGCTGCAAAGGGCGGTGCAGAGTGATAAATTTGATGAGTTGTTTTTAGCATCGCAGACTGCTTTTCAAAGAAAATGGTCCGTGAGCGATGTGCAAATTGAGGGTGATCCTGCCGCCCAATTTAATATCCGGTATTCGATTTATCATCTTCTCATCTTGGGAAATGAAAAATATGCCCATTCGATTCCTGCTCGAGGAGTGAGTGGCCAAACCTATAAGGGGGCCATTTTTTGGGATGCGGAGATCTTTATTTTTCCATTTTTCATGATGGTGAATCCACTTATCGCCCGAAGAATTTTAGAATATCGAATTCAAACCTTAGAGGGAGCCAAAGCCAAAGCGAAGGAACTAGGCTATGAAGGAGCCTTTTATGCTTGGGAATCGCAGGATAGTGGCTTAGAGGCTTGCTCGAAATATAATGTCTGTGATCCCGTGAATCATAAGCCTATCCGGACGTATTTTAATGAGAAGCAAATTCATATTTCCCCTGATATCGTTTATGCGATTGATGATTATGTAACGCGAATTCAAGACTATTCACTATTGAATGAAGGGGGCTTTGAAATCATCACGCAAGTCGCCCTATTTATCATGTCATATGCGACTTACCATGATGATGGTTATTATCACATCGATGATGTAATCGGACCGGATGAATATCACGAACGAATTGATGATAATGCTTTTACCTCATATATGTGCGATCATGCTTTAGGTATCTATTTAAAATATGCCCCTCAATTTAAAGATCAAGATGCGATGATTCAAAAAGTATCCGACTTTAAAAAGAAGCTCTTTTTACCTCTTCCCGATGATAATCATGTTTTCGAGCAATTTAAAGGTTATTTTGCTTTAGAGGATGTTATCGTTGAGGAAGTGAAGAAACGCGTTAAAAACGATAAAGAGTATTGGGGATCGGAAAATGGTGTGGCTACTTCCACGAGAGTTATCAAGCAGGCGGATGTTATTTCCATGCTATGTCTTTTATCATCGCGATTCTCTCTTTTGGAAATGAAGAGCAATTATGACTTTTATGATAAATATACGGAGCATGGATCTAGCCTATCAAGAAGCATGTATTCTCAGTGTGCCAGTCATATCGGTTACACGGAGGAAGCCTATAAAATGTTCATGAAATCAGCGGCTATCGATTTAGGAACAGATCAAAAAATGTTTGCCGGCGGAATATATATCGGTGGCACTCATCCGGCCAGCAGTGGAGGAGCGTATCTTTCCTTAATCAATGGCTTTGCGGGAATGCGCTTTATCGATAATCAATATACTTTTACGCCTCATTTACCAGAGCATATTGCTAGTATTCGTTTTCGGTATTTTGAAAAGAGTGTTTTAAAGGAAGCTACTATTCAACCAAATAATGTGACCATAAAGGAGGTTTTAATCAATGATTAAAGGAATTATATTCGATCTAGATGGTGTCTTAGTTTTTACTGATCAATTCCATTATCAGGCTTGGAAAAGAATCGCAGATGAGGAAGGCATTGAATTTAATGAAGAGATTAATAATCGCTTGCGCGGTGTTTCGCGCATGGATTCATTAAAAATCATCTTGGAAAAGGCTTCAAAAAAGTATACCAAAGAAGAAATGGAGTCATTATGCAATCAAAAGAATGAGTACTATCGCGAATTATTATCGCAACTAAGCCCGGAATCCATCGATAATGAAACACGCGAATTATTAAAATATTTGAAAAAATCTGAGATTCTCCTAGCGATTGGATCGGTAAGTAAAAATACCCGTTTTATCTTAGAGAAGACAGGATTATTGGATTATTTTGATGTCGTGGTTGATGGAAATATGATTACTAAATCGAAACCTGATCCCGAAGTATATTTAAAAGCGCAAAGCCTTCTCGCGTTGGCGAAAGAAGAAGTTTTAGTGGTCGAGGATGCCGTTGCCGGAATTCAAGCAGGACATCTTGCCGGCATTAAAACCGTCGGTATTGGCGATGCAGCAAAATTTTCTCTTACCGATTATCCTATCAGCAAATTGACCGAGATTATCGATATCGCCGCGCAAGGGATTGTTATTCGCCACTTAGGAAAGGTATATCCCAATGGCCATGAAGCCGTAAAGGATTTTAATCTAGAAATCGATGATAAAGAATTTGTGGTCTTTGTCGGACCATCAGGATGCGGAAAATCGACCGTCTTAAGGATGATTGCGGGCCTTGAGGAGATAACATCAGGTGAATTATATATTGATGGTGTTCTTTCCAATAATAAGGAATCCAAAGACCGCAATATTGCGATGGTATTCCAGAATTATGCTCTTTACCCCCATTATACGGTGCGTACAAATATCGGCTTCCCACTCTTAATTGAAAAGATTCCTTGGAAGAAAAAATTTGACTTTAAATATCGCAAAGAGCGAAAAGCCGAAATCAATAAGCGCATCGAAGAGGTTGCCAGTAAAATAGGCCTAAGCGAATATTTAGATCGTAAGCCTAAATTCTTATCTGGAGGCCAAAGACAACGAGTAGCGCTCGGAAGGGCCATCATTCGTAATCCACGCTGTTTCCTTTTAGATGAGCCCTTAAGCAATTTGGATGCTAAGATGCGATCACAGATGCGTTCGGAAATATCTAAGCTTCACAAAGAATTGCAGAAGACCTTTATTTACGTTACTCATGATCAAGTGGAAGCGATGACCATGGGAAGCAAAATCGTCGTTATGAAGTTAGGTGTTATTCAACAGGTGGCTTCACCTACCGAATTATTTAATCATCCCTTAAATCTTTTTGTCGCCTCTTTTATTGGTTCACCACAAATGAATTTTATTAAATTGAAGCTGAGCAAGAAGAGAAATAATCTCTATTTGTCCTCGGATCATTTTACGCTGATGATTCCTAAAAATATCCAAAAGGCCGTTGATATGAGCTTTATTGATCAAGAAGTGATTTTGGGGATTAGACCAAAGGCGATCAAATCACAATTCGATTTAGGCTATGATGAGAAAAATAGAATCGCGGTTACCGCGGTCATTGCCGAACAGTTAGGAGATGACACTTTGTTATATACTCGTATGGCGGGTCAAGAAAATGACATCATTTTATCGACCAATCCCGATGCTAAAATCGAGTTAAATGAAGAGCTTTATATCTCGATCGATCTCACTCATATGTGCCTTTTTGATGAAGAAAGTGAAAAGACAATCATCGATTACAAGCTTTTATAATTTATAAAGAAAGGATCAGTGCTAATCTCTGATCTTTTTTTATGGGAAGCAAACCAAATATATTCTCATATAATGTCCATCTTTACGCATAGATTTAAACATAAGATAGCGGGAATTCCAATCTATCTAGAAGAGCACTAAAGAGGTATGAATAATCTATGAAAGCATCGGAGATGAAAATAGGACAAGAGGGTGTCATTCAAGCGGTATTGGGGACGGGGAGCACTCGACATCGTCTTTTAGAAATGGGAATCATTCCCGGGACATCGCTTAGGATGATAAAAAAAGCCCCTTTTGGCGACCCTATTCAAATCCAAATTCGTAATTTCTATCTCTCAATTCGCATGAGTGATGCGGAGATGATCATGATTGAGGTTAAATGATGAAAGTTGCGTTAGTCGGTAATCAAAATTGTGGCAAGACGACGCTTTTTAATGCTTTGACCGGTGCTCATCAACATGTCGGTAATTTTCCAGGAGTGACAGTCGACGTCAAGGTGGGATTTTTAAAACAGAATCAGAGCATTGCAATAGTCGATTTACCGGGAATCTATTCCTTGTCTCCGTATTCTCATGAGGAAATAATTGCTCGCGATTACATCGTTAATGAAAAGCCGGATCTTATTGTCAATATCATCGATGCCACCAATATCGAAAGAAGCCTCTATTTGTCGCTTCAATTAATGGAATTAGGTCTTCCGATGCTACTAGCGTTAAATATGATAGATGAAGTCCGGAATTCCGGTAATTCGATCGATATAAAAGCCTTTGAAAAAAAGATTGGTGTCCAAGTGGTTTCGCTATCGGCTATCAAGGATGAGGGCATTACGGATCTGGTTTCTCATATTGAAAGGATCGGTAATGAGCATTCTCTTCCTTCAAAAAGGAATTTTTATTTTTCATCTAAGGCGACTAATCGAGCCATTCATGCGACGATGAATTTGATCAAGAAACGTTGCTTAATGGCGGATTACCCTCTTCAATATGCCTCCACACGTTTAATTGAAGGGGATGAAATTCTCGAGAAGCAACTTCAACTATCCGATAGTGAAAAGCGATCATTGGGCGATATAATTCTTAAAATGGAAAAAGAAACGGGCCTAGATCGGCAAGCTACTTTGGCTATAGTTCGCTACGATTTTATTGAGGAAATCACCAACGATATTGTTTTAAGAACAAATACGTTGACCAAAGAGCAGCTATTATCGAAGCGAATCGATTGCCTTTTGACCAATAAATGGCTGGCATTTCCGCTTTTCATTCTTATAATGGGGTTAGTTTTTTATCTTTCTTTTGGGCTCATCGGCTATTATCTTTCACAATGGTTTGATTCTTTCCTTCATTTTATTGTTCAAGGCATCGATAGCCTTTTCATATCCTTTCGAATCAATGATGCTATGAGAAGTCTGATTGTCGACGGAATTTTAAATGGTATTAATTCAGTATTAGCGTTTCTTCCCACCATTGTCGTGTTATTTTTCTTTTTATCTTTGCTTGAAGATTCAGGCTATATGGCGCGTATCGCCTTTATCATGGATAAGCCTCTTCAGAGAATCGGATTATCGGGCCGTAGCTTCGTGCCGCTTCTTATCGGCTTTGGTTGCTCGGTTCCTGCAGTTATGGCTACGCGAACGTTAACATCAAAGCGAGATAAGATGTTAACAATATTTGCGATTCCTTTCATGTCTTGTAGCGCTAAGCTCCCAATTTATTCGGTTCTCACATCCGCTTTTTTTGGCGCTAATTCCGTATGGGTGATGATTTTATTATATATAACGGGTATTGCTATGAGCATCTTCCTTTTAGCCCTTTTTCAGGCCATAAAAAAAGAAAAGTCCACCTCTTTTATTTTAGAACTGCCATCTTATCGAATGCCGAGCTTAAAATCCACGTTTTTGTTAATGAAAGAGAAGGCACAGGATTTTATCAAAAAAGCCTTCAGTGTCATCTTTATCGCGACCGTGGTTATTTGGTTTTTGCAAAGCTTTGATTGGCGATTTAATTATGTGAGTGATAATTCGCAATCGATTTTAGGAATAGTAGCGGCCCGTATTGCCCCTCTTTTTAAACCACTGGGCTTAAACGATTGGCGGTTGGTTTCCGCTTTAATGGCGGGCTTAAGTGCGAAAGAAGCAGTGGTTTCGAGCTTAGAGGTGCTGATAGGAGGGAATCTATCAGTCGTTTTACCATCGACTTATACATCTCTTCAAGGATTATCATTATTGGTTTTTATTCTGCTTTATATGCCATGTATTGCTACTTTTGCGACCATACGTCAAGAATTGCATTCTACCAAATGGACCATATTGTATATGATGGGCCAAACGGGCTTGGCCTATTTTATATCTTTGGTAATCTATCAGATAGGACTTTTAATAATATGAGATGGAGCGATTATGTATTGCTATCATTGTTAGCTATAGCTTTGGCTCGGGCGATAATATATTGCTTCAAAAGCTCGAGCATTAATTGCCGATATTGCGATAAATATTATCAATGTCCCTTCAAAAGCCGCTCATGCACTAAAAGAAAGCAAAAACGATAAATAAATTCGACAATTGTTCACATTCTAAAATTGAGGAATATTTATGAAAAAAACAATTAGCTATAGTTTGAAATTTACGATTATCGAATTAGGAATCATCGCAATTATTCTTAAGAGCCATGAAAGCTATCCCTTTATCAAAAATCCCTACCTAATGTTCACGCTTCAAAGCTGTCTTTTTTTTATTGATAATGACGATTGTGCGTTTGGTAATCGATATTTTGCTTGATAAGCAAAGTATCAAGCGCCTTCCAAAGCTATTTTCTGTTATGGAAATGATTGCCATTTGCGCGATCAGCGTGACCTTCATGATTTACAATTTTATTCTGACACCTATCTTAATAGCTAAGGGAGAGTGGCATATGATTTTATCTTTTCCCAGCCTATGCTTGCATATCATCATTCCCATCGTTTCTTTGATTAATTATCTTATATTGGAAAATCACGCTTTGATATCGAAAAAAAGTATTCTCTGGAGCGGCACTTTTTCTTTATATTATCTAGCCTTTGTTCTCGTATGTAATACGTTGAATGTCGTATTCAATAATAGTGAAGGAAATGATAAGTATTTTCCATATTTTTTTATGAACTATTATGATCATGGATGGTTTAGAATCGGCCATTCCTTTGAAGAAATAGGACTATTTTATTGGATGATCATCATCGTTGGTGGCTCTTGTCTTTTAGGATTAATATTTTATATGACCATTTATCCGCGGATGGAACGTGTTAAAGAGGCGCGAATTGATCATCTTTTGATTACCATGGATGAAGGGGAACGCTACTAAAATGATTATTTTTTCTCATTGAATTATTATTTAGATAATTTATTATATAATTAAATTAATAGTATAATAGTTACTTAAGATAGGGGAGAGGAGCAAGTGAAGAAAAGAGGTTATAAAATATGGCGAGTACTTGTTGCCGTAGGCTATTTTCTTTGTGTTGCCATCATTATTATTGAATCATGTCTTAATGGTCAAATCTCTTCCGATCATAGTGATAAGGTGGGCGGGGCTCTGGCTAATATTGTTAATGATATCGGTGGTGATCAAACCATCGCTATTGAACCGACTTCTCTTATTATCAAGAATAAGATTAAAGAAGCACAAGTGGGCGATAATTATCAAATGGAAGTCGAAACATTGCCCGAAAATGTCACCTATCAAGCGACTAATTATTTATCGACCAATAAAGAAGTAGCCACTGTTTCCTCATCCGGACTTATATCCTTTTTAAAGGCCGGCCTTGTAACGATTATGGCTCAAAATGATTATAATCAAGAAATAGTTGATGCGATGGAAGTATTGGTGTCTAATGTGGAGCTAGACGATATAACTTGTTCTATCAATGCCGAAATGGATGATAATGAAAATTATATTCTTTATCTCGATAGCGAGGTTGACTATTATTTGTCTACGGCTTTTTTACCTTCTAATACCACCTTTGCGCAAATAGAGTATGATATTAATCCCAAAAACTTTTTATCGATCAATAATGACGGTCTTATTATTCCATTAAATTATTCCCATCACGAGGTAACGACGATTACAACGAAGGTCGGAAATATCGAAAAGAATCTCCGAGTTTTGGTTGACACTCATGCGATAACTCATCTTACTTCTATAGCGGTTCAAGATGATGTCATCTATAAAACACAAACCAAGGCCATCACCATCGATTATTCTCCTAATAATGCCTCTTTTTTAGATGTCGAATTATTCTCATCTAACGAGGATGTTGTCGAAATAGTGGATAGTCATAGCTATCGTGGATTAAAAGAAGGCGTATCAACTATTCTCGTTTCTTCTTTAGCTTATCCTTCAATCTCCTGTTCTTTTGAGGTTCGCGTGGAAAAACAACCACTACTGCATGATTTTACGATGGAAGAAGAAATGGAATTAGTGGTTGGAAGAACCGCGCAAATCGAAATCACAAAGACCGATCCTATATATGCCGATACTTCGAATGCTGTTTATCGAAGTAAGGATGAAGATCTTATTAGCGCTGCTGATGATGGAATAATATCGGCCCTAAAAGAGGGGGTTACGACAGTTTCTGTTGAAATCAATGGTGTCATAAAAGAAATGATAATTAATGTGCTTCCCCGAATTGATGATATTGATGCTTTATCGATCGAATACGATGTCAATGAACCATATATTATTAGGAATCAAGAAAGAATTGATCTTTGGTCATTATTAGGAGAAGTAAAGTATTATAAGAATCAAGAAATGGTGATTCCTCAAAATCAAGATTTAACATTCATTTCAAGTGATGAGCAGGTGGCGATCGTTCAGCAAGAGGAATTGCTTATTAAAAGCAGCGGGAAAATCTTTCTTTCCATCTATCATCCTTCATCAGGTCTCTTCTATAAGGATTATCTACCGATTGTCGCTATTTTTTCATCTCAAGTGGCGGTTGATAATGAAGTGAAGGATTTAACGTTATTGACGATGAATGTCCAAGAAAGCCTCACTCTATCGATTCTCGATTCGAGTGAAAATAGTGATTATCAAATTACCATTCCTTCTGAGATGAATGGCAGTCTTTTAATTGAGAAAACGGATTCTCATACTTTTTTGTTAAAGGCGCTATCGAAGGGCGAAGGTACATTATCTCTCGATTTATCAATGGATGGTCAGGTATACGATCGGAAAATTATCAAATTAGCAATCAGCCATATTTATGGGGAATCCTTGTATACCACAGCCTTTGATTATTTAAAAGGGGAAGATATCGCAATTGTCGATCATCATCTCACGATGTATTTAAATGATGAAATTGGCTTAAAAAGCTCGTTATCATATAATGCAACAATAGCGGAAATCAGCTATTTATCCAATAATAATGATGTTTTAGAGATTCAGCCAAATGGTAGATTAAAAGCGAAAAAGATAGGAGAGGCAACGATTTCTATTTTTGATAATGCTCCGTTGCGTGATGGGCTTTCATCGCGTGCCGAGGATTATCTTGTTATCACTATCTATCATCGAATTCTGCTTGATTATGATCATCCCTTTATAACAAAAGGAATGGAATATAATTCCAAAAGCGATGAGTATACCCTTATGAACGGACACTCCGCGTCATTAAATATGAACTTCTTAGAAGGCACATCTTTTTTTGAAGTTCATTATTCTTCAAGCGATGAAAAGATCGCTAAAATCGGATCGGATGGCACTATTAATCCGTTTAAAGCCGGTGTGACCACCATCACGATGACCTGTAATGATGGAATGTCAGAACCCATTGAAATGACTATTACTTTGCGAGTTCGTCCGCAAAAAGCGATTCAAGATCTTAGTAGTTTTTTAAGCAAAGTGCGCAAGGATATAGGTCATTTTGGAGCTTTCCTCGTTTTGGGATTATTTTCGACTTTTTTCTATTTCATGATTTTCTCCTCCAAAAAACAGCAATGGCTTGCCATAGTTTTGAATCTGTTCCAAGGAATTGGCATTGCTTTTCTTACGGAATTTATCCAAACGATGGTTCCGGGACGATATGGCACAATATCGGATGTTATTCTAGATTCGATGGGATTCCTTTGTTCCGCTTTAATCTTATCAATTGCTCTTTTTATCTTAAAAAGGAAGAAATTAAAAGAACAACATCGTATTGATGATTTATCAGCAAAGTAAGACTCAAATCCATATAATAAAATGAATCATTTCAATGTACATCTCTTTTAAAATATGCTATATATAATAATATAAAATTAGATTTTTATTAAAAGGAGTATATTCGCATTATGAAAAAACAAATCTGTTCATTATTTTTGCTAACACTACTTCTAGGCTCTTGTTCATTGACCCTCAAGCCGGGAAATAGTGTTGCTAATTCCAATAATGGGGGGGATGGAAGCTCATCAAAATATGATGATCCATCGTCGTCAATTAAAGATCCAAACTCTTCGACAACTAATCCATCATCGACAGTGGTAACGCCTCCATCTTCAACTACTGGAGAGAGTGGAAAATTTTTGGAAGAATATACCAATACCCTTCGTGACACCAATGAATCGATTGGATGGCATACTATGCAATCAACCGGTACGCAAAAGGTATTGGTGGTGCCAGTCCGTTTTTCGGATGGTCCAACTTGGACAAGCGCGATGCTTTCCAATTTACAATTGGCGTTCTTCGGCGAAGCCAAATACACCAACTGGCAATCAGTTAAGACATTCTTTGCACAATCCAGTTATGGAAAGGTTGATATTACCGGTGAAGTATACGATAGTGTTTTAGAGGTGAGTATGTCGACCTCATCATTCAACACACGATATAATACTAATAGTACAACATATGATCCCGGAAAATATATTGGTGACCTATTCTATAACAAAGCCTCTGCCAATTATTCCAAACTGCAGGAATATGATCAAGATGGCGATGGTTATTTAGATGCTGTTATCTTTTGCTATTCAAATGACTTTTCAACATCCGATAATTCAGTTTATTGGGCATGGTGCTCATACACTGATAATGATGGTAATAAGCTAGCACCTACTATTAATAATTATATGTGGGTAAGCTATAAGTTTATGGATGATAGTTATAGTGGCGTGGGAGCACCTTCTGGTATTGACGCGCATACTTTCATTCATGAGATGGGCCATATTTTGGGATTGGATGATTATTATTGCTACGATGATTATTCCTATGATGGTGTTTATCCATGGAACTGCGCTGGTGAATTGGATATGCAATCGTTTAATGTCGGTGATCATAATATCTATTCAAAGTTTTCTTTAGGATGGGTTGATCCAATTTGGGTGAAAGAATCGACCACAATTAATTTGCGTTCATCCGCGCTATATGGAGATGCAATTTTAATTAATGATTCTTGGAATGGTACTATTTTTGATGAATACCTTTTAATTGAGTATTACACTCCCGAAGGCAATAACTATCAGGATTCTAAATATTATTTCGATAGCCGCGATTTGATGTATACGGCTTCGGGATTACGGATATATCACGTTGATGCTCGAATGGTGAAATTAACAAATCAAGGAAGATTTGTCAGCTACGCCAATACCCAAGATGAGATGGTCAGTACTTTGAAATCATCGACATATTGTGGCTATATTGGAGCTTCTAATTCTCAATCATGGTCATATTTAAACAGTAATAAGGATAAGGATCGTTTATTGCATTTAATCGACAAGGGTGGAAATAATACTTTAAGTAAAGGTATTTCCGGAAGCGATTCTTACGGAACCTATGTCAATCGGACTTCCGCACTTTGGACAACAGGCTCGACCTTCAAGCCTACCAAATCATTCTTCATGTCTGGTGATAATAAATTCAACGACGGATCCACTATTGGATATACCATCAGCGTCGGAAGCATCAAGGATGGTGCCATTAGCGTGACCATTACGAAAAATTAAAAAGGTTTAAAGGATATTTACGAAAGGTAAGTATCCTTTTTGTTTTGGAAATAAACATTTTGTTAATACACCTATAAGTTCTTTTTTCTTTTTGCTATAATTATAAAGAATATTAAAGGAGTCATGATCATGCTTTATCTATTACTAATTACGGGGACCTTAATGCTCATCTTAGGAATAACCTTGTTTATCATTTTGCATCGGATGAAAAGACGCAAAATCGTCTTAAGGATTGTCATATATTTTGTTTGTTCTTTTTTGGCAATGTTATGCTTTAACATTATCGGTGCGGGAGTGGCTTTAGAAGGATTTAATAATATCACTTTATCGATATTCAGCACCTATTGGAAAAACACTTTAGAGGCCTTCGCTTTTAAAATAGGCATCACCGATAAGTTAGAATACGCTTTTAACAATCGTCAGTTATTCGCTAATAATTTCACTTATTGGTGGTTTGCTATTGGCTATTGGTGTGCTTTTATATCATGTGCCTTGACATCGATTGTGACGATTCTTTCAATCATATTTAGGACGCTTGGCAATTACCTGCGTGTTTGGATGACATTATGCCACGACTCTGATATCTTGATTAATGGCAATCCTAATGATGAACAGTATTTGAAAAGCTACAATCGTAAAAATGTAATTATGCTTTTCACGATTCCGCTTAGTAATGAAGAAGAAAAGAATTTGTATTATGCACGAATTGCGTATTTAAAATTCGCGAGCTATGAGGATTTTATCAAATATATTTATAAGAAAAGACGCTTTTTGAAATCTAAAATCAATATAGTCTATTACACCAATCGGGAGGAGGAAAGATTAAAATTCCTTTCAACTGTTATTAATTATTTAGACAATAATCAGAAATTAATGCTGCAAAATAGGGAGACAATTTCCTTTTTTATCTCTTTCTCATATCATAATTTTGCCTCAATCGATGATATTTACAAAGATAGAATCATCGCTTATCAAATCCATTTATTCAATAAGTATGAGCTTTATGCCCAGGATTTTCAGATTCGCTATTCGTTTTATGATGTATTACAGCGTAATGATATTGATAAGTGCTGCCTAAAAGCGAATATTGAACCCAAGATTGTCTACGTCGGATTTGGAAAAGTTAATCAAGAAATGTTTCGGGTGTCCGTGATGAATAATCAATTTGCTTATTATGATTCTGAAAATAAACGACTCTGTGAACGCCCGATTACTTATTATTTTTTTGATAAGAATGGTTGTATTAAAAACGACAAGAACTTCACTTATCAATATGGAAGGTATGATCAAAATGACAATGATATTAAGCCTAATTGCCCGTTCAAAATTGGAACCCTTTCTAAGGATTCAAAGGAAGGATATGATGCCTTTTCTGATTCATTTATCGATCGGCTTTTAGAAGCACTTTCACCAAGCTCTGATGGAAATGAGGTACGTGCTCAAGTATTTATTTCTTGTAATGAAGATTTAGATGATATCGACTTAGCGTTAAAAATCACTCGTCTTTTGAAATCAAAGCCCCAAATTAAAGGTCGCGTTAAGGTGTATGTTCGCTTGAAGAATCCTCATTTACAGATCAAAATACAAGGCAACGAATTGATATCATATTACGGCGATGAAACGATGCTAAGTCATGATCACATCGTCAATGAGAAATTGATCTTTTTACAGGATGGCACTGACCAGTTTTATAAGAATTACTCACCTAATAATGAAATGAATTCTTTTGGATCTTGGCGTGATACTGAACCAATACAATTTCGAAGAAACGCTTATGAATGCATCAATGATTATTTGAAGCTACGACTTTTAGGATTCCAATTGGATACAACTGGTCAAGAAAAAGCGATGGATCCAAATGATGTTAATGAGTTATTTAAAGATTATTTAAATGCTCTTTTTCCAACATTAAATGAAGATGAAAGAAAAGAATTATTTGGTGGTGATTATAGCATTGATAAGACTAAACTCTATCACATATCTTCCGAATTTGTAAGTTTTTTAGGTGCGGATAAGGAAAAGAAGGATGAATCCTATGTCAATAAATATTTCATTCTTTTTGCGTTAAGCTATCAAGAAAAATTACGATGGAATGCCTTCCATATTATGAATGGATATGCTTCGCTTCCATTTGATGAAACCGATGTTTGTTTAGTGGAAAATTTGGAAAATCATAAATATTCGCTTTTTATTGTCAATAATTCTTATAAAAAAGCATACTTTTATTCACATGGCACTCATGATACCGAAATAATAAAGTATTATTCACAATCGTTGAGTAATATAGAGGCGTCTAAGTTAAGTGCTGATGAATGTATTAACGCCAAAAGGCATGCGTGCTTGGTGTCCGTGGAGGGTTTAGATAAATATCATCGTCATATGGCGATGATATGTCAGAAAGTGCTTCTTTCCTGTGCGCATGGTAAAGGTAATTTGGAACTAGAAAAACTCTTCGCATATTTAGAATTAGACAGAGGAAAGAATGTAATATTAAGCAGCGATGCTAATCACATAAAAATCGATAATAATGATATGGGAATAGAAGATTATTTCTTAGATATCGCCAATTATCAGGTCGATACGTACCGATTTGATGTTCAAAATGTTGTTAATCTATTTGCAAAATACGTTTGTGAGCATAATTATAGAATTATTAAAGATGGTTAGGAGGATAACATGAAAATAGTATCATTTAATGTCAATGGCATACGCGCGATTTTAACGAAGAATTTCACCGATATTTTTTCTTTGCTTGATGCGGATATTTTTTCGCTAAATGAAACAAAGTTTAGTGAAGAAGAGCATACTTTTTTTCCTTTCATGCCATCAGGATATTATACCTATTGGACCAATTCTAAAATTCGTAAAGGCTATTCCGGAGTGGCGGTTTATGCTAAACATCCGCCTCTTGCTGTTCATTATGGCTTAGAAAATGGTAAGTATGATGATGAAGGAAGAGTTATAACCTTAGAGTACCCGCATTTTTATTATGTCGCCTGTTATGTTCCTAATGCTGGTGAGGGGCTAAAAAGACTACCATACCGTATGGAATTTGAGAATGATATGCTAAGTTATCTTAATCAATTGAAAAGCCGCAAGACCGTGATCTATGGGGGCGATTTAAATGTCGCTCATCAAGAGATAGATCTGAAAAATCCTAAGGCCAATATGGGGATGGCGGGCTTCACAGATGAAGAACGCGCCATGATGACCCGGTTAATTGATAATGGCTTTATCGATGTTTTTCGTTATTTATATCCAGAAAGCGTTATCTATTCATGGTGGAGTTATCGTTTTAAAGCACGTGAGAGGAATGCGGGCTGGCGCATCGATTATTTTTTAGTTGATGAAAAGAGCAGAGACCTTATTCAAAATATGATAATCCATACTGAAATCTATGGAAGTGATCATTGTCCCATCGAGATTAATGTTGACCTCTCATGGGAATAAAAGAGAAATCTTTTTTTAATGATCACTATAAGTATTATCATGCTTCATTTTTTACTATGCTCTAAAATAAATAATAATATCATTCATACTCAGAGTTAAAAGCGCTTTCATGAAAAAACAAGCGATTTATATTGTATTTAAAAGTCAAAATGTGTATTATTTTAAATATAATTTAAAACTAGCTTTTTGGGGTGTAATGAGGAGGCAAAAATCATGAAAACGAAATTAGTAATTGCATTATCCGCTTTTTTCTTATTATTGCCGACTTCATGTGATCACTCCTCAGGTAACTCCAGTGATAATGGGAACTTATGGGCGGAGCCCGCTAAAAGTGTTTTAAATACCGCGTTAAAGAATTATGATATCCCCGTATTTCAGGCGGATGAATACTATGCTGAAACTAATGATAGTTACGGCGTAACGATGGCGGTTATCAATTGTATGGGTGGCTTCGATGAAAGTGCGGCCGAATTAATTTATACTTTATCATTGAAAAGCGAAGGCTATGAAATCGATGATTTAAAAGAAGAAGAGGGCTGCATTTATGGCGTGAAGGAAGTTGTTCCAGATACTCTTGCCATTGTCGTGCAATATGCTTATTTGGAAAAATATGCCAATATGCAGCGTTATAGCTATTTTGCCATTATTGCATATTTATATGAGAATCCCAACCAGCAAAATCCCGTCTATGAATCATGGCCGAGTCAAGAGATTAAATTGTTGTTAGGCGATGATATTCCTTCATACGAAAACGCAACGAAATATGAAATTATCAGTAGCTCGACTCTTGATGGTGAATTTGCCGTTGATATTTACTGCTATGAAGCTCAAAACGATGCTGAAACAGTGTACTCATCCATAGTTAGTGAGGCTGGTTATGTCATCGAAGAGCATAATGGCTTATATTATGCAACCAATAACGAATTGTCTCTTCAACTGATCTATTATATGTCCTATGATAATACGTTTTTTATCAGAGCTGATCGAATTAGCGATTAAGGTTATTAAAAGAAATTATTCTTTTTAGTAATATTAAACCAAAATGAAAGGAGATTTTTATGAAAAAGAATTTTAAATTTTTCGGATTGCTGCTAACGATGGCTGGAATCGTTTTAGCAGGCTGCGGTCCTAAAGATAACCCTTCCTCAACTACAGGTCCATCTTCAAATGGTGGTGGAGTTTCCAACGCTCTAAAGAAAGCTTTAGAAGCTGATTATTCCAACATGACCGTTGAGGGCTATATGGCCTATGATTTAGGAATGGGAATTGAGGAGGAGTACTTCCAGGAAGTGGTTTACCATGATTACACTATCATCATGCCACAATCGGCCGAAGATACGACTTACCTTTATTACCACGATTATGAAAACGAGAGTTATTTATATTTCGAGGATCGAGGTAATGGCGATGCTTGGTTGAAAAAAGGCTTAAATGATGCGTCTCTTGGCCTTCAATATACTTACTTTTCTTGGACTTATTCTTTACAATTTTTAAAAGCGGAAGATGCGGTTTATTCGCAAGGCGCTTACATCATTTCCAATCCAACGGTAATTGAAGAGTTGAATACGACAATGTTTGGTTTCGCGTGGTTTAACGAAATTGAATATGTTATGTTATTTTTAACGGACGATCATATTACTCAAATTACGGCGTTATGCAGTTTGGATAACGATGATGAGTGTGTTGTCATTAGAATGGGACAATTCGGAACCACATATTTTAATGATAGCTCATTACCTCCAGCTCCAACGAGTGCTAATGTCAGAACATATTATGACTATACCGGCACAGAACCAGTGGTTGATAAATATATCGATTCATTGACGATTCAAACGGAAGGTAATCCTGCTCATGATGCTGATTTCGATATCATTTTAGATATTGAGAAGACCAGTGCAGTTTCGGTTACATATCTTCCAACCGACGCTAATAAGAAGGATATTACATGGCATTCATCCGATGAAACGGTAGTGGCCATCGATTTCCATAGTACTTCGGGATGGCGGCTTGTTAAGGGTTTAAAAGCAGGAACGGCTGAAGTATACGCCACCGCTGTTGGAGCCGAAGGCAAAACCATCACTTCCAATACGTTAAAGGTGAAAGTAAATTCATTAGCGGAGCAAAATAAAGAAGGCTGCGTTTACGACTTTACCTTCATTAACATAGCGAATGATATTGTGATTGCAAGCAACGCTATCAACAATGATGCGCCATTTGAAATCACCTCTAATAAGGCTGGTCTTCGTGATGGAAAATATTCCGATGGATCATTTGAAGCCGATCACTTGGTCTTATACTTGGATCCATTGAAAGTTGACTTTGATAAACCAGCGGGCAGCGAATTAGTATTTAATTTCGATGATCAACAGGTTTCTTCAATTTCACTTTATTATGGTTTATTCTATGATAGCCATAAATCCTATGCTAGCAAAGTATCAAGCGCCAAGATTTTAACATCTAATGACGGCGAGACATGGGATGAAATCGATATTCTTGCGGAAATTCAAGAAAATGCTTCTGGAACTAACAAGAAATTAATGGAGCATTCATTTGCGCCTGCCTCCATCGTTAAGATCCGTTTAGAATCTTCAATGGTCGGTAATTCTTATGTTATCGGTTTAGATAATGTTGCTTTTATGGCTAATGAAGATTGCCATATGCATGGAACAGGACCCGAAATAGTCGATGTTGAATCGATTACCATTTCCGCGGTTTCTACTGAAGTAAAAGAAGGCTCCACTTTATTATTCGGAGCGGTTGTAAGCCCAAGCAATGCCAGCAACAAAAATGTCACCTGGCATTCAGGAAACGAAGAGATTTTAACCATTGATAGCAATGGTAAAGTGACCGGTGTAAAAGCAGGTGAGACCATGGTTTATGCCTTAAGCGCTGATGGACTTATCAAATCAAATGAGGTGACGGTTACAGTTCTTCCTGCTCCTCATATGACCTCAGAGTATCTTGGTGTTTTCATTGCCGAAGTCTTTACTAATAGTGATTACTATGAATTTGTCTTACGAGTGTTGGACACCGATCATGCTCAAGTTGAAGTTGCGGATGTAACTTATAATTTTGTTTTAGATGATTATGATGAAGAAGATCGTTTCTATGTTTTGAAGGGTGAAAATGATATTTCCTTGCGAATCAAATATTCAACCTACAATAAGGTAATGGAGGTTTTCGGTTCATTTGGAGGCTTTACCTTAGGCAATACTTACACTAATAATGGTGAAGAGTTTACGCCTTTTGTCGCTGCGACTTCTATTAGTATTTCGTTTGGAAAAGATGATAACACTTTAGTAGTTGGCGAAAAGGCATCCGTAATTGCAACAGTCGCTCCTAGCGATGCTTATTATAGAGAATTGACAAGAACGAACAGCAATCCTGATATCGCGGATTTTGAGAGCTCTGACAGCAATGTCTTAGTAGCAAAACAAGCTGGTGAAGTGACTATTACTTTCACCAATAAGGAAGGCGTTAGTAATTCGATTACAATTACAGTCTTACCGGTCAAGCAGGTTACTGGTTTAACAATTAATGCTCCGGCAACATTGGAATTAGGTCAAAGTGTTGAATTGACAGTTGATATTGAACCACTTGATTACAATAGTGTTAATTTGACTTGGGACTCATCGGATACCAGCGTTGCGACTGTTTCGAAAAACACAGTGACTGGTGTCGTTAGCCTTAATGCCAAGTCATTGGGTGAATGCACTATTACATGTACTGATACCGTATCCGGTGTTACCACAAGCGTGACGGTTGAAGTTGTCGGTGTTTCCGACAAATTACCTTCAGCGATGGTGGGAACCTGGAACGCTGATTATGATGATTATGCGGTCTTTACTTTTGAAATTGATGCTACGGGTAATGTTATTTGGACAGATGATATCTTTGAATATGAAGCTGATTTAACCCTCGAATCAATTTCGAATAATGAATATACCTTCAGATCGGCCAATGATGACGTACTAGTCTTTAGTTTTGATGAAGATACCGATACATTAACAGTAATATCCTTTACTGATGCATACAGCGGATATTATGAATTCATTTCCGAAATGGTTTGCTACAAATAGTTTTGTTGAATTGATCATGAGATGGCTATAGCGGTCATCTCATGATTTTTAAAAGGAGTTGCTTCTATGAAAAAACACATATTTTTGTCGTTATGCTCATTTTTATTGCTTACTTCTTGCCACAATGAGACTTTTCATTCTACATGGAAAGATTCGGAAGTGGCTAAGAATATCGAATCATCGATTAAATACGATATTCCGTATATTGAAGCGGAATCATATTATTCATATACATCGGTGGATGATTTTAATGAACCGGTCCTGAGCATTGGCTGTAATTTTGCCACGGATGAGGAGGTTAATAACTCCTTAGATCGATATTATGCTATATGCGATAATAGCGGATATACTATGGCCCGGCAAACGGTTCAGCAACCGACGACAGGCGGGTATTATGAATTTGAATGCTGCTTTGCCGATTTGGTGATTAATGATGGCTTTGCTATTGAAATTCAATTCACCATTGGAAAGGTCGATAGTAATGCTTCAAGAGAACAATTATGTATTTTGGCTTTTACCTATGTGCCCGTTTATGATGATCGTTGGCCCACTAATTTGGTTTCGCATTATTTAGGATTTGATATTCCTCATTATGAATTTACCGGTGCTCAATATAGCGCCCAAGTGGAAATTGATAGCACCTATAAAGTTCCGATTGTGACAATCATGATCAAGAATGCGGATGAGGCTTCGGAGAGTGAATATTATAAAAAATTAAGCGATCTAGGATATGTTATTGATGATAGTTCCTATTCAGATGGCTATGGCTATTATGCTTTCGCGAAGGACAATTCACATTGTATCGAGTTCTATTATAATGCGTATTATGGCTTATTGATCTTTGCGTGGTCTTTAGAGGGCATTAATTAAAAAAAGCGGACAACCGCTTTTTTTATGATCGATAGACGAGGAAGGAGATAAAAAATGCTGCATTTATTTTTAAAGGATGATGAATATCCTTTACAGGAGATTGATCATACGCGAGTTATCGCCCGCGCTGTAGCGATAAATGATCGTCATGAGGTAGCGGTTTTGCACGTTATTCGTGATGACATTTTTGGTAATTATGATTACTATGAATTACCTGGTGGCGGCGTTAAGAGTGATGAAGATCTTTCTTTAGCGGCGATACGTGAAATCCACGAAGAGGTAGGCGCAACATGCTCCTTGATTCAAGAAATCGGTATTGTGGACGATTTTTACAATTTATTGAGACGTCATAATGAAAATCACTATTTCTTATTGCAGGTGATAGACATAGGAAAAAGAGATCTGGAAGAATATGAAAAAATGATGATTCATGAAGTGATATGGGTTGATATCGATCAAGCAATCAAAATGTTTCAAGAGATGCCTTCAACGGGTGTTTCAAAATTGGTAAAAAATAGAGAGCTACCTGTTCTCATGGAATGTCGAAAATATATAAAAGAATTATAAAGTACAGCGAAACGGACTGTTGAAAAATAGTTCGTTTTTTTGTGAAATATATTATGTAAAAAAGTCATAAGTGTTTACTAAAAGTTTGACGCCAAGATATTAGGCTAGATAATCATAAATGGATATGATGATCTATTTTGGTACGCTTGCTTAATCTTGCTAAGGCTTGCATACTTTAAATAAAGCTCATCTTAAGAGCGTTTCCACTTTCCTGACTATGTATTGCACATGGCTTCATATTTTTGATTTCTACTCAGGTCGATAGAGCTTAAAGGCATTTAAATGTTCATATTTCATGTTATTTTCTAAGGATTTTGGGGAAAGAATCATCACATTTTTTCCAAAAGCGAGGAAATAGAACATCAAGTGATCAAAGCTGCAAGAAAAATAATAGATATCGCCTTCTATTTTTCTTACAGGTGGGCGGTGTAAATAGCGACGTTCATACATTCTTTTACCGATTTTGTTCAATTTGATCTCGGCATAACATGGTTCTTGATAAGGAAATTGAATGCCATTAAAAATAATATCATCAAATAATTCCGTTTCTTCTTTTGTAAACTGAAAAGAAGTGTTTAAAATAATAACTTTTTTAATCTTGGAAATATGAACGGAATAATTTTTATTATTGACCTTTCCTAGCAAATAAAGATAGAGTTCTTCTTTTGAAGTTCCCATCTGATAAAGAGCCATATCTATGGTTTCATTTTTTAAGAAAAGGCGCACTACTTTTTGTTCTTCAATAGCTTTTTGTATCAAGGTCACATTGCTTTTAAAAATGACTTTCTCTCTTTCATATTGAGGAAGCTTTAAGTATTCGATAACTAGATTACGGAAAAATTGCGAGGTGGTTTGATATTTAAAGCTCGTTAAAATTGATTCAAAGATATAATCATTTTCTGTCGTTAAAACAAAGGTAATGCTTTCAGTATAGCTTGCCTCTTTTTCCATGTTTTCCTTTCCTTGAAATAGCATGGCAAATTCATTAGCGAGCCTCGTATCGATATGAAGCTCTTGCATAATGGAGCTTGCTAAATTGCTTGTGTGCTTTACTTTTTCCATATAATCGTCGTAGAAATTCTCGAAGAGCAAATTCATAAATTTATTCTTATTAATGGTTCCATCATTTTTGGTAATGGAGAAAAGCTTCATGTCCGACAATAAAGTTTGATAGCAATGTTCATCTAAATTTACTTTTATTTTTAACATATTTTTTCCTCCGTGTATTATTTATACTCAAAAATTTAAGCGATTTTAAAAAATATTCGGCTTATTTGCTGCATTATTATACCACAAATATAAAATAAATTTGCACATTTTTTTATAATTATTTCCTGCTTACAATGGAAGTGTAGGTTAGGAAGTGGCAAAAAATGGAAAGAATATTTGAAAAGAAATTATTGACTTTTGGCTATTTGGTCTTAGATAAAAAGACAAAGGGCACAACGACGAATGAAGATATCAGCGTTCTAACAAAAAGTTTTTTAGATTTAGGTTTTATTCTCGATCATTCTTCTATTGAATTATTAAAGAATACGCCCTTAAAAGAAGTAAAGCAATTTTACTTTCATGCTTTTAGTTTATTAAAGGCCAGTAAAGGAGCGAGTGCCAAGCACATTTATTTTTATCGTAACTTTCCTAATATGGAAAATATCAGTGATGATGAATATATCTTACGTGCGATGTTGCATTACATGACGGTCAGTGAAGAAGATTATGGCTATATGGCGCAAGATATTAAAGAAATAAAGAGAGATAAGGAAAATGTCGAAATTGATCCCATTATTTTAAAAATAATCGATGAAGAAACCGCTAAAGATATTTTAGGCAAGTATCTCACTTCCATTTTTGAAGCGAATCATGTGATTTCTGATCGTGATCTAACCGTGGCGAGGGCTTTTTTGAAATCCTATCCTCAAATGGTTTCTCCCGTCTCTTTTATGTTTAGAGAAAATTTGGTCATCTATGCACAAATGATATTAGATGATAAAAAGAAAGTTTCTGCGCTTTTTGATTATCTTCCTATTCATCATTTTAAAACGGTAACGGATATATTACGTCTTTATGCTGCAATTTCTCATCATTCCTATTTAAATCATCACATCACTTTAAAAAGCTTAGATCGTAAAGCAAGAAAAATCTTTTTATCTCATTTAAATGCTTTAGTCAAAGGCAAAGAAGATATTATGGATGATTTTGCAATGCATGAAGTGTTATGGAAAAAAGCCTTTCGCCTCCTTCATGTGGGAGAATATATGACAATATATCCTCACATCTATGATTGCGCTTATCGGTTAAGAACGAATCAATACGATACCTTCTTTTCGAAAGTGAATAAATATATTCAAAACGAAGATAAAGAAGTTTTTACTTTATTAAAAAAGAAACCGGGATTCTTTGCTAGAATGCTTGATTCTTTGTTTCGCAATACTTCTTTTAGCGTAGAGGAAATATTATCTCAATTTACTTGCGTTATGCCTTCTATTTCTACGAACGTTCTCATTCAATTATGGGAATATTATCAAAATCGCAATAATTTATTAGATCAACGGTTTATTACTTATCGTAATAGCTTAGATTTCGTTTTTGTTCAAGTCCCTGAAACGCGTTCTTGCTATTATGAAGATACTTTGAATAAGATTATCCATTGCTTAGAAGAAGGCTTAAAAGAGCATTATACCTTTAAGCCTATTCTTCAAAATGTTTATCTCGATCCTAAAATGAAAAAATATATGGTTCCACTCAACAATAAAAATCAATCCGAAGGATTAAGAACTTTAACTTTTGGATCCAAAATTTCTTTAGATCCTGAAGATAATACGATCTTACGTTTCTTCACTTATTGGAAAAATATTAAAGAAAACCGAGTTGATATTGATTTATCTGCGGAGCTTTATAACGAATCATTTGAATACATTTCCTCTTTAGCGTGGCATGATATGGGGAGTGGTAGAGATTTTAGTTCCTACCATTCTGGTGATATCACTACTGCTCCTAAAGGCGCAAGTGAATTCATTGATATCAATTTTGAAAAAGCGAAAAATTATTGCCGATATATTGTCGTATGCAATACGGTTTTTACGGATCAGAAGTTCAACGAAATTCCTGAATGCTTTTCTGGCGTTATGTTTAGAAAAGAATTAGGAAAGAGAGGTCCAGTTTTTGATCCTAAAACGGTTCACACTAAATTTGATTTAACTGCAAATTCTTCTTTAACGATTGCTTTTGTTATCGATTTAGAGGCCATGGAGCTTATTTGGTGTGATTTATGCCAAGATGGCTATTGTGTGGCTGGCGACGCTTCTTTAGGCGCCATCTTAAAGAGAGCAGTTGGTCAGCATATGTCGATTTATGACCTAGTGCTTTTACACCAAAATCATCTAACTTTTGTTGATGATAAGGAAAAAGCAGAGGTCATTATCGATGATACACCCGATTCTATGATTAATCCTTCACGGATTGATGAAATCATGGAATGGGTGATATAAACGATCAGGGTGGCCAAGATTAACTTACTTCTAGAAGAAACTATCATTGCTATGATTATGTTAATCGCTATCCACCCTTTCAAAAAAAACTTAAGCGGTAATCCGTTTAGTTATAATATAAGTGGCATTATTACATTTACTTCTAAATATAAAGCTGCACTTCAAAGTGCTGGCATTTACAACAAGTAACTCAGTTACTGGTTGTGCAATATGTAATACTATCCACAGAAATGAGGCTTTGAATTACTTACTTCTATATCAATAAAATGCAGAGAGCTATGTAATTCGCTATCCTCATTTTTTTATTGCGTGCAAAAGCATTTTTCATTACGATTTTATTCAAGTCAATCTTCTATCAATTAATTTTTAACGCTTTTGATTGATGGAAACTATTTTTTATAAAACTATCAAAGTCTTGTTCTAATTGTGCTAAAATACTCATAAAGAAATTATCCTTTCTTGTGGTAATTAAAGTATAACTTCTTCTTTTTTGTTTTGTTACCTACAAAAAAATTAATGCAATCCAATAGTTCGGATAATCACTCCATCGTTGAACCGATAACCATAAAAATAGTCACAAAAAAATCTACTTGTCAAAAATCAATGTATCAAAGTTTGTGTGTTCGAACATAGGGGCAGAATAGACTCCTGACAAAAATAAAAAAACCGGCCAATAAGGCCGGGCGCCTAGGCTATGTCTCGCCTAGATCATATTGCCCCCAACGGGACTAATACTAGTATATGACATATTCGCGCAAAAAGTCAACACAAAAGCCACGCTTTGGCGCGGCTTTAACATGGCAAAGACTTATCGATTCCTATCTTAAGTGGTTCATAGCGTATGTAACGAATTATAAGCTTATCTTTTTCACTCATAAAAGTAAAAAAGGCTAAGCAATGAAAATGCCTATAAATTGTATCAAAATTGTATCATTTTACTGTGTTAGGTATCAAAAAAAGCCCATTTTATCGGGCTTTTATAATCAATATGGGGCGATCTATCAGAATCGAACTGACGCATGTCTGGTTCACAGCCAGATGTGTTAACCACTTCACCAAGATCGCCATGTACGCCTTTATTATTCTAGCGAAAATCATTATGAAAGTAAAGTCTTTTATGAAAATTGCGTTGAAGTATGCTGCTAATGTCCTCTATCTCAATTAAATAATTAACTTCAATTAAACAATTAATTAGACATTTGATAGTGTTAGTCTATAAAAAAGAAGGAGACACAATATTGACAACGTATATCTCCAATAATAAAATGATAATGTTAATTATTAACAATGTTAAATATTAACATAGGAGGAAAATATGGAAGAGCAAAAACTAGCAATTGATTTTTTATCATCTTTGCGAAATCTAGTCGCTACATTTCGTACTTCAATCAACAACGAATTTCAATTATGTTCATTAGATCTTTGGATTGGAATCATCTTAGTTGAATATGCGGATTTAGAAAAGGGAAGCCCCATCACCGCCAGTGAACTGGCCAAAAGGGCCCATATAGTTCCTTCATCATTGACGCGTGTTTTAAATAAGATGGAGAAAATGGGACTCATATCGCGGAGGACTCCTAATGATAATCGCCGCATTATTTATGTGGAGTTAACAAGTAAAGGTGAGGAGCAATTACGAAACGCTTCTCAAGGCGCTATTGAATTTACCTCGCGTATTTTCGATAAAATAGGAAAAAAGACGGCTATTGATTTGTTGAATATTATCAATGATTTAAACGTCATTATCCAAGATTTAAAAATAGAAAGGAGATGTGATTTAAATGCTTCAATTACAAAATATTAACAAGGAGTATGTTGCCGGAGATACTAAAGTAGCAGCATTAAAGGATATTAGTATTTCATTTCGCAAAAATGAATTTGTTGCCATTTTAGGACCTTCCGGATGTGGCAAAACCACTCTTTTAAACATCATTGGCGGGTTAGATCATTACACCAGCGGTGATTTAATCATTAATGGCACCTCAACTAAAGAGTATATAGATCGCGATTGGGATACATATCGTAACCATGAAATTGGTTTTGTTTTTCAATCATATAATCTAATTCCTCATTTGACGGTTTTAGGTAATGTCGAATTGGCCCTTTCACTTTCAGGCATTTCTCGTTTGGAACGAAAAAAGATGGCTACTGATGCCTTAAAAAAGGTGGGATTGACTGATCAAATCAAAAAATATCCTAATCAATTATCCGGTGGACAAATGCAGCGCGTCGCTATTGCAAGAGCAATCGTCAATAATCCTAATATTATCTTAGCGGATGAACCGACGGGAGCTTTAGACACCGAAACGAGCCTTCAGGTCATGGAGGTATTAAAAGAAATTGCCAAAGATCGATTAGTGATCATGGTAACACACAATCCGGATCTCGCGGAAAGATACGCTACGCGAACCATACGATTATTGGATGGCGAGATCATTGGTGATGATCAGCCATATGAAATCAGGAATGACACTCCGAAAAATGTTGCTAAAAGCAATAATTCCAAGATGCCATTCTTTACAGCAGTTTCCCTATCTCTTAAGAATCTGTTGACGAAAAAAGGACGGACCTTTTTAGTGAGCTTTGCCGGCAGTATCGGTATTATTGGTATCGCCTTAGTCTTATCAATAAGCAATGGTTTTAGCAATTATATTGATGATATGCAGAACGATATGTTGAGTGGATATCCGGTGACTATTAGCAAGTTTGCGGCTGATTATGACGCTATCGAAAATGTCACAACAGGGATGAAGCCTGATGATGGTCGTTTTCCGGATAATGAAAATCTCTACGTATATGATCCCAGTTCTTCGATGCAACAGGCGGTTCATTTGAATATGATTAATCAAGATTATACCGATTATATTAGGGCTTTCTATGAAGAGGATCAAAGTCGTGAAGAGGAAAAGCGTCTTTTAAATGCTGTACAGTTTTCTTTCGCTTCATCGATGAATATCATGGCTCACCATGATGATACCTATACATTTGTTCAAACCTCGCTTTCTTCCTCAAGCAATTCGATGATGGATATGCTGACAATGTTTATGGGGTCAAATTCTGATGTCTTTCAAGAGGCTTTGGACAATACTCAATTCATTAAAAGTCAATACGATGTTATTTCCGGTCATTATCCGGAAAATAAAAATGAGGTCGCTATTGTTGTTGATCAAAAAAATCGCATATCTGCGAGCGTTTTATCAGCTTTAGGTATTAACTATAAGGATGATCAAAATAATCTGATCGAAAAGATAGCTTTTGAAGACTTGCTCTATAAAGACGAAATGCATCCCGGTGTCGTTTTTAAGGTTCTCAGCAACGATAATTATTATTTTCCATTAGATGCAAATGATGATGGTGTCACTGATTATTATGAACCGGCTCGTTATAAGAAAGAAGTCACCGATGATTTGGCTTCATTTTATAATTCCATTGAATATGAGAACCATGATATGACCTTGCACATTGTCGGTGTATTGCGTCTTAATGAAAGTGCACCTCTTGATTTATTCAATTCCGGCATTTTATATTTGCCGGAGCTAACGACCGAATATGTCGAGATGTGTAAGGCATCGGATATTTCAAAAGTGCAGATGCAGGATACTAATTTCCTATATGGTGATTATCGTGATTTCTATCAACAGCTTGGTGATAAAGGCCAACAAACAGTTGTAATGCTTGGTGGTAATGAATACAAAATCCCCGCCTTTTTGATGAGATCAGTATATAATCAATATATAAATAGTGAAGAAGGAATACCCGAAGAAATTTTGGATCAATATATCTATGAAACAGCTAAGCAAGCGATTGGGGCAAGTGATGTTCCAACAGCGATTTATCTTTATCCCAAGAGCTTTAAAGCTAAAACTACTTTAAACAATTATCTTGACGCGTGGAACGAGACGCATGATACCATTAAAATTGTTTACACCGATGCCGCTAGTGTTTTTTCGACCACTTTGGGAACTATGGTGGATATTATCAGTTATGTTCTGATTGCTTTCTCGGCCATTTCGCTGGTGGTTTCTTCCATCATGATCGCTATTTTAACATATGTTTCGGTCATTGAAAGAACGAAAGAAATAGGTGTCTTAAGAGCATTAGGCGCTCGGAAAATTGATATTGCAAGCGTCTTTAATGCAGAAACGCTGTTGATTGGATTTATATCAGGCCTATTTGGCGTCTTTATCACTTATATTTTATGTATTCCTATAAATTTGATTATTAAAGGCTTAGCAGGACCGGTATTGCAGATGAATCTTGCGGTATTTAATCCTCTTCATGCTTTAATATTAATGGGTGTGAGTATCGTTTTAACGATGATCAGTGGCTTTATTCCTTCCATCATGGCAGCGAAGAAGGATCCTGTTGTGGCTTTACGATCGGAGTGATAAGCATGTATAAAGCAATAATATTTGATTTGGATGGAACTTTATTAAATACCATCGAAGACATCTGTGATTCCTTGAACATCGCTTTGAGGAAATATGGATTTGCGACTCATTCTGTTGCGGAAACAAAGCTCTTTGTAGGAAGTGGCGTAAGAATTATGGTTGAGCGCGCTTTACATGATGAAGAGCATAGCGAGACGGATAATGAACTAGTTCTAAAAAATTATCTAGAAGAGTATTCTAAAAGGCAAGCCAATAAAACGCGACCTTATGATGGCACTATTGAAATGATTAAAGAATTGCGCCAGAGGGGCTTCAAAATCGGTCTTCTCTCAAATAAGCCTCATGAAGATACTATTAAAATCATTGATAAGTATTTTGGCTTAGGTCTATTTGATATTGTCCTAGGGCAACGTGCTGGCATTCCGATCAAACCCGATCCTACTGCCTTATATGAGATTATTGAAAAGCTAGGCGTCGATAAAGAGCAATGTCTTTTTGTCGGCGATTCCGATGTTGATATGAAAACGGCTTTGAATGCCGAAATGGATAAAATTGCGGTTTTATGGGGCTTTCGATCGCGTGATATTATTCAAGAATACAGCCCGAATTATATTATTGAAAGGCCGCAAGAATTATTATCGATTATTACGACAATTCAATAGTTTAACGTGGCCTAAAAGAAGCAGGAATATTCCTGCTTTTTTGCTTTTTTAGCCACATAACGATAAATAAATCGGCTACTATTTAAATAAAATAACTTAGCATATTTTTAATCTGTATTGTTGACAGCGCTTTCAAGGGATATTAAAATATAGTTAGAATATTTTTCAAAAGGAGGAAAATACACACATGAAAAATAAGAATAGACTCTTAACATGTACTTTGGGATTAATGTTAGGTGTCGGATTACTTGTTGGCTGTGGACCAAAAGAAGATACAACCGTTCATAAGGTTACTTTTTATCACGGCAATGAGGAATTGAAATCAGAAGAAGTTAAGCATGGGGAAAAATGCCCAGAATATACTCCTGCTGATCGTACAGGTTATACCTTTATGGGATGGTATGAGAATCGTCAACATACAGGTGAACCATTCAGTTTTGATACCCCAATTGAAGCTGATCTAGATCTTTATGCCTGGTATAAAGAAGATTTCAAAGCCACTACTGATAAGTATTATTTAGTTGGCTCAATATGGGAAGATGCATGGGATGGCGCTCCTGGGACTGCTTATGATTTGTGGAAAGATCGTGATATGACCTTAGTCGAAGCCGAACTTGCCAATTCTCGCAATGTCTTTGAATATGAGTTTGAAGCTACTGAAGGAAATAAATTCCGGATCATTAAGGCTTCTAAAGCCGAAGATGGTACATATGCTTCCGATGGTTGGACCGATGCGTTTGGTTATACCACCATTACAAAGGTTGTCGATAAGGATGGAGTCGAAGTCACTAAAGATGATTATGTTAGTGATGCTGACGATCACAATATCATGCTTGAAAAGGGCGGTAGCATTAAGTTAACAATGGATGTTACTGATCCAACTGCCGTTTCTATGGTTGTGCAATATGTTTCAGTCTTTGAAGTTACAGCACCTGAATACATTTCATTAGTTGGCAATATTGCTTCAAAAGGTGTGACATTTGCCGAAGTTACCGATATTGATTTAACTTCCTCTGAAGAAGGATTTAAATGGGATATCGATGTTACCTTGACCGAAGGCGATGAGTTTAAACTCCGCGCCAATCATGATTGGGCTGTTTCTTATGGTGCAGCAAATTTAGGCGAATATCCAGAAGGAATCACCGCTCTTGAAGGCGAAGGCGGAAATATTGGTGTTTCGGTGACTGCTGATTATCATATTACCTTCAGTGTTATGACTAAGAAAATTGATATCACCGTCAATGGTGGTGTTGTTGTCAATCCTCTTACCGCTGTCTATGAAGCTGCTGTTGGTGATGCCGTTGAATTTGATGCGGTCTATTTATCCACTCACGGAAGCTATAATTTCTTTGCCCATGGTAGTATGGGAGTAGTTGTTTATCAATACGGCCTTGCTTTACCAGACGGCACCGCTGCTGGTGATGTTCTCCATGTTACTGGTACAGTTGGAGTTTATAAAGGATTGGTCCAAGTGGTAACCGCTACTGCGACTGCTTCCGAAGCTCAAGTAACCGCTAAAACAGATACTGTTTGGAATGGTGAGGCTTTTGGTAAAACTGATTTAGGAAAATCATTAACTATGACAGGTACGGTTTTGGAAACATATCAAGGCGATTCAACCGTCAATGCGACTGTTAAAATTGAGGTCAATGGAGTTGCTCTTCCTGTCTATATTAATAAAAATATGGCAACACTTGATTACACTTCTCTTGCTACTGCTTTAGTTGCAGGACAAACTGTAACCTTAAAGGGCTATCTTTCCATTTTTGATGGCGCTGCTGAAGTCGATTATACTACTTCTACTGGCTATCAATTGATTTTCCCATCTGTTGTTGTTGCTGACTAATCAATAAACAGTTGAATTTAAAGGACCATAATGTTAAATTATGGCCCTTTTTAAATGAAAGTGAAGAATGTTGAAAGGAAGGGAAATAATGCATATATGAAAAAAAGGAATATATTTTTTATAGCACTGGCTTTTTTGTTTAGTATCATTTGGCATTTTAATAGCAATGTCTTTAAAGCGAATGCCGAAGAGATGGCAACGCATTCTGTGCAGGTACATTTCCGGAGCACACGCGATTATAGTAAGTGCGATATATGGATGTGGAATATTACTGATGGTGGTGCAGGTACCAATATCAACTTTACATCGACTGATGAGTTTGGTGCCTCAACTGACGAAGTGCTATTGACCTCTTTACCGGGGAGCGGAACGATTGCTCCTTCACAGATTGGCATCATTTATCGTTCTAAAGGGGCGTGGTCATGGCAATCGCAAGATATCACAGTCGATATTCCCAATAAAAGTGAAGGAGGAGTGTGTCACGTTTATTTGATTGATGGCTCCTCATCGTATACTTTTACAATGCCGGAAACCGGTTATATTAAAAGTGCGACTTTTGTTAAAATGAATCAGATTGAAGCGAGTATTTTTATCTTGGATTCTTCCATTTCTAGCGATGATCTGGGCGTTCGTGTCATGGAGGATATGACCAATGAGATGGAAATTCAAAGCTGTACGCTTTCGAAATTAAATGAAAAGCTAACCATCGTTTTAGCCAAAAGCATTGATTTAAATAAAATTCATAGTTTGGTTATTGATTTTAATAGTAAATCATTTACATCAGTAATCAGTACGAATGGGATTTATGATGATGAGGCCTTTATCACCAATAATACTTATACGGGTGATGATTTAGGAGCGGTGATCAATAAATCACGCAATGTGACGACATTTAAATTATGGGCTCCTACCTGCAGTAATGTGAAAATAAAGCTCTATAATACCGGCACTCCCGCTCGTTTAGGAGGAAATGATGAGGCTCAGGTCTATGAAATGACAAAAGAACAAAATGGCGTTTGGTCATATGAAGCCCAAGGTAACCTCCATAATACGTATTATAATTATGAAGTAACTAATAGTGCGGGCGTCAATGAAGCCGTCGATCCTTACGCCAAAGGATGCGGTGTTAATGGATTAAGAGGTTTGGTTGTCGACTTTGAGCAAGTCAACCCGGAAGGATTTACCTATGGTAAGCGTGCGCAATCGATCGCCAAGCGATCCGATGCTACTATCTATGAATTGCATATTCGCGATTATACCAAAAGTGAAAATTGGGGCGGAGAAGAAGCAAATCGTGGGAAGTATTTAGGCTTAGCGGAAAGAGGAACTTATTATCGTGATCGTGGCCAAGAATATAAAACCGGATTAGATCATTTGATTGAATTAGGTGTCACTAATATTCAAATTTTGCCCTTTTATGATCAAGCTACGGTTGATGAAGCGGCGAAAGAACCATCGTATAACTGGGGCTATGATCCTCTTAATTATAACTGCTTAGAAGGATCGTATGCGAGTGACGCTAAAGATGGCTTAGTGCGTATTCGCGAATTCAAGCAAATGATGATGGCTTTAACAGACGCTGGTATCCGCGTTAATATGGATGTCGTATATAACCATACGGCAAAATCCGCGGATTCTAATTTTGATTTAATTGTTCCGGGTTATTATCATCGTATGACCGCCGATGGATCATTTTCCAATGGATCCGGATGTGGAAATGAAATGGCATCGGAACGGCCGATGGTGCGGAAATTCATGATTGATTCGACTAAATTTTTATATAATGAGTATAATTTATCGGGTTTCCGTTTCGATTTAATGCAATTAATAGATAAAACCACCATGATGGAAATCTACAATGAGATTACGAGTATCGATCCTTTGGCTCTTATCTATGGTGAACCATGGACGGGTGGTACTTCTACGCTTCCAGATGGCCAAGGAACCGGCAAGGAAGTCGTTAAGTATCTTGTTAGTAAAGATGAAGAAGGAAATGTTACGGGCGGTGTTGGTAAATTCAATGACGATACACGTGATGGTATCATTGGTCGTGTGCCGTTTTCACCTTCGACCCCAGGATGGGTACAGGGATATAGCAAAGCTACGATTGGCGCTACTAATTATTTAGCAACGCAATTTGGAATAGTGGGTGGCACCCAGCCATTATCAACCGGTAATGTTTTGGATGCAACACAAACCATCAACTATGTTTCATGCCATGATAATAACACACTATGGGATAAGCTTCATCTTTCTCTCACCAATAACAATTGGAAGCTAGAGTATGATAATAATGGTGATAATATCAAGAAAATGAATCGCCAAGCCGATACGATCGTCTTCTTCTCAGAAGGAATACCATTCATTCAAGAAGGTCAAGAGTTCTTGCGCTCAAAACCAAAATTACCGGGCTATGGAGAAGGCTCAATATATGATGGTAACTCCTATTGCTCTCCTGATGAAGTCAATATGATTAGATGGGAATTAAAGAGCGAGAATTATGATGTTTTCCAATACTATAAGGATCTCTATCAATTTAGAAAGGATCATGAGGCCTTTAAATTAACGAGTGCCAGCGAAATTGCGGAAAAGCTGGAATTTATCGATGATGACAATACGGCTAATTACACGGCTTTTGTTTATCGAATTAAAGAAGATAGCGATCGCTACCAAGACATGTATATTATCCATAATACGGCGGAGATGGCAACATTCTCTTTGCCTCAAGGCAAATGGAAGATAGCGTTTGATAGTAATGGTATTGTTACCGAGAGTCAGGTTTATGAAGGATCAATTAAACTGGAGTACAATCAATCGGTGGTTCTCTATAACATTAAGGCTATCAACAATCCTAACTCCACGGGTGGATGCAGTAGCTGCGGAAAAGCTTCGATGAGCATTTTTACTGTTTTAGCGGCGATAATGATCGTGGGAACAGTTTGTTTCAAGAAAAAAGAAGTGTTAGGCGCTTAAAGAATTAAGGGGATTCCATTAACGGATTCCCCTTTTTATATTGGCTAATTTGTGATAGACTAGATAAGAGGTGAAAATATGAAAATAAGATTTATCAATGCGCGCATTCTTTCGATGAAAGAAAATGAAGCCATTTATTTTGGAGAACTAGATGTTGTTGATAATTTAATTTCTTATGTAGGTCCGATGAAGAATGATGATGATTCGCATTATGATCGTGTTATTGATTGTCATGGTAATCTTTTAATGCCGGGATTTAAAAACGCTCATACGCATTCGGCTATGACCTTTTTAAGAAGCTACGCTGATGATTTACCTCTTCATGATTGGCTCTATGACCAGGTATTTCCGGCAGAGGAGTGTCTTGTTGATAATGATGTCTATGAATTGTCAAAGCTCGCTATTTTAGAGTATTTAACAAGCGGTATCACCGCGAACTTTGATATGTATATGAAACCGGATATGTTGGCCAAAGCCGCTATCGATACGGGATTTCGCACTGTAATCTTGGGATGTGTAAATAATTTTACCGAATCGGTTCCCATCATGAAAGATAATTATTATCGCTTGAATCATGTTTCTCCTTTAGTGACATATCGTCTCGGATTTCATGCCGAATATACGACGGATTATGCGATTTTAAAAGAATTAGCCTCTTTGGCTCAAGAGCTCAAAGAGCCGGTATTTACCCATTCTAGTGAAACTCAAGATGAGGTTCAAGGCTGCATAACAAGATATAATAAAACCCCAACGCAATTATTTGAGGATTTAGGCCTATTTAATTATGGTGGCGGTTGCTATCATTGTGTCGTGGTTACCGATGATGATTTAAAAATCATGAAGCGACGAAATGTTTCTGTGATTTCATGTCCAGGATCCAACACTAAATTAGCTAGTGGAATTGCCCCGATTTCCAAGATGATGGAATATGGCCTCAATTTAGCGATAGGGACCGATGGACCGGCGAGTAATAATTGTCTGGATATGTTTCGGGAGATGTTTTTATTAACAGGCCTACAAAAAATATCCTTAAAGGATGCTAGTGCCATGGACGCGATCGAGGTCTTAAAAATGGCGACTATCGGTGGAGCAAAGGCTATGGGATTAAATCAAGCGGATGTCTTAGAACGTGGAAAATTAGCGGACTTAATCATGATTGATTTGCATCAACCGAATATGCAGCCACTCAATAACATTGAAAAGAATTTGGTCTATAGTGGCTCCAAGCAAAATGTCATTATGACCATGATCAATGGTAAAATTCTTTATGAACATGGCCAATTCTTTATCAATGAAGATGTTGATTCATTATATGAACGCTGCCAAGCGATAACCGATCGGATAAAGCAACAAGTGAAAGAGAGCAAATAGCTCTCTTTTTTTGGATAAAATACCTATTTTCATCGTAAAAGGGTGGACATCTTTTGTTTTGACCATATTCTAACATAGCATTGATAGAAAGGAAGAATGATAAATCAATGTGTAATAATAGAAATCAAAACAATCGCGGCTGCTGCAATTACTGCTGTTGCTGTGGCATGAGAGGTCAAGGAGAACGTGGACAAGCGGGGACCACAAGACAGGATAGGCCTAGAGAAATTCAAGGCATCCAAGAGCCAATCAAAAAAGGCGAAACGCCAATGACTCAAGGAGATGAAGGAACGCCACAGGCGCAGGCGATGGTTCTGAATATAGGAACCGCGAAAAATGCGGTCTTGAATTTCACCTTGCCAGCTGGTGGTGAAAAAGCGACTATTCCTGAGATAAACTACTACGCCGGTGAAAACCGAAATGCTATGGTTCTTGAAAAGGATTTAACGCCGATTCCTTTAAATACGACTATTAAAAAAGGAATAACCGAAAATGAAGGAATACTGACAATTAATGAAACGGGAACATATTTCCTTCAATATACGGTTCGAGCCGATCAACCGGTGGATGCTATTGTTGGCCTACTCATCAATGGCACTAATGATGAAGATACCAATTTCCATTTGGATAAGGATCATGGTATGGCCATATATAACGCCATTCGTGTTTTAAATGCTGGAACGACCATTCAATTAGTAGCAACCGCTATTACGCAAAAAATGGTTCTGGAAGAGGGCACCAACAATATAACGCTATTGATTCGAAAAATATAGCACCGCTTTGCGCGGTGCTTTTCCATTTTTATCCATCGGCTATATGTAGAAAAATAAGTGCTATTCTGTAATAATTATAAAACAAGAAAGGAGAATGCAATATGAAGTTTAAATTCAAAAACGAGACCTTAAAATTTTTAATGGGCGGTCTGTTGCTGGTGATGGCAGTGGTCATCTCTTCGGACGTCACAAGCACTAGTCTTTTTTATAAGGAAGACGTAGTTTTGAAAGATTATGAAATTAATTCACACGAAAAAGATCTGACATTTTCTTTTTCTAATGAAGAAATTGGCGAAGAGCGTCAAAGGGTTAGTATTTACCTTAACCCTTCGGTTCAGACCTGGAATCCTTATATCGATAATTTAGGTAACGAAGCCCAGCATATGAATGCGATTGCTGAGATTATGTTTGCGAAATTACAGAAATATCATTATATCGATGTTAGCGCCAATCTGAATAATTTATCTCTTTCAAATTCTGTAAAAGAGAGCAATGCGATTTTACCGGATATCCATTTTGCTCTCCATTCAAATGCCGGAGGCGGAAGTGGAAGTGAAATCTATACTAAAAACGACCATTCCTTTGCGACGCATGTTCTGAATAATTTTGTTAGTGAAAGTCCCTTTCCATCGCGTGGCGTAAAGAATGGTAATCACTTATATGAGGTGCAAAGCTCCAAGGCCCGGCATGTGGCGTTAATTGAAATTCTTTTCCACGATAATAAAGAGGAGGCCTCATACATTGCCAATAATCATGAAAAAATCGCCTCTAATCTCGTGGCATCAATTATTTCCTATATCGATGATTATTATAATTAAAATGGCGGGTTCCCGCCATTTTTTAATACTCTGATTCAACTATTTCCAAAAATTTTGTTATATAAAATTCTGTCACGACTTCCCGAAATATATCATAGGATAAAAATTCACGATTGCAAAATTGGTGATAATAATCGTCAATTACTGTTACCGATCGGTTGGTTTTATAATTGATCTCAATATCCTCATTATAGAAGACCGCCATATCGATCAAAAGTCCTTTATTATAGACCTGTAAAGAAGGAACGACGCCTGTTTTATATCCATAAACGGGATTACCGTTGACACTCAAGCCCAAATCATCCTTTAGCTGCTGATATAATGAATTTTCCTCTTCTGATGAATTCTTAGGATAATAAGGTTGGAGATCAAAGGAATAAATCTTATATTTAGAATTGTTTTTATCCAGCAACCACTCATCTAAAAAATTCCTATTAAAATACTTGCAGTCCGAGCATCCGGAGCGATGATAATATACTTTAAAAAGTTCATTATCAGCGATTTTTGCGAATAATTCATCCTTATCAAGAGCGTAGAATGGACTATCCAAATAGCAATATTTTTGAATGAACTTTAGGATTGGCTTGCTACTACTGGTGCTATGTGGATTTTCTATTTCATGAGTCCATTTGCCAAAAGCGTCAATGGAAATGCTGGCTTTCCCGCGATTGAAGATAGCGAGGCCAGTAGAATAGTATTGAACCTCTTTTGAAATAGGCGCATTTAAAAAATCGGATCCATAGATCTTATAGATCATGATTTCTTTTTCGGTCATGATGTTTTCGAGAATCGTTGAAAAGTCGATGGAGCAGCGACAAGATGGATCAGCAATTTGCAAAATAAAGCTATGCTCGAAAGCGATTTTTTCGGTTAATGATTGTGAATCAAGCATAATTTGTGAGGAAGGATTATCCTTGCGCTCAATTAAAGCCTTGTTACTTTGTTTTTGGCAGCCACCTAAAAATGGCAAAACAGTCAAGAAAATCAAAAAACTTTTTTTCATGGTTGTGCTCCTCATTTTCATATAGAATGGATAACATAATTAGTATAATGAAGCGTGAAAAAAAAGTAAACCAAAACGATCGAAAAAAGATGGTAAAAAATCTAAAAAATTTTTCAGAAGAAAAAAATGAAAAAAGCCAGTATTTATCGATACTTTTTCGTTTTCGAATGATAAAAAATTTTTTTAAAAAATGGTTTCAAAAAAATTAATTAAAAAAAACATTGCATTTTGGTTTAATTTTTTTTATTATTTCTTTCGTAAAAAAAGACCGATTTTTCCATTAGAAAATAAGGATACTAATTTGCATTGGAGGAGACAATTTTCAAAAAAATCTAGAACGAATTGAGGTAACGAAAATGAAAAAAGAAAATGTCATTATTGAACTCATTGGGGTCAATAAAACTTATGATGGCTTTGCCGCCGTCGAAAACTTTAACCTTTATGTGAATAAAGGTGAGTTTGTCACATTTCTTGGGCCATCGGGATGTGGGAAAACAACCACATTGCGGATGATTGCGGGTTTTGAAATCCCGACTGATGGCAAAATACTTTTAAATGGTGAGGATATTACGAATCTTCCACCATATAAAAGGCCGGTTAATACGGTTTTTCAGCGTTACGCTTTATTCCCACATTTGGATGTTTACGATAATATCGCTTTTGGCTTGAAACTAAAAAAGGTTGCAAAAAAAGTTGTGGATAGACATGGCCGCGAGCGTATTAAAATGGTGCATCTTTCGCAGCAGGAAATAGATGAAAAAGTAGTGCGCGCTCTTAGAATTGTCGATTTAGAGCAATTTGAATCTCGCGACATTACAACCCTTTCCGGTGGGCAGCAGCAAAGAGTCGCTATTGCTCGTGCGATTGTAAATGAGCCTGAGATTTTACTCCTTGATGAGCCCTTAGGAGCTTTAGATTTAAAGATGCGGAAAGAGATGCAATTGGAATTAAAGGAAATGCATCGTAAATTGGGCATTACTTTTATATATGTAACACATGACCAGGAAGAAGCTTTGACGATGTCAGATACGATCGTGGTTATGAAAGATGGACAGATTCAACAGATCGGTACTCCGACGGATATTTATAATGAACCCGCTAACGCTTTTGTCGCCGATTTTATTGGCGAATCGAACATTTATATCGGAGCAATGTATGGCGATAAGAAGGTCCGCTTTTTGGGCAAGGTTTGGGATTGTGTGGATGATTTTCCTATTCATGAAAAGGTCGATGTTGTTGTTCGCCCGGAAGATGTGATGATCACGCGTCCAGAGGATGGAACGGTGGTAGGGACCATTACAAATTGTGTTTTTAAAGGCATTCACTATCAATACACGATCATGGTTGGTAAAAATGAAGTTGCGGTTCAGTCAACCTTACAATATCCTCTTAATAGCAGTGTCGGCTTAAAGGTAGAACCGGACTTGATTCATATTATGAAGAGAGCTATTTCCTCCAATGTTTTTGAAGGATATATTAATAAAAGCAATCGGGCGTGCTTTGCCGAAGCCACATGGGATGTTGATTTAACGACGCTATTGCCTAATTCTCATATCGATGAAGAAGGGTATTTAGTGAGTGATAAAGGAACAAAATATGATTTAACTGACGCGGATGTGACCATCGAAATTGAGATGAATTCCGTCGAAATTAGTGACAATTTAGAAGAAGGAAATATTGTCGGTGAAATTATAGAAATGGTTTATTTAGGTGATCACTATCAATTGGTCGTGCGAACCGAAGATGAAGATGATTTTGTTGTGGATACAGAATGGACATGGAATGAAAATGATAAAGTTAGTATTTCGGTGAAGCCCAATAAGATGAAGCTCACCTTAAAAGGAGATCTGAGCCGTTATGAAATTTAGATTTCAAAGGAAGTATCTTTCTTTACCTTATATCCTATTCTTTATCTGCTTTGTCATCATTCCGCTATTCTTTATTGTCTATTATGCATTTACGGATAAAGCCACCGGTCATTTTACTTTCGATAATTTAGTAAAATTCTTTGCGGATTCGACTAATATCAATGTTTTAATCATTTCCTTAACATATGGTCTCTTGAATACAATTTTTTGCTTATTGATTGGATATCCAATCGCTTATTTTCTCGCGGATAAGAGAATCAATAAATCGGCTGTTCTTGTCACACTGTTTATTATGCCAATGTGGATCAATTTCGTGATTAGAACGGGCGCTACGCGTGATTTATTGACCTGGATCGGCATCTCGGGTGGTACTTATCCCCAGGCTGCGACACTCATAGGCCTCGTTTATAATTATTTGCCCTTTGCTATTTTGCCATTATATACGACAATGTTAAAAATGGACCGCAATCAAATTGAAGCTAGTAAAGATCTAGGGGCCAATGGCTTTCAAACATTTACGAAAGTTATCATCCCCATGACAATGCCGGGAATTGTTTCAGCGGCCACGATGATTTTTATGCCGACTATTTCCTCTTATGTCATTTCGGATATTCTTTCGGAATATAATGTTGTTTTATTTGGTAGCTATATCGATTTATATTTTAATCAATCCGATTGGAATTTTGGATCATTTATGGCGCTTATTATGCTATTATTCATCGTTATTAGCGTTTTTATCAGTCAAAAATTCTCTAAAAGTGATGAAGGAAAGGAGTCCATATGGTAAAGAAAAGATTGGCACAGTTTTATATTTATCTAGTCCTGTTTTTGATGTATTTGCCGATTTTGTTATTAGTGGTTTTTTCCTTTACGACGAGTGATCAGGTTGGAGTATGGAATGGTTTTTCTTTCAAATTATACGCCGATTTATTTCGTAATCACGATTTAATGCAGGCGGTGGGTAATACGCTATTGATCGCTTTTGTCAGTGCCATTGTTTCTACAATCATTGGCACGCTCGGCGCTATTGGGGCTTTCTATTCTTCCAAGAAGACACGCCGTGTAATCGAAACGATGAACCAATTGCCGGTGGTGAACGCAGAAATTGTCATTGCTCTTTCTTTAGCGGTTCTCTTAGTTGTCTCATTAAAATGGGCGACATCATTTTTTACTTTATTGATAGGGCATGTGGTTTTGACAGTGGCGTTTGTCTATCTTAACGTCAAGCCGAAGCTCTTGCAGATGGATCCATTCGCATATGAGGCCGCCTTGGATTTAGGAGCGAAGCCAAGCTATGCGATGTTTAAAGTTATTTTACCAGAGATCATTCCAGGTATTTTATCAGGATTTATGCTTTCCTTTACTTTATCATTGGATGATTTCGTTATTACGCAATATCTAAAAGAACCATCATTTGAAACTATTTCAACGTATATTCAAAAGATTATTGCCAAGCATCCTGTTCCACCTGAAGTGCGGGCCTTATCAACATTGATTTTTTTAGCAGTGCTAGCCTTTGTGATTATCAATACGGTTTACAACAATCATAAAGCAAAAACCATTGTGAAGAAAAGGAAAGGAGTCTATTATCGATGAAAAAAACCGGAATATTCTTTTTAACCTTAGGATTATTGTTAACTAACGGGAATGGCTCATCTTTCTTTTCGAAAAAAAATCCTCACCATGCCCTAGCGAAAGGAAACGAAATATCGATATATAATTGCGCTGATTATATTGATGAGGAATTGATTAGTGAGTTTGAAGAGGAATACGGATGTAAGGTAAATTACTATACCTATGACACCAATGAAACGATGTATAATCAGTTTCAATTGCAGCCAACAGCGTATGATTTGATTTGCACCTCCGATTATATGCTTCAAAGGATGATTAGAGAAGGATTAGTGGAGCCGATTGATATTGCAAGAGAATGCCCGATCTATGACAAATACACATCCGCCAATTTTGGTGCGCGTGAGAAATTAGCCAGCATGGGTGTTGATACCGATGGTGATGGTGTGAAAGATGTCTCATTGGATCAATATATCGTGGGCTATATGTGGGGGACACTAGGTGTTATTTACGATCCATTGTGCTCAGATTCTATTGAAGAGGATGTTAAATCATGGGATATTTTTTGGAATGAAAAGTATAAAGACTTGATTTCTATTAAAAATTCGATGCGTGATACTTTTGTGGTTGGTCTAATGCATGCTTATAAGCATATCGATGAACGAAAAGCCAAGGAGGATCTTGATGAAGTCGATCAAGCCTTCATTGATGCAGTTGCCCGAGCGGAAAAAGATGCCGATAATCAAACCGCTACGATCCAAAATGTGTTCGATTTGATAATCAATGAAGAAAACTATTCACCTATCCTCCAGGTTGTCAAGGATGAACTGATTTCCTTAAAGAAGAACATCTTTGGGTTAGAAGTAGACTCGGGAAAAAATGATATTATTACCGGCAAGATTAAAATGAATTTAGCTTGGTCGGGTGACGCTGTTTATTCGATCGATGTTGCGAGCAGTGAAGCGAATAAAATTTTAAAATACTATGTTCCTGACGAAGGCTCCAATGTTTGGTATGATGGATGGGCTATTCCTAAGGGGGCTAATCATGAATTAGCCTGTGCCTTTATCGACTTTATTTCTTCTCCTGATCGAGTGGCCCGCAATATGTCTTATACCGGTTATACTTCCTTCGTATCCGGTGCGGATGTCTTTGATTATGTGGCCTATACCTATGGTGTAACTGAGTATCATGAGGATGCTGTTTATTATGGAACGTGTCTTGATGAAGAAAGCGATGATCGAGAAATTATCGGTGGCAGTATTGTATTTAAGGATGATCGCTATTATGAATGTATTCTTCCGTATGAAGATGATGCGAATGACCCATATGATGAATATGTTGCTTTGACCTTTTCGGGGATACCTTTGGATAATGCGGATTATTGGCAAGAAATCGATCGTAGTGATCTAGAATTAGGCGAAGGATATAATATCAACTATATTTTTAAAGACTTTTTTGAAAATCCTGATCGGGAGGCGATTATTTATCCGTATGCGGAAAATGAGAATCAATTATATACTCAATATCCTGATGAAATTACGTTATCACGCTGCGCTGTTATGAATGATTTTGAAGACGCCAATGCTGATGTCGTTATCATGTGGGGAGAAATCAGAGCGTATACCTCCATGACACCATATTACGTTTTCTTGATTATTGTTCTCGTTTTTACCATTTCTCTTGTTGTTTATCATTTAATAAAGAAGCAACGCTCAATTCGCAATAAAAGACGCTTATCTTTGCGGAAGTCACAAACAAATTAGCGTATAAAGCGAAATAACGATGATAAGGCCCTTTTTATCCTAAAAAAGGGCCTTTTGTTTTTCATTAGCATTGGTAAGGATGAAAAGATGATGGTTTCATCAAGAAAAGCTGGCGATTATAAGGCATCTCATCGGTATTTTTAATGATATATCATATAAAGCAATTATCATTCAATATATAGGTCTTTTAGTCATGATTTTATCATAAAATCTATTGCAGATTATCTTTAATTATGATATTATTACACTGCTGTTCAAACGATGGTTCCTTAGCCAAGTGGTAAGGCAATTGACTGCAACTCAATGAGCGTCGGTTCGACTCCGTCAGGAACCTCCATTTACAAAAAACGCTTGTATTTTATGGCGATTGTGCTATAGTATATGAGCATGCGCCCATAGCTCAACTGGATAGAGTGTCAGACTACGAATCTGAAGGTTGCGAGTTCGATTCTTGCTGGGCGCGCCATTATTCGGGAAATAGCACAGCTTGGTAGTGCATCTGGTTTGGGACCAGAGGGTCGCAGGTTCAAATCCTGTTTTCCCGACCATTGAAAACCATAGGTTTAATACAATAAGAATGTATTAAACCTTTTTTCTTTCCTAATTACTAAGTAAAAGGGCGTTTTAAAGGCCTTTCGAAAATAGCTGCCAGATGAAGATAATATCCATCAAATAAAAAAACTCTTGAATTATTGATCCAAGAGTTTTTCATGAGATAATACCGATTAATAATGGCGTTTCTGATAGTAATAATATCCGCCTATAGTAATAGCAAAGCCGATCATGACGGAAATTATTATGACCATCGATAAATCATCACTGATCTTGATGGGTAAATTATAGCCGGGGGCGTTATTGATTTGATCACTTAACGATTTCATATAGATTAATTTTTCGTAAATGCTGAGTGATCCATCGACATCTTCGATCATTGTGGAATTAAACGTTTCTTGATCCTCGCTTGATAAGGCCAAATATGATTCCCAATAAGTATTAGCATAGATATAATCGGTGCAGGTATTAGCATAGGTTAATTCATTGATTAAGCTTTCAAGATTGGACATCGTTCCGCCTTCAATGCGATAAATTGATGGCAAAATCATGGTAGATGATACGGCCGAAGTATAGGTTGTAAAGCGAGGGCTTCCTGAGTTATATAGAAAGCGACCATAGCTTGATGTGGTATTTTGAATGGTTGCACTATTATTGGAAATAGAAATACTCCATGTAGTAGTACCGCTATTCCAAGCCAATTTTTTAACAGCGGTTGCGCCTAAGAGATCTCCATTGTCATTGCTAAGGGTCCAGGCTCCGGCACTTCCACCTAGGGTTAAGATGACTGCGGTGTCGGGGAGAGCGGTAATGGTACTATTATCACTTGAGAATGTGGTCGTTAAATTTTTCATTACCGAGCTTGAAATATCGCCGGCAACGAATCCTTTGGATTCACAAGCAAGCACTATTTTATCGCCGGCTTTTAGGGTAGTATCATCACTTACTCGTGTCCAAATTCCTCCGACCGTTCCACTATCTTTCGCTTTAACCGTGAGAATCAAAGAAGTCGTTATAGAAGGATCCTTGACAGATGTTGCGGTTATCCTAGTTTTTCCTTTAGCGATCGCTTTCAAGAGACCATTTTCATCAATAGTAGCGACATTCGTGTTGCTGCTATTATAATTCAATGTCTTATCCGTCGCATTATCAGGACTATATGTGACATTTATTGTTTCACTATCCCCAACCATCATTTCCTTTACATTGCTATCGAAAGCAATACTGACCAGATCAACATCGGGAATTATGATTGCTTGCACTGTGATGCCCTCAACAATGATCGTATAAGCTTTTCCCTCATATGTATAGGTTCCACTAACCGATGTATCACCGGTGCTTAAGGTGCTCGGTGTCCAAACAATACTGGATGTGACATCTTCTTTTGTTCCATCGCTTTTATTAGCGAAGATTGTTAAGCCCGTTGGATCAAATACCTCACCTTCGTTATAAAGCGTCTTCGCTAACGTTCCGGTTTGACTTAAGCCGGTAATGGTGATGGGATCCTCCATCCCGCCTTTTTCAGTATACTTATATAATTGAATAGAACCGCTATTGTTTTTCATATAACGGAAACGATTCTGTCCGCTCGCAGTGTTGTATGTCAACACGGAAGAGTTCGATTTTACGGTAACGTTTCCTGTGGCGGTAATAGTAATCGTATTTAATTGTTCCGTATCGCCGGTGTTGAGCTTGTTGCTTCCACTGGTACCATAAATATATTTATTTAAAACATTTTTAATGGCATAGCCACCGGTCATAGGAGTTATAGTAAAGGCTGCATTATCAATCGCAATTGTCGATTCAATAGTGTTATTTGTAATCGTAATATCGGTCAAAATGTTATTGGTGGCATCTAGAGTTTCAAGATTGCCATTGAATACCGATTTATTAGTTTCATACACGAACAGGAATTTTCCAGTATAATCACTCAATTCAGAGGTAACTTTTTGATAAATATAGGTAATGGCTTTAGATGAAACCGTTAGTTCAGCGGTTCCCGTTACTAAGGAGCCATCATTGGCGGTTGCTATGATGGTCGTTGTTCCTTCGGATAAGGAGGAAGCAAGACCCGTTATTGAATCGATAGTAGCGACTTCAGGATTGGAAGAGGACCATGTTACCGTTTTATCATCAGTGTCATCAGGACCAACTGTCGCATAGAATTGCACCTGTTGATTGATGTTGACTGTTTTGGTACTTGGACTTACGATGATGGTCTTAGCTTTTCCATCGCGAACTGTAACTTCGCATGAAGCTATTTTGCCACCCGCGGAAACGCTAATGGTTGCCACACCATCGCCTATGCCGGTAACTACACCATCCAAGACTGTCGCCACAGATGAATTGCTGGTGGTCCACACAAAATCAGCATTTGTAGCGTATGAAGGCGTTACTGTAGGGATTAAGGTTTCGTTTCCACCTACTTTTAAGCTTAAAGATGTTTTATTAAGGGAAATATCAGTTAAAGCTACTTCACCATCGCTAGAGACAACCACATCGCAATATGCTTCAAAGCCTCCATCATCGGTTAAAACACCAATTTGAGTTTCACCGACACCGATAGCGGTAACTAATCCGGTATCTTCATCAACGGTTGCTACCGTATCATCGTTTGAAATGAAAACCATATTTTGGTTATCCGCATCACTTGGCGTGATAGTAGCGGTGAGTTGATATGTATCGCCCGGCTTTAAAACTAAAGAATCCTTCGATAAAGTAACACCGGAGACCGGTATTGACATTAGACGGGTTACATCGACACGACCATAACCAAATATATCATCTTTGCCTGCTGTTCCAATATCGTAAGAGGTATCTTTCAGTCTTTGCTCAATACGATCATTGGTCATAGTAGGATATTTACTTTTTAATAAAGCAACACAAGCAGCGGTTACAGGCGCGGCAAAGGAGGTTCCTTGCGTTTCTGTATAAGTTGTCGTAGATCCAACTCCGGCAACATAAACCGAGCCGGGGGCGACGACATCAACATTATCGCCATGGTTAGAGTAGCCGGCAATTGTGCTACTCGAATTGCGGGCTAAGGCTCCGACACCGATAACATAATCATTACAAGCTGGATAAGATTTTTCATAAGTGTTCTCATTACCGGCTGCGGCTATTAAGACGATACCGGCATCGTGAGCTTCTTTAAAAGAACTCTGGAAATATGTTTGAGCAGTGGTACCAACACCCTCTTCGGTATAGGTCGTGCCATTATATTCATAAGTGAATGTATTGACATAGGCACCAAATGACATATTGATGATATCAGCGCCATTGGCAATTGCGTATTTCAATAAATAGTTGATGGAAACAAAACTATAATCTGGCGTTTTTAAGAACATTAAATTAACATTTGGCGCGACACCTGCAGTCCCCACACCATTTACAGCTGCGGCGATAGTCGCGGCCACATTTGTGCCATGACCTTCTTCATCATCCTCCAATATACTATAATCCATGCCATTTGCTTTAACGGATTTTACATAGTAATTTGAATACCCGGCCGTGGTATCATAGACGCCGGATAATTCGGAAATGATGCTATTTCCATTCTTATCATAAAAATCGACGTGCTGATAATTGATACCGGAATCGATAACAGCGACAGTGACACCTTCGCCACGATAACTATCCCAAGTATTACCTATGTTAATATGCTTCAAATGAAATTGACTTGAATACTTCGGCTCACTTGAGAGACTATCACTGTAGGTATACGGATCATGCGCCACTTCATAAGGATGCGCAAAAATGCGACTACCGATTTCGTCTTTATCAATGGAATCACGATGAGATCCATTTGTCATTGAGAAAGCAAGGGGTAGTAACGCTAGTAAAATAGTAAAACGGTTCTTTTTCATATTTTTCCTCTTTTATTTTTTATATTTTAGCAAATTAAATATTAAAAGTAAATCGGTATAAATTATATATATCATATCAAAGCAAGGAGGCGTCATTTGTGACACACTTTCTTTTTAAAAGAGTATTAAAGATATGAAAGAAAACATTTATTAAAATCGTAATTATGTTATAATCAAATTAGAAATTAATGAAAGTGAAGGAATACGAGAATGATTGATTATACAGAAGGATCAGGTAAGCAATATCATATTGGGGTTGGCCCCGATGACATAGGTAAATATGTCATCTTGCCAGGAGATCCCAAAAGATGTGCTAAAATCGCCGCCCACTTTGATAATCCTCAATTGGTTGGCGATTCCCGTGAATTTGTGACATATACGGGTTATTTGGATGGTGTCAAAGTGTCGGTAACATCTACAGGAATAGGCGGGCCATCCGCTTCCATTGCTATGGAAGAATTAGTAGCCTGCGGTGCCCATACTTTTATTCGTGTTGGTACCTGTGGGGGAATGGATGTTGAAGTTAAAGGTGGCGATGTCGTAATCGCTCAGGCGGCTGTTCGATTTGAAGGTACCTCGAAAGAATACGCTCCTATCGAGTATCCGGCAGTGGCGGATTTTGATGTCACCTGTGCTTTAAAAAAGGCGAGTGAAAAGCTCAAGGTTACGAGCCATATTGGCGTTGTTCAATGTAAAGATGCGTTTTATGGCCAACATCGTCCGGAGACCTTACCAAATGCTCCAGAATTACTACGTAAATGGGATGCTTGGTGTGCTTTAGGATGCAAGGCAAGCGAAATGGAATCAGCGGCTCTCTTTATTGTCGCTAGTTATTTGCATGTGCGTGTCGGATCATGCTTCTTGGTTGTTGCAAATCAAGAACGGGCAAAACGTGGCTTAGAGAACAAACAGGTTCATGATACTGAAGTAGCCATTAAAGTGGCGATTGAAGCCTTGCGTTTGATGATCAAGGATGATCAGAAGCAATAATTTATTCGAAATTATTTCGTTCAATAATTAAAAATAATGTCAAAAAGTTGGTTAAAAAGCCAACTTTTTTTTGATAATTTGTTTTTTTATCAAAAATGGCAATTTTTATTCTGTTAAGTGACAAATTAAACGCAAAAAAATAGAAAGAAAAAGGAAGGAACGAGGA
>CAZOUY010000007.1:0-76394 GCA_964583155.1 uncultured Coprobacillus sp.
TTACACTAGATTTATTTTTCACTTTTTTGGTCTCACATCATTTACAACTTAACAAAAAGCATTAATCAAAAAGCGATGACCAAATTCTCTCGTACTCGCTCTCGAGCTCTTTTCTTTTTTCCTCAAGCTCTTTCATTTTTTGCGGATTCATATAATTTTCTTCTTTCCATTCTTCTAGCTTAATCGTTTCTAATTGTTTCTCAATTCTGGCTAAATCATCTTCACTGACCTTTTTTATTTTCGTGGTCGTTGCTGATTTTTCTTTTTTGGGAGCTTCAAGAGTCCTTAACTGCATGATTTCCTTTTCTTCTTCTTTAAAGGTGGCGTAATTGCCTTCATGATAATGAGGTTCACAATTTGCAATATACAAAATTTTATTAGCAATCGAATCGATAAAGTAACGATCATGGGAAACAAAAATAAGGCATCCATTATAACTTTGAAGAGCGTTAATAAGCGCTTCACGAGTTAAAATATCGAGATGATTGGTCGGCTCATCTAAAAGCAAAACATCATAGTTTTTCAACACGATCTTTGCAAGAATCGCACGCATCTTTTCCCCACCTGATAAAACCGATGTGGATTTAAAAACTTCGTCGCTGGTGAACGCAAATTTTCCCAAATGATTGCGGATAGCCTTCTCGCCCATCAACGGAAATTCATTCATAAAATAATTTAAGAGGTCCTGTTTATCATCACCAAAAACAAAATCATTCTGCTGAATATAGCCGATCGATAATGGCATAAGTCGACGTATATGGCCGCCTAAGGGATTTTTACCATCCAAAATGTTTTTTAAAAGCGTGGTTTTACCGGTGCCATTATCTCCCATAATTGCTAAGCGATCATTTCCATATAAATAGAAAGTAAATGGCTTAATTAAAACTGAATCATAGCCTATTGTGCAGTCTTCAAAATAAAGAATTTTACGATCGCTGCGTACTTCTCCTTCGAAATGAAAACGTATTGCTTTTTCTTCGCTATGAGGTTTATCAATTTTCTTCATGTGTTCTAATTTCTTTTCCCGATCCTTAGCGCGTGAAACAAAACGCGGTTTCGGTTTATAGAATTCGATGAAACGCTGCATTTTTTCAATTTCTTTTTGTTGTATCGTATATTCGCGCATCAACACTTCATAACGTTCCTTTTTTTGACGCACATAATCATCAAAATTTCCTTTGTATAAGGTGACATTTTGCCGCTCGATTTCCAAAACTTTATTGGCAATAGCGTTAATAAAATAGCGATCGTGTGAGACAAACAAAATCGCACCATGATAGGTTTTTAAATATGTCTCAAGCCAATCAATCGTGGAAACATCCAAATGGTTGGTCGGCTCATCCAATATCAATATTTCCGGCTCTAATAATAGAAGCTTGACAAAAGCCATCTTGCTTCTTTCTCCGCCGGAAAAGCTTGAAATAGGCCGAGAAAAAACATCATCAGTGAAGCCAAACTTGGATAGCATCATTTTAACTCGATAACGATAATCATATCCTCCCGCGTGCTCAAAGCGGCTCAATAAGCTACCATATTGCTTTTCAAGGAAGCTGTCCTCGGGGTTGCTTGCATATCTATTCGCTAAATCCGCTAAATCGTTTTCCATTTGGATGAGATCTTTGAAAACCAAAAGGGCTTCCTCTTCCAAAGTATGGTCCAGTGATTCAATAACGTCTTGGGAAAGATAACCAAATTTAATACCCTTCGCAAAGAATATTGCGCCTTTGACATTATCCTTTTTAGAAGATGTTATATCCTCTTGTCCAATAATCATCTTTAATAACGTTGTCTTACCGGTTCCATTCGCACCGACAATCGCCATACGATCAGTGTCATTGACATTAAAAGTCACCGAAGAGAAAATTTGCTCCGTGCCAAAGCTCTTATCAATATTACTAACTGATAACACTACCATACTACCTAATTATACATTTTGCCAAAAAGCAAACTGCATCCTCCTTATATCCAACTAAGAGAATCTCTTTATCATGGCGGTGCATTTTGACCGTAATCAAATCTCCTAATCTTGCTTGCGCGATATAATCGATTTCCATACTATAAATTATCTCATTCTCTTGTAAATTCATGGCATCATAGACCAATTCACCATAACGGGCATTATTCATGTGTTGATTCCAATCCAAATCCGAAGGTTGAACGCGATGCTCCAAGCATAAGACATATTTGTCGTTGTCATCAATAGTTATTTTTTGTAATTTATCTTCAAAGGCGGCATGTGGATAGAATTCACCCTCGATTGTGGCATTACTCATCGGTGCTAATCTTTTAGTTTTGAGATCCAATAAGCACCACATAGTCCTTCCGCGCACACAAATATTATCATTATCATCAACAATATAAAAATCTCTAAGAGTGTCAAAACGTCCGTTAGGCTGAGGCCAGGTTTTGACCTTTAAATTCTTTAATGAGGATATATCACGATCAATGACAAATTTATTACGTGCAACCACCCATATCAAATTCTTCTGAATCATTGACTCATAGCCAAGCCCAAACGTCTCGATATGCGATGAAGCCGCTTCTTGGGCTACATCAAAAATCGCATAGGGTCTTATTCTCCTATAACGATCAAAATACCCTGAAACAACCCGATACTGATATTCTCCTAATAACAACATATCACTACCTCCTTTTTTGTTCAAACAACAAATTTATTCTAACATTTCCGCCAATTTATCAACATATAATTCCAAGCTATGCATGAAAACTATTTTATTATCTCCGTCACCATACGCTCCGCATAGATAACCGATTACTTTTCCATTGCGAGCATCAAAAACTGGGCCACCTGAATTTCCAGGGCGCGCTGCCGCATCCAAAAAATAAAACTCGCTTCTATCTTTAATTTGCTTTGATGAAATATAGCCTTTGGTTAAGGTTGGGCTTAATTCCATGACATTGTCAGACAAGCCAACACCGAATGGATAACCAACTATCGCTATTTCATGGCCTAAACCAAGGTGTTGATATGACTTTTCATAATCAAAATAATAATGATGAGGCGTCTCTAATCTAATGAGTGCAAAATCCTGGTTATTATCGACAAATAGGACATGACATTTGTGAATTTCCTTGCGGCCATTCTCTAATGTGACACGCGCAAAGACATATTTAGAATCTTGCACAACGTGTGCACAAGTGATGCATAATCCTTTTTCGCCGATAATAAAGCCCGATCCTGTTGATTTATCCGTTTCAATATAAATTAAGGCGTTTTCCAATAGCTGCTGATGTTGAATATAATTGACTCTAAAGCCTTGCTTTCGCTCATATAGCGATGAGCGAATTTTAAAAAGTTCCAATAATGATTTATAATGACGCCCATCCTGACAAATTTTTTTGAGTTCCAAGGGATTATACTTTCCTTCTAAAATCGTTATCCTTCGTAAGGGTAACAAGAATAGATTATCGATATATTCCATGGCCCTCTCATATTCATTTTGATTGCTATGATGATCAATCCATAAGAGTGCATTCACTATTTCTAAAGTGCATTCGCGAAAGATCTGATAATATTGTCGTGTATTAAAATTATCGAGACTCTGAAGGGCATCAATCATTAAATGATTTTCATCTTCAAACCATTTTTTGTAAAGATCATTCAAATAATTATGAATCTCTTTAAGGGACATTCTCGTGAGATTTTCAAAACAGAAGCGCGCCCGCGAATCATCTCTTTTTGCTGCTTCATCCAAAAAAATTTCCAAAGAGCTATGACCTTCCGCCAGAAGACGCAAAAAAACAATTTCATTATAATCAAGCGTTTTATCATTACAGGAAATATTCAATAATGCAAATTGATATAGGGTCTCAAAATCAAAGCAAAAAAATTCAGGATGTCCATCAAATTTTTCTTTAATGAATCGGTCATCCAGTTTTTCCATTATTCCCTTCATAATTTCACAAAGAGTGTCATATCTCGCTTTAGCTTCAAAGGCCATTTTTTCTAATTCTTCAATCTGCATAGCTCTTATCCCTCAATTCACGCAATTATCGGTGTTCTTTTTTATTTTATCATAAAACAATATCTATATGTCGAATGATATTATATCGGAAATATATTTCAAAATTTACGGAAACAAAAGAAAACCGCACAATATCGATTATCCGTGGTTATGTTTTTTTATGTCAAAAAAATATGCAAGACAAATCGGTTAAGGATCTTCACTTTCCTTCCTCAAAATTGCTGAATCGATGGGGTCAACATAAAGTTTAATTTTTCGATATCGCTTAAAAACGATAATTTTACATACCTTTCATAAGCATCAAAAAGAAATCAAAAAGTTAACGGCTATTAAACTTGTTTCCTACTCTTTGGCAATCGCAAATTTTTCTTATAAAACAAATGATATCTACAATTAAGTGGGTTATGATTACTTTTTCTTATATATTTTGGAATAAACGCATGAAACGGACACTATCGATAAGACGATTAAAGCAACCACATAAATTAGACTAAATACAACTGATACCGGTTGATTGAACATTTTTAAATCAATAAATGCTTCACGAATACTCGATTTAAATTCTCCTTGATCAATACCATTTAAAGCTTGATCGATATGATTGATTGTTCCTTTTAAAAATACTTGGCGAAAAAGCGAAGTAATATGGCTACCGGGAAAAATATTGGCAAAAGTTTGTATCCCACTTGAGAATTGACTGATAGGAATATATGCACCAATAATGAAGCCCAAACCAGCGGAAAGAATCCCCAAAAACGCCCCACTGGAGGAAGTTGATTTAAAAAGCACCATGATGTTCATCAAAAGAGCCGTACTGGATATTGCTCCTAAGAAGGTAATTCCATATAAAGCCAAAACATCGATAAATTGAAAATAACAATTGCCCATAACTGCTAATACGATAAGACCGATAGTCAATATAGCCATACTCATCAAGCAAGCTGCGATGAAGGCAGCCATAAAATACGCCAAAACAATATTCACTCTTTTCGTAGGCGAAGAGCAAATATCATAATCGACTTTATTTTGTTTATCCATGACCACTACGGTTAACGTGTTAAATGCGACTGTGATAACACTACTTCCCATAATTCCCGCTAAAAGAATTTCATAAACAAACATCGTTTTATCATTTTGACTAATCATGTCTTCAATGCCATTGGACATCCCATCAAAAGCATCCATAAAGGTGCCTTTTAAAAACAGAATATATAGCATCAAAATAATAATTGGAGTCAACATGGAAAATAAAATGGTTTGTTTGTCTTTAAAATATACCAAAAGATTACGTTTGGTAAGGCCTATAAATGAGCGCATATTATTCAATTTCCTTCCCTGTCAGTGTTAAAAACACTTCATCCATTGTTCCTTTAAGGATTTCAAAATCTTTAATTATATCGCTATGCTGAGATAAAAAATCAATAATCTCCGTCTGTTCGATGAATACTTTATAATGATCTGCATCATATTCATGTCGATAATCCTTTAAAATCTCTTCGTGCGATTGATTCTTTTCAACATACCATAAGAGCTTATTGCAAGAATACTTTGACTTAAGATTAGCGGGAGTGTCATTTTCAATTATTTGTCCTTTGTTAAGAATGACCACGCGATCAGCATCGGAAATCTCTTCCATATAATGAGTAGTTAAAAAGATAGTTAAACCTGTTTCTTTACGGAGTTTATCTATGTATTCCCAAACAATTTTCCGCGATTTAGGATCAAGTCCTGTTGTGGGCTCATCCAAAAATAATATTTTGGGATTATTAATCAACGCACGAACAATATCCACTCTTCTTTTCTGACCACCTGATAATTTTTCATATCGCTGATTTAAGAATTCTTCTAATTCAAAAATCTTTAGAAAAGGTAAAATTCTCGCTTGTGTCTCTTTTTTCGATAATCCATAGTATGAAGCTCGCGTATATAGATTTTCTTTGACAGTCAATTTTTTATCGAGAACCGAATTTTGAAAAACAATCCCGATTAGATTTCGTATAGCATCATCATCTTCATCTAAAAGGTGACCCATAATTTGAACTTTGCCTTCTGTTTTTCTTAACAGAGTACACAAAATATTGATGGTTGTTGATTTTCCGGCGCCATTTTCGCCGAGAAAAGCAAAAAGCTCACCTTCGTTCACACTAAAGGAAATATGATCGACCGCCAAAACCTTTTTATCATATATTTTTACTAAATTCTCAACTTCGATTGCCAGCATTATTTTTACCTCGATAACTTTCAAAAGTTATAAATTCTTATATCTATATATAATTATATAAATATTTGATAGTTTTTTAAAACATAAATTTTTTATTTTATGTTTACTCCCATTTATATAGCCAATCAAAACATACCAAAACAATCGAATTGAATGTTAAATATTATTTTTCTTTTTGTGATCGTTGCAATATAAAATGCGCCACTAATCCTAAACCTATTAAATAGATAAAAACGATAATTAGACTTGCTTGTCCAAGATTATCAAATGAGTAATATTGTACAATATCAGAGCTTTGCATCGGGGGAATAGTATGCTCAGCATTGGTAATTATTCGTCCTAAATAAACCGATGGATAGAAAGGAAAGCACAAACAAGCAATTTCAAATTCTTTCATCGTGTCTAAAGGCATCCATGCCCCTCCTAATAGGCCTGAAAGACTTATAATGATAGAACTCAATCCGGGTGCTGATTTATCATTTAGCAAAGAGCCGAATATTATCCCCAAAAAGATGTTTGTCAAAAGAATAGGAACCATCGCCAAAATTAATAAAAGGCACTTATCGAATCCAAAGAACTCCTTATTGAAGAAAAGCCCGAAAGCCCAGCAAAATAGAAGACACAAAATGAATTGTAATAATCCAATTGCCAATCCCGGAACCATGTATCCAAGCATATAATCGCTTGTCTTTAATGGTGAAATATATAGTCTTTTTAAAAAGGCAGTTGAGCGATCCTTTGATAGCAATAAAGCAATCAAAAGCATAACAAAACTAGAAGAAAACATCATCATACCCGGCATCAATGTTTTGGCACTAAACATCGTATTACGCGTTCCTACCATATTGCTATCTATTATTTGAAATACAACTATCAATAATATAGGAAAGATCAAACAAAAAATATAAATAATAGGATCGCGGAACATTTCGATAAAATTTCTTTTTATAAAAGCATTTCGCCGTTTCATCTTTCTTCACTCTCCCCTACTATTTTCATAAAAGCATCTTCAAAACGCTCTTCGCCCGTTGCTGTTTTAGCTTCACTAACTGTCCCTTGAAATAAGAGTTTTCCTTTAGAAATAATCGCAACGTCATCGCATAAGGCTTCAATTTCTTCCATATAATGCGAGGTCAGAACAATTGTCATTTTTCCTTGAAGTTCCTTGATAATTTCCCACAATTCTTTTCTAGCAAAAACATCCAAGCCCAAAGTCGGTTCATCCAAAAAAAGAACTTTAGGGTGTGAAATGAGGGAAATAGCTATTGATAGCCTTCGCATATAACCGCCTGATAAGGTCTTAGCTTTTTGCTCTAAAACATCTTCAAGGCGCATTTTTTGGATAATTTCTTTGATGTAGTTTTCATTTAGAGAATCATATATTTCGGCAAAAAATGAAAGATTTTCTTTGACCGTTAAATTAGGCGCAATTGCGGTCTCTTGCGGTGAGATATTGATTATTCTTTTAATATCACTCATCGCGTGTTTGACTGATTTCCCATCGATATAAATTTCGCCCTCTTGGAACACACAAAGACCACACATGGATTTAATCAATGTTGTTTTTCCAGCACCATTGACCCCTAATAATCCAAATAGTGAACCTTCTTCAATATTTAAAGTAAGATTATTAATAGCGATTCTCTTTCCATAGTTCTTTGTTAGATTATCAATTCTTATCATGCTCATAATTATCTTCTCCTCTATAGTGTTTTTCTAAAGCCTGAAAGGATTCGGTTAGCAACTTAGAAACTGTATCCTCATCCCACGAAATATATCCGGTGGCGATCTGTGTTGCTAAACCATGAACATAAATCCACATTTGAAGATGAAAACGATATGCTTTTTCATAATCCAAGTGATAATTATTCATAATCATCTCGATGATTTCTAAAAAGTCTCTATCTTCATCACTTTTTTCATCTTCCTTGCGATTTCTCATAAAAAGCAATTGGAATAATTGTGGTTCTTCTCTCGCAAATGTGATGTAGCCGATTCCATATGCTTTGTATTCGGGATACTTTTTCATTGCTAATTGCTTATCAATAAATAGATGATAGAGATTGTTTATCGCGTACAACAGTTCTTTTTTCAACTCTTCCATATTTTTAAATGACCAATAAATCGGTTGGGTTGAGCAATTTAAAGCCTTCGCTAATGATCTGGCATTTATTGCCGATATTCCTTTTTGCTTAGAAATCTCTAGTGCTTTATCTATTATCATTTCTTTCGTAATAATTCTTTTCGAAGCCATATATCCTCACTTAATATAACACATGTTATATAATTATAATATCATGGATAGGTAGAAACGTAAACTATAATCACATTTATTGTTAATAAAATCTTCGTTAGTAGAGATATAAAACTTCTATATTAATCAAATAAAAAAATGAGGTCGACACCGTAGCCAAAATGGTATCCAATGTTTCATGACCTCATACTTTTATTATGATCAATAAAAGCAATAATATCAAAATTTCTTTAACTGTTTTTTTTAAGCACAGAATTTTAAATAGCATTAACATAATATTAAACTTCAAGTGTATGCTCATCCTATCTCTTTATGTAAGCTCAAATTAGTGGATTATTTCCGCTAAATGAAGGCCCAATCGGTCAATTTAAGAGTATCAAATCGGTAGCAAATTCGTAGCACAAAAGTAGCAAAATTAAAAAAAACCGCTTTTTCGCGGTAATTTGAATGTTGGTGACCCGTACGGGATTCGAACCCATGAATGCATGCGTGAAAGGCATGTGAGTTAAGCCTCTTCTCCAACGGGCCATTTAGATGGCGCCTACCGTAGGACTCGAACCTACGACCGATCGGTTAACAGCCGATTGCTCTACCGACTGAGCTAGGTAGGCGTTTCTACTTACGTGTTAACGCAAGCAGTATAATACCATACAATTTAATGTTTTGCAAGATATTACAAATTATTTTTTTATTTTGGCGGCAATTGTTGTTAAAAGATCGCCAACCTTGACGAAAGATTGCATTTCTTCATTGGTAAATTCGATATTAAATTCATCTTCAATTTCATAAAGTAAATCAATTTTATCTAAAGAATCTAGTCCTAAGCTTTCTAGCGATGCTTCCATATCAACCTTTACATCTTTTACCTTTTTAGAAAATACTTCCTGTAATTTTTCTTCAATATTCATTCTTTTTAACCTCACTTATGCCGTTATTATAACAATATTTAATCAAGAAATAAACCCTTATTTTTTTAAAGATATTGAATCCAAATGGTAGTTTGAATAATTATCGCTCTTTTATTGCACCAATATGTCAAACACTGACTTTCCTGGGCTAATTGATATGTGCATATCGCATCATCCTCTAAGCTTATTAAACGAAATTCAATGCTCTCCGAGTTGCATAATGCTTCAATAAACGGAAAATCGAGATAATGCTTATTCAATGCATCTTTATTTATTTGCGATGATACGCTATATAAGTTGCTCTTAACCATTGATATTTTATAAAAGTCCAGTGACAAGCAAAATAATAATAAGCATGGGATAATGAACAAATTCTTTCTTATACTAAGCATTATTTGTTCCTCATAAAACTAAAAACCAATAAAATTACAAAGCCCATGAATAAGATAAATATTGCAGTATTCAAAGCCGATAATAATTGATTGCTCTTATTATTTTGAGAAGCAATTTTTTCTTCCTGATATTTCATTAAGTTACCATAGGCAAAATTCCATTCTTGCATACTATTTTTCTCTAATAAAAAATAAAGGGATTCAATTGCAATTTTAAAGGGCATAGGATAATTAGATAATAATGAAATATATTCTTCCCTTTCGACCTCCTTCGTTATTGCTTTTTCCAACAATAATCGGAGTTCAATGGGCAAATCCAACTCCAACAATGCTTCTTTTGTTTTAATATCTTTTTCGAAAACTTCTCTAAACAACAAAATCCATTTAGATTCTTCATCATCCTTTACATTCTTTAAGCGCTTAATTAGCGGGTATAAAGCGATTATACATATGCTAGCTAATGCCAATGGAATAAAGGCATATGACTTAAAATTCCTTTGATATAAATATAGTCCGATTATAAATAACAAAATTGCCAATAATGATAAAAAAGCATCAATGTTTTTTCATTGAATTTTGAAAATAGTTTCTTCATTTTTTAGCTCCTTAATAAAAAGTAAATGGATAAAAAATCCACAAATACCTAAAATCAATATCATCACGATACTGAAAAATGACGCGTGAATCCCATCTTGAAAAAGAGGAGATAAGAATAAACGTACAATTAGCACCAATAATAGAGTCACCGCGAAATTAAGCCAAAGATTTTTATAAATCGTCTCCTGATTTTGACGATATATATCCTGATTATGCTGAAATTTCCAGAATTTAATTCTGGTTTCGGCCACGAATTGCGCGTAACCCTTTTTTTGAAGGCTTGCTAATTTTCGATCAATCTTCTTTTTAAAATGCTCATTCCAGGATGATATTACCTCTCCATTAGCGTTATCCAAGAATTGTGATTCCTGTTCTTCCGCATCAGGCGCTTTAAAATCCATGATATATTGATGACATAAATGATTGAAGTACTTATTTTTTTCAGTGCTTTCTAGATGTGATTTTTCTTTTTTAGAAATAAAAAACAGTAAATCCAACATTCCGATGATGAAAATAGAAACGCCTATCAAATAATTGCTTGTTAATAAATAACAAAAAATACTGAACACAAAAACAATTAAGTAATTTTTATACCTTTTCATTTATTCCTTCTCCTTTTATGATATATCTGGTCATGTAACGATAGACATCATATCGTCCTTCATAAATAATTTTAATTTCCACGCCATCGCCATAAATATCTTGGGCAATATTTGTCAGAGAATTGAATGTCACAACGCTTATTTTCTTAGGATGATTATTGGAAAGAGTGTTCCAGCCTTGATGAAAATAATAAAGCAATTGCTCACGATTGAAATACGCCAAAGAATCGTCATTTTCTTCGATGATAAGAGATTTAAAGGCCGCATATTTCGCCACTGTTTTGAATACTTCATCGTATTCTTTTTGTTCAGTATTTTTCATGCTTAATGTAAGCAATATGCTGGTCTCAATCATCATAAAAGCGGTCATAAGTTTTACCATATTTCCCAATTATCGCTTAACCGCGGGTCATTATCTTCTTCTTTTAAGTAGACTGCGCTTTGCGATCCTTCCTCTCCTAACGCCTCTTTTAAAAACAAATACTGCCCCTTATAAATAATCTGACTTTGATGATAACCCATGCCCCGAAAACTAATTTGAAAAGAAAATTCTTTTGAATCAAGACGTCTTTTTTTACTTATGTAAATCTGATTGGTCGGATAGAAATAATCACCAGCCGCTCTTGAAATCATATAAGTATCATAGTCTACAAAGAAATTCTCATCGATCATTAATTGATAAAAGTCATGATCTTGCACTAGTTTAGCTTTAAATAAATAGCCTCCCAAATCATCATCAAATTGTAAACGTGGAAAATCATCCATCGTGCCAAATAATAGAATTTCAACATCATCAACATTTAAGGTCTCATCGCTCCCATAATATTTCAGCTTTATTGAAGAAAAATCCAGTTTAAAACAGCTCGACGATAAAATAAATGGTTCAAACAAGAATTCAAAGCTTTCTTTTTCAGTTTTACGAAAGCCATCCTGGTCTAATCCGACTTTCGCTTCTTCAATATCAAGCACCTTGTTATTATCAAGAATATGGCTGATTTCATATGTTAACCTTTTAGGAGTAGAAATCTCAATAATTTTTGAATATGCAAAAAGACTTGATTCTGCTTTTAAATTAATGATATGAGCCCCTTCCTCTATATTATCTAAAGTAAACCGAAATTCATGTTTTAAATACATTCCCGGGAACATTGAAAAATGATCCTTCATGTCATTATCCAATTCACATGAAAAGGATGTATATGACTCACTGTACGCTAAAGGAGCGTGAAAAGAAAAACCAATTTCAATTTCTCCTACTTCAAGAGGAGTTAATAATACATCGGAAAAATATACGATCGGTTTCACGGGAACGATGTAATCATTATATTCACTGAATAATAAGCATGCGATAAGACATTTTCTCATAATGAATACCCTATTCAAAAAAAGCTACAAACTGTCGATATGCTTCCTTACGATGACGATAATAAGTGCTTCGCGATAGTGTATCCAAATACCAATAATCACGATAGTCTTTTCGATCCAGCAATTCCTTTTGAATCATAATTTGCAAATCCTTCGGCATCGATTCCACGGCAGTATTCACTGCCATAATAAAGTTTTCAGGGGCCATTGTAATCTCTTGGCCTGAGCTATTAATATAGCGAATTTGGCGACTTTCACAATCTTTGGCAATATTTTGATAAATTTTCGCTTTAATATAAAGGCCTCTAATTGCATTTGCTTTAATCTCTAATTGCTCAAATAGTAATTTTTCTTGAATTTTCATATTGTACCTCCTATATCGATTAATTACTAATATTAATTTCGTATAAAAAAGCAAAATTCCTTTAAAATATAGAGTAATAAAAATAAAATGCGAAAAAAAACGTCATTTTTCAAAACAACTTATAAAAAATAGCCCGCTAAAAGATGATCGAATGAATTTCTAAAAATTTATAAAATAAAAAAAATCCTCTTCTTCTAGACTCACCTAGATTTAGAGGATTTTTCATACTAATTATTGATTGTTATTTAGATAAGGCTTGAAAGACAGAAACAGCACAAGCAACTGTTGCACCGACCATCGGGTTGTTGCCCATACCGATCAATCCCATCATCTCAACATGTGCAGGAACCGAAGAGGAACCGGCAAATTGAGCATCACCATGCATTCTTCCCATCGAATCTGTTAAACCATAGCTTGATGGTCCGGCTGCCATATTATCTGGGTGAAGAGTTCTTCCTGTTCCACCACCGGAAGCAACCGAGAAATATTTTTTATCATGATCATAGCACCATTTCTTATATGTGCCGGCTACTAAATGTTGGAAACGAGTAGGATTAGTTGAGTTACCGGTAATGGAAACATCAACCTTTTCATGCTTCATGATAGCCACGCCTTCGATAACATCGTTAGCACCATAGCAAAGAATTTTTGATCTCTCTCCATCAGAAAATGCCACTGTTCGCACAATTTTTAAGGTTGAGGTTTGGAAATCATAATCCGTTTCGACATAGGTAAAGCCGTTAATACGGGAAATTATATATGCCGCATCCTTACCAAGACCATTCAAAATAACTCTTAATGGTTCCTTACGCACCTTATTGGCGGTTCTTGCAATACCGATAGCACCTTCAGCAGCAGCGAAAGATTCATGGCCGGCTAAAAAGCAAAAGCACGAAGTTTCCTCACGAAGCAACATCGCGCCTAGATTACCATGACCTAAGCCAACTTCACGTGTTTCTGCGACCGATCCTGGAATGCAAAAAGCTTGTAAGCCGATACCGATTTTTTCAGAGGCTTCAGCCGCGCTTTGGACATTTTCTTTAATAGCAATAGCGCAACCAAGGGTATAGGCCCATACCGCGTTTTCAAAAGCGATTGGTTGAATACCCTTCACTATTTTTTCAACATCGACACCTTTGGATAAACAAAGCTCGCGAGTTTCTTCAATATTTTTAAAGCCATATTTTTTTAAGCAAGCACCAATCGTAGCTTCACGACGTTCATAATTTTCAAATAAAGCCATTCTTCTCACCTACTCTTTCCGCGGGTCAATATATTTGACCGCTTCATCATATCGACCATATTGTCCTATGCAACTTTCATAAGCTTCTTTAGGATCTTTCCCGGCTTTAATCGCCGCCATCATTTTGCCTAAATTAACAAAACGATATCCGATAATTTCATTATTTTTATCAAGACCGACGCTCAAAACATAGCCTTCAGCCATTTCCAAATAACGAACACCCTTGACTTTCGTACCGAACATGGTGCCGACTTGTGATCGCAATCCTTTACCTAAATCATCAAGTGAGGATCCCACTGGCAAGCCATCTTCAGAAAAAGCAGTTTGTGTCCGACCATAAACTAATTGCTTAAATATTTCGCGCATTGCAACATTAATGGCGTCACAAACAAGATCAGTATTCAATGCTTCAAGAATAGTCTTTCCTTGAAGAATTTCAGCCGCCATAGCCGCAGAGTGTGTCATCCCCGAACATCCAATCGTTTCAACCAAGGCTTCTTCAATAATTCCATCCTTAACGTTTAATGTAAGCTTGCAGGCACCCTGTTGTGGCGCACACCATCCAATACCATGACTTAGACCAGAGATATCTTTAATCTCTTTAGAACGAACCCATCGGCCTTCTTCAGGAATCGGTGCCGGTCCATGATCGCATCCTTTACGAACACTGCACATTTCATTAACGTCAGCGGTGTAAGTAATTTTACTCATTTTCATTCTCCTTCCATCAAAATAGAATAAATCTACCGTTTTCATGATGGCACAACTTGTACATTTTTTCAATAAAAATGTAAAGGGAGATATTTGCATCCATATTAAGTGATGCAAAACACCAATACGATAAATAAAAGCGTCATTCTTTAATTATCAATTCATGACATAGCAAACATTACATTGCCCAATCGGTGAGTAATGGAAGCGAACGATTCGATATAATTGCAGCAATGCAAAATATAGATATGATGAAATGATTATTATTTGAAAGCAAACAAGAAAATGCATGGATATTTTAGTTTACGAAAAATAATTAGTAATTTATAATTAGATAATAAACGAGGAAATTCATATGATTATTTTAGTTGGAGCATCCGCAAGCGGAAAAACAGAAGTGGCAAAATACTTAGGACATTATTATGGCATCAAAAAAGTGGTGACACACACCACTCGTTCCATAAGGAAGAATGAAATTCCCGATGTGGATTATCATTTTGTCGATATGAATACTTTTTTAAAGCTTAAAGAGAATGATGTTTTTGTAGAAACCACATTCTATAACGGAAACTATTATGGAACAAGCAAATCGGAAATCGGTGATGAAAAATGTCTGATTGTCGATCCTAATGGTCTAAAATCCTTTCAACAACTAAATGACAATCATATTGTAACCTTCTGCCTATTAGCGGATGAACAAAAACGCATTGAACGCATGAGAACACGCGGAGATAATATATTAGATATTCAAAAAAGAATTGAGGCTGACCGCATTAGCTTTGCCCAATCAAAAATTGAAACGGTTGATTACATTATTGATACCAACAATTTATCTTTAAGCGAAGTTGCTGAAAAAATCATAAGCCTTTATCGTCATCATTTAGCATAAATTCTTGCCATTTTTTCCAAAATATCGGGATAAGATAGCCCTCAATTAAGTATCCATCATCCATCGCTTTAATGGAAGTTAAATACGCTTCCTTCTTCAATCCATAGAGGTTTTGATCATATGGAAGAAGCATTTTAAATGCTTTCCAATTCTTTGATAGCTTCGTAAATATTAGCTTGATAATGCTATCAAGATCTTCACCACTAAATAGCGATACGAAAAGACTATTCTCATCGGGAATAAATGGCCAATTATGAAGATTTTCGCATTTATTATAAATATTAATTGTTGGAATGTCATTTAAGCGGTCAATAATTAAGTACAAAGAAGATAAGTAACCCTCAAGATGATTGTTAACATCAGTAACATTCACTAGTAAATCCACATCTTTAATTTCCATATAAACCGACCTGTATGCATCATAAATATAACCGGGCGTTATTTGAACAATAAATCCGATAGTGTCCATACAGATAAATGTCGGATAGTCTTTTAGATCTATCTGTTCCTTCATGGTTTGAAGCTTTTTGGTAAACTTCTTCCCTGATGATTTTTTATTACCTTTTGATTTACTGGATTTAGATATTAAGGTATTGAAAAGAGTTGTTTTACCCGCATATGGATATCCGATTATCGCAACTACGGGAATATGATAATCGTCAGTTGAAGGTCGTGGTGCTTTTTGCTGTTTTTCCAGTAATGCTGCTAATTCCTTGCGCTTTTGATTTATGAGATTATCATACTCTTGTAGATTTGCATCAGTTATCTTTTTCGATTCTTCTTCATCATCACTCACAGACGGATAATGATACTCCCAATCAAATATTCTTTCACGTTGATATTCCAGCTTCGCAATTTCCACCTTTAAAGATGATTCCTTCGAAGTAGCGTGTAAAGAAGCTATTTCCAGAATAATATCGTTAAAATCGTAAATCGGCATATCGAATAAATCTAAAAGATTGCGATACTGTATCGGGGAAAGAGTGTCATTTACGACAATAGCATCAATGATTCCCAAGGCCTTAACTTCTTCATACACCCGATATATTTGGTCTCTATCAAAATATGACTTATTATTGATAAATGACATTTCCTGAGTGTAATTATGGATAACATCCATCTTCAACATGGCAACTATCTTATTTATTCTTTCATCAGTTCTTAGCGTAGCACTAAAACCTTCTTTTGGATTAAAGGCAGTTAATACAACAACATTCATAATGCACTCACCTTTTAGATTATAGCATATTTAAGTTACGATGTCTTCTACTCCGGCCGGCGATGTGCTCTTTAATAAAGCAATATATCTAATTATTAATGCGATTATGATCAAAATAAGCGAAATTAAAAATGCTAGATTTTCATCTGTCGGATTATTCTTATACTCAAGCCATCCACGATAAGCAAAATATGAAGTCGCAATAAGAACTAACAAAACAGCAATCTCGGCATCTTTCATAATGCTTTGTGCCGTGGCTTGATTGCCCTGTCCACGTATTATTTTTATTCTTTTTATAATAAGCGCGATACCTAAGATATTGGCGATAATGATAAGACATAAGAAAAAAATGTCAAGATGAAGACGCCGTAACGCCTCTTCATCAATAGCGTTTTCGGTATTGATATATCCATCATTTTGATAACCATCACTATAATTACAATAATCTCCACCTTGATTATACATATATTGCCTCAACTAATCATATGAAGATGACAAATATATTATGATTTATACAAAGTATCTAAAAATTCATCATACCCCATTTTCCGATCAATCACTTGATTTCCATCAATATATATAATGCGATTAACTACTGTACTTAATATTTCATGATCATGCGTCGTTAATAATAAGACACCCTTATAGTTTATCAAGCCTTTATTTAAAGCGGTGATAGCCTCCAAATCAAGATGATTAGTCGGTTCATCTAAAAGCAAAACATTTCCGGATGTCAACATGCAACGTGCCATCATACACCGAACCTTTTCGCCACCGGAAAGGACATTGACGCTTTTTAAGGCTTCCTCGCCAGAAAAAAGCATTCTGCCCAGCCAGCCTCTGATATATGATTCATGCTGATCTTGTGAAAATGGTCTAAGCCAATCCACTAAGCTCTCATTTCCTTGGAAATATGATGAAGAGTCTTGAGGAAGATATGTCGGAGTAACCGTGATTCCAAATTTAAAATGACCTTGATCGGCCGTTTCTTGCCCCATTAATATTTTAAAGAGGGTGGTAATAACCAAGCTATTTTTACAGATAAAGGCCACTTTATCGCCACGATTTAGAGTAAAACTCAAATTCTCAAAAAGGCCCTTTTTAGTCAAATTGATAACTTCTAAAACATCTTGTCCTAATTCCCTTTCAAATTTAAAGTCAATAAACGGATAGCGTCTTGATGAAGGTTGAATATCCTCGAGATTAATTTTTTCCAATTCCTTTTTACGAGATGTGGCTTGCTTTGATTTAGCGGCGTTGGCAGCAAAGCGAGTGATAAACGCCTCTAATTCTTTAATTCGCGCTTCTTTCTTGGCATTTGTGTCTTTAGCTTGCTTTAGCAGTAGCTGTGATGATTCATACCAAAAATCATAATTACCAACATACATCGAAATCTTACCAAAATCGATATCTAAAATTCGGGTGCAAACTTTATTTAAAAAATGACGGTCATGGCTAACAATAATGACAGTATTATCAAAATTATATAAAAAGTTTTCAAGCCATATGGTGCTTAGGGCATCCAAATTATTTGTAGGCTCATCTAACAACAAAATATCCGGATTTCCAAACAAAGCCTGCGCTAAAAGGACTTTAACCTTTATTTTACTATCTAAATTTTCCATTAACTGATCTTGGAGTTCATCATAAACTCCTAAAGCATTTAATAAAGTTCGGGCATTGCTTTCGGCTTCATATCCATCCATATCCGCAAATTCCATTTCTAGCTCGGCGGCCCTAATGCCATCTTCCTCATTAAAATCCGGTTTAGCGTATAAAGCATCTTTTTCTTTCTGAACAGCAATTAAGCGTGGATAGCCTTCCAAAACGGTATCCACCGCTGAAAGATGATCGTAAGCATTTTGATTCTGTTTAAGAATAGATAAACGTTCATTATTGGAAACAATAACTTCGCCCTTATTAGGCTCCAATTCACCAGATAAAACCTTTAAAAACGTTGATTTCCCGGCTCCATTAGCACCGATAATACCATAGCAATGGCCCTTTTGAAAGGTCAAATTAACTTCTTTAAAAAGCGTGCGTCCACCAAATTGTATGGTCACATTACGTACTTCTAGCATCTTATTCCGTTACCTCTTTATTCTCTATAATTTTCATGGTTTCTTCCATCAAGCGATCGACATTTTGAAAAACGTGTTTTGGAAGCTTCCTTTTCTTAGGAAAGCCTCGCCACTCACCAAGACCACGGGGCCCTAAAACCGTTCCATTTTCAAAATGATCACAGCATACTAAATTAACAATACCGAGCGAAGCCTTTTGTGGTGAATGCGTAAAAAGAGGCAAAACCGAATGTGCTAAAGACATAAACCATTTCGGAAAACGGGTATCCGATGAAGAAAAAATATTAGTAGAAGCTACTCCCGGATGCATTAGATAAACTCTAAGCTTTGTTTTCTTCTGATAAGCTAAAAATAATTTAGCAACACATATCTTCGAAATCCCGTAGCTTTTATTTGTGCTCTTTCCCTCTTGTGTTAAAAATTTATAATCCTTGATTTTGTGAAATTTATATGTCAATGAAGAAACAAAGATAATTTTTCCTTGTGCATTTTTCTCTAAAAAAGGTAAGATCCTTTCCAAAAAATAAAACGCTCCTAAATAGTTTGTCCCAATCGTCAATGGAAATCCATCAGCGGTAAATTGATTAGGAGCAGGATGATAAATTCCCGCATTAAGAATCGTAGCGTCGATATAATCGTATTTCTCTTTAATTTGTGAAACAAATCGATCTATACTCGCAAAGGATGCCTGATCATATTGAAATACTGTTATCTTAGCAGAGGGAAAAAGCTTCAATATAGCTTCCTTTGCTTTTTCAGCTTTCACCAAATTGCGGCAAGCAAAAATCAATTCTGCCCCCTTAGAGACTAAAATCTTGGCGGCCTCAAAACCGATGCCACTATTAGCCCCGGTTATTAAAACTCTTTTATGTGAACAAAGAGGTATATTCTTTTCAATATATTTACTAATTTTCATTACAATAATCGCGATTCCCTTTCAAACTTCTTTCATACCATTTTACCCTATGAAAAAGAGAAAAAGCAACCACCCCTCTTATAATTTCGACAACTCGCTCTCCTAAAAAGATGAGCATAATTAAATTTGGAGTCAAAGATAATGCCGAAAGTAAATCGCTGAAGAACTGATTTTGCAAAAATAAATTATTATTAATGAAGACGAAGATCACTACTAATGGCACTTTAATCAAATAGGCAGGTAAGATATTAATCCATAAATTACTTTTCGTATATCCGCTAGAGCGCAAAATAAACATGATGTTCTGAGAATAAAAAAGTAAAGGCATCGTAAAAGTTTGCAATAGAAATACTTGTACAAAAAATATATTTTTCTCGGTTATCGATTGATAAATAGGTAGAAAAACCAACATCATCAGTGAGAGACCAAGCGAAAAAACAATTATGTAACTCAATAGGTACCGCCCATTATTTTTAGCCTCCTCCACCTTATTTTGACCAATCGGTTCACCAATAAAGATCGCGGTGGCTGTCCCCATCCCACCAATAATAGCGTAGCAAACATCAACTACTTGTTGTGTAAAAGTAATTGCCGAAATTTCCTTTATGGATGCCTGTTGGATTTTGGCATAGGCCATAAACATCATGATCGTCAACGCCTCTTGTAGAAGCTGCGATAAAAAGACCGGCCATCCCTTATGAAAAATGTTTTTCATCATTTCGCGATAGTGTTTCGTCGTCATGAATCCGTTCACAACAGTATTTTGACGATGGTAGGCGATAAGCAATATCCCCATTTCTATTATTCTCGTAATTAAAAAGGACCACGCCACCCCGATCGTTCCTAAGGAAGTAAAATATAGAAAACAAGACGAAAGTCCCGCATGAAAGACAAACGATATTCCCGTCGCCAAAAGAGGTATCTTAGTCATTTTAAGATTGCGGAGCATGTAAGTTATACCGTGCGTTATCGAAAGTGGTATCAAAGAAAAAATGATAATCAAATAAAAGCGCTCACTATGCGCCATATAATCGCTATCAACATTATGATATTTATAAAACGCTTGAACAATTTGATGTCTAAAAATCACTCCTAAGATCACAAAAAGAAACGCAAAAAGCATTGAAAAAATAATATTGGCTTTAGCTGTTTCTTTCATTTTCTGTTCTTCTTTAGCACCATTATATTGGGCAAAAAACAAAGAACAGGTAATTGAAATCGCCATTAATAAAGCGTTCATGGAAATAAAAAAACGATTTCCTATTTGAATAGACAATAAAACTTCCGAAGCATCCATTCCTAAACTATTTTTGGCCCAATTCCCAATAAGTAAGGTTTGCAAAAAGGCCATTCCCGTCGATAATAACTGCTGCAAGGCAATGGGAAAGACTAGCTGTATTAATTCTTTATAAAATTTTATAGGGGCAAAAAATTTTTTTCTAATAACCATAATGTATATTCACCTACATATATTATGGTTAATCTGCTTCAATTTAAAAAAAAGATCATAAGATTAAATCTTATGATCCTAACACCTCTTTATTCAGAATACTGAAGCGGTGAACATCCACATGCCGTTTTGAAAGTTTTAGAAAAACTATAAATACTTGAAAAGCCTGTTAATCGTGCCACATCAGTAACAGATACCAAGCCACTGAGTAATAATTCCTTAGCTTTCTCCATGCGTAAATTTTGCACGTATTTCATCGGTGAAACATGAAAGGCAGATGTGAAAATCTTTCTGAAGTAGACAACACTTATTCCCGATTGTTTAGCAATAGCCTCATTTGAAATTTCGTGATCTGTAAAATGATTCTCAATATAGCGAAGAGATGGCTGAATGATATCAAGATGCTTATTTTCTATCATCGCCTTATCTTGAACATTGGATAGATCCCTTAAAATGTGATAGAATTTCTCCAAACAATAGGGGACATAGCCCGTAACCTTCTTACTCCACGTTTGCTCCATTTCGACAATCGTATTTTTTAGATCCAAAGGATCAGCAACCGCAAAAACATCAGGCCGCACGAGTGAAATATCATTTGATAAGAATTCTATCATTATACATTCACTATCCTTTTCAGCGACGATCTTGTAAATAGATCCCTGTGGAAGCAATCCGATATTGCCGAATTGCACGTGTCTTTTGCGGCGCCCTTGCTGTAAAACGATCGTTCCTTTAAGACTGAATACAAGAATATTCACCTTTCGCCGAACGTGCTTTGCAACGGTTTCTTCATCGAAGGCAATTCGATAAATGCCGGCAATTTTTTGTGTGGTTATATGAGAGAGTTGAAACATGAAAAATACCTCCTTTTATTTCATTATTAACCAAATTTAAGTATATCATTTTTCTTAAAGATAGTTATAAAGAATTATAAAAAGTATAATTCTTTCCAAATTTAAAACAATGTCATTTTTATTGCAAAAAACATTGTTATTTTTATATCTTTTATATTTTTTAGTCGATTACTCCTCGACATCTTCATTTTCTACTTCAACTTTAATCTTTTCGACCGTAAATTCTTCCGCTTCTAAAACGGTCACCGTAAGATTCGCAAAATCGAAGGTGTCGCCTTTGCGAGCAAAACGTTCCAAAACCTCGGTAACCCATCCTCCAACAGTGGTATATTCCGTTTCAAAATCCTTTTCATACCCAACCAAATCAAAGAAGTCATCGATATTCATCGATCCGTCGACAATATATACTCCCTCACCTTTTTCACGGTAATCATTTTCAACACGATCGCTTTCATCCCATATATCGCCAACTAATTCTTCCACGATGTCTTCCATCGTGATAATTCCCATCGTTCCTCCAAATTCATCCTTGATAATCGCGAGATGCTGGTGGTTGTCTTTCATATCGCTTAATAAAGAAGAAATCGATTTTGATTTATGAACAAACATCGGTTCTGTCATTATTGCGGAAATATTTATTTTATTGCCCCTTAAATGCTCTTTTAAGAGTGTTTTAGTAGAAATAATGCCGATGATGTTATCGATTGATTCTTCGTATACAGGAATGCGTGAATGCAAAAACAATTCATGATCGGTAATTAGGCTTTCGATATCATCTTCGATATCAAAGGCAAAGACATCGACGCGTGGAGTCATGATTTCAAATGCGGCCGTTTCTTTAAAATCGATCGCGGATTTCAATAATTCTCCTTGTTTTTCATCAATAATTCCTTCTTCTTCAATTGTATCGACTATTTCCAAAAGCTCTTCATCAGTAACCGAGGGCTCATTGTCTTTCTTTTTGGGAAAGACTAAAAGAATGACTTTTATTAATCCAGAAACGAGCAAGGTTACCGGATAAAATAAATACTTACATATTTGAATAGGCCATGAGAAAAGAGTGGCCAATTTATATGAGGAGGAAGTCCCTAGATTTTTAGGAATAACCTCACCAAAGATAATCAAGAAAATCAAGACAATTACGGAAGAAATAGTGGAAGCTTCTTCATTTGTAATATGCGAGTTATTTTCAAAAATGGCGATACATAAAATAGTCGCTAAGGAAGAGCATGCGATATTAACTAGGTTATTGCCAAACAAAATCGCTGTAATGGTTCGATCAAAGTCCTCAGTTAATTTAAGCGCTCTTTTCGCTCTTTTGCTTCCTGATTCACTATCTTTTTTGAGCTTCAATTTATTGACTACAGTATAGGCTAATTCGGAGCTTGAGAAAAACGCCGATAATAATAAGCCGACAATCAAAGCTAATATTTGAAAGCCGTATTTAGCAAGAAATTCTTTCATTATTTCTCACCTCTTTCGGCATCATTATCTGGCTCTTGAGTGGTATCCCCCACTAATTCATCAAGCAAATCTTCCATCGTTACCATTCCGATGGTCTGCTGATCTTTTACCACGATAGCAATATGCGTTTTTTTCTTATTAAAGCCTTCCAAAAGATCATCAAGAGAGACCGATGGAGAGACAAAGAAGGGCTTTTTTAAGGTTGATTTAATGGATACCTTTTTATTGGTGAAATACGATTTCAAATAGGAATTAACGACTAAAACGCCAATAATATGATTAATATCCTTCTTATAGACGGGGATACGAGAATATGGAGTATCTAGAATAATTTTATTTAATGATTCGTGCGTTATCTGCTCAATATCAACCGCAAACATTTGATCAACAGGGGTTAAGACGTCTCTAACAATCGTCTCATTAAAATCCAAGGAATTCTGGATAATATCGCTTTCTTGCTCTTTAATCAATCCTTCTTCTTCGATGGATTCAATGATGTTTGTAAAATCTTCTTCGGTTAATTTTGGTTCTTCTTTAATATGGAAGATTTTTTGTACTAAAAAATTCAGGCCATCGAAAATCTTAGCAAAGGGCCACACTAAAAACATCAAGCCATAAATAAACCATCCCGTTAAGCATGCAATCTTATCAGGGTATAATCTTGCAATTGATTTCGGAAGAGTGTCTGAAAACAAAAAGCATACTGCGGTAGACGCAATCGTTGATAAAGTAGCGATGAGAGTATTCGAAAATTTATCTTGAAATAATTGTATAAATAATAATGTAGCAATAGATGATACAAAAACAGCTACGATATTGTTGCCAATCAAAATAGCTGAAACAGCATGATCAAATTTTTCAATCACCTTGCAAACAATTTTAGATGGACGATGCCCATCATCCGCCCGCACCTTAAGACGAATTCGATTACATGAAGCCAAAGCTGTTTCACTCGCGGAAAAAATCGCTCCAAAAATAATCAAAACTACAATCAAAATACATGTAGTCCATAAATTAGTTCCCGTACTAGGCCCGTCAGGCATTCAAAACCAACTCCTTGTTCACAAGTCTGTAAACTGTAATGTATTTTATCATATGAAACTAAGAATAGCAAGACATCTCTCATCTGGGATACGGATAATCCGAGATGATTTTGGATCCTTTTAGCATGCTTTTCCCCTTATCTTTCATTATTCATACACACCATTTTAAAATTATAAAGCATAATAATCGTTTAAAAATCATTCTTTTATAATAGAGGTATTTGGTATGCATAAATTAAAAAAAGTTTATCCTTACATTATAAGCTTTATTATTTCATCATCAATGGGGATTCTGTTTCATTTTTTATTTTCGTTATTAAATAAAAGTCCTTTTATTGCATGGCTTGTTCCGATCAATGAATCGATATTCGAACATCTCAAACTCCTGTTTTATCCGTTTATGATGGTGTCGATTATTGAATTGATAATACGCCATCAGCCATTAAAAAATTATCTACCATATCGAATATTATTCATAACTATTTCCACTATTATTCTTCCAATTCTTTATTATTCTTTCAAAGCTTGTATCGGTAATGTCGGATTTATTAATATTTTATTGTACTTTTTTTGCTTGATCATAGCTTATCTTCTATCATTTATCGCAGAAAAAAAGCAATTGGTGCCGACCAAATCAATGCAATTAATTGCGTTAGCCACCGCCATATTGCTTATTTTCATTTTCACTTTAATGACATTTATGCCACCGGAGATTGAAATCTTCCGTGATCCAATTAAAGGAACATACGGATTCTAAAATACAAATGATTGAATAAATCCCATACAAAATCGTGCAATGTATCTCCACAAATATATAGTATTACGCCAAACAATATAATAGCGGATATAAATAATAGGAATCCCGCCATGATAAAATTAGAACGGCCAATACTTTTTTTGCGCAATAAAAGAAAAACAAATCCGGCTATGACATTTAATCCCGGTACCAATAATAAAAATAAAGTTCCGATCCATTCCAAAATGTTTAAAGGAATTTCTTTTTGTTCTTTTACAGTTTGCTTTTCAATTATCACTTCTTCTTCATTGCTAATTAAATCGGTTTTTTGCATATTCTTACCTCCATATTTTATTGTGTTGCAATAATTTAAATACATGCAAAAAACATTTATTTATTTTTATAGTTTCAATCTAAAATAAAAAGGATAGTTAACTATCCCTAAAAAGCAAAATGGTGGATGCTGAGGGGATCGAACCCCCGACCTTCTGTACGTCAAACAGATGCTCTCCCAGCTGAGCTAAACATCCGATTAATTAACTTCGACTGGTGCCGGCAAGAGGACTTGAACCCCCAACCTACTGATTACGATTCAGTTGCTCTACCAGTTGAGCTATGCCGGCAATGAATCGGCTTATATATAATAACGAATCTTATTAATTTTTGCAATACTTTTTTTGATTCTATTAATATTTTGCCCACTAAACGCTGCTTGCCTTTTCAATTTTGATGGAAAATTAAAGATAAGCATCTGGGCGATAGCACAAACTATTCAGCATTTCAGTAATATATATCTCTATAGGAGGAAGAAAAAAATGTATTATTATAATCCTTATGTAGGATCATATTATGATGATTTTTCTTATGAAAGAAAGCAACCAATACTAGGTCAAGATGAATACTTTCCCGTGGAGGAAGCCTTTAATAAAGGAAATGTTTTAAGACATCAATATGATCAATATCGCAATTATCGGCCCGATATGCCAAAAGGACATAATGAAAAGGAAACGTTATTGATCATGATGATGATGTATGGCGCTGTCTGTCATGATCTGGTTTTATTGTTAGATGTCAATCCCCGCAATCAAACGGCAATGAGTCTCTTCACTCAATATGATCAGAAATATAAAGAAATAGAACAAACCTATTTATCGAAATATGGCACTCTCAATGCCTCTAATTCTCAGGAAAAAGACGGAGTGTTTACTTACCCCATGGTAAAGAGTCCATGGGAGACCATGTAGGAGGAAAACGGATATGTTCACATACGAAAAAAGACTCTTATATCCTATCAATATTACCAAGAAAGATTTAGTGATGGCAAAATATATCGTCACACAATATGGAGGTCCCTATGGAGAATTAGGCGCTGCATTAAGATACTTAAATCAACGTTATACCATGCCCGATGAGCGTGGTAGAACACTATTAAGTGACATTGGAACCGAAGAATTGGGGCATGTTGAAATGATATGCACAATGCTTTATCAATTAACGAAGGATGCCACTTTAGAGGAAATGAAAGCGGTAGGCTTAGATAAGCATTATACCGAACATGGCTTTGGTTTGTTTCCAAGCGATGTAAATGGTGTCCCCTTTAGTGTAGCCAATATGGGAGCCACCGGAGATTGGGCAGCTGATTTAGAAGAAGATCTGGCGGCTGAAGAAAAAGCGCGTTTAACCTATGAGCATTTAATTGATCTTGCAAAAGATCCCGAGGTTATTAATGTCTTATTATATTTAAGACAACGTGAAGTCGTTCATTATAATCGCTTTAAAGATTTATTAGAAAGCTATAAAAAAGAGCTCAAAAATCAAAAAGAATATCGATAAATAAAAAAAGAGGTAGTGAAGCTCCATACTTATAAATATGGAAATGACACGCTTCACAGGCCTCTTTTTATTGTATTTCTAAACGCGTAAGATGATTTCTCTTAACATTTTCAAAATACAAAGATATCGTTTGCGATTCTTTATATAATATTACTTTTACACAAACACGTGATTCTAGAATTCGATATTCACAATCTTTATACGGCTCAATGAGCGTAATTGCCAATTCTAAAGGAATATCTTTATGTTCATTTATCGAATAGAAAACGGTATCTTTAGTCAAAAAATGATATATTTTGTCATCGTTTTGGTTTTCCCATATGCATTTCAAAAATGATAATGCAATTTCTTTAGTGCTCATAATTTACTGCCTCCAATAACGATCATTTTGATCGATTTCCACTTCATTTTGTACCTCATATAGATAGAATTCCCCTTTGAGAAAAGCATCTTGAAAATCCATAAGAGAGATTTTGGCTTTTAAATTATCATTGCGAATAGTTATACATCCATTGCTTAAATAATAAAAAGTCAAGGGTCCGCCGAAAGAGGTCGACACTAGTATCTGTTCTTGCTTTAATAATTCGATGGCCTCATCAAATGTTGACACTTTTTTCATAATTTTAAGATTCCACTTTCAACGGGGCTATTTCCCTTTAAGCCGTGAATCAACCAAAAAACGGAAATAATGATAATAACGACCACAATAACTATTATTAAAGTTCGTATCGGCCCCGATATATAATTTTTATTTAAAACGCTTCGATCTTCAAAAACAATGTCTTTAGAAACATCTTCAAACGATAGGCCACCATCATATTTGTCTAAAAAGGCCTTTTTATATTCACCCATGGAATCATTAGGAAAGGTCTTGTTGATGACTCTTTGGACATTTTTCTTTGCTAAAAATACAGAATACTTTTTATAGTTAAACAATTTGCTAATAAATGAGCATGGTAAATGATAAATTAATGAAAGCACGCCAATGAGATTTTCATCATCATCGAGATATTTGATAACGGGAAAGGAATGATATTGCTCTTTTAAAATATCGTGAATTTCATCATCATTCATTCCTTTAAGCTCATCCCTATCATGCAAGAAAACTTGTGCGTGCTTAACTAATAAGCGTAAAGACCATTTTTCAAATAGACAATCGTCGGATAAATTGGCGATCTTCTGATACATTTCTTGGTAAAATAACGGCATTTGCTGATTGACCCATTTTTCATTAAAAACGATTTGCGCATATAAAAAATGATATAATGGCTCATAAATAAGAAAAACCTCTTCAAGCGCCTCTTTTTTTCCTGATCGTAAATCTTTAATAACTCTTTCACTAATAATCATAAAAGCTTCCTATTATTAATCTTAATCGGCCATCAATAATTGCTCTAGCTTATCAACCAATTCTTCCATCCGTTCGGTGACCGCAAGGAAGGTTTCTTTCTTGGTAAAATCGATTCCTGCTTCATTAGCTTGGTCAACAGGATATTTTGATCCCCCGCTTGACAATAAGGAAATATATCGATCAAAAGCGCCATCTTTCCCTTTTTTGACATCCTTATAAAGCTTAAAGGAGGCCGCAAAGCTTGTAGCGTATTGATATACATAAAATGGAGTATGGAATAGATGAGGAATATAAGCCCAAACATATTGCTTAACCTTTTCCTTAGTTATATCCATGCCATAATATTTCTTATATAAATCGATCATCGTTTTCGATAACACCTCATGATCAATCGGTAAATCTTGCTCGACCATTTTTGAAATAGTCAGCTCATACTCCGCAAATAAGGTTTGACGATAAAAGGTTCCCATAATCTCATCGATCGACTTTTGTAAGAGCATAATCTTTTCTTCCTTTGTAGATTCATTGGAATCCATTAAATAGTCTAAAAGCATATGCTCATTAAACGTAGATGCGATTTCTGCAACAAAGATCGTGTAGTTTTGTAATGTGGCCGGCTGTGTTTGCGAATACATAGTATGAATAGAATGACCCGCTTCATGAGCTACAGTGAAAACATCATCGAGCGTCTCACTATAATTCAATAAAATGAAGGGATGTAAATCAACCTGACCGCTCGAATACGCTCCGCTCGCCTTGCCATCACGTGCATAAACATCAACAAATCCCTCTTCTAAGGCACGATGGGCTTTATCTTGAAAATCTTGTGGACAATTCTTAATACTGGCAAAAAATAATTTTTTAGCTTCTTCATAAGTATATTTACGACTTGATGAGGCTAGTGCTAAAAAGCGATCATATGAATAATGATGACGTAATCCTAATGCCTTTTTACGAAGACGAAGGTATTTTTTAAGCGATCGATTATGCTTGCTAGCAACCTCAACTAGGGTATCATAGACCGCGGTTGGAATATTGTTACCAAAAAGATTAGCCTCTAAAATGGAAGCGTAATTACGTGATTTGGCCACCGACTTTTCACTTTGCATCACCTGTTGATAAATCTTCGCATACGTAAATTTATTCTTTTCATATCCTTTAAAAATGGCTTCAAAGATCTTTTTACGATCCTGAGGCAGCTTTTCATCCTCAATCAACGCCCGCCAATTACCCTGATGAACCATAACCTTTCTTTTCCCAGAAAGAACCACCGGAACTGGATTTTGATCAGCGATTGCCAAAGCATCATATAGTTCACTTCCGATACTGGTTAACGGATGATATAAAGAGAGCAAATATTCGGATTTTTTATCGAGGACATGTTCGTTTCCATGAAATATTTTTTCCATAGGAAAGCGGAATTCACTTAATTCATCATCACTGTCAATCCATCCCATAATCGTATCCTTTCCAATGGAAATGATTTCCGGCGAATCAAAGGACATTGCCTCCATCAAGGAATTTAAAACAGCGATAACCTTCATTAAATCCTGAGCATTCTTAGCATCTTTTTTATTTAAATCATGCCGCAAATGAGCATACTGGTATAAACGTGATAGCTCTTTATCAACCTCTTTGTTTAAAAGCATATACTCCTTAAAGGACTCATAATCATGAAGACGCCCTTCATATGATGCTAACCTTTGAGCATATGTTTGCATTTTCTCCAATTGACTATCAAACTCTTCTTGATTCTTATATAGATATGTTAAATCCCATTCGTTCATTTTTTTATTCTCCTTTTCCTAATTATTATACATTTTTTCCTCGTATTTCGGTTAGAATATGCAAGATTATTCTTCTTTTTCTATTGCGGGTGCCGCTTTCTTTTTACGCTCATATAATATCAAAAGATAAGAAATCGTCATCCCTATTGCTAAAAGGACTATTCCAAGCGGCAAGTCAAGCTTCATTTGTGAATCTCCTTGAGCCCATTTGACATATATGTCATAGGTATCCGGATTAAAAAACATTGACATAATCGATCCTAAAGATAAACCTACTATCGCAAAATATGTTGTCGCGCGTGCTTTTTTAAAAAGAAACGTTAAGAATTTTGAAAAGGTAAATAATCCAATCAAAAATCCGATACCTAACGAAGCATACACTCCAAAAATCATTGGGTTACTGCTCCAATATTCGCGATGGAAAGATTCCATCAATGGTTTAAAATACCCAATTGCCATTAAAACCGCTGTCGCGCTTAATCCTGGAACGATCTGCGTAATAGCTACTATGTAGCCTATCGGTAAAAAAAGCATTATTTTTAGAAAATCAATATTATCGAGTTTGCTTGTCAAAGAGCCTCCTTCGACCGCTTTATCTCCCGGTAAAAAGACCGATAAAACACCAATAGCAATAGGAATTAAGATGGAAACAATTAAGATAATAACACGTTTAGTAGTGATTCTCTCACCTTTAATTTCATCCTTAACTGCCGGAAAGGCTCCCATCATTAAGCCGGCGAATAAACCGGTGATGGCAAACGGCAATATATTAAGCAATTCTCGAATCGTAAAAAATCCCAAAGCAAATCCAATGACAATCCCAATACCAATAGGTAAAAGAAATAGGAAACACATCACAAACTTTTTAAATAGATTGCTCATAGCGTATAAGAACTTATCATAAAGCTTAAAGATAATCGCTACGGTTGATCCACTGATCCCCGGAACAATTACCGCGATTCCCATAATAAATCCCAATAATAAGCTTTTAAACCAGGATTTCTTATTATGCTTTTCTAAAACTATCTCTGCGTCTTCCATGTTAATCTCCTTTATTCTTCTCTACTAGCAACTAATAAATCATTAATCTTAATCATCATCTTCATTAAAGGAACCTGCACAAACGTATTTCCCCATAAGGAATATAAATTGGTTTCCCGTGAACGTCGTTTTCTAGCGTAATATAAAAAAGTTTCGATATTCACTCGATTACCTTCATACTCGATTTTAATGCATCCTAATGGGAATAAAACAAATTTATCCTTTTGATAAATTATCTCATTATCCTCAAATATACTTGCGAAAAAGCCATTTTTTCTTAGTAATGCATCAATATCTTGGATGACTTTTTCTCTATTGCCCTCTAATTCAAACGATAAATAGGTCCGATTAGGATTCCGTCCTAGACTCATATCTTTTTCACGATCATAAGAATTCATGATTACTAATGCTATTTCCGATATAACTAAAAGCGCTAAACAACAAAACATTAAAAACAAGAAAACACTAGCCATTCGATATACTATACCTAATAAGGATGACATTATAGTTGCCACTAAGGATACTTCTAAAATAATCAAAACCGTAATTATAGCTACCACCATGCCGTAATATTTTTTGAATCGAGCATCAAGCATATAAATATCTCCTTTTTAATAAGTTAATTGTAGCATAAGAGTGAAAAATAAAAAAATGCTTTATTTATTTTCTTGTATTTAAAATAAAATACTGATAATATTATTTTGCTGCAATACTTTGCCGCTGTGGCGAAATTGGTAGACGCGATAGACTCAAAATCTATTGTCAGTGATGATGTGCCGGTTCGAGTCCGGCCAGCGGCACCAATAAAAATCAGTTAGAGCCTTGTCGTTATCGGCAAGGCTTATTTTTTTATTTTCTATGGTCGCATACTTTTTTTCTACTTGTGGATATAAAAATAATGTTTCTTATCTAATCCTCTTATTTCATCCTTTATAATTTGGAAAGAGAACGCCATTTTTTTAGAAAGAAATTCATAAGCGAATACAAATCCACCTGATATTACCGAAAAAATGAAAAAAGATTTCATCACAAACAATACATGAAAAAATATCAAAATAGCTCTAAAATCGTATAGTATATTCCTTTTCAATACGGCGTGCCTGCTTGTTTACAATCTACTCTTATGGTATATATAACAAACAACATAACTTTTACCTTGGATGTAATTATATTGATGTTTGGCTGCGGTATGATAGTGCATTTAATCATATCGTTAATCGAGGAAAAATTGTTTTTGCGTAAATTTGAGAAAAATAAGCGAAGTTCTGAAATAGATATTTTAAATGATAACCCGAATATCAAGGAATAAGCTTTCTTATTGTATTATGGATCAAAGTGCCGCAAATGATAGATATCATAATTCATAATGTGACCATTTCATCCCGTAGTCGATTTTTTAAAGGCTGTTTTTTTGTATATAAAGAAAAAGCTTCAAAATAATAATTATAATTAAAAGCCCTTCTTCATATGAAAAATCACAAATTATATAAACTTATTATTTTATTGCTTTTCATGAATCCTGAAAATAATTCGTTTTCACTAAAAAAGGTGATATCTCCTTGAAGATATCACCTATCAAATTACTTAAAAATAGAAATGTTATTCCGCATCCGGTTCTGAGGCCTTTGGCTCTTCATGCTGAGTTTTATTAAAACTAGATTCTTTCTTAAAATTAGTGTTAACACTCGCTGCAGAAGATGAAGAAGATACTCGAATTGAAGATTCCTTGACGACCTTATTATGCTTTAAGCAAGCTGCGGCAATCGATAGTCCGCAAGGTAATAATGATAAGATTCCAAACGCAATTTGTCCACCAATCAATTCTATAATTCCCAATAATGCCGTTAAAATAGTTATCGTGATTAATAGGCCAAAATGACTAGCGACTTTGTCGTTCTTAATCTTTGGAGCACGACATACCAATGCACTGATAATGATAAGGAATGTTGAAAATACAATAAGAATAATCGTTTCAACTAAAGCAATAGTCCATCCTGCAATATTCGGATTTTGCGCTTTCAATTCAAATAATTCCGCGACAAGCAAAATACCTCCTAAGCAAAGTATTGCGCCAACAATAATTCCAAAAATGCCAGCACATAATTCTAATGTTCTTTTAGTTTGATTCATTTTTTAATCCTTCTTTCATATTTAATATATCATTTAAGCAAAATCATAACAACATTTATTTTTTTATTTCAAAGGCCATTTTAAGAGGATAGTAAATAAATTTTTATTTAAATCAGTATTTTTTTGCCTATGCTGGACAAAATGAAAATATAAAGGAGAAAAATAATGAAACAACCACCGAAAATGTTGACACCAAAAGATTGCCTTTATTTAGAAGATTTAATGAATGTAACTTTAACTCTATCTAAAAAAAGCAAATACTATGCAAATTTAGTAAAAGAAAAACAAATTCAAGCTTTATTCAAATCATTAGAAAGAAAACTTAATAGCGAATATACTAAGCTATTAAATATTATTGGAGGTTAATCATGGCGTCAGAAAAACAAGAAATTAAAAACCCAAAGGCAAATCCAGGACCTGAAAAACAATGGAACGATCACGATATGATCATGGATGTTTTAACTAGTGTCAAAGGGTTGATGAACATTTATCACACCTTTGCTAGTGAGGCAAGCAATAATGAATTATATAATAAGATTCATACCCTCTATAATGAGCTTTCAACGCTTCAAAGAACCCTCTTTGATATGATGTTTGAAAAGGGCTGGTATGTCTTAGAAACTACCCCACAAAATAAAATTCAAAAGAAGGTCAAGCAGTTTACACAGTTGGGAAATCAGCTTTAAATAAATCATTTATTTTAAGTTCAATTTTTGATAAACTATCCATATAGATTCAAGAAAAGGTGAATAATATGGATCAACAAAATATTGAAACAAATGAAGAAATAGAGGAAGAAAAAAAGGAGACACCTCAAAAAAAGAAAAATGCGATCGAAGCTTTAAAGTTTCTATGCTTTTCTTTATCGGCAGGATTAATCCAAATCGGTAGTGATGCTCTAATGCTGGAGGTTTTGCATTTTAAAGCTTGGCTTTCTTATTTGATTGCTCTTATCCTCTCGGTACTTTGGAATTTTACATTGAATAGGAAATACACTTTCCATTCTGCCAGTAATGTGCCGATTGCAATGCTGAAGGTCGCTATTTATTATGCGGTCTTTACACCATTATCAACATGGTGGACTCATCAATTGGTCGATGTTGCTCTATGGAATGAATATTTGGTTTTAGGCATCACCATGGTAATTAACTTTATCACCGAATTCCTCTATCAAAAATTTTACGTTTTCCGAAAATAAAAAACTTGATAGATTATGATTTTATAAACTAAGGGATCATAATCATCAAGTTTTTTTAATTAACGTTTGTATTTCTTATGGTATTCCGAAACCATTTTTTTATTCTTTTGCGCACAGCATGCACATTCGCCAGTGGGCATATGCTTGGTTTTTTTATAGATATAACGGGCTACTACTCCACCTACAATGGCGATCGCGCCAACGATAACGAGAGCCTCAATAAGCATCTATAATTCTCCTTTTAATTTTTTCATATCCACTTGGCGATTGTGGTGAACAATTAAGAAGATAGCCAAAGCAATTAAGGCGATAAAGATAAAAACGGTATACCAATAAGTTCCAATTAAATAAATCATCATGGAAACTAAATAGGAAGTAACTAACCAAAAGACAACCATTGATCTAAACTTACCTTTTGGTAATTCCGCTTTAGCAGTAGCACATGCCGCAAAGCAAGGAATTGTTGTCATATTGAAGGCAATGAATGATAGAAGCGCCGGTAATGTTATTCCGGTCATCGTAATCATCGCTTTTGTCGCTTCTAATCCTTCGATCACTTCTTCTTCGGGAGCCACAAATCCCGCGACGATAGCGGCCGCTAAAGTTCCAAAAGTACCGATAACATTTTCTTTGGCAATTAATCCAGTAATCGCAGCGACGGCAAATACCCAACCGGACTTGGCAAGCTGTGAACCAAAACCAAGCGGTGTAAATAATGGTTGTATTAATTGTCCTAAAGAGGTCAAGATGGACTGACTGGATTCGGAATCATCTAAGAAGCGATAATCCCATGAGAAATGTTGTAAAAACCAAATAACGATCGTCGAAGCTAAAATGATAGTGAATGCTTTTTTAACAAAGTGCTTGGTTTTATCCCACAAATGAAGCATCAATGATTTAAATTGCGGCCAGTGATAAGCAGGAAGCTCCATAATGAATGGTGGCACCTCGCCTCTCATAACCGTATTTCGCATTAAAATAACAGCAACAATGGCCGTAACCATTCCTAAGACATACATTCCAAAGGTTATAAGATCGACATTACCGACTTCAAAGAGCGATACTATTCCTCCCGCAATAGCGGTTAAAATCGGAAGCTTTGCCCCACAAGAGAAGAACGGAATAACACGGATTGTCGCGATTTTTTCGTTATCATCAGCCAATGTCCGCGTATTAATCATTGCCGGAACTGAGCAACCAAAGCCCATGATCATCGGCATAAAGGCACGACCTGAGAGACCAAATCTTCGGAAAATACGATCTAAAATGAAGGCAACACGCGCCATATATCCTGTGTCTTCCAAAATGGAGAAGAACAAGAATAAGCACAAGATCTGTGGTAAAAAGCCAATTACGGCGAATAGTCCTTCTAAGATACCATCGCAAATAAAGGCCTGAACCCAAGGAGAGGCTGATGAAAGCCATCCTCGGAAGAGATCGTTTATCAATCCCGTTATAGAATTTGTAAAATTAGCAAGAATGACACCCGGTGAATTAAGACCTCCATTGAAGAATAAGCCTTCAAAAGCGGTACCTGGGAATGTGACAAAGTCAAAAGCTCCTAAGGCGTTTAAATAGAATAAATCTTCACTGAATGTTAAATGGAAAATAAGGAATAATATCAATAAGAAGATCGGAATTCCCGCCCATTTATTGGTTAAGACACGATCGATACGATCTGATTTCGTTAACTTCTGTTTCCCGGCTTCTTTTTTGGTTAATGTCGGAGCATAATTTTTCGAAATATATTTATAACGAGCATCGGCGATTAATGCTTCTAAATCATCGCCGAATATTTCGTCTTTAAAGCTCTCTTTAAACTTTTCAACAATTTCATTCAATTCCGGATGATTATTTACTTCAATTTCATCTTTTTCAATCAATTTAATGGAATGAAACAAAGGATGAAGAACCTTTTCATCTTGGAAAGCTTTTTCAACATCCTTGATCAAGCTCACCAATTTAGGATTCTCAATAACCGTTGAGCCTTTTCTCTCCTTTAAAGATGCCTGATAGGCAACTTGCATTAATTCATCCAAATTAGTTTCACGCAAAGCGGAAATTTCCACAACCGGAACTCCTAAGCGTTTTTCTAATTCATGAACATTGATTTTATCGCCCTGTTGATGCAAAACGTCGCTCATATTCAAAGCGATAACAATTGGGATATCAATTTCCAATAATTGTGTTGTCAAATAGAGATTTCTTTCTAAATTGGTCGCATCAACAATGTTGATTATACAATCGGGACTATCATCTAAAAGGTAATTACGGGAAATAACTTCCTCTGAAGTATAGGGAGATAACGAATAAATTCCCGGTAAGTCAACGATATTAATCGGTTCCTCACACTTTTTATAAGTTCCTTCCTTTTTATCAACGGTTACACCAGGCCAATTGCCAACGTGAGCGGTTGATCCGGTTAAAGAGTTGAATAATGTCGTTTTACCTGAGTTAGGATTACCTGCTAGTGCAAAGTGCTTCATTGCTTATCATCTCCTTCAACTTCGGTCGTTACAAGGCGAGCTTCATTCTTTCGCAATGTCAATTCATACCCTCTGATGATTACCTCAATAGGGTCACCGAATGGGGCTTTTTTGCGAAGAGTAACACTGGCTCCTAATGTAACTCCCATATCAAATAAGCGACGACGGAGTTTTCCTTCGCCATCAACCTTTACAATTAGGCCAGTCTCGCCTAATTCGAACTCATCTAGTTTTTTTAGCATACTTATCCTTCCTTTCATTACGCTACTAGAATTTTGATAGCCATATTCTGATCAAGAGCTAATCTTCCATCCTTCACCATAAGAATAACGCTACCATTAGCTTTCGAAATCAAGCGTACTGTCGTATCTAAAGTCAAACCCAAACTTTCTAAATGTTTTTTCACTTTTTCATCCACCAATATTTTGATAATTCGTAAGTCGGTGTTTAATGGTGCTAATAGCAATGGCATAAAGATTACCTCCCTTTATGGTTAGCCCTCGCTAACCAATACTGATTATATGCTCTCTTGATTTCAATTACAATAGTTTTTTTATAAAAAGTTAGTTATTTCTAACTTAACATCAAAAGAAAAAACGGCCGTGCCGTTTCTTATTTCTTACGATTTTTTAAAACATACTTTTTTATGGACTCAAAGGAAACATCACTCAAGTCGTGTTCAATTTTGCAAGCATCTATCAATGACTGTTCTTTTGAAACTCCTAACGCCATAAGAGCCTCCGAAAGAATTAGATGCCGATCATAAGTTTTAGATGCCACCTCATATCCTTGATCAGTAAGCACAATACTACCATCTTTTTCGACGATAATATATCCATTTTCGCGCAATTTTTTCATAGCCACACTCACGCTGGCTTTCGAAAAATTCATATCATTTGCAATATCAATAGAACGAACAGAACCCTTTCTTTCTTTGATGATAAGTATTCTTTCTAAGTAATCCTCAGCTGATTCATATAGTTTCATCTGTCTCTCACCTCGTTTTGATAATTAAGTGCCTTTTCATTAAATGCAAATGGCGCGCCCGACACGATTCGAACGTGCGACCCCAACCTTCGGAGGGTTGTACTCTATCCAACTGAGCTACGGGCGCATGATTACGCCCTTTATTTTAGCACGATAAAGCTTAGTGAGCAACATTTCATGATTTCCTTTTTTGTAATCGATATCCAATTTTCGCTAAAAAGCGATCGCTCACAAAGCGCGTCATAAATTTGCTGGTTTTTATTAAAGCTCCCGGAATAATAATCGTTTTGCCTTTTAGAAGCTTTTTAATGGCATAGCGGGCAACCCTTTCACTAGAAAGGCTTTGGATTTCAAACCTGACATTCGCAACATCATTAAATTCTGTCTTCACCGGTCCCGGACATAAAACTGCGACAGAAATTGGAAGATTCATCTTTCGCAATTCTTCGTTTAAAGAGACAGAAAGATGGTAAACGTAGGCTTTGGTAGCGTAGTATTCCGCCATTAAAGGCCCAAAGGTAAACGCGGCTGCTGAGGCTACATTTAAAATTTTGCCTTCCCTTTGGTTAATGAACTTTTCGATAAAAAGACGGCATAAAATGGTTAAGGCCTCAATATTGACCGCTATCATATCTTCCATTTTTTGCGTATCGATTTTAGAAAATGGGCCGTAATCTCCCCATCCCGCATTATTAATCAAAAGACTAATCGGAAGATCCTTAACTAGCTCGAATAATTTATAACAATTTTCTTTAATGGATAAATCAAATGGATAAATCTTCACTTCCGTATTCAGCGTTTCCTTGAGCGATTGCAATCTTTCTTCACGGCGCGCCACTAAAACCAGATTATATCCTTTTTCCGAGAGAATTTTAGCCATATCATAGCCAATACCGGAACTTGCACCTGTAATAAGAGCCCACATTTTTTATCACCTCTATAGTCTTATATTATCACGCCTTTCCCAACTAATTAAAGGCGATTTCCATTTTATAATTCATTTTAATTTACTTTATCAATATTGACATAAACAGCCTAATATAGTAAAAAAATATTGTATTCTGCTTAAATAATTTGTCGAAAGGAAATATTTTATGAAGAAGAGATTGTTTTTTCGAAGAAGCACTTTACTGATCTGCGGATTCTCATCATTATTATGTGCTTGTGGCCATGAAACTATCCAATACACCAAATCGGAAACGCTAAATGTTACGATGATTGATAATCTGCCGGATGATTTTATTCTCGGAATGGATGCATCATCAACTATTTCTTTAGAGAATAGTGGCGTCAAATATTATGATTTCGAAGGTGAAGAAAAAGATGTTTTTGAAACGCTATCACGCTGTGGAATCAATTATATTCGGGTCCGGGTTTGGAACGATCCATATGATCGTGATGGCCATGGCTATGGTGGCGGAAATTGCGATATTAACACCGCTATTAAAATCGGCAAAAGAGCCACGGCTTATGGAATGAAGATGCTGGTGGATTTCCATTATAGTGATTTTTGGGCCGATCCCGCTAAGCAAAGCGCTCCTAAGGCTTGGATAAATCTATCGATTGATGATAAAGCCAATGCTCTTTTCGACTATACGATTGATTGCTTAAAAAAATTGAAAGCCGCTAATATTGAGGTGGGAATGATACAGGTCGGTAATGAAACAAATGGTATGCTATGTGGTGAAACTGATTGGCATAATATTTGTCAATTAATGCAAGCTGGATCGGAAGCATGTCGCCGCGTTTATAAAGATGCCCTCGTTGCAGTTCACTTTACTAATCCGGAAGTGACATCAAGCTACGATTACTATGCTTCGATGCTATCTTCAAATAATGTCGATTATGATGTCTTTTCTTCATCGTATTATCCTTATTGGCACGGGACATTGGATAATCTTTCCCTCGTTCTTTCAAATGTTGCCACCAAATACAATAAAAAAGTTATGGTGGCTGAAACATCATACTGCTATACCAGTGAAGACCACGATTTTTTTGCCAATACCATTTCCAAACCGATGGCTATAACTGAAAAATATCCTTATTCGGTGCAAGGACAAGCGGATTGTGTACGGGACACCATCGATACGATCGTCAATAAGACTAAAAACGGTATCGGTGTCTTCTATTGGGAAGGAACATGGATTCCGGTTGGAACCAATTCTTGGGAAGAAAACAAAAACATATGGGAAGAATATGGCTCCGGTTGGGCTTCTTCATATTCCGTTGAATACGATCCGGAAGATGCCGGCGTTTATTATGGTGGCTGCGCGGTCGATAATCAAGCTCTTTTTGATCAAGATGGAAAGCCCTTGGAATCGCTTAAATTATTTAACTTAATAAAAACAGGAAATATAATTTAAATAAAAAAACAATATAAAAGGCTATTGAATGGTTTGATATTCAATAGCCTGTTTTTGTTAACGTAATCTTCTTCGAGATTTTGGTCGATTAGCGATTTCGTATACGTAATCCAAATATCCATAGTTTATAGCGACAAAGCCCATGAAAAATGATGTAAGGCTTGCCACTTCATATGGCGATCTTAAATACCTTGAAGGAATTTTACTCGGATGAAGACCACATACTCTTTTTTCTGAATCATATTTAGTAAATATATTGATCAATAGTCCGATTGTCACGGGTACAAACATCAGCCATCCCAATAAAAAGAAAAGCAACGTTTTCCAAGTAAAGAAATAGAATGTCGTTTCCTTAGTTTCGGTTTTACTATCAACCTTTTCCCAACCCTCGGAGCTAAAGAATATCCCTTCATTCTTTTGATATTTATAAGTATCGGTAACCGTAGTTTGGCTATCCGTTGCAGAGAATCCTATTTGTACTTTATTAATCAACAAAAATACAATTGCTAATAAAATATAAGCAACAAAGGGGACGAGAAAGCCTAATACTGAGTCTTCTAAGTACACCAATAAATATTTCATGTATATTATAAATCCTGGTATCGAAATAATAAATGAGATAATCCATAGCAATAATCCTTTCAACAAGGCGCGTACTTTCCGACCTTTTAAATGCTTTAAGTATTTAGCAAAGGCAGAATCCGTCTTTTTTCGATGACGAAGCTCCTCTTTTCTTTGCCGTTTGAGTCTTCTTTTTTCTTTTCTTGACATGCGATATTCTTCACCATATTCCAAATAATCACGCAAGTATTTGTAGCTTATAATATCGCAAATTCCAAAGATACCACCTGATAGCAACATGATGATTGTAAAAGTCAGCATAACCCCTCGCATAAATCTATTGGTTGGGGCTAATAATACCGCGATGAAGTTAAAGGAACCCAACGCCAAAAATGCTAAACCTGCATAAAATAAAACCTTCAAGGCCTGATTATCAGAGTTATTACCGCTAAAAGTCATTACTAACGCTATAATTAATGAAACTATACCCGGTAATAAAAATATCATTGTTCCGATAATCCCATAAGTCAAAAATTTTGTTTTTCTCATACTTTATTCCTTTTCTTTCAAATACTTTATTTCTTTTATTATTATATGGCGAGAAAAAAAAGTAAGCAAGAATTATCCTGTTCAATTTGACTTTGATTCGCTCCTTTAGCAAGCGTATTTTAGGGATTTAGTGAGATTATTTTTGATCTTTATCGCTTAACAAATGAGTAATAAAATCTCGATTGCCGATTTCTAAACATAGCATTTGATGACCAACCTGGTCACGGCCCGTTTTTATATTTCGTTTACTTCATACAATTTCTTCAAAACACTCATTGATACCTCATGCATAAGTCATAAATTTATCATTATTTCAATATAAAAAAGTCACTCGTTTAGAAGTGACATTTTAACTAATTGGCGTCGGATCCCGGGCTCGAACCGGGGGCCTTCCGCTTAGGAGGCGGACGCTCATATCCAACTGAGCTAACCCGACAAATCCAAACTACGATTGATAATTAATGCACAAATATCCCCATAAGAGAATAGAGCGATTCCGCAAGTTGATTCTAACATTTTTTAATTACCTCTTTCAAGATCTTTAATCGCTCATATGGGAAGGGTGCTTTCTTCGGGAATATCTAATTATTTCCTAGCAATAACGACCTTTTTTAACAATTCGCGATATTTATTAACAGATACTAAACAATATTTTAATGTTATTCAACATAAAAATAATTTAAAATTTATAAAAATTAATATGATTTTAGCCATTGTAATCGCTTTCTTTTTGTCTTATTATTAATATATAAAGAAATATCTTATAAAATATATTTTTTGATTGTAGATAAAATTATTTATCTAGTGAATCAATCATTATTAAGGAAAGGAGCAATATTTTATGAGAAAAATATTTAGAAAGTTCGCTACAGTTATGCTTGGTCTTTTAACTAGCGTAGGTATTGTTAGTGCAATAAATAATACTGACGGCGCAACTTCTGCCAAAGCTGCCGATGCCTCTAAAGCTACTCTCAAATTGAATAGCAATTATTGGGGACAAGCAGACGCTTATTATACGATTTATTATTGGGGAGGAAACACAACACCTCAATGGCCGGGAAACAACTTTAATGAAGGAAAAGCTGCTTCTGGCAATGTAGAAATCACAGCCGATTATGACCTATCATCAACCCACGTTATTATTGTGCGCTGGGGAGATGCTAGTCATAATACTGAATGGAATAGGTGGTCATATTTTGATCAAAACACCATGACAGAGCAATATAACTATTTCACAAACACAGAATGGACTTCTTGCACATCTTCATTAGTTCTACCAACCAACTCATTTACGGTTAACCTCTATGATGGTTCTGTTTTAAAGAAAACCGAAGAAGTTGTCGAGGGACTAACCTATTCACCATCATTCTATGAAAAAGAAGGATATCGCTTCGATGGTTGGTATACTGAGCCCGAATTAATTAATCAATTTATTAAAGGTACGGCCATATCATCAAATACAAATCTTTATGCTAAATATGTAGCTGCTGAAGATTATACGCTATTGATGAGTGATATCAAATCAGTTTTCTCTCCCAAGGTCTATGCTTATATGTACCGTGAATTGGATGGAGGCAATAATGCAGCTTGGCCTGGTGAGGAGATTTTCAAAAACGCTCTTGGAAATTATGAAATAAATATAGATGTTTCCAAATCCTACGACAAGATTATTTTCAGCAATGGTCTTGATAGCACCGCCTCCGGATGGGCACAAACCAATAATCTGGATCTTAAATCAACAAAAGATGGCGATATATACATCATCGATGGCACGAAAGACTCTAATAACATGTATTCGTCATCTATTTCTGGATTCGTCACCATCTCAATATATGACGGAACGGAGCTTAAAGATACAACGCAGGTTTTAAATGGAACAGAATACTATCCAACTTACTTGATGAAAGCAAATCATCGCTTGATCGGATATTATACGGATTCAGCTTTTGAAACACCATTTGTAAAGGGAACTATTGTTAATAATGATATTTCTCTTTATGCTAAATATGTTGCCGCCGAGTCAACCACTGTTTATCTTGATACCACCGCAATGGATTGGGACAGCAATGGAGATATTTCTGTCCATTATTGGTCGGATAATTTTGCTCACTCAACTGAATGGCCTGGTATTCAAGAGGGCTTAACGAAAATTGAAGCCAATTACTATTCATTGACGCTCAATAGTGAAGATTCATATGATAAATTTGTTATCACTAATGGAAGTAGTAAAACCAAAAACCTTGTCATCGACTATACCATGAATGGTACACTAGTAATCGGGGCGCCGGATACAAACACGACTGACTGGGAACATGATGTTGACTATATTGCATCGAAGGTCAGCGCCCATATCATTGGTGATAAAATCGACATGGTGGTTAAGCATATTACTACTGATAATTCCGAAACTGTAGAACAAACTACCGCTACTACCAATGGCGTTTCAGTGATTCGTTATGTAGCCGGAGCCTATGCTTTCTTAGATGAGGCTTCTCAAGATGAAAAAGAATTAGCGTTAAAAACATATTTTGCTGATGTTGACACCTGTAAGCAATATACCAATTATGAGAATTATGTCAGTTTAGTAAATTCTGTGGAAGGTGGTCGTAAATTATTAATAACTGAAACCGTTGGTTATAATTCAACGCTTTCCATTGGTGAGAAAATTGATTTTATGGGTCAATTAGCAAATACGAAGGGGCAATCTCAATCCAATTTATTATCATTAAATATTTTGAACGTAAATAATAAGAAAGCCTCTCTTCAACTAATTGCTATTGTTAGCTTAATTGGCTTAGCAACAATAACTGCTTACTACTTCTTTAATAAAAAGAAAATGGCATAAGTGGTTATCCAATCATTATAATTTTGTAATATAAGGTGGTATCTCAATAGAAGATATCACCTTTTTTATAGAACAAATGATTGTAAATCAATACTATAAATAACCATTGGAAATATTTTGTTTTTCGAAAATCACATCAAAAAAGCAGATCTATCATAAAGTATCATCATTAAAGCTTTAAATATATCTGCTCTCAAAAAATACGATCATCTAGCATTCTCTTTCTCTAAGACTTTATAATCAACTTTTCCAACTAAAGTTAATGGTAATTCATCGCAAAAAATAATTTGTTTGGGTATTGACCATTTAAACAGGTTTTGCTGACAAGTTTTAATTATTTCCAGGCGCATTTGCTCCAAATCGTTTTTTTCTTTTAGCAAAACGTATAATTTCACAAATGATCTTCCACGTTCATCTTTGCCTTCAATAGCGGCACAATTGGCGACATTGTTCAAGGTCATAACAACCATTTCAATCTCCGTTGGATAAACCGATACTCCACTAACCTTGATAATTCTTTTCTTTCTTTGCTTAAAATAGATAAAATCGTCTTGATCCATATAGCCAATATCACCAGTATGAACATATTGGCCCTGAATCGTGGATGTCGTGCTCTCCTCGTCATCTAAATATCCCATCATTATCGTTGGAGCTTGAATACAAATTTCTCCTAATTCACACCGCGGAACTTCGTGATTTTGCTCATCCAAAATGCGACATGACATACCTTTCAGCATTTTGCCTATTGAGCCTTGTCGATTTTCTTGCATTGTATTGACACAACAAACAGTGACCGTTTCGGTCAATCCATAGCCCTCCATCATCCGGCATTTAATACCACGTTCCTCCATCAAAGCATCAAATCTTGATTTTAAAGAAAGTGGCATAGTATCGCCACCACAAAAAACAACATCGAGAGCGTTTAATCTTTTGTGTCTTAAAAAACTTTGATCGCTTAAAAGACGATCAAATAGAGACGGCACTCCACAAATACAATTCAAAGGTATTTTTTTCATGATTTTCACGATCGCACGTGAAGAAAATTTAGGTACCAAAACGCTGCACATTCCATTAGCCAAAGGAGTATGAATGCACATACATAAGCCAAATCCATGAAAAGATGGCAAAACCGCTAGCATATTCTTTCTAAAAACGGTTTCGCTTCCAAAGATCGTATTTGCTTGACTCGCTAAATAATTAAAGCCATAATTTGATAGCATGATCGTCTTAGGAAGACCGGTCGTTCCTCCCGAATGAAGATAAGCAGCACATTCATTGTATTCAGTTAGCGGTATCTCCTTTGGCGAATAACTGCGGATATGATCATAATCAATATATCCTTTTAATTTACGATTCATATCCCGATTATGATAATCATAGAGCGATCTTTTAAAGAAAGATAAATATGATGATGCCTTACAGAACGTTATATGTTCTTTCATAATGCGATATTTTTCTTCTTCCTTATATAATGTGGAATCAAAAATAAATAGGTGCTTTGATTTTGTTTTTGTGATGATCTGCTGAACTTGTAAAAACGGAGTGAGGGGATGGACCATATTGGCAATCGCACCAAGACGATTTAAAGCATAGAAAACGATGACGGTCGCCGGAATATTGGGCAAACAAATTGTCACAACATCGCCCTTTTTTATTTTTAAATCAATTGATAAATAGGCGGATATACGCCTAATTTCATTGTTTAAATCACGATATGAAAAGAAATGGCCAAGATAATATAGGCTATGCTCTGCAGGATATCGTTCTACTTGCGTCTCGATGGTTTGATACATCGATTTTTCTTGTGACATAGTTCAACCTCCCTTCATCAAATTCTATTCTAAAAAGGCAATGGTAAATTCAAAATCACACAAATCAACATAAAAATCGACATCATGATGGCTTGATGGGAAATATAAAACCATATGGAATAGTGACCGATAAAACAAAAGGGTCTTTCCCATTTATGAAAAGATATTCGCGACTCTTTGCTTTTATACATTTTTCTTCCCATAATAACACCGATAAAAAAGATGCCTAAATATGGTAATAGTGGAAGATAATCGGCACACGCATAATTTTCGCTTATCACACCTAAAGGAAAAAGCACCACGCGAATAAAATCATTGTCAAGATTGATTAAATTATAATGCTTCAAAAGCGAAATTCCGATCGTCGTCAAAAACACCAAAATGGCAAAAACAAGCATGAATTTATTCGATCGTTTTCGAAACAGACAATAAAATAATAAGGATACTGTCAAAACATGAATTATATTAAAATCGATATTGTTTCCATAGCCTATCATAGAGCAAAGGATGTAGGAGCAACCAGTAAATAATAAAGCAAAGATTCCCATTTTTAATGTTCGAAGCCAATTATTGTGCGAGAACTGCGTACTAATACCGGAAACTATAACAAAAATGGAAATCACGATAAAATGAATAGCCTCTCTGATGGGCGAATTCCAATAATTATGTGCTAACGAATATAAGGACTGATATTCTTGAAGGCCTTTAAGCACCCATGTTTCACTAAAAAACATCAAATCATAAAAGGCATGGTCAAAAATCATTAATAAAATACAGATTCCTTTGATTAAGTCAATTTCATGTATTCGATTCAAAGCCTTTTCTTTTTTCACTATAGCCTTTTCCATAGATCATTAGCCCCATTTTTCCATTATTCATTTTTTCATGATCATTAATCATCAATATCTTGGAAACAAATATAAGGATGCTGCTTTCGATAATGCTCTAATACTCTCTTTTTCGAATCAGTGACCTGAAAGCCAATAATCACATTTTGATTATTGCAAAGAAAACCGTTAGCCTTTGATAGCATCTCTTGGAAAGCCAATAATTCAATATATTGATAATCATGGGAATCATAGTCTAAAGAAGAATTTAACTCATCAAGAAAACATTCCTCAAATAAAGAAGCATGCTTATCTTCCATATTTACCATCAGCTTTAATCTTTTAAGCACTCCGATCACTTCCATTTGTTGATAATAATACAATAGCATATTATCGGTTACTATTGCTAGATTTAATCGTGGCCATAAATTGATTCATGATTCGTCAGTAATTCAATTTTCATTAAACGATTGTATTTAGCCACTCTTTCCGAACGTGATAATGACCCGGTTTTGATTTGACCGGTTGAAAAACCAACCGCTAAATCAGCAATAATAGTGTCTTCACTTTCGCCCGAGCGATGAGACATGATGGTCTTAAAGCCCGCCTTTTTAGCCACTATAATGGTCTCGATGGTTTCGGTAATCGTTCCAATTTGATTGGGCTTAATCAAAATTGCATTTCCCATTTTTTTCTTGATTCCTTCTTTAAGAAAGCGGGGATTGGTCACAAATAAATCATCGCCAACAAGCTGGATACGATCGCCCAGTCTTCTTGTCATTTCTACCCAACCTTGGTAATCATTTTCCGATAATCCGTCTTCAATAGAAATTATGGGGTACTGCTTAACTAGCATTTCCAGATAATCGATCATTTCGGTGGTTGTTTTAGCGCCTTCACCACTCTTACTTAAAAGATAAAGATTTTGCTCTTCATCATAAAATTCACTGGCAGCGACATCAAGGGCAATGGCGATATCGTCCTTTAAGCGATACCCGGCCCGATGAATCGCTAATACTAAATAATCGAGCGGTTCTTTATTATTGGCTAGATCCGGTGCAAAGCCTCCTTCATCACCGACAGCGGTAATTTGATGATTTTGCTTTAGTATTTCTTTTAAAGCATGAAACACTTCGCTTCCCCAACGCACCGCCTCTTGAAAGGAAGAAGCACCAACGGGTACGATCATGTATTCTTGAAAATCAACCGATGAATTAGCATGTCGGCCTCCATTGATAACATTCATCATGGGAATCGGCAAAACATATTGATGGTCGCGATGAAGATATTCAAAAAGCTCACAACCGGCCTCATCGGCCAAGGCCTTCAAAAGCGCCATCGAGACACTTAAAATTGCATTAGCCCCCAATAAGCTCTTATTACTCGTTCCATCTAAATCGATCATGATCTGATCGATACTTTTCTGAATGGCTTCCTTACCGATAATACGGGGTGCAATATGATGATGAATATTATCAATTGCTTTTAATACGCCTTGACCATGATATCGCTTTTCATCCTTATCACGAAGCTCTAACGCCTCTTTACTTCCGGTCGAAGCCCCACTAGGCACAATAGCGATGCCTCGTGCTCCACTAGTTAAAATTATTTCTGTTTCAATTGTCGGATTTCCGCGGGAATCTAAAACTTCACGCGCAATGACATCTTTAATTTTCGACATGCAATCACCTCTTTTTTATTTTGTTCTTTTTCATCATTGTTTAATCATAATATTTGCTTTTTCCGATGAATAGCGTCTAAAATAAATTTGAGGTGCTAATACTATGACTCCTACCACAATCAGCATTATTTCAATTGCTATGATTTTTCTTGCAACAACGATCGGTTCCGCCTTTGTTTTTTTGATGAAAAAGCAAATGTCGCGAAAAATTTCCAATATGATTTTAGGATTCGCTAGTGGAATCATGATCGCTGCCGGTTTTTTCGGTCTTCTTTTACCAGCGATTGAGGGCGCACGTGATTCATATCAAAACCTTGCATTCTTCCCTGTTTCCATCGGTTTTCTTTTAGGTGGATTAATCCTATTTTTAATGGATAAATTTATTCCTCATATGCATCAAAACCATGAAGAGGATGGCATTGCTACCAATAAAATTGCTAAGCATTTCAAATTTCTCTTAGCTGTCACTATTCATAATATTCCCGAAGGTTTATCAGTAGGTTTTGCGTGTGGTATCGCGATTTCCAGTCAAGATTCAACATTAGCGATGAGCGCTTTATCGCTCGCAATAGGAATTGCGATTCAAAATGTTCCTGAAGGGGCCGCTGTTTCCATACCTTTATTGGAAGAAGGTATATCAAAACCAAAAGCTTTTATCTATGGAACTCTTAGTGGATTAGTGGAACCCATTTTTGGAGTTATTGGACTTATCCTAGCTACATCTTTAACGAGCTTTATGCCGTGGCTCTTATCGTTAGCAGCCGGGGCTATGATATATGTCACCATCGATGAATTATTGCCGGCGGCCCGTCAAGGCGGTCATGAGCATTATGGATTATGGGCCTTTATGATCGGCTTTGCCATCATGATGATTTTGGAAATGATCTAAAGCTGATGAGTTACTATTTATCAAAAAAAAGCGAAGAGCGTCATTATTCTTCGCTTTTATTTTTTCTTTTGCTGGCTTTTCTTTGGAACAATTTAATTAACTCAACTAAGGGAATGATTAAAACCGCCATTCCTACCGCTATTCCATATTCTAAAAGGCTTATATGCTGGAATTCAAATATATCCCTTAAGAAAGGAATATAGATGACCGCCGTTGTCAATAAAAGAGCCCCAATCGCCGAAATCCATAAGGCCTTATTTTGCTTTTTCATAGAGAATAGAGATTTACGACGAGAACGCATATTGAAGGAATGGAATATTTCCACTAAGGATAAAGTCAAGAAAGCCATCGTCATTCCATCAGGACTATTAACAAATTCGAAGCGCCCGGATTCGATATAATGACCGACTAAATAAGAAATAAGAGTGAGCAGTGTAATTAAAAAGCCCTGGATAACCACATCCGCGCCTAATCCCCGAGCGAAAATGCCTTCATGGGAATCACGAGGATTTCTTTTCATAACATCCAATTCGCTTTCTTCCATTCCCAAAGCAATAGCGGGAAAACAGTCAGTAATCAAATTAATCCATAATAAATGAACGGGCTCTAAAATCGTAAATCCTATCATGGTGGCAATGAAGATTGATAAGACCTCCGCTAAGTTGCTTGATAATAAGAACTGGATAGATTTCCGAATGTTATCATATACTCGACGGCCTTCTTCAACCGCGGAGACAATCGTCGCAAAGTTATCATCTGCTAAAACCATATCGGCAACATTTTTGGTAACATCCGTGCCCGTGATGCCCATTCCAACACCGATATCAGCATTTTTAATCGATGGCGCATCATTAACACCATCGCCAGTCATAGCGGTGATTTTACCGCGTTTCTGCCAAGCTTGGACAATTCGGACCTTATGCTCCGGCTGCACACGCGCATACACGAAATAATTTTGAATGTTTTCAAGTAGCTCTTCATCCGACATTTCATTTAATTCAACACCAGTAAGAGCCTGGGAAGCATCGCTAAGGATTCCTAACTCCATAGCAATTGCGACCGCAGTATCTTTATGATCTCCGGTAATCATCACTACATTGATTCCCGCATTCTTGCATTCATCAACCGCCACTTTCACTTCCGGTCGAATAGGATCAATCATGCCAACTAATCCGACATAGCATAGTTCCTTTTCAAGATCATCACTTGTAAATGATAAAGGCTTTTCGTGATAGATTCTCATCGCACCTAATAAAACACGTAAGGCCCGTGATGCCATATTCTTATTGGCTTGAATAATTTCTTGACGCATCTCGTCGCTCAGTGGAAGTATTTTATTGCCATCCCAATATGAAGTGCATTTTTTCAATACTTCATCAGGAGCGCCTTTCGTAAATTGAATTATCTCTCCATCCGTCTTTTGATGAACGGTAGACATCATCTTCCGCATTGAATCAAACGGAGCTTCTCCGATACGAGGATAGAACTCCTTTTCATGGTTTTTATTGAGCTTTAATTTAAAAGCATAATTGACCAAAGCACACTCGGTTGGCTCTCCCACCGCACCATCCTCTTCAAGCTCGGCATCGCTACAGAGCGACATTAAACGTGCTAATAATAATTCATCCTGACTACTATGCTCCACAACTGTCATTTTGTTTTGCGTTAAGGTTCCGGTTTTATCCGAACAAATGACTTGCGTGCAGCCGAGAGTTTCAACAGCGGTCAATTTCCGAATAGTGGCATTACGCTTCGACATCTTGGTCACACCGATCGATAAAACGATGGTTACAACCGCCGCTAAGCCTTCCGGAATGGCGGCCACCGCCAATGATATGGCAACCATAAAGGTATCCAATATCGAACTAGCGGTAATCGTTTCACTGCTAATCCACGATCTTAAAAGATCGACTCCAAAAATAACTACGCAGATGCCTAAAACCAAAATAGTCAAAATCTTACTGAGCTGATTGAGCTTCTTCTGTAAGGGTGTTTCACCATCTTTAGCAGTGGCCAAGGCATTAGCAATCTTTCCCATTTCCGTATCCATCCCGGTGGCGACTATAACCGCTTTGGCACGGCCATAAACGACATTGCTTCCCATATAGATCATATTTTTGCGATCACCTAGAAGGACTTCTTTTTCGCCTTCTTCAATGATTTCCTCTGTTTTCAAAACCGGAACCGATTCGCCTGTTAAAGCCGCTTCTTCAACTTTTAAACTGGCGCATTCAATGATCCGCGCGTCAGCGGGAACGGAATCACCGGCCTCTAAAAGCACAATATCTCCCGGGACTAAATCCTCAGAATTAATCACCTGCACATGATGGCCACGTATGGCTTTCGAAGTCGATTTCGACATTTCCTGTAAAGCCTCAATCGCCTTTTCCGCTTTACTCTCTTGATATACTCCTAAAACCGCATTGACGATTACAACAAAGAGAATGATAAAAACATCCGCGAACGATTCATTCTTACCCTGCGTCTTATTATTGATGATCGTTGTAATCAGCGAAATAAGAGCGGCGGCAATCAAAACCAAAACCATCGGATCCTTCAATTCATTAAGAAAGCGAATGATTAAAGGAATTTTCTTACCTGCTTGTAGCTTATTTAATCCATATTTTTCTTTTCTTTGGCTCACTTCATCTTCGCTTAAGCCATCATTACTGGTTTGATATTCTTCAAAGACTGTTTCAATGCTTTTCGTATACTCTTTCATAATATTCCCCTTATAAAACAAAAGCCCAAGTACCTCTTTGTACTTGAGCAAGAATACTAATTCTCTCATGTACAGCGAGTGTGCTTTACATGAGTCTCATCATTTAAGGCTAGCCAGGTAAAACCGGGTGTTGACTTTGCCACGTATCATAATTGATACGTCAATTACTCCCTCACGAGTCTATTGACTTCGTTTGTAGTTTACTAAATTTGGTATTAATTGTCAACCTTTTATTATTCGGACATTTACTCCTCTATTTCCACGTTAGGAGTCTTTTTTTCTTTCCATTTATCAACATTTAAATGATCTTGAGCATATAGCTTCAGCTTGGTCAGGAAATTATCATAATCTTCGACCACTTCGATTGCCACATTAATAAACTTATAATTAACGCGATGATGGTCATAAAGAAATTGCAAAGCCCCGGTGATGCCCATCTGAATAGCCTCGATACCAAGGAGGACAATTTCAAATTCATCCTTCATCTTCATTCGCATTTTCGTCATCCAGATGCTCATCTTTTCACGACAAGTTAACTTTACACTTGTATTAACATTTAAATCTCTTAAAATATTAACCAAACTATTCTCATGATCGGCCATGGAATTCAGTATTTCCATCCAAATTCTTTTAGTGGCCAGATTTTCACTATGACGATCCAACTCTTTAATAATGGCACTTCCCATATGAACCGACGATAAAAACTTTCGCATTGCGCGATTTTCATTCATTATAAATCACCTTCGATTATATTATGTCCAGGACTATAAGAATTATTAATGGAACTTTCGATTATATGGCAAAAGACCTTAAGATAATTAAAATTAAATCGAATATTGAACTAATGAAAACGTAACTGTTCCATATCTAATGCTTCCGGTAATATCAAAGAGAGGATGATTTCCACTCGTTGTCAAATTACATTTTCCACTAGTGATCGTAATATCAACATTCAGCACATCAAAATCGTACACAATGCCTATAGTCATCGTGCCACTTAAAACATCAAAATCCAGACTTTCAAACATTAATTGTTCAAAGCTAATCTTCCCCATATCATTATCGATTGTAATAGTGCCAAAAACATTTTTGCCCAAAAGCTTAAAGGTGCCCATACTGTTTTTAAGATTCAATGAATTACCATAGGCCTTAGTTATTTCCATCGTTCCCGATTGGAGATGATAGGTTTGATTATGGGCTGAAGGATTATTTATCATTGCGCGACCGGCCTTGAGATTGACAATAAAATTTTGAATTTGCCATGAGGAAGGAATAATGATTTCTATTTTAGTCGTTGGCGAATAATGCGCAAAAACATTCCACCACATTTTAGTATTAAAATACTTTCCATGATTGATAATTATCTCCTGCTCATTTTTCGTAATCGCAAAATTTTGAACATCACCGTAATAAAGAATTTGAATATCATTATCGCTTGTTTCTTCAGAAAAGCTGATGATTGTCTCGCTTTGAACAGATTGAATCTCAAATCGTTCAAGGCCATCTTGATAATCCGCGGCAGATATCATCTCTTGATATTCGATAGCATCAGCATCATCGCCAAGATGAGAAAAATCAAATTTTAAACCGATAGCCCCTACTAAAGCTATGACAATTCCTAAAATAGAAAAAATTCCTAATGTCAATAAACCTTTTTTCTTCATTTTAGCGTCCTCCAATCCAGCGAATGGTTCTTCTTAGAAGCTTCCATGATCCTTTAATAACCTGGTTCGTGGCAATAATAATCCAAAATATCAAGGTCGAGCCAAAAATGCCGATACCTAATTGTAAAAGACCGCCAAAAACGTTATTCATTATATGAAAGACCGAACCCACTACCACAAACAAGCCATAGATAGCAACGGCTAAGGAGGCTACAAAAATACCGATATAGCTTATGGTGATAGTTAGAGCAAATCCAAAAATAACCACCAAAAGCAAAAACCAAAAAGGAAAAGTCAGAGCCCAAAGGACTTTTTGCTTTTTCGTTCGCTTATGTTTTTCCTTTAAAGAGACATTATCTTCTTCTGTTGGCCTTTCATTTTTATTATGATGATCTAAATTATGATCCGATATTTGTAGCTGAGGATTAAATTCAACGATGGTTGAGCTTTGATTTGAGGATGAATGATGGGTAATTATCTCATGAGCGGTAGGAATAGATGCTAAAAAAGCATCTTCGGAAACATTATTATTTTGTGCTTCCGTCCATTTTTGATGCCATTCATTTAAAATGATGTTTCTTTGTTCTTCATCGAGTACGTTAGCCTCTTGTTCTAATTCCGAAAAGAATTCATCAACGGACATCATCAATCACCTCCATGAAAATAACAGCTTAGATTTTATCTTATCATAAACATTCAAAAAAAGCGATTCGTCTTGACATAAATATAAGTTTAAACTATATTTATATTAGAAATATATGTGGAAAAGGGGTAAAAATTATGTTTGGAAAAAAGTCTAGTGGAAGTAGTAGTGGTAGTGGCTTTAAATTTAAAGGAGTAAAAGATGGTTTTTCTGCACGCGATGTCTTTGTTAAAAAACTCGATGCAGAAAAAATCAAATATGATCTTCACTCCGAAAAACCTATTCTTTATGTTGGTTATAAAGGAGATAATTTCGATAGCCTAACATTCACATTCATTTTTGATGATGATGGTGAATCTTTCGCACTTCGTGTTTTCTCAATCGAAAAATTTTCAGAGGATCAACTCCCTGATGCTTATGAATTCTGTAACGCAATGTGCTATGCCTATCGTTGGTTACGTTTCTACGTCGATAGCGATAATGAATTCACAGCTGCTCTTGACGCTGTCATCAACGGCGATAGCATCGGTGATGAATGCTATGAACTATTAGGACGGGCTGTTAATATCGTCGATGAAGTTTGTGGCAAAATGCACGAATAATCATTTTAGAATTAAAAAAAACATTCCTTAGCGAATGTTTTTTTATTGGCTGGGGTATCTGGATTCGAACCAGAGCATCGAAGGTTCAGAGCCTTCTGCCTTACCGCTTGGCCATACCCCAAATTCAGTTGCACTACTATAGTAGCACAACTTATCAAATTTAGAAAAGATTTTTCTTTTCTAAATCCAAAAGAAAGCATTTGTAGGCAATCCCTGGAGCAAAGCCACCGAGATTGCCATTTTTGTTAATGACACGATGGCAAGGAACAATAATCATCAAAGGATTGACATGAATCGCTTGTCCCACAGCACGCACCGCTTTTTCGTTATGAATGGCTTGGGCCACATCAAAATAAGAAACGGTCGCCCCGTAAGGAATCGCTAGCAAGGCTCTCCACACCTTTTTTTGAAATGGTGTTCCAAATAGTTTAATAGGAATAGTAAAAGACTTTCTTTGATTCATAAAATACTCGTCTATTTCTTTTATCGCCTTTTGAATGATCGGATTATCGTTTGACTTTAGCTCCGCATTTGTCAATGATAATTCGATGATAAATCCTCCGTCTTCTTTGATCAACAGATGACCCATTGATGTGTCAAAAATAGCCTCATTCATCTTTTGTTGCCTGTAATAATATCTCGTGCCCCGGCTTTAAAAACAAAGAATGCGGGCAAGAAAAGCTTTGTGTTATCGTTTCATCATAAAGAGAGTCGGGTTTACTATGAATGGGAATGCTAAACCATGCCGAAACGATGCGGGCACACATCGAAGCCTCCCTAGCATCCATGTTATATATTCCATCCGTTGGGAAAAAGGCATAGTCAATCTTTCTTGAAGTCAAATCATACATTTCCTTAATCAACGAGGTATCGCCTGCTGCGTAAATCAAAACACCATCAACCGCAATCAAGTAGCCAACACATTCTTCCTTGCTATGGTTTTGATTATAGGCCGGAACCGATTCAACCACAAAGGATCCGAAAGCTCTTTTTTGATAGATCCCATCGATCAGCATATCCTTAGCCCTTACGATAACCGTACTATCTTTTTGTGTTGCCATTCCAATCTGATTATGATCATAATGCTCATGGGTAATCAAAATATAGTCGGCGGCCAAGTGATAACCTTCACCGATAAAGGGATCTAGATAAAGGACTTCGCCCCTTTGCGAGACAATTCTTAGGCTACCATGTCCTTGATATAATAGCTTTGCCATTTTATAATTCTTCCTTTTTAAAAGCACTCTTGCAAAATTTGCAAGATCTCGGCAGCTGTAAATATATGATATCCGCCCCCACGACGATTAGAAGTTTGCGCAATTAATGGTAGCTGCTCTTCTTTCGCACCTAAATCGCGGAGACGATAGGTCATGCCGGTCTTTTTAATAAAATTCTCTAGCTCATCAATGCCTTGGCTTGCAACATCTAAATCGGTTTTCCCATCAGTTGATACCTTCCACACTCTTTCGGCAAAACGTACAAATTTCTTTGTTCCATATGGAAGCATATGACGATAATACGGGATAGAAATAGCCGCTAATCCCATACCGTGAGCACAATCGGTGTAGGCCCCTAATTGATGCTCGATTGCGTGAACCACCCAGTCTTGCTCTTTTGAAACACCTGTTATTTTATTGAGCGCCATGGTCGCAATCCACATGATATTGCTGCGCGTCTCATAATCATGCGGATCATCTAACGCACGATAAGTATTATGAACCAAACTAACCATCAAGGCTTCTAAGATATCATCGGAGACATTGTCATCATCGCCGGAAAAGTATTGCTCCATCAAATGCGAGAAAATATCAAAAATTCCGCTTAGCATTTGATATTTAGGCACAGTATACGTATAAATCGGATTTAAAATGGAAAAACGAGGATTCACAAAAGGTGGGAAAACTCTTCCCATTTTGATTTTAGATTCCTCATTAGTGATCACCGATCCACTATTCATCTCCGAACCTGTTCCTACCATCGTAAGTACCGCACCGACAGGCACAATAGAATGATCAACGTCTTCATGATTAATAAAGAAACGTGTCCAAATATCGCCTTCGGCATAAGCACCAACCGAAATGGCCTTTGCACAGTCGATAACCGAACCACCACCGACTGCCAAAATCAAGTCGATTCGCTGTTTTCGGCATATTTCTGCTCCTTCTAAAACCTTTTGATAAGAAGGATTCGGTAGGATGTTATTGATCTCAAAAACCGTTTTATGGGCAGTATGCAAAATTTCCATAATATCATCATATAATCCATATTTCTTGATGGAGCCTCCGCCATAAGCTAAGAGAATATGATCGCCATATTTTGATAATTCCGATGCTAAGTTCTTTAACGATTCTTGACCAAAATAGATTTTTGTCGGATTTTCATAAGTAAAATCATATTTCATTTACTTCACCTCATTTCGCATCATATCCCGCTTCTTTAATGGCGTCAATAATCGCTTGGCGATCAACGGTATCATGATACGAAATAACGACATTCTTTTTTTCTAGGTTCGCCTCCGCATCTAGAACATTAGCGACACTTTTTGCTGCTTTTTCGACGTGACTTTTGCAATGGCCACACATCATTCCTTCGACAACAATTTCCATAGTTTTATTCATCTTTTCTTCCTCCTTTGATGAAATATTAATATTGCTTTTATGGGGTTTAAAGCCATAAATAGTTAACGCATTACAGACGACAAAGACACTGGAGAAGCTCATAGCCAAAGAGCCGATCATCGGATTAAGCCTGATTCCTAATGATGGATAAAGAATTCCCGACGCTAAGACAATACCGATGCAATTATAAAAGAAGGCCCAAAACAGATTTCCTTTAATCGTATTTAAAACCCTTTTGCTCAAATCAATAATCGAAATGATATCGCCTAATTCTTTTCTCAATAAGACGATATCGCTGGATTCGACCGCTATATCGCTACCGCCTCCGATGGCCACGCCTAAATCAGCACTGGTTAACGCCAAAGCGTCGTTAACTCCATCTCCAACCATCGCTACGAGATGACGATTATCTTCTTTTAAAGACTCGATAACCGCCTGTTTATCTTGTGGTAAAACATCCGCCATGACTTCATCGATTCCGACTTCATTGGCAATCGCTTGAGCGGTTAAATGGTTATCGCCGGTCAGCATAATAACACGGATGTTTTTTTGTTTAAGCGCCTGAATCGTTTCGACGACATTAGGCTTAACTTGATCCTTGATCACTATTAATCCGATTGCTATATCATCTTGAGTAATAACTAAAGGAGTGGCTCCGCTGCGTGCAAAGCTTTCCATTTGGTTTTTAATGTCTTCACCAACATTAACTCCCTTTAAATTTCCTATATAATAATGATGATGATCAATATCGCCACAAATTCCATGACCGGAAATAGCTTCAAAACCCGTGCTTTCCAAAAGGCGTGCGCTATGGGCTTCACCATATTCCACCACCGCCTGAGCCAAAGGATGCTCCGATTTTTTTTCTAATGAATAAACCTCCGATAAATGGTCATGGCCATCAAAGGATAGCCATTCAATAATCCGTGGCTTACCTTCGGTAATAGTGCCGGTCTTATCAAGCACAATGGTTTTGATTAAATGTGCTTTTTCAAGAATCTCCGCGTTTTTAACCAATAAGCCACATTCGGCGCCTTTGCCAGTCCCTACCATAATAGCCACCGGGGTTGCAAGTCCTAAAGCACAAGGACAAGCGATAACAAGCATGGAAACAGCATAATTAAAGGCATCTTCAAATGGCGTTTTAATTATTAGATAAATGATGAAGGTTAAAAGCGATAAGCAGATGATAATCGGTACAAAAACCCCGGATATTTTATCCACCAATTTGGAAATGGGCGCTTTGGAATTGCTGGCTTCTTCCACTAAGCGAATCATCGTATTGATAGAAGTATCATCTCCAACTTTGACCGCTTCCATTTTAAAATAGCCGGCCACGACGATACTTGATGACAAAACCTCGGCCCCTTTTTCTTTATAATTGGGAATACTTTCGCCTGTTAAGGTCGCTTCATCTAAAGAAGCCGATCCTTCGATAATCACACCATCTACCGGAACAGCATCGCCTTTATACACAACCAAAATATCTCCCTTTTTAATCTCTTCAACCAAAACCGTCTCTTCTATTTCGCCATTAAGTCTTTTGGCATATTTCGGAGCCAAATCCATCAGCTTTTCAATAGCGGTCGTTGTTTTCTTCTTCGAAAGACCCTCTAAATACTTACCGAGGCTCACCAAGGTAAGAATCATCCCGGATGATTCAAAATAAAGATTATGGTGATAGTGATGAACAAGCTCTAAATCTTGACTCTGCCATCCTTGAAAGATTCTAATAATAGCAAAAATACCATAAAGAAAGGAAATGGAAGAGCCCAAGGCTATGAGAGTGTCCATATTGGGCTTACCCTTAAACAGCTTTTGAAATCCTGATTTGAAATAACGGAAATAGATAACGATAATAGGTATCGTAAAAATCAATTGGGAAAGCGCGTGATAGAAGGCATGATCCTCACCACTTAAAAAGGGTGGTAAAGGAATGCCAATCATGCTTCCCATTGATAAATACATGAGGACTAATAAAAAGCCAAAGCTAATGAGAAGCTTTCTTAAGTCGTGGTTCTTAGCTTTTTTTCGACTTTCCTTTTGATGCTCATAAGCCTTATAGCCTGCTTGCGATACAGCGCGCTCAATATCCTGAATGCTACATTCATTTTCATTGAGATCAACCTCCATTGAATTTGATAAAAGATTGACACTTACGCTTTGGACACCTTTCACTTTACTAACGGCTCCTTGAACATGGCTTTGGCACGCTGCACAAGTCATGCCTTCAACATCAAACTTCTTTTTCATTATTGAAACCTCCTAAAGAGATCCACAATCTCATCGATAGATTCGTACTTCCCTTCCTTAATATGCTCAATTAAGCAACTATGCATGTGTAAATCCAACAAAAGATTAGCGAGACTCTTTATCGATTTATCAACCGATGATAGTTGAATTAAGATATCATCACAATAGCGATCTTCTTGAATCATTTTGCTGATACCCGTTATTTGTCCGGATATTCTATTCAGTCGTGATATTAGCTTCTTCTTCGTTTCCGCATCGCGCTTCGTTTTTTGACAATTTTCCATTTTCTCACACCTCATATAAATAATATACCCGGTAGGGGTATATTTCAAGACATAATATATTATATACAAGGAGGTTGCAAAAGTCTTATTTGATGCTCAACATTATTTTTAAAGCCGTAATACGTTTCAAGATTGCCTCATGTGCCGCTTCGCTCTTCGTAATGGCGTCATAGCCATGATAAGTGCCTTTGGTAAAATTGGTGATCACCTGAACACCTTCTTTTTGAAGACGCTCGGCAAATTCTATACCTTCATCTCTTAAACAATCATATTCAGCAGTTTCCAAATATGTACAAGGGAAAGAGCTTAAATCCGTTTCTTCACTGGGCGATACACACGGAATCTTGTCAATCAGTAATTCCCACATTCTTTTGTTGGCCTTTGCATCCCACATTGGAGTGTCATCATAGATTTGCATCGATTCCGTTTTCATTCGCTGATCTAAGACCGGATAGATCAATAAGCATCCGCAAGGCAACGGATAATTTTTTGCGCGCAATTTAAAAAATAATGAGGCGGCTAAAAAACCGCCGGCCGAATCACCCGCTAAAATAATTTTTTGCAAATCTAAATTAAAGCTTTGCGAATTGTTAATCATATATTCGTAAACCGAAAGACAATCTAAAAGAGGAATGGGATATTTGTTTTTCGGTAAAAGACGATAATCAACAAAAAAGACCTTACTGTTGGTCGCCAATGCATATTCGCGAGCGTATCGCCATTGATAAGGAACCGCACTATAGACAAATCCCCCGCCATGCATATATAAAATTGATGATGATTTCTCATCATGATTGAGGCTCTTAGGCTCAATAATATAGAGAGTGATTTGTTTGCCATCAAAGGTCGGAATTCTTTTTCGACTCACCGAGCACTCTTTATCACTCCGAAATGATTTATGAAGAATTTTTAAAACAGGGTTTCCCAAAATATACGGCAAATTGGTAGAAGGAGGAACTAACCACTCCAAAACTCGTAAATCAGATTGAAATTCATATTTATCATCCATAGTTGCTTCCTCCTTAATCTTAACAATTTTATTTTAACATTTCTTAGTCGTAATTGAATAAAAACAAAAAATCTATTATCAAATAAATAATAGATTTTTCTTTTTTGATATTTAGTTCGAACTACTCTATCGCTATAAAATAACTGTAAATATCCTGTTTTCCCTCAATTTCTCCTAATTCTAAATACGGATACTCCTTGAGAATATAGTCGCGAATTTCTTGCTTTTCATTATCTAAAACATCTTTTCCATAAATAAAAACGATTACTTCCTTTTCTTGAATATTTTCCATGCTTTTTAATAGCTCTTTTACGATTTCAACTTTGTTTGAATGGCATACTTTAATATCGTCATCCACTATAGCTATATAATCGTTAGCGTGGATATCCAGATCACGAATTTTCATGTTACGAATAGAATAGGTGACACTCACCGAGACAACTCGATCCATAGCGTCGGTGAAATTAGTCATGATTTCGTCTAAATCATCGGAAGTATAGTCAAGCATCGATAAAGCGGAATAGCATGATGGAATGGACTTGGTCGGTACAATAATCACATTAGCTTTATGATAATGATCGGCCGCTTGTTGCGCAGCTAAAATAATGTTTTTATTGTTGGGAAAGACAAAAATATTCTCGGCATCAATTTTTCGAAACGCTTTAATAAAATCTTCGCTGGATGGATTCATGGTTTGACCGCCAAAAACAATCACATCCGCGCCCATTTCTTGAAATAAATTAGAAATACCTTCTCCGGAAGAAACAGCGACCACCGCATATTTTAAGTGTTCTTGTAGAGTTTCTTCTTGGTAAGACGATTCGTCATTATTATGAGAAGAATAACTCTCATCCAACGAATCAGCTTGTTTCAAAGAATCTGAATCCTCGCCCTTTAAAGCAGAAAGTATCCCTTCAAAAATACACACAAAGCCCGCTCCTCCTGAATCGATGACCCCGGCTTCTTTTAAAATAGGAAGAAGATCGGGGGTTTTCATTAAGGCTGATTCCGCTTCTTTGACATAACAATCAAAAACGTCATCAATGGAATGAAAGTATTTTTCTTTTTGCTTAACCTTTTCCGCTGCTACACGCATGACGGTCAGCATCGTACCTTCCGTCGGATTTTGCACTACTTTATATGCTCTCATCACTCCGCCATTAAGAGCTTCGATTAAGGTATGTATTTCCATAACTTCCTTATCACTAAGGCAATTAGCCATACCTTTAAAAAACTGCGATAAAATAACTCCGGAGTTGCCACGAGCCGACATAGTCATGGATTTGGCCAATTGAGCAAACATTTTGCCGATATGGTCATCTTCTAGGCCTTTAATGCCTTCCACACCACCTTGAATAGTCATACTCATATTAGTTCCCGTATCACCATCAGGCACTGGAAAAACATTCAATGCATTAATACGATCGATATCACGAATTAAACTTTGAGCTCCACTAATTAATAAAGGTCGAAAACTATTAGCATCTAAAACATTTATAAGCATAATAATTTATTCACCTATAACTTCCACTTTTTTTCCTATGCAATAAACGGCAATTGTTCCCGGACCTGCTGAAGCTCCGATAATAGGTCCTAAGTTATTGATATAAAATCCTGCCGGATGAACAGCTTCCTCAAGCATGCTTTTTAATAATAAAGCATCACTTTCACAGTCAGCATGAGCGATATAAAGAATTTGATGCTCTAAATCCACGCCATCATTCTTCGTCATTTCCACAAGCTCATTCAAAGAAGCTTTGCGACCTTTTGTCTTTTTAATAGCGTAATTTTGGCCAATGGCATCGGAAATGAGAATAGGCTTCACTCCAAAAAGATTGCCGAAAAACGCTTTGGTGGCCTTAATACGCCCCGCTCTACTTAAATAAGAAAGGCTATCAACTGCGCAAAATTGATTAAAGGATAGCTTATTTTCCTCTAAGTACGCTACAACCTCGTCCAAGGTTTTTCCCTCTTGGCGCATCGAAGCGGCCTTAACGCACATCGAGCCTTGTCCTAAACAGGAATTGAGAGAATCAACACATTCAATACGAGCGTCTGGATAATTAACTAAAATCTCATCCTTAATTTGACGCGCCATATTGATTGATCCCGATAAAGCCGAAGAGCAAGAAATATACAAAACATCCTTTCCTTGATCCAAATATTTTGTAAAAATACGGACAAATTCATCATGAGGAACTTGCGTCGTATAAACTCTTTGACCATTGCGCATCCAATCATATAACTCTTTAGGGGTGTAATTGTCCCAATCTAAAGAGGCGACCATCTCTTTATTGTTAACGATGATATTCATGCGTGCATAATCAATTTGATATTGCTCACGAATATCTTTACCTAAATCACAGGTTGAATCAGCTATAACTATAAAATCCTTCATAAATATACCTCCTACATGATAGATATGAATTTTTGTAGTATCTCTAATATTTCCAATTCGATTTAACTACCAAAAACACATTAACACAATGTTATTTTTTTAAAAAGTATTTTCGCTATTTACCTAGTAGAAGATTTAAAAAACGATGTAAACCAAGAGTAGATGGGTAGATTATAAGTAGTTTATATTTCTTTAAATTCAAAAATATGATATTATTGTATCAGTTAATTGAGGTAGTGCCATGGAAAAGAATGAAACAATCGATATCAAAAGAGTCGTCGGACAAAATATCAAATCATTGCGTAAGAAGCACAATATGAGTCAGCAAACGCTCGCTAATCTCGTCGGATACACCGACAAAGCGGTTTCGAAATGGGAAATAGGAAAGTCATTGCCGGAGATCGATGTCTTAATAAAAATATCCGAATTGTTTCATGTAACTGTCGATTATTTGCTGCATGCGGATAGTGAAGAAAACATCGACAAATATCTCGCGCCTAAAACAAAAGACCATAATCATCTTTTATCGACATTGCTCATGGTTTTGGTTGTTTGGGTTATCGCTACGATTATTTTTGTTTATATCTTGCAAAGAAACCCCGATCAAGATCCCCACTTTTTATGCTTTTGTTGGGCTGTTCCTTGCTCTATGGGCGTGATACTTGTTTCCTATCGCAATAAAGGTCGAAGAATAATTTCGATTTTCTTATCGATTTTACTATGGACCTTTTTGGTCTGTTTATATCTTGAGTTTTTACTCCATAATATGAATTTTTATTTGATCTTTTTGGTTGGCATTCCGACGCAAATAGCTATTTTCGTGTGGTCGAAAATCATTAAAATAAAATAGGCCTTGAAATATTATTTACCAACCCAAAAATAAAGAGCTTTCTTGAAATATATCCGCCAATACTTCTCTTCATGATGTCCCTTTTCATCGTATAAATAACGGACTTTTTCATGGCTATGCCACTTATTTTGAAGAAAAACATAAGTGTATCGTGTGAGCGGTAATAATCTTTTTTCAAGATCATCACCGTTACCTATATAGAAAATAAACTTTCCACATCGATCCATTTTTTCAAGCTTTTCTTGAAGTGTATTTTGAAATTCTTTCTCTTTATATAACGAAAAAGCCGGTGAAAAGCATAATGAAAATCCAAATATATCCCGATATTTCATCCCCATATAAAAAGCAAAAAGTCCACCCATCGAAGATCCACCTATCCCAGTATAACGACTGCTCTGACGAGTGTAGAAGGTACTATCAATCAGGGGTTTGATTTTTTGGACGATTTCGTTACCTAAAATTGAAGCATATCCTTCTCCAAAAAGATGATAAGCCTCATTATAATCGGATGATTCAATCAGCATTTCGTTAGTGCGATCCAGATCATCATTAGCCGCATCAATGCCAACGACAATAATCCCCTCTTTTTCCTCCTCTAAGAACGATTCAACTATTTCATCAGCTTCCCATTCATCGATAAAAGCGGTTTGCTTATCAAAAAGATTTTTGCCATCCATCATGTACAAAACCCGGAATCTTTTATGGGGATTTTGGTAGTCATAGCATGATGGCAAATAGACTCTTATAAACCGCTCGGGATAGTTATTGGGAATATCCAAATAAACCTTCTTTATATAGAGGGCTCCTTTAGGTGAAATGGTATTTGGTAAAGAATCATATAGGCAGAAACCGCCAATTTCTTGAGGCTTAATCATTGTTGCTTTTCTCCATACTCTTATTTTTTATTAGCCAATCTTTTTTCTTCATTGATCCGATAATTCACCGCGTATCGCAAATAGGCAAGAAACTCCTGATTGAGGCACATCGTTTTACCTTCGACATCGGAAAGCTTAGCAACCGGACGTCCATTGACCATCTGCAATTTAATGACAATGTTTAAAGGAGCGACATCCGTATCATTTGAGCAAAAGGTCCCAATACCAAAGGATACTTGAACGCGATCTTTAAAATAATCATATAAAGCCTGAGCTTTATCAAAATCTAAGCTATCACTAAATAGGAGCGTCTTGGTTTTCGGATCAATGCCGAATTTCTGATAATGAGCAATCATTTTTTCGCCCCAGGCAAATGGATCTCCTGAATCATGACGCACTCCTTTATATGAGCTCGCATGTAGCAAATCGAAATCCAATAAAAACAAATCCGTTGTCAAAGTATCCGTTAACGCTATTCCATTATCACCCTTATACTCTTCGAGCCAGTCATTTAAAGCGTAATGATTGGTATATGCTAAAGGGATGGCGGGAAAGCCCTGATACATTTGAACGAATTCATGAGCAAAGGTTCCAATTGGCGTCAAATTATATTTCATAGCTAAATAAACATTAGATGTGCCAACGCAATTCTTTGTTCTTGTGGCAAACTGTTCAACCATATATTCTTGCCACTCGCGCGATAACCGCCGACGACATCCAAACTCTGCAAATCGAAAAGTATAGATGCCTTTTTCCATTTTCGTGATCTTTTCTTCTAAGCGCCTTTTCGCAGCGGTGATTAGACTTTTATAATCATATTTCATGCGGAAATATACTTCGTTGATTATTTCCAGCAAATAAATCTCAAATTGCATCGCCGAAAAGCATGGTCCTTTTATTACACATTCTAATTCGCCTTCTGCGTTTTTATAACAATTTACATAATCACGAATCGGATGCCACAATCGCAAGAATTCAACATAGTCATTTTTGATAAAGCGTATGGCGCGTAGATAATCTAATTCTTCTTTCGTAAAGCGTAATGAGCAAAGATGATCGATCTGCTCATTGATTTCTTTGACCATTTCATCGCTGAAAACGACATGATCGTTGCGACACTTAAAATAATACTCGCCATTAGCGTCCGTGTGTTTATGAAAAATCACTTGATTCATATTGAATTTATAAAAATCGGTATCTAACAGACTGATAATAATTGGTTCTAATTTCATAAATATTACACCTCGTAACTATTATAATACGATAAAAGTGACTTTTCATTTTTTTCTTAATTAATTTGCTTCACTTATTTTGCTAATTTTTCGCGTTTGTATTCTTGATAAAGCGCACTTCTGGTAATCGTATTCAATACATTAGCCGCGCATCTTTGAAGATCCTTTAAGCTGATGATTCCCTGCGCCAAACCATTCTTAATAGCTTCAATAGCCTCTTTATTACCCGGCATAATTAAATCATTCCCTGAAGGTAAGCAATAGGTATGATCGCCGCGATCAAAATCAGTGGAGGCCCAGTCGGTCATAACCAATCCTTTAAAATGCCATTCATTTCGTAAAACTTTAGTCAATAAATCATGACTATTAGGAGTATAAACACCATTCACTTTATTATAAGAGCTCATAATTGCCCCCGGACTCGATAGTTCCAAAGCAATTTGGAAATTACGGAGATAAATTTCCCTTAAGGCACGCTCATGGACATTAGCCGAGGTATATACTCTTTCTTCCTCTTGATGATTGCAACAAAAATGCTTGAGGCAAGTGCTGACTCCTTTATTAGATTGAACTCCGTTTGTCAAAGCCGCAGCCATCGTTCCTGATAGATACGGATCCTCACTATAATATTCAAAGGTTCTGCCACATAACGGATTTCGATGGATGTTCATACCCGGCGCAAGCCAAATGCTGATTCCGCTTTGTAACATCTCTTTACCGATAGCGTTCCCAATTTGTTTAACAAGCTCCTGATTCCAGCTTTGTGCCTGCATAATCGGCACCGGAAAAGCGGTCATATAATTGTAGGCATATCGCCCAAGCGATTCATCTAAAAACAGATATTGAAATTCTTCCTTTTGTAAAAATGGTAAGTCTTGACATTCTTTAAAGCTTTTATGGAGATAGTTATTATCTTTTTCATCATAAAAACTACGAGGCTTCATAAATAATCCTGAAGGACCATCGGCCAAATTGATATTTGGTATGCCCTTTGTCATCAAATCAATATTGGTCTTACCGGCAATCCCCGGAGTAAGAAAATGTCCTTCAAGATAATAGGGCGTTCCTACACAGACTTTAATGAGTTCATCGGTAGACAAGGAAGCTAGAAAATGCTTCACTTCATCATTTTCGCATCTAATTTCAGGATCTTGATAGACAATATTCGGAATATTGTAATCTTCAAAAACTAATGTAACGGAAGAAACATCATCCGGATAATTGTATTCTTGAATTGCAGGCCTTAACTCTTCAAAAGGCTTTTTTAAGGGACAAATCGCTTGGCATCGGCTTAAGATCGTTTCTTCTTGCACTTCCATTTTTAAAATCGGTCGTATCTCATGACTATTGGTTCCGACAAAAAGGCCATATGTCCCCGATTCTAAAATCCAAACGCTATTATCCTCATCATATGAGCCCCATTTTGATAAATCAAATAACAAATGGAACTCTTCCTGTTCTTGAGGCGCTAAACATTTCGTCTTAAAATATCCGACTAAAACAAATTTTTCTTGTCGTAATTTCCCTTGTGGCTTCTTAAGATACAATTGAACAATCTCTTTTCCTGAATACTCATGTCCCGTATTGGTTACTTTAAAAAATAATTTTAGGCGATGGTGTCCTTCTTGACTGACCTTTAAATAATCAATTTGGAAGCTAGTATAAGAAAGCCCATAGCCAAAGGGATAGCGTGTTTTAATATCAAACGCATCAAAATAGCGATATCCAACCATTATTCCTTCACGATATTGATCCTCAAAGGGATTTCCATCTAGATTTCCAAAGGTACTAGATCCCGGATAATCTTCATATTTCAACGCCCAAGTATCCACCAATTTACCGCTTGGAGATACTTTACCACTTACAACATCATTAAAGGCATTGCCTCCTTCTTCGCCTCCTTGCGAAAAATGGATGATCGCAGAAATGCCATGAATACCATCAAGAGGTGATAGATCAATCATCCCCCCACAATTGATGACAATAATCGTATCTTTATAATGCTGGGCTATTTTTTGAATATTCTGTATCTCAACATCATCAAGATACCAATCGCCTTTAATTAGGGCGCGATCATTTCCTTCCCCGGCTTGACGAGAAATGATATAAAACGCAACAGGGCTATCATCCAAATGATGATCCGCTATCATGATCGGTTTTGGAAACTTAAAAAGATTCCAATTGATCATACTAAAAAGATGGCAGGCATCAATTTGAGGCTCTTCTTTTTTCATTTTTTCTTCGATAAGATTTTGCCACTCGATTTTGGATTTATTAAGCTCTTGATCATATTCATCGAGCCAAGCGCTATTTTCAATATGATATCCGTGGGCTAATAACCCTTCGGCAATAGAAATAGAATACCTTTCAAAAACCTCACCGCTTCCCGTTCCACCTTTAATGGTGTGGCGGGCTCCCACTCCAAAAAGAGCAATTCGTTGATTCTTTAAAGGCAAGACACCATTGTTCTTTAGCAAAACGATTCCTTCACATGCCGCTTGACGTGCCAATAATCGATGCTCTTTTTCTTCATTAGTAATTCGATCATCGTGTAATCCAAAAATTTTTCTCATATCTTTACCCCATTATGTTTAATTAATTTAAGCATTTTCATAATACAATATTCAATAGAATTTTATTTATATTCTTTGTCGGTTTTTTATTTATGGATCCTTTATCATCAAGGACCATATTTAATTATTATTTGCCATATTTTTTAGTTAAATATCATTTTAACCAAATGTAACCGCTTTAAAAATGATATTAAATTGCTTGAATTTTATAAAAAGATAAGTCATTATTAATATAGTTAAGTGAAGGCATAACGCCTCACAGAAAGGAATAAAATGAAGACCAAGAAAAAATTGTTTTTGCTGACGATTTTATCGTCATTCATGCTTGTCGGTGGAACAGTGGCAGCGTACATTGTCACCGATAACGCCGATCCCTTTGGCATTAAAATTACTCCCGGGGAATTAACCGAGGTGGGAACAGGCTCAATTACTCTCGAATGGGGCTCCACCATGAACATCTCTAATGTGAGCAATTTAGGAGTGGGCGAATCTGTGGATCGCACTATCTCATTAAAGGCTAGTGGCCAAAATAAAAATGAGGATGGCACCACCACCGCTATTGAGCAATATGTCGGATCCCTTTCCTTAACCCTCATCGATTTGTCAGGAAAAGGAAACACCGATGACAGCTTGATTCATTATCTATCTGTCGAACTTTTAAACGAGAGTGCTTTAGTCGCAAAAATTCCTACTGAGCAAGCCGAATTTTCTTTAATTACGAATGCCATCGGCACTCCCCAAGGAAAGGAATACACCTTGCGAATCACCTTAAATGAGAGTGCGAGTCCGGTTTATAGCAGCATTAAAAACGACGTTGTCTATTTACAAGTCGATTGGAACAAAGCGCTAAATGATGAAAACGAGGCTAACGCTCATACCATCTATGCCAATAAGCCTAGTACTTGGGCAACTCTTTACGCCTATGCCTATAAAGGATCAACTATCAATGCCGCCTGGCCCGGTGTCGAAATGACTTATGATGAAGGAACCGGACTATACACATATGATGTTTTATCATCCTTTGACTATGTGATTTTCAATGATGGCGATTCTCAACAATACCCCTTAAATGGTGAAGAAGGAACTCAAACAGGGTTCACAGCCAGTGATTTTGTCGATACACCATATTTCGACTTCACTGATAAGACCTGGAAAACCGAGATTGTCAATCGTGAGAGCTTATTAGCCGATTACTATCTTGTCGGTACCATGACTCAATGGGATTATGATGAAGCCTATGCTTTTAGCGCCAATGAAAGTGCCGAAGGTGAATATATGCTATTAGGCGTCACATTAACGAAAGGCACAGAGTTTAAAGTGCGTTCCGCTACTGGTGAAGGCGGTAACAATGGTTTCTATGGAGATGCTTATGTTAATTCCGTCATTCCCGAAGATGGAACCTATGACATCTACTTTAGACCAGCTGGTAATCCATTATGGACCAATAATGGTGGCTACTTTTATGTCGCTCAATCGAGCACTAATTAACTTATCTTAATACCTATATTAAAAAGCACGAGAAAAGAGGGCTTACCAAAAGTCCTCTCTTCTCATTCATATGGAATCATTATGGAAAAATCTAAAATAAGCAAAATTAAAAACATTATTTCAAATATTATTGTCTTTGGACTATTCATCATCGTTGCGGTTCAATTAGTCTTTAAATTCAGTGGGCATACACCATATTTTTTTGGTATGCGCTATGATGTCGTCTTAACGGATAGTATGTCCGAAGTCAATAAGGAATATGCCGATTTTTTAGAAGGCCATGATGACCAACTAAAACCATTTGATTATATCGTGTCCAAAAAAATAAATGAGAAAACCGAATTGAATATCTATGATATTGTCATTTATAAGCATCCCCTTTTCGGTTCCACAGTGCATCGCATCGTTGATATTAAAGAAATCAATGGAACCATAAAATATGGTATTCGCGCCGATAAGGTAAATTATATGGATGGATACTTTACTCGCGATGCCTTGATTGCCAAGGTCGACCATTCCATTCCTAAATTCGGAAAATTCATCGCTTTTATGCAATCGATGTACGGACAAATTATGGTGATCGGACTGGCAGTTATCATTTCAACTTTTTCCTATTTGAGTCAAAAAAATGAAGAAAAAGAGCAAAAGGCCGCAAGTAATGAGTCTCATGATGAAATAGATGATAGTCCTTCTTTAGCATTAGATAATAGCGAAAACAATGATAAATCATAGATAAGAGTATTAATGGGGAAGCAATTTATGAATAAAATAATTAGCAAAAATAAAATACTTTTTTCCTTATCAATTTCATTTGCAGCTATCTTTTTAGTTGGAAATGTTTTTGCTAATTATTTAGTAGAGGATAACGCTGATCCCTTAGGATTTAGAATTCAAATTAATGAAAACACCAACTATTATTTAGTCGGAGAATTTTCCAATAATGAAATAAAGGACGAGTATCTTTTGAGCTTCCAAAATGATAGCGTCTACGCTTTTGGAGATGAATCGGATAATCTTCTATGTCATAATGACGATATCATTCATGTATGTGATGGTAAAGGCCAGCTTTTATGCTCCTATACGATTCCTCTAGAAGGAACCTATTCTTTTCTTTTTAATGAGAGCGCATTAGAATTATCGACGTTAAGATACACTAAAGCGGTTTATCTTCGTAGCATTAACTCGACTCGCCTTTGGGATAAAGGCTTTAGCGTCTATGCTTGGGATAGCACTGGGAAAATAGCCGCCATGGATTGGGCGAATGAAGGAAAAATGCTTTATGATGAACAATCAAAAGCATATAAGTATCTGATAAAAGAAGCTTATGATTATTTAATCTTTCATAATAGTCATGATAATACGAGTGATTCGCGCATTCAAACCGGCGATTTAGCATACGATATCAATACCCCACTTTATCAAATGAGCAGCAATAAAAGCGGGACATGGACTACTGTCGATACTCCTTCAATCAATCTTCATAATGATACCTTTGATCACTATTTAGTGGTCTCAATGAATAGCTGGACCACCCAAGATCCTATTTACGGAATGGAATTCAGTGGCGATAATAGTCAAGAAATATATAGCCTCTATCTTAAAAGTGGCGATTCTTTTAAAATAGTCGGATCGACAGGCTGGGATAATCAGTTGAATTATTATAATATTGAATCTTCTAAGCGCGTTAATTTCAACACGGATAGTGATAGCAATATCATAATTAAAACCACCGGTAATTATACGTTTTACGCCAAAAACAATACCATATATTATTCAATGTTCTAATAAAATAAAATCTATTAAATTTATCAGGGAAAATCGGGGACAACTATTTAGAACCCGATAAATTTTATAGATCCTAAAAAAGAACGCAGTTTAAGGCGTTCTTTTGATTCTAAATTTTAAAAGTAGTTCTCTATAAATTCTTTTACTCTGTCGGATAAAAAACATCCGGTAAAGATGTCGGAGTCGAATCAAAACGAAAATATTGATATGAATATGGAGTCTCCCATAATACCTTTCCGTTATCAATTCTTATCGAATATGACGTATCATCGACTAAATAATAGGTGACTAATCGATAATAGCCGCCAACTAAATCATATTCTGTTTTTTTCAAAGGTTCGTTCTTTAAAATATTGAGATTGTAGGCTAGATCTCTTTCATCTTCACTATATCTAGTAGTCGGAGTGGCGGTTTCCGGATTAACGCCAATAGAACCATCTTCAATTTTAATTCCCTTAAGATTATCCTTATTCAAAGTAGCAACCCATGGGAATAAATCGCCGAAGGAATAGTAAGTAGAATCTCGCATCGTAGTATAGCTGATATCGGTAAGTATGTTAGAACGATCAAAAGTGATCAAAGCGACATGGCATTTCGCTTCACTTTCGCGATATAAATTGTATATATACTTCATTCCTCCGTATTGAGTAGGTGATGTTTCTAAAACAATCTCTTCTTTTTTATTGGGCTCCCCTAGCCAATAATCAAATATCCTGGTGCTATGCTGAGAATAGTTATTATTGATTGATTTTTCTTCTAAAAAAGATTTAAAGATCGCTCTTTTATCCTCTGCCTCTTGCCATCTTGTCTTCGTAAAATTCGCGATGCCCAAATCATAAATTAGACCATCAACTATTTCAGGATGATTAGCTTCATAAGCCGAGGAATACTCGTAATGGGTATCAGTGGCCGGTCTTTCAACCACTGATAGCGACATATTTTTCCTTTGCTCTTTAGTGTATGTCGAAACAATATATTTCATTTGCTCAAAAGAAGCGGGCTTTAAATTATTAATCTCTTGCCCTGTTTTATGTCTATTGGTGCCAGGCAACAAGCCAAAACGCCAATCCTGATCATTCTGCCAACAATAAGCCTCTATTCCTTTGCCATCATCAACATCAAGATAGCAAGAAAACTCAGCAGCTACTTCTCTTTTTAAGCTAATATCGCATCCCACAAGTATGAGAATTGGAAAGCATAAAAATATCGATAAAAGGATTTTTTTCATTTTATTCGCGCCTCCTATTTGATTGTAATCATCATTCTTTAGTTGGGATAATTACAATTTTAAGAAATAAACCATGCAAATCATCATTAAATCATGATTTCCAGAGGATTATACTATCTACTATCATAATATACCATAAAGCAAACAATTTCCTCATTATCATGCTTTTATATAGTTAATTCAAAGGAAAGTTTATAATTTTATCTACTATCTAATTATTTATTGCTCCTATTTTTTTCTTTATATTCTTTTTCAAACTATAATCTATCAATTGAATAGCAAACCTTGTCACAGCGCTTTCCCGTTCTTTTATCGATAAAATAATTAGGTAAATTGGCGTCCCAATGCATCCCTGCTTTTTGCATAATCCGTCCGGAAGCAGGATTGACCGATGAATGGCAAGCAATAATTTTATCGACACCCACTTCTTTAAACATATAGTCTATGAAAGCCTTTAATGCTTCTGTGCCGTAACCATTATTCCAAAATCTGCTTCCATAACAATCACCCATTTCCACCAAATTATGCGCTTTCGAAACATTGATAGCTTCTATCTCACCAATCGGCTCATTGGTCTCTTTTAAAACAACAATCCAATCAAAGCAGAATTGACCTTCTTCATATCGCTTGACTTTATATTCAACATACTCCCTTGTTGTTTCGATAGTTTCATGCCGATCCCATGATAAAAATTGCGATACTAGCGGATCACTTGTCCAATTTTTATATATTAATTCAGCATCTTCAAGCTCAATTTTTCTTAAAATCAACCTTTTGGTTTCTATCTTTCTTGTTCCTACTCCATTCATGCTAAACACCTGCCTATAATACAATGCGTCCTTATAATAGAATATAGGCTAAAATATTTAAAAGTTCTAGTAAGCTCTTTATATTTGTGTATCAAAAATAACTATTTAGTTCACGAATTATTATTGTTCACGAGTTAAAACTATTTTAAAATCTGCTGTCCTTCTATAATTGATATAGATACCTGCCCCACCTTCACTTATTATTTTTGAATCATCAACACTATTATTGGAGCAAAAAGCAAAGGCTAATGTCATAAAGCCACTATCACTTTGAAAAATATTTGAAGGAATTTTAAAATATTCTGAATAACTATAGATGATTGTATATCCATAACAGCTTTTCGATCTTGAAAAAACAAAGTTTTCATTTGCAATTTCATCATAATCGAAAGCTTTAATAAGGCATGAAGTGTCTGTGTATAATATTTCCCGTGACTCATTTACAAACACATAAAGCTTTATATTATCTCTATATTTATCATCTAGGGAATTATAAGCATTTTCACTATGCCAGAGTCCTAAATAAGTTTTAATATTGACATCTTCGATCTCATATTCGCTATTAATCTCACAATCCAAGTAATAGGGCTGTAAAGTATTATGGATAAATCCGCTAGTTGATGAAGAACAACCACATAAGAATAACGCTATCGCTAAAAAGCAAAATCCCTTTATTTTGATTCCATTATCAGATATTCCCTTCATTTTCATCACCATCTTTTTTATTTATCCATTTAATCTCATTTTATTCTACTGCTATCTATATCCATTATATATTTTTTCAATAGATAAATTAGAAAGATATACTAAACTATTTTTTGAATTATCTCTAATTTGTTTTTAAGTTATTATGCAAATGAATAGCATAGCCATATTACAAATCGATCCTTCACAATACCAGATCTAAAAATACAACTGTCCTAATAAAAAAACGAACCCGGCACTTGAAGTAAGTACAAGGTTCGGATTTAATTGACCTGGCGCGCCAAGTAGGAATCGAACCCACAACCTTCAGATTCGAAGTCTGACACTCTATCCGGTTGAGCTATTGGCGCATCAGCAATATTAGCATAAAACAATTTGGCTCCAAAAATCAACCATTAAAATACATAATAATGCCTATATATCCGAATTTAACTTTCCGATTAAAAAAGAACTTCATTAATAAATAATAAAAAATCGAATCATCTATAAAATATAGAAAATTCGATTTATAACAGCATGTCCAAACAATTAAATTAAATATATTATTAAAATCAAAATCGATTCAACAAAAGCGGGGATAAAAATACTGGTGAGGGTTACCGCATTCCATTTCTTATGCTCATCCTTCAAGCCTGATTTTCTTTGCAAAACATAACTGACAGTATTTAAAACAATGCATATTGCGTAACCAATAGATCCATATACACCTAGAAAGACAAGATAAAGGGCTTTACTGAATCCTGAGCCTGTTGATTCTTGATCACTATCAGATGCATTTTTACTATTCTTGAGGATATCGAAGAATAAATAAAGGAAAAAAGCAGTTATGATAATAAATAGCACTAATGAAATATAAAACAAGATCCGAGATGTTTTAAATTGTTTGTTATTCATGATACTATCGACCTCCACTTACTAATTATATTGTATCACAATATGGAAAATAATACTATCAATGTTTTAGAGCATGATCGCATTAACATTTTGTAGGTAACAAAACAAAAAAGAAGAAGTTATACTTT
>CAZOUY010000008.1:0-66892 GCA_964583155.1 uncultured Coprobacillus sp.
TATTTGCCTTCTTTCTTTTGAGCATTTGGTCTCACATGTATTGTACATTAACACATATTATCATACCATTATGAATTATTCTCTTTATAAATGAAAACCGATGATATAAAATATTTATATAATCTAAAATTATGTTTTGGAGGTTTTTTATGAAAAAGCTTTTGCCATATGCTTTGTTATTAGGGCTTTTATTTGGTTGCGCTCCTCGAGATGTCGATGACCATAGCTCTTTAGGATCTTCGGGACCGAATTCGTCCTCGGCACCATTAAGCACTTCGATTTCACCTTCGGAGCCATCGACGGCCATTGAGCCATCATCGAGCATCGTTTCCAATCCGAGTACGAGCGTAGTTGACTCCACACCGACCCCGGTTCTTGCAAAGACGATTGGTGAAATCTTGGCTTTAGGGGAAAATCTATCGGAAGGGGAAATGGGAGAAACGATTTCCTTCAAGGGCATGTATCTCAAGGCCTTAACCCATAATAATGATAAGGTGATGCTTTTCGCCGATCAAAGTGATTATCTCTATGTTCGTGTGGTCGGTGGCTTTAATGATTTTCTTAAAAACCGCTATTTAAATTGTTATTATAATGTTCAAGGAACGATCACTAAAAAAAGTGGGAATGTTGAGGTCGTTTATCAGGAATTAACGAACATTACCTCCACTCCCGAATCCTTTGATTATCAGCTGATTAGCGAGGTTATGCCTTCTTTAAGCGCTCTTTATGAGGAAATTGGAAGGATGACCCTGGATGCTAAATACTCAGGAATCGGTAAAGTGGTGACGGTCGAAGGAAGAGTAGTGGCCACTGATCGAAGTGACGCCAATTCCAAGGCCTTTATCTATGATGGTGAAAAGGTTATTTCCATCATTAATACAAGCAAGATTTGTGATGCTACCGCGATTGGGGATCATTATCGCTTCACGGGCTGCATCAGTGTTTTAAAATCATCTCCGGCCATCATGATGATGGATAGCGAATTGATTGTTGATGAAGAACAGATGCCCTTTGATTATACGAGTGCTCAATCGATGATGCCTAGCGATTTTGCCAAATGGTACTATGTGGGCGATAATATTCGTCCTCCATTAACCAGTGATTATGGGACATTATATAAAATCACCGGTTATGTGGCTGATGATGCCAGTCGGCTAAGCGTCTATAATTTAGGACTGATGGACACCGCTAATGGTGACCTAAGTGACACCGGTATTAAAACGTCGATTAAAGGAGTCTATTTCTTGAATCATCTCAGCATGGATGAGCGCGATTTATCATATTCGGTCTTTAATGAATACTATATTAGTCAGGAAGAGATTACGCTATACGCTATTCTTTATCAATTCGATACTAATAATCACGGATGGAAATTAGTTCCGTTAGAATCAACCATCCAATTAGTTCGGTCTTAAACATTGACTAATGCGGCAAATTGTTGGATAATAATTAGCGAAAAGTAAGAAATACTTAAAGATCTTTTGTTCTAGAGAGCTATGGGGTGGTGGAACATAGTCAAAGGCTTTAATTCTCATTCTTAAGAGACTTTTCCGGTTTTCTTCCGTTATCAAGAAAAATGAAGAGTATAGAGCAATCTATAAACTAAGGTGGTACCGCGCTTCTTGGCGTCCTTAGAAAGATTGCTTTTTTTATTTGAGGAGGACCTTTTATGGGATATGATCATTTGCAAGTGGAAAAAAAGTGGCAAGATTTATGGGAGGAAAGAAAATTATATCGGACCGATGTTTATGATTTTTCAAAGCCTAAATATTATGTCTTAGATATGTTTCCTTATCCATCAGGTCAAGGCTTGCATGTCGGGCATCCGGAAGGATACACCGCCACCGACATTATGGCGCGAATGAAAAGAATGCAAGGCTATAATGTTCTGCATCCGATGGGATGGGATGCCTTCGGCTTGCCGGCGGAGCAATATGCGATTAAAACGAACCACCATCCCGAGGAATTTACTAGGCGCAATATCGATAATTTCCGCAAGCAAATCAAAATGCTTGGTTTTTCTTACGACTGGGATCGTGAGATTGCAACCGCGGATGTTGAATATTATCATTGGACGCAATGGATCTTTTTGAATTTATATGATCATGATTTGGCCTATGTTTCCTATAAACCGGTTAATTTCTGTCCTGAATTGGGAACCGTCTTAGCCAATGAAGAGGTTATTGATGGTAAAAGTGAGGTCGGCGGTTTTCCGGTTATTCGTAAGCCGATGCGGCAGTGGATGTTAAAAATCACGGCCTATGCCGACCGTCTTTTAAAGGATCTTGATAAGCTAGATTGGCCGGTCTCAACCATCGAGATGCAGCGTAATTGGATTGGAGCCTCCCAAGGCACGATTATTCGCTTTATGATTGCCGATCGCGATTTATCATTTGAAGTATTCACGACGCGCGTTGATACGCTTTTTGGCTGTTCGTATTGCTGCTTGGCGCCGGAGCATCCCTTAGTGGAAAAAATTGTGACGCCGGAACAAAAGGAAGCGGTTCAGCATTATCAAGATATGTGCGCTTCGAAAAGCGATATGGAAAGAACGGAGCTTAACAAAGATAAAACCGGTGTCTTTACCGGCGCCTATGCGATAAATCCCGCAAATGGAAATCATGTTCCTATCTATGTTGCTGACTATGTTTTGGCAAGCTATGGAACTGGGGCTGTGATGGCGGTTCCTTCTCACGATGAACGGGATTATGCCTTTGCAAAAAAATATCATCTTCCGATTCAAAAGGTGATTGAAGGCGATATTACTGAGGCGGCCTATGTTGGCGATGGTAAGCATATCAATTCCGTTTTTTTGGATGGTCTATATATCGAAGAGGCCAAAGAGAAAATGAATGAGTATTTGGAAACCATCCATGCCGGCTATCGAAAGATGAATTATAAATTGCGCGATTGGTTATTCTCAAGACAACGCTATTGGGGAGAACCGATTCCGATGCTTCATAAAAAGGATGGAACCATCGTCCCTCTATCCAAAGATGAATTACCATTGGTATTACCACCGCTTGATGAATATAAACCATCAGGAACGGGGGAATCACCGCTAGTTCATGCTAAGGAATGGTGTCATGTCATCAAGGATGGTGAAGAATTGACGCGTGAAACCAATACGATGCCGCAATGGGCAGGATCATGCTGGTATTATATTCGCTATATCGATCCTCATAATCATGAGGCCTTGGGTGATAAAAAATTATTGGACCATTGGTTACCGGTCGATCTATATGTTGGCGGAGCGGAGCATGCGGTTCTCCATCTTCTATACGCCCGCTTTTGGCATAAATTCCTCTATGATATCGGCGTTGTTTCTTGCGAAGAGCCATTTAAAAAGCTATTTCATCAAGGGATGATTCTTGGGGAAAATGGTGAAAAGATGTCCAAATCGCGTGGCAATGTCGTAAATCCCGATGATGTGGTGCAAAAATATGGGGCGGATACATTACGTATGTATGAAATGTTTATGGGTCCGCTTGAAGCATCCTTACCATGGAATAATTCCGGATTAGATGGTATGCGACGCTTCTTAGATCGGGTTTATCGGATGTTCACCGATCCATCTATGACATCCAAATGGAGCGATCAAAATGATGGAAGCCTTGATTTCGCCTATCATTCGATGATTAAAAAGGTGACGAATGACTTTGAGAATCTTCAATTTAATACGGCGATTTCGGCGATGATGATCTTTGTAAATGAGGTCTATAAATCATCAAAAGTGTTCAAAGGACATCTTGAAGGATTTTTAAAACCATTCGCCTGTATTTGCCCTCATTTAGGTGAGGAGATTTGGTCATTATTGGGTCACCACGAGGTGATTGATTTTGAGCCATGGCCGCAATATGATGAAAGTAAATTGATTAAAAAAGAGATGGAAATGGCGGTGCAGGTTAACGGCAAATTGCGTTCGACCATCAAAATTCACGTGGATGCTTCTAATGAAGAAGTTGAAGCCCTGGCGTTAGCGGATACGACCATCCAAAGATACCTTGAACAAAAAGAGATCGTTAAGATCATCGTTGTTAAAAACAAAATCTGCAATATTGTTGTGAAATAAAGCCTCATTTCGACAAGTTATTTATGGAAAATCACCCATGATGATGTGGGTGGTTTTTTATGTTACAGGTCATAGCCTTTGATGAAGAAAACGAACAGGATCTGGCGATGGAAATGAATCGCTTTTTAAAGACCTTGGATGAAAATCTATTAGTGGACATTCGTTATTCCAATAGCGCCTTTATAACGAGCAACAATGAACAAGTTTATTGCTATAGCGCTTTAATCATTTATCGAGTTATGGTAAAATAAAGGCGTTAATAAAAAATAAGGTTGGTGTTTTGTGATGGAAATTAATCAAATTTTAGCGCAAGAGTTTTCTATTACCACGGCGCAGGTTGATGCGGTTTTGGAATTATTAAAAGAGGGAAATACGATTCCTTTTATCGCTCGATATCGTAAAGAAGTGACGGGATCATTGGATGATGATTTGCTTCGAGATCTCAACACGCGTTATCAATATCTTCTCAATTTAGAGGATCGTCGCCAGACGGTCATCAAATCGATCGAAGAGCAGGGAAAGATGACCGATGAGCTCCGTGCATCGATTATTGGGGCTAAAACCTTAACAGAACTCGAGGATTTGTATCGTCCCTTTAAGCCTAAAAAGAAAACACGGGCCATCATCGCCAAGGAAAAGGGGCTCGAACCGCTCGCTAATTATCTATTAAAGCAAGAGGAAACGACTCCGCTTATGGAATATGCGCAAACATTCATCAATGAAGAAAAAAAGGTTTTAACGGTTGATGATGCCATAAACGGTGCCTGCGATATCATTGCGGAAATAGTGGCGGATGAGCCGGATTATCGCCGTCATATACGCTTTTTATTTACCTCGTTTGGCAAAATTGTGACAAAGGAAAATATCCCCGATGAAAAGGGAACCTTTGATATGTATAAGGATTATCAGGAGGCTATCGGTAAAATCGTCTCGCACCGCGTCTTAGCGATTAATCGAGGGGAAGCTACCAAGGCCTTAAAGGTCTCTTTCGAGGTTCCTGATGATGATGCCATCCGTTATATTTCTCGAAAAATCATCATCGCTAATTCGCCTGTTCAGGATATATTGCAGCGAGCGATTGAGGATGGGTATAAACGTCTCATCAGACCATCAATGGAGACCGAGATTCGCAATGATCTCACCGAAAAAGCCGAGGAAGCTTCCATGGTGGTTTTCAAAGAGAATCTGCACCAATTATTGCTCGTGTCACCGATGCGGAATAAAGTGGTGATGGGCTTTGATCCCGGATATGCGCATGGATGTAAGATCGCTGTCGTGGATATCACGGGAAAGGTGCTCGATACGACAGTGGTTTATCCTACGCCCCCACGGAGTCAAATCGATAGCGCCAAAAGCATTCTTGCGAAGCTCATTGTGAAGCATAAGATCGATTTAATCGCTATCGGAAACGGCACGGCCAGTCGGGAATCGGAGGCCTTTATCCGTGATTTGCTGAAGGAGCTCAAAATCGATCATCCGGTCTCTTTTGTCATCGTTAATGAAGCCGGGGCTTCCATTTATAGTGCCTCGAAATTAGCGAGCAAGGAATTTCCTAATTATGATGTGAATTTACGAAGTGCGGTGAGTATTGCTCGTCGTCTGCAGGATCCCTTGGCGGAGCTAGTGAAAATTACTCCGGAATCCATCGGTGTGGGGCAATATCAGCATGATATGAATCAAAAGCGCTTAAAGGAAGTGCTTGGTGGTGTTGTGGAAAATTGCGTTAACTCCGTCGGTGTTGATGTTAATAGCGCCTCGCCAAGTCTATTGGAATATGTTTCCGGTATTTCTTCTTCCTTAGCGGACGCTATTGTCGCATATCGTGAAGAGCATGGAGCCTATAAAGAGCGCAAGGACCTCTTAATGGTTCCTAAATTAGGACCCAAGGCCTTTGAACAATGCGCCGGCTTTTTAAGAATTCGCGATGGTCATCCTTTGGATAATACCGGTGTTCATCCGGAATCGTATCAAATTGCAATCGCCTTATTAAAGACACTAGGATATTCGCTCGATGATATCAATACCCAAGAAGTGCGAACCGCTCTCGAGAATATCACTGATCTCCACAAGCTTTGTCTTGATTTGCAGGTTGGTGAGCCGACCTTGAAGGATATTATTGAGGAACTCAAAAAACCGGGCCGCGACCCTCGCGATGACGTGGAAGGTCCTATTTTACGTAGCGATGTGATGGCTATCGAGGATTTAAAAGAGGGCATGATCTTAAAGGGCACCGTTCGGAATATTATGGATTTTGGGGTCTTTGTCGATATCGGTGTTCATCAGGATGGTTTAGTGCATATTTCGGAATTGGCGCCGCGCTTTGTCAAGCACCCATTAGAAGTGGTGAGCGTCAATGATATTGTGACCGTTAAGGTGATCGGTGTCGATGCCAAAAAAGGTCGTATTTCCCTTTCCATGAAGCAGGTTAACAAGTAATATTATGAGGAATTACGGAGGTTTAAAGCTCCGATAATTCCTTTTTTTATTGATTAAAGCATAAAAAAAGAGCTGTATCGAACAGCTCTTTTCAAGCATATAGTCTAAAATGGACTAATCGTTATTGCCCTTTAATCAGCATTAAGCAGCCATTTTGGATGCCCAAGTATCTAAATCACTTGGATAATCGATAGCGTAGGCTGAATCGATTTTTGAAAGGGAAAGAGAGGTCTTGGTGTCGATTCCTAAGGATAAGTAATTCGTGTTAGTTCCATCTTCGCCTAAAGGTAAGTCATTAATGTCTAAATCCAAAGCAAAGCTTAATCCCGAAATCCATGATTGATCGCTGATGGTCACTGTCAATTTGATAGTGTTCAGATCGATCAATTTGTCGTAGACAGAAACCGCTTCTTTTACCGTGGCTGAAAGTACATCAGCGATTTCTTTAGGAAGACTCTCTAAAGTTGTGCCTTCAGGAAATTCTGACGACATAATTTCCGCGGTCATTACATCATTGAGAAGCTTATTTAAATCTTTGTCATTCATTGACCAAGTAATGGTTTCCTTATTTCCGGAAGTTTTAATGGTTGGATCCGGTAAGTAATCCATATATGGCGCGAATTCAGTCTTCAATGATTCGATCATTGCAAGAATTGTTGATAGATCGATATCGGCTTCGGATGAAGAGTCGCCATCCGTTCCTTGAATTATCGCGAGTAATTCGTCGATGGTCGACACATAATAAGCGGTTTGCTCGTCGGCATCATTGGCCTTGACTCCGGCCTTGGCATAGACGGTCGCTTCTTTATAATATAATTCGGCGGCAGCGCTCATCTTTTCTTTTTGGGTCTCACCACCGGCAGTCATCGTCAAATTTAAACCGGCTGAACCCGTTAACTTTCCACTAGATAATTTTCCTTCTTGGAATAGGATTGCCGCTTCCGCATCAGCGGTAGCAGTCATTTTCATCTTCATGGCTTCATTTTTTTCTGCATCTTTAAGTGAAAGGCTAAAGGTTGCGCGTGAATCGGCTTCTAAGCTGTAGCCATCAGCTTGAGTCATCGTTTCACTAGCAGAGCTTACTTTCGCCATTGCTACTTGTCGGGTAATTGGTTCTCCACTATCGCAGCTTGCTAATGATCCAACGGCTAAGACTGCAAGTAAAATAGATTTCCATTTTTTCATAGTACTATCGTACCTCCTTATAGTTCACTATCTTATCATATTATGATTCTATTTGCAATATGTCGCACCTTTGCGGTGAAATTATTCTTAAATGACACTTAAGTCGCTCGTAAGCGCGTGTTTTTGGACGTTTTCGGCAATCAATTCTATTGTATTTTAACGCGCGCATGCGCTATAATATAGGCGCGCGATACTTATATAAATTAAGATTGCAGCAGGAGGTTTTATGATTATTTTAGTGGATATTGGTAATACGAACATTTTTATTGGCGTATATCAAAATCAAAAGCTGATTTCGACTTATCGAACGATAACTGATAAGCGGAAAAGCAGTGATGATTATGCGATTAATATTCGCGTATTTGTTGAGCATTTACATGTTCAAGAGCCTGTTGAGGGGGCTATAATATCCTCGGTAGTGCCGTTACTTACGGAAACGATTCAAAAGGCCCTTTATACTTTATATGAAGTGAAGGCCCTAATAGTCGGACCGAAGCTAAAAAGCGGTATTCCCATTCGGATGGATAATCCAAATGAAGTCGGTGCTGATCTCATCAGCGTAAGTGTGGGGGCTATTAAAAAGTATGGCTATCCTTTGTTGATTGTTGATTTAGGCACCGCGACCAAAATTATCGCTATCGATCAGCAGGGGGCCTTTGTTGGCGGGATAATCATGCCCGGTATTAAGATTTCCATGGATGCCTTAGTAAGCAAAACGTCGCAGCTCCCCGAGGTGTCATTGATTGCTCCTAAGCACGTCATTGGAAAAAACACCTTTGATTGTATGAATAGCGGGGCGGTCTATGGACACGTCGAAGCGATAAAGGGTGTGGCCCGTCTCATGGAAAAGGAATTAGGCTATCCCTGTCATTATGTTTTAACAGGGGGCTATGGCAAGATTCTTTATGAGCATATCGGCCTGGATGTTACCTATGATGAAAATCTGATTTTGGATGGACTATTACATCTCTATTTCAAGAATGGTGGTGGTCTCCATGCGTAATAAAAAGATCTTTAATATGACGATTGACGCTATGTTTTTAGCGATCATGGCCATGATGACTTTTATTCCATCACTAGGCTTTATTTCTTTGGGGGGAGTCGTCTCCGTGACCTTGCTCCACATTGTCGTTTTAATTGGTGCGTGCTATGGCGGCACTAAAAGAGGAGCCTTATATGGCATCTTTTTTGGACTCTTGTCGCTTTTAAAAGCGGCGACAGCACCCGTTTCAATTTTGGACCCTTATTTTGTTAATCCCTTGATTTCCGTTTTGCCACGGTTCATCTTCGGACTTTTATCGGGATTAGTGTTCGATGGTATAAAGAAAATCCGTTCATCATCGATAAAATCGATCTTGACGCCGATTAGCGCTTTTGCCTTAACCATGGTTCATAGCGTCTTGGTTTTGGGAATTCTCGGACTTTTGAACGGATCTAAAATTGCCGAAGGAAGCGAAACGGGATATTGGGTGATGATGGGAAGCGTCCTCATAGGATCTTCAATACCGGAGGCTATTGCGGCTACAGTGGTCGTATGGCCTGTTAGCATCGCTTTGGTGCCCGATATGGTGAAGGTTTCGACAAAGAAAGACAATAGCGAGCTTTTAGGAAAAATCGGTCTCTATGTAGCACCATTTTTACCACCTCTTACGTGGGTTATAAGCGGGATTGGCCTTCATCAATCGCAATATTTCCAAAATGAAAAAAGCCACTATTTTAATAAATTAGGATTGATTCTGTCAGCCATCGTTTTTGCGTGTTGGTTGATAATTTATATGTTGCTTATGAATTAGGAGGAAACTATATGGACTTCAAATTACTACTCGAACCATATCATGAAGAAGCATTAGAGAATTTGCAAAAATGGATTCGTATCAATTCGATTCACGATGAAACGACCATTGCCGATGGTCGCCCATTTGGAAAAGGTGTCCACGAGGCCTTAGAATTTATCGCTATGCTAGCCGAAGAAAAGGGCTTTATGGTCGATCGGTGCGATGGATATTGCACGGAAATAAAATGGGGGCACGGAAAGAAATTAATCGATATCTATGCCCATTGTGATGTCGTTCCTGTTAGCGGAGAATGGAAGCATCCGCCCTTTATGGGAGTGATTGAGGATGGCAAGCTTTATGGACGTGGAAGTAGTGATGATAAAGGTCCGGCGATGGCGGCCTTCTATGCATTATTAGCATTAAAGGATCATGACCTGATCGATGATGAATATCAGGTACGTTTGATTATTGGCGGAAATGAAGAAAAAGGATCGGCGTGTCTTGATTATTATTTCCATCAATTGCATAAATCGTATCCGACATATGGCTTCACACCGGATGGCGAATTTCCTTTGATCTATGGTGAAAAGGGAATCACCAATTATGAAACGAGCTTATCCATCGACATTCCTCATGTCGTTAAGCTGGAAGCGGGAGTCGTTTCGAATTCCGTGATTGATAAGGCGGAGGCTTGGCTTACCACCCAAGAGGGAATAGAAGCCTATTTAAAGAGTCATAATTATCAATATCAGCTGCTCCAAGAGGATGAACTCTATCGGTTGACGATCTTTGGTAAGGCCGCGCATGGATCATTACCTGAACAGGGAATAAATGCCGGCACGCAGATGCTCGATGTTTTAGGCCATGTCTTTCAGGTTAAGGAATTATGCCTTTTAGCGGAAGCCTATCATGATGTGAATGGGAAAACGATGGGTGAATATTATCATTCCGATCTCCTTCATGAAACGACCTATAATGTCGGAATTATCAATTATGAGAACCATCTTTTGAAGATGATCGTTAATTTCCGCTATCCGGAGAATGTCGATCCCTATCAGGTGGTTGATCATCTCACGCAAAAGCTTCCGGGAGAAAGCCATGTTTTAAGCTCTTCAAAGGCTCTTTGCTTTGATCCTTCTTCTCCGTTAGTGACCAATCTTTTGCGCGTCTATCAAGAAGAAACCGGCGATTATGAGACTCCGATCATGACCATTGGAGGCGGAACCTATGCGAAAGAAAGCCAAAACACATTGGCGTTTGGTTCGGCCTTTCCTAAAAGCGAGGATCATATTCATGAGGCCAATGAGATTATCACCCTCCATGATTTCTTTTTAAGCATGCCGATATACGCCCATGCGATTCGGACATTAGGTAAAGAAACATGCGAATGAAGCATAAATCGTGGAGCGAGCCCTTTATCAGCGCTCATCCGGAATTGATTATTATCGTCAAGGAGGAGCGGGATTTCGATTTTTTAAAGGACAAGTATTACGCTTTGGAGATCGGTACTGGTCGCGGTGATTTTCTGTTAACGATGGCCTCTAAGGATCCATCGCGTCTTTGGATAGGCGTCGAGATGAATGTCGATGCCCTAGCGATTACCGCCAAAAAAATCGTCAATAGCGGGCTTAAAAATGTCTTGCTGATTCGGCAAAATTTTCAAACGATAGCCCCGCTTTTTCCTAAAGAAAGATGCACGAACATCTTTTTGAATTTTTCCGATCCGTGGCCTAAAAAGCGGCATGCCAAGCGACGTTTGACTTCCAAAAGCTTTTTAATGGAGTATGAGCGTCTTTTGATGACTAAAGGCTCGCTAGTGATGAAGACGGATAACAGCGATCTCTTTACATATTCCTTGACGATGATTGAAGAGAGCGCTTTAAAAATCGAAGATATCGATGAGCATTATGCCTTTGATGAAGAGCATGATGCTATGACCGAATATGAAAGCAAGTTTCGGCAATTAGGACAGCCGATTTATCGATTGATTGCCAGAAAGGAATAAGATTTATGAGACTTACAAAACACCAACGCGATCTCTTTAAGACCTTGAGTGAGAAGCTAGCCATTTCGGGACTAGAAAATGAAGTGGCGGCTTTTTTAAAGGCGCAATATCAAAAATTAGGTTATGAGATAATCACTGATAATCTCGGATCAATATTCGCCTTAAAGCGTTCTTCAAATCCACATGCTAAAAGAGTCATGGTCGTAGCGCATATGGATGAAGTCGGTTTTATCGTAACCGCTATTTTGGATAACGGAATGATTAAGGTAGCACCTTTAGGTGGCATCAATGAACAAACACTCTTGGCCCATCGCGTTATTCTTAGAGGACGAAAGGGCGATTTAAAGGGATGTATCGGGGCGATTCCTCCTCATCTTTTATCGAGTGCCGATAAAGATAAGCCGACCAGCCTTAAATCCATGCTTTTCGATTTTGGAATGACCTCCTATCAAGAGGCGATCGATCACGGAATCTATCTTGGAGCAATGGTGGTCGTTGAAGGCACTTTCATGGAGTTAAATGATGGAAAAAGGCTATTAGGAAAGGCTTTTGATGATCGTTATGGTTTGGTTTTAGGATTAGAAATCCTAGAAAGTCTTCGCGATGTCGATCTTCCTTTTGATTTATATGTCGGAGGCTCCGTGCAGGAGGAGGTTGGCTGTCGGGGGGCCTTGACCGCTAGTCATATGATAAATCCCGACCTAGCAATCGTTCTTGATTGTTCACCTTCAAGAGATTCTAGCGGTGATAAAAATGAATTAGGTCAGCTCGGTGAAGGCGTTCTTGTTCGTGTCATCGATGGGAACATGATCGCTTTTAACGAATTAATTGCGTTCCAAAGACAATGCGCTCACCTTTCGAAGACCAAGATTCAAGATTATATTTCTCCGGGTGGTACGGATGCGGGGAGCATCCATAAGCAATTTGATGGTGTTCCCACGTTGACGCATTGCCTCTGCGCGCGGAATATTCATACCTGTTCCACCATTTTGGATACCGGCGATTATTTAGCGGCCAAGAAGCTTTTGCTCTATATGCTCAAGCATCTAAAGCATGAGGATTTTGCGCGTTTTGGGAGAAAGTATCAATGAGATGGGCGGCATATTACGATTATCGGGCCATTGGCGATGTTCTTTTGATCGTCTTTGATATGTCCGCTAAAACCAATAGAGTGATCCGCCAAAATGATATTGTGGCCCTCTATCATGATGATAAAATGATCGGCATCAATATTTTGATTTTTTCTGATATCGTCAAAATGCATACGCATGGGAGAATCTTTCTTTTTCCGATTCCGGTTATCAAGATTATTAATGATCTGCTTATGAATGCGGGCTTAGCGCCTTTAGATTACTTAAATGATAGTGGCTTCTATGTTGGACAATTTATTGCTAACACCGAGCAAGGCGCGATTATTTCTTTAGGTGATCAAGAGGTGAAGGTGTCGCCTCCTTTGGAGGCTAACGCCTTGCAGTATGTCGTCGTGGCAACCAGTGATGCCTTTCTTTTTAATGGAAAACGCGTCTGGGAAGTGACAAATGATGATTATTATGTTTGTCGATATGAGGATCTCGGATTAAAAGGAAAGGATATCATCTTTATAAGTGAGGAAGAAAAAGAATTGGGCAGCGATTATTTTGCTTAGTTCTAAGGAGAAAAATTATGGATACAAAAAATAAATATAAAGCTTCTATCGAATTTTTGGTTATCGAATTTTTGGTTTTTGGTTTTATGGTAATTTTCATTGCTTTGGGAATTGTTCTTCGAGAATTTACTTTGGATATTATCTCCCGTCAAGTGCGACAAGGTATATGGTTCGGTTCTTTGGCTATTTTAGGTATTATTTTGATCTTTTCCCTAATTAAGAAGCGGGCAATATTTCAAAAGACCAATGATTTGCGGGGCTTGATTCATGGAGTAGACAAAAGCCATAAAGATTTTGAGGATGATTATCAATCCTATGTCAAGCGGTTAAAAAGACTTATTTTGCGATTGCGTTTCTTTACGTTTCTTTTATATGCCGATCTTTTAGTGCTGACGGTCTTCGCATTTTATGAGAATATTACGATCGTTATCGGAATTGTATCCGCGGTGCTATTATCGCTATTAACAGTCACGCTTTTACCGACCTTCAAAAAGAAACCGACGGTAAGCTATGTTTTAAAAAGAGAAGACTATCCTTATCTTTATCGCTTGGTCGATGAAGCCGCTCATGAGATCGGTCTTAAAAATACGATCGTTTTACTACCGAGTGATGATTCGGGTGTTTCTGTAAATAAGATCAAGAATACTATCTATATCTTTATCGGATTAGTCGATCTTCTTTTGATTAATGAAAAGGCTCTGCAAGCAATTTTTTATCATGAATTGGCCCATGCCTATTACGACTTCAACCAAGAGGATGTTCGGATTCTTAATACACTTAATTATTATCTTTTCGAGGATAAATTGAATAGTGGCTTCAATTTTTATCGCATCACCGTTTTTTTCTATGTTTCCTTCATCTGGGAAATAGCTTTAGAAAATAAAATGTTTTCGACCTTTATTCAATTCAAGAAGGAGCAACGAGCGGATCAGATGGTTTTGGATAAGGGGGATTGTCATGCTTTCATCAACGCCTTGGCCATTTGTGAATCCTACCAAACATTTTGTGAGCTGCCTCAGGTTAACGAAGTGTTGATACGAAATGAAACGGCCCCTCATGATTATCTTTACCAAATTCGCGATATCTTCTTCGAGCATCTTTATAAGAATTTAGAAATGTATCGTGATTTTATCAATAAGGAGTTACCATATCATTTTCCCACCCATCCGGTCGTGAAAGAAAGAATGCAATCATTAAATGTGGAGGATTTTGACTTATCTTGTCAGCCACGAGCACCGCAATATGATTCCGAGGTGACCAAGATTGTGCAGTTATATAATGATGAATGGTACCAAAATAGCAAAGAGGCCTTTGAACGAGAACGCGAGATTGGCTATAATAGCTATCTTGCTCAGGTTCAAAGCAATGAAGATAATGAGAAAATGGAAGATTCCTATGAGGTATCCTCTTTAGCCTTCGCTTATCAAAAGATCGGTAATGAAGAAAAAGCGATCGAACTATATAAAAAGGCTTTGGACATGGATTCCAACAATACCTTTGCCTCCTTCCATTATGGTGTATATTTAATCAGCATCAATGATGGCGATGGTGTGACTTATATCAAAAAAGCAATCCAACACAACCGCAATTATGTTTATGAAGGAATAAATATCCTTTCATCATTTTTCATTCGCAATGGAATGGAGGAGGAAAGATCCGCCTTGTGTGAGGATAGTATTGCCTGGGTTCAAAATGCCATGAATCAAGAGGAAAATGAGAATGACAAAAGCAAAATTCATCTCATGGCGGATGATCTAAGTGAAAGTGACTATGATCGTATTCGTCAGGTAGCCAAGAAATTTCCGGTGATTAAAGAGATTCGGATCATTGCACACTATTCCAAGGATGAGCGTGTGATACATCGAGTTGCGATCGTTTTCGATTATGAGAACGATCTCGAGCAGAGCAAAGCGCACGAGGAAATCTTCTATCTTCTAGATAATTTTGACAATATCAATACCCAATTTTATCTCTATGTAATTGGCGTAAATCAAAAACTCGATGGTGACCATAAAATGTTTGTCAACCCTTTAGTGAAAATTATTTATTGCAAGGATAAATAATTAAACACATGGCATAAAATGTCGTTTTTTTACATACATCGAATATTGAAAACGAAAGCTAAAAGTATTAAGATGAAAATAGGTGAAAGGAGACGATAATATGACCTTTGATAAGTGGTTTAATGAACAGACTCGCTTAGTTCAAATCATTCTTTTAATCATTCCAGGATTAAACTATTTTATTGAATTATTGGTGAGACTTTCCGTTGCTTTAAGAAAAAAAGATGTTATTTCAATCGTAATGTTCTTAATTTGCATTCCTGGTATCGGTGTTATTCTAGGTTATGTTGATTTAGTCTGGGTATTATTATATAACCATTTAATTTTGGCTAAGTAATTAAAAAAAGAGTTTCCGATAGTGAGACTCTTTTTTTATTTTTTTTATATAGAAATCAAAAAAACTAAATTATCTAGTTTTCAAAACAAGATAAATGTGTTAATATAGGCGAAAGAGCACATCAGTTAACTACTGGTAGTTTATCAGGATGTATCTTGTGAAGGAGATTAGAATTATGATTGAAGTCAAGGAAGTCAAAGGTCGGAGAATGCTACGGAATTTTATCAATTTTCCGATCAAGCTATACAAGGATTGTCCGTATTTTACGCCCTATATTTATGAAGACGAGATGGATAATCTACGGCCGAGTCACAATCCTGCTTCTCGTTATTGTTCATTTAAGTTATTTTTAGCATATAAGGATGGAAAGATTGCTGGAAGAATATGTGCGATTATTAATCATTACGCCAATGAAAAATATAATCAAAAGCGAATTCGCTTTAACCGCATCGATATGATCGATGACCTCGAAGTGACAAAAGCCCTCATCAAAGCGGTGGAGGACTATGGTAAAGAAAACGGGATGACCGAAATCTGTGGCCCCTTAGGCTTTTCTGACCAAGATAAAGAAGGAATGCTCAGCAAAGGCTTTGAAGAAATGAATATCTTTGTGACCTTTTATACCTATGCTTATTATATTGAGCATATGAAAAAGCTGGGATTCATTGTCGATGCAACGTGGAAGGAGTATCGGATTTTTATTCCTAAAGAACTTGATCCGCGCCTTAGTAAGCTTTCCGAGCTGGTGCAAAAGAAATTCAATTTGCATTTTCAAGAGTTTCATTCTAAGCGGGAATTGACCAAGGAAATAGTGGTTGAAGTATTGCAATTAACCAATGTTTGCTACGCTGATCTATATGGATATGTGCCGATTGATGAGGATCAAATGATTCTTCTCGCTAAGCAATATATTTCTTTGATTAATTTGGATTATTTACCGATCGTTCGTGATGAGAATAACAAAATCGTCGCTTATGGATTGATGATTCCGACCCCGGTCAAGTCCTTAAAAAAGCATCGTGGTCATTTATTCCCGTTGGGATTTATCGATTTCCTTCATGATTTAAAGCATTCGAAAGTTCTGGATATGCTTTTAGTGGCGGTTGATCCGCAGTATCAAAATTCGGGAGTTATGGCGATGATTTTTGAAAAAGCGATTACGAACGCCATCAAAAATGGTATTCAATATGCAGAAACAGGGCCGGAGCTTGAGTATAATCATAAGGTTCAGGCTCTTTGGAAATCCTTTGAGCACGTCAATCATAAAGAGCGTGTCTGCTTTGTCAAACCGATTGATGACTAAAAAAAGAGTGGAGGCACTCTTTTTTTGATGGTCTTTTATATGCTCCGGTTTCATACAATGAAACGGGTGATAATATGAAATATTATTTGGTGGGGATTAAAGGAAGCGGAATGGCCGCTTTAGCCCATATTTTATCGGATGATGGCCATACGGTTCAAGGAATGGATACCGATGATAATCTTTTCACTGAAAAAAAGTTACTAGAGAAAGAAATTTTCATCAATTCACTTTCCTTTCGGGATTTTATGTGGGTTGATCTTTTTATTATCGGGCATCAATTCATGAACAGTGAAGTCCATCAATATCTCATTGATCATCATTATCCTTGGATCGAATACCATGAATTTATCGCGCAATATATCAGTAAAAAGAAGGCGGTTGCCATTTCGGGAACGCATGGTAAAACGACGACGGTCGGAATGTTTTATCAAGCCCTAAGGAATTTTTATAAGCTATCGATGCTGCGCGGTGATGGCATCGGAATTGGAGGAATCAATAACGATCACATGGTTTTTGAGGCTTGCGAATATCAAAGGCATTTTTTAGTTTATCATCCAGAGACGATTATCATCACCAATATCGATTATGATCATGCCGATACCTATCCAATCGTTGAAGAATACATAGAGGCCTTTGATCAATATGTTAAGAATGCCCAAAAAATTATCATCAATTATGAAGACGCCCATAAAATCAATCATCCCCATGTTGTGACATATGGCTTACAAAAAGAGGCCGATTATGCGTGTATTGACGCTATTCAAGAGATCGATGGTATCCGTGGAACGATCCAAGCGCATAATGACGCTATCCCTTTTTTTCTTCCTTTTTATGGCATGCATAATCTTTGTCATGCTCTGGCCATTGTCGCTTATTTAAAAGAGAATAATCTCTCGATTCGTGAGGGCTTAAAAGAATTGGCAAAATTTACCGGTGTAAAACGACGAATGGTGCAAACGATAATAAACGATGATGTGTTTATTGATGATTATGCCCATCACCCGCAAGAAATACTTGCCACCATCGAAGCAGTACGGGCGATGCATCCTAGTCGAAAGGTTATAGTCTTTTTTAAACCAGATCGCTATAGTCGTCTTTTAACATTTAAAGACGAATTTCAAAAGGCTCTTGAAACGGCGGACCATAGTTTTGTTTTGCCACTTTATGAGCATCTCGAAGGGTATCACGATAGTCGTGTTCTATCTGAAAATGAAAAAGTTACTTTTATTGATGAAAATGACTTTGATAAGCAATCCTTTTTAGATAGTAATTGTGTATTCGTTTACATGAGTTCAAAAAGAATGGAAAATTGGATACAAATGATTGTAAAAAATCGTGAAAGCAAAAGTTGACACTGAAAATATTTTCATATAGAATGAATGTGTCGTCGTGTTGATACCCAAATTTTGTAATAAAAGGAGGGTATAGTATGAAGATGAAAATATTGGCTTTTGGATGCGGTATGTTTACGGGAATGGCTTGCTTATGCCTCTTACCTCCCATCAGAGAAAAAATGATGCATGAAATGAAAAAAGCTTCTCGAAAAATGCAATCTACAAAGCAAGTGCTATTGACAAAAGGAAAGCAGCTCAAACATGATGTTGAGGATGCGGCAAGTGATATTTCCTCGGATATTAAAGATTTGGCCGATAGTATTGTCGATGAAATGGATTCCATTGACACTAAAGGTTTGTCCACTTCTTTAAAAAAAACGCTCGGTAAGATAAAAACGCATGCTGTATCATTGAAAAACTTGACGAAATAGCATCTTCATCATTAAAAGCGCGACTAGGCGCTTTTTTATTTTTAAGGAGAAACAACCATGAAAAACACTAAAGATCGAGTTACCATTTACGAAGTGGCACGGGCGAGTGGAGTGTCGCTCGCTACGGTTTCACGTGTCATTAACAAGCAAGGAAATGTCACCGAAGCGACGCGGAAAAAGGTCGAAGAAACGATTATTCGTTTAGGTTATAAGCCTTCCGCTTTGGCCCAAGCTTTAGCCACCAATCGTTCCACGAATATCGGTATTGTGATTCCCTCCGCCAATTATGTTTATATTTCCAATATGTTGAATGGCATAACCGATGCCGCCAAAGAAAAGGGCTTTTGTTTGACATTATTTGTGACCTCTCATTCTCGTGAGGATGCGGTTTCCGTCATCGAGAAGGTCATCACCTCCCATGTTGATGGGGCGATTATTTTTGATGATGAATTGGATGTCGATGATGTCAACCACATTATGTCGTATTCCGTTCCCGTTATTGCGGTTAATAATTATATCGTCGGTGATCGTGTGGGCTCTATCACCTTTGGATATGAGCATAAGATTAAATCGATTATTCGCGATCATTTTAATGCGAGCGATAAAAAAATGTATTTCTTACATGTCCATAATTGTGGCCGTTTATTGGATCGAATCGAGAAGGCCTTTATCAACGTTCATTTAGAGGAGAACCGTAGCTATGGAATTCTTTCCTGTGATGATTCCTATAATCGGACCTATGCTGATTTTTTAGAGTTTTTCCAAACCACGAAAAAGGGATATTTTTTGGCCTATCGTGATTCGCTAGCGGCGGCCATCACCAATGCGGCGGTCGATTCCGGATTAAAGGTTCCGGAGGATGTCGAGGTCTTATCGATCATCGGAACCAAATACGCTTCCATTACGCGTCCGCAGCTTTCATCTATGCATGTCGATATGTATGAGGTTGGTAAGAAAGCCATGACGATGCTCAATGATCTGTTAGAAGGAAAATTGGAAGAGAAGACCTTTAAATTTGAATCGACCTTCGTGGCCCGAAAATCGACATTATAATTTTTAAGCGATAATTGTCTATTTATTGAATAAATGACCATACTTGTTATATGGAGTTTCGAAAGGAGAAGACTATGAAAAAACGTATTGCTTTTTTTGATACTAAGCCATATGATAGAATCTTTTTCGATTTGGCGAAGAAGGATTATGATTTTGTCTATTTTGAAGAAAAGCTTAATGAAAAAACGGCGCCACTGGTCAAGGGCTTTGATGCGGTTTGCGCTTTCGTAAATGATAATATCAATCGTCAGGTAATTTTGATTTTAGAGGAAAATGGAGTTTCCTTATTGGCTATGCGCAGTACCGGCTATAACAATGTCGATATGAAATCGGCACAAAACCGAATTCACGTCGTGCGGGTGCCTTCATATTCACCCTATGCGGTTGCTGAACACGCTATAGCGCTTTTACAGACCTTAAATCGTAAAATTCATAAAGCCTATATTCGCACTCGTGATTTTAATTTTTCCTTGATGGGCTTAACCGGTATTGTTTTGCATGGTAAGACGATCGGTATCGTTGGCACAGGGGCGATTGGTCGGGCGATGATTGAAATATCGAAGGGCTATGGCATGAAAATCTTGGCCTACGATCCTTATCCTAAAAGCGATTTAGATGTCGAATATGTCGATCTAATCACCCTTTTAGAGAATAGTGATGTTGTTTCTTTACATTGTCCATTAACCAAAGAGACTAAGCATTTAATCAATAGTGAAACGATTAAGCATATGAAGAAAGGCTCCTATATTATCAATACTTCTCGAGGAGCCTTGATCGATACCTCCTCCTTGCTTGAAGCCCTTAATAGCGGTTATCTTCGCGGTGCGGGCCTTGATGTCTATGAAGAAGAAGGCGATTTGTTCTTTGAAGATCGGTCGCTTTCCATCGTTCAAGATGATATTCTTTCGATTCTTGTTTCGCGCCCTAACGTCATCATCACCTCGCATCAGGCCTTTTTAACTGAGGAGGCCTTAAGCGAAATAGCCCGTGTGACGATCAATAACCTCGATGAGTATTTTAATGGATTACCATTAACTAATGAGATTGTTTATAAAAAGTAATGAAAATTTAAAAGACTTCTTCGATCGGAAATTGATTCTAAGATCGAAGATATCATCATTAACCGATCGATTAGAGGAATTGGATATTGAATGATTATTTTATTGCAGCCCTTGGAAATAATTGTTAAAATAATAGTGCGTTGAGTAAGCTTAGTACTGTTCAATAAAGAGAGCCTCGTGATTGGTGAAAGAGGAGAAAACAGGAATTACCCTTAGGAGCATCTTTGTGAAAGCAAAGCGGTTGGCCGCATCGTTATCTGTGGAAGAGTGAGAAATATTATTATTTCTAACTAAGGTGGTACCACGTTCAATAAGCGTCCTTAGATAATTGGGGATGCTTTTTTATTTTTTTTAGGAGGACAAAAGAGATGACATTGATTGAAGAATTAAAGGCTCGCGAATTGTTTTTTGACACAACTTCCGAGGATCTAGAGGATTACTTAGAGAACCATAAGGTCACATTTTATTTAGGATGCGATCCTACCGGCGACTCCTTGCATGTTGGCCATTTGGTCACCTATTTAGTGGCTAAAAGACTTGAGAAGTATGGTCATCATCCCATTCTTTTAGTGGGAGGTGCGACCGGGCAAATCGGTGATCCCAAGCAACAGGGTGAAAGAAAGATGCTTTCATTAGAGGTTACTAATGCGAATGTGATTAGCCTAAAAAAACAGGTAGAAGCGCTCTTTGGCTTTCATGATATTGTGAATAATTATGACTGGGTTTCCTCGTTAAACGTCATTGACTTTTTACGATTCTATGGTAAGGAGTTCAATGTCAATAATATGCTTAATAAGGAGACCGTCAAAGCGCGATTAGAAAGCGGCATTTCTTATACGGAATTCTCTTATCAGATTATCCAGGCATTGGATTGGTATCATCTTTTCAAAGAAAAAAACTGCATTTTACAGATCGGTGGTCAAGATCAATGGGGAAATATGACCGCAGGAACCGAATTGATTCGTAAAAAAGAAGGAAGCGATGTCAAGGTCTTCGCGTTCACGATCCCGCTCATCTTAAAGACCGATGGCACCAAATTCGGTAAATCGGAGGGCGGAAAATCGGTATGGCTCGATAAAGATAAAACTTCTCCTTACGAATTCTACCAATTCTGGATTAATATTCCGGATAGTGATGTTGTAAAGAAATTAAAGCAATTCACTTTCTTATCCTTAGAAGAGATCGATCAGATTGCCGAGGCTTGGCAAAAAGAGCCCGAAAAAAGATTGGCGCAAAAAACCTTAGCGAGGGAAATGACGCGTCTGATTCATGGTGACGAAGGCCTTAATCAGGCTCTTAAAATCACCGATGCGCTTTTTAGTGGCGATATTGCCTCCTTAACAAGTCAAGAAATCGCGATGGCTTTTCTTGATTTCCCTCGTGTCAAGCTACAAGAAGGCCTGTCACTTTTAGATAATCTTATAATGCTTAAGGTTGCGTCTTCTAAGCGTGAAGGGCGCGAATTTATTAAAAACGGGGCTATCACAGTCAATGGTAAGAAAATTACCGATGAAGGCTTCATCCTTGATAAAGATGTTGCTTTAGATGATCGTTATATCATCATCCGTCGGGGCAAGAAAAAATATTATTTAGGTGAATTTTAAAAGATAAGAAGAACTGAATATCGGTTCTTCTTTTTCTTTAGAAAGGGTTGACTATTTGCTATAATAAAATTGAAATGAGGTGGGAATAATGCATAAAATGAGCGATCAACCTTATTTAAAGCTTATTGCATGCTTTGCAGCAAAGCGTATTATTCCCATCAAAGACCATGTTGCCAGTGAATATAGTGAGCATCACTTTCACTATGATTTGTATCAAATACATGAAAATAAAATGCGCAAGGTGATGTCTGCTGATCGGAAGTATCATGTTACATATTTTTCGGTTCCGCTCAAGGTTGGATCATTGGATGAGTTTTATAATCTAGTCGTTAATCAACGCTATAATCCCTTTAAACTCATCATGAATCCCAAAAAATTAGCAGGTTTAGCCGATTATTTAAAAGATAAGCCCGATTCGATTGGTAAAACCTTATTACTAGCTTTTTGCTATAATCATGGAAATTGTGGAGTTGAGAAGGATTATTATCAAGCACTAGCACTTTTTTTTAAAGCCTATGAGAGTGATGATCATGATCCACGTATTGCAAATAATATCGGATATTATTATGATCATGGCTTTGGCTGTCAAAAAAACTTGTCCTTGGCAATCGAATGGTACCAAAAAGGCGCAGATATGCTATATGCCCCTTCTTTACATAATCTCGGTATTATCTACCGCGATGGTATTGGTGTTGAACAAAATTATAAAAAAGCCATAGAATTGTTTTTTCTCGCCGCCAAAATGCAATTTGCTGATTCACAGTATGCTTTGGGAATATGCATTTTAGAGGGTAAGGGAATCGTTAAAAATTTTGATAGTGCTCGATATTGGCTACAAATGGCAGCTTATCAAGATCATCCTAAAGCGATTGGGAAATTAGGTGAGCTCCTGGAAAATAAAGAATATCCTTGTTTTGATTTGAATACCGCTTTTAGAACTTTTCTTGATGGCGCGAATTTAGGAGATGGCTTTTGCCAGTTTAAGGTTGGATTTTATTATTATCGTGGGCTTGCGGTCAAAAAATCATTTGCAAGAGCACTTTATCATCTTACACAAGCCGCTAACAATAGATACTATGAGAGCTACTATTATATCGGATTAATTTATGAACAAGGAGATCACGATTTGACCGCTAATCCGATGCTTGCCTTTAAAAGCTATCAGCAATTGGTGAAATATGATAAGGCCCTCGGGAACTATTGTCTTGGTAATTGCTATTATTGCGGTATAGGGGTGGAAATTGATTATAGTAAGGCACGTTATTATTATAGTAAATCCGCTAAATACGATTATTTAAAGGCGGATTATCGTCTTGGAATCATGGCATTAAGGGGCGAAGGTATGGACAATGATTATCAAGAAGCGATGGCGCGTTTTCAAAAATGTGTACAACTAGAGAATAGTGGAGTGCAGGCGCTTAGCGAATTCTACCTAGCGTCGATTTATCAAGAAGGATTAGGAGTCGCTCAAGATGATGAAAAAGCGGCTTTCTGGTATGAAAAAGCAGCAAGTCATGGCTCTATTGATGCTAATATTTTCTGGGGTCTATGCTTGATTAATGGAAAAGGTGTCACTGCCGATCCAACGCGCGGAAAAGAGTATTTAAAACGATATATTAAGCATTTTGACAAAGAGGCCTTTAACAATCATTATGGTAGTCTTTATCTTGCTCTTGGAAAACTGTATCTTCAGGGAACCTATGTTAAAAGAAAACCGGTGGCTGCTTATCGATATTTTGAAAATGCCACTAAGGCTGGTAATATCGAGGCGATGTATTTTTTAGGGCAATGCCTTCAAAATGGTAGCGGTATTTCCGCTAATCCGCAAAAAGCGGTATCGTGCTTTATCAAAGCAGCAGAAGCTGGTGTTTTGGAAGCTCAATATAGTTTGGCTAATTGCTATTATGATGGCGGTGGGGTGAATCGCGATTATCAAAAAGCGGTTTTTTGGTATAAAAAAGCGGCTTTACAAGGACACCCCAATGCTCAATGTAGCTTGGGTAATTGCTACGCAGAAGGCCAAGGAGTCAAAAAGGACTATCATCAGGCCATGAATTGGTATTCTTTAGCGGCTGATCATGGACATGCTTTGGCATATTATAATCTAGGTTACTTTTATGAAAAGGGAATTGGCGTTCTTCCGGATTTAGATAAAGCACAACGATATTATGAAAGTTCTTTACACTTTGGATATGTTTTGGCAAGCGTTAGTATTGAACGTGTTAATAAAATCCAAGAATTAATTAAATTATCGGAAGCCGGTGCCGAGTCCACGCATATCTTTATCTCGTGGAATCACCATTCGCAATCCTTATCTTTGCAAATCAAAAAGGTATTGGAAGCCGCCCATTTAAAGGTGTGGCATAGCGATAGTAAATGTGAAGGCAACATCAGTGAGACATGTCTATTGGCTATCAAAAGCGCGAAATCCTTTCTTGTAATTTTGAGCTTAGCAGCTTTAGAGAGTCATTATGTCGCCTTAGAGGTTAAGGCTATATATGAAAGAGTTAGGAATAAAGAAATCGATATTTCTTGTGTGCGCGCATTATACGATGGTGATGAAGCGATAATTAAAGATAAGATCAAAGAGTTGCCTTCTGATAATCCGTTTCATCTTTTTGTTGATTACGACTTATCGCCACTTTATTATTCTTCCGAAAGTAATTTGCTTGTTGAAAATGTCATTAATATGTTAGGAACTGGTCAAATCAAAGCTTATCGGAAATCACGAATTAAAAAGTCTAAATCGCTCAGTTTATTTATTATGGATTGTTTGAGCTTTGAAAGAGCACGGGGAATGCTAAACACGACGACCGATATAGCGGATGGATATGTTTCGCGTTTTTTAATTCCATATAGAGACGATGCTAGTCGCAAAATCGATGAGAATCAACTTTTGACTAATCGTATTTCGCTCATCATTGCACCGGCAGGACATGGTAAAACGGTATATCTACAAAACCTAGAGCATTGCTTTTTTTCCTTAGATCATAGTGATAATTTTTTCTTTCGTTTTACTCTAAGGAGCCTACAAGAGTATATTGATAGTCATAATCAAGACGTGCATGATGGTAATTTCTTTTTAAGCTTTTTAAAAAACTATGTTTTTAAAAGGGAACTAGATGATTTAGATAATCAAGTGCTTTTGACCAATGAGAAGTTCTTGCAATTGTTCACGAATGAAAAAAAGAACATTTATCTTCTTCTAGATGCGGTTGATGAATTAGGGGCTAATCGAAAAGCTCGCTTTGCGCTTATCGTTAAAATGCTCGATGATTTTTTAATTAAATTTGATTCCTCGGAGAAAATTCATCTAATCTTTACCTCGCGCGTTGATGAGCGGCTTTCTTTTTCTAATATAAAATACCTATATCGATATATCTTGCCACCATTTAATGATGACGATCGAAAGAATGTTTTCCAAAGTATTATGGAAATATTTAATCGTTTTAATCACTATTCTTCCAATCATCAAGATGAAGCGTTGACAAATCTCATATCATTTTCCTATGATGAGGATTATCAAGAATTTGCTAATCATATTAACGAAATCGATCCGGATATCATTAATAATCCCTTGCTTCTCAGTAATATGATCGTCCTTTATTTTGTAAACCGCTTAGAAAACAAAGAAATGCCTAATAGTGAGTATGAGCTTATGATGCAGGCAATCGATATCATGATCGATGGCCTTGAAGACTCTAAAAAAGTCGAATTGAATTATGAAAGTGAAGTCTTGGCCAATGGCTTTTTTGATGATCATCTACGAGATATTTTATCGTATCTATATTTTAATATTTTAAGCGATGATCATCGCGATGTATCGTTGATTATTGAAGATTATTTAAAAAAGGAGAAGAATGATGATTCACGATTATCCGAATTATCGATATTGGATTTGAAAAAAATAGCGAAAACGATAGCCAATCATTTAATATCTCGTAATTTTGCTGGAGAAAGGGCCATATGTCATGCGCTATTTGCGACTTACTTTGCTTCTGAGTATTGTTATAATGAACTATATGAAATAAAGCATAATTCATTTTATGCATATCTTTCGTTAAAGAATTATGATAATGGACCTTCTTTAATGGATTATGGGCAAAAGGTCCTGAATCGTGGTGGCGAATTTGATGATGTTCTTCTCAAATTGCTATGTAAAATTACAAGCGTCATGGCGCTTCTTCCCAAAGAGAATGATGATCTATCGTCGGAGAATAAGGATACATTATCGTTAACCATGCAAACGCTTTTTCAAAAAGACAATTTTAAAAAAGGCCAGTGGTCCAAGCTGCAGAAAAAGCTCCAAAAGCTGATTCAAAAAAGACAGATCAAATGCGCGGAGAATTTGGAAAATCTCATTAATCGAGCGGCGATTAGTTCATAAATATCATGGAAAAAATTTTTTTGGTGAATTTGGAAGCGGTTATTATGCTATACTTAAAGGCAGCCGTATTCTAAATAGAAATGTCATAAGAAGGTGAAATGATGATTAAAATAGAACATCTTACAAAAATATTTAAGAAGCCTATCCGTAAAGAAGGCGTTTTAGGAATGCTAAAAACGCTTTTTTCACGGAAATACGAGACTAAAGTCGCCGTCGATGACATTTCTTTAACGATCAACGATGGTGAAATCGTGGGCTATATTGGCTCCAATGGTGCAGGAAAATCGACCACGATAAAAATGATGTGTGGTATTTTAAATCCTACGAATGGCAAAATTGAAATCGATGGCTTAGAGCCCTATAAATTCCGGCGAAAGGTCGCGAAGAATATTGGAGTGGTTTTCGGTCAAAAAACGCAGCTATGGTGGGATATTCCTCTAATTGAATCGTTCAAGGTTTTAAAGGAGGTTTATCAAATCAGCGATGAGGAATATAAGGAAAGATTATCCTTTCTTTGTGATACTTTAAAGCTGAATGATTTCATGAATCAGCCGGTACGGACCTTATCGCTTGGTCAAAGAATGCGGGCCGATCTCGCGGCGGCCTGGCTTCATAATCCTAAAACACTCTTTCTCGATGAACCGACGATTGGTCTTGATGTCCTGGTGAAGGAAAGGATTCGCGATGCCATTAAGGTCATGAATGCGAAATATCATACCACGGTTATTTTAACCACCCATGACATGAAGGATATTGAAAATCTTTGCTCACGCATCGTGATGATTGAAAAAGGAAAAATCATTTATGATGGGTCCTTAGAAGCCATTAAGCACCGTTTTGGTGATGTTCGAACAATCGCGATCTCTTTAAAATATGAGCCGAATTTGGATGAGCTATGTCGCTTTGATGGTCGTGTAGAATATAGCCAGGACGATAACAAGCTATTGGTTAAATTTGATGCTACGAAGATCGCCGTTGAGGAGGTTATAGACTACGTTTTCCATGAGCTACATGCGCTTGATATCCAAATTTCGGAAATCAGTATCGAGGATGTTGTTCGTTCGATATTAGAAGAGCAAGAGGAATAGAAAATGAAACGATTAAAAAAATATGTTCCTTTTTTTAAGGCCAGTATGATGGATTTAATGGCTTTTCGAGCGTCGATAATCACATGGCTTATTGTGACATTCTTTCAAGTGCTTTGTACCATTTTTCTTTGGATAGCGGTCTATCATAATGCGCTCGATACGATGATCAATGGCTTTACCATGAATGATATGATCGTCTATCAGGTCTTTATCAATATATTTGTCTTTGTGACCTTTGATGGAACAACCAGTTACACAATCAATCAGGAGATCAAGGATGGGACAATTGCGATGTCCTTTGTGAAGCCTATTTCATATCGGGTGCGCTTTATCTTCAATAATTTAGGATCCTTTGTCATGTTGGCATTGATTTTCGGATTACCTTGCTTTACGATTGCTTACACGGTTTTCTATTTTCTCGGCTTTATCGTAATAAAATCATTTTGGGTTTTTTTAGGACAATTAGGGCTCTTTTTAGTGGCGCAGGTCATTGCCACAATGCTCAATGATGTCATAAATTATATTTTCGGGGTTTTATGTTTTTATACGACCGCGAGCTTTGGTTTAAATCAGATTCAATCGGTGGTCGTTTCGTTTTTATCGGGGACCTTCATTCCTTTGGCCTTTTTCCCGGACTCTTTAAAAGGCATTGTCAATTATTTGCCCTTTGCGGGTATGGGACAAAATCCGGTTTTAATCCTTTTAGGAATGTATGATTTTCCCAAGTCACTAATGAGCATCGGCTTAAGCCTCGGCTGGTTATTGATTTTAGAAGGCTTTGCCTTTTTATTATTTAATCACGCCAGTAAAAAAGTGACGGTTCAAGGAGGGTAATGAATATGAATTATCTTCGTCTATACTTTATCTATTTGAAACGGGCTATCATCGCCAAATTAGAATATAAAAAAGACACGATCATCGGCATTATCGGTTTTTTATTGAGTAACGCCGCTTCGCTATTATCGATCTACTTTATTTTAGAGAGCATCCCATCCCTATATGATTGGAATATGTGGGAATTAGGCTTTTTATATGGCTTCACGATGCTGCCCGTGGCTATCGATCATTTCTTTAGTGATGACCTTTGGTGCGTGGCCTATTGGAAGGTCCGAAATGGTGATTTGGATCGCTTTTATTTGCGACCTCTACCGGTTCTTTTTCAGGTCATCGCCGAAACCTTTCAGCCGGAAGCCTTTGGCGAACTTATCGTCGGAGTTGTAATGATTTCGGTTTGCGGAATCTGGGGAAATTTAGGAATAAATTGGTCCTTTGGCTATATTTTGATGATTATTATCGCTACGATTTTCGGGGCACTATTAATAACTTCGATCAAGATCATAACAGCCGCGTTAGCTTTTTATATGAAGCGTTCGGGGCCATTAACGCAGATCGTCTATAATTTTATCGATTATACCAAGTATCCGCTCAAGATTTATCCAAAAGCGGTTCGCTTTGTTTTGCAATTCGTTTTCCCATTCGCGCTCGTGATTTCTTTTCCGGTCGACACTCTTTTACACGGAACATATAATCCATATTTATTATCGGGAATGATAATTTTGTTTACCTCGCTAATCTTTATCATTTCTTTGATAGTTTGGTCAAAGGGAGAGAAGCATTATCAATCAAGCGGTAGTTAATACATCAAAACACAATTATATCAAAGCATAAAAAAACCATTCGCTCATCACGAATGGTTTTTTGATTATAACTTACGGTTATAGAATTCAACGATCTGTGATTCTTGAATATCCATCGGCAATTCATTACGTTCAGGTTCCCGTAAATAAACTCCTGATTTTTCTTCTTTGTTCACAGATACATATTTAACGGTGGAAGCGATGGAATCGAGAGATTCCGCAATAACCTTCAAGCCTTTAGAAGTTTCTTTAACGCTAATCACATCGTTAACATGGCATAAATAACTTGGAATATCGACTTTCTTGCCGTTGACAAGGATATGACCATGATTCACAAGTTGACGGGCCGCTCTTCTGGTTCTCGCAAATCCCATACGATAAACTAGGTTATCCAAACGAGATTCGAGAATTCGCATAAAGGCAATACCGGTAACTTCTTTTGAATCGCTGGCGATTAAGAATAAACGACGGAATTGACGTTCATTAACACCATACATCAACCGCAATTTTTGCTTTTCAATCAATTGACGACCATATTCGGAAGGTTTTTTCTTCCGATCATTGCCGTGTTGTCCGGGACCATAAGGACGTTTGGCTAATTCCTTACCGGTTTCGAGAATTGAAAAGTTCAAACGACGAGATATTTTCCAATCAGCACCAGTGTATCTTGACATTATGATTTCCTCCTTTTCTTTATTTTATAAGTGCAAAATAAAGCAATAGGTGCACATTCCTAACTTCGGATGTTTGAATCATGAGGTTCACCATTCAGCAAGGGTACTACTCGAATTTGTTTCCAAACATCGGACAAGCCGTATGTACATGCTGCATTACATGCATTTATTAATATATGATTTTTATCTTTTTATGTCAAGAAAAAAACGCACAATTGACAGATTTGGGTTTTAATGGTGCGAAGTGGCGATAGTGTAATTTAACATTTTAGAATTATTTTATAAAACTCGTCATAAAGATATGTTATAATTTCTTTTAAAGGGAGGCGGCGTTATGATCCTTTTAGACTTCAAAAATCCAAAGCTTTGGATAATATTATGCGTTAGTCTAGTTGTTTTTATTGTCCTAATTATTTTGTTCCGGCATTTTATTTTGTCACGCACAAAAGCGCGGAAAATTGTCGCGGAGCTAGAACGGAAATATGAATATCTACACGCTCTTTTAGTGGGCCAAGATTCTCAGCTTATCAAGCGCTTGGAAATCATTTCCCAAAGTAATTTATTGTATGCTGAGATTCATGATAATTTTCAATCACGCTTTAAAGTTATTTTAGGGAGCAATGATCAGCAAGCACAGATCGCAATATCCTCCATGGAAGAGCTAATCATGCAAAAAAAGTATCATGATTTTTATAATAATTTGGATAATAATCTTCGCATTGTCGAGCTTTTTGAAGTTCAAGTCAAAGAATTAGATAATGATCTATCCGCCAAATTAAAGCCGGAGGAAGACTGCCGCAATGCCTCTTTAGTCTTAAAAGAGAAGCTCCGCCGCATCAAAGCCACTTATTTTGAAAAGCAGGCGGAATTAATGTCGATTGAGGACACCTTCACGAGAACTTTTAACGGAATTGAAAATGAATTTAATGAGTATGAAAAATATGTCGAAAGTGCCTTCTATGATGAAGCTAATAATCTTCTCCCGAACATTAGCAAAATGCTTGATGAATTGGATTATGCCTTGAAGGAATTACCGACTTTATGTGTCCTGGTGGATGCGACAGTGCCTGAAAAGATTGAGAAGCTTCAGGAAGAATATAATAAGATGCAGGAGCAGGGAATTCCTATTCAGCATCTCTACGTTAAAAGCTGCATTTCGCAAATGACAAGCGAATTATATGATATCCAAATGCGTCTTTCGAGCTTTGAGCTTAAAGGCGTAAAGGAACGGTTGACCGCTATGGTCGATCAGATCGATTGCTTCCATAATCTCTTTTTAGAAGAGATCAATGCGCATGATACCTTTATCGAAGAATGCGAATCTATTTATACCCGTGTCAGTGCGGTTGAACATCAATTCGTGGTTCTTCGCCAAAAATTGCTTCGTGTGAAGGAAATATATCGATTAGAAGAGAGTTATCTCGACAAAATGGAAATCATCCAAAATGAAATCAATCAATTAGGAGCGACCAAACGTCAATTGGATACCTATATTCATGCTTCCACTAAACAGCCTTATACCTTGCTTTTACAAAAAATGCATGAATTGGAAGAAAAATTGTCCGCTACTGAGAAGGATATCTCGGAATATAACGCCTATATCGTTTCGTTACGAACGGATTCCGATAAGGCCTTCAATTTAGTCAACGATAGCTTTTTGCAATTGAAGAAATCGGAAAAGATGGTTCGTGATATTGGTGTCGCTAATTACGAAAACCGTTTAAAGGATCGTTTTAAGCAATGCTATGAGTATTTAACGAATATTTATAGTGTGTTGATGGAAAATCCTATCAATGTTAAAGAAATCAATCGCTTGGTATCTGCCTTTAATATCGTCTTTACGGAATTGACCAATGAGATTAAGGATCAATACCATTTAGCGGATTTAGCCGAAAAAGCGATTGTTGAGGCCAATATCGAAAGGGCGACGATGCTCGATTACGATAAATCGCTTATTCGTGCGGAACGATATTTCTTTGATGGCGATTTTGAAAAATCATATTACGAGGCTAACGCCACCTTAAAGAAAATTGGAACCAATAATAATTGATGAAATAGGCGAAGACAAAGGACTTCGCCTTTTACTTGCATAAATTATAGAGTACGGAGGTTATTTTGATGTATTTAGATCATGCGGCAACAACGCCTGTGCGCCAAGAGATTCTTGATAGTTATTACGATTTACTGCAAGATAAATTCGCGAATCCTTCAAGCCTACATCGTTTGGGACAAGAGGCGTCTAACTTATTAAATAAAGCGCGGGAACAAATCGCTCTCTTTTTTCATCGCGCCCCTCAGGAGATCATATTCACTTCCGGGGCCACCGAAGCCAATAATCTCGCTATTAAAGGCTATGCTTTACGCTATCAGAATCGCGGCAAACATATCATTACGACACAAATTGAGCATCCCTCGGTCTTAGAGGCCTGTGCCCAATTGGAAAGATTTGGCTTCCGCATCACGTATCTTCCGGTCGATGCTCGTGGTTGTATTCGCTTAGAGGATCTCAAAGCAGCAATGGATGATGAAACTATTCTAGTTTCGATTATGGCGGTCAATAATGAAGTCGGAAGCATCAACGATCTTCCTGGAATTGCTAAGATCGTGCATGAATATCCTAAAGCGGTCTTTCATTCCGATACCACGCAGGCTATCGGCAAAATCGATATCGACTATGATGATTTGGACATGTTTGTTTTAAGTGCTCATAAGCTCTACGGATTAAAGGGAAGTGGCGCTTTAGTTAAACGGAAGAAGATTGAATTGCTTCCTCTTGCAAGTGGCGGAGGACAGGAATTTGGCTTTCGAAGTGGCACTAACGACTTTCCGAAAGAGGTTATGCTAGCCAAAACCATCCGCCTTCTTTTTCAAGAAATGCCTACGGAGCGCGCCCATGTTCAAACGCTATTTAATCAAGCATATGATGCTTTAAAGGCCATGGATGATATTTCTTTAAATAGTACGAAGGATGGCTCTCCCTTTATTTTAAATTTCTCCCTTCGTGCTAAGAAAGCTAGCGTCGTTGTGGAGGCTTTATCAAGACAGGGAATTATGGTTTCGACCATCAGCGCTTGCTCAAGCAAAAAAACGGCTCACAGTGCTGTTTTAGAAGCGATGGGGAAGAATAAACAGGAGTATAGCAATTCAATTCGAATAAGCTTTGGAAAAGACAATACTGAAGAAGAAATAATGACATTTATCAACGTTTTAAAAGAGATTCTGGCGGCCATACGCTAGAAGGATGAGGAGATGGAAATAATGCAGTATGAACGAATAATGGTTCGCTTCGGCGAGCTATCCACCAAGGGTAAGAATAAAAAGGACTTTATCTTTCTTTTAGCTCATAATATTAAGCACGCTTTAAAGGATTATCCTCGCCTTAGCTATGATGTACGAATGGATCATATTTATATTAATCTTCACGAAGAGAATACGGATGCGGTTGTGGCTCGATTAGCGGATGTTAGCGGCATTCATTCATATTCCTTAGTGTGCAAAACCGCGTCTAATATCGATGATATTATAAAAACCGCGCTTGAATTGATGGAAAATGAAAAGGGAACTACCTTTAAAATCAAAGCCCGTCGCGCCGATAAGAGCTTTCCATATATTTCCGATGAAGTAAATCGCCTGGTAGCGGGACAAATATTAAAAAAAGGTGGATGGAAAGTCGATGTTCATCATCCCGATGTCTTGCTTTCGATCGATATCCGGCCAGATGCCTGCTATCTTTATACATTTGCCTATGAAGGCGCGGGTGGTTATCCTTTAGGAATAGGCGGTAAAGCCTTAATGATGATGTCCGGCGGCATCGATTCCCCGGTAGCTGCCTATCTTTTGATGAAAAGAGGCGTGCTCTGCGAGTTCATCCATTTTGCTTCTCCGCCATATACCAGTGAAGCGGTCCTCGATAAAATTCGGGATCTGGCCCAAAAATTGACCCGCTATCAAGAAACGATTCGCATCCATGTTATTCCTTTTACCGAATTACAAGTGGGAATCTATAATCATGTTGATGAAAGCTACGCGATTACCATCATGCGACGGATGATGTATCGCATCAGTGAAAGATTGGCGAAGAAGCGTTCCTGCTTAGCTCTCGCTAATGGTGAATCCATTGGGCAGGTGGCTTCCCAAACTTTAGCCAGCATGCGGACCATCAATTATGTCACGAACATGCCGGTGATTCGCCCTTTAGCGACGGTCGATAAAAAGGATATTATCAATCTCGCCCGTCGGATTGAAACCTTTGATATTTCTATTCGTCCCTATGAAGATTGCTGTACCATCTTTGAACCGCATAATCCGAAGACCGCTCCGAAGATGGAAATCGTGGAGGAATTGGAAAAGACCTTCGATTATGAGAGTCTCATAAGTAAATGTCTTCATGAAGCAGAGGTAATTATTGTCAATTCCCAAACAAATGAGGAAAAATATTTATAATTTTTAGGTTTTGGCAAACACTAACCTCGCGAGGAGGTGAGTGTATGCGAACCACAAAGAATAATAAGTCCAGCCAAAATCGGACAACTAGCGCTCGAAAAAGTACAACTCGTGCTACTTCTAATAAGAATTCGCTCAATCATCATGAAAACGAATATGGTGTTGAATTAGCGCCAAAAATGAGCCGCAAAACGACAGCTAGTAAACGTAAGACTACTGCTAAAAAAAGAACGACCCGTAAATAATAAAGAAACTGTTAGATACCAATCTAACAGTTTTTTTAAATTGATACAAATACAATAAAAAATATAGTATAATATAAATTGATAAGGAGCTGATTGGATTATGAAAATTATGGATTATGTTAAGCAGATCAATGCGAGCATTACGGACGTAGCAAGCCAAGAAAAAGCCAAACAAGTGCGTAAGAAATTGATTATTGCCGGCACTATTATCACGGTGATTAGCATTCTTATTGTAGTAGGAGCGTTCATCGCTTTTGTGATGGTTGGCGTGAATGCTGTCGATAATGCCTCTGACTTTAAAATGATTAACGTTGTAACACCGATGATTTTCTTTCTTATCGGAGGCATCCTCCTATCCATCGGTAGTGTGATTTTAAAAGCCGGACTTGCCATCTTTATTGGCGGAGAGACATCATCCTTTGTGGACCGCACCATCAATAAGCGCTGCGAATGTGGCAACACGATTACCTCTGATCAAATGTTCTGTCCGAAGTGTGGACGTCCCGTTCGGCGTGTTTGTCCGCATTGTAATGCTGTCCTTGAACCATCTGATACCTTTTGCCGGAAATGTGGCCATAAGGTTTAAAGCCTGATTTTAAGAAGATCAATCGATCTTCTTTTTTTTATGAAGTAATCACGATTGGAGGTATAAAATCGTCAAAGCGGGCCACATTATATATGTATGCTAAAAGCCTTGTATATTTTATCGGTGATTATTCTCACTCTCTTGACCCTTCTTTTTGTGATTGCCACGACCATACGCCTTCAAATAACGCCGCAATTATTGAAGGTGACCGTTTTTCATTTTCCGATTATTTATCTAAAAAATGAAAAGCTTTATGCAAAAATCATCAAAATGAGCGCAAAAAACGATAATAGGCAAGCCTTTTCACCGCAATATCTTCAATTACGCTCTTTCCTTCATTTGGATGCTCTTAAATGGATCCAAGGAGTGAAGGATCGGAAGGATATCGAAGCTATTTTATGGGGATTAAAGAGGATGATTGTCAATAGCTTTCCCGATTCCAAGATCGATCTTCAGATCGAAAGCGGTGAATGGAAGACGATCATCAAAATTAAGTTTCATTTTTATATCGGCACGATCATTTTAAATTATTTATTAATAAGGAGACGGATTAAACATGGCCAAACAAGCACAGGAATTCATTCAAAATACGATTACTAACCTTGGATCTCTTATCAGTGAAATGAAGATTGTCGGTGATCCTTTGTATCTTAATGATGAAGCGGTTTTATTGCCTGTCAATAAGGTCACCTTTGGTTTCGGATTAGGTGGAGCGAATCTCCCGACGAAAAAGAAGATCCGCGATGATTATTCCTTAGAAGGCAATGATTCCTTCGGTGGGGGCTCGGTGGGTGGCTTATCGATGATTCCGGAAGCCTTTCTTTACATCGCTAATCAGGAATGCACGATTATTTGGATGGAAAAAGAGCCCAACATCTATGCGAAAGCGCTCGATTTATTCATGGCGATGATTAAAAAAAAGAAATAGATCGATTAATCAAATTGTATAATTTATGGCATATCAAACTAAAATACGCAGCTTTTTTCATATTAAATCAAGATTATTGTTAGGATGGGGTTAAAAAATTCCAAAAACTTTTAATTTATGGCAATTGGATTTTTAAATAAGTACAATAGGAAAAAAAGAAGACTATCATTCATCAAAATATGCCTATAAGAAATTCGGATGGATTGCTTGGCATAAATGAGAAGTCGTGTTTTTTTAATGAGGAAAAAATATGTTAAAAGGCAGTAAAAAGGGAATCCATAAGGCCATGAACGAGCAGTTCAAGGAATATATCAATCAATGGCTCACCATTTTGGATGCGACTATTCAAACGCAATATCAAAAGATTTTTTATTATGTTTACATTAAACCAGAGAAGATGAAGCTCGAGCAAATCGCCGATCAATGCTTCATTTCTTTGCATAAGCTCTTGAATGACATCATGGTTGTGAATCGGTTGATTACCAACACTGAAATATATTATCAAAATAGACTATTACTAGCGCTTTAATTTGAGCGTGAGTATAAAAAATTATACTCCTTTTTTTCGAAAAAAAATTACCCGATTTGGGTAGTTTTTTTGGCGTACGCAAGGGTTATATTGAGCGTAGAAAAGGAGGTGTAATGAGATGGATATCGAAGGACTTAAGGAATATGGGTTTTATGTGCAAATGGGGTATGTGACCTTGATAGCGAGCCTTATGACATTGGTGGTCACTGAGCTCGTGAAGCTGATCTTCAAAAAGAAGCACATCATTTACGAAGGAATGGAAGCGAGCAAGAGGGATATCATCCTTTCGCGATTAGGAAGAGTGGTGGCCCTTTTAATGTATGGAATCTTTTATATCGGAAATGAGCTCTATTTTAAGCATCAAATAAATGTCGATGGCACACTGCTTACCGGACTTTTTGCGGGTGCGACCTTAACGCTCACGCTATCGAAGGGAATCTACACGATGCTCCATCAATGGAGCCAAAAAAAGGATGTTTTCGAGCGCTTGGAATATGCAAATAACGCGGTGGAGCAGCTGAAAAGTGCCTTATCTAGCGAAGCGCAGGATCATCAAAGAACAGAGTCTCGTAAAGAAGTCAAGGTCGATATGAATAAAACCTGGATATTAACAAATCGCAAAGAAAAAGAGGAGGAATAAAGAAATGAAGAAAATTGTTGTTAATCATGGAAATAAGGAAGCTAAACAAGAGCTTCCTAAAGAGGAAAGATCAGTGGGAAGTGTTCAAGCCTCCAAGAAGGAGCCTTCATCATTTAAGGAGGATCATTCAAAGCGAAAGAAAGTCTATCTTGAAAAAGAGGATTTAACGCTCGAAAAAAAAGGACGATATTTTATGAACCCGCACACGAAACGATATCAAGTAGCTTTCGTGGCTAATATGGATCAGGAAAGGCTTTTTACGTTAACGAAGGATGAGCATCCGCTTACGCTCAGCTTTTTAGGAAAGAAAGAAAAGACAAAGGGAAGAAGTCACGCCAATCACATGACCTATAAGGATGTCTATAAAGGCGTTGATTTCACTTATCAATGTCATGAAGAGGGTATCAAAGAAAGCATCGTCATCAAAGAGAAGCAAGCATCATATGATTTTGATTTTACGATGGAAATCGGCGATTTAGTACCGACCTTTAACGAGGAAGAAAATGCTTTGGAATTAAAAAAGGATGATAAAACCATCTATCGCATTTTAAGCCCCTATATGGTCGATCAAAATCACGAAAGAAGCGATGACTGCCGTTACATTATTAAAGAAGAGAATAAGGTTTTAACCATCACCCTGCATGCCGATGCCTCATGGATCGAGGATGAAAAGCGGGTTTTCCCGATCATTATCGATCCCACTATTGAGGTTTTATCAACACCCGTTTTTCAAATAGAAGCCTTGGTAAATGGCGATGTTAATGAAACGAGTGGCGACTATACGCTTGGAAGAGTAAGAAACGATACTGATTGGACGTATTATAGTTTACGAATCACGATCGATAGCGCTCAAATTCAAAAAGATTATCGCGGCGCGGAGTATGTGGAATTGCAATTGCAAACAAAGGAGCTGGCAAATCAAGAAAATCTCGATGCCAATCGCTACTTTGTATATTGCAATGGTGAGAAAGTCGGCGATATTACGAAGCGTGAAATCAAAAATGAATTGTGCATCGATCTTACGCCATTTATTCAGGATACGACGACCTTAGAGGTTATTTTATGTCATCCGAGCGATAATTATCTCGCGGCTTATAATATTAGTAGTAATGTAATAATACCATCAGAAAATTCGACAACCAGCGATAGTCGTGTAACATTTTATGGTTTCGGGGAAGATCAAAGCCATGAACCCTGTCTTATTATTGAAAGTGACCAAAATGTTAATTCTGAAGCAGACACCATCAGTTATCCTATAGGACGAGCGGGAACGACAATGATCCAAGTGATGAACGGCCATTTTTGGCATATTCATCCCGACAATATAACGATTCAACAGGGGAGTCTATCACTATCCTTATCCCATATTTACGATAGGCGTTTTGGATCGGAAAATGTGACTGGCTTTGGAAACGGATGGAAGAGCAATGTTCATCAATATTTAAAGAAAAGCGCGACATATCATGAGACGAAGGGCGATAAAGAGATCATCTACATTGATGGGGAAGGAAAAAAGCATTTCCTATATGAGCGATGGTATTATCAAGAAAACGATCAGGAAATCGAGGTCAATAAAGATGACGTATATCTTGATGGCGATATGAAACTCAAATATCGTGATCAGGATCAGCATGAGCATGAAGTTGAATATGAATGCACAAGCGATGATGGCCTTCAATACATCGGAGCGGCATCCATTTATAATTATCATTCTCGAGAAAGAATCATCGCTAAAGGGGAATTATTCATCCCCATTTCCAATGGTGAATTGGCGTTAGAAATAAATGAAGATCAGACCGTCAAAGTACCGCATTTTTATGCTGAAAATTCTGAAATGTACGCTAAAAGTTATTTAAAGCATAATGAGGTTTATCAAACCGCAGATGGCTTTATAGACGCAAACGGAAATACCTTAATAAAAGAGGAAATCGAGTCATCAATTTACTTTGATGATGGAGAAATCAAGGTATTAGTGTATAAAGGAAGTATCTTTTTATCATCCGCATGGCAATATGTGAGAGGAATTCCAACTATTGTTAAATTGCGACAAAGCAATATCTTTGATTACGAAGATGACGTATTGGAGGTTTATGTTAATGAGGATTTGAAGTCCGCTTTGACAAAAATTGAATCGATCGACCATCAATTTGAAGAATGGGATAAGAGCAGCGCTTTAATACTTAGACAAAAGCGATTAACCGATCAAGAAAAGAAGCATTATCAGGATAAATGGGATGAAACCTATTCAACCACCGGTGAAGAAGGAAAACAAGAGCCGACTGATGAAGAACAAAAGACCCATAAGCGCGAGCTTGAAAGATATGATATTTCATTACAATCATATAATGATCAACTTTCAAGCCTATTAAGCAACTATCAAAGCTTAATTTTTGAGAAAAAGCGCTTGCTCGCTTTAAGAAAAACGCTGATTGATAATCAGTTACAACAAGCGAATGATTTTTTAGTGGATCAAAACGGAAATACTTTGGGATTTGATGGCTATGGAAGGCTCATCCTAATTCAAGATAAATATGAAAATGAAATTCATATCGAATATGGCTATGAAAAAACTAACAAAGGAAAAATCATTTCCGTTTATTCTGATCAAGAAGCGATTCGTTTTACCTATAACAAAAAAACGGGTGTCCTTTCCGCAATTGTGGATTCCCATGGTCGGAAAACACGTTATCAATATAACAAGGCTCAGGATCTTTTGACTATCATTTACCCGGACAACAATGAAACAACTTGCTCTTATGATACGGGATTTAATATGACCTCACCCTTGCTTGAAAGCAATAATCTTATCTATGGTCTAAGGCAATTAAGAATCAAGAAATATTGTTATGGAGGAATCATTGAGGATAATAACGATATTGATGAGCATATATCATCGTTATTATGCTTGGATGAACGCTATATATTGAGCAATGATCATCTAAGAACCATCATTCGGAACTCAATTAAAAATCCAAGCGATGCTACTAGCGAGCAAGCAGGCGATATTGTCTATAATTTTGATATAAGTGGTAACACCATTGCTATCAGTCAGCAAGGAAAAAGTACGGTCTATCATTATCAGGATAAGCTACTTCTTCATGAATTAACATTCCAAAATCAAGAAAGTCAATCGGTTATTGTTGGTTTTAATTCGGGACCTTTTAATCATATTTTTGCTAAAGGAGAATTACCGGTTTCCAATCTTATTGGAATAAAAATCGTCGGAAATGGCAAATATCAAGGAAATCTATCGTATCAACTAGGATGCACGCTTTATCAAAGCAAGGAAGATGGCACGATGACATCGATAACCGATGATTATGAAATAAATTCTTTACCGATGATCATCCCTCTTGTCGTTGATTATCGAAATACGACTTCGATTGAAATCGCCATCAGCAGTGATTTAGCGAGCTTTGTTAATGAAAGTGGAAAGCCTATTCAAATTATACGTTTAGAAAGCGGCACGATTTATCAATATGATACTAATAAACGTCTCTTTAATGAACAGAATGGTTATAAATTTATTCGATATTCTAATTTTAATGATGATGATCTTCCTTTAACTAAGGTAGAGCGAAGCATCTTTAATGAAGAATTAGTCATGCATTATTGCTATGATGCGAATAAGCAACTGACCTATAGCGAGGATAGTAAAGGAAATGTTGAAGAATACTATTACGATGAAAAGGGGAATTGCATCGAAAAGAGAGTTTACAATAAAAAGGATGCATCCTTAATGAAGGTCGAGCGTGCTTCCTATGATGAGCAAGGACGACCGATATCATCATTAGGAGCGATTAAAGGAAATGATGGAAAGTACCCGTCAGAGGAAATCACCTATCTTCCGAAAACGAATATTGAAAGTAAAATCAAAGGAGTGAATGGCGAGAGCCGTTGCTACCAATATGATTTTCATAGTGGCGATTTATTGAGCATCTCTTCAAGTGCAGGAGGAATCAACAATTCGACCTCCTTTACCTATAATTATGGATTATTAACGACCATGACCCATCATGGAATGAAGGTCGAATATCGTTATGATGGCCAAGGTCGGAAAGTGGAAACTCTTTTAAATGGTGAAAGACTTGTTTTAAACAATTATATTGATCATTATCAAAGCGCGAACGATGAGAATTATCAGCATAATGAAGAGATTATAGATGGTAGCTTTGTTTTAAGTGTAACTCGAAGTGGCTTGGTTAGCAAAATTTATAAAAATGACCAAGACAAGGTGATTTATGTTGATTCGATCTGTGGTGATAATTGCACTGATAGTGTCTACTATGTGTATGAGGAAGATAAATTAATGAAAATTGATTATCTTAATCGAGAGTTCGGTAGCGATACCACGGATGAATATAATGAGATAGTTTACTATACTTATGATGAATTCGGTCAAATCGTGAAGCAAGAGAAGAAGATCGATAGTGTAATTCAAGTAGCGTCAGAAGATCATTATGATGATAATCATCGGTTTGTGACCTCAAGCGATGTCATTTTAAATGAGGATAGCGCCCATCCACTTCACACAATCAATTCTTATAATGAAAGTAATCAGATTAAGACCATTAAAATTACTCAGGGCTCACTCAATAGCGATAATGAAATGTCCTACGCTCCCATTTCGACCACTACTTTTGATTATGATGCGTTAGGGAGAATTAAGCATCAGGAATTACATGCGAAAAAGGTTAAGCTATGTCATACATATTCCTATCTCCAACAGGACGATAATTCCCTCGATTTCATTTCGGAAGATGTTACTAAAATCCAAATTACTGGCGAAAACCAGACGACCTATCTAACCGAAGCATCAAAATATACCTATGATGTGAACGGAAATATTATTGATATTGAAAGCGATGAAAATCATACACGGTATCAATATGATTCGTTAAATCGTCTGATTCGTGAGGATAATCCCTATTTCCGTAAGACATATGTTTATCAATATGATCAAGCCGGCAATATTTTACTGAAGAAAACTTATCCCTACAATATCATTTATACGGAGATTCAGTCCAAAGGAACAGTTATAGAATATGTCTATGATTGTGAGAATGGAGATCGGCTCATCAGTTTTGATGGAAAGAATATCGTCTATGATCAAGTAGGCCGTCCAACAACATATAAAGGAATGTCCTTCCAATGGAATGGAAGAAATCAGTTAACAAAAATAGGGGCAAATATAACGTATCAATATGGAAATAATGGCATCCGAAGGAAGAAAATCGTTAATGGAGTAGAAACGACATATATCACGAATGGAAGTCAAATTCTATCGATGAAAAATGGAGTTAGCACATTTATGTTCCGATATGTCCTTAACAAATTAGTGGGATTCAATTATAATAATGGTAGTAGTTCTAAAGAATACATCTATCAAAGAAATATCCAAGGCGATATTATAGGAATCTTTGATGATGAAGGAAATCAAGTAGGAGGATATGCCTATGATGCATATGGCAATCATGTCATAACGATTGATGAAGGAGGAATCGCTACTTTAAATCCATTCCGCTATCGCGGTTATTATTGGGACGAAGAAAGCAAGCTCTATTACCTTAACAGCCGCTATTATGATCCAGAGACCGGAAGATTTATTTCACCGGATGACTTATCCATCCTTGATGAGACAATGGGACAAATCAATGGATTGAATCTTTATATGTATTGTGCTGATAATCCTGTTATGAATGTTGATCCTATAGGTCACAGTTGGGAAACTTTCTGGAATAGCGTTGGAAATTGGTTTGCCAATAATTGGCAATGGGTAGCAGGAGCAGCAATTATTGTTGCTTGTGCGGTATTAACTATTGTAACAGCAGGAGGTTTTGCCGCTGCTGGTGGAGCAATATTATCTGTTTTTACTTCGACTATGGCTGTGAATGCAGCTGCGGCAACATTTGCTGGAGCATTTGTTGGAAGCATCTTACTTGCTGGTGTTGGAACAGTTATAGGAGGACTTATTTCAACTTCAAATGGTGGGAGTTTTTTAGACGGAGCAAAATGGGGATTTTTCGGTGGTGCAGTTATAGGTGCTGTAATTGGTGGAGTTTGGGGGTATTCTCATTATGCTTTGCAAGCTGCTGGTAAAATGGGAGTTAAAGTAGATATAAATTCATTAATAAATAATCCGGCTGATGAATTTGTTACAATTGGACCCAAAGATGGCGGAATATCAGGATACATTAGATCAATTTCCGAAACGGGTAATTATGGACAAATTTATGCGAAAAGAATTTATGATGGCGTTTTCCAAATCGCTAATGGGCATCATAGAGTTGAAGCGTTAAGGCGGTTGGGGTATAGGTTTATTAAAATTTATTTAGTATCGTAAGGAGGAAGAGATATATGGGCGTTGAAAGTTTCTATGTAAAAATAAAATGTAATCAATTAAAGAATATAGTTAATTTATTGGATAAATATAATAAATGTTTAGAATATTCTATTGAAAATGATTATTGTTGTATTTCTGGTGCGCTGGTATGCTTTTTCCCAGCGGTAGAATTGATTTATAACATTTTTAATGAGATAAACGAACGCCCATTTTATGTTATATCAATGGATCAAGAGATTTATTATAATTTTGAAACATTTTTTGACTTCCTAAATTGGATGTATAAAATTTGGCAAGATAAAATTCATTATTTCAACAAGGAATATGGTGCGTTTATAGTAACCCCATCGTTATATTATAAGACGCATCGCAAGTTGCAAAAAAAATATTATAGAAAAATTTAATGAGATCATTCAGAACTTGAATTGTATAGCTTAATCAAATACAAAATTGTGTTTTCCACCTTTGGACTGGCGAGATTGCCCTGTGTGGCCGCCTGCAAATTCTCGGATTTTTCCACAGATAAACATAGTGTTCTTTGCGTCATCGAAGAAGGAAGTAAACTCTATTTATTACCTTAATAACCGCTATTATGATCCAGAGACCGGAAGATTTATTTCACCGGATGTCTTGTCAATCCTTGATGAGTCCAAAGGACAAATCAACGGACTCAATCTCTACATGTATTGTGCTGATAATCCTGTGATGTATATTGATGGAACCGGATATTTTCCACTGACAATTTTGCTTTTTGGATTGTTTTTTGGAATAATATTTGCAGGTGCCTTTGATGCAGGAAAGCAGTTGATACAGAATGGTTGGGATTTTTCATCATTAGACTTGGGAAGCATTGCAAATAGTGCCATTGTTGGTGGTGCCCTAGGATTATCATTAGCATTAGGAGTGGTATATTTAGGGCCAGTAATTGCTGGAGTTGCAGGTGCTAGTGGAAAAGCAGCCTTAATTGCATTTTGTGTTAGTTCGGTCATATCATTTGGTGCTGGGGCTCTAGGATATGCTGCTGAAGAATGGTTTAATGGAAGAACACCTGATTTTGGAACTGCTATGATGCATGGTGGGTTTGTAATGCTTGAAGGCATGATTAGTTTTGGCGTTGGCGGTATCACGGGTAGTGTAGGCACTATTGGAAAAAAAGGGAAACCGCTTATTTCAAAGGAATGGTGGTTAAAACTTATTTTCGGACAAGAATTTACCAAACCATCTAAAATATTAATAGATTTAATTAGAAATAATATCTAACTTGGAGGAGATGAAACTATGCGGAATAAGAGAAACTACAATAATTTATTTGATTCTATTGTCATGACGATTGTTTTCTTATTTGGTATAAGTTTCTATTTGACAATGATGTATTTTGGTGTACTTCATCCTAGAGAAGGCACAAATCCAGTTGCAACACTTATCGTTGGAACAGCAATTTTTGGTGGATCATCAATATTATGCCTTGTCATGATTCTCATATGGTGTTATGAGTATTGGTACTTAGATGATAAGTCTATTACTAGTAAAAAGATTTTTAGAAAGAAAAAAGTAATTCTATTAAATCAAATTGAAAAGGTTGAAAAAAAAGTAGTAAATGCTTTAATTCTTGGTAATTATTCTAGTGAAGCATACATTATCTATAGTAAAAAAACAAAAATAATTATTTTAATTGATAGTAGAAAGAAGTATCAGGATTTAGATAATGAATTGAAAAAATACATAGATAATTAAATAATGTTTAAACACCTTAATTAGCAAAATGCATTTGTTACAGAAATGTAATAAGTGCATTTTTTTGGATCTATAAAATTTATCGGGGAAAATCGGGGACAACTGTTTAGAAACTGATAAAACTATAAAATCTAGCGGGGACACATAACTAAGAGTTGTGTGTCCCTTTTAATTTGGGTATTATTGTATCTCAAAATAAGCAGTTCATGCTCTCTATACCTTTCAAAATTACTATATCAATAGGGACAAGTTCGACCATCGTCTCTTTGTTGTAATTCATAAATAAAACCATCGTTAGTGGGAATAGAATCAACCATGGTTTCTTTGAAATTATTAGGGTCAATGCCTAAATTAGGTAAAAGGGTATTATTCATATGGACCTCCTTATTTTGAACTCTAACAATTCAATTATAAGTGGTCCTTTCTTATGGAAACTATAAAAACTATAAAATCAATCGGGGAATAAATAAAGTCTTGTCCCCGACAGATTTTATAGCTCCATTTTTTTAAAGAAATAGTTTGTTATATTTTATAAATGAAAATTCCATGTATGAAACAATGAAAGCAATTTAGTATAGATATTAAAAATTTGGGTGTTATCCAAAAGATATACAAATAGACAATGGGAGAATTTATAGATCAAACAGTAAAAATAGAAAAAGGAAATCGAAGAGAAAATATATTAGAGAAAATTCTTAAAGGTGCATCAAATGCATTATCATTTTAGACGACCAAGGACACCGGAACATAATTGGAGAGTAGAAAGAAGTCATAGAGTAGATCAAGACAAATTATATAGAATATTAAAGTTCTAAAGTTCAGAGAATTTGATGCATCAAGGAGTTTCATGGAATAGTAGATAAAACTAAACACCCAATGAAGTTGAACTTGAAAAGTTAAAAGATTTATCAAAAAAAATACAGGTGAAGTTCGGTTCCTAAACGTATCACATCATTTTAAAATTAGAGGAAACGAGATGATGATCTACCGCTATGTCCTTAACAAATTAGTGGGATTCAATTATAATAATGGTAGTAGTTCTAAAGAATACATCTATCAAAGAAATATCCAAGGCGATATTATAGGAATCTTTGATGATGAAGGAAATCAAGTAGGAGGATATGCCTATGATGCATATGGCAATCATGTCATAACGATTGATGAAGGAGGAATCGCTACTTTAAATCCATTCCGCTATCGCGGTTATTATTGGGACGAAGAAAGTAAGCTCTATTACCTTAATAGCCGCTATTATAATCCTGAAACAGGTAGATTTATTTCGCCTGATGATATCAGTTATCTTGATCCTGAAACAATCGGCGGACTTAATCTGTATGCTTATTGCCTGAATAACCCCGTTATGTATGCCGACCCGACTGGGCAGTTTGCAATCAGTACATTTTTAATTGGATTGGTAGTAAGTTGGGTAGTTTCTTCAATTGCCAGTTATTATCTAGGAGAACATTTAGTAAGTGGTGCTTCATCTATATTTGGAGGCGCACAAACAATAGCAACTGGTATATCATTACTTGGTTATGGCCCAGTTGGATGGATACTAGGAAGTGCTGCTATTGTATTAGGGTGTGTCAATATTGCATTTGGAAGCGCTGAACTACAGCAACATTTTACAGGAAGTAACTGGATTAATGATATTGGAATAACGGGTAATTGGTATACTGGGTTATACATTGGCTCCAGTTTGGCATCTTCAGTGGTAACTATTGCTGGTGTTGGATATATGAATTCAGCTTCTGGAAAAATGGCGCATGAAATTCAACAAAATGCAAAACACTGGGATAAAGGTACATTTGCTACAAGATATGGCTCATTAAAATATCATTATAGTAAACATGCTAATGGTTTAAGTCCTGCTCAATATACTCAATATGCATTAGACTTTGCTTCATTTAACTCGTCATCATTTAAATATACATTTAATTATAAATTTGGGAATGCTTCGTGGTATTTTAATAATATGTTTGGTGTTGGAGGGTATTATACTAGCGCTGGAAAAATCATCACATTTTGGTTTTAAAATGAATAATAAGGAGGGCTTTTAGTGAAAAAATACGAGAAACAAGTTTTAGAGGCTTATTTAAATCTTCCTACAAGAAAATTGCTTAAACATCAATTTGAATTGGAAGAGGACTACTTGGCTGGATATGTTTCAAGATTTTTGAGTGGGGAAAAATTTGAAAATGAATTTGTTCCTTATTCTGATTATGAATTGGAAATCATTATTCCTTTGATAGAAAACAATTTAGAAAATGATGATGGAAAGGACTTGTTAATTTCTAAACTTCTAACAGAACTTGTATGCAATATTATGAATAAATACAGAAAAAATTAAAGTGGGTATCCCACTTGTTAGGTAGCGAGATTGCCCATTGTGGCAATCTCCTTATCCTGCCTGCAAATTCTTGAATTTTGCCACAGATAAACATAGTTTCCTTTGCGTGGATATTCGCGTCATCGATATAGAAAGTAAGCTCTATTATCTTAACAACCGCTATTATGATCCAGAGACCGGAAGATTTATTTCACCGGATGTCTTGTCCGTCCTGAATGAGACTAAAGGCCAGATCAATGGATTGAATCTGTATATGTATTGTGCTGATAATCCTGTGATGATGGTTGATCCTGCAGGTAACAGTTGGGAAAGTTTTTGGAAATGTGTTGGTGATTGGTTTGAGAAACATTGGGTCGAATTGATTGTAGGAATTTTGTTTATCATTGGAGGAGCTATTGTTACTGCTTTAACTTGTGGAACGGGAACAACGGCATGGGCTGCCTTTGGTTCTGCATTATTAAGTTCTGCGAGACAGGTTGGTGCAAGTATTGCTGTAGGTGTTGTGGTCAATGGCATATTAAATATTGCTAATGGAAATAACTTTTTTGATAATGTAGGAGATACAATCGCCTCATCATATATGTGGGGAGGGATTTTCTCTGGATGATCTCAAATGTTAAGTGGTGGTTTTAGATTTTTACGAGCCAAGACTGGATATGCAGGTATTAATACTAGCAAGGTAGGGTTTATATCACCTGATAAATTGTATTATAATAAGGCAGGAATGACACTAATCAGGGTTGGTAGTCGTAAAGGAATAAAATTAGCGTTAGATTTAGGTCGTTATGGTATTCATGATCATTTATTAAATTTTATATATACCCATGATTCCAATCATAGTAGGTTTAATCGAAGCGTTTAATTAAAGGAGGTGTTAATTTTGAAAGTAAAGATTTCAAAGAATAAGAATCTATTAAGCATTTCTTTTTATAAAATATGTTATGAAAAAGTAAAGAAATTATTAGACTTTTTGAAAGTCGATTATATTTCTATATTCATTGATAAGGGCTATGAATACTGTTTTAAAGATATAGTCTCTGTTAAAGACTTTACAAAAAGTGTTATTCAATTGAATGAATCAATTTTAATCTTCGATGATGAAGTTATGGAATGCTTAATGGATAAAGAAATAGAAATACTTTCAAGCAAAAAAATATTAATTGATTTTAATTTAGGCGAAAACATGACCCATATACTAATTAATTTGAATAATACCGAAATAACAAAGGAAAAAGTTAAAGAAATAATGAAATAGAAAATTGGTTTCACAATAAAACCAAGTAATTTAAAGAATTTCAAAGAGGGCTTCCTGCTTGTAGGGTATCGGAATTGCCTTTGTGGCAATTCCCTATCCCGCCTGTGAATTATCTATTTTGTCACAAATAAACATAAAGTTCTTTGTTTAGATATTTAAGTCATCTTTGAAGAAAGTAAGTTCTATTACCTTAACAGCCGATATCATGATTCTGAAACTATAGACGGACTTAATCTATATGCTTATTGCTTAAGCAACCCAATTATGTATGCATATCCAACGGGACATGCTCCGTGGTGGAGTTGGTTGATTTCCGGATTGCAAGTATTAGGTGGGATAGCACTATTTTTTGTTCCGGGTGTACAATGGATGGGAGTTAGTCTTATTGTTGGTGGAGCAATGGGATTAATTTCAAACGCAGTATCTCCTGCAATAGGACAAGCGATTGGTGGGGCTTCATCTATAGCTAATGGTTGGGGAGCTTTTTCGACCGGTATGTCGATTCTTGGCTTAGGTATTCCTGGCTTGATTGGTGGAATTGTTTTAATGCTAGTTGGTGGCGTTACAATGGCATTTGGAGCTAATGAAATGGTTGCAGCTGCGACTGGCACGAATTATATACAACAGTGGACAGGAATGAGTGATGCTGCTTATGGTTGGACTTATTTGGGGTTAAATATTACGTCATGCATTGGTCAAATTGCCGGAATTAGATATAGACAAAAACTAGAACGGCAATTTATAATACAGATGGGAGTGTTAAACAATATAGATACTATAAAAGTAACGGTGATAAAATGTATGATGTAGACTTTAATCATTCTGCACGTAGTAATGTTAAATTTCCGCATTATCATGGGTGGATGAGTTCAGGAATAAGAGTAAAGGAACATCAAAGTTATATTAAGTTAATTATTTGGTTATTGTTGGGAGGAAGATGAGATGGATGAACATGATATATTTTTATTAAGATTAATGTGCAATGAGGAATTAGATTTTGAATATAAAGGTATTACGTATAGCATAACGCATGAACCTCCGTATGTTTATTTGTGGCGAAATGTTATATTCCGAAATCATAAATATGAAGCAGAAAAAGTAGAACAATATTCATCGATCTCTGAATTACTTGACAAATTTACAATTGAAGGTAAAAAAATCAAAGAAATTTTGAAAGACATTTATAACATAAAATAATAGGGAAGATTGATTTCCATTTTTGGATACCAATTTTCTCTCTTAAATCTAGCAATTTATCAACAACAATTTGGGCATTGAATTGAGAAAGTAATACACCAAATTGGAAGTGAATTGCTGGGAAATGGATGGTGAGAATTCTTTGCTTATCCGTTATTAATCCGACAATCGTATCGAATTGAGCAACGAATAGAAAAGGGTTCTCTTTTTTATATTTTTTAAAGTCCTTATAGGTTCGATTTTCTAGGAGAGCTTTTGGCTTAATAATTCGTTTTTGATAGTCTTTTTTAGTAGAATATCTAACTTTTCTAGGTAAAAAATGTGATTTGGCAAAAGTGTATCCTTTGTCTAACCAATTTCTAACTGTTCTTTCCGTTACCCGAATTTCCGGATGAGATACCATAATATGATGTAATGATTGTCTGTTATCAATGATCAGTGGTGAAATAACATCATTAATATATTCGAATTCTTGCTTTGATATCCGAAGAACTCTCCTTGATTCAGACAATTTAGTTCTAGCTTGATTATCAGCATAATCAGCATAGTAATACCTGCCTACAAATGAGCATGTTCCTCGTTTAGGACATTTATTGCATATAAATGGAGCCTTCTTAATTATCTCGCATACTTCCTCTTCATATTTCTCACATTTTTCAAAACAAGAAAAGTGACTTTTACGAATTGGATCATATGTATAAGGGCAAGTTGCTCTAAATTTACACCGAACTGTTTTGTTTGTTTTACAAACGATCTTTGCAGGCTTTATTTTACTATTTCTTTGTATCTCACGATAAATGGTTTGCTTTTTTACACCTAATTTTTTACATATCGCAGCAATAGGGAAATCATCCTCTAAATAAGCTTGTAGTTTAACTCTTTTTTCATATGTTAATTGACCCGTCTTTTTCATATTTACTCCTTTCTAAGACTAGGCTCTTTTATTCTTACATATTTTGTGAAAAAGTTAAATTTACTCTTTTGGCTTTATTGTTGCGTTTACTTTGTCACTTAACATTAGAGTTTGTTATAATGAATTGGAAGGTGATTTAATGGAAATAAAACATATTTTAGAGTATGATTATAACTATGCAGAGTATATAGTAACTGATGGTAAGTATGATATGGTTTGTATGTGTTTGTCTGTACCATTAGAAAACAATAATGAACCTGAGTTAGGTATGCAAGTTGAAAGTTTATATGCTTTTTCTTACAAAGTTACTATTAAGTTGAATGTTTCAAATGGTAATAAATGCTACATACAAAAAGATCCAAAAAAATATTTTAAATATAAACTATGCGGAATTGTATCCGATTCTACAAATGCGATAATTAAAGTATTTGATTTTATTATAGATTTAAAAAAAGATTATCCAACAGGGTTTGATACTACAATAAAAAAGGGTGATTATGTCGAATTTGAAGTTGATAGAATAGATTGTACATTAATGAAAAATATTAATGAATAATTTACAAAAAATAGTAAATTTGTTTATTAACCTCATTAGTAAACTAATATTAAACATCAAACACATACTTGTGAGAGTGTATCTATCTGCATAGATAGTTGCACTCCTTTTTGCGTTTAATTATAAATGTTTTATTCATTAGGTGGTAATTTTTGTGTGTTAATGTCCGTTACTATTGAATGAATATTTTTCAAAGATTAAAAAGTTTGTTAATACCCCCCGACAAAACTGATTATATTTTATTTGTTGAACTTGTGGAATTTGATGTTTGTCCATATCTTTTGGGACAAAGAAAAATAGAAAGTGAACAATATAGTTATATTTTAGACGAGTACGAAAGATATTTAAATCAGAATGATATTTCGTTATTTGAAAGAACATTTTAAGATTATGATAAAATTGATTGACTTACTTAAAAAATATTATAATAAGTAGTAAAGAAGGCTTCTTGCTTGCAAAGTATCGGAATTGTCTTTGTGGCAATCCTTATCCTGCCACAATATTTATAGTAAATTATACTAAGCAGGCAATAATATTCTTTGCAAATAATAATGCTTCTAGATATTTGCTACGTTAAGAAGTAATAAAAATCGCTGACGCACCGGGTGGTATATTCAATATAAACGGTTTATAAGATCATTTTGGTATGTGCTTTTGTAAATGTTAGGGGGATGGTTATGAATAATAGAAATGGTTTGACTTATGAAGAGAGAGAATTTGTTAATGGTTTTATAAGGATGAAATATCCGCCTATATATAAAACAGACAAAACTGATCGTATTTTATTTGTTGAAATTATGGAATTTGATGTTTGTCCATATCTTTTGGGACAAAGAAAAATAGAAAGCGAAAAATATAGTTATATTTTAGACGAGTACGAAAGATATTTAAGTCAGACTGATATTTCATTATTTGATGAATATGCTAAAGAACATTTTAAGATTATGGTAAAATTGATAGACTTACTTAAAAAGTATTATAATATGTAGTAAAGAAGGCTTCTTGCTTGCAGGGTATCGTAATTGTCTTTGTAACAATTCCTTATCCCGCCTGTGAATTTTCTATTTCGTCACAAATAAACATAGTGTCCTTTCGTGGATATTCGCGCCATTGATGTAGAAAGTAAGCTCTATTACCTTAATAGCCGCTATTATGATCCAGAAACCGGAAGATTTATTTCTCAGGATTCAATTGAATAATTAGATACACAAAGTTTAAATGGTTTAAATTTATATGCGTACTATGGAAACAATCCAACTAACAAATACGATCCTTCTAGTAATTTTGCAATTATATTGGCAACATTTTTACTTGGTGGTTTAATAGCTGGTTTAATTGGCGCAGGTATAGGTCTCGGAACTGCTATTTATAAAGATGTGAAAGAAGATGGAATTTGGTTCAACGGATATTGGACTGATTATGTTAGAAGGATACTTGGCTGGTTTATTGCTATATTTGGCATGGCTATTAGGGTGGAATGGTTGGAGTTCATAATACATTATTTACAAAATTGTTACCGCAAAAAGGAGATTTTTGGTTACTATTATTAATAGAAAATGTATTTACCGCTGGCTTCAAACTAATAAATGCAATGATTAAACCATATTTTATGATTTAGGAGGATAGAAAGTATGAGCAGGTATTTATATTCTAATTTATTAAAAATAATATTCGGTTCAATATTAGTGATTATTTTTATACCTTCATTTATTTATTTGATTTGTTCATTATTAATTGATAAGCATTTGAATGTAACAAGTTTAATATTAACTATTTCTTGCATTGTTTTGTGGGCTATAATGCTTGTTGCGATTAATGTGTTAAATAAAATAGCAAGTAATAAAATAGTTTTCGGAGAAGGAAAAATACGATATAAAGATAGAAATATATATTCTGGTAATATAATTATTAAATATTTTAAATTTCATATATCCATTATAGAACCTAGTTTAGTTATTCCTAAAGTACAAATAAATGGAAATAATTTATCTGTAACATGTTATCTTTCAAAAAAAGATATTAAGAGATTAAAAAAATTAGATTTTGAAATAAAAGAAATATAATTTGCAAATTACTTTTATAAGTAAAAAACTAAATAAGTCTACTTCATAGGTAAGCTTATTTTTTATTGTTAAGTTGTAAATGATGTGAGACCAAAAAAGTAAAGTATATGTCAAGCAATTTAAAGAGAATTTAAAATGATGATTTAAGTGATGCATAATTTTTATCTAAATTTGGATACAGTTCCTAGTAAAATTGAAAAGCCACAAAGTGACAAGGAAAACGCAAAAAAATAGAAAGAAAAAGGAAGAAATGAGGAAAAGAAAAAGTTGTGATAGGGTTGTCCAATTTTGACTAAAACAAAAAATAATAGCATAATAAAGATGCAAGAAAAGCAATGACGCAAATCGTGTGAGTAATAAATTGCAACATTTGAAAAGATATTAAATTTTAAAGTAACTTTCCTTGCTTGCTATGATGGTTATGGTAGATAACAAAAGAATTTACCAAACCATCTAAAATATTAATAGATTTAATTAGAAATAATATCTAACTTGGAGGAGATGAAACTATGCGGAATAAGAGAAACTACAATAATTTATTTGATTCTATTGTCATGACGATTGTTTTCTTATTTGGTATAAGTTTCTATTTGACAATGATGTATTTTGGTGTACTTCATCCTAGAGAAGGCACAAATCCAGTTGCAACACTTATCGTTGGAACAGCAATTTTTGGTGGATCATCAATATTATGCCTTGTCATGATTCTCATATGGTGTTATGAGTATTGGTACTTAGATGATAAGTCTATTACTAGTAAAAAGATTTTTAGAAAGAAAAAAGTAATTCTATTAAATCAAATTGAAAAGGTTGAAAAAAAAGTAGTAAATGCTTTAATTCTTGGTAATTATTCTAGTGAAGCATACATTATCTATAGTAAAAAAACAAAAATAATTATTTTAATTGATAGTAGAAAGAAGTATCAGGATTTAGATAATGAATTGAAAAAATACATAGATAATTAAATAATGTTTAAACACCTTAATTAGCAAAATGCATTTGTTACAGAAATGTAATAAGTGCATTTTTTTAAGAAATAGTTTGTTATATTTTATAAATGAAAATTCCATATATGAAACAATGAAAGCAATTTAGTATAGATATTAAAAATTTGGGGGTTATCCAAAAGAGATACAAATAGACAATGGGAGAATTTATAGATCAAACAGTAAAAATAGAAAAAGTAAATCGAAGAGAAAATATATTAGAGAAAATTCTTAAGGGAGCATCAAATACATCATCATTTTAGACGACCAAGGAAACCGGAAAATAATGGGAGAGTAGAAAAAAAGCCATAGAGTAGATCAAGACAAATTATATAGAATATTAAAGTTCTACAGTCTAGAGGATTTGAGACATCAAGGATTTTCATGGAATAGGAGATATAACGAAAAAACCAAGATTGCATTAAAGTTTAAGACACCAAATGAAGCTGAACTTGAAAAGTTAAAAGATTTATCAGAAAATACAGGTGAAGTTAGGTTCCTAAACGTATCACATCATTTGAATGCTAACACGAAAACAGTTGAAATATTAAAAGACCTACTTGATAAGTTTTTAGTGAAACTATAAATTAAAATATAGAGGCAAGAGTATGGGAAAGAAACAATTACCAAAATCAGATTCTTTATGATTAAATTAGATATGTATTTTCTAGGAGATAAATATGAAAAAATATTGGGCATTAAGTATATATTCTTTTATAAGCAGATTATTTATATATTTTCCTATTGTCTTAGGTTTAGTACTATTTTTTAACAATTTTTCGATAGGAATACTTTTCCTTTTTGGAGGATTTATTATATCTTACTTATTTTATTTTTGTATTTTTTCTTGGTATTTAGGTTATATGAAATTTGATATTGAATACATTTATGTACCAAATGATTTAGTTCCTACAATTACTAGATTGCAATATAAAGAAAAGATATATTACCAAAAAATTTGCGCAATTGAATTTAAAGATAGAGATGGAGATTCTATAGGCAAGCCTTTATGGAAAGCTAATAGTATCAGTTATTTAGAAATTACCACAAATGATAATTGTGCTCATAGAATTGCAATTGGAAAGTATTCACACAAACAGTGGATAATGATTGAAAAGGAAATTGAAAAAAGGGTTCCAGATGTTTTGATTTTAAAAAGCGCAAATGAATTAATAAGATTCAGAAAGAATTAAAATGTCTCTTAGTTAAGTGCAGCTACTGCGTTATTGTAGTAGTTGCACCCTTCTGCATGGTTTTAAAAAAGAATTTTAACTCTAATATTGTTAAATACTCATTTTTTAAAGTGTGAATTTGGTGATATCAAAAATGTGCGAAATTATGAAATATATGTTAAGAAGTTCAAAGAGAGTTAGGAATAGTGATTTAAGCGACAGATGTATTTCTTTTGTGCCTTAAATTTTCCATTAGAGTAAGCTTTATATACAAGTGTAGAAACTATTATTCAAATCATGTGGTGGATTTTGATTTGGTTAATTAAGACTATAGTAGGTTTAAAACACTTTTTGTTTGCCTTCTTTTTTAGCATTTGGTCTCACATGTATTGTAGATTAACAAATCATAATTGAAATATTAAAGGACCTACTTGATAAACTTTTAATGAAATTATAAATTAAAATATGGAGATGAAAATATGGAAAAGAAACAATTGCCAATATTGATGTGTAGTCTATTTTTGCTTAGTAGCTGTTATAAATTATCTACTGATATCAATAATTACACTGAGTATCTTAATAAATTAGAAAAAGCAGATACATTTATGCCGAAAATAGATTCTTTATCAAATTATAGAAAAATTGATGTGTTTTTTATGTATAATTATGATGATATGTTAGTTGGCCCTTATGGATCAATTAATTTAAAATTATCATACTCAGATGAGCATTATGAAGAAGAAAAGACTAAAGTATTGAATAATTATCAGTTTCTAACATCCCCGATCAAAGAAAGCTCAACAAGCAAATATTATGTCATTCCGGAGGTAAGCTTTGACTATAGAGAATATCATATTCAAGTAGTAGATGATTCAAACTACGATTATGATCATTATTTTGGAATGATAGGCTATTCTGATTCTTTAAAAGAGATTTGTTATCTATATTATTATAGTTATGATTATGTCAATATTGAAAGAGCAATAGGTGGTATGAAAAAATTGTTAGATAAGTACTTTTGCTTTAGAAATGAAGATAGATAATAAGCCGATTTCATCTCCATCCTTGTTTTATTAAAGAAAGCACTTGAGATAAGTTAAAATGCTTATTAAAAGTGCTTTTTATATATAATTAAGATTATGAAAAACAAAAATGAAATGACAATAAGTGTTGAGCTGTAAATGATTTAAGAACAAAAAAGCGAAAAATACATGAATTATATGTTAAGAGATTAAAGAGAATTTAACCATCATCAATGGTTTGTTATACATAATTATTTAAATTGCATGGTGTAGAATTTGTTCTCCATATTATAAAAACCATATGTCATAGTTCATTTCTTTGTTTGCTTAACAATATGATGAATTTAAAACACTTTTTGTCAATTTAATTTCACATATATCGCATATTGACAATCATCAATTAATAAATACATTTTCAAAAAAACATGTACCTTGCGATATACAGTGTTTTTATAAACAAGTTTTATCTATTATTTATAGGCCGCACACAGAAGGTAATGATCTCGCAAATAAATAAAATATCATCTTCACAATCGTGTTGCACCCATTCATTAATAATAGCGTCTATTCCCTTAAGAAAGTATTTCTGCATATAATTAATCAGCTTTTTATCAGTGACACCATGTTTGGCATATATAGGTCCAAATAGATTATCGATGAGATAATTATCCATATCGGATGTTTCAAAAGAATGAGCGTTATCGGCATAAATTTTATAAAGACGCTTATGCTGTTTGATATATTTTAAGTAGGGAATAATGTATTTTGGTGTAATAAAGTTTAAATCATCTTTGTTCAAAATGCTCATATTAGCAAGATTAACGGGATGTTCAAAACTGCATTCAACTAAAAAGTGGCTGATTAAATTCTGCTGTGTTTCTTTTAAAAGGTCATATATATTATCGTAATGAGCGTAAAATGTCGAGCGATTAACGCCCGCTTTTTTGCAAATATCCATAATACTGATTTCGGAAAAATCTTGGGTCTCTAATAAAGATATAAGTGCACTATTCATTTTATCGGCAGTGTGCTTGAATTTAGATTCGGAACGATTCATATTCTTTCTTTTTTCCTTTCTAATACAATTTTATATAAATATAATATACGAAAATTAAATTAGAAACCAACACTTTTCGGTTTTTATGTCGTGGTGTTTTCCCTCTCTTAAACCTACAATAAAATCAGAGAAAGGAGAGAATATTAATGAGTTACATAGTTCAACCTCTTGATCTAATGCAATATATCAATACCAAATATCATGAGCCATTTATTCATGAGTTGATAGAATTCGAAGGAAATCTAGACTTGATCAGATTTAAATCTGCTTTGAATAAATTGGTTGAAGCCTTTCCGCTTCTAAAATGCCATTATGATAGCGGAAATAACATATTTATTGAAAACAAGGATTTTATTATCGAGAATCTTTTGACGCTTGATAATGAATCAAAGCGTGAAGATTTATTGACAATGTCACTTGATGCCAGTGAAAAGCTTGTTCAGTTTACGCTTTCCAAGAACGCTCTATTTATCACTATCAGTCATCTATTATGCGATGGAAGTGGCTTCAAAAAATTGATCTATTTGCTCTGTGATTTTTATAACGGAAAGAATAGGGACGATTTATGTCATCTAATGAATAGAGATTTTTCTCATCTTACGAAAAAATTAACCGGCACCTCTATGATGACCATCAAAATGCTATGCTCAATGATTTCCAGCTATAAGAATAAGAAGGTTTATGAAAGCGTCTCTAATCCTAGCATTAACCTTGTGGAAAGAGCCATAAATTTAGAAGTGATGAAGAAAGTCCACGCTTTGGCAAAGGCGCAGGGAGCAACATTAAACGATGTTTTTCTTACCGCATACGCTCGTGCGATTAGTAGGCTTTATGATCGTCAAAAAATCAATATTCCATGCACAGTTGATTTGCGTAAATATGCAAAAGAGTGCATAGGAATTGCAAATCTTACGGGAACCTATAATCTTAATGTCAAGATTGACATCAGAAAAAGCTTTTCCGCAAGTCTTCTATTAGTTACGAAAAAAATGCTGAAGCAGAAGCGAACAAAGAATGATATCGCTGGACCATTTCTTCTCGTATCGAAATATGAAAAAATGACACTTGATAAGTTTTTGAAGCTCTATGGTGGTATGAATACAAGTCCCTTTACCGACTATACTAATCTAGGATTAATCGATGATAATCAAGTGAATTTCGATGGTATCACAATCAAGAGAGTTGTCGGTTATAGCGGTTTAAACAAAGCTCCGTATTTTTCGATCGCCATCTCATCATTTAAAGGTGAAACCACTATTTCGAGTATGTGCTACTGCGGGGCGAGTGAAAAGAAAAAAATCGAATTATTATTAGATGGCATAATTAAGGAAATTTCTTCGTTTTGTAATGAATGAAATTAACCTATCTATCTTTTTTGAATAATTGAAAGTCAAAAATAAAAATTAGAAAACGATGAAAAACAAAGAACAAGTAAATGAGAGTCTTCCAGTTGAAGATATAACAGCATTGACCATGGATGATTTGAACGAATTTATGGCGTTGACCAGCTATGAGGAGCAATGGAAGACACTTCTAGCTCATGCCGAGAAGAATCGGAAAATTATAAGAATAAGGAGAATAAGAAAAATGGAACAAAACAATAGTCATCATTATGAAGAAATCAGTAAGCAATTTACAGAATTCTTACACACCAAAGGCATCGTGGCCAAATTTAAAGTAGCCTTTGCCGATATGGCCGAAAGTGCCGCAAGACAAAGAGAAGCGGATAAAGCCAATCTTGAAAGAGTTAAAAAACAATCAAGGGAAGCCAATCCCGAATTTAGTGAATTTCTGCATACGAAGGGCTTGAAGGCGAAAGTCAAGCTCGTCATTGAGCATCTTAAAAAAGGCGCAAGGGAAGCCTCTCAAAAAACAGCAGAGGCCGTCGATAGAATCCAGGCGCAGACAAAAGCCAATATCGCTAAAGCTCAAGGAGGCATTCATATAACCGCTCCATGTAGCGGGCAATGTGAGGAAACAAAATCTCAAGACGAGTTGGAGTATCCTCTTGATGAGCTTTCACGCGAGTTCAATGAATTTTTAAAGGCCAAAGGGCTAGATGCAAAGTATGCCGCAGAAATAATTGACGCCAATGATGATTGATCGCATTAGAATAAATGCAATCATAAAAAGAACTTATGAAAAAGAAGCCCTAAGCAATTAAAGATGCTAAAAAAAACTGATACGAATTTACATAAGGAACGATATGAGTTTTAAAAATAAAATAAAGAGAATTAAGCTTACGCAAAGATTAAAGGACTACGATTTCCGAACCATAGTCTCTACGATTATTTCTTTTATTATTACCACGGGCTATGCCGCTTTCTATGCGATACTTGGAATCGCTTATGACTCGTTATGGTACGGCATGCTTGCTTGGTATTACTTAATGCTCGTAATTATGCGTGCATATGTGGTTTTTTATCATAAAGGTAAGCGAAAACGCGTCGATAATAGCATCATACAAGATGAAAAGCGCCGATGCGCGAAGATATATCGTAATTGCGGAATTGTGATATGCCTCCTTACTTTTCCTCTTTCCTTTGCTATTTTGCAGATGGTAGCCAAGGACGCCACTTTTGCGCACGAAGGGCTTATGATTTATACCGCTGCTACCTACACGACATATAAAGTGGTAATGGCTATAAGGAATTATTTTAAAGCCAAAAGGTCGGAGGATTTGACAGTACGGACCGCCCGCGATATTAATCTTGTCGATATGCTTGTCTCCGTTTTGGCACTGCAAACCGCGATGTTTCATTCATTTGCTCCTGATGAGAATTGGAGCGTCATGAATGCCATAACCGGAGCCGTAGTTTGCTTATTGACGATCATTATCGGGGCCTTCATGATTATCAACGGCAAGCGCGCGCAAACACGAATTAACTATGAAGAGAATTTAGAAAAAAATAAAATGGATGCCGAATCATAAGATCCGTCCAATATGGACAAATATTTAAAAAGGAGGAAAGAGAATCATGAATGCAATTGAAATAAGAAATCTATCGAAAAGCTTTCGTGGCATGTACGCGGTCGATAATTTGAATATGACCGTTCCACAAGGAGCGATATATGGCTTTATCGGTGAGAATGGCTCCGGTAAATCGACAACCGAAAAGCTTATCTGTGGCCATCTTGTCCCCGATGGAGGGGAAATCAAATTGTTTGGCAAGAATTATACCGATGCCGGGGTTCGCGCACGGGTGGGATCACTGATTGAAAATGCCGGATGCTTTCCGAACTCAAGCGTCTATGAAAATCTGATGATGCAAGCTATCAATCTTGGAATCGAAGATCGGGATGCGGAAATTCAAAGAGTTTTGCGAATTGTTCGGATGGAAGATAATGCAAAGATCAAATTTAAGAGCTGTTCGCTCGGCATGAAGCAGCGTATCGGTATCGCTATGGCCCTTTTAGGTAATCCCGCTTTATTAATTTTGGATGAACCGATTAACGGATTGGACACGGATGGGATGAAAATTATGAGAGAAATTCTCGTTGATATCACAAAAAACGTTGGATGTACGGTCTTGATTTCCTCACATATTTTAGGAGAGCTTGAAAAAATTGCCACACATTATGGCATTATTCGTCAAGGAAAAATGATTCAAGAGCTATCTGCGGAGGAAATGGAATCACGATCCCGGGTATTCGTATCATTGAAGACCAAGGATATGCCGAAAGCCTTGCTAGCTTTAAAAAGGAAATTTCGCGATGTCAGAGAAGAGGATGATTATCTTCGAATATATGATGTCGACAATACGGAAGAAATCGTTAAGTATTTGTTGGAAAACGGGCATGTGATAAGTGAAATCACGAAGAACAAGGTTGGCTTAGAAGAGTATTATATTGAACTAATGTCCAAGAAGGAGGCGATGTAATAATGGAAGTCTATCATCAATTACAATTTGAATCTCCAAGCTTCTTTAAAAGACTAAAGGGGATGTTAGGCGTCGATTTTTATCGCCTATTTCATACACCCATCTTTTATATTTTTCTGGTAATTGCGGCTATTATTCCCGCCTTAGTTTCCATGGGAAGCTTAAGCGCTGAGGGTGAAACAGCTCCGCTATTTTCCACTGCGTGGCAGATTGTCGCTAGCAATAAACCTCTATATATAGTTAGTGATATCGGTGAATATGCGAACATGAATATGGTATTTATTTTCGGTGGCATTATGATTTCCATTTTTATCGGTCATGACTATAAGAGCGGTTATGTTAAGCAGCTTTTTACCACTCATGCCAAGAAACAAGATTATATGATGTCTAAAAGCCTGGCCGGCGCTTTTTCAATGGCATGTATGTGCGTCACTTATCTTATCGGTGGCATCGCTTCGGGATTGTTTTCCGGACTATCCTTTGAAGTCAATGTCGGTTCTCTTATTTGCGCCATCATCGGCAAAATGATTATGAGCCTAGGTTGGGCCAGTCTTTACACCTTTATTAATGTGATTTTCAGAAAATATTATGGTATTTCCATTGCCCTTTGCTTTTTTATTGGTACCGGTATTCCGGTCATTGGGGCCGCCGCGGTTATAGGTAATTCCTCCGCGCTTAATATTTTCCTCTATGGTTCGTCGGTCTATGCATGTCTATCGGCTAATGCTATGGCTATATTGGTTTGTCTTCTGAATTCGATCATCTGGGCGCTTATTTATAACCTACTTGGCACTTATCTTCTTTATAGGCGCGATGTTTATTAAAAGGAGGCAGGATTATGAATGCAATTGAAATTAGAAATCTAACGAAAAGCTTTGGAACAAAGCAAGCGTTGAATGGCTTGAATATGACCGTGCCCCAAGGGGCGATATATGGCTTTATCGGTGAGAATGGCTCCGGTAAGTCGACCACCGAAAAAATGATTTGTGGCTTGCTTGTCCCTAATGGCGGGACCATCAAGCTATTCGGACACGATTATAAAGATTCCGATATACGAGCGAAGATAGGCGTGCTTATTGAAGCTCCGGGATGCTTTCCTAACTATAGTGTATGGAATAATATGCTTCTTCAAGCGGCAAATTTAGGCTTAGCCAATGCGGAAGAGGATGTTCGTAAAGTACTTAAAATCGTGCGCATGGAAGGCTCGGCATCCAATAAATTCAAGAATTGCTCTTTAGGTATGAAGCAGCGTATCGGCATCGCCATGGCCTTGCTTGGCAATCCTGCTTTGCTCGTCCTTGATGAGCCAATAAATGGTCTTGATGCGGATGGTATGCGAATTATGCGCGAAGTACTTGTCGATATTACCAACAATTATCATTGCACGGTCGTTATCGCTTCGCATATTTTAGGAGAGCTTGAAAAGATTGCGACGCATTATGGAATTATCCGTAATGGGCGAATGATAAAGGAAATGACCGCGGAAGAATTAAACGCCGATTGCCGTAGATATGTTGCATTGCAGGCCAATAATATGCTGAGAGCCAAAGAATTGCTTATGAATAAATATTCTCGCGTTACGGAAGAGAAGGATTATCTTCGTATCTATGATGCTGTCGAAGCTGAAGAAATCGTATTATACCTATATGAGAATGGCATATTGGTCACTGAGATAAAGTCAGATAAGATCAGCTTAGAAGAGTACTATATTGATTTAATGGCGGAAGGAGCGGTTCGATAATGGAAATTAGATTTGAAAAGAATAAATTTTCTACAAAACTAAAAAGCATGCTGAAGGTGGATTTTCGCCGAATGTTCACGATGCCGCTTGTCTATATCATGGTTGGAGTCAGCTTTATCATACCTATTCTTATTTTGGTGATGACAACGATGATGCCGGAAACGACGATAGATCCCGTGACTGGGGCTGAAACGACGATTGAGACCTTCACCAATGTTTGGCAATCAATCGGATCGGCCAGTGGCACGGCGATGAGCATGGATTTGACAAGTGTGTGCAACATCAATATGATCTATTTCTTGATTGTCATATTTGTTTGTCTTTTTGTGGGGGATGATTTCCGAAGCGGATATGCAAAGAATATTTTTACTATTCGCTCCAAAAAGGTCGATTATTGTCTTTCCAAAACCGCAGTGGGATTTGTAGGCGGCGCAATGATGATTATCGCTTACTTTATCGGAGCGATGCTTGGCGGAACGATAGCGAATCTTCCTTTTGATACGGGAGTAGCCGGCATAAGTGGAATCGTTTATTGCATGCTATCAAAGGTCTTTTTGGTCACATTATTCGTGGCAATCTCTCTTCTTTTAAGTGTCGTCGGTAAGCAAAAATTATGGCTATCGATTTTAGGATCTCTTGCCGTTAGTATGCTATTGTTTACTATGATACCGATGATGACACCACTTGATTCGAGTTTAATGAATGTCATCATTTGTCTTGGCGGTGGAGTGTTGTTCGCCATCGGATTAGGAGCGCTTAGCAGCATTGTATTGAATAAGACGAGCTTGGTATGATAAAGATTCTTCAATCAAATATGGAAATGGATAACGGCGGGCTTTTTTGATCGCTATGCTTGCTTAATTATCTCATTATGTTATAATTAAGAAAGTAAAAAAAGGAGATTTAACGATGCTAGAATACCGTTATGATACACAATTATTAATTGAAGGCAAAAATTTAGATGAGGATCAAATTAACGATTATTTTGAAAAAAATTTGAAGGGCGATTGCTTATTGGCCGTTGGTGATGATGAATTAATCAAAATTCATTTTCATACCAATGAGCCGTGGAAGGTTCTCGAATATTGCTCGACCTTAGGTGAGATTTACGATATTGTGGTCGAGGATATGGATCGACAATCGCGTGGACTTAAAGGATAAAAAATAAAAAAAGACAGCTTTCATAACGAAAACTGTTTTTTTATATTGCAAATGGGAAAGACAATTCCGGATATAATATGAAATAAGGAGCTTTGATATGATTATAAGAAAAATGCGATCAGAGGAGTGGGAGACTTATTTAGATTTAAGTAAGCAATTTTATCATTCGGAGGCTGTTTTGCATGATATTGATGAGAACTATCATCGAAAGGCCTTTCAAGAAATCATCAATAATTCACCCTTCATTGAGGGATATTTTTTTGAATGTGATCAACAAATTGTCGGCTATGCGTTACTTTTAAATAGTTATTCACGCGAAGCCGGTGGAATAGTGATCTGGATCGATGAGCTATATATTATCGAATCTTATCGGAACTTAGGATTAGGAAAGCAGTTTTTCCAATGGCTGGAAACTAATAAAAAAGCGGCAAGATATCGTTTGGAATATTCTAGTGATAATAAAAGAGTAGCGGAATTTTATCGAAAACAGGGATTTACGCCTTTGGATTATTTGCAGATGATTAAGGAAAATAAAGCATAAAAAAGGACAAAGCACATATCGGCTTTGCCCTTTTTAATAATCGTTTTATTTCGCTAAAGCTTTTTTAGCAGTGGCCACAAGACCTTCAAATGCGGTGAAGTCATGAATCGCTAATTCACTTAACATTTTACGATTCATTTCAATTCCGGATAATCTCAAGCCGTGCATGAATTTGCTATAGCTAATATCGCACATTCTGCAAGCCGCATTGATACGCTTGATCCATAATTTACGGAAATCGCGTTTAATTAAGCGACGGTCAATGTAGGCATAACGAAGAGAATGCATGACTTGTTCTTTCGCAGTTTTAAATAAGCGATGTTTACTACCGAAATATCCTTTCGCTTGCTTTAAGATTTTTTTACGTCTTGCTCTAGTAACGGTTCCACCTTTTACTCTCATCTTCTATTCCTCCTATTTGCCGAGGCAATACTTAATCCGCTTGCAATCGGTTGCATGGACTAAGCCGGCTTTTCTTAAATGTCTTTTTTGTTTATGAGTTTTGTTGTGGGATAGATGGGAAGTATAAGCTGACCATCTTTTTAATTTTCCACTTCCGGTTACTTTGACTCTTTTGGCCAAAGCGCGTTTGGTTTTCATTTTAGGCATACGATGTTCCTCCTATTTTTTTACTTTGGATGCTAAAACGGCAGTTAGTAATTTTCCATCAAGAACAGGCTTTTTCTCGATGGTAGCATATTCTTCAACAAGCGCAATAAAACGGTTCATAACATCTTCTCCAACTTCGATATGCGATAATTGGCGGCCTCTAAAACGAAGCACAACCTTTACTTTATTGCCATCATTAAAAAATTTAATCGCCGCGCGAACCTTAGTCTCAAGATCGTGTTGCCCGATTACGGGTGTTAACTGAATCTCTTTAACAACAACAGTGGTCTGTTTCTTTTTGGCCTCTCTTAGACGTTTTTGCTGATCAAAACGATATTTTCCGTAATTTAAAATTTTGCATACCGGTGGTTGGGCTTGAGGTGCAACGCATAGAAGATCCAAATCGTATTCGCCCGCTTTTTGCAAAGCTTGATAACGATTCATCACGCCGAGTGCTTCACCATTTGGGCCAATTACCAATACTTCCGGAAAACGAATAGCTTCATTGACGAGATCACCATTATTTTTCTCAGGGCGCTTTTGACCATTTGGCGTTGGTTGATTTGAAGATTGAACTGGTTTGTACTTGTTGATAAGAATACCTCCTTTTACAAAGAAAAACGGACACAGAAATGCGCCCGTTAATTTACCATAGTTGCATCGTGTTATGTTACCCATTTAGAATCTAAATCGGGTGAGAAGCGGGCGCCTCTTCTTTCCACGTCGTTTATTTGCTTAATCATATTATCATTATAGGATCGAGAAGTCAATATTATTCTAAAAAATATTTGTCCTCTGTTAAGTGACAAAGTAAACGCGAAAGAAGGAAAAAAGAAAAAGAAGTATAATA
>CAZOUY010000009.1:0-51661 GCA_964583155.1 uncultured Coprobacillus sp.
TTATTATGTGACTGAAGTATTTCTTCTTCTACCTACAAAAAATTAATTCAATCTTTATGCTATGTCGTTTTCGAGCGATTACGCAAAGTGACAAACTAAATGCAGTTTAAAATAGAAAAGATGCGTTTAGTCTGTCAAACTGCATTTAGTCTGACATTTTTCTTTTTTATCTATTCTATTGCATTTAGTATGTCATTTGGCGGTTATTATTAAAAATATGCAATTTTGCTTTTGAAATACTATTGAAAATATGCAATTCATTAAAAAATATACAAAAGAGCTTATTTATAAAACCGATCAAAGAAGAAAAAACCATCCGATTTTAATAGCCGGATGGTAAATTAGTTTTAATTATTTAATCACTAACGTTTCTCAACTCAGATGCAGAAGATTCTTTTGCCGTTTCTGGAACTGAAAGTATTTCGTTTTTATGGCCAATTTTATTAGCAAAGGTGTTGGATATAAATTAAATCGCTTAAATAGCGAACAAAATAACTATATGTAGAATATGATTTACTTCTTATTACCATCGATCACGTTAGCAATCATATAATATAAAGGAATCGTTACAAATAAGAACCAATAAGGATGCCAACCTGAATTTAAAAAGCCGATTAGTAAATAAACGATTGTGACTAATACCGGATAGGCAAAATGGCTTATCTTACGATTTTGAATAGCGTTCGCTAAAGAGCCTACTAATGGAATTGATAAAAAGCAAATCCACGTTGGATGCCAAATATTCCAAACGCTTCCTACGACTATAAAGGCAATCACCATTAAAATAGCCCAAATGCTAGTAATGCTGGTGGAGATCTTCTCTTGAGTAGTAAAAGTATGATGACAACCACATTCATCTCTTTCAATGGTTTCATTTTCATCATCCTCTATAATTTTATTATCCTTTGATTCACTACTAAAAAGAAGCTCATCCAAGGACACATGATATAGTTTACTTAACGCTATTAAATTATCCGTATCCGGAGAGGCCTCTCCTCTTTCCCACTTAGATACCGCTTGTCTTGAAACTCCTAGCATATTTGCCAATTCTTCTTGCGAATAATTATGTTCTTTTCTTAAAGAATATAATCTCTCAGCTATTTCCATATTCATAAATGATTTCTCCTTAACATTTTTATATTAGTTGAAAATCATTTTTTTCGCTACCTATTTTGGGTTGAAAATAGTCGATGCCCTAGCAACTTTTGGTTGCCAAAAAAAGAAAACGGAGGTTTCCTCTCCGTTTATCGATAATTCTTATAGCTTCCTTCGTCAGAATCACAGGCTGCGCAAACGCATAAATCGCATCCGCATTCTTCGGCGTATTTTAATCCGGCCTTTAAACACTCCTCACGATTAGGATAGTGCTCTTTTAATACTTGTCCTTCGGGAGATTCAATTTCCCAATTATGTTGCTCTTTACATGGGCGACATGTTACTTTTCGTTTTTCCATATTTTTCCTTTCTTGATGTTGGTCATCAATTACACTCTTAATATGGACTCAAAAATTATTTTCTATTCACTAATTTAAAATTGTCGGACTACTCCAAGTATAATTTCCCCGCAATCTTTCGGCATTAAATGCTACGCCAAACTCTCCATTATTATAATACTCTCGGAAAGTTGCATAATGATCATCCGTATAAACCGCTACCGGCGAAGCATCATAGCCTTGACTACGGAATCCATAGATCCATACAACAACGCGACCTACGCCACGATTAGACCCTGAATAGCTGCTATCCAAAGCAATATCGCATTCATAATAAAGAAGACTGCCATCATTAACAGCATAAGGTACGGCGGTAGCATAACCATCGGTTCGTGAATAAGAGGACACACAGCGTGTCTTATCTCCAAAATATTGCTCAGCGGAGTTATATTTCGATTTCGAAACATAATTAGCGGGATACTCGCCAAAAGCAATGAAATAATTAGCGACATCTATAGGATCAACATAACTGGCAGAAGCGGCCAAAGATATGTTTTGTACTACATCATCATAACTATAATAAGTATAGGTTTTCCATGAAGTAACTTCATAATTCTTATCATTAGCTTCGATCGCCATGGGAATGTTGACGCTGCTCTCTCCGCTTATTAAAGTGCCACTATAGCGGACCGGATTTAATCGATATGCGCCATTCCCAGATCCCAAATAATCGGCTGTGCCCCAACCATAATCATTATTGCTGTAATATAAAATGATATTACCAATGGTCAAATCGGCACCATTTGTTTCTATTTTAAAATAATTAGTGCGATTCGTGTCAAAGACAAACGATGTCAAAGTTTCACTATATGGTAAGCCAACACTCGAAGTGGTTAATTTATCTCCGCCAAAACGCAAATATGCGGAATTGTTTTCACCTTCGTTCATATAATACTCGATTTTAATCCGGCGAATATCATAGATCGGATTAATATTATAAAACGCTCCCGGAAGGGCATAATCCATATAATCCGAAGTAGAAGTAAACAAGGTGCCAATATCGCCATTATCAATTGAACGATAAGCACGATAAAATTCAAAATCAATATTGCCACAGCTTAAAACACCATAATTACCGGTACTGTATTGAATGATGGAATTAACCTTGGACATTAATGCATTACCATCTAATAGCATTTTCTTATAATCTTGCTCAACAAAAGAGGAATTAAGACTAGTATCAAAAGAGGAACTAAATGAGCTGGTTGGCTCAATCAATGTTGCTGATGAAGATGTTAAGCCAATAGATGATGTACCATTTGAAGAAGTATTTCCACTATTGCTCGATTGATTGCTCGATAAATCGGATGACGATGGTGTAACAATTTCTATTTCGCATCCACACAATAGAAAGCTTAAAAACAACATCAACAAGCTACATTTTTTTCTCATAATAGCCCTCCCTCTTTGTTTAATTAATATAATAGCAAAAAAATAGATGATTTAAAACGCTTTTCAACATCGCGTTTAAAAGACATCTTTTAAATCCTCCATTGAAATTTTTAAGCATCTCTAATTTTGAAAGCTGACTATCCGCTTTATATTCAGAATAAACGTTATTAATCATCTTCCCAAACCAAATAACCTTTGTTTCGTAGCCAAGTGCTATAAGATATCTTAATTTCATCATCTCCGGATTTTCCTGAAAAAGTGTACATAACAAATAAATAAGGATCATAATCGGAAAAATACTCTTTTCCTTTAGCAAATCCCATATAAAATTGATAATTACAATGAAATTCCGCTAGTTTTAAAGTAAATCCAACATAGGGTAAAGAAAAGTCAACTTCATAATCTTTAGGAAAATCAAAATGAACATCCACTGTATTGTTATACTTATCTAAGCTGATCTTCCGCATAGATGATTTATATTTAGCCAAAGAATAATCAGGTTTAAATATCATTATTTGTTCCATAAAATCCTCGAACGTACCGGTTCTTTTTTCTTGCTTATCAAAGCAATCTAAGTTCATTTCACCATCTCGATATTTAAAATTTGTAGTAGAATGATGATCCAAGTCAATGATGACATTGGATCTTTCGATCTCTCCTGGATTAAAAACAGTTTCTATTGTAGCGCTTGCATAAATATCATCATTTTTACGTAGATGTATCCAATCAAAACGATTTACTTTTTCACTTAAATCCAAATGATCTATAATTTCATTCATTTGATAATCTCGGCTTAAATAGGTTCTATAGACCAAATGAAATGATAAACCATATCCGCCTATAGCAAGACCCACTAATAGTAAAATGATAAGACCAACTTTAATATACTTTTTCATAGCTATATCCTCATATTCATTGTAAACATCATTGTTCGTCTTCCGCAATTAAGCGGCCTTTGTTACGTAGCCATTTCCCATAAGCTATATCAATTTCATCATCTCCGGATTTGCCTGAATAATTGTATATAACAAATAAATAAGGACGGTAATCAGAAAAAGAATCTTTCCCTCTAGCATAAGGCATATAATATTGATAATAACAATGCAAATCCGTTATTTTTAAAGTAAACCCAACATATGGTAAAGAAAAGTCAACTTCATAATCTTCAGGAAAGTCAAAATGAACATCCACTGTATTGCTATACTTATCTAAGCTGATCTCCCGCATAGATGATCTATAGTTTGCCAAGGAATAATCAGGTTTAAATATCATTATTTGTTCCATAAAATCCTCGAACGTACCGGTTCTTTTTTCTTGCTTATCAAAGCAATCTAAGTTCATTTCACCATCTCGATATTTAAAATATGTGGTTGTGGAATTATAATCCAAATCAATGAAAACATTGGATCTTTCGATCTCTCCTGGATTAAAAACAGTTTCTATAACAAGACTTACATAAATATCATCATTTTTTTTCATCATTATATCATCCATACGATTAACTTTTTCATTTAAATTCAAATGACTTATAACTTCATTCATTTGATAATCACGGCTTAAATAGGTTCTATAGACCAAATGAAATGTTAAACTATATCCACCTATGGGAAGACCAATTAATAGCAAAATGATAAGACCTACTTTAATATACTTTTTCATATTAACCATATTCCTTTCCATATTTTTAATTAAAAAAGATAAAAATATCTATTACAACATGTGAAATCAAGGGCGAACCAATGATTTAAATAAACATTCCATCGCCTTTTGCAATTGAAAAAGGCGTTACAATAATTGCTGAGCTAACATCTACTACCTGTCCGCATTCTAAACAATTAGCATACGTTTTCGATCCAACTTTATAAGTTGGCCCTGTCATATGGTTATCATATTTATAATCTCCACATGAGCATACTTCTTTATGCGTGCTATTGTTATGTTTTTCAAAAGTAGTGTATTGATGTATATGTTCATTAACCAATTTAGTTACTTCAATATTGCCTATTACAACTCGACCACGATTATTATCATTATTTACCGAATTTGTTTCTACAATAAATCTAAATGATTTTGTCGGTATAACCAAGACATCAGTATAAGAATTTAGTTCAGAATAACTAGTAGACAATCTTTTTGCTGAAAACTCTCTTATAGTATACCAAGAAGAATCATCCTCATCATAACCTTCTAAGCGTATTGATGAATTTTCAATAAGATACTCATTTTCGCTCCAAAGACCAAAATCGTATTTCAATTCAATAATACTTTTAGCAAAATGATATTCAAGATATGCAGTTCCTGCGTCTTTTCTTTTTGCGGACAGGGTTAAATTGCCATTTATAATTCCACACCTTAGCCTATTTGTGGTTACCAAATCACCTTTTTGCGTTATGATTCCTTTTGTTTCTGGATCAAATAAGTATTGGCCAGAATAGCCATAATCGGAAATAGAAATTGTATCCGTTTCGATAGTTAATGCATAATCGCAAACAACACACTTATAGATTCCATCGATAAAATCATACGAATGCTCACTAAGCTTTATAGCACCACAATCACATGTGCTTTTATGATAAAATTCATTGTAAATCTCATGCTCAGTATATGAATGAAAATCTGTTTCTTCTGCGGAATCACCATTATCATATTGTCCATTGATATAATCATTAAACTCATTATATGATTCAAAAGCTGTAATGTTACCATAATAACTATTTAAATCTCCGAATGTTTGAATATTAGAAATATTTCCTGATGCTCTAAAATCATATAATATTGATAATTGTTGTGGATAAAAAATATAATTTCTATACCAATAATACAATTTATATTTGCTACTCGAAAATATAGTATCCTCTTCAAAATAAAAGAATCTTGGAATGCTTAAATAATTGTTTTCATCAGTTGAATTAGCAAGCCATCCACAAGCAGAATTTAAACTTCCAATAAATGCTCCAAATCTGCAGGAATTTAAACCATCAATAATATCATAGTCAATATCCATGCCATCAGAAAAAATTGATTTGATAACTTTATAAGCATAATTTGATATAGTAAATGCTTTTACAATGCTTTCAAATGGTGAAAAAACAAACTCAACTAATAACTCTATTCCATCGTACAATAGTTTAATTTTTGCTTCTTGTTTTTGTTTTTCTTTCATTACTTCTTCAGTTTCATAATATAACAATACCAAAAATTCACTAATTTCGACAGCTATATTTTTATCCCATATAAAAATAATAGAATCCAAAAATATTTCATCCGTAGGCGTTAAATCATTATTACCATTTGAAAATAGAGGATCAAAATATCCAGTAGTGGTTGTGTTTCTTCTTGTTTTTTCATATCTGCGAAGAATACTTGTTGGATATTTCCATCTCGTTGAATTTGAAGGCCAAATTTCATTTTCCCATATTGCCATTTTATAAATAGCTTTATTAGCGTCATTCATATCGAACGAATTCAAATTAGATATTCTTTGAGAGGTATAAGTAATTGTATAATTCTCACTGACTATTGCTGACGTATTGTTAGTGTAAACATGCAAATAATATGTAGCTGGTTCTAATTCAATAGAAAATGTAGATTGTGCGCTACAAATAAACTCATCTCTCCCAAATTTTAAGATTCTTATATGATAGTCAGAAGGATTAACAAATTCAAATGTATATTCTAGTTTTTCCCTTGCTGAAAACCTATAATAATCTTCATCTCTTTCGCCTATTCCATGCCAAAACTGAGTCCATCTATCATTAGTATTTAAAGTTCCTATAATGAAGCCATTCTTATAATTAATTATATTAGCTTTTTCTTTCTTGTCATCTGTGTGGCCATTATCATAATACCAGTTTGAAGGTCTTATCGATTCATCAACATTAGGATTTGAAGAATCAGAAGAACTATTATCTAGATATTCATCCGGTATTTCCGCTTGCTCTACTTCTTTAAAACTTTGTTCTATATAATCATCAACATAAGAAATAGAAGAATTATTGGAAGTGACATTCCTTCTTTGAATTCTTATATTATCATTATTTACACTGCCATTTTCACTATTTGTATTTGATAAATCACTGAAATTAATTAATATTGTGCATAAAACTATTGGCATTATAAATGAAAGCTTTAACTTTTTGCTCATAACTTACTCCCTTTATATTTATTTGAACAATCGATAAATGTCGTCTTCCGCAATTAAGCGACCTTTGTTGCGTAGCCATGTCCCATAGCCTATCTCAATTTCATCATCTCCGGATTTACCTGAATAATTGTATATAATATATAAATAAAGTTCGTAATCAGAAAAATAATCTTTTCCTCTGGCATAATGCGTGTGGTATTGGTAATAACAATGCAAATCTGTTATTTTCAAAGTAAATCCAACATAGGGTAAAGAAAAGTCAACTTCATAATCTTCAGGAAAATCAAAATGAACATCCACTGTATTGTTATACTTATCTAAGCTGATATCTCGCATAGATGATCTATAGTTTGCCAAGGAATAATCAGGTTTAAATATCATTATTTGTTCCATAAAATCCTCGAACGTACCGGTTCTTTTTTCTTGCTTATCAAAGCAATCTAAGTTCATTTCACCATCTCGATATTTAAAATATGTGGTTGTGGAATTATAATCCAAATCAATGAAAACATTGGATCTTTCGATCTCTCCTGGATTAAAAACAGTTTCTATAACAAGACTTACATAAATATCATCATTTTTTTTCATCATTATATCATCCATACGATTAACTTTTTCATTTAAATTCAAATGACTTATAACTTCATTCATTTGATAATCACGGCTTAAATAGGTTCTATAGACCAAATGAAATGTTAAACTATATCCACCTATGGGAAGACCAATTAATAGCAAAATGATAAGACCAACTTTAATATACTTTTTCATATCAACCATATTCCTTTCTATATTTTTAAGCAAAAAAGGTAAAAATATCCATTACAACATGTGAAAACCCGTTTTTTTACTAGTATCATTATATTCTAGCAAATGCTTTTTTTCAATGAAATATATAAATCTTTTTTGTCAATTATGTTATTTCGTAAAAGAAAATGATATAAAGGAAAAAAACAAATTTATGGTTAGAATATCAAACAAAATGTAATTAGCATCTAAAGCCAAGCATTTCTCTTTTAAAGATATTATTTTTATAAAATCAAAATATGCTTTAGATTTATCTTGTGATGCTAAAATTGCCACAAAAATAAATTCATAATAGTTCATATCGAAATCATTCTACCAAATTGCGAAAAATCAAAATGAAAAGCCAATAAGAAATGATAATTTCTGATAATTGGGGAATATGTTTAATCGAATACATCTCAAAATTATGACAAAAACAATGAATATTTTTATTATTTTCTGACAAAAAAGATATGACTTATTATTTTGATTCAAAATAATAAATTTTACCTAAATGCTTTTTTCTTCGATTATAAGTACAATTCTCAACCTTCCCAATGTATAAAATTCGTGAAGATCCTAAGCATGATTCTATTATTAGCAAATTTCCTTTTTCACCGATATTGCAAATATCATCATATATTTCATTACAATCGGGATGCCAATGAGTAATTTCCGATCGTGATTTATTATTTTTTAAAACGCCAAAAAATCCTTCAATTTTATTTATTTCAATTTCATATATTACATCTTCAAAAGTCCAAACAATGAGCTGCTCGTCATCCTTTAGTTCGAATTTACCACCTAGTTTTTCATTTTTTCGCATCATTTCATATAACACCTTTGTGCTTTTTGGAAGAAAAGATAACAATTCTCTGTTTTCATCCTTAAATGCACTATAATAATTCTTGATAACATAGATCGAACTAGGGAGACTATCTATATCAAGAAATTCTTCCTCAAAATAATTTCTTGATATTAAAACTTTTATAGGCAAATCTATCTTTTTATCAAATAATTGCGTTTGTTTATCAAGCCATTCATCTAATGAAAGCCGATATAATTCCTTATCGTTTTTTATATAGACGACTTCCCAATATTGTTTCTCCGTATTATATTCAATTGTACTAAAGTCAGGAAAAATAAAAGCTTGATTCTCGAAGACAAAGTATTCAAAAGAATTTTTTTGTCTTACATATTTAATTGCTAAGCCCTCATTAGTGGCATAATTATAAAAGATGAAGCTATTGCTATTAAAAATCATTTTAGAATAGGGGACTCTAAACTCTTTAAAGTACTGAGATTTTTTATAAGCATGGCGATCATAAATTGCCACAAAGGGTCTTGAAATCCAGAAACATATCAAGGCTAATACAACTAATGGCGACATTAAAATTATCAAAAAGACTAATAAAATTTTGTTATACCACTTCAAATTTACCGCCTCCTATTAAAGCACTTAATTTCAATATAAAACTCATTTGCAAAACTTATTACAAAAGATAGAGATTATGTAAGTTATTATTACATTTACACTAAAAACATTATTTAGCATAGCCGAATCAATCGTTTATATATTTTTCATAAAAATGATACTTTTATCTTTTTCATTAAATCCAATTAACATTTTGCTCCCTTGTATATTACTTCTTGAATAAGCATCTGTTACAATTTCATAGTGTTCATTATCATTTAATGTGATTTTTATTAAATACTTAATTTTATTAAATCTAATCTCAATGGGAGAGCCTAGATTAATTATTAACTCTATATAATCATTATAGCTTTTTTTCATATTAGCAATTTTTTTGCTAAATTTTATTATATAGTGCGCAAAGACAAATATAAATGGCGAGCACACTAATGCAGTAGCAAATATAAAAGCAATTGAATATTCAAATGGCATAGAAAATGCGAAGCTTATACATACAGATATTATTACGAGCACATAAATAATTGCAACAATAGTAATTAACAATAAAGCACTAAAATATTTTTTATATTCAATTGTTTCTTTTAAATCAATAGTGTGTTTGTTCATATCAGTTGAGTAATAGTAATATTATCTAATACTAACCTCCTCTAGGAATAATTTTTTGTCAATTTTAATATAGCAATATAAACAATTAATTTCAATGCTGCTCTGCTTTTCATATGAAAAAATCACTCTATTATTTTGATAACAGAGTGATTATTTCTAAAATGTCTCGAGCAGACTGCTCAAATACCAATAAAAATGAAAAGCAGAATGTTATAATACCAATTTGAAAATAACGCTTTAATCCAAAGCTTAAGTTTATCATTTCAAAAGTTTTTTATTGTTTATAACTTACTTGATTCTTTTTTAATTGTGGCGATAAAACTCTTTACATCTTAGAATATTGTTCTTTTTCATCTAAATAGATAAACATCCATTCGACCCATGCCTTAATAGTTGATGCTCTTCTATTAATAGTAGATTCTGACAAATCCGATTTGGATTTCCTTAAATATTCTTTGATATAATTTATGTCAATTATTCTTGAATCGAAATATTTATCATAAAAATTTTTAAATAAATCATTTTTTATTAATTGACTATAAATATCTTCTTTAATTTCCTTTTCATTACCTACAATAGCTAGCGCTGATTCTGTAAACTTTTTGTCGTGTGTTAAATATTTAAAAAATTGTAATGCAGAAAAATAATATGCTACTTGTCTTGTAGAATTTACTTCAATAAGTTTCATTGTATTTTCTTTATCGTCTAAAATACTTTCGCCTGTCATGAGAAGCTTTATAATTTTCTTCATATTATTTGCTTGTGGAAATGGAACATTATTATTCATCCCCCAAAAAATTGCTTCTCTGCCTGTTCTTCTTTCAGCACCATTACAATTAATATTTCTTAAAGTAGGAAATTCACTTACATCATAAAAAATCTTATATTTCGGATCTTGTTCAAATAAACTTAGAACTTTTTGAGTCGCATTATTACTAATAATAACAAATGCACCCTTATCTAATGCTTTATCACATTCTTCTTTAAGTCTTACAAAGTCATCAAAAGTAAATCCAGCCATTTGGTACTTAGTAAATCCATCATCATCTTCATAATCATATGGGGGATCTATATAAATAACATCGCCATCTCTAGCAAGCTTAATGACTTCTTCATATGATTCATTTTTAATCGTTATCTCATTTTCAGGTGAAGATAAGTAGTCATGTATAGCTTTTATATTTTCTCTATCACATATAGTTGGATTTTTATATCGACCAATTGGTGTATTAAATTGTCCTCTACCGTTGACTCTATAAAGTCCATTGTAACAAGTTCTATTCAGAAAAATCATTCTTGCCGCACGTTCTACATTAGTATGATTGTTTGGCCATCCTTCTTCTCTATCCCATGCTCTTACTTCATAATAGTATCCGTCAGGATCGTCTTTATATGCTATTGCATGTCCATCAAGCAGATTTATTAATTCTTCATACTTATCAGATTTAATAACCATATACGCATTAATTAAATCTTCATTTAAATCATTGATAATAGCTTTACATGGCATTTTAGAGAAAAATACGGCTCCTCCACCTAAAAAAGGTTCAATATATGTGTAAGTAGAATCTGGTTCAACAGAATCATTAATAAACTCATGAATCCTATTTAAAATTTGCCTTTTCCCACCTGCCCACTTTACAAATGGTTTCATATTATTCTGCAACTCCATTCATAAATTCAATCATTTTTTCATATACCATATTTGAAATATCTTCCTCTGAAATTACATCTAAAAGCCTTACACTACCAATAGCATGAATGTATTTGGCAATTTCAAGATAATATTTGTTTTTTTCAAGCTCTGGTTTTTCATCAACAGCACGCTTTTCTCCTTTTATAGCACCTCTTACCAAATGCACTTCTGATGAAAATGATCTCCAAGATAGTTCCCTAAACCTAAGTGGATCATCAATTACCCATCTAGTTAATGCATATTTATCCTCTGCAGAATCATCAATTGTTAATGCAACTCTAAAATAGCACCTTGAAAGCACTCCAAACATTAAGCCCCTTCTAACTCCTTGAGTATGCATCCACATATTTTCTATGGTGGATTTTCCGTTAATTTTCATCATATTTCTTACTATATTATAGAACTTATCAAAATGTAACCAGAGCCAGAATCTTTCATCTGAAAGAATATATCTCGGTAATGAATTTAAAGATTCAAAAATCTTAATAGAATTATCAAAGTCTAGAACTTTATTTGTAGATTCTGGATTATCTTCTAAATTAAAATCTTCAATTTCAAATTTCTTTTCTACAAACATAGGTTGTGGAAAATCTTTAAAAATCCATTCATTTGAAGACTGTTCACTTACTTTTTTCGCAACAATTTCTGAGTTTTTCTTTAAATAAATTAAAGCGTCTTCACTTAACATTTTAATGTGAATTTTACTCATTTTCGTTATCTCCTTCGATTTTGTTTGTTTCATGTACTAAATTTTTTAATGCAAAGCCTAATGGTTTTCCCAATAATTCCTGAGCTAAAAATACAGGCGAACTATTTTTAAAATCTTGAATAGTTAATTCGATCCCTTTTAATTTTAAATACGCAGTTTGAATAGATCTGAACCATGGATATTGATTTCCAATATCATCCATATCTTTTGATTCATCCTCTAAAACAAATTTACATAATGATAATCCCTCTATTAATGCTGGGACCAAAATCATATTAAAGAAAACTTCTTTGTATGTAGGAACTGTATAGATTATTTTGTAATTGCTATAGTCATTAATAGAAAGATTAATTGCAATTTTTCTTCCTATATCGCATTCAACAGTATAAGCTCCATCTTCTATATTTTCACTTGGAACAACGGAAAAAATAGATTGTACCAAATTGTCCTCTGCTTCTTCGTGTTTAAATCTAATATTGTATCCATCGTTCGCACCAATTATATCATATTTTTCAATTTCAAAATTGATGTCTCTATAATCTTCGTCAAATTCGTCTGATGTTAAAGTGAAGTTATCTTTAGCATAGGCAAACATTGAAATATCAACTTTTTCAGTAAAATCTACTTTTAACAGTCTTATATCTTGACCTATTTTACTCATAGAAAAAGATTTACGATATACTGTATCCGAGCATTCAATAATTAATACAATATCTATTTTACCCTCGTCAAAAAGACTATTAATCAAATTGCTTTCAGTTTCAAAATAACAATTCTTCAAAATATAAGATGTTTCATCTTCAATTGGTTCAAACATTATTTTAAAATCACTCTCGGCAAAATTAGAATAATTCTTATTGTGATTTATTACTGGATATGGAAATATTTTACCTTTTACTTGCATATAACTTTTACCTCACTTCCAAAATATCCTTTTACCTCAGTAAATACATCTAATATTATTTTTTGATTTGTTTTGATACTAAATGGCCCAAATTCTAACGGATTATTTCCTTTAATCTCTAAACCATTACATTTCATATTTGTAATGTTAATTGGCATTGCGTTGTTCACATCATCAAGCATTGAAATATTTAAATAGCAATTTTCATGATCTATAGGAGCAGTAAATATCACTCTAATTTTACCATTGTTTTTATCAATAGAAATTACCTTATATCTAACACCTGACAACTTTGCTCTTTTGAAAATAACATTATCCCCTTCTTTTTCTCCACTTTCCTCTGTGCCAGGATGTCTACCTTGACCATCATTTTCGTTTTCTCCAACTGGATGTTGAACAAGTCCATTATTATTTTCATCGACTTCGCCAATGTCAGGTTCTAGGCCACTTCCGTCATCATTTTGAATTCTTGTGTTATTTTCTAAATAAATATTTTCTCTAATTTTTGATACTGAAACTGCTTCTGCAGGAATTTGATTTCCGTTAGATTCTGATTTTCCATCGCCTAAATCTATATCTGGTAAAAAATCCCCTGCACCATTAGGATCTAAGGGGTTACTGTCGCCTATTTGTAGACACTCAATTACTCTTTGTTTTATTTGTTCTTTAATACTTCTTAAAACAATTTCCATTTCTCTTCTTTGAGATTTATCTTTTATTCTTTTTGGTTCCCAATCTATATGTTGAGGATTTTCAATATCCCTTAATGCTTCTCCTAATCTTCCTTCACCAATAATACACATTGCAGAAACTCTAAAACTTGATCCTAAAGGCTCATCTTTAATTTTCATTAATGGATGTCTTATCATTGCACATTTATGTGTAGCAAACATGTCTTCTGACTTAGGATAAGGCAAAATGTACAATTGACAACTACGATATTCTGTATCTATATCTATATCTATATCATAAACATGAACATTTTCACCATCAGTTAATAATCTATATTGAGAAACTATATTAGCGCGTTGACTCTTATAAATTATATTTTCATTGTACACGATGTTTTGAACGGTGCTTTTTGAGATTTGCAGATCATTGATTGTTACTTCCAATTCACCTCTTACAATAGTAGACATAAAGGAATCTAAGATGCTGTTTATTACTTCTTTTTCCCATTCATCGCCACTTGTAAAACCAAGTATATAAATATCAGTACCATATTCTATGTTCCTATTTTTTTGAGAACAATCTAGAGCAATAGTATAAGATAATGCATTATTCAAATCGTCACAAGATAAATATCCTGTTCCTTGTGTATAATCTCTATTTTCACAGTCATTATCATCAACATAACCTGATACTAATTCAGCAACACCAATAGCCCCCTTAAATGAGCCTTGGCGACCATCAATGCTCCGATTAGCATTAGTAGAATAAAATACAGTTCTTAATGCTGACATTAGAAAAACGGCATTTTTACCAACCCCTTTAGAACCGCCGGCCATCGATCCGTTCTTTTCTGAAACTCCAGTTCCCTTTGTCAAAGCAAGAAAACTATTATTTGCTTGACTTGTTGAATCAACGCCAATCAATCCAGTCGTATTATAGTCGCTTACTCTCAAACAATTAATTAGAGGTTGTTTTAAAATTTCCATCATACCGTTATATTCAACTACATAGTCTGGTTTATGGCTCCAAAATTCAATACATCTCCTTATAGAATCTTTCAGTTCTATAATACCAGGAATCTTATCTGTGTTTATTTTAAATTCTTTAAATTCAACAACCGTTGGTTCTTCATCTGATGCACGAGCATCAATTGAGTTTTGCAATACTTCTCTTGCAAATGCTTGGAATGGTGATTTTTTAAATGCTTCTGTATCACCGCTACTTATTCCTTTTCTTTCTCCATGATTACTTGCTGGGAATCTCCATTTAATACTGCTCATATATATTACTCTCCTATAATTCAAATCTTTTATTTTTTCTTTTTTTATCATTGGCTCTTAGCAATAATTCTTTAGATTTTTGTGCTTCATTTGATATTGCTTCAAAAATCTTTTCTATATCTTCGTCACTATATTCATAAAAAGATGAATTGCTTAAATTTGTAAGTTGAGATAACATTGTAAGAATTTTAGAAACCCTATTTTCTGAGATCCGTTTAAAATTTTCTTTTTTGTTTTCCATATGTTCGCTTCCTGTCCTAATCTCAATTATATTCTAATATTTAAAAAGGAAACTCGCAATAATTTTCTAATATTTTTGTAATATTTTTAAATAATTTTTAAATATTGTGTCTACAATTTCCTTTGTATATCTATGATATAAGCCAATTTTTTATAATTATTAATTGTATATTCTATTTCAAAACTATCCATAAAGTAACTTCTTATTATTCCAATTAGTAAGTATTTATTCCATTCGAAATTAATCTTTGGTAAGGCAGAAAAGCCACAGTATTTTTCACTGTCTATTTTTCCAAAACTATTTATATAAAATAACAATTCTTTCTTAATTAACCTTAGCAAATCATCATTTATTTTTAGTATGTTTTTTGAAATTAATCTATCCCTATCCACCTGCACGTAATCATCAGCCGAATCATTTATAAAGGCCAAGTAATTATCTAATTTTTTTAAATGCATTTTTTCTGCATAATTGCTTAGATCATTAATTGTGAATTCTTCTAACGAATAGGCATACGAATATATAATTTGATCATTTGTTAAGTCCATAATTGGTTCTTTTGAGATATAAGGTTCTTTAAAATAAAATTTAGTTTTTAGTAATATACTACAAATTTTATATAATCCCACAGAATTATTCATTTTGCCTAAACTCACCATTTCATTTTTGTGAATCAGTATCATTCTTCCAAACAGTTTATTTGCAACAAGAATGTTTGTTTTTAAGCTGTTAAATAAAAAGTTAATTTCTTTTTCAAATAGCTCAACTAATGAAGGATCGACGCTATTATTTGATAACCATACATAGTAATCTGAGTTTTTATAAAAATCATCTAAATAGCCTAAACATCTTTTAATAACAATATAAGTTTTATCATCTGTTTTAAATTTTCTTTGAATTACTTCTAATGTTTTACTTTTATAATTAGAAAAACAATAATAGTCATCAAACAAAAAGAAATCTATATATCCTGATGATACTTTATTTAAAAATTTATTAATATAATCAAAATTTTTTATAATATTGTTAATTCGCTCTTGTTTAAATCCATTAAGTTCTAGGCATTTTTTAAACTTGGCTATAGTTTCATTTCTATAATATTCTCTAACTTCAATTGGCTCAGCCACAGGATGTTTCCTTACTAAAAAATAACACTCTGATAGATTAATACTATAAGCCTTTAATAAACATTGAATACTCATCATCGCATGAGTAGATGAGTGATTAGTATTTAAAAATAGATTTTTAAAAGTAGAATGATTTGTTTTTTTATTTCTAGTGAAAACGTCTTGTTTTGACCAAAAGTAACTTATACCTAGCAATTCTTCTTCAGATTTTGGATTAAGTTTGTCTATTTCTTCCAAAATTTTAATTGTCATTCTATTCCAAGATGCTTCGTATATTTCAATATCTCTATACTTAAAAAAATATGGAACAACGTTATCCAATACTGGAAGAGTTATGAGCATATCAAACACATAATATCTTTTATTATTTTCATATACAATCTTGTATTTTTCTTCAATAAGCATTAAATCACCCTTATATAATAATTTTATCATAAATTGCCTTATCTTCCACTATATTAAGCAATTTCAAAAAACATCAAATTGTTGAGTTGTAATTGATGTGAGACCAAAAAAGTGAAAAATAAATAAAGTAGTTATTTTATACTTATGAAGACTTCTTAAAATATGAAAAAAGTATGATTTCATTATCAAACGAAGATAGTTCCTTAAGCACTTCTCGGTATCGGTTATTCTTTACAATTGCATTCTACACAGGTCTTTGAAAGGTAGAGATTAATGCTCTTCAGTGGAAGGATATTAAGGAAAATCGATTTATAGTTAATAAAAGCATTTCATAAAAGCCAAAGGGAGTCTTATTTGTGACTACTCCACCAAAAAATCAAAGTAGTAATCGGACTATTCCTATTTGTAATCAAATAAAAGTACTACTTGAAGAATGGAAAAAGATTTATGAAGAAAATTATTATGGATTCAATGAAGAATGGTATATTTGCGGAACCATTCACCCACTTATGGACAACTCGCTCGATTAATTCAATCGAAAATTTGCAAAACATGCCGACTTACACCGCATTCGAGTTCACGACTTCAGACATTCATTCGCAAGCTTGATGATCAACCAGGGTATCAGCATTAAAACCATATCAAAACTCATGGGCCACTCTACAGTGAACGAAACTTGGAATCGTTATGGCCATTTGTATCCTAGCGAAGATGTAATGGCAATTGATGTGATATCGAAATTAAAACTTTAAAATTTGCGCGATTTTTTGGGCTGTAAAAACGCACGAAAAACGCACAAAAAATTGATTTCATTCCAAAAAAACAGAAAAAAGCCCGTAAAATCGGGCTTTTAATATGCTAATGGTCGGAATGATGGGATTCGAACCCATGACCTCTTGGTCCCGAACCAAGCGCACTACCAAGCTGTGCTACATCCCGGGGAAAGCTGCATATCGCAGCTAAAATTCAAAGGAAAATAAATCTATTTGATTGGTTTCTTGCAAATTGTCCAACACATGTAATTCCTCTAAAGAAGCCATATTCTGTGAATTCAAACGTGTTCTGGACACAAGATCTTCTTTTGACAAGAATTCTCCATCTTTACGCGCTTCGACAACGCTGATAGCAGCGTTTTCACCTAAGTTATCAACAGCGGCAAAGGGAGGAATCAAAGCCTTCCTTTCTTCATCGATCACGAAGGTTGTTGCTTCGGAACGATAAAGATCGATATTTACAAAAGAATATCCTCGCTCTAGCATTTCAATGGCGATAAAGAGTGTTTTTTCTTGCTCCTCCTCTTTGGCCGTCATTGGATCTTTGCCAGTTGCTTTATAATTATACCTTTTTCGTTTAAACTCTTCAAGTCTATCTATAATAGCTTGTTCACCATTAATCATAACCGCTAGATCGTATTGAACGCAACGGATGGAAAAATAAGAAGCATAATACGCTAACGGCTTATAGACTTTATACCACGCCACACGAACCGCCATCATAACATAAGCAGTAGCGTGGGCCTTAGGGAACATGTATTTGATCTTATTACACGAATCAATGTACCATTGGGGAACATTGCATTGATGCATGATTTCTTCATACTCCGGCTTAACCTTTTTACCCTTCCGAACATCCTCCATGATCTTAAAGGCATATGATGATTCAACACCCATTTTTGTCAATCCGATCATGATATCATCACGACAACCAATGACTTCACTTAATGAACAAGTGCCCTCAGCAATCAAATTTTGGGCATTACCATTCCATACATCGGTTCCGTGTGATAAACCGGAGATAATCAATAAATCGGCAAAGGTTTTCGGTCTAGTTTCTTTTAGCATACCGCGAACGAAATTGGTGCCGAATTCCGGAAGTCCCAAAGCTCCCGTTTCTTCCTCTAAATAATTTCTTTGCCTCTTTAACGCCTTATCACTTGAAAACAAGGAAAGAACATCAGGATCGTTCATCGGTAAGGTCAAAGGATCGATGCCGGTCATATCCTTCAGCATTTTCATAGCGGTCGGATCAACATGGCCCAATAAATCCAATTTTAAAACGTTATCATGAATGGCGTGGAAATCAAAATGAGTTGTCCGCCAGTTCGCATCTTTTTTATCAGCGGGATATTGAATAGGAGTAAAATCATAAACCGAATACTCTTGAGGAATAACGACAATACCGCCAGGATGCTGTCCGGTTGTTCTTTTAACATCCTGACAACCAACCGCCAGCCTGGTTATTTCTGCTCGTGAAACGCTATCGGGATCGATACCCATTCTTTCAAAATAGCCCCGCACATAACCAAAAGCGGTCTTTTCCGCTACCGTTTCAATAGTACCGGCCTTAAAGACATTTCCTGCTCCCAAAAGCTCTTTGGTTAATTCATGAGCGGTGCTTTGATATTCTCCCGAAAAGTTCAAATCGATATCCGGTACTTTATCGGCATTGAATCCCAAGAAGGTCGCAAAAGGAATATCTTGGCCATCATGAATCATACGCGTACCACAATGTGGGCAATCCTTTTCTTCTAAATCGAAGCCGGAGCGGATATCCGGGCGATTTTCGACAAATTCGCTATATTTACAATGGGGACAACGATAATGCGGAGGCAAAGGATTAACCTCGGTAATGGAGGCCATCGTCGCAACAAAAGAAGATCCGACCGAGCCTCGTGATCCGACGATGTATCCCGCTTCATTAGCCCTTTTAATCAGCTTATGAGCAATATAGTAAATCACGGAATAGTTATGATTGATAATACCATTTAGCTCTTTTTCCAATCTATCCTTCACAATAGGTGGTAATTCTCCTTGGAAACGATACCAAGCGTTACATTTGGCGTAACAAAGCTCATAAAGCTCTTCTGCACAGTTTTTGATGCTCGGCGGATAAAGACGATCCTTAATCGGATATAACGGAGAAATCAAATCCGCTATCTTGTGCGTATTGGTAATAACATATTCATAGGCCTTTTGCTCGCCAAAAAAGGCGAATGCATCAAGCATTTCTCTGGTGGTTCGGAAATGTTGATCCGGGTTTTCATAAAATGGCTGCGATTCTCTTCTAAACGGGTTTAAAGGGTGACGAACTCCTTGTATACCCTTAGCCATAATATAAACATCACGAAATATCTTATCCTCCGGATTTAAATAATGAACATCACCTGTCGCTACAACGAGCTTTCCCATCTCTTCAGCGGCCTCAGCGATATCGATCACAAATTGTTGTAATTTTTGTTCCGATTCAATTTGACCATCATTGATTAAAAATGAATAGTTGGCCAATGGCTGCAGTTCAATATAATCATAAAATTTAATCTTTTCTTGTAAAATTTCTTTACTGCGAGTCATGGCCGCATCAAATACTTCGCCATTCAAACAGGCGGATCCTAAAAGTAAATTTTCACGATATTTGATGATCTCTTTACGAGGAATCTTTGGTAAATCAGCTATGTAATCAATATGTGATAATGAAACCAATAAAAACAAATCCTTCAGACCCTGTTCATTTTTAGGATAAACCACGATATGCTTGGCTCGCAAATGCTTCAATAACTCAATACTCGCTTCTAATTCCCCTAATTCTTCGTGACGCATATAGGGCTTATCTTTGGTTAAAATAGCTAGCATCGCCAGCCATACATCCATCAAAACCTCCGCATCGTAATCAGCACGGTGGGCCTTACCTTCTTCATAAACGACTTCCAAGTTTCGTGATAAAGCCCCTAAATTATGCTGTCGCGCTTCCGGAAATAAATAGCGTGATAATGATAAAGTATCGATCACCGGATTGCTCACTGAGGGATAACCCATTTGATGAAAGGCCTCATTCATAAAGCCGATATCGAAATCCGCATTATGGGAGACCAAAATAGCGTCTTTGATAAAGCTTCTGATAATTTCAACAGCCTCATTGATATAAGGCTTCCCCTTCAGCATTTCCGGCGAAATATTGGTCAAACGCTGAATTTTCTCCGAGATAACAAAATCATCACCCGGATTGATTAAAAGATCAATACGATCGACGATTATGCCATCCTCATATCGTACCGCTCCAAATTCGATAATTCGGTCATATCGTGATGATAAGCCTGTTGTCTCAAAGTCAAAGACGACATATTTAGCTTTATTTAAAACGGTCGGAGAGGGATTTTGAATATAATCAAGCTTTTCATCGACCATATACATTTCACAACCATAGAGCAATTTTAAGCCATTCTCCTTAGCCGCCTTTTGCGCTTCCGGAAATGCTTGAACATTTCCATGATCCGTCAGTCCTAAAGCCTCATGACCAAAATGCGCCGCTAACGCACAATAATCACTGATTGAAGTTACGGCATCCATCGTTGACATCTTGGTATGCAGATGTAGTTCAATGCGTTTTTCTTTTTCGTCATCACTCCGCCACGGATCCGGCTCTAAAAAATCAATAAAGTGGGCCATAATCAACAATTGACCTGTGTTTTGTTCAATCTGAGTCGAGCCTCGCACTTTCACCTTTTGTTTTGGTTTAATTTGTGATATTTTTTCCTCATTAAGGATATTGCTCTCGATAATTTTAACCGCTATAGAATAGGTGTCATCATTCATATCGAAAACGAGAATTTTTTTGCCATCACGTGAAGTTCGAATGTCATCCACCGCAAAAATAGTGCCGATAATCACCACATTTCCCGAATTACTATCAATAAAATGAATTTTAGTCTCCTTATAATTGCCTTTTTTAAAGGCTGAATTAGTGCGTCGTTTTTCTTGCTCACGCTTTTTTATTTCCGCATACGCCTGCTGAACATATTGAAGATGCTCTTGTTCAGAATTGGTATCATGGTTTTCTTCAACGATTTCTTCCACGACAAAAGGATAAGAAATAAAGGCCAAAAAATCACGGAAATCGGCCAAGACAGGACTAAGCTTTTCTCTTTCTAATTCACTCCAAAAGGTGATTTTAATAGTGTCATCTTTAAGCTCTGTTTCCAAGGATTCAAGCGGCAAATGGTATAACGAATAATACCAATCATAAAGTAATTCCAAGGCATCCGTTGTTGTCGGCTTCTTTTGATAATAAAAGACTAGCCGGTATCGATATTCTTTTATCGTCATTAGATGCTCTTGAAATTCGTGCAATAAATCATATTTCCATGGAGTAGCTTTCATAATTTCATAGACCCAAACGCCATTTTCTTTATGAAAAGGATGGTCACCATAAAATGATAATTCGAAACGCTCACCATCATAAATTTGGATCGATTCTAAAAATCTTTGCATTGTTGCATCCATGAAAATCACCTACTTCCTTTTTGCTAAATGAGTGCTAAGCCAAAAAGCCCCCAAATATCTTTAATAAATACGACCGCCATTAAAGCGAAAAGAATCAGCATGCCGATCGTTGAAATCGTGTTTTTGACTTTGGAAGGAATCTCCTTATGGAAAATACCTTCGATCGCCACCACTAATAAATGCCAACCATCCAACCCCGGGAATGGTAAAAGATTAAAAATCCCTAGGTTAACCGAAATCATGGCCCAGAGCATTAAATAATAGCCAAAGCCATATTGGAGCATATCAGAAGAAACCGATAAAATCGCAATCGGTCCGCCAACATTTTCAAAGCCCTTGCCCACAAATAGTTGACCTAGGGTTTTGGCGATGATTGTTGCCGATTCCCACCAATCTGAACCGGCACGCGCTAAAGCCTCTCCAAAGCCAATGCGCGCTTGATAATTGCCAATTCCTATTTTACTCCAACCATAAAACACCTCTTCTTTGGTTTCCGACACCTTGATCGCATCTAAAATAAAAGTATTGTTTTGGATGGTGGGATTTTCATTTTCAATTTCCGCGAATGGAACCCAATATAATGTAATAGATAGCTGATCATTGAGAGTTTGCGGGCTTATCGAAGTTAAAGCATCCTCCCACAAATCGCTATAGGTTTCAACATCATAGGATGTGGATGGATAATTGACATCATCCCTCAGACCATTTAAGAGAAATTGTTTTTCAACCTTAACAACCTTATCACCGGTTCGTAACCCGGCAGCATATGCCGGCGATTGCGTCTCTTCTTGTGAAGATAGATATTCGCTAACGGTGATCTGATTATTGGCGATCACCTGCGGAAAAAAGATTGTATTGGCCGCAAAAAGAGCGTATCCCAAGACAAAATTCAAAAAGATACCGGCTCCCATAATGATAGCCCGTTTCCACTTTTTGATTTTTAATAAGCTTCTTTCAGGAGGAACCTCGAGTCCTTCCGGAAGCGTTTCACTTTCGCCATACATGGAAACATAGCCTCCCAAAGGAATGGCTCGAAGGGAAAAAGTGGTCTCACGTCCGGCCTTTTTTCTTTGAAAAAGAGCGGGTCCAAAGCCAATCGAGAATTCAAAGCAATATACTTTGAAAAGCTTGGCCATTGAAAGATGGCCCAATTCATGAATGACCACTAAGACACTTAACGATACAAAAAATAAAATAACGCTTAAAAAACTAATTGATGATAAAACTAGCATTTTTTGACCTCCTCAATTAATAATATGGCCTCATGTCGCGCCATTTGATCAGCATATATGATATCTTCGATATCCGGATTATCAATTACCCGATGCCGTTGAAGACACTTTTCAATAATCTCTTCGATCATTAAAAATGGTATTTGGTGATTTAGAAAGGCATAAACCGCTTCTTCATTCGCAGCATTTAAAACGGTCGGCATCGTTCCCCCGTGCTTGATTGCCTCACGAGCGAAGCGTACGCACGGATATCGTTCTTCAGAAAAAACACGGAAATGAAAAGAGCCGAAATCTTCGAAATTAAATGGCGTATGAAGCGATGGCTTCCGCTTTTTTTCATATAAAGCATACGCAATCGGAATCCGCATATCGCTCGGACCGATATCGGCTAAAAAGGAGCCATCACGACATTCGATCAAAGAATGAATTTTAGATTCATCATGCATCAATATCGTAATTCTATCCATCGGGATATTGAATAAATAATATGCTTCAATCAATTCGAATCCTTTATTCATCATCGTCGCGCAATCAATGGTGATCTTTTTTCCCATCTGCCATGATGGATGCTTTAAGGCATCCTCTACCGTAACCGAGAGCAATTCGCTTCGGGATAGATTCCGAAACGCTCCCCCGGAAGCAGTTAACACCAAACGCTTAACATCATGACGATGACCTTTTAAGCACTTGTCAAGAGCGACATGCTCTGAATCAATCGGAAGGATACGAGCCTGCGTTTCCTTGCAGGCTTTAAGAAGTAATTCCCCACCCACAACCAGGGATTCCTTATTGCTTAAGGCTAAATCAATTCCCCATTTTAAGGTCCAATAGGAAGGTAAAAAACCGACAAAGCCGACTAAGGCATTGATGACCATCTGCGGATGGATGGCTTCGATCAAATGAAGCAATCCTTGATCACCATAGAAAAAAGAAAGATGAGGATATTTCTTTTGTAAAACAAGAAAATCACGTTCCTCTTGAACGCATATTGCTTTGATAGAAGGAAATAACTCGACAATCTTTGCTATCTTATCGATTTGATGACCGATAGAAATCCCTTCTAAAAGAAAATGTCGACGATCATTAGCCATTACTTCAAGAGCTTGACCGCCTATGGAGCCACTAGCCCCTAAAAGCACTATTCTTTTCATCATACAAGAAAATTCCATCCGTTATTCAGGAAAATAATAAAAACTGCGACAAATAATGATACGCATAAGAGCGAATCAACGCGGTCTAACACTCCTCCATGACCTCTTAAAAGCGTGCCGTAATCTTTAATGCCAAAATGCCGCTTTAAAGCCGAGAAAATAAAATCCCCTAGGTTAGCGATAAATGGCATAATCAAAGAAATAATCATAATCCAATACCAATGATCTCCATCAAGAATAGGAAGCAAGGGATGTCCCGTATGATTGCAAATCATGGCAAAGCCGAAACTAAAAATGAAAGAAATAATCACGCCGCCAAAGAAGCCCTCCCAGGTTTTCTTCGGGGAAATTCTTTCATTCATTTTATTATGACCGAATAAGAGTCCCATAAAATAGGCTCCTGCATCCGTAGCAAAGGTGCCTAAAATGACATAAATCAAAAGAAATGAGGTTTGAAAAACATTCGCCGCCACATCTTGCGATTCTCCGCCCCAACCGCCAGATCCTCCAAGAGCGTCTTTAAAGGCTTGGTTAGGAAAATATCGTAAAAAGAGGACAGATTGCACCGAAATACCTATGAAAATACACATCGTAAAAAGATAGGTAACATCGTTAATACCAAAGTTTTTATCAATAATGGATAGGAAAAACAATACAAAAGCCGATAAAACGACACCAATAGTCGAAACGGAAATCTTTGCGACCGTCATTTCTACTCCATCGACGACTAAAGGACTATAAAATCCTTGTTCAAAGGACCAGTTTTTAATCAAATCATTCGATTTAACATTTTCCATATTATTTTTTATCATGATCCAAAACACAAAGGAAAAGGTGATAACATAAATAAAGCCATGGACAAAAGCGGTATACTTTTGGTGATTGGGAGCGTTAATAAACTCATGAATAATAAATATAAGAGCCACAGCTATAAAAAGTAAAAACCACCAGTTACCAAATAAAATAGCCGGGATCGCACAAACAGCGAGAATAATCGCTGTTAATGTACGTGTTCCCATGGATTTTTTAGTATCATCAGATAATTTATTGACTTGCAACTTATCCATTTTTTAAACCTCCATAACGACGATTACGCTTTTCATATTCTTTTAAACACTCGATAAATTGCGGCCTTTTAAAATCCGGCCAATAGGTTTTTGTAAAAACCAACTCAGCATAAGCGAGTTGCCAAAGCATATAATTAGAAATTCTTTCTTCTCCGGAAGTTCTAATCATTAGATCGACATCGGGCAATCCCTGCGAATCCAAGTAATCACTAAAAGTATTTTCATTCAAAGACGAATAATCATAATTATTATCATCCATAAAGCGTTTGAAGGCCCTGATAATTTCATCACGACCACCATAATTCAAGCAAATATTGAAAACATATCGATCGTTATTTTTGGTCTTCTCTTTAGCTTCTGCTATTATTTCTTGCGTGTGTATGGGAAGGCGTGTGAGATCTCCCATCGTTCGAACCTGGACACCATCGCGCATCAAATGGTCAATTTCTTTAACAAAAAATTCTTCTAAATATGTGAAAAGATGGTCAATTTCATCTTGCGGTCTTTTCCAATTCTCAGTGGAAAAAGCAAAAAGAGACATCACCGAAATTTGAAATTCTTTACATACTTCAAAAATATCAATAATACGTTGACAACCTTCTTTATGTCCTAGATGACGAGGTAACAATCTTTTTTTAGCCCATCGTCCATTGCCATCCATAATAAAGGCCACGTGCTTTAAAGGCTTGGTAAGACTAAAAGATTCTTTTTTCATTCTCATGTACTATTCTCGCCCCTCTCTTTATAATGTATTTTAATTATACATTATAAGAACCTCTTTTAATAGCACAAAAAAATAAAAACTCGGAAATCCCGAGTTTTTAAATAGACATTATTTCTTTTTCCTTAGCGGCAACGATTTCATCGACCATTTTAATCGAATTATCGGTTTCATGCTGAACATCATCCTCCAAGCGATGTCTCATATCCTCAGGAGTTTCTTTGTCCGCTTTAATGAATTCCATAAATTCGCGTCGAATATTGCGAATAGCGACCTTGGCGTCTTCGCCATATTTTTTAGCGCCTTTCGACAATTCGCGTCTTCTTTCCTCGGTCAAAGCCGGAAAAATAAGGCGTACAGAAGTCCCATCATTGATTGGATTAATGCCTAAGTCCGATTCGTTGATAGCCGCGATAATAGCTTTTAAATCGCCTTTATCATATGGCTTGATCAATAATTGCCGTGGCTCCGGTGATGAAATAGATGCAATTTGATTAATGGGCATTAAGGATCCATAATAATCAATCTCAATATTATTTAAAACAGCCGGAGAGGCACGACCCGTTCTTAAAGTTGCCAATTGGCCACGTAACGCTTCGATCGATTTTCCCATTTTCGTTTGACATTCTAATACTAATTCATCCATTTGGTTTATTCTCCTTTCACAATTTTCGTACCAACACGTTCACCTTGAACGATTTTTCTGAAATTATCTTCGTCCTGCATATTAAAAACATAAATTTCGATTCCACTTTGCATGCATAGAGAAACCGCGGTTAAGTCCATAACCTTCAATTCCCGCGCCATCATTTCTTTGAAGGTTATTTCACTGATAAATTCTGCATTCGGATCCGTTTTCGGATCAGCGGTATAAACTCCATCAACACCATTCTTCGCCATTAACATCGCTTCAGCTCCGATTTCCATCGCTCTTAAAGAAGCGGTCGTATCCGTAGTAAAGAAGGGATTACCGGTTCCACCGGCAAAAATAACCACTCGTCCTTTTTCAAGATGGCGAATAGCTCTTCGACGAATATACGGCTCCGACACTGCTTTAACTTCAATCGAGCTTAAGACCCGACATTGGATACCGATATTTTCAAGGGTCGATTGTAAAGCTAAGGAATTAATAATCGTTCCAAGCATCCCCATATAATCAGCGGTAATACCCTCAATACCGATATTTTTGGCCAATTTTCCTCGCCAAATATTGCCGGCTCCGATAACAACCGCTACTTCAACATTCTCAAGGACCATGCTCTTAATGGCATTAGCCACTTTAGATAAATTCTTAGCATCCAGGATCATGCTGTCCTTCTTATCCTTTAATGCTTCACCGCTTAACTTTAATAATACTCTTTTATAAGGCTTCATACGTTTCCTCCTTGGTAAAAAAAGGACACTCAAAAGAGTGTCACTTATTTAGTTTGATTCATAACTTCTTCAACGAAATTATCCTGACGTTTTTCAATACCTTCGCCAACGCCATAACGAACAAAACGAACAATATGGTAATCATGTTGCTTCAAATAATTACCGACAGTGGTCGAATCATCCATTAAATACTCCTGTTCAAAAAGAATCGTTTCGGCAAAAATCTTGTTAACCTTTCCTTCAACAATCTTTAAAAGAGCGGCCTCGGGCTTATTGGCTAAACGAGGATCATTTTTGGAAACTTCCATTTGAACTTCAGTTTCATGGGCTAAAACATCGCTGGGAATATCTTCTTTTGTTAAATAAAGAGGCTTATTGGCCGCAATATGTATGGATAAATCCTTAGCGACCTCCGGTTCATTCTTATCTAAAAGAACAATCGCGGAAACTTTTCCGCCCATATGAATGTAATATCCGAAGGCTTGACCTTCTTCTTTTTGTAAAACTTCGAAGCGTCGTAAATCAAGCTTTTCACCAATTTTCACAGTCGCGTCCGTGAATAAATCTTGGACAGCGGCCCGAGCACAATTGATGCACTTGGGATTTTGCTCTAATAAAACATCAGCCACATCGCTCACTAATTTCTTAAAAGCGTCGCCTTTAGCCACGAAATCAGTTTCACAGTTAATTTCTAAAATAACCGCCTTGTTGCATTTTTCACAGACTTTAACAATGGTTAAACCTTCGGCTGCAATTCTAGTGGCCGCTTTTTTAGCTGCTTTGGCAATGCCCTTTTCGCGTAGCCAATCGCAAGCCTTATCTAAATCCATATTTGATTCTTCTAAAGCCTTTTTGCAATCCATCATACCAGCGCCAGTACGTTCTCTTAAAATTTTGATTGCTTCAATCATTGATGGTGCCGCCATAATTATTACTCCTTACTTTCTTCAACTACAGTTGGAACTTCTTCGGTGGTTCCGGATGTTTCTTCTGTTTTAACTGTTGCTTTTTTACTTGGACGACGAGGTGTACGCTTTTCGCCTTCTTTTTCTTCACGAGCCTTTAACGCCGCCGCTTTCTTTTCAGCATCAGCTTTATCAGCCGCTTGAATAGCATCGGTCATCGTCACATCGCCTTCGCCTTCATCTTTGGTATAAGCGACAATCGTTTGTCCGCCTTTGGATTCCACGACCGCATCCGCCATTACTGCCAAAATCAAACGGACAGAGCGAATAGCGTCATCGTTAGCGGGAATCGCATAGTCGACTTCATCAGGATCACAATTGGTATCGATAATACCAAAAACAGGAATTCCTAATTTACGAGCTTCGGCAACAGCGTTATGCTCAATGCGCGGATCGATAACAAAAACCGCATTAGGAATTTTACGCATTTCTTTAATACCCTCTAAATTGCGGGTTAATTTTTCTTTTTCTTTGAGAAGAAGAGCAACTTCCTTCTTTGGTAAGAGATCAAATTGTCCATCCTCTTCCATTTTTTCTAAGCTCTTCAAATAACGAATCCGGGTTTGAATGGTTTTAAAATTCGTTAAAGTTCCTCCTAACCACCGCGAAGTGATATAGAATGAACCGGAGCGGAGAGCTTCTTCTTTAACAGCATCCTGGCATTGTTTCTTTGTACCGACAAATAATACTTTGCCACCTTGATCGACGATTTCTTTTAAGGCCTTGTAAGCAATATCGATCATAGCTGCCGTCTTGGTTAAATCGATAATGTAAACACCATTACGAGCACCATAAATGTATTTGCTCATTTTGGGGTTCCATCTTCTGGTTTGATGTCCGAAATGGACACCAGCCTCCAATAGCTTTTTCATAGTAATAACTGGAGCATCGGGATCATGCATAACTGTTTCCATGATGTTGGCTTCAGCTTCGGTTGTGGTTTCTTCCACAACTACCTTTTCTTGTTCTTCATTCATTGAGAACTTCCTCCTTTTTGTTTTTTTCCTCCACTACTTCGAACTTCAATCCCTAATTAATCGCGCCCATGCGCTGCTTAGGACTAGATCAAAGAATCCATAGTGTGTGTAGTCTCTTTTTCTAGAGCCTTTTTATTCTAACATAGCCACAAAAAATAATGCAATAAAAATTATATTATTTATAATATAAAGTCGGTGTTTTCCGTCAATCTTCATCCTTTTTAATCGCACGTGGATGGGCATTGAAATACGTTTTTTGCATTCTTTCCATGCTAACATGCGTATAAACCTGCGTGGATGATAAGGAGGCATGTCCCATCAATTCTTGAATAACCCGCAAATCGGCGCCATTATCAAGCAAATGCGTGGCAAAAGTATGCCGGAATTTATGAGGATGAAGCGATAGATACACGCCTGTTTTATTCTCGATTTGTTTTAAAATATACTCTAATCCTCTCGTGGTCAATGGATGTCCATTATTGTTTAGAAACAATTGCTGAGGCAAAGATTCATCATGATTCTTCCGTAATAGCTGTGGACGCAATTCCTTGACATAGCGGAGAATCGCTTCCTTGGCTGTCACTGAAAAAGGAATATAGCGTTCCTTATTACCCTTTCCTAAAACGAGCATGGTCCGTCTTTTATAATCGATATCACTCGTCAAAACATTGCATAATTCAAAGGCCCGTACCCCGGAAGCATAGAGCAATTCCAAGATAGCTTGATCTCTAAGCATCAACGAATCCTTACGCATTGCATTCGTTGATAAAAGCTTTTCGATCTCTTCATAGTAAAGAAAATCAGGCAATTTCTTATCAGCCTTAGGAGAAGAGATAATTAAAAACGGATTGACTTTAACATAATCGCGATTCACTAAATAATCATAAAAATGACGTAATGAGCTTAATTTGCGCTTTAAGGAACGCTTGGAAACGCCCTTCATCATCTCAATCGTCAAAAAATCGCGAATGTCCGTATTTGTTATCTCATCCAATCCTTTTTCATTCTCATTTAAAAACTGCATGTATCCTTCAATATCTCGTCCATAGGAATCGGCGGTATGAGGAGAATATTTCCGTTCCAATAAAAGATGATCTACAAATTGCTTTACAATATCATGCATTTATTTTCACCAACCAATTCTTTAGCGCTTCAAGCGATCGATGAGCAACCTCCAAACGATCCTTTAAGGGATGATACATAATGCCATGATTGGCGTTCATCGGCGCAAAATCCTTAATAGCGGCATGGGTTATATAAAACACTAATGAGCCTAACATCGTTTCTTGAGGAATGATTTCAAATGATTCTTGATTAATAATCTTTGTCATATACAGTGCCGCTAAAATTCCCGTGGCTGCACTTTCCACATATCCTTCAACGCCGGAAAGCTGACCGGCCACAAATATATGATCATCATTTTTTAATTGCAGGGTCATTTGCAAGCATTTAGGAGCACATAGATATGTATTACGATGCATTAATCCATAACGAACAAAATTAGCATTTTCTAATCCGGGAATTAAAGAAAAAACTCGTTTCTGCTCGGCATATGTCAAATTAGTTTGAAATCCGACAATATTATATAGACTGGCGGAAACATTATCCTGTCGCAATTGAACGACCGCATATGGTCGATCTGTGGGTGTTCTTCTTAAGCCCATCGGCTTTAAAGGTCCATACCGCAACGTTTTTTCACCGCGTTTAGCGAGAACCTCTATCGGCATGCAGCCTTCAAAATAATCGCGATCAAAATCATGCAAAGGCGCTAATTGAGCGTTAATTAATTCTTGATAAAAACGATCATATTCTTCTTTATTCATTGCACAATTGATATAGGAATTATCTCCTTCTTCATATCGTGATTTGTAATATGCTTTATTAAAATCGATGCTTTCTTTTTCAACTATCGGTGCAGATGCATCAAAAAAAGAAAGAGTATCCACTCCTGTTTTGTTAATTAAAGACCGGCATAATGGAGCACTAGTTAATGGGCCGGTTGCCAAAATGACATATCCCTCGGGAAACTCTTTAATCTCTTCTTCAATAATTTGAATATGTGGATGATTTTGAATGATAGCGGTTATTTTTTGCGCAAATAAATCGCGATCTACCGATAAAGCCTGTCCGGATGGTACTTCGGTTTCCGAGGCCACCTTCATCGTTAATGATCCGATAGTGCGCATTTCTTCTTTTAGTAATCCGCAGGCGTTTTCCAATCTTTTCGATTTTAAAGAATTGGAGCAAACCAATTCTCCAAAATAACCACTATGATGCGCCGGAGTCATCACTTTAGGTCGCATTTCATATAGCCGAACCTCAATTCCATGATTAGCTAAATAATAGGCCGCTTCAACACCGGCTAAACCTGCTCCAATAACATGAACCATTTTCATTAACTATCACCAGCAGTTATTATAACATAAAAACGGGTGATATCACCCGTTTACCCTTTGTATTTTTCGATATGCTTACAACGAGGATAGTTGCTGCATCCTAAAAATGAGCTTCGACCACGCACGCCTTTTTTCAAAATCAAATCGCCACCGCATTCAGGGCATTTTCCCATTACAACATGCTCCTTTTCAACCGCTCCTTTAATATAATGACAGTGCGGATAATTGCTACATGCCTCAAAGGTTTCGCCTTTTTTGTTTTTGCGATAAACCATCGGATGGCCACATTGAGGACACATTTCCCCGGTCGGTTGGGGCGGATCTTTTTTCTCATTGACCTTGTAAGTGCAATGCGGATAATTGCTGCAAGCAATAAACTCTCCATATGTCCCTCTTTTTTTAATAAGAGGCTTCCCGCATTCGGGACAGGTTCCAAATGTTTCTTCAGGAATAGGAATAGTATATTTAGCATCGATCGCTTTATTATATATTGGGAAAAAGAAATTACAGAAATGCGATAATAAGTGATACTTGGTTTCCTCTTGACGCATTACACGGTCCAGACCTTCTTCCATTTCGGCGGTAAAGGTCGTATTGATGATGCGCAAGAAAAATGTATCGAGATAATCGGATGTAATTTTGCCTTCTCTAGTAGGAACTAAATATCCTCCTTCGCTAATTACATATTGGCGTTTTAAAAGAATACCAATCGTCGAAGCATAAGTCGAAGGCCGTCCAATTCCTAATTCTTCCATCAATTTTACTAATTTCGCTTCAGAATAGCGAACAGGAGCTTTGGTAAAATGCTGCTCCTTAGTTTTTTCTTGAACATTAAAGGAATCGCCGATATTAAATTCCGGAAGAGCCTTCAAATTTTCACTTTCTTCAGCGCTTCGGTATATTTTCTCATATCCGTCGAAAATAGTCGTTTCACCTTCAATTTTGAATAATAAATCGCCCGCTTCAAAATAAACTGTGGTCGTCTGATATTGATAAGCCTCCATTAAGGATGCTAAGGCCCGATAATAAATCAAACAATATAGGTTGTATTCATCTCTCGATAAGTAGCCTTTCACCTTTTCTGGTGTTCTTTCGAGCGATGTTGGGCGAATCGCCTCATGGGCATCTTGAATAATGCCTTTGCGTTTTCCTAAATGAGTTTTTCCGACATAATTCGCTCCATAATGATCATTGATGAAATCCTTGGCGGATGCAATGAATTGTGGCGACAAACGTGTCGAATCCGTTCTCATATAAGTGATTAAACCCACCGTTTCTTCCCCAATGCTTTTACCTTCATAAAGTTTTTGAGCGATGGTTGCCGTTTTCTTCGTACTGAAATGATATTTGTTAAAAGCCTCTTGCTGTAAGGTTGAAGTCGTAAAAGGAGGCCGAGGCTCACGTGTTTTATTCTTCTTTAATACTTTGCTGACCGCTAATGTGTCGGGAATTTGCATCAAGATCGATTGGGCGGTGGCCTCATCGGTAATTTTCTTGGTTTTGTTGCTCACCTTATCCAAGGATAAAACCAATATTTTTTTACCACATTTGATAGTGGCTTGAATCGTCCAATACTCCTCAGGAACGAATTTGTCAATTTCCTTTTCATGATCAACAATCAGCTTCAACGCTACCGATTGCACGCGTCCGGCAGATTCCATTTTAATTTTTTTCTTCAATAAACCCGTCAATTTAAACCCTACAATGCGATCCAAAATGCGGCGACATTCTTGTGATTCCACTAAGTTCATGTCGATGGTTCGCGGATGATGTAAGGCATCTTGAAGGGCGGATTTCGTAATTTCATGAAATTCTAATCGTTTGGTCGTGGCAATAGGGAGATTCAAAACCTCAGCTAAATGCCAGGCAATAGCCTCTCCTTCACGGTCCGGGTCGGTCGCCAAGATAATATCGCTGGCCTTATGAGCCTCTTGAACTAAACTATTAATAACTTTGCTCTTGGCTGGATCATTTACATAATGAGCGGCAAATTCATGTTCTAAATCGACACCTAATCCACCTTTTCCAGTCGTTGCTAAATCACGAATATGGCCATAAGATGCCATAACCTTATATTCTGACCCTAAATACTTACCGATTGTTTGGCATTTTGCAGGAGATTCTACAATAACCAGTTTCACATTTCCACGCCCTTTCCGTTCTTCATTATTATGCGTATTTTTTTCGTTGTCAACAATTGTGTTTTTCCTTATTCCTATTTATTTAATAATTAAATAAAATTTTTCTAAATTATTTTCATGTCCTTCAAAATATCATCACCGCTATTAACCAGTATCGCCCCATCTCTTATCAAAGCATTCGTGCTATCACCATCAAAAATCCCGTGCGGAATACAAAAAATATCCTTTCCTAATTCCAAAGAAAACCTTATGGTATGATAAGTGCCTGACTGAAATGTGGTTTCGCCAACCAATAAAGCATCGCCAAGGGCGGCAATCAAACGATTGCGAAAAGGAAAATACTCTTTTTTTAAAGGTGTGTGCGGTGGATATTCACTGATCAATAAATGATTTTCTTTGATAATCTTATATATGTCGCTATTGCTGGATGGATAACAAATATCGATGCCACTGCCTAAAACAGCGATCGTTTCTCCGTTTTCACTGATGATGGTTCGATGCGCTATGCTATCAATACCACGAGCCAATCCTGAAACAATCACGAGCTTATTTTGCAGCTCTTTAATAATTTTGGCTGTGGCTTTAAGGCTATATTCACTGCATGATCTTGTTCCTACTACCGATAATGATTTTTTAGTAACTAAAGAAAAATCGCCTTCATAAAATATGACAAAAGGCGGTTTATAAATATGCTTGAATTTTTCCGGATAATCCTCATCGATTATCGTTACAAATTTTCCATTAAAATCCGCTAACGTTTCTTCGATAATTTGATTATCAAAATATTGTTTTTCTTTAATCGCTTGGAAAATCTTTTCCCATTCACCATTAAACTTAAGAGCTAAAAATAAAAGTAATCGGCGTCCATTAATCATCTGAATTTCATCTCCTCTACTATTTTCGTAAGGAGAAGATAAATTCCTAATCAAAAAGCGAGATTTGTGTTTGTGTGGCTTTTAAAACCGGTCCATACGTATAGCGATGAATCCCCGGTAAAGGGCCATATTTTTCAAGTGCAAGGAGATGCTCCTTCGTCCCGTAGCCTTTATGGTGTGCGAATCCATATTGCGGATAAAGCAAATCCAGTTCTTCCATTATCTGATCGCGTGTGACCTTAGCGATAATGGATGCAGATGCAATACACATCGCCTTAGCGTCACCTTTAATGATATCGATAACCGGTTGCTTGTATCCTTCTAAAGGCATTGCATCCGTCAAAATTATTTCAAAATCGTGTTCTAAATGCTCGATAGCTAAGTTCATCGCCATTCGACTCGCTTGATAGATATTAATTCTATCAATCGTCTCCGCATCCACAATACCTACTCCCCATGCAATAGCGTGATTTTGAATTTCTTCAAAGAGTCGTAAGCGTTTTTTAGCCGATAATTTCTTCGAATCATCTATATCTTCATTTTGATATTCCATTGGAAGAATGCAGGCGGCCGCCACAACAGGGCCGGCTAATGGTCCGCGACCGGCTTCATCGCAACCAACAATCAAGCGATATCCTTGATCAAAATACGCTCTTTCATAAGTTAGCATAATCATTCACTCTTTCTATCGTTATGCGACCGAGAAGGCCGTCTTTAAATTCCTTCAATAACAAGCGTTCCGCTTTTTCTTGATCAGCATTCCCATTTAATAAAAGGCCGCGCAGCTTGGCAATATGAATCATAATATCGTGAGGGCTCATCGCTTTAATCGCATCCAAAGCTAAGTTATAACGATGAACCAAGCCCTCGGGATATTGCTCCTTTAAGAATGACAAAAGAGCGATCGAGATTTCACTAAGCGGTAAAATGTTCTCTTTCATCGATCCAACCCACGCTAAATGCAAAGCCGCTGTTTCATCTTCATAATTGGTCGGTAAAATACCGGGAGTATCCAAAAGCTCGAATAATTGCTCAACTTTAATCCATTGCTGCGCTTTTGTATGACCGGGAGTGTTTTGCACACTCGCGGCATTACGATGGCTCAAACGATTAATAAGCGTCGATTTCCCGACATTCGGAATACCGACAATCATCGTTTTTAAGGGTTGAGGCTTTAGACCTCTTCTTTTATCGCGTTCCCATTTTTTCTCGCCCAACAGGCAGATCGCTTTCTTTATCTCTTTATCGGATTTTGCATCGGTAAGATCGAGCGCGAGAGCCATTTGACCAATAGAAGCAAAGTAATGAAGCCAAGATGTAGTCTCCTCTTCATTGGCCAAATCCTTTTTAGCTAAAATAATCAATCGGTTTTTCTGAGGCGCTAGTTCTTTTAAATAAGGATTGCGACTAGATAATGGTAAACGAGCGTCCAATATTTCAATAATCACATCGATCACCTTTAGGCGTTCTTCAATTTCGCGAAGGGCCTTTTTCATATGACCGGGGAACCAATGTATGTTTTTTTGTTGCATACCGCCACCACCTAAAAGAAACGTATCCGCGTTGACTTTTTGCCAACGCAAACGTAGCTGGAATTATTATTTTTATCATACTTTACATCAATGCTCTCACATTGAGCATAGACAAACCATAGGACACCGATAACATCATCATGCTTTACTAATCCTAAGCCATGCTCGGAATCGGTTGAATGGTTACGATTATCGCCTAAAACATAATAGCTGTTTTCAGGAATCGTCAACTCTTGACCACATGCCAAACCCTTAGAGGAATGACAAGTAAGACGCACATATTCATCGCCAATAAATTTCTGGGGCACCACTTGACCATCGACGGTTAATTCTCCGGTAACCTCATTGATACTGATGGTTTCATTGGGCAAACCGATAATACGTTTAATAAGGGTGGTTTTTTCTTCGGAGCTCGAGAGATTAGCGTCAAAAACAATTATATCAAACCTCTTTAGATGATTTCTTTTCGTTTTAGTGATGTTCATTTGACCATAATCATAATTATTGAGAGTGGGATTCATGGAAGATCCATCAACAATCACCGGAGCGGTAATGGCGTTGAGCACGAAAAAAGAAATCGCCGTGACAAGAGCGATCACCGATAGAATATTCAATAATATTGACCACCACTTCTTTTTCATTTTCTTCACCCGAATTCGTAATTAGTTTACCACAAAATATCGAAAAGAAAAAGGCTCTCATAAAATGAGAGCCCAAACATCCAAAATCGCTTAAAGAATCTCTTTAATACGGGCGGATTTGCCGGATAATTTGCGTAAGTAATAAATCTTATGACGACGGACTTTACCACGCTTTACAACTTCAATCATGCTGATAGATGGTGAATGAAGCGGGAAAGTTCTTTCGACACCGATACCATTTGAAACCTTCCGAACGATGAAGGTTTCGGAAACGCCACTACCACGACGCGCTAAGCATACACCCTGGAATGCTTGAAGACGTTGCTTATTGTTTTCAATAATGCGCACATGAACGCGAATTGTATCACCAGAAGAAAACTCTGGAATATCTTTTCTTAATTGTGAAGCCGTAATTTCATTAACTAAATTGTTATTCATTTCTATATTTCTCCTTCCTTTTTAAATGCTTAATCATTTTAGCAAATTCATTATCTTAAATCAACATTTTTTCAATATTTTAAAAAAAGTTGTTGTTTAGAACCCGATTTTGCCAATTTCGCATCTATGAAAGCAAAGGCATGATCGCCGTCAAAATAAAGGAAACTACAAACAGCAAAGCAATGATAAATATTGGAATTTTAATTTCCTTCTTGCGGCCGGCAAAAAACATCATCACAACATAGATAATAAGTCCTAAGCCGATCCCGGTTGCAATAGAATAGGTCAAAAGCGTAAAGGTTACCGTTAAAAATCCGGTAAAAGCGACAATGCGATCTGAAAAATCAATATCCTTGAAATTCCCCGCAAAAATCATCGCCCCCACGCACACTAAAGCCGGAGCCGTGACTGATCCCGCTGTAAAAATCGAAAAAACCGGATAAATAAACGCCGAGAGCAAGAACATCATCCCCGCTACCACTGCTGCTAGGCCTGTTTTAGCGCCCATCTCAACACCAACATTACTTTCAGCAAAAGATGTAACGGTCGATGTTCCTAATGGCCCACAAATACCGGCGCCGATTGAATCGGCTAAAACAGCCTTTTGATAATTTTGCATTTTACCATTCTCATCGATGATACCAGTATTGCGACCGACTGCCAAAAGGGTCGCGGTCGTATCGAAAAGATTGACGAAAATCAAAGAAAAGATGGCGATATACGATGTTGGTGTGGTCAAGACAAAACCGATATCACTCATAAAATTATCACCACTATATGAGGAATTTAAAAGACCGAAAAAGAGAACATCCTTAACACCGTTCATTCCCCATGTAACGTTATGATCAAGCCAAGGAGCGATAGGGAGCTTCACACTCATCGTGCTCAATGTTTCCGAGGTATAAGTCCAACTCTTGATCGCCTCATCATAAACCAAACCGCCATTATTGATCATAATGGATGAAACAGTCACCCCGACAACCGCGGCAAATAAAATGCAAATAGGAATGGCCAAAGTCGAGATAATCCTCTTTTTACTAAACATCAACCCAAAGCAAAGAATAATACTGACTAAGGCGATAATTGTCGAAGGATTCAACAATTGTCCCAATTCCACTAAGGTCGAGCCTCCTACAATAACTCCGGAATTTCGTAACCCCACAAAGCAGATAAAGGCTCCTAAAGCACTAGAGATAATAAGCTTTAAATCACGAGGAATAGCTTCAATAATTATCTTTCTGACCGGTGTTAACGATAAAACGAAAAATAACAAACCCGAGATTGTCAAAAGAATCATACATTGATGCCACGAATATCCTCCCGAGGCACATAATGTATAGGCTAAATAAGCATTTAAGCCCATACCCGCACTTAAAACCACCGGATAATTAGCGACAAATCCCATGATGAAGGTCACTAATGCACCGACAATAGCGGTCATGGCAAAAACACCCAATTGGTTCATCCCCATATCCGAAAGAATCGCGGCATTAACCGGTAAAATATAGCACATGGCTATAAAAGTAATCAGTCCCCCAATAATTTCGTTTTTTATTGATGAGCCTTTCTTTTCGACATGAAAGATTTTTTCAATAATTTTTTTCATATTGTTTCCTTTCCTTTGTTAAACAAATACTTTCTTATAACCATTGCTATTTTAACATATGAATATTCTTCTTTCTAGGCTGAAAGATGGAAAAGTGCAAAAGTTAAGAGGGAGTCATTTCGGGAAATTATGTTTTTTTTCTTCTTTTTTTGATATAATCGTTTATCGTAAGAGGAGGAATTAACAATGAGTAAAATTGCTATTATCACCGATTCTAACAGTGGAATCACCTTAGATGAGGCGCAAAAAATAGGCGTTAAAATCATTCCTATGCCCTTTCAAATCAATGGAAAGGATTATCTTGAGGAAGTAAATCTTTCACAGGAACAATTTTACGAGCTTTTGAGGCAAAACGCCGATATTTCCACTTCTCAGCCCGCCATAGGATATATCACTTCTCTTTGGGAAGAAACTTTAAAGGAATACGATCAAATCGTCCATATACCTATGTCGAGTTCTTTATCGATGTCTTGCGAAACGGCAATGATGCTCGCCAAAGACTTTAATAATCGCGTGGCGGTGGTCGATAACCAACGGATCTCGATCACGCAAAGGCACTCCGTTTTAGACGCTCTTTCATTAGCGGAAAACGGCTATGACGCTTGGGAAATCAAGTCTATTTTGGAAAAAGAAAAATTGGAATCCAGCATTTATATCACTGTTGATACCTTAAAATACCTAAAAAAAGGCGGACGTGTGACACCAGCCGGAGCGGCAATTGGTGATTTTTTACAAATCAAGCCCGTTCTTCAAATTCAAGGAGGAAAGCTTGATGCTTACGCTAAAGCAATCGGATACAAAAAGGCTAAGCGGATTATGCTAGAAGCGATGAAGAAAGATTTTGATACTCGTTTTCACGCCACTCCTGAAACCTTTAGCCTGGAATTAGCTTATACGGGCGATAAAACCTTAATTAATAATTTTATAGCGGAGGTTCATAGTGTTTTTCCCGGATATCCTCTTTTAATCCATCCGTTACCGCTTTCCATTTCCTGTCACATTGGTCCCGGGGCCTTGGCGATTGCCTGTTCACATCGGGTTCAGTTAGAAAAAAAGAAGATGTAAAGTAAAAATGCTTGACACCATTCCGATGGTAGTGTAAATTAGAATTGTTATTGAAAAACAAAGGAGATTAGAATTATGTCAGTTAAAATTAGATTAACAAGAACCGGTCGTCATAAGGATCCTTCCTATCGTATCGTCGCCGCCGATAGCCGCTATCCACGCGATGGACGTTTTATTGAACAAATCGGTTATTACGATCCGGCCGACAAAAACAATGCCGCTAAAATCGATGAAGAATTGGCGTTAAAATGGTTGAAGGCTGGTGCTATGCCAAGCGACACTGTGCGCGCTCTTTTTTCCAAAGCCGGAATTATGACAAAATATTCCGAAGCTAAGAAAGCCCAAAAAGGAGAATAATTCATGGATTACGAAAAAATCATTCATGCTTTAGTGGATGATATCATCGACCATAAAGAAATAATGATTCGGCAAATGCCTAGTGAGAATCCTAAAGAAGTAATCTTAATGATTTTCTCTGATTCTGACGACACTGCCCGTTTAATCGGCCATAAAGGTGTAATTGCGGACGCTCTTCGAGAAGTCATGTCAATTGCCGGCAAAACTGAGAATAAACGCATTATTCTTAAATTTGAATCATTTTCAGAATCTGAAAAAGATGAGGATTAACCCTTATCTTTTTTCATATTATCGCGAAAGGAGCCTCAAAAATGAGCTATGTTACTTTGGGAAAAATTGTGAAGGCCTTCGGTATTAAAGGCGAAGCCAAGATTCTATCATCATCGCATTTTCGTAAAGAGCGTTATCGCAAGAATCAAAAAATGATTCTTTTTTTAGAACACTCCAATGAAATTAAAGAGGTTTCTGTTCAATCTTATCGCGAAGATGGTCAATTTGATATTGTCAAGTTTTCTGAAATTAATTCCATTGATGAGCTTTCTCATTGGATTAACGCTTTCGTGCAGGTGCCAAAGGATATTTCCTTTTTAAAAAAGGATTATTTCTTTTTTAGCGATTTGGTCGGTTGCCAGGTCAACGATGAAAATGGCGAGGCCTTGGGAATGGTTATAAAAGTCGAGGAATATGCCAGTTATTGCACTTTACGTGTACAGAACGATGATCAAAAAGATATTTTAATCCCGTTTGTCAAGGCGTTTATAAAAAAAGTCGATATCGAGCGGAAATGCATCGATATCTATCATTGGGAGGGATTAAAATGAAAATAACTATTTTGACTCTCTTTCCCGAGATGTTTAATGACTTCTTATCAACATCCATCTTAAAAAGAGCCCAAGCAAAAAGGGTTGTAGAATTTGAAATTGTCAATATCAGAGACTACACTCTCGATAAATATGGTCGCGTCGATAGCGCTCCTATCGGCGGAGGAGCTGGCTTAATATTAAAATGCCAGCCCGTTATTGATGCTTTAAAAGCGCAAAACCCCGGAAAAAGAATCATGCTTTCTCCACGTGGGCATCTCTTTACACAGGCGAAGGCTCATGATCTTGTCTCTGATAATGACCACCTCATTCTTCTATGCGGTCATTACGAGGGCTTCGATGAACGGATTTCCCATTATATCGATGAAGAAATATCTTTAGGAGATTTCATTTTGACCGGTGGTGAATTACCGGCTATGATCATCAGCGATGCGATTATAAGACTGATTGATGGAGCGATTAAAAACGATTCCACAAAAGAAGAATCATTTGAAAACGGCTTATTGGAATACCCGCAATACACTGAACCATATGAATATGATGGTCAACGTGTCCCCGATATTTTATATTGCGGAAATCATCAAGCAATCGCTAAATGGCGCCAAAAAGAGAGTCTTCGTCTCACCAGCGAACGCCGTCCCGACTTATTTTCAACTTATAGCTTTAGTAAAACGGATTTACAGCTCCTTGATGAAATAAAAAATGGCGTATCTCCGAAATGGGAAATAGACGCCATAAATAAAGGTCATAAATTCATTAAATAATCAAATATTAAAATGACATGCCACCAAGTCCACCCGGACCCATCGGTGGCATTTTTCCACCCTTTTGATATTGCTTCATTTGCTGCATCATCGTCTTCATTTGCTCATATTTTTTGAGCACGCGATTAATATCGGCGCTCGTTAATCCGCAACCGCGCGCGATTCGTACCTTCCGGGAATTCTTTAAGATTTCCGGATGATGCCTTTCTTCCGGGGTCATTGATTGGATAATAACTTCCGTCATTTTCATTTCTTTTTCTGCCCGCTCTTGATCAGCTTCAGAAATTTTTGGCATTCCGGGGATCAGCTTTAAAATTCCTCCTAAGGAACCCATTTTTTTGATTTGTCGCATTTGCTCAAGCATATCGACCAAATCAAACTTCCCGTCCATCATCTTATTGACAGTGCGACGCGTTTGCTTCTCATCAAAGTTTTCCTGTGCCTTTTCGATCAAAGTTAAAACATCACCCATGCCTAAAATGCGGTCCGCCATTCGATCGGGGTAGAATAATTCCAAATCCTCCATCTTTTCGCCCACACCGGTTAATTTGATGGGAATACCGGTCAAATGCTTAATGGAGAGGGCCGCTCCACCACGAGCGTCACCATCCAATTTTGACATAATCACACCGGTCAAAACCAATTTCTCATTAAAAGCATTAGCGACATTGACCGCATCCTGACCTGACATGGCATCTACTAAAAGCAATACTTCATCGGGATGCACCTCATGTTCGATTTGATTAAGCTCTTCCATCAACTGCTCATCAATATGAAGTCGTCCGGCCGTATCGATGATTAAAACATCATAAAATTCGCGGTAGGCCTTCTCTTTAGCGGCTTTGGCAATGGCAACCGGCGATACCTTATCGCCCATATTGACAATATCGACACCGACTTGATGAGCAATCGTATCCAATTGATCGATCGCCGCCGGCCGATAAATATCACACGCTGCCAAAAGAACTTTTTTCTTCAGCTTATTCTTCATTAGAAGCGCTAATTTACCGGCGGTTGTGGTCTTTCCGGCTCCTTGAAGACCACATAGCATAATAATGGTCGGATGGCCCTTCGCATAACGGATCTCACTTTGATCGGATCCGAGCAATTCCACTAATTCATCATGAACGATTTTAACGACCATTTGTGATGGAGAAAGTGCCTGAAAGACTTCGGCCCCAATAGCCTTTTCTTTAACATCATTGACAAATTCCTTCACTACTTTGTAATTGACGTCAGCTTCAAGCAGGGCCACCCGTATTTCCTTCAGCATTTCATCCATATTGGCTTCGGTCAGCTTACTTTGCCCCTTAAGCTTCTTTAAAATCTTTTGAAACCGATCGGAAAGCGATTCAAATGCCATCTTCCATCATCCTTTCTATTTCCAAAACTATTTCTTGTCGAGATATTCTCTCATCCTTTTTCCATTTTTCTAATAACGACTGTAATTTATGCTTATTAGCCAATAAATGAAGATTTTGTTCAAATTCTTCTAAATTCCGGCGGGCTTTTTTTAAGCAATCATTAATCGCGGCTCTTGACACATGACGATTCTCACTTATTTCTGATAAGGAAAGATTATAGACATAATAATCATCCATCATATTTTTTTGTAAATCGGTCAAAAGTGATCCATATAGTAAAAGCAGCTGATTAATATATTCTAGCTGTTCGAGATCAGTCATGCTCTTCCTCTCCCAAACATAGGCCATAGAGATATTGATCCAGGTCAAATTCCTGCAAATCATCCATCTTCTCCCCTAAACCTATAAAGCGTACCGGAACGCCTATTTCATCACGAATAGCTAAAATAATGCCTCCTTTGGATGTACCATCCATCTTGGTAATTACAACGCCTGTCAATCCAGTAACATCCGCAAAAGCCTTAGCTTGTAAAACACCATTTTGGCCCGTGGTGGCATCGATGATCAAGAAGGATTCATGGGGAGCTTCGGGTAGCTCTTTTTGAATGACCCTTTTTATTTTGCTTAATTCCGCCATTAAATTGGCTTTATTTTGTAAACGACCGGCCGTATCGACAATCAGTAGATCGATATTCTCTTTGCGGGCTCGCTTGACCGCTTCATACGCTACGGAAGCCGGATCGCCATTTTCTAATCCCGTAACAACCGGGCATTTCAATCTCTCTCCCCAAACCTTAAGCTGCTCAACCGCTCCGGCCCGGAAGGTATCGCCGGCCGCGAGCATCACCTTTTTGCCTTGATCTTGATAACGCTTGGCCAGCTTGGCGATGGTTGTGGTTTTACCAACACCATTGACCCCAACCACCAAAAGAACGGTCGGGCCATCTTGTGCGAACTGAATTTCATTGACAATATTCTCGCCTTGATTCGCATATGAGATGAACATCTTATCCACTAATAATTCATTAATATCATGTGGCTCTTCGATTCCTTGAGTCCGCGCCTCTTTTTTGGTCGCCTCAATAATTTCCAAAGTCAGGTTGACTCCGACATCAGCTTCGATCAATATTTGCTCTAATTCATCAAAATACGCTTCATTGACCTTGGCATAGCGTCTCGTCAAATCCTTGAGCCGATCCGCAAAATTCCGCCGCGATTTAACCATCCCGGCGACATATTTTTCTTTTTGTTTGTTTGATTTACCAAACATCTTCTCTTTGATAAACGAAAATAATCCCATAATTGATTACACCGCCTTTTTGCTTAATGCATCCTTGGCCGCTCTTTGCTCCGCTTCTTTTTTCGTCGAAGCGGTCCCTCTTCCTAAGCAAATGCCATTAAAATAGGCCTCCGCCACAAAAATAGGAGCGTGAGCCGGACCTTTGACATCAACGATCTCGTAATGTACTGTTCCGCGTTTATCCGTCTGCATTTCTTCCTGTAAGCAGGTCTTGTAATCGGTTATTAAGGTTTCATCGAAATTAATGATGTCATCCGCAAATAGGGACTCAACCTTTTGATAGGTAATGGTAAATCCTTGATCGATATACATCGCGCCTACGAAGGCTTCAAAAACATTTTCCAAAATCTTCGGCGAATCCAAACCGCCATGCTGTTGCAATCCATGGCTTAAAATAATATATTCATCCAAATGAATCTTTCGAGCATGAGTGGCTAACGATTCGCTGCAGACGAGGCGAGCCCTCATTTTTGTCATTATACCCTCCTGCTTTGTAGGATAATGACGAAATATCAAATCGGCGATAATTAAATTCACGGCACTATCACCGATGAACTCTAAACGCTCATAATCATGATGTCTTGTATTAGCCTCCCCGTTAAAGGACGGATGAATAAACGCCGTTTCAAAAAGGGAAAGATCATTGGGAATAATATCTAAAGCACGTAACAAATCATTAATGGGCTTCATATTCGGATAGACCTTCCTTCATCCGCTCGACAATTTCGGCCTCCGCCATGCGATAAGCCAAATCTAAAGTGCAAGCAAAGCTATAATCATTGCTTGATCCATGGCCCTTGACTACGACTCCATTAACACCGAGGAGCATTGCCCCACCAACCGATTTATAATCCATTGTCTGTCGCATTTCATCAATGCCTTTTTTACATAATAAATAGCCGATTTTTGAAAAGAAATTGCGTTTAAACGCCTTTTTCATCATCCCGCTCATCATGGAAGCCGTTCCTTCGGTAGCCTTTAAGAAAATATTGCCGGCAAAGCCACCGCTAACAATCACATCGGCGCGTCCATCCAAAGCCTCACGAGCCTCGATATTACCCATGAATCCTTTTATTTGCTTTTCCTTTAATAAACGATGAGCCTCTTTAATTTCCGGGGAGCCTTTTTCTTCTTCCACCCCATTGCTCAACAAATAAATCTTCGGCTCCGCTATGCCAAAAAGCTTTTGGGCGTAAACCGTGCCGAGAATAGCAAATTGCACCAATTGCGATGGTGTATTCTCATTATTCGCTCCTAAATCCAATAAAGTCACTTTTTTGTCTTTGATTTTGGTCGGAAATGGCGAAACTAAAGCCGCTCTTTCCACACCGGGGATGAGCTTCAGCTTCACAGTTGCGGAGGTTAAAAAGCCACCAGTAGAGCCGGCCGAGACGATCGCATCGGCATGTCTTTCAAGCATCGTATTTAAGGCAACGATCATTGAGGATTTTCGCATTCTCATGACCTCAAAAGCGCCGGCATCCATCGGAACAACATCCGGAGCATCGACTATTTCGCATTTTCCTTCTAAGGGCTGCAATTCCTCTTTTCTTCCAACAGCTATTACTTTTACGTCTTCATGTTTATTTAAAAATGCTAACACGCCGGGGACTGTCGCTGTGGTTCCCGCATCACACCCCATCATATCAACAACAATTGTTTTCATTTTTTTCACCTCAATTACATATTTTATCATATTTAGGCTATGAAAAAAACAAGCGAATGATGATACGTATAATTGCTCCATCAAGTCACTCGTTTTTATTTATTATCATTCTTTAAATCAAACTGCTATCATCAACCGCTAATTCATTTTGAAGCTCCTTCAAAATGGTGTCATATTGAGGATTATCTTGATCATCCAAGATAATTTGGGCATCCTTTTTCGCAATTTCGATCATTTTAAAATCATTGATAAAATTCACATAACGAAAATCCGGTAGGCCACTCTGTCGATAGCCGATGAATTCTCCCGGTCCTCGCCTTTTGAGATCCTCCTCGGCCACAACGAATCCATCATCGGTGTTCTCTAATACCTTCAATTTGGCGATTTCCTCTTCGTCATCACCATCATAGAGCAAAAAGCAACAAGCGTTTTCACCATCGCGCCCGATTCTTCCTCGCAGCTGATGCAATGAAGCCAAACCGAATTGATTAGCGTTATAGATGATCATCAGGTTCGCTGTTTTAACATCAATACCTACTTCCACAACCGTTGTGGAAATCAAAATCGGTTTTTTGCCACTTTTAAAGGCCTCTAGGGCGTTTTCCTTTTCCTCGGCGGACATTTTACCATGCAAAAGACTAACAAGCCCAGAATAATCGTTTTCATAGCGATTGAATAATTCTTCGACCGATGATGATTGCCCATCATTTTCTTCAATCAGTGGCGCAATGACATATACTTGCTTTTGATTATGCAATGACTCCTGTATCTTAATACTCAATATTTCGGCATTGCTCGGAATAACGGTTGTGGTTACCTGTCGCTTTTGAAAGGGGAAGCTTTGAATGGTTGTAACGTCCAAATCCCCATAAGCGGTTAATGCGAGCGTGCGTGGAATCGGTGTAGCTGACATTAAAAGCAAATCAGCCCTCTCCCCTTTGCTCGCCAAAAGCGAACGCTGATTAACTCCGAAACGATGCTGCTCATCTATGACCGCTAATCCTAAAGATCGATAAACCACATCATCGCTAAAAAGAGCGTGCGTTCCAATGATGATGTCAATTTCTCCATTTTGTAATTTATCCTTAATCAATTGCTTTTCTTTATTCGATAAAGCGCCCACTAAAAGGGCAATCCGAACATTGCTACTCATAAATAAGCTCTGAAAGGTCTGATAATGCTGCCTTGCTAAAGCGTCGGTCGGAGCCATAAACGCTCCTTGATCGCCACGTAAATAATTGCCATAAAACGCCAAAGCCGCAACGACCGTTTTTCCGCTTCCAACATCACCTTGCATCAGGCGATACATCAGCGTGTCATCGTTCATATCAAAAACAATCTCGCGAATCGCCTGTTTTTGATCCACGGTCAGCTTATATGGAAGAGTTCGCACCAAATCATTAATTCTTTGCACCGGAATCTTCTTTTTGCGGGATAAGGTCAAAGCCTTGTTTTGGGCGCGAATCCATTGAGTTTTTAAAGTAAACAAAAGACATTCTTCATATTTTAAAGTGCGATATCCTTGCGTTATATCCTCACGACACCGCGGTAAGTGCACTTTAAAGAGCGCTTCCTTTTTGGTCAATAAATGATATTTTGTCTTCAGTCCTTCGGGAATAATTTCCGCTATGTCTAAATCCTTCGAAAAGGCTTTTTTTACCAACCGCACCATTTGATAATTTTCGATGGTATCAGGAAGAGAATAGATCGGTTTAATACGATCCTCATCGGCGATAGGACCTTTGATCAATTGCGTGAGATTGATCGTTTTTTTGGCTAGATCGAATATGCCCACGATCGTTAATAATTCTCCCAATTTCAATTGCTTGCATAAATAAGGACGATTAAACGCCACTATCGAATAAAAGCCGTTTTGATTGGAAACAAAGGAAAAGCGCACGATCGTCAACGATCCGTGCTTCACCAAAATCGGAGAACTGACCATTTTCCCTTCGACAACGATTTTTTGCTTGTCCGTCAAGTTCGTCTCATCGGTTAAATGCAAGTCCTGATAAGTACGGGGCAAATGGAATAAAAGATCCTCATAGCTTTGGATATTCATCTTATTTAGCGCTTCTTGGATCGCTTTTGATTTACTTAGTTCCATAATTTCACCTCCTACTTATGATACGAAAAAAAGGGAAAAATCCCTTTTTTATTCTACACCGATAATAAAAGAATATACCGGCTGATGCCCTTCGCGAATATCGATATCGATATCGTCATAAGCACTTTCAATTCGCGTCATCAGCTCTTCTTCTTCCTCTTTGGTAACATCTTCGCCAACCAGAATGGTGATAATACTCGCCATCTCGTCGACCATCTTTTTGATTAATTCAAAGGCAGCGTCGATTTTATTTTCCAAGCTGCACATTATCTTTTTATCACAAATCCCCATAAAGTGACCCATTTTGATTTCAATGTCATCAATGAGCGTGTCTTTGATAGCGAAGGTCACTTGCCCGCTTTTTACGGTCTTTAACGCGCGTTTCATTTCTTCATAATTCTCTTCAAAGCTCGCGTCTTGATTGAACATCATGCAGGCTACTAAGCCTTGAGGAATAGATTTGGAGGGAATGACCTGGGCTTTGACATCACCTTCAATGACATCACATGCTTGAACCGCCGCCATCACGATATTGGAATTATTCGGTAAGATAAAAATCTTTTTGGCTTTGACTTTGCTAATAGCCTCCACAAAATCTTCCGTGGAAGGATTCATCGTTTGTCCACCACTTACAATATAATCGACATTCAATTCCTTGAAAAGGGCATCGACGCCCTCACCGATGGAAACAGCAATCAAGCCATACTCTTTCATTTCGACTTCCGCCGGTTCATCGAAATCATTGATCATACATGTATGGGATTCGGCCAAATTCTCAATTTTGATCGTTATAAATTCCCCAAATTGCTGGGCATAAGACAAAATCGGCCCCGGGGTTGTCGTATGAACATGAACCTTTACTTCGCCATCTTGAGCTTTAACTCGCACCAATTCACCATGCGAAGAAAGAATATTGGTAAACCTTTTTTCAACAAAGGCCTTCTTATTGTTTTCCGGTCCTAGGCGCATTACGAATTCAATGCAATAATTGAATTCTTCACCCTCCATGACCGCCATTTGAACTTGCTTATTCTCTAAAACGGTGGCCATCTTCTTTTCCACTACTTCGCCATGTAACGCTCTTTCAAAGCCCTCTAAAATCTTAATGAGGCCAGCTCCGCCAGAATCAACGACGCCCACTTCTTTTAATACCGGAAGCAAATCCGGAGTTCTTACTAAGGAAGCACGCGCTTCTTTTAAAAGAATGTCAAAAGCTTTTTCAATGCTCATATTATCATTGACCTTTTCGCTTAAGACAGTAGCCGCTTCGCGAATAACCGTTAAAATCGTTCCTTCAACCGGACGCATGACCGCTTTATAAGCGACATCCTTTCCGGTCATAAAGGCCAACGCCAATTCTGTTGGCTTAATAACTCTTTTTCCCTCTAAGGCTTGAGCAAATCCACGAAAAATTTGCGACAAAATGACGCCGGAATTTCCGCGCGCCCCCATGAGTAAGCCCTTGGAAAAAGCCTTGGCAATCGGATAAATATCGTTATCAGTGCGATTGGCAACTTCCTTGGCGCCTGATGAAATCGTCAAATTCATATTAGTTCCTGTATCACCATCTGGAACCGGAAAAACATTTAAAGAGTCGATTTCAGGATAATAATTATAAAGATTGTTCGCACCAGATATAATCATCTGCTTGAGAACAAGCCCATTGATTGTTTTCATACTAAAAAGTCCCCCAAAATAATATGTACTAAATCACTTTCAACCCTTGTACATACACATTAATTGCTTTAAATTTAATATCAAAAGTTTTTTCTAAAACGTATTTTACTTTCTTTTGTACTTCCGCAATTACTTCCGTAATTTTGACACCATATACAACTGTAATATAAAGATCGACTTCATAGCCTTCTTTACCTTTACGTGAGATAACACCCTGATGATAATTTTCTTTGGCTAACATTTCGTTAATATTATCACGAATGGAATTTTTGCTGGAAAGTCCAACAACACCATAGCACTCTGTGGCCGCTCCCCCGGCAACAGCGCTGATCGCTTCCATCGAGATATTGATACCACCATATGGAGTTTGCTTATCAATAGTCATCTTATTTCCTCCAATAAAATAAGTAATGAGGTTATACCCTAAGTTATTTTAACATACATTTTCACTATTGTAAAAGAGAAAAAAACCTCGTCGCCTGTCGGACCTAATAGGTCTATATAATAAAAAAAGCCCGGCAGCTCGCTATTCTCCCCTCGAAAGGATACCTTCGCCACTACGGTGCTTAACTTCTGTGTTCGGGATGGGAACAGGTGTGTCCACCGCGCCATCACCACCAGACTTTTTTCATGAGAGAATTGTTCTCTCAAAACTAGATATTATACCATTGCGTTCTTCTATTCAATACCCAAATATAATTTTTTTACAAAATCTTAAGTCCTCGACCTATTAGTATCACTCGACTGAATGCATCACTGCACTTACATCTATGACCTATCAACCTAGTCGCTTACTAGGGGTCTTACTTCTTGCGAATGGGAAGTCTCATCTTAAGGTTGGCTTCACGCTTAGATGCTTTCAGCGTTTATCCATTCCGTAGGTAGCTACCCAGCTGTGCCACTGGCGTGACAACTGGTGTACCAGTGCTACGTCCATCCCGGTCCTCTCGTACTAAGGACAGATCCTTTCAAACTTCCTACGCCCACGACAGATAGGGACCAAACTGTCTCACGACGTTTTGAACCCAGCTCGCGTATCTCTTTAATTGGCGAACAGCCAAACCCTTGGAAGATACTTCTCCTCCAGGATGAGATGAGCCGACATCGAGGTGCCAAACCGCGTCGTCGATGTGAACTCTTGGACGCGATCAGCCTGTTATCCCCAGGGTAGCTTTTATCCGTTGAGCGACGGCCCTTCCACGCGGAACCGCCGGATCACTAAGCCCGACTTTCGTCCCTGCTCGACTTGTAGGTCTCGCAG
>CAZOUY010000010.1:0-51603 GCA_964583155.1 uncultured Coprobacillus sp.
GTAATTTTAAATACGGTGTTCGCAAAAATCATTTTTTCACTTTGTAAAAAAATCATTGCTTTTGTAAGGGCTTTTTTTTATAATAAAATTGAAAAGAGTGATGCCCAAATGAAAATAGAAAAAAAACTTGGATTTGTCATATTTGTGATGATGAGTTTAGTCTCTTGCGGTGAAGGAAAGGCTTATGTCATTCAACCAGGAGATGATTTGCATCTTGCTGACAAAATTGAATTAGATCTGGACAATGCTATCTTTGATGATTTCTCTAACGGAGTATCGAGTGAGTATTGGTATATTGGAAAACAAGCATGGGGTGGCAATAACGGTGGCGTTATTCCCCAAAATGTCAACTATACCGATGATGGCGTGCTTGTTCTGACTGGTAATGGCGGTTATTATACCGATGGCGATGTTCGCGGTGTTGGCGATATTAAGGATGGTCGCTATACGGGGGCGGCGTTAATTTCAAAATTTTTGGTTTCTGCCGGTCGATATGAAATAAAAATGAAGGTTTTACCACGGCAAGGAGCTTGTACCGCCTTTTGGATTTATTCCAACAATATTGAAACGGGCGCCAATCATGAAATCGATATCGAATTGCCCGGTGGTAATCGAAGTGGCGTAATCTCTTTTGAAAATGTTTTAAACACAAATTATATTACCGAGCAATTCAATCAATCTCAGGATGTCAAGGTCGGAACATTATTTGACAATCAAGAGGTTTATCTTAATGACGGAGAATGGCACGTTTATGGCTTTGATTGGTACAGCAATCCCCACGAAGTTGTTTATTATTTGGATGGGAAAGTGACGGCTGTTTCTAATATCTTTGTTCCGGATATGCAATCACGCTTATGGCTAGGATGCTGGTTCCCGGTGACTTCATCTTTTGTCGGAACCGCTAATTTTGAAACGGATAATATGTATGTCGATTATGTAAAGTATATTCCTTTTAAAGATCAGCCTTCGACTCCTTTTGATCCTCCGATCAGTGGCTATGCTTTTGAAAACGAATATCCGAGAGAACCGATTGCCACACCTAATATAAATAAGGTTGCCAATGGGAAATTCGAAAAATTGGTCTCCGGGCCCACCTCCATTGGTGGCTGGTCAATTTCGGCTAAGCTATCGGAAGATAGAGAACCGAGTGAGGTTGTTAAAATTGTCGAAAACGAAGGCTATGATTCTTCGTTTGCGATTCAAGTGAGCGATGGCGGTATTGCTTCGCAATATATCGATTCTGTGTATCATAATTTCGAATATGATTTTTCCTTCTATGGAAAAGGTCAAGGAAACATGACCATTCGGTTTTATGGTAAAACAACAACGGAAACGATCGGATCGCAGAGCATAACCATCGATAGTGATGATTTAAAGCTATATACCGCCTCATTAAAAGCACCTGAAGGGTGTCAGATGATTCAAATACGAATGGATACTTCAAATGGCCATTCGGTTGTTATTGATAACATTTCGTTATTGCAAAAATAGAAGGGAGGCGTACTAGCGGTGGAAGAGAGTCTTACAAATAATTCTTTATTGGTTGAAAAGAAAGAAGAAATTGATGAAGAAAAAGTGACCGATAAAAAGCCAAGAAAAAAAATGACGAAGAAAAGAAAGAAAGAATTGATTTTTGTGGCTATTTTAATGGCTTATCCGGTTCTTCAATTTTTAGTCACGTGGATTTTTGTTAATTCCTATTCGATTATTATGGCTTTTCAAAACATTACCTTAGAGGGTTCAACTTCCTTTGCGGGCTTTTCCAATTTCTGGCAGGTCATCAAGGATCTATTTGATCAAGGAAACGCTGTTAGTTTAACGGATAAGATACGAATACCTTATGCGTTAATGATTCTTTTGAATTCCTTGGGATATGGGGTTATTACTATTTTTATCAGCTTGCCCCTTGCCTTGATTAGCTCTTATTTCCTTTCTAAGAAAATGCCTTTGGCCAATGTTTTTCGTGTCATCTTCTTTTTACCTAACATCATTTCGACGGTTGCCCTTGTGTATGCCTTTCGAATGCAGGTTATTGATTCCAGTGCCGGTCTTTTGTTTTCCTTTTTTAAATCCTTAGGTATCACATTTGAAAAATGGCCCAATACCTCCACAATTGTCTATATTTATTGTATTTGGGCGGGCTTAGGCTACAATGTCTTGTTGCTCTCCGGGGCAATTGGAAGAATCCCTAAAGAATTGTTTGAATCGGCACAAATGGATGGTGCTAGTTCATTTAAGGAATTCACGAAGATTATGATTCCGATGATTTGGCCAACTATTGTGACGTTGATTGTATTAGGAATGACTAACGTGCTTACCTTATATTTGCAGCCTGTTTTATTTGAACTTATTAATAATGAAACCATAGCCGGATCGATATTCCTTGGCGTCAAAGATGGTATCAAAAATCAGTTCCCATATTATGCGGCTTTTGGCTTATTCTTCTCGCTAATTATAGCGCCAATTATTCTCTTTACGCGGAAGAAAATCTCTAGAATATATTCGGATACCGATTTTTAAAGGAGGAATGAATGATGGAAAATGTTATATCCAAGGCTCAAAAAAAGAAACGTCCGACTTTTTCAATCGGTGTCACAATCGCGTTTATAGTCTTCTTGATTTACGCTATTTCACTTCTTTTTCCTTTTGTGTGGATGCTTTTAAATTCGTTCCGCAGTGTTGATGAATGGAAGCATCTCACAACCTTAAAGGATTATTGGAGTATTCCTACTAGCTGGACGCTTCATAATTATGTCGAGATCATAAAAAATGGTGCGGGCAGTGAATCGATTCTCTCGATGATTCTATATTCATTTTTGTTTACTTTTCTTGGAACTATTATCAATGTCTTCTTTTCCGCTTGTGCGGCTTATTGCGTCGCTAAATACGATTTTCCGGGTAAGAAGATCATTTATGGCTTAGCTATTTTTGCCATGGTGGTACCGGTAGTAGGCACATTACCTGCGCAAGTGAAATTTATGGAGCTTTTGAATCTCGATGATTCCATTGTTGGCGTATTGTTCCTATATTCGGGGGCCTTTGGCTTTAATTTCATTCTTTTACACTCTTCTTTTGAGAGTATTTCATGGAATTATGCTGAAGCGGCGCAGATGGACGGCGCCGGGCATTTCCAAATCTTTTTTAAAGTGATGATTCCGATGTGCAAGGGACCGATCATTTCATGCTGCATTTTGCAAGCCATCACTTTATGGAATGACTATTCAACGCCGTTTCTTTTTGCTAACTCATATAAAACATTGGCGGTTGGACTTCAAAGTATTCAAGCGGAATTAGAGACGGGCAGCGATGCTCCGCTTATTTTTGCCGCGATGATTATTTCTATCATTCCTGTTTTGGTTCTTTACATTCTTTTCCAAAAGAAAATCATTGAAAATACGGTGGCGGGAGGATTAAAAGGATAATATGAATAAGCATGTAAAATTATCGGCATTCTTTATCCTTTTAGGAATACTGATGACCGGATGCAATAATCAAACGACGAATAATGATGAGGATGTTTTGTTGACCTACAAAGATAATCAGACCTTGACCTTTGCCCAAGACGAATATCTGATTCATAGTGGCGAAGCAGTCACCGTCACTCAAACATATAAGGGTATTACTTATCGGGTTTTGGGTGCTAATAAAGATAAAGTCGCCTTAGATGAAAAAACAGGTGTCTTTACCTTTAATGAAACGATTACCAATATGACTCAGGTTTTATACGTCGCCTCTTATAAAAGCTATGAGACGACGCCTGTAGTTGTGACCTTATTGCACGATTATGAAGTGGCGGATATCTATTTTCGAAATTTATCCGATTATATTTTAGATGGTGAATTTGTGACGGCTTATGCTTCCTTACCCTATGCGGTCACTTACAGCTTAAAGGAAGATGTCGCTGGTATTTCGATTCAACAAACAACAGGGAAGGTTTCTTTCACCAATAATGTGCAGGATGGATGCCAATTTACGGTTGTTGCCTCCTCGCATAATGGCGCGGAATCGGAAAGAACCTTTACCGCGATGACCAAAGACTTTATTACAGTACAAAATATGCGTCAGGTTGTGGAAAAAAACGGCAATAGCGATGCGGTTTTCTATTTGGATTTTGCTAATCAGAGCGCTGCTAGCGATGATGGCGTCTTGGCTTTGACGGATGAGCAAAATAGAACCATCGATCCTAGCTATTATACTTATGATCAGGACTCTAACGCATTATATATTCACGCTGAATACTTAAATAGCATCTATGATGGTGAGAACGCCTTAAAGATTATTACGGCGCGTAACGCCATTGCCATCGAAGTAGTGGTGGCGACAAAATTCATATATACCGCTAGTGAATTAGCGAGTATTAATGATTCGGTCGATGCCTTAGAGGGATACTATATTTTAATGAATGATATTGATCTATCTTCCTATTTAAAAGAAGGCGGTCAAGGCTACGATGACGGAAAAGGATGGCTCCCTATCGGGCAATACAGCGATGTTTTAGATCCTAATATTGCGGTCAAGATGGCCTTTAAAGGAACGTTTGATGGAAATGGCCATGTGGTATCCAATTTATTTATGAATCGTAAGGATGTGGCCTCCTTCAATGCCGGTCTTTTTGGATATGTGACCTCATCTTCCATCATCAAGAATTTGGGAGTTACCGGAACCATGGATGTGTCTTCATACTCAGGCGGGCTAGTGGGCTCTAATTCCGGAATCATCAGTAATTGTTGGGCCGATGTGGATGTAACGGCCTATAGTGGCGCCGAAAATGTCTATCGCTATTTAGGAGGACTAGTCGGCAACAACTTCGGTGTGATCAGCAATTGCTATTCCTTAGGAAACGTTCTCTGTGATTCGTATTTCGGGGCCTTTGTGGGCTCTAATGAAGGCGATATCAACGATTGCTATGCTGTGCAAGGGAATGATAGTAAATTATTTTCCGGCTTTGGCTTGGTGGATAATAGCTGCCTTATTTATGACGATGAATCATCCATGATTAATAGAAATTGGCAAGACAATTTTTCCGCCGAGTATTGGAATCTAGAGGAAGGCTCCCTTCCATCTTTGCGCGTTTTAGTCCAGGATAATAAGGTTCGGAAGATGACAATTAATCGCGATATCTTGGAAAATGATTATTTCCCCGGCGATAAAATCACTTTAGAGGTTGATATTTATCCGCTTGATTTGAAGCCTGTTTATGAGAGTCAAGTGACATTCTCCATCGAAAAAAATGGGGGCGTGCAAATCGAACAAGGAAATATCCTTAATATCTTTAATCCTGTCAAGCAAGAAGTCATAATCCATGCTTCATTGGATGTTGATGGAATGCATCTTCAGGATACCATTACCATCACAATTGGAACAAAAATCACCCATTTAGAAATGGTTACTTCGACCAATGTTATGAAGGCGGGAAGCCGCTATCGCATCGGCGCCAGCTATTTACCTGAGGATGCTACCGAGAATATTTCCTATCATTTACGCGGGCAAACGCTGATTGGAGTGACTCTCAATGATGATATCTTAACCATCAGCGAAGATACTCCTTGTGAAGAGTTTGTGATATATGCGACCAGCGTCAATGGGAAGATTAAATCCAATGAAGTGACCATTCGCATCGATCCTTTGCATATTTTGGAATCACAAAATATCTATCCGGATGAAATCGATTATTTAGCATTTGATTTTGATGAGGATGTCGATTTGAATAACGCTACCGTGACTCTATTTGGTAAAAAGGTAAATTATACGATCGAAAACGAGAAGACCATTCATGTTTCAAAGGATGCTTTGCATGATATGACTGATATTGAGCTTATATTCCAAATTGTTTTGGCCGATGGCACTCGCTATCAGAAGAAAGTGTATATGTTCCCTCATGAAAGATACGATGAAAGCACTATTCAGGGTATGTTCCAAGATGTGATTAGCATTGGCTCTCAAGAAGATTTCTTCCGCTATTTCAATATGGCCATTGATCGTGCGTATGATGAAGGCAAATGCCAAAATTACGATAAAGTATTTATATTGACCGATGATATCGATTTTGCCGGTGCAGAGGTATATGGAATCGGATATTCCTTGGAAAGCGGGAAATCGGCGCTCTTTACGGGAAAATTCTTTGGATGTGGTCATACCATTTCCAATGTGGTTATTCGGCAAAACGAATCACGTGCGGTTCTTGGTGAAGAATCATCGTCTCCATATTATGGAGTTGGCTTCTTCAGTGCACTGGCAGGTGAAGTGTATGACACGAATTTTAATGAAATAACGGTCAGTGGTAAGAATTTTGTAGGTGGAGTTGTCGGTATGATGATCTCTGGTCGTGTGGAAAACTGTCATGTTTCGAATATAACCGCTACTATTACCGCTAGTGGATTGATGAGCTCCGATGGCGATATTCATGTTGCCCCTATTATTGGTAGAAGCTTTGGGGGCATATGTGTGGCATGTAGCACTAATAAAAAACAACAATTGATAGGATAGGAGAAAGAAAATGATTAAATTAACTTCAGGACAAAATCAAAGCTATGCGCGAGCCGTAAACAACGAATTAGTCATCCAGCGCTTGCGCGTCAAGGATTATTCAGCCACCGAGCTTGCGCATGATTTAGGATTATCGCATGCTGCTTTATCTTCGATTTTACGAGGATTAACGAAGGATGAAATAATCAAAATATCTTATTCGATTTCCGTCACCGGTAAAGGTCGTAAACAGGTTTACTATTCTTTAAATGAATCATACGGAATTTTAATTGTTGTTTCCCTATCGGACAATCGTTACACGATATCCTTCTCCAATATCAAAGAAGAAATACTTTTTGAAGAGCAGAAGGAAATTGAATTATACGATGTTGCGATTATCTATGAAATCATTTTGCGAATTAAACAAATTCTTCAAGAAAGCTATAACGATATTCCTTTACGGCATATCATTATCGCCGTTCCGGGGCGTGTTAATTCCATTACCGGAGAGCTTCAATTATCGAAGCAATTCGATATTGATTTGTTCCGAGGCCGCAATACGATTATAAGCATATTTGAGAATCATTTTTCTGTTCCGGTTACGATGGACAATGATATCAACCTTTCCATTTTGGGGGAATTGAAATACGGATGCTTGAAGGATGTCCAAAATGCCATGCTCGCCTATATCGATAATGGTATCGGCGGGGCTCTGCTTTTCAATGGTAACTTTTATGGCGGTGATTCGGGCTATGCCGGGGAGTTAGGTTTGACGACGGTCACCTTTAATGGCCAAGAAGCATATCTCGATGAATTTGCTTCCTTAAGAAGCTTGAAAAATCACGCTAAAGAACTCTTACATAAAAAATTCACGGTCGCCGATTTAGTAGAGGAATATCAAAAGAAAGGTCCTATTTACGAATATGTTAACCAAACAGCCCATTTGGTCGGCAAAAAATTACGCGATGTGGTCGAGATTCTCAATATTTCGAACATCGTGTTATCGGGACGAGTGTCGATGTTTGGTGATGACTATTTAAAATGCATCCAAGAAGAGCTTTGTAAATCGCAAAACCAATGTGAAGTGCAATTTTCCTTGCTTGGCAAAAAATCCATTCTCTTTGGGGCTATTTCCAAATCGGTCGATTGCACGATTCCCCACGTGGAAGATATAAGTGAGAATTCTTAGGGAGGTAGTTCATGAAACTTTTATCGATAAGTTTAATGTTGATGATGTGCTTTTCCACCTCACTAGAGGCCGTGACGGTTCCCGATATTGGCGAATTGCCGAATGAAAATCAAGTGCCGCGTTTGGTCACGATGAATTTTTATAAGGATGCGGGAAAGGAAATGGCTTTTCGATGGAATACCACGTATTGGACCGACACGGATCTGGAAATGGTTTTAGCGAATGATGGCGATTTTAATAGCTCGAACGTTCTTCATTTCCAAGGAAGCTGCGAACGCAGCTCGGTCGCTAATGATGGCTTTATCCATAGCGTTGTCGCCACCAATTTAAGTCCGAATGAGACTTATCTATATCGTGTCGGTGACAAAGAATTAGATGCTTGGTCCTCCATCGGTGTATGTAAGACGGAAAATGATGAGTCGGTGACTCATTTCGTGCATATTTCTGATCCGCAAGTTTCCGAGGAGGCTCATGCGAAGGGTTATCAAGAAACGCTTTATGCGATTGACGAATTGCATCCTGACTTTATTTGTATAACAGGTGATATGGTCAATAATTCGTGGACAGGCTATACGCCTATTCTTGAGCAATGGGAATGGTCAATCACTTATCAAGAGGTTTTGCGCAATTACCCGGTAATGACGGTGGCCGGCAATCATGAAGCGGCAGATTATGATTATTCATCACGCTATAATTTGCCTTATGCCGAAAATCAAGATTTGGTTAATGGCGGCTATTATTCGTTCGATTATCACAATATTCACTTTGTGGCTTTGAATACGAACGATAGTAATTCTGATGTTAATAATCTTCAGGGATTATCGACCACACAGCTGAAATGGCTGGAAAATGATCTTTCAAACACGACTGCGAAATGGAAAGTAGTCATGATGCATAAAGGATTATTTGATGCCGGGGGCCATTGTTCCAATTTAGAAGGCGCCGATGGTGATATTGCCTTAATTCGTGAGCAAGTAGCCCCGCTATTAAATAAATGCGGAGTAAATCTTGTTTTACAAGGGCATGATCATCTATATTCGCGTTCCTATCCGATTGTCAGTAGTAAAAGAAATGGTGAGTTCTATCCGGAAACCAAAGAGGAAACAAAGATCGCTCTTGAAAAAGAAGGAATAACCTATGATGTCTATCAAGATCCCAGCGGCCCCATTTATGTCAATACCGGTTCGGCTTCGGGCTCAAAGTATTATGGAGTAGTGGGCTATGATAAGGAAATGATTCCTTTAGAAAAAGCGTATGGCTCCAACTATAAGATGTTTACCTCTTATGTGGCTGATGATCAAGGAATGTATGCTTGTGTTTATGAATTAATTAATGGCGAGGCGGTCCTTCATGACGCTTTTGGAATCATAAAAACCGCTGAGACAACAACCAATCACGGGATTGGAAAAGCAGCTATCATCGCTATTAGTATTGGTGTGATTGTAGCTGTTGGAGTAATTATTGGAGCGTTTTGGTTAAGTAAAAAGAAAGGAGTGTCAATGCATGGCTAGTTTAGAGTTAATTGATGTAACAAAAATTTATAAAGGCGGCGTCAAGGCTGTGGACCATTTCAATATGAAGATTGAAGATGGAGAATTCATCGTCTTTGTCGGTCCCTCGGGATGTGGAAAATCGACGACATTACGTATGATTGCGGGGTTGGAAGATATTTCCGAAGGTGAACTTTACATCGATGGTGAGTATATGAATGATGTCGAGCCAAAAGATCGGAATTTAGCTATGGTGTTTCAAAATTATGCCCTCTATCCGTATTTGACCGTCTATGACAATATCGCCTTCGGGCTCAAAATTCGCCGTCTTCCTAAAAAAGAGATCTCCGAAAAGGTTCATGAAGTGGCGAAGATTTTGGGAATCGAAGATTTATTAGATCGGAAACCAAAAGCGCTATCGGGAGGTCAAAGACAAAGAGTCGCCTTAGGAAGAGCCATCGTTCGTGATGCACGAGTTTATTTATTCGATGAACCGCTCAGCAATTTGGATGCCAAGCTTCGCGCCTCCATGCGCGTTGAGATTATCCGATTGTATGAAAAGCTTAAAACGACTTTTATTTATGTGACACATGATCAAGTGGAAGCGATGACCATGGGAACACGCATCGTGGTGATGAAGGATGGGGTAGTGCAACAAATCGACACTCCGACCAATCTTTATGATCATCCTGTCAACAAATTTGTCGCCGGCTTTATCGGAACACCGCCGATGAATTTCTTCGATGTTCAGGTTCATAAAGGACGCGGTAACGGTTATCAGGCATCTTTTGATATCAATCCGGATATCAAGGTTGCTATGGGAAGATTATCACTAGTTGAAGATTATGCTTCGTTAAAAGATTTCCCGGCCGTTTTGGGAATTCGAAGCGAAGATATTCATATTTCGACCAAAGAGGAAGGTATCTTAGTTAAAATACGTGTTATCGAATCTTTGGGAAGCGAATGTCTGCTTTATCTTAGCATGGACAATCGCGATGATAATTTGAGCGGCGACAATAATGAATTTGTCATGAAAATACAAGGTCGTTGCTCGTATCATAATGGCGATGAGGTTTATGTTTCGTTTGATAAGACACATGTTCATTTATTTGGTAGTGACACTGGTTACAGTGTTGTTATAAAAGATTAAAAAAGGAGAAAGAGAAAATGAAAAAAACAATTAAATTATTGTCTTTAGCTGTTTTGGCAACGATGATGATCACTGGTTGTGGTAAGAATGATGATCCATCATCATCCATCACAAATCCGACGACCGGCGAACCCACATCAAGTTCCGATCCTTTGCCAGGGTCTTCGGTCACGACACCTAAAACATTAGTGTCCATTGAAATGGATAATTATCCATCATCGGAACCGGTTAAAAGTGTTGATGAGGTTGATTTATCACAAGTCACAATCGTTTTACATTATTCGGATGATTCATCGGAGGTCATTCCCGTTACCACCGATATGATTACCTGGAGTGATGTTGTTAATGGTGTGGCGACCGCGACCGTCACCTATCAAGGGCAGGTCACAACATTTATGGTTAACATCGAAGAAGAAATTGTGAAAACCAATTTAGATTATTCCTTCACCATCGAAAATGGGACCGTATTCCAATATGATGGTACGGGCACCGCTCCTGATATTCGCGTGATCGTGAATAGTCCGAATGCGGATTATGAATGGTATTTTTCTTACGATGATGAAAATCAACAAACGCATAATATCGGCCAAACGCTTCCAACCACTCCGGGAACCTATGCAATTGTCTTACATCTAGAGGGTAGCAAATACTACAACGATGTGAACGATTTCCGGTGGTTTAGAATCGTTAATAAAGCCACACCGACGATTGAGTTTACCTTTGAAAGCGGAGCGGAATTCGCTTATGATGGAACCGGTGAAAAACCGAATATTAACGCGATCGTCTTGGAGGATGGTGTTGAATATATAACCTATTTCGAAAAGGATGAGATTAATATCGGCCCAGAAATCCCAACCGAGCCCGGAACCTATTCCTTTATTTGCGAAACCGTTGAAAATAATGAATATGTCTTTGCCCGTGCTTGGCGCTGGTTTGTTATTAAGAGTCCGACACTATTAGAACCAACAATTACCTTCAGTGAAACGGTCAAATTTACCTATGATGGTAATCCGCATTCACCGACTGTGACGGTTTCACCTTCTGATTTAGAGTACACCGTTCATTATGAGCAAAATGAGCAATTTTACAGTAATGATGCTCCGACGGCAGTCGGCTGGTATGCGATGATTGTCGAAGTTCAAGCGGGCAATGGCTATGCTTATTCCAAAAAATGGCTTGTCTTTGAAATTCAAGCGGCTACTACCGTCGATAAATTACAGCCTACGGTTGAATTTACCTTTGAAAGCGGAGCGGAATTCACCTATGATGGGACAGGCGAACGCCCCAATATCGGTGCGATTGTTGTCGAAGACGGCGTCGAATTTACAACCTATTTTGAAGAGAATGAGATTAATATCGGTACGGAAATTCCAACCACTCCCGGAACCTATTCTTTAATTATCGAAACCACGGAAAATGACACTTATGCCAGACTTCGTGATTATCGGTGGTTTAGAATAGTATCTCCGACTGCGACTAGTGCCGGAGTGACCTTTGGTGATGAAGTAGCTTTTACTTACGATGGCAATCCTCATAGTCCCACCTTCCAAGTTACGCCGGAAGATGCCGTTTACACTGTTCATTATGAAAAGGACGAACAATTCTATAGTAATGAAGCCCCAACGGAAGTCGGATATTACGCTATGATCGTCTCCGTGGAAGCGGGCGACGGCTATGATGCTTTCTCGAAATATGTCATTTTCCATATTGACCAAGCGGAAGCAACGAGTGTTTCTTTAAAAAATCATTTGCCGCGGTAACAAGAGCTTGGGGAAACGATGGCAACAATGGTGTTGATGCCCAAAATGTGACATATAATGCCGATGGCAGTGTCAATATTAGAATAGACGCTGGTGAACGCGTTGGAGGAGCTTTAGAATCCTACGACTATTATGATGAAGGAAGTTTCGAATTTGAAGCTTCTACCAACGCTACTAGCGGAGTGGCAACTGCATTTTGGACCTTCTTATATGGAGATGACGGGCAAATAAATCATGAAATCGATATTGAGCTTTTCAATCGGGATGATGTGATTTATTCTTCTTATATTTCGGAAACAGATGATAGTCATATTTACGCTAAAACCGGATATGACATTTCATTGGGAGAGAAGCACACTTATCGTTTTGACTGGTATCGCGGTGAAAAAGTCGAGTACTATCTCGACGGAGTATTACAAGCCACAATAACCACTAATATTCCGACAAAGCCTATGAAGGTTTGGATCGGAGGATGGTGCCCATCATGGGCTGGAGAACAAGTAAATGAGGTTTTCCAAATGAAGGTTTATTCCTTCAAATATCAAAGTTTTTAAATAGATTAGAGTGATAAATTATGAAAGAAAAAATTGAATTTGGAACTGGAGGATTCCGGGGGATAATAGGAGAGTCATTTAACAAAACTAATGTCCAGCTTATCGCTCAGGCAATTTGCGATTTGGCTAAAGAAAGGAAATTTCAAACGCCGATTGTTATTGGCTATGACTATCGCTTTTTGTCAGATAAAGCCGCGGAGTGGATATGTGAGGTTTTGGCGGCAAATGGTATTTTAGCTCTTCTTTCAAAAGAACCCGTTCCTTCACCTGCCGTAATGTATAAAACCAAGAGTATGGATAATGATTTGGGAATCATGATTACCGCTTCTCACAATCCATATTATTTTAATGGTGTCAAGGTCTTTCAAAAGAAAGGAATGGATGCCGATATTCAATTGACAGGTAGTATTGAAAAGAAAATAAAAAAGGTCAAGGAGGTTTTGACCATCGATATCGCATCGGCGATTAAATCGGGGAAGGTTAAGCGCATTTCTTTTACGAAGGAATATGTATATTCGATCAAAAAATGGCTTTCACCGGAAGTCTATGGTAGTGATATTCGCATTCTTTTTGATAACCTGCATAGTGTCGGCACGCGCACCATTTCTTTGCTGGTGAAAGAATTAGGCTTTAAAAATTTTACGACCATCAGCAAAAAGCATGATCCGTTTTTCGGTCATAAAATGCCAAATCCTACTAAGGAGAACATGGAATTAGATCGGAAATATTTAGAAAAGGGACATTATGATTGCGTGTTCGGTATCGATTCTGATGGCGATCGTCTCGGAATTTTAGACGAAAATGGTCGTTATGTTGATAATAATGAGATTTTATCATCCCTTTATTATTATTTAGTCAAGTATCGCCATATGGAGGGCGATATTGTGAAGAACTGTGCCACATCTAATTTAGTTGATAAGGTGGCTCATAAGTTTGGCTATCAATGTCACGAGGTCGATGTGGGATTTAAAAATATATCGGAAAAAATGATGCAGGTTGATGCCTTGATGGGAGGCGAATCCTCAGGCGGTTTAACCATTCGTGGCTATTTATATGGGAAAGACTCGACGCTTTCCTCCGCTTTGTTTTTCGAGATGATGATCGTGATGAAAAAGGCGGTTTCCGAGATTATTAAAGAAGTTCGGGATTTTGCCGATTTCCATCATGTTGATATTGAAAAACAGGTTTCATATAAAAATGAAGAAAAGGTTTTATCGTATTTAAAAGAAAAGGTCATTCCTTTTGAAGAACCGTTTATCGCACGCGAGATGCTTGGGAAAAACATTAAATATAAATTCGCTAATGACAGCTGGGTTTTGCTTCGATGTTCGGGAACTGAGCCGGTTCTACGCGTCTTTATTGAAATGGAGACCGAAGAAAAGGCGGAGCGGTATTTAAAGATTGTTGAAGAATATGTGCAAAATATTGATTGTTAGGTGAGGTAGTATGAGCAGTAATACAATTTTAGAAAAGGACATTTTACATCTTTTTCGAGAAATCAAAAATATCCAAAAAACGCAGACAAAAAAAGGCTATTTATTGGAGAACACTTACTTTTTGGAGGATGGCCGTGTTTTATGCATGAACCGAGAAAATGGAGTATCGCGTTTTCCTTATGGTACGGATGGCTTCACTTTGTGGGCGTATTCATCCGGTTATATTTCGATCAATGAATCGACCTTTTATTTGGTTCTTCCTTCAGAAGAAGGAAAAGAGCCTTACTTAGCATTATATGCGGGTGAACAAGCAAAGGATGGCTCATTTGTGGCTGTCTCGCTTTTAGGTCGCGGCAAAAATCTTTTAGAAAAGGATGTTGCAAGATACTGCGTCTATGGAAAGGACTCGGTATATTATTTAACCAAAACTAAGAATTGTTATTACGGAGTGCGTATTTTTGTCACTTCCAATAAAGAGGTCAGCTTTGCCATATACGCTAGAGGCGTGAAGAATAAGGATATTTCGATCTATTTATCATCGTACATGAATTGTTTATTCAAATACGCGAATAGCGAAAGCATGGAAACGAAATGGTTCAAAAAGTGTAACTACTCTCAGGATGTTTTTGCTTTTGAATCGCCGGAAGATATTACTCGTCAACACCATGTTTTGAATTATGGAGTGATCCATCGAGAATTTGTTAGCGGCTTACCTTTCCGAGTTCAAAATACCACCTCGCGAAGCATTTATGTTGGCGGTAAAGAAAATCAATTGGCGTATGCTCAGCCTCTTATAAAGGGAGAATTTTCTCAAGAAAAATACGTCACTCATTTTACCGACACCGCCATCGCAGGCGATATTTTGTCGTACAATTTAAATAAAGATAATCGCGTTATCGTTCATTATACGATGACCTATACACACCAAGAGAAAGAGTATGAATCGCAAAAGAAGCAGGTCATTCCCTTTATGGAAATGGAAAAATGGCTGCGTCATCAAAGGCGGAAGCTATGCTATAAGGAGCGTTCCTCCTCGATGCTTCACTTTTATTTCGAAGATTGGGACAATCAAAAGATCGATACCGAGGTCTTCAATCGTTTTTTAGAATATGTCATTTATCAAACGGAGTATTGTGGATTGGCGAAAAATTCCGGAGCGTTGTTTTTAGGTGTTCGCGATGTCATGCAGCAAATCGAAGCGGCTTTAATTTGGAATCCCAAGGATTGTCGCCGAAAGATTTTAGAGGTGTTGAGCTTTATTGATTCAAGTGGTAATCCACCCCGTCAATACTCCATTCCTCCTCAAAACGCTAATCCGGCGATGGATTTACGCGATTTTATCGATCAAGGCGTGTGGATTATTTCGACGATCTATACTTATCTTGCTTATACCGGCGATTATAAATTGCTAGATGAAAAAATAGGCTACTATGATCGCGTTGATGGGGGAGTGGTCTTATCAAAACGGAAGGACACGGTTTTGGATCACATGCTCCAAATTATGGATTATTTGATTAAGCATATTGACGCTGATACAAAGTGCTTGCGCGCAATGTATGGCGATTGGAATGATGCTTTAGATGGCTTGGGTGTTTCAAGCGATCCTAAGCAAAAATATGGTAATGGAGTGTCAGTGATGGCTTCCTTCCAGCTCTATATGAACCTAGTTGAAATGATGGATTTATTAACGAAATTGGATTCGCATTTACAATTGGTTTCCGTTTATCGAAAAGTAAAATCAGAACTCGTTGAAGGTATCAAAAAGTACGTTATAGTTGAAGATAATCATAATAAAAAGATTTTACATGGTTGGGGAGAGAATCGTTCCTATTTGGTCGGTAGTTTTCATGATGTTGATGGAAAATCGCGTGATTCTTTGACCGCGAATGCCTTTTATGTGATTTCGGGATTAGATGAATATAAGCTGATTGCGAAAGAGCACATTTTAGCGGCTTATCACCGGTTGGATTCTAAATATGGTCTGATGACCTTTGCCCCTTATTTTGAAGATGATGTTAAAGGAGTCGGTCGTATTGTCCGGCTTCCGAAGGGAACAGCGGAGAATGGTGCGACTTATATTCATGCGACTTTATTTGCCATTCTATCCTTATTCATGATGAACGAAGAAAAGATGGCTTATCAGCAAATTGAAAAAATCTTGCCCATCACGCATCATATGCTAACCACCACTCCTTTTGTAATGCCCAATTCTTATTCGTATAACGAAGAAGAGGGGATGGATGGTGAGTCAATGTCTGATTGGTACACCGGCTCGGCTAATACTTTAATTAAGACATTGATCAAAGGGGCTTTCGGTATTTTTGTCAATTTGCATGGAGTGCGCATTGATATCCGTTCTTATATTACTTCAAAAGAAGCGGTCTGTTCCTTAAAGATTCGAAACGCCCTCTTCAAGGTTAAGTATGAAAAAAGTGGCCGTCATGAAAGACAGGTCTACGTCAATGGTCAACAAGTATTTGATAACAATTTGTTCTTTGCCTTTGATGAGCAGGGACGGCTAGCGCAAGACATGATTGAAGTAATTATTAAAGAATAGTAAAGGAGGGATAATTATGGAGTTGAAGGTTTTACCAAAAGAGGCAATCGAAAAAGCAGTGGCGGATGAAATAGTCGCATTAATACATCAAAAGCCCAATTGTGTTTTAGGCTTGGCGACAGGCTCTTCACCGGTGGGTGTATATCAAGAATTGATTCGCCGATATCAGGATGGGAAAGTGTCCTTTAAAAATGTAACCACCTATAATTTGGATGAATATGTAGGATTATCGCCAAACGATTCTCAATCCTATCATTATTTTATGAAGGATGTCTTATTTTCTCATATTGATATTCCTCTTAAACAAACGCATGTTCCGAATGGGATTCATAAAGAGGAGTCGATCGCTTTATATGATGAGCAAATTGCTCAAGACGGCGGTATCGACTTACAAATTTTAGGAATAGGCCGGAATGGACATATTGCCTTTAATGAACCAGGAACTTCCTTCCAAAGCGCGGTCCATATTGTGCATTTGGATGAAAAAACCCGCACGGACAACGCTCGGTTTTTTCAAAATATCGAGGATGTACCGACGGAAGCTATTACGATGGGCCTTTCTTCGATCATGAAGGCGAAACGAATTGTTCTCTTGAGCTTTGGTCAAAATAAAGCTGAGGCGATTGCTAAATTATTTACGGAACCCGAAAATGAAATGTTGCCCGCCTCAATCTTAAAGCATCATCCGAATGTTACCGTTTATTGCGATGATGCTTCGGCTTCATTATTAAAAAAGATGCCAATCAAATGAGGATAAAAAAATGTTTGGATTTCGAAATGTAAAAATTTATAAAGAAGATGAAGGAATAGTCGTCGGTAATATTCAAATCGAGGATGGAAGGATCGTTTCCTTTGATGATCATCCCGAATTGGATACTTTACCGGACAATTATATGATTGTTCCGGGCTTTATCGATCAGCATATGCATGGGGCTAACGGCAATGATGTCATGGACGCTACCAATGAAAGTCTTACCAATATTGCTGCTTCGATCGCCCAAGATGGAGTGACCACCTTTTTAGCCACCACCATGACCATGTCCAATGAGCAAATTGAAAAAGCCTTGCATAATATTGCTTCTTATATGGCACATGATCATCAAAAAGCGGCCCATTTACTAGGGGTGCATTTGGAAGGCCCATTTATCTCTAAAGTATTTTGTGGTGCGCAGGATCCGTCTTATATCGTGAAGCCATCAAAAGAGCTTCTCGAACGATATCTTCATATCGCGCCCATCAAGATGGTTACTTTTGCATATGAAGAGGATGGTCAGGAGATGTTGGAATACCTTTTGCAAAAGGGCATTCGTCCTAGCCTAGGTCATAGCAACGCCTCCGCTTTGGAGGCTAAGAAGGCTTTTGAAAATGGCGTGCATTGCACCACGCATACATTTAATGCCATGAAAGGCCTGCATCACCGCGACATCGGAGTGGTAGGTGAAGCCTTGCTTCATGAGGAAATTTATAGCGAATTGATTTGTGATTTGCACCATGTTTCAAAAGAAGCGATTCGGCTACTATATAAAAATAAAGGTCCCCAAAAGATTATTTTGGTGACCGATTCCATGGAAGCGCGATTTTTAAATGATGGTCAGTATTCTTTAGGAGGCCAAGAGGTCTTTGTTCATGATGGCGTCGCTACTTTAAAAAATGGCGTGTTGGCGGGCTCCATTTTGAAAATGCCGGATGCTCTTCGTCATATTTATGAAACTTTACCAATCAGCTTGGAGGAGGCAATCGATATGGCGAGCAAGAATCCGGCTCAGCATTTAGGAATCGATGATCGTGTTGGCTCATTAAAGATTGGAAAGGATGCGGATTTTGTGATATTGGATGATCAATTTACCGTTTACGCCACTTACTCGAAGGGGCGGAAAATTTATCAAAGGAAGGGAGTATGATTATGAAGAAAAAAGGATTACTAGTCATTTTAAGCGCACTATGCCTTCTCGGTGCTTGTGGTACTCATGATGATCTATCATCGGGGAGTCCAGCAAATTTAGTTATCGATTTATCTTATCCATCGGGTGCGGAAGAGAATTATCAATGGCAAGAAAGAGAATATAAGGCCTTTCCTTCCTATCCGACCATCGCTTCCAATCTTAATTATCAATTGAGCGATGACCAAAGCTATTATATTGTTTCTCGCTCAAGCGATACATCCAAAGCCTCGATTATCATTCCCACAACCTACAATGATTTGCCGGTTAAAGAAATTGCCACCGAGGGCTTTGCGTATTTAAGCCAATTATCGACCATCTATATTCCTTCCAGCATCACGAAAATCGGCAATGGGGCCTTTAACGGCACCGCTTTAAAAACCGTTTATTATGATGCTCAGAATGTGGAGGATTTAAACGCCAAAAATTGGGTGTTTTATCCTTCGGATAATCAAAGCATCAATTTTTATATCGGTCCTAGCGTTGAACGAATTCCGAATCGGCTGTTCTTTCCGCTCATGACCAATCCCAGCCTGGTTCCTCATGTTCGCAATATTTATTTTGATCCCGATTGTCAGGTAAAGGAAATCGGTGATTATGCCTTTTATAAATTGAGCGAATTAAAGGCTATTTCTCTCCCCGATTCGGTTGAGAGCATTGGCGACTATGCATTTTATGAATGCGGATTAGATGATATTATTTTGCCAAGCTCCTTAAAGACAGTCGGCCGTTATGCTTTTGCGTATAACTCAATAAAGCATGTGCGATTTAATGAATGTCTCGAGGACTTGGGAAACTATGCTTTTTATAGCTGTAAGGAATTAGAATATCTTAATCTTACTTCCACCATTTTGGAATCTCTTTCGAACTATGCTTTCGCTAATTGTTTGAAATTAACGACTTTGCTTTTACCAAATTCCTTGAAGAGGATCAACTGCGGAGCGTTTAAAAATAATGTCTCTTTGAATAATCTCAATATTCATAATAATGTTGAAATTGTCGAAGAAGAATCCTTTTATAATTGTTCTTCTTTGGGGGTTATCTCTTTAGGAACCGGTCTTAAAGTGATCGGCAATAGGGCCTTTGCTTCTTGTGTGAAGGTGAATAGGCTAATGATTAAAGCGGCTAATTTACAGGATTTATCCAATGATAATGGGGTCTTTATGAGCCTTGGAAAAGAAACCGATAATTTAAAGGTATTATTATGGGGCGTTAATTATATTCCCAAAAATCTCTTCTTTGCGAGTGGATTAAAGGAGGAGCAACCGCATATTCAACAATTGGTGTTGGATAACACGATTAACGAAATAGGCGAAAACGCTCTTTTCAATTTAGCTATTTCCGAAATCAGTTATGTGGGGACTATATCACAATGGAATGATATCACCATTCATGATTACAATACGATTTTAAATGATGTGGTTTGCTATCATAATCAAGTAGAAATCACAATTGATTAAAGGAGAACCGAAAATGAAAAAAACAAGTAACAAATTCCTTTTAATTATCGCTGTCTCATTATTAACCGGTTGTGGAGGAAATAATATGAATGATAAACAGAGTGTCCAGCAGTTGACGGATCCGGAGATTATCGCTGAGGATGTGTCTCAAGTGGAATATGAGATTTATCCTAATCCCCAATATTTAGAATACAAGGATTCGGTGATGCTTCTTAAAAAAGATGTCAATGTCGTTATTGATGATGGCGTTGATATCTATACCGAGAATAAGCTGGTTCAATTATTAACTAGTAAGAGCATGCGAATTAATCGATGTGACCAAGTTGTCGAGGGCGGAAATCCGAATGTTTTGCTAGGTATTTATCAAAGCGGTGGAGCGGTCGATCAATATCTTAAGACACTTGATCTATCATATATTCTCGAAAAAAATGATGCTTATTATTTAGCTATTTCCAACCAATCAATCGTCATCTTAGGCAAGAATAGCGATTCCTGTTATTATGGCTTGAGCACATTGGAGTTTATCCTTGAACAATCCAATCGTACGCTTCGTGAACTAGTGATTCGTGATTATAGCGATTCGAAATATCGTGGCTTTATCGAAGGATATTATGGCATCCCTTGGACCAGCGAAGAGCGAATTGAATTAATGCGTTTTGGATCAAAGTTTAAGAGCAATATTTATATATACGCTCCTAAGGACGATTCCTATCATAGCACCAACTGGCGAGGTCTATATACCGATAATGATTTAGAGCTCTTGAAGAATCAGATCGAGGTCGGTCGTCAAACGAAAACGCGCTTTGCTTGGTCAATTCATCCGTTTATGAATCAAAAGATGACTTTAGAAAATTATAGTGATAGTTTACAAGCATTGCTTTTAAAGTTTTCGCAGGTTTATGATGCCGGAGTACGTCAATTCGTTATTTCCGCTGATGATGTTTCGACGGATGGTGTTTCCTTCACGCAATATGGTGTTTTACATAAAAATTTGCTAAACGATGTTGTGAACTGGTGCAATCAAAAGGGTGATTGCTATCCCTTAATCTTTGTTCCCAGTGCCTATTGTAGCGCCTCCAATACGGTTTTGCGGGTGGATATCGATGAATACTTCGAAGGCTTGATGGATGGCCTAGATGAGACGGTGGAAATAATGTGGACCGGTCATGGGGTAACAAGCTCCGTTTCAACAGGCGATTTTGATGTCTTTAGCGAACACACAAATGGAAGAAAAGCCTTTATGTGGCTGAATTGGCCGGTTAATGATTACGCCACCTCGCGACTATTATTGAGCAAAGCGGAGGTTCTTGATAAAGCATACGAAGATGAAGATGTTGAGTTTACAGGTATTGTGACCAATCCAATGCCGCAAGCGGAAGCATCGAAATTATCGATTTTTGCCGTTTGTGATTATACTTGGAATACGAAAAAATTCAATGTTGATCAGAGCTATCTCGACAGCTTTAAGTATGTTGAGGAAAGAGAAACAGCCAGTTTCTATGAAATTGCGCAGCATTTAGCTAATACGACTCTTTATGAAAATAAGTATTTTGAAGAAGGAACGGAGCTGAAAAAGTTAATTAATAACTATAATTACGTTGTTAATAATAATTTGGATCCGACCAGTCGATTAGAGGCTTTGATCGCTTATTATGAAAAATTGATTTCCGCATGCGATTCATTCATCAATAATGCCAGCAATCGTGATTTGGTTTCTTCGATATCACCATGGGTGGAAGCGATAAAGGATACCGCACTTTGCACGAAGACCTATCTCGAAATTAAGAAAAACGAGAACAAAGTATCTATCGAAGAATTAAAAGAACAATTCAATGAAATAGATGCAGTCTATCAAAGAATCAAGACGCATAAAGCCCCGGTATTAAATACAATCACCTATAATTATGACATGAAAACGGTCGATGTAGGAGTGGTGGTGCTTACGCCATTCTTGAATGAAATGCGTCAAGAAGTGAAGATGCTTTTAGGCGATGTCATCGTAACATATCAAGGCTTTACGAGCATTTATGAAGGCTCTTTAGACTTGATTAGTGATGGCGATGATTCAACCTATTGTTGGTTTGGAAGTGCACCTTCAAGCACGGCGTTTGTCCGCTTGGATTTCCGAAAAGAGGTTGAAATTCGTGATATTCGGGTTTTATTCGGTAACGCTAATGGCAGTACGGATTATATGAACGGAGTCTTAAGATATTCGACCGATGGCGTTAATTTTACCACTATACAATCGTTATCGGGAGCTTTAACTGTCGTTGACTTACGTGATAATCCTCTTCAGGCTCGTTATCTTGATATCTATAATTCGGGAACGGAAACCTGGGTTTCTGTCAAGGATTTCTCCATCAATAATTTGAAGGATGATGCAGTCAAGGTCTATTATAATGCTGGAGTGGCCGATGAAGGACTTCCGATTGTCGATGCTAGTGTTCATCCGGTTGATCATATGGTCGATGGTGATATGAGCACTTATACATGGTTTGATTGGCATAGTCCGGCGGGCTCCTATATTATTTTAGATTATCGCAAGATTGAGGATGTTAATAATATTTATATTTATCAAGGTGTTGATGAGCATCCCTATGATTACTTTGAAAGCGTCAGCTTCTTCTATTCGATCGATGGCGAGAATTATCTTCCGATCGGCGAAAGCGTTTATGAAAATCAAAAGGATATCTTCATCGATCTATCATCCGCGCCTATTCAGGCTCGATATATCAAAATAGTGTCCAACAATCGTAACGCGAATGGAGTAACAATTTCGGAATTTGGCATCAATCATCAATAAAAAAGTCGTAGCTTAGGGCTACGGCTTTTCTTTTTGCTATAAGTAGGAAGCGGCTATTGCTTGCTCGATTTGGCGGTTTTGACTCTCTAGGCTATGAACGATTATTAAAGAGCAATTATCCAATGTCAGTAATGTGTGGCGGCAGGAGTCTAATAAAATATCGCCACCTCGACCATTCATAACGCCACCTAAGATCAGAACATGTTCAATTTTATAAAACATTTGGTAATACGCAATAGCGTACGCCAAATATTGACCCATGGTTTGGAATATTGAAATAGCATGCGGATTATTCTCTTCGACGCTTTTTTGAATGGACTTAACCTTTTCGGAAGCCGATAAGTGGGAATCTAATTCCATATGGTAAAGATTGGCTAAGGATAAAATTCCTTCTTGACATAAATAGGACGCTCCGGTTCCATAATCCAATGACCACGGATCAACATCGGAATTCTTATCCCAAATAAAGGGGACAAAGGCTAACTCATTAAGCCATCCATTTAGATTTCCGTCGTGATCGATGTAGCCTGCGGCTTCACTTGTTCCCATGGAAATACCTAATAGGCAATGCTGATTTAGCTTTTTAGATCCGGAAAGAGCAGTGACATCGCCATCATTGGCGACACGAAAATGAATGGGATGATGGAGCTTTTTAACGATTTCATTTTGAATTTTTATAAAAATATTCCTAATGTCCTCTTGGAATTGCTCATCCTTAACATTCATAAAGAGAACCGAAATATGCACTTGATTATTAAAAAAGATACCTGCGCTAGAAATACCGATAGATTCAACATCACCATCGAGCTTTAAAAGGGCTTCATCGATCGCCGATTGAATCATTCTTTTATGATATTGGGGATTATTTTGCACTTTGGGGGTCCATGGTATAACGTTGCTCCAGAGCAAATTATCGTTTTCCATAGCACATATTTTAATATGCGTGCCACCTAGGTCAAGGCCGATACGCTTTTGATAGGAGATATGCGGCAAAGCTACGGATTCCTCCTTCAAAGACGGCATTTTAGAGGGCGAACGTTCTATAAAAGAAAACCGATGATGATAAATTGATTGCATAAAATTCACATCAAAGGAGCGCTGGCCATGGAAAGAAAAGGTTGCTTTTAGTCGGGTGAATAAGCTATGTGGTCCCGCATAATATACGCGATATCCGCCAACAATCCATAATAAGGACTTAATAATTCTTTCGGTTAGTAAATAATTCCTATCATCCGCTAGACCCTCCGGGAATATATCAAATTCAAAGCGATAAATGCTTTTATTTGTTCTTTCGATAGCAATAATCAGATGCTCTTTATTAGGAAAAGCCTTAACTTCTGCTTGAAAAGAATCCCATACTTGTAGAGCAGATAAATAATTATTGGCGTCCTTCATATTTATCAACCTCCGTTATCTAACGTTGATAATATTTTATCATGATTAATTTACCAATAAAATAGGTAAGCATCATGTTTTGTGTTGTACTTTTTAAAGATATTGGTGTGTGTTCTGTGCTTTTTATATTTTTTTAACATTATTAAAAAATACAATTTACTTTTTGATTATTATCACCTATAATAAGAATAAAGATATCTATCTCTACCATAATTTAAAGATAAAATCAATTTATGAAAGGAAATATGTTTATGAAAACAAAAAAAGTATTATTTCTATTACCGATGTTTTTAGGGCTTTTTATTGGTAGTCTCGTTACCAATAATGAAGAATTAGCGCTGGCAGAAGATACAAAAACCGGCGAAAGCTATATCATAGATAGCTTTGCGACTATTCCCGATAATTGGAGCATGAATAGTGCTTGTGATTTATCGCATACCGCTATCGAAGCACAAAATAATGAATTGCTAGTTTCGCATTCGGGAACTAATGGTGGCGTCAGTAATTTCTATGGATTTATGTCCACAATCGCCGAAGATTATACTTTTGAAGATTTTACTTTTACCATGCGCTTTAAAATGATTTCGGCTGAAAACACTTCGCGATGGTTCGGCATTGCTTATCATACTCAAGGAACAGGCGCGACCACTAAAGGCTACTTAATGAATTATCGTCAGGATGGCACTAGTGCCGCTTCGGCATTTGTGAAAGGATCTTTCGTCGATGAAGCTAAGGTTGATACCGGTGTACCTTTAAATGATAATCAATATCATACGATTAAAATTGTGATGGATGGATCTACATCGCGTCATTATATTGATAATAATTTGATAACTTCATGGGATGTGAATATTAAAAATACGACGCCGTTAGGTGTCAATGAATATCTCGCTAGCGGAGGCTTTTCTTTGATAGTTAATCGCTCTGTTCTTTCTATTCAAAGCGTGAGCATCAGTCCGGTGGCGGAAAGGGTTAGTGATGATGAAAAGCAAATTGATAATGATTTAGTTTCGACTTATCGCTGGAATTCGTCGCTTATTAACTTTCCAACGGTGGTGGCGAAAATAAACTCACAAGATGCTTTAACCAAAATAAACGAAACCAGTGTGAAACCATCCAATGTGATATTAAGGATGGATCAAAACGCGAATATCGTTGATGATAACAATAGCGTAATCGATACATTTTATAATGTATATGTGGATGCTATAAAAAAACAGGCCATTCCTGTTATTCATATTGAAACGCAGGCAGAGGGCGAGGCCTTAGCTTCCTTTTTAAAAACACGTATCGATATTTTGGATTTGGCTGTGATGTCCAGCAATGCGGATTATATTATGAGTGTTCGTCAAAATAACACCAAAATTCGCGGTATCCTTTTAGCGACTACTGATAATCTTGAAATGTATTCTTTAGTTAAAAGAAGCCAAGAATGCGGAGCCGCGACGATTATTCTTCCCCAAGAGTTGGCCACTATGGCGAATGTTACTTTCTTGCAGGCCCGCTTTAAAACCGTTTGGGTTGAAGCGGCATCAATAAAGGACATGGACCTTTATCAATCCATCAATAGCGGAGCGATGGGAATCGTGACTTCCGATTATGAAAAAGTATATCAAACATATGAGAAGTATGATGCAAATGCAACCACCAGAGCCGGATTTAATGTTGCGCATCGAGGCTTAACGAATTCGTATAATGAAAATTCGCTTTCCGGGATGGCGGCCGCTATCGAAAAGGGAGCTACGCATCTTGAGATCGATTGCTATTTAACAACCGATCAAGAGATTGTCATTATGCATGATGCCGACATCAGCCGCACCACGAATGGCAGCGGAAATATTGAAAGCTATTCTTTAGCGGAATTACGGGAATTCAAATTAGATGTCTATGAACCATATGAAGATATTCCCACTTTGGATGATGTTATTTCATTGGTCGCAAACACCGACGTTGTGATTGTGCTGGAAGTTAAATCCGCGAAAGGTGCGATTGTGGGCTGTATCAGGAATAAATTAACGCAATACGATTGCTATGATCAAGTGGTGTCTATTTCCTTTAATCGCGATATTTTAGGATTAATGAAAAGGGATTTAAAGGAAGTTCCTATTGCCTTTTTAGGAGCAGTCAATACGACTAATATCGCAGACAAATTGGTGGAAATGGGGCAATATCACTATGTTTTCGATACCGATTATTCCAATACCTCCCGGGAATTTAATGAATATTATTTACGGGATCGTGGCATAACCGGATGGTATTGGACATTCGATAATACTGCGAAGACCGAATTGGTGGCGATTGCCAATGGTTATGTCGGTATTACCAATAATGTGGCCGAGCGATTCGCCAAAAAAGTACAATACATCGTAGGTCAATCTTATCAGCTACAGAAGGATGAGGATTTATCATCGTTAATTAATTTGGATGTTTTGGTGCATTTCTATGATGGTAGTGAAGAAAAGATTGCGGGCGAGATTTTTGCCTATGAAGATCAAGGTGAATATTATAATGTTATTTGTCGCTTAGAAGTCGGATCCACGATTTCCGGAGGGCGAACCCAAACCTTTTACACGCAAATGTTTGCCGTGAAAAAGTATAAAGAGGTTAATCCGATCGATCCTCCAATCGACGAACCCTCATCTTCGATCACTCCTTTGGATCCAAGCAGCAGCAGTGCAAGCATTTCCTCTAGTAGTGCTATAAAAAGTAACAAATGCGGTCAATCATCTGCGAATCTCTTATATTTGATGTCATTAATAATTGTTATGGGAATAATTGTCATCAAGAAAAAATAAAAGAAAGGAAGGTTAGTATGTATATGAAGAAGTATCTTAAAAGGCTTTCATTCTTATTATTGGGACTTGCGACGTTAGGAATGATGAATAATCTCGCATCCCTTTCATCAGGCCAGACTCCTTCTAATCGTATCTTAAGAAGCGCTAGACAATCTAGCGTTGAGTTTACTTATCATGATTTAGGTAATATTTATCTGGATGCAGGGGGCGGCCTTGAATGCATTGACGATGGTGATGATTCCACTTTTTGCTGGTTTGGCTCGGCTCCGACTGTCGGATCTAGCTATCTGCAAATGAATTTTTCGGATATTGTTACCATCAGCGATGTTCGCGTTTTGTTCGACACAAACGATAAAATGCCTGGTGAATTATCTTATTCTTCCGATGGTGAAAACTTCACTTATTTAGCTACTATCGATAAAAATGAGCAAGTTTTGGATATTCGTAGTAATCCAATCGAAGCCTCTTGTTTGCGTTTAACCTCTACGATAGCTAATGGAGGAGCATGGGTTAAGATTTTCGATTTTTCCATCAATAATCTCTCCGATCGTCCAATTGTATCCTATGAGGGCTTCGCTTTTGTCAATGTGTCTTGGAACGATGTCAATAATATGACCGATAAGAATATGGATACATACACCTGGTTTGATTGGCATAATGAGGCGGGAGCGCACATTACTTTGCAATATTCGCAAGTGCAAACCATAACTAATATTTATTTGTTTGCTTCGCACCCGAACACCGATGACCATTTTAAATATATGACATTTTATATCTCGACCGATGGAGAACAATTTATCCAAGTCGGAGAGGAGTGTTATATCGATCAATATGAAGTGATGGTCACCTTTGAGACACCTCTTGAAGCTAGCTATGTACGTGTGGTCTCTAAGGAATTGGAAGAAACCGGCTTTGCCATTCGTGAGTTTGGCATTAACCATGAAAAAGTAGAGGCGCCGATAACCTTTGCGAATGATAGCGTTTATACCTATTCTTCAAGCGGAATTACTCCAAGCTATACGATTCCTTATTTGACCGAAGCGGAAATACATTATACTTATCATTCGGAGTTTTATAGTAATGATGCACCCGTGAAACCGGGATGGTATGCTTTAATAGTCACAGTGAAGGAATCACTATATTATCAAAGCACGATGAAATACACTGTGTTTTGCATTCAAGACACCAAGGATCATTTCATTGAAGAATGGAATTTAGCAATGGAAAAGGGCGTTTGTGATTATGCTTCGCAAACAGGCGATAACGCTAATTACGAGTATTTATTGGAAGTATATCGCGATTGTTTGACGGAAGAGACTAGAAGTGAAATCGATTCTTACCAATGGAGCGACGCATCGACGATCGCCGAAACAATGGCGTACATTGATTCTTTGCGCGCCTTGAATAATCAAGAAACGGCCTCACAATTAAATCTTTTAAGCGGGGGATACGATTCTTCTATCGCAATGTTGATGCTATCTATCATTTCTGGGGGATTTCTTATTTTAGTCGGCTACTATTTTACCGCCAAGAAAAAATATAATTAAAGCAATCTAAAAGAAAAGTTAAGAACTGCTATGATTTGTGTGTAGTCATAGCAGTTTTTTTCTAAGATTAAGGAAAATTATGCTATATTTGCTTACTTTAAAAGATGATTATTTAGATATGTTTGGTTTTTATGAAGGAATGGTATAAAATAAATTAAGGAGGTTTTCCTATGCAATTTGATCAAATTAAAAATGCGATTTTTGAAATTTTTCGCAAGAATGCTGGTTATTTTTTAGCGACAGGCTTAGCTCTTGCTTTTTCATTAGTTGCAGCTTATGGACTTAATATATTTCTCCCGGGCACTTTTATCATTATTATCTTTTTCTTAATAATTCCGTTATTAGGCTGTATGATCATCAATAATGTGCAATATAGTGCCGGGAAAGGGTATAACCTAAAAGATTTTTATCGTGGCTATCGCGTGACACTTCTTCCTGGACTTCATGGTGCTTTCCGCATGATACGTTCATTCATTTTTGCGGCTTTGATTAGTTTAGCGACTTTTCTCGTGATTTATGAAGGCTGCTCCTTATTTATGAATGTTATCGATCCTAATTTGGTTTCCGCTATTGAAAGCGCCAAATCACAGACAGAAATTTTCGAAATTTTGCAAGCCTTTTATGAAGATCCTGCATCTGAAAAGTATTTAAATATGTATTCGATTTTCTATCTGATTTCTTTTGGAACCGGTCTATTTTTCTTCATTCATTTTGTGATGAAATCGGTGCCGATCTTTTATATTCAGTCGAATATTGCATGTTCTAAAAAGGATGCCATTTATCTATATAATCAGGTTTATCCAACCAATAAAAAGACCTATAGTAAATTGATTTTTAAGGTTTGCGGTTTATACTATCTGATTTATCCTGTCAGTTATCTCATAGGAGGCTTTATCGGCTGGACCGTTTTTAAGGATGTTCAATATATGATTCTAATAGCCATGATTCTGACATTGATATCCACGTTACCTTTTTTATCGCTTTATTTATTATGCCAAGATACTTTATATCGCGTCTATGCCCCGGTTTATAAAACCAAAGCCAAGTCTCTTTTTGAAATAGCTTTGAAAAATGTCGATGATGATCCCCGGATCAGTGAAGAGCAAAAAGAGGTCGTTAAAAAATTTTACAATGATCAATTATCGGAAATTGAGAGATTGGAAAAAACGGAAATATTAACCCATCTTTCTTCGACTGATTTAGCAGAGCGAGATCATAAGCAACCGGATAAAAATGACGATAATAAGGATGAATAACAAAAAAGCAAGAAATTGAATTCTTGCTTTTTTTAATTACTTACTATTTTTGAAAATCTCTAATAATTCATCAACACTATAACAGGTGGCACCATAGACTTCTCGAAGATATTTAAGACCATATTGATAATCTTCTTCGGTAAAAGAGTTGGTTGCGTCAGTGGCCACTAAGACATTGTATCCTAAGCAATAAGCATCGGCGCTAGTATGACGAACGCACATATGAGTGTGTAATCCCGTCATAATAACAGTATCAACACCGAGTTCTTTTAGCAAAAGATCCAAATCGGTGTGAAAGAACCCGCTATAGCGTCTTTTGGGAACCACATAGTCGGTCGCTGAAACCTTTAATTCGGGAATGACCTCCGCACCCTTGGTGCCTTGAATAGCATGATCTCCCCATAATTTCAGCTCATGATCGACCCCTTTAATGTGGGCATCGTTGCAGAAAATAACGGGAATGCCGTATTTTCGGGCGCCATCAAGCAATTGAGCGGTCTTGGGGACAATTGCCAAGCCACGATCGCATTTTAGAGCACCGGTCACAAAATCATTAAGCATATCGACGACTAATATTGCCATTTTCTTTTCCATAAATAATTCACCCCTTAAATGACTTCATTATATCATAGTCATGGGCTTTCTAACATTTTTTCTGATTAAGTTTTCGAAAAAGATTGTCGCATTTGTAGTCTTTTTAAGACGGGATAACTGAATAAGCTCTTTTTCTTAAAAATAAAAAAAGTCCTCATTATCGGACTTCTATCAATCAATGGAGCAGGTGACGGGAATCGAACCCGCATAGCTACCTTGGCAAGGTAGTGTTCTACCACTGAACTACACCTGCGTGCTTATTTATAATATCATACTATAATTAAAATTCAAGATATTTTTTCATTCTTTTTGATGAAAAAAAACATGATTATGATAAACTATATTTTGATAGTGAGGTCGGTTGAAATGGCTACAACATTAGATTTAGCAGAAATTATCTTTCCTGAAGTCAAAATGACGGTGGAAGAATTAGAAAAAAAATACCCAAAGAGAGCGTTGCCGGACGGAGCATATGTTACACGCTTCGCACCTTCTCCTACAGGCTTTTTACATACGGGTTCTTTGTTTACCGCAATGATTGGATATCGCTTTGCGAAACAAAGCAAGGGTGTCTTTTATATTCGTTTAGAAGATACGGACACCAAAAGGGAAATAGAAGGCTCAGGCACAGAATTATTAACGCAGTTAAAGGCCTTTGGCATCGTTCCCGATGAGGGATATCTAGGTGATCATGAAGAAGGGGAATATGGTCCCTATTCTCAATCACAGCGCGCTGACATCTATAAGGTTTATATTAAGGAATTGATCAAAAAGGGAAGAGCGTATCCTTGCTTTTGTACTTCTAAGGACTTGGATGATCTTCGCACAATGCAAGAAAAAAACAAAATTATTCCCGGTTATTATCAGCAATATGCGAAATGTCGCTTTTTAAGCGTCGATGAGGCGATTGGCAAGATTAAAAATGGTGAGCCCTATGTGATACGTTTTAAAAGCATGGGAAATCATTTACGGAAGATCAAGGTTCATGATTTAATTCGCGGAACCCTCGAGATTGCCGAAAATGATTTGGATATCGTTATTTTAAAAAGCGATGGCCTTCCGACATATCATTTTGCCCATGCGGTGGATGATCATCTGATGCGCACCACCACCGTCACTCGCGGTGAAGAGTGGATTTCATCTTTGCCCATTCATATCGAATTGTTTGAGGCCTTAGGATTTAAAAAGCCGGATTATGCGCATTTACCGGTTATTATGAAAATGGATAACGGTTGCCGTAGAAAGTTGTCCAAGCGTAAGGATAACGAGGCGGCGGTTTCCTTCTTTTTGAAGGATGGATATCCTGCGGATGCCTTATTAGAGTATTTGATGACTATCGCTAATTCTAATTATGAGGAATGGCGCGGTAAAAATCCACGGGCATCGATGGATGAATTTCAATTGACATTTGATAAGATTTCTTTAGATGGTGCTCTATTCGACATGATGAAGTTAAACTATATCGCCAAAGAAAGATTGTCACAAAGAACAGCTCATGAGTTAACGAAGGAAGCTCTTCTGTGGTCGAAGGAAAATGATCCGGAATTGTTAGCGGTTATTGAGCAGGATCCGATATATTTCGAACGCATTATGAATATTGAAAGGGAAAAAGAGAACCCTCGTAAGGATTATGAAAGATATTCGGATTTGTTAAAATTAAATCGTTTTTTCTATCGTGCTTATTATGATGAGATGTTAAAGGAAACCACATTACCTTGGAATCCGTTGATTTCCAAGGACACCATTTACGCTCTGTTGCAAGAATTTATTGCCACATATGATAGTTCTTTGGATGAGCCGACATGGTTTGCGTCATTAAAAGCGCTAGGAGAAAAGTATCGCTTCGCTCCGAGTGGTAAGATATATAAACAAAATAAAGAAGCATATCAAGGTCATATTGGTGATGTTGCTGAGATGGTTAGAATTGCGTTAACAACTTCCAAACAATCGCCAAATTTGTATTGGATATTACAGATCCTAGGTCGAGAAGAAATTGCACGTCGCATTAAATTAATTATTGATCTTCAAAAATAAATTATCAATTGCCTTGTAATTTGTCTGCATATTCGCTAAAATATGCAGTACATGGTCCCTTAGTGGAACTGGTTAACACGTCTCCCTCTCAAGGAGAAGAATAGGAGTTCGAGCCTCCTAGGGATCACCATAAAATTGAAAAAAAGGCAATCGATCGATTGCTTTTTTTAGTTATCATGAAAGGAGGATACACGATGAGAAATATTTTCTATTTTTTAAAAAAATATGGCGACAAGAATTTCGAAGAGTTTCCATTCAATGAAGTCGATAGTTTGATTTTGTGCCAATTAGCGTATCTAGGCTATGCTCATATGGTTCCCACATATGAAGAGCAAAGAGACTCGCTTCGCTATATTGATATCATCGATGATGACATGGTCATTATCAAGATGTGTGAGAATACTTTAGAGGAAAGATATAATCGTCGTTTTCTTCGCTTATTGCGGAAGAAAAAACGCTATGCCTCCATGTTTGTTAACTATTATCGAAATGAATTTGATCCGAATAGCTCAAAACAGTTCTCGGCCCTGACCTTCCTTTTTGATGATTTTGCATATATTGCCTATCAAGGCACCGGACCTACTCTCGTGGGATGGAAGGAAGATTTTAATATAGCGATTCTTGATGAGATTCCCGCCCAAGAGGAAGCCGTTGAATATTTAAATGATATTGCCGATCGTTATGATGGTCCCATATATATCGGTGGCCATTCTAAGGGTGGCAATCTCGTTTCATATGCGGTGGTGCATTGTCGTGAAGATATCTGCCAAAGGATCATCCATATTTACAATAATGATGGCCCTGGCTTTAAAAAAACGATCAATGAGAGCTTTCGATTTGATGGTATTAAGGATCGATTTACAAAGTATATTCCCGAAGATTCGTTAATAGGCCTTCTTTTGCATCATACGGATAAGTATTCCGTGGTGAAATGCTATGGTCGGGGGTTAATTCAGCATGATCCTTTTTTATGGAAGGTCTCGAAGGACGGGCATTTGCAATTAATTAAGGATGGCTCTTTTCGTTATCGTGTTTTTGAAAGAGCAAATCGTGAATGGATCGATTCCATCAGTGATGATGATCGGGTGCGTTTTATTAATGGAATTTTCTATTTAGTCGGTGTAAATGGCAATATTGGAATTTTGGATATTAAAAAGCATCCGATTGCATTTATCCGTTCTTTAAGAAAACGCTATAAAAAGCTCACGAAAGAGGAGCATAAATTTTTAAGGGGAATTATTCGCCAATATCCGCATATTTCGAAAAAGATCCGTAAAGAACTAAAAAAAGAAAAAAAGCAATCTAAAAAGGCACATTAGATTTTCATAGCAATGTGCCTTTTAAATTTCTTAATACTTTATAACATCGATTAGACCATCGATCACCGACCACATTGGCACAAAGGGGGAGCGCAATGTCCAGAAGCTGATGCCTCCAAGACGATACTTATCCGCTAAATCAATTTTGGCGGCTATGCTGCGGCAGTCCTCATAATATACTTCATGCTTTTGATCATCGCTATAATAAATGAAATAAGGTGTTTCGGCTTCCTTTTTATAAAGGATAGAGGCCTTTTCGCGACGGGCGAGGGCAATTGCGCCTTCGTAGCTCAAAGAACGCGCTTTATTTCCTTCTTTAAACGGCACCTTGAAATCATAACCATAGGTTGGAATGCCAAGGTTAATCTTTTGGGGATCAATATCTTGAACGGCGTATTTAATGACCTTTTCGACTAAATCGATGGGGGCAACCGGCATGGCTGGGCCATAGGTATAGCCCCATTCATATGTCATAATTATGACGCGATCGGCGATTTTTCCGATTCTTTGGTAATCATGGGCTTCGTAAAGAAGTCCTTCTTGGTTAGCGGAATACTTGGGTGCGACCGCGACGCTTAATTCATAGCGCGAGCCGATTTTGTTCTTTAATTCATTTAAGAAGACGATATAGTTATCCTTGTCAGATGGCTTTACATATTCAAAATCGACATTTATTCCGTAATATTTCTTTTGCCTTAAAACCTCATAGACCTCATTAATTAAGCGTGTTCTCTTTTCTTGACTTTGGAGAATAGTGCTGGCTAAGGATGAGGAAAAGGATCCCTTTTGATTGGTATTTGTTATCACCATAATCGGCTGAATATTTCGCTTAGTTAAACGCGCGATAGTGGTGTCATCTTGGAAGGGTAAGAGATTGCCGTTATCGCTAATCGAATAGGCGAAAATGCTTCCAAATGTCATTAACTCGCCATCGGGCAGATAGCTCTCATTATCCATGTTTGGAAAAAGATAACCATTAACCGCCATTTTATATTTTTTATCTGACGATTTGGAAATCAAAATTTCTTGACCAGGATAAATGACATATGGCTTCGTTATTTGCGGATTATTGGCGAGCAGGGCTTTTAAATCGAGGCCATATTTTACACTGATGGAATAAAGAGATTCACCGGGGGCGACCACATGGATCTCCATCTCATTAGGAATAACTAAACCCTGACCGACAATTAGGGTTTCATTGGCATTTAGACCATTGGCTTTAACAATAGCCGCGACAGTCGTCTTGAATTGCGTGGCAAGCTTATAAAGATAATCACCTTTTTGCACAGTATAGAGAATCAAAAAAATCACCTCATGATAATATATGATGATTTTTAAAAAAAGACTTATCAAAAATAAGAGCGTGTGTTAACAATTAATAATATAAGAGGTAGAGAATTATGGAAGCAAATAATAAAACCGGATGGATTGAAGTCATTACCGGACCGATGTTTGCCGGGAAAAGCGAAGAATTAATTAGAAGAGTCAAGAGATTGGAATACGCTCATAAAAAGATGCTGGTGTTTAAACCACGCATTGATAATCGTTATTCGGATTGCGAGATCGTTTCGCATTCTAAATATCGCACGAAGTCAATAAATATTGAAAGAGCCCATGATATTCTTTCGTATCTATATGAAGGTCTAGATGCGGTCATAATCGATGAGGTGCAATTCTTAGATTCGGAAATCATCGAAATAGTGGAGCAATTAGCTGATAAGGGATTGCGTGTTATTGTCGCGGGCTTGGATCGTGATTTTCGAGGCGAGCCCTTTAAGAATATGCCCGAGCTTTTAGCTTTGGCGGAGGATGTGACGAAGCTGACGGCCATTTGCATGTGCTGTGGTGCGCCCGCCACGAGAACGCAAAGAATAGTCAACGGAATCCCGGCTTCCTATGATGATCCGATTATTATTGTGGGGGCTAGCGAAGCCTATGAACCGCGTTGTCGGCACTGTCACGTGGTGAAAAAATAGCATATAAAGCGATTAAAATTGAAGTTTTTAACTACTAGAAATCTACCATGAAAAACGTTTCAAATCGTGTAAAAAAATTACATCATTTTTTTAAAGCAAATAACTTGAAAAAGGTTTTTTACTTGATATAATAAAATCACGTTGAGCGTATCGAGCCAGATAAGGCAAAAGATGTTGTGCGCAAAAGGGGTGACGAACCTATGTTTTTCTTTGCGCCTAAATTCAACAAATGAGGGAAGAATATATGAGAAAAATTATTAAACGAGATGGACGTAAAGTAGCATTTGATGAGCGAAAAATATATGAGGCTATTTTAAAGGCTTTCGAATCACAAGGCAAAAAAGATGAAGAAAAGGTCGAAAGAATCACCGATGAAATTGTTCGTCGGGCCGATAGCATTTATCAAAGAAAAACTCCGACCGTTGAGCAAATTCAAGATTTAATTGAAGCTGTTTTAATGGAGCAGGATGAATTAGATGTTGCTAAGGCATATATTCTTTATCGTGCGGAGAGAACGAGAATTCGGGAGGCTAATACCCGTTTAATGCACACCATTAGCGATATTACCTTCCAATCATCGAAGGATAATGATGTGAAGAGAGAAAACGCCAATATTAATGGCGATACCGCAATGGGCACGATGCTCAAATACGGATCTGAGACCGCCAAAGCCTTTTATCACTCCCATGTTTTGGATAAAAGATTTGCCGATGCCCATCTTAATGGTGACATTCATATTCACGATTTGGATTTTTATACGTTAACTATGACCTGTTGCCAAATTGATTTAATCAAATTGTTTAAAGGTGGCTTTTCCACCGGACATGGCTTTATTCGTGAGCCCAATTCCATTCGCTCTTATGCTTCCTTAGCATGTATTGCTATCCAGGCCAATCAAAACGATCAGCATGGTGGTCAAAGCGTTCCCAATTTTGATTATGCGATGGCGATTGGAGTCAAAAAATCATATCGTAAAAATCTCAAAAAGAACATTATTAAAATTTATTCATTGCTAGGCGATGAAATGAGTAAAGAGCAGGCGGAAGGCTTGCTTCATCAAGCGGAAGAAAAAGCCCAGCATGAGTGCTCTATTAAAAATCATGATTTTGAAGCAGCGCTTCATGAGGTTTTGAAGAATGCTTATCCGGATTTGACCTCCGAGAAGGTTTTTGCCAAATGCATCTCTTATGCTTATCAAGAAACAGAGAATGACACCTTACAAGCGATGGAGGCTTTAATTCATAACTTAAATACAATGCATTCTCGTGCCGGAGCCCAAGTACCATTTTCTTCTTTAAACTATGGCACAGATACCAGTGAAGAAGGAAGAATGGCTATCAATCAGCTATTAGAAGCGACGATCAACGGCTTAGGAAAAGGGGAAACACCTATTTTCCCCATTCAAATATTCAAGGTTAAAGAGGGCATAAATTACAATCCGGGCGATCCGAACTATGATTTGTATAAAAAAGCTATTCGTTGCAGCGGAAAAAGATTATTCCCTAATTTCTCCTTCATTGATGCACCGATGAACATTCCTTATTATAAAGAGGGCGATTATAATACCGAGATTGCCTATATGGGATGCCGGACTAGAGTCATGAGCAATGTCGATAAGGAACATGAAGTGACTTGCGGAAGAGGTAATTTATCATTTACTTCCATTAACTTGCCACGTTTGGCGATTGAAGCTAAGGGTAATATCGATAAATTCTTTAAGGATCTCGATAAGATGATTGAATTAGTTAAGGATCAGCTTTTGGAACGTTACGATATTCAATGCCATAAGCATGTCTATAACTTTCCTTTCTTGATGGGTCAAGGTGTTTGGCTTGATTCGGATAAATTGAAATTCGATGATGAAGTGGGGCCGGTCTTAAAACACGGAACCTTGACTATCGGATTTATCGGTTTGGCTGAGGCCTTAAAGGCTTTGATTGGAAAGCATCATGGTGAATCGGAAGAAGCTCAAGAATTAGGCTTGAAAATTATTAAGCATATGCGTGATATGACTGATTTATACACTGAACAATACCAGTTGAATTTCTCATTGATCGCTACTCCTGCAGAAGGCTTATCGGGGCGTTTCGTCAAAATAGATGCTAAACGCTATGGTAAAATTCCCGGTGTCACCGATCGTGATTTCTACACCAATTCTTTCCATATTCCGGTTTATTATCCAATTGGTTTATTTGATAAGATCAAGAAAGAAGCACCTTATAATTATTTGACAAATGGTGGCCACATTACCTATGTCGAGGTTGATGGTGATGTTGCCAAAAACGAAGAGGCCTTTGAACGCATTATTCGTTGTATGCACGATGAAGGAATCGGCTATGGTTCGGTCAATCATCCTTTAGATCGTGATCCTGTCTGTGGATATTCCGGCATTATTGATAATACCTGCCCATGCTGTGGACGCAGTGAGGATGATGGCGTGCATTTTGAAAGAATCCGTCGTATCACGGGATATTTAGTTGGGACTTTAGATCGCTTCAATAACGGCAAGCGGGCTGAAGTGGAGGCGCGTGTTCGCCATATGACAAAAGGGGATCTTAAAAATGGGTAAGATTCGTTTGGCCGGAATCGTTAATGATTCGATAGTTGATGGCCCCGGGTTGAGATTAGCGGTTTTCACACAAGGCTGTGCTCATAATTGCCCATCCTGTCATAATCCGGAAACTCATGATTTTAATGGGGGATATGAAGAGGATATCGATAATATCGTGAAAATGGCCTTGAATAATCCGTTATTAAGTGGAGTCACATTGACCGGCGGGGATCCGTTTTATCAAGTAGATGCTTGCCTAGAATTGGCGTATAAATTATCCGGACATGGACTTTCATTGATCGTTTACACGGGCTTTACTTGGGAAGAATTAGACGCTCTTCGTTACAATAATCCTGCTGTTAATCGGTTTTTACACGAAATGGATTTCTTGATTGATGGACCATTTATTCGGGAAGAAAGAGACTTATCATTGCGCTTTAGAGGTAGCACCAATCAACGCATTATCGATGTTCAAAAGACTTTGATGCAGCATGAATTAGTGACCGCTAATTGGTGATAATATAGAAGAAGCTAAGGTTATATAAATGGATGGTTATATAACCTTTTTTGTTAAGTTTTAAATAAGACTTATGATGCAAAACCCATTTCATTAAAGAAGCTTTAGAACATTGATATAGACAACATATTTCGACCATTAGAGTAGCCTTTATAAGCGTGGAAGCGATCGTTTAATCAGATTACTTATATAGCTTTTTAATTTATTGAAATGACATATAAAAGTGCTATAATATTAGTACGCGGCCGTAGTTCAGTGGCAGAACATCAGCTTCCCAAGCTGATTATACGGGTTCGATTCCCGCCGGCCGCTCCAAATGTGCGAAAAGTCCTACAATAACGGGCTTTTTTTTGTTTTTAGAGGGTAGTGATACAATTTTTGATACAATTTAAAGCTCTTTTATGAGCTTTTCTATCACCTCCAATGTCCTCTTTTTTCGCTCATCGGTTTGATGAATATATACCGATTCAGTGATTGCTTTTGATGCGTGCCCTTCAAAATGCTGGACATCTTCGACAGAGAGACCTTTTTCAATCAATTCCGAAGCGTTTGTATGCCTGAACATATGCGGATGGATTGAAGGATCTACTTCTTTACAATACTTATCCAGTTGATAACGGAATGCATGTTCAGAGATAGGTATTCTTTTCGATTTTTTAGAAAAGAAAATAAAATCTTGATCGTTCAGTCCGTTCTTTTGAATATGTTTTTTTAGCATGGAAACATAAGAAGCTGTTAGGTAGATGAAACGATGCGATTCCTTGCTTTTTGGAGTAGTTGCAATATAGGTTCCAATTCCCGCTTTCCAGGATATCGAAAGATAGATCTCCATTGTGTTCGATACGAAGTCGAATGAATCTACTTTTAATCCCATGACCTCTCCTAGCCTTAGACCATAAAGATAGAGAGTCATGATTGCTAACTTATAATAATCATTTTCAATAGAGTAGTAGATCCTTCTAAACTCATCAAAGGTAATTATCTTCTTTTTTTCCTTATCAATTTTGACTGGAGTATAGTTTTTAAAAATAGGCAGTTTTAAGACATCTAAGCAATCGAATCCATAGAATACTTTGCAATATTCGAAGATTCTTTTTAAAAGGCTCAAGCGCCTGTTTTTGGTGTCAATTGTAAGATTTGCATCGTTGATAGTTCGATGCGCCTTTTCAAAATCAATATAATTCAATTTAGTGACTAGAATATCAGGAAGGATATTCCAAAAAAATGCATATAAAACGCGATGGATACCATAATAGGTTGTAATCTTGGCGGTCTTCTTATACCATTCACAATATGAATCAATTAAATTGTGCCAAGTAAGCGAGTCTAATGGATTCTTTTTTTTCTTTTTAGGCGGAGAGCAACAATTTGATGCTATGAATAGCATTTCTTCTTTTTTTGCTTCTGTTTTAGTCGCAAAACCTCGCCTTAAAAATTGCCTTCCATTAATGCAACACTTGAAATACCAGGAAGATCTATTTTTCTCTTTATAAACAGGCACTAGCAACACCTACTTTCCTACTCATAAATAAAAACATTATGATGTGCATCTAGCACACGCTTGATTTTATATTCGCTTAGGGAACAGATATCTTCGACCCCATCAAAATCACATATAAAAACATTGCCAGCGATTACCTCCTTGTTTTTGAAAAAGATGATCGAAGGAATTGGATTCTTTTTTAATAATCCGCAGTCGTCGCATACTATCAGAACGTCTACTCCGTTGATTTCCCTTGCGATGATGTCTATCGTCTCGCAGTTTAGGATTCGACGTAGTTCTTCAACAGTGTTATCAATCGTTACTTCTTTAATTTCATTTTTAATAACGTCTATGAGAACGCCAGTTACTTTGTTGTTCATTTACTTTTCCTCCTATTTTTTTCTTTCCTTTTTAAAAAGGTAATTCATCTTTTTCTTCGGAAAGATGAATTACACAATAATTAGGTAAAGGTTTACAATCCTTTAATTCCATGTTTCCCAAAACATATCGTAGTTTTTTATTCTTGATTAGTTCCTCTATCGAGCTTATTACATTTCTAACAATTCCCAATGCAGCACCATAACGCGTGTTGCACACTACGATCGCACCTGTTCTAATAGGCGAAGATGCTTTAAAATAATATATTTTCTCTTTATATTCGTTGGAAAATGTAATATGGCTCACTCCTACAATTACAATTTTTGATTTTTCATTCATTTTTGTTTCCTCCTATTTTTTCTATTTTTTTATTTACATTTTTCTTTAAAATGCATATACTATAAGTAGTCCATTTAAGGGCATATGATCTAGTCACGAATGGCTAGGCGCCCGGCCTTATTGGCCGGTTTTTTTATTTCATATATTTCTGGATGTAATGGTGGTGCCTTCTTTTGATAGAATGGCGTCCTATTTGCTCAATTTTAGATAAAGGAATGTCATGTATTATTCTTTTATCGATGCCGCCGAATCTTGGAAGAGAATCATCCTTTTTGGGAATAGGATACAAAGCGCCATTTTCTATCATTCGAATTTTTCCTATTTCATAGCCTCCTCTTCGAGATTTTATGCTAGTCAATGTATTAACATCGCACTTGCCATTATTTTTTACTCGGCGAATAAATACGAAATGCCCAGTATCTAGGCCGAGTGTAGGGCCACTACACCATCCGATTTTACCGATTAAGCGGCTAAATGGCCTGCGAGCTTGATTTTTCTTTTTTGCCATGTTAAAATCACTCCTTTTTTTTGTTAAATAAATCATTAAAGCTATAAGAATTCATGTAGTCATAGTCGCCTGGAGAAGGTGATAGAGAAGTAAATTGTCGTAAATCCTCAATTGATAAGCGTGATTTGGCCATCTCATTAAGAAATAATTTCTTCAAGCTAGCGGTCTCATAGCGGCCGGAATAAGCGATTTTATTAATAATGTAGAGTTTTTTTTGCTCAATGTCGGATTGCACATCTTCAGTACTCCCATTAGTGGCGATTACTTTAATTTCTGAATAACTATATTTATTTATTCTTCGATAGAAATAAAGATTGATATGCTTGATTATTTTTTTTAATAAATAATTAGGTAGACTTTGCGATTGCTTTATCTCGCTCCTTCGTAAAGAGTATTCATCGAATTTGATTATTAATAATTTGCATAAAAGCGCCTCTATATTCCAGGAAGAGAGCGCGATTCCTTTTTTTAACTTGCGCCGATCAATGAGAATAATAGACTCGAAAGTCGCTCTAGTTTCCGCGTTTAAGCCCAAGTTACGCTGTTCATCGGCTATGACTTTAAAAAGAGTTTGAAAGCGAATCGTGGCAGCGTGACTCCAAATTTGTAAACGCTCGCGAAATTTATCGTTTTTTTGGTTAACTTTGTCCGCGGAGCTATCTGCCTTCTTTACAGACTCAGAAGATCCTCGTTCTTTTCCAATCTCGGTAATTGTGTAGAGGCCAATATCTGGAACATAAAAGGTGTTTGGATCGCCGTAACTTTTGAATCGCTTACCTTGCCTTAAATAGTCATAATTAATTACCATGTTCATCTTCCGGCGAATAAAGTCATCAGGGCTCTCTTGAAGGGCATCTAAATGACTAACGTTAAAATAATGATCATCGACATTAATAGGATCGTTGAAGGCTATTCCGTAATTGCTGAATGAAAGTGGAACAGCAGATGAGTAGAAGAAATAAGCCAGGGCCCAATCGGTTAAAGCGTGGTCGATTGACTCAATCGAGAGCTCATCCCATTCTGCTATCGAACTATTAGGATCCATAAAAAAGAGTGAAGGATCATTACTTAGGTCAAATTTTTCTCGGCGCTCGTAAAATTCGTTATAGATATCAAGCTGATTTTTAAAAAGTCCATAGGCTTTTTTTAATTGAATAAAAGAGCGTAACATCGAATAGTTGACTAATGGAAATTTGCGCTCGACTTCTTGCATGATTCCGAGCAACTTTTGCGGAAGTAACTCTTGAGCATAAAGAACGGCAAGCGTGCAGCCTAGCGCGCCTTTGCCGGAACGGGAAGCACCATTGATCATTATCTGGTTGCCGCTGTTTTCTAAATAATCAATATCGATGTCAGCGAACTTGCGAATTCGTGCATCAGCTTTCGCAAGGCGTAAGCGATCAAATATTAGGTAGATAGCGATTAATCGAATAATAAAGGGAATTGAAAGATAGACTGGAAGAAAATCGACAAGTAATAAGAGAATTCCTTTCCAAATAATATTAAAGTCGAAGGTCGTTGTGAATAAATAGTAGTTAGCGATAAAATCGATAGCAATAGTAAAGAGTTGAAGATAGGCGGCGAATAGGATGATAAGAGTAATAATGGTATAACGAGAGAAATGCGTGCGAAACCACGCTACTATGCATCGAAAAAAGGATGATATTTTTGATTCAAAGACTTTAAAACGCTTAAGCGATCGCGTTTCTTCGTTCGCACTGTGCGGATGGTATTGATCTCTTTGGTGTCTAATAATCAACATTATTAAGAATACTATAATCAGACAATTAAATAGCATGATGAGCGTTAATAACTTACTAGATATGTTACTTGCAAAATAGGACCAGAAATCGCCAGTTATAATGAGATGACCAATAATCTCTAAGCGCTTCTTGAAAACATCAAAATTGAGGTTAAGAAGATTTATAAAACTTCCGTTTCCGTTCACTTCAATCATCCAATCAAACGAGCTAGGCGGATGCGGTAGATCCTTCGATCCAAAAGTCACCTTAAAAGAGTAGATAATGGAATTAAATAATGATTTAATAGCGGCCCATAAGCGCTCGATATGAGAGTGGAAAAAAAGCGTTGTTATTATCGCTATAAATAGAAATTCTATCCAATGCTTACGAAAATAAGCAAACACTTTTTTCATAGCTCTTATACCTCCTCTTCATATAAGAATAGTAATTTATGATTTGTTTTATCGAGTATTGCATCATTTAGGATATAAAACTCGACTAGCTCATCGTTTATATTGACTTCAAACTCTTGATCATTGATTAAAGTGTAATTAAAAATGAATGAATCAGTCATTTTTTCCTCTTCGTAGAAGCTTACGATTCCGCTATTTTCGCTATTAAAGTAATAGGATATAGTTAGATCATCATCGAAGAAGGATTTATCTACGAGCGTATTAATCGAAGTAGAAGCGAGTCCAAAAGCATTTTTAAAGAACGAAAACACGAATAAGCATAAAATGATGATCGCTAGATTTAGGAAAAATTTTAATTTATCGTTCCGCTCTATCTTCATGTTTTCTTGCCTCGTTTTTTAGACTTGTTTTTCTTAGTCTGCTTTTTGCTTAAAGCTTTATTTAATTTAATCGAGTTAACTAAATTGATTAAAGAAGAAGGCTTTAAGATGATCAAAGCGACTAAAGCTACGATGATAATTATTAAAATCAAAAACCACGGATTACCAGCGGCTTTACCGATTTTGTCAAAGAAATCAACAATGGCCGAGAGAAGATTAGCATCATGAGGATTAGCGAGGTTCTCGCCTTCGCCTGTGTCGCTGTTGATAACTTCATCGGCAGTTATTACTCCATCATTATTTTTATCAACTCCCGGATATTTAGTTCCATCCTCAGCCTCATAAATGCCGTAGCTTAGATTATCTTCATTCGTTGGAGCTACTCCTTCACTATTGACTATAAAGTCGTTTCCATATTCATCAGTAAAGATATGTAATCCTTGAGAATTGCCTATCATTCGAACAACTTCTCCAGAGAAAGTTTCATAAGATATCTCAAGCGGGGCCATGGTTGTAATATAAGTGTTGATATCGCCTTTTTTATGCTGCTTCGCAACCACATAATCGTATTGTCCATTTTTAGAAAAATGCGCATCGCAATTATCTTTATACGATATAAACATTCCATCTTTATCAAGAGCATAGTTTCCTTTTTGTAAATTACTTTCGTTCGCACCTACTTCTTTCTCGGCTATGTTGATTTTTTTCTTTTCATCCTTTGTATCCGGATAGAATCCGCCGCTATCTTTTTCTGCGTTTGGTTCTTCGTAGCCGCATTGCCATTTAAGACGGATTCTTTGAACGTTAGGAATAGCCTCTTGTCGATTATCATCAAAATAAAAACTAAATCCGAAAGTTTGATAAGAATAGAGGATATTGAGTATGCCACTGATAGCGCCCGCAGCCATCCCACTCAAGCCTGCCGGATTTAATAGACCGTTAGGATCGTTTTTTGAAAAGGTACGATAATAGCCTTGCCAATAATAATAGTAGATTCGTGCTGAACGTTGTGCATCATAAGAGTATTTATAAATATTGGTTGAATTGTAATCCTGTGTATAAGTTAAATCTTCGCGGACTACTCCATCAATAATAGGATGAAAAGATATACTTTGAATAGTGAACTCGCCGGAGGCCATTTTGTCGAGACCTTCCAACGCTTCAAAGCTCCATGAGTTCTCATTGTTAGATACCATTTTACAAGTAAATGTTTTAGGTGTTTGCGCGACGCTATAGAAGGTTACTTCTCGACCATTAGCCGCTATTTGAGTGCTTTTTATTGCTGAGGAGATTGCTTCATCTGGTTTAGTATTAAATCTTAACGAGCTCTTATAGTGTAATTTAATATTTATAAGGCTGGCTTTAACATTACTATAAGAAGTTGATTCAACGAGAAAAGGAGCGTAACTACTATCATCGATAACAAGCTTTAAGTTCGCAATCGATAACGATTTGATATTGAATAAATAAAAATAAACTCTATCCATCATCGAAGAATGGAAAGTAAAACTAAATTGTGCGCTAGGATTTGTATCAGCAATAGAGGCAGATTCAAGCACTAACGAGAGTGAAAGAAACTTAATATCGAGAAAACTATCTCTTTTAGGCATCGTCACTCTCAAATAGCGATTGTATCCAGTCCTTCCACCTGTTCCAGCTCTATATGATCTATGTTCTAGAGTTAAACTAACTCCCTGAGCTGTTTCGATTGTAAAATCATGATCGGATGACAATGAGAGATTAATTATTGTTTCGCCTTCAATCGTTAATATTGGAAGACTTCCAACGATATCATACTTTTTGATGAGATTTTTAAAGGCTATTATTTCATCTTCTAGCAAGAAGAAAGGCCTTATATAGAATGAAATTTCATCAGATGATGACTTATCAAAATACATGATCGGATTCGCATTGTTATAATAGAGAGCTATATACAAATAATCACTTTCATCAATAGGTAAGAAAGTTAGATCTTGCGCACCGTTTACCTCATAAATAGGCTTTTGACCTAATAATTCTAGCTGACTGATTACTTCAGGAAGGATGTCTCGAGTAGACGTATTAATAATCGTATCATCAATTAAGTGCGAGTAAACTTTACCTTCAAATCCAGTTAATGCCTGATTTAGATTATATGCTTCTTGATTATCGCGCGATGGCTCATTTTCGTAATAGAAAGAAGCAACAGGAGAAGATGCAATATCGCTCGATAAAAAAGAAGTGGAATCATATGATTTACTTGTTGTCGCAGCTGCTAACCCACGAAGAGGATAGTCGCTAGATATAAATATTGATACTAGTAGTAAAAGACTAGTTAGTAATAGGGTTATTTTTTTCATTGTTTTTTAGCTCCTTTTATTAATAAAGGAGGCATTTAACCTCCTTCTAATATTCGATAGTTAAGTATTGTAAATCCAAATTGATTACTAACGCCCCAGATGCACTGGTGGATAAAGTAGATTCACTGCTACTTGAAGTAGTCGAAGGAGTTGAGGAAGATGGATCATCCTGTGTAGAAGAGATATTTTTTATATCATCTTTCCATTCCTTAATGGATTGTTTAAGTCCGTTATTCCCAATTTTGACTCCGACCGCGATAGCCCCAGTTAATAATACTATGGCGAGTATTCCCCCAATTAAAGAGGAAAAAAAGTTTTTTCTCATAAGCGATCTCCTTTCTAAATTCTAAGTTTATCAACGAATGATCCAGCTACGGCATCGGAGGCTGATTCCGTAGCCGGATCTTTGGATGATGCAAGCATAGCTAAATATTTTTGCTGATAAAAATGCTCTCTAATCGCTAGCTCGATTCGATCAAGCACCACTTTAGGAACGCATTTTTTCTTTTTGCACGCCTCTCGGTCGTTTCGGAGCGGGCATATCGCACAATTTCTTAATTTTTTGATCGCGTGAAGACAACCGCTCATTGTTACATCGCGATCAGTTACTAATTTTGACTTTTTAGCGGTTTTGTCAACGCTGGTGTCGGCCATCATCATCGCTCCTTTCTTAGATTTTTGTGGCGGGCAATTTTTCTGCGAAAAATTGCATAAAGTTATATTGCGTGTAATCAAGTGCTTTTTCGGGCTGAGGCGCGCATACGCGCGCACTCAGCTGCTAACCGAAAAAGCATGTTTTTATATAGTTGTAGCAGCCTTGGGCTGGCTATCTAAATCACCATAGATACTTATTGCTGTTATTTGTAATAAATCCACAAATGGATTACTGGTGTCGTATTCATAGTATGATTGAGGTAAATTAATCCCACTTTGAGGTTTTGCATCGGTAAACATTAAATTACGACTTTCTTTTACTTTTTCATTATTTTTATCAAGACCTTCAAACTCAATTATTACACCTTTAAGATTGGTTATTTTTATTGATCCTTTTGATGCACCATTGTTAAAGCATAATGATTTTTCAAAATCAAATGGTGCATCAGTAGTTCCTGCATAATTTGAAATAATTACATCGTAATCTGTCTTAGGAATGGAATAAGTAAATATTTGAGCGTCTGCTCCTGAAACTTGTTCAGTAGTCTCTTTAGCGTTTTTGAAAAAATCAGCGTCTAATTCAACATGACAAAGTTCTTTAAGAAGCATTTCATGCTTTCCTATTAGTTTCTGAGGAACACCAAATAAACGAACGCAACCAAGCACGATACCAGTTGTTGCGATAGCGATGGCTAGACCTGCGCCTAGAGTCTTTAATTTTGTTTCATTTTTCTTTTTCATTGTTTTCTCCTTTGTTAAAAATGAATTGCTTTCTCTTTATCATCTGAGAGAGAAAGCTAAAGACAACTCAGTTAAGGGTGATTATGATCGAATTTTCAGGATATCCGAGAACTGCTGATAAAAACTCTTTTGTCTTTATCGCCTGAGATGTTGAGAAGGCGATAAAATAGATGCAGGTGTGAGGAATTGCTATTTTTAGTTTCATAATCATAATCATTTCCTTTTGCTTGCTAATACCTAAAATTACATTACGATCAAGAAGTGGCAAGCACACTTTTTTATTGAACCAGGGGAAAGGATCCTGGAATCAATCATTAAATAAGTTTTGGATCAAATTTTAGCCAAGAGTTCGCATAACTCCTCATTTTATTCATCTTCGTCATCTTCTTGAAGCCATGGACAGAACATAGGATTCTGGATCATATTGATTATCGCCTCAACTAGGTAGTGTTTACGATCGATTATTTTCCCATGTCGCCAGTCTGTTCTCTTAATGAATACGTTGAAAACGTGAAGAAGATGGTCTTGATCTTTATCAGGACTCCTCTCAAGAATCTCCGTAAAGATTTTAGTGTATACATAGTATTCAGTTTTAGCCGCGTATCCTGAGCAAATCAGGAGAGAGAATAATTCACAGAATAGTTTATCTTTTTCTGCTTCCTCAGGCTCTTCGGTTTCTTGATATTCACTTTGATAAAGTTCGGTTTTCTTTCGCCATCCTAGGCGTTTGTTTTCATACTCTGATTTATTCATACTCATAGCTTGCACTTTCTTCATGTATATCGTGCCGTCTTTTTGGATGAATAAAAGACCTAAGCTCTCAAAGTCGACCACTGCTTGATCTACGACCTTCCAATCGTTTTCAAACCCGTTATTTGTTTGGAAGTTAATTCGCCGCCGCAAAGTTTGAGGAGTATATTTTGACAAAGAATCTTTACGAAGGTAGCCATCAGTCGCTAACGACTTCAGAATCATTTGAAGGTAAATATAGACGTACTCGTAAAAATGATCACCAGCGAGCTCGCGCATCCCGACAATATCCTCATCATCAAAGAAATCTTCCATTATTTGGACAAAAAACAAGCGCTTGCTTTTTTCTTCCATTCCCATAAATGCTCCTCCTACATTATCAAGCGGTGAAGTAAGAATTTCTTACTTAATTATAAAATAATTCATTAAAAATGACTTTTCAAGACTTTTTAGTAATTATTTCTTACAATGCAAGTGGTGGTAATATGAAGAATTTGAAAAATTTACGTGAGAAATTCAACCTTAAACAGGCTGATATGGCAAAAATAATGCATGTCAGCCGAGTTTCATATTGCAATTATGAAAATGATGTTAACCAACCTTCTTTAGATTCGTTGATTCTTTTAGCAGATTATTTTCATGTTTCTGTAGACTACATACTTGGCCGTAATGCCCATCAGGAAACAATACCTTTTTATTACCAAGATTTAGAAGATTTAAAAAAAGCATATAATCTGTTGAAAAAGATTTTAGAAAACAAATAGAATTTCAAGCATTAGGTTATATATTCTTTCTAGGAGAATATTATGAAAACTCAAATAAATAAACTTCGAAGAGACCGAAATATATCTCAAAAAGAACTAGCAAGTTATTTAAATGTTTCACAGGCTCAAATCAGTAAGTATGAATCAGGATTAAATGAGCCTGATATTGGAACATTGATTAAAATAGCAGAGCTGTTTCATGTTTCTTTAGACGACTTACTAGATATCCATCCAGGAAGCGATATATCTGACAAAGAAATAATTAACTTATTTAGCAAGTGTTCGAATAAAGATAAAGCGTTTATTTATTCTCTGTTAATTAAATTATCGAAATGATAAGAGTCTTAATTTTTATATACATAAAAATTAAAAGTTAAAAAATCTCGCGCGTGTGCGCGCATTAGTAAATAGTTACTTTTTAAGTAGTCCATTTTAAGTATAAATATTACTTTCTTTATCGGTGTTAGTGTTAGATGGGGGTGTGGGGGAAGATTTTAAAAAATGTAATTTTTTACACGCTGAAAATCCGCTACGAATAGCGGTCAAAAATGAAATGATAGTGATACAATTTTGATACAATTCAATAGTAAATTGCTAATTTTACTATTTGCGTTCAAAAAGTAAAACACTATTTTTGTTAAAAATAAACAAGCGTTTATTTTTATAATTGTGATTTTAATTGTCCCCGCCGGCCGCTCCATTTGAATACATTAGTCTTGATACTATGAAAATAGCGTCAAGACTATTTTTTTAGGCTTTTAGGCTAAAATAAGTACTTTTTAGAGCGGAATTCCATCAAATTTTATGGTTTGGTGGATTTTTAGCATTAAAATATAGTGTTAACCCCTTTGCTTTCAATTAGGTGTTAGACCGATTACCGAGGCAGTAGAACGATTACTAGGTCAAAAAATGGTATTAGAACGATTATTTCGACACCCATAGAAGATAAAATACATAGTTTTTCATAGTCTTTATACCATCTTTTGCATATGTATCAAAAATTATGTGTATGGAAAAGTTCTATAGGAAGACTATGCTTGATTGTGTAGGGGATGTGATTGTAACAATAGTTTAATAACTTATCATTGTTCAAATCCAATTTAAAATCTATACTTGTAAAAAAATATTAACATTAGCAATCAGTTGAACAATATACCTTTTTACGGCAATGCATGTACTAATCAAAATTTAAGTGGTTTTTGATAAAATTATATAAAAAAGGAGTTTTTACCATGAAAACAAAAGAATTATTATTTACGTGGCTTGATAACTATGAAAAGGATCGTGTAAAACAACGTACATATAGTAGATATCAAAGTATAATTGAATTACATTTAATTCCTGAATTAGGTGATATAGTTATTGAAGATTTAAAAAGAAGAACGATACAAGATTTTCTTTTAAAAAAGAAAAAAGAGGGAAATCTAGTTAGTGGGAAGGCTTTGTCATCTTCAAGCACTAATCTAATGCTTACAGTACTTAGTATGGCATTTGAATATGCAATTGACATGGAATTATGTGATAACAATCCATGCATAAGATTAAAACGAATTCCAGATGACTGTAAACAAGTAGAAGCATTTACCCGTGAAGAACAAAAGAAAATAGAAACTTATATTAAAGAATCTGATGATAGAAGATTATTTGGTATATTACTTGGGTTATATTCTGGTATGAGAATTGGAGAGTTAATTGCACTTGAATGGAGCGATATAGATTTTGATAAAGGTATTATTCGCATCAATAAGACAGCTTATAGAGATAAAAATAAAACAGGCACTTGGGAAGTTTGCATAGATAAGCCAAAAACAAAATCTTCGGAGCGTGTTATTCCATTACCTGCTTGTATTATAGATTTGTTAAGAAAATATAAACTTAATACTAAAAGTAATTATGTTATAGAAAATAAAAAAGGCGAACGCATGTCTATACGTTCTTACCAATATATCTTTGAAAAACTAACTGAGAAAGTAGGAGTTAGAAAATTAAATTTTCATGCTATTAGGCATACATTTGCTACCCGTGCAATTGAATATGGTATGGATATTAAAACACTATCAGAGATAATGGGGCATAAAAATGCATCCATTACTCTTAATAGATATGCTCATAGTATGCTTGATACTAAAATTGCAATGATGAATAGGTTGCAATTCATTATTTAGGATAAAACTGCGTCGATTATCGCATTCGGCACATTAAAAACTTAATTTTTTTAATATTATAACACTTTTCGCCAAAATTTGTAAATTTATGGGATTTTATGATCGCATTAACATTTTGTAGGTAACAAAACAAAAAAGAAGAAGTTATACTTTAATTAC
>CAZOUY010000011.1:0-33852 GCA_964583155.1 uncultured Coprobacillus sp.
GCATTAACATTTTGTAGGTAACAAAACAAAAAAGAAGAAGTTATACTTTAATTACCACAAGAAAGGATAACTTCTTCATGAGTATTTTAGCACAATTAGAACAAAACTTTGATAGTTTTATAAAAAATAGTTTCCATCAATCAGATGATTATTGTTTAGAGCTTATTTCTAAGTTTCTTGAGGAATATGATTCAGAGCTTGCTGCCACTAGAGATAAGTGTCTTGAAATAGTAAAAAAAGTATCTCGTACTATTTTAACTTCTAAAGGACCTATCACCTTTAAACGTAGGTATTATTACGATGTAAATCATGGTACTTATGTTTATCTTTTGGATTCCGTTATATGACCAAGTGAAACTCACTATCCTTGTTTTATTGTTGCATTTACTTTGTCACTTAAAAAACTGCATTTTACAAACGGATCGACTTATTGCCAGTAGCGATTTTATCTATTTATTAAATTTTGCAATTTCATTTTTATAAAAAAATAGTCATTTTGAGCGGGAAATATGTTAATAATCCAATTTTTAATATCGATATACATGATTCATAGAGGGGTATTAAACAATAATTATGATATTTTAGTGTTAGCAATCCATTGTTATATAGGAAATTATTCCATTAGTAGAAAAAAACAAACGAAAGAGAGGGTGAAACTTGCTAAATGGGAACTATCATTCTTGCACAAAAAGGACACATAAGATGTTCTTCTTTAAATTTTCCTAATTTAGCAATGGATTCGCTTTTTAAAAGCAGATAGCACTAAATAATTTTAATATAAAAAACTACCAAAAAAGAAATAATCGCATGAAAGTTTATAATTCATAAAGTACTGTTTAATAAAAAAAGCCGAGATTCTCGGCATTAATTCTCACATGGTGGGCCTTAATAGACTTGAACTATCGACCTCACCCTTATCAGGGGTGCGCTCTAACCAACTGAGCTAAAGGCCCTTAACTCATTGCTTATTTACTATACAATACATAAATATAAAAAGCAATATTTTTTTTATTTTTATGCTAGAGATCAGATGTTAAAAGATGGTCCCGCAAAGTGACAAACTAAATGCAGTTTAAAATAGAAAAGATGCATTTAGTCTGACAAACCTCCTTTGTAGTAAGATAATTGTGTTCTACACAAGAACAAAAACCTAACCCAAAGGAGGTAATTTAATTATATGGGTAAAAACTTAGGAAGGCAATTCAACCTTGAAAAAAGAGCGATTCTTGCAAGATTAATTGCCAAAGAACGAACTGCTAAAGACATTGCGGTTATTTTAGGTATGGATCCAACATCCATATCGAAAAAAGTTAAAACCAATTCAGTAGTTCTTAAAAACTGTTTTTAGTCTGTCGGTTAGCGTTTTTGATTTTAATGGTTTTCATTTCAAAAACTATATTAAAAGCACGGACTTCCATTCGTGCTTTTCTAACGCCCGCTAATATTGATTACATTTTTTATTCTAAGGTTCTAATTACAGACGATAGCTTTATGTATCTAAAGTTATTCATCCTTTCTCTTTTTTAACAAACAAACCATATCATAGATAAATCCGATTACGAATAAAAGGCCAAAAATTATTGTCAAAATCGCTGTTATAAGTTGTAAAGCCTCATGTGATTCACCAGTGATAAATGCATCGACAAAACAAAATAAAAATAAAGAAATAAGCATTGGATATACCATATTGGTAAATGCATTAAATGATTTTTTCATATATATAGCCCCCCTTATATCCATGAACATATATATTACAATATTATAATATCATTATATGATGCTTTTTTAATAAAAAATTTTTTTCATTTATTGAATGTTAATATACAATACGCAAAGTGACAAACTAAATGCAGTTTAAAATAAAAAAGATGCATTTAGTCTGACAAACTGCATTTAGTCTGTCAGTTGGTGCTTAAAGATAGCGATTGATTCTCATCATGATATTTAATTCATCAATAAAACACAAATTGCAAAATTATTTGCTAAAATATGATTGTTAGGAATTAATTATGGAAATTATTATTGTCAGTGATAGTCATGGAAATGTGGAGTGCTTAAAAGAAATAGTCCGTTTACACCCTCAGGCCAATTATTTTTTTCATCTAGGAGATAGTGAAAGATATCCTCAAGAAATCTTACCATTCATCAGTGTCCAAGGAAATTGTGATTACTATGACACTTTTCCTTTATTTAGAATGATTAAAACAAAACATGGTATTTTTTATCTTGAGCATGGACATCGTTCCTCTCATAGTAACAATTACATTTTGAATAAAAAAGTTGATTATTATTTATATGGTCATACCCATATTCTTGAAATTAAAAAAGTTGGCAATACCTATGTGATAAATCCCGGATCGATTTCTTATCCACGTGATAGTCATCGTGGCTCATATATCGTCATGAAATGGGATCAGGATGGAAACCCAATTATCACCCCTCACTTTTTGTAATCGACTTTATTGAAGATAAATAATCGGTGAAGCCTTGAAAAATGACGTTAGCCAATTGCTTTTGATAGTCTTCTTGACATAATTTTGCTCTTTCTTGAGAATTAGAAATAAACCCACATTCAATTAAAATTCCCGGGATCAATGTATGGTTGAAAATGTAAAAATCACCAGCATGCAATGGTTTATCTTCGTTACTGAATTCATTAAGATCTTTTAAAATACAATTAGCCAAATCATATGATTCAACCTTTGTTTTATCATAATAAACCATAGGTCCTTGAACACTCAAATCCTTTGGGTAGGAATTCATATGAATGGAAATAAAATAATTAGCGCCGGAATTATTAATATAATTAACACGTTTTTTTAAATCTTCTCTTTTTCTATTTTGAGAATATAGCGAAGCTAAGTCATAATCGCCAACCCTGGTGATGGATGAATTGATGTCATTTTTGAGACATAGATCCAAAAGATTGGTGGCTATTTTTAAATTAATTTCATCCTCAAATACTTCCTCATAGCATGTTCCGTTATCTTTTCCACCATGACCGGGATCGATAACAATACTGGTATCGGAAAAAGAAAAGGTCATTTGATGTCGCTTCAAAGGAATAAGCATTACACCGAAAAGTAAAGAAACCACAATCACATACAAGGCCACAACTCGTTTCATAAAAATCACCTGCTCTAATTTATGAATAAAAGAAAAATTTAAGCACAAAAAAACTCTGTGAAGCCACAGAGTTTTTAAATAACCAAAACTGATATTAACGTTTCGAGAATTGTGGAGCACGACGTGCAGCCTTAAGACCATATTTTTTACGTTCTTTAGCACGTGAATTGCGGGTTAACATTCCAGCGACCTTTAAAGAAGCACGATAATCGCTTGATGCTTCCAATAAAGCACGGGCAATGCCTAAGCGAATCGCACCCGCTTGTCCTGTGAATCCACCACCACTGACAGTACAATTGACATCAAATTTATCAGTCGTATTTGTAATTTCAAGAGGTTGCTTCAAATCCATCACTAACGTTGCGTAAGGCATATATTCGTTAACATCACGATCATTAACAAGAATTTTACCTTTACCAGGAGTTAAATAAACACGAGCCACTGATGATTTACGGCGCCCTGTTCCATAATATTGGACGTTTGCTTTTTTCTTTGCTGCCATGTTTCATTTCCTCCTAAAATTTGAGCTCAAGAACTTCTGGTTGTTGAGCCTCATGCTTGTGATCTGGTCCTTTATACACAAAAAGCTTCTTGTAGATAGAACGGCCAAGTCTTCCTTTTGGGAGCATCCCCCATACAGATCTTTCAACCATTTCTTCTGGATAACGAGCTAGCATATCACCGGCTGAACGAACACGAAGTCCTCCGGTATAACCAGATACGTTATAGTATTTCTTGTTGTGCTCTTTATTGCCGCTTAAAGCGACTTTTTCGGCGTTGATAATGATGACATAATCACCACAATCAACATTAGGGGTATAGATAGGTTTATTTTTCCCCATCAAAATAACCGCGACTTCTGAGGCCAAACGACCAAGTGGCTTCCCAGCAGCATCGATTACATACCATTTTCTTGTTAATTCTTTTGGCTTTGCAATTGTTGTTTGACGTTGCATAATTCATTTCCTCCTACCAAATTGTATTCTTACCGGGACTACAATTTTGGCAATAGTGCCATATAGAATAATATAGATATTCTATCTATTTGTCAATGTTTTATTAAAAAAATATTCAAAACTTTTAAGTGGCGATTCGGCCAAAAAATGTGAACAAAAATGTCGAAAAATATCATAAAAATAATGCTATTTTAGCCATTCTTTATCATGAAATATAAGCCGCATCATAGCTTTTCAATCAGGTTCAGCTTCAGCGATTCAACTAAATCGAGGGCCAAAAAGATGAGATGGTTTTCAAAGTCCTTAGGATTATGCGCGTCAATACCAATAATGACCTTGCATCCATATTGGCCGGCAATTCTCCAAAACTCATAATGCGGATAAAGAAAGCGAGTCTGATGACTGTTTTCATAATATTTTAGTCCTTTACGTAAGCCACCCATATTTAACTCTAGAGGGATATCTAAGTTTGAAGCTAGTCGGCAGATATCATGCGCAATTTCTTTAGCGGTATCATCAAATTCCTCATAACCGGCCAAGTACAAATCCGGATGGGCGACATAGCGATAAAGTCCGGTTTTCATGCCTTTAATTACTGCATCGCGATAGAGTTGAATTCCTTTTTGATCCTGATGCGAGAAAAAAAAGTTCCGTGTTATACCATTTATTCGAATAAAATGCTGGCCAAGAATTAAATAAGATATCCGACCACTTTTTAGTAAATCTTGATAATACCATTCATAGTCTTCATAATATTCCGCTTCAAATCCAATTTGGATTTCGATTTGATCTTGATATTTCCTTTTCAAAGCTTGAAGAGATTCAATATAGTCATCTAATAACAAATAGTCACCGCGCACATTAACAAAGGGTTCATTCATAAGATTCGGATAAAAAATATGATCACTAAAGCCCAAAACCTTGATTCCCGCTTTAATTGCCGCTAGAACATATTCTTCATCACTGCCAATAGCGTGGCCACATCGCCAGGTATGAGTGTGATAATTATTAGTGATAATGGTTGGATAATAGACTCTTTCTAAGTATAATCCTTGAGCTGGGGCTTTATAAGAAATAGTTTGTCGTTTAGGGCTCTTCAAATTACGCCATACAAACTCTAAGCTTTCTTTTCCCATCCCAATCGCAACAAGTGCTCCTACAATCATCCGCACCATATAACGCATAAAGCCGTTACCAATGATTGTAATTGTGATTTCGTTGTTTTCTTTTTCAATACGAAAAGCATATATCGTCCGTGTAAAGCCTCTTTCATCCTCTTCCTTGCTGGTGAAATTTTGAAAATTATGCTCTCCTAAAAAAAACGGAATCGCCTCTTGCATTCTTTGCATATCCAAATCCTTGCTTAATTGATAGGCCGTATCTTTTAAAAAGGGGTCGCTTTCCCCTTGATGAATTCGATAAACATATTTTTTGGCGATAGCGGATAAGCGAGCATGAAAATCATCTTCAACCTTAACGATGGAAATAACATGGATGTCCTTAGGCAATAAACAATTGATGCTATATCTTAGCTTAGATAATTCGTAGTCCTTTTCACTATCAAAATGGAAGGTCTGTCCATGAGCATGAACACCGGCATCCGTTCGCCCGGAAGCATAAATAGTAACTTCACTATTCATGATCTTCGATAAAGCTTCTTCCACTGTCGATTGAATGGTCTGACATTGCGGTTGCTTTTGATAGCCGTTATAATTGGTGCCTATATAAGACATTGTCGCTAAATAACGCGCCATTAAAACCACCCCTTAATCATGCCAAATAGATCGATTTTCATAGCCGCCCCTAAAATCATCAATCCTAAATACAAAATAGAAATGGTAAGACAAATCGTATCAGGAGTTCGCCATTTCATCACTCGATAATGAGTTCTTTTTTGACTGGGATCATATCCGCGTGCGACTAAAGCGTTCGCCAACTCCTCACTTTTTTGTAAAGCAGATGACAACAAAGGGATAATTAATGAAATGATAGCCCGAAGCTTTTCCTTTAGCTTTCCGTGCGCAAAATCCACACCACGTGATGATTGAGCCTTCATAATACGATTCGTTTCATCGATAAAGGTGGGAATAAAACGCAAGGCCAAAGATATGGTCATCGCTATTTCAACCGTGGGAAAATGAAACACCTTTAAGGGTGTTAAATACCATTCTAGAGCAAACGTTAAATCTAGCGGCTTAGTCGTGGAAGTTAAGATGGTCGATAAGGCCACCATTAGCCCTAATCTAATGATAATAAAAAGAGTGTCATAAAGGGCCTTAACAGTGATAATAAAGCCACTATTGCCGATTTGTACAAACCCGTAACGTGTGTCCTTAATAAAAAGCAGATTAATAATGAGAATAAAAATCATCATGATCCAAAGCGTTTTTAATTGTTTTAAAATCATCGAAAGCTTGATATGGGAAATTCTCATTAAGATGTAAAAAAAGATAGCGATTATTCCGTAAATAATAAAGCTCGTTTCAGGATTAGGAAATGATAAAAATATAGGAATCATCAGCAATATTAGGGCTAACAATTTATTACGCGGATCCAAACGATGAATAAAGCTATTATACGGCATATATCGCCCTAGGGTAGTCTCAGTCATGCTTATCACCTACCCTTTTTATCTCCGTAACTAAGGTTTGAACATTCTTGATTCGGGATAAATCAAGATTCATGCCATTTTCAAGGCAAGCTTGAGCAAATTTTAATACAGTCGGAGTATCAAGAGCGTATTGATAAAAATCTTCATCATTAAATAATTCAATAACTGAACACACTTTTTTGATGCGGCCATTTTCTAAAACAATAATTCGCGAAGCGTATTCTAAAACCACATCCATATCATGACTAACCAATATGATTGTGACTCCCTGTTCATGTATTTTTTGAAACACCCCCATGATTTCCTTGATGCCCTGCGGATCAAGCCCGGCGGTAGGCTCATCTAACACCAAAATACGTGGATTCATGGCCAAAATTCCAGCAATAGCCACCCTTCTTTTTTCACCACCGGATAATTCAAATGGTGATTTTTGAAAATATGATTCATTGATGCCGACCATTTTCAAAGCCTCGTGAGCCTTTTGTCGAGCATCATTTTCGCTAACGCCAAAATTTTTAGGGCCAAACATAACATCTTTTTCAACCGTGCTTTCAAATAATTGGTATTCGGGAAATTGGAATACGATTCCCACCTTGCTTCTTAGATGCTTGATATTTTTCAATTTCGTCTTTGGATCGATATGATAATCGTCGACATCGATGGAGCCCTCCGAAGGAATCAAAAGCGCATTAAAATGCTGAATCAAAGTGCTTTTGCCTGATCCTGTATGTCCAACAATCGCCGTAAAACTTCCATCCTCAATTTCTAAAGAAATATTGTGTAATGCCTCATAGGAAAATGGCGTTTTGGGAGAATAGATGTACGATAAATCCTTCACTTTAATCGGCATATATTAATCACCATCTCTTCAAAATCTGATGTCTGTGGAACATCAATACCATTTTTTAATAGTTCGGCATGCAATTCAAACAAAAAAGGCATTTTTAAGTCGATGCTATTCAATAATTGTTCATACTTAAATACCGTATTCGGATCGCCTTGGGCGACCACACGTCCATGATCCATAATCACTACTTCATCCGCGGATAATGCTTCTTCCATATCGTGCGTAATGGATATTAAAGTGAGATTAGGCTGTTCTTTTCGCATTTGCATAATTAAATCGCGAATTTCTTTTCGCCCTTTAGGATCAAGCATAACTGTCGCCTCATCGAAGATAATCATATCAGGATGCATGGCTAAAACACCCGCAATGGCGACTCGTTGCTTTTGACCACCGGATAAATTACCGGGTTCTTTTTCTAAAAAATCCGCCATATTGACCTTTTGTGAAAACTCATTGATTAATGAAACCATTTCATCATGAGGGATTTGACGATTTTCTAAGCCAAAAGCGATATCCTCCGCAACGGTGGAACCGATGAATTGATTATCGGGATTTTGAAAAACAATTCCGACTTTTTGTCTAATTTTATTGCTTGTTTCTTCAGTTAACGTCTCACCAAATATTTTTATTGTTCCTTCTTTTGCTTCTAAAAGTCCCAAAAGTAATTTGGCCAATGTTGATTTTCCAGAGCCATTATGCCCAACGATAGCTACATATTTTCCAGCCTCAATAGTTAGATTAAGATGATCAATCGCAAAGCTTTTTTCATCATAATTAAAGGTCAAATTCTCTACCTCAATTGCTTTCACGTCAATCATCTCCTTTCCTATCAATTAAAAGTTAATCTTAGGGATTCGACCCTCAAATTTTCGATATGTGACTCCGCACATATCAAACATCGCTTTACTCGCTTTAAATTCATCATTTTGGCTATATTTATCCGACACATAAACGACTTCCTTTATTCCTGTTTGGATAATGGCCTTAGCGCATTCATTACATGGAAATAAAGAGACATAAATCGTGCACCCTTTTAATGAGGCACTGCGAATATTCAAAATAGCATTGAATTCCGCGTGACACACATACAAATATTTTGATTCCAATCCTGAGCCATGCCCCCACGGCATGCGATCATCATCGCATCCAATGGGCATCCCATTATATCCGATTGATACCACTTTATGATCTTCATCGACAATACAAGCTCCAACCTGTGTCGATGGATCTTTACTGCGCATTGCCGATAAAAAGGCTATTCCCATGAAGTACTCATCCCATGTAATGTAATCTTCTCTTTTCATTGATTTTACGTCTCCCTCATCATCGCGCTATATTATAGCATAATTTCGTTTTACTCAGTAGAGTAAAATGAAAATTCTTCTATTATTAGTATGAAAGCAATTCGCTTTTTCCTATTTCCTTACTTCAAATCATCATTTATACTTTAATTTGAGAAAGGACGAATTGAACATGAAATCGTATCAGCAATACCTTATTTGCGTCGATCTTGATGAAACATTATTAACCACTGACAAAAGAATAACAGAAAAAAGTGCTTATTACATACAGAAGCTATCAAAAAATGGTCATTTGTTTGTTTTAAGCTCAGGAAGACCCTTTCAAGGTCTCTATCAATATGCCTGTCAATTATCGCTTCCTTCCACTCCTCTTATCGTTTCTAATGGAACGGCAATTGTTTGGATGGATTTCAAAAATCTGACCATTCAAAGAGCGATTACATTTCCAATCAAAAAAAGCTTATTTTGCGAACTATATCAAGAAACACGTCCTTATTTAAATGCCTGCTTAGCCTCTACGCTTACTAGCATATATACATTGCATGAAGAGCTTTTGCCCTTCTGGATTATTCATAAAAATCAACTTGTATCTCATCATGAAGGTGAGATCTCCGACATGCTTGATGAAGATATTCTAAACGCTACTTTTCAAGTTGCCGATCACGATTATCCTTCTTTTTTACGGATTACAAGGAAAGCCAAATATCGTCATCTTCTCTTCTATTGCTGGGGGCACTATGAAGGAATCACGACCATCGAGGTCTCTTTAAAAAAAGCGACCAAAGGCCATGCTTTAAAATATCTAAAAAGTCTTTATCATATCGATCGAAAAAGAACCATATCGTTCGGTGATGCACCGAATGATCTTTCCATGCTTAAAAGCGCTTATGAAGGTGTATGTATGATCAATGCTCCTCTTTCGATGAAAGAACGAGTTAAGCATCTTACCTCCCGTTCAAATAATGAAGATGGCGTGATGGATTATTTAATCAATAATCATCCTGAATTATTCATGGATAATGATGATAAACATTTAGAATGATGACTTGTGTTAATTTTATTTATTAAAATTACCGTTTCCATTTGTTTGTTGTTATAATAATATTGCACAAAGGAGTTTTAATATGAAAGTTTGTTATATCGCTATGAGTGCTGATGTCATTCATAATGGCCACATTAATATTATAAAAGAAGGATTAAAGCATGGCGAAGTTATCATTGGACTTCTTACTGATGAAACTATCGCCTCATATAAAAGAGTGCCGATGCTCAATTTTGAGCAAAGAAAAGAGATATTTGAATCCATCAAAGGCGTGATTAAGGTCGTGCCACAAACAACTCTTGATTATACCGAGAATCTTTTAAAATATCGTCCCGATTATGTCATTCATGGTGATGATTGGCGAACAGGAGTCCAAAGAAATATTCGCCAAAAAGTCATTGATGCTTTAGCGCAATGGGGTGGAGAATTAATTGAAATTCCCTATACTAAAGATATTACCTGCACCTTGTTAGAAAAAGAAGTGCGGGCTATTCATAATACCCCAGATGTTCGCCGTGCCAAATTAAAAAGACTTTTGGAATTAAAGCCATATGTAAGCGTGATGGAAGCGAGTAATGGTCTAAGCGGCTTGATCGTTGAAAATGCAAAATACGTTGATATGGATAAAGCTATTACCCGAGAATTTGATTGTATGTGGGTCTCTTCCTTATGTGATTCATCTTTTAAAGGAAAACCCGATATTGAATTGGTCGATTTGACTTCTCGGTTACAAACGATCGAAGAGATTATGGAGGTTACCACTAAACCCATTATTCTTGATGGCGATACGGGCGGAAAAATCGAACATTTTGTCTATAACGTGCGAACACTAGAAAGATTAGGTGTTTCGGCCGTCATCATCGAAGATAAGACCGGTTTAAAGCAGAATTCCTTGTTTGGCACCGACGCCATCCAGACTTTAGATGATCCTCATTTATTTGCCAGCAAAATACGGGCCGGCAAGACCGCCCAAGTCACAAAGGATTTCTTGATTTTCGCCCGGATTGAAGCCCTTATTGCCGGTTACGGAATTGATGAAGCCCTGCAAAGAGCAAAAATTTATATTGAAGAAGGTGGTGCCGATGGCATCATGATTCATAGTAAAGAAAAGGACGGAAAGGAAATAAAGGAATTCCTACGACAATTCCGCGAGTATTCTAAAGATATTCCTGTTATTTTAGTTCCTACGACCTATAATCAATTTACCGAAGAAGAATTATGCTCATGGGGGGCGAATGTCATTATTCATGCGAATCATATGCTACGAAGTGCCTATCCGGCTATGAAGAATTGTGCGGAAGCCATTTTGGAGCATCATCGTTCATTAGAAGCATCAGAAAAATATTGTATTTCGATAAAAGAGGTTCTTAGCCTAATTCCGGGAACCAAAAAATAAGGAGTTTTTTCTATGATTGATACCAAGGTTTTTTACGATGAATTAAAAAGATTAGATTTCGATTTTTTTGCGGGTGTGCCTGATTCACTTTTAGCAAATTTATGCGCTTGTATTAAAGAAAATACACCCGATTCTCATAATATTATTACCGCTAACGAAGGTAATGCGGTGGCTTTATGTGCAGGTTACCATCTAAGTACCCATAAATACGGCGTTGTTTACATGCAAAATTCCGGTGAAGGTAATGCGGTCAATCCCCTGCTCTCTTTAGTTGATGAGGATGTCTATTCACTTCCAATGCTTTTAATAATTGGTTGGCGGGGTGAGCCCGGAAAACATGATGAGCCACAGCACGTTAAGCAAGGAAAGGTCACCCTCTCCTTATTAGAAACAATGGGCATCGAGTATGCCGTCTTAGCTGATAATTATCGTGAGCAATTGCAAGCTGCCGCTCAGTATATTAAAGAGCAATCAAAGCCTTTTGCGTTAATCGTTCAAAAGGGTATTTTTTCTAGCTATCCATTATCACTTGAACCTTCATCATATCAAATCACCCGTGAGGATGCTTTAAAGGCTATCATCTCCTCTTTGCATGATGATGATTTTATTGTCTCTACTACGGGAAAAACGTCCCGTGAAATATTTGAAATTCGCGAGCATAATCATCAAGGCCATGGCAATGATTTTCTAACGGTTGGGTCAATGGGGCATACTGCTTCTATTGCCTATGGTATGGCTTTAGGAACACCAAAGAATGTTTGGTGTATCGATGGTGATGGCTCCTTTATTATGCATATGGGAAGTCTTGCGGTCATCGGTCAAAATATTCTATCTAATTTTAAATACATCCTAAATGATAATCAGGCGCATGAATCAGTGGGTGGTCAACCGACATGCTCTAAATCATTAGATATCCCGATGATTTTAAAGGGCTGCGGATTTACGGATGTTATCATCGCGGAAACTATCGATGAGATCAAGGAAGCGATGGAAATATTAAAAGAAAAGGCAAAAGTCGCTTTAGTAATCCATACGAAGCAAGGATCTCGGCCTGATTTAGGACGGCCAACCACGACTCCTAAAGAAAATAAAAAAGCAATAATGGAAAAATTGGAAGAAAAATTATGAAAGCATTAATCTTTAATTCCGGTATTGGAAAAAGAATGGGCGATTTGACTAAAAATGCGCCTAAATCGATGGCAAAGCTTAAAAATGGTGAAACAATATTTGAACGTCAAATTCGTATTTTAAGCGAATGTGGCATCAAAGAATTCGTTATCACCACCGGTCCTTTTGCTGATCAGCTAATAAAAATAACTCAACAACGAATATATCAAAATCTCACCTTTCATTTTGTGCATAATGATTTGTACGCAGAAACCAATTATATTTACTCATGCTATTTAGCGCGTGCCTTCCTAAAGGATGATGATTTTCTCACTCTCCATGGTGATCTCGTCTTTGATAAGGCTCTTGTTTTAGCCATGCTTAAAAATAAACAGCCCTCATTATGCTTAATTAATAAAAATCTCCCTTTACCGGAAAAGGATTTTAAAGGGCGAATCCAAAATGGAAAGCTGGTTGAAGTCAGCATTTCTATTTTTGATGATGATTGCTATGCTTTTCAGCCTCTTTATAAAATTTCTAGAAGCGATTTAAAAATCTGGTTGTCGGCTATTGAATGCTTTGTAGAAAAGGATAAGTGCCTTCAGGTTTATGCAGAAAATGCTTTTAATACCGTTTCGCATCAAATGAATATCGTGCCGATGTCGTATGAAAAGTATTATATAAATGAGATAGATAACCCGGATGATTACGCTCATGTCAGTGCGGACATCGTATCCTTTGATGCTAAAGAACAGCCTATATTTCATTCTTTTAAATGTATAAAGCAGCTGATTTCTGTTCATTCCATGACCAAACCACTCGTCATTATCGATCCTTTTTTAATGGGAAGTAAATATCAAAAGAGTTTAGCAAAATATAACGCCGTTTTCTTTTCGGATTTCAAGCCTAATCCGACCTACGATAATATTTTAAATGCGATTCAATGCTATAAAAGCAATGATTGCCAAGGAATAATTACCTTAGGAGGGGGATCGGCTATTGATATCGGAAAGGCCCTTCGATTGTTTTTACCCTTAGACCAAAATAATTATTTAAAAAAGGCTTTTGTCTATCAAAATATTCCTCATATTGCCATCCCTACGACCGCCGGTACCGGGAGTGAATCAACTAGCTTTTTGGTTTTCTACTACAATAATATTAAGCAATCCATCGCTTCTTTGATGGCCTTACCGAATGCCGCTATTTTGGATAGTGATTTTTTAGTCACTTTGCCTCTTGCCCAAAAAAAGAGCACGGTTTTTGATGCCGTGTGTCAAAGCATCGAATCAATGTGGTCTAAAAATGCCACTCCCCTAAGTCAAAAATATGCTTCTAAAGCTCTCGATTTATTGTTACCTAATTTAGACGATTATCTTTTGGCCGACAACTGTTCGTCTTTGAAGAAAATCTTCTTAGGGGCAAATTATGCTGGAAAAGCTATTAACATTTCGAAAACAACCGCTGCTCATGCCATGAGCTATAAAATAACTTCTCTATATCATATTGCGCATGGCCACGCTGTGGCACTTTGTCTTCCTGGTGTTTGGAAAATTCTTCTTGATCGCATGCAAAATGCCTCTAAAGAACAGAATATGAAAACATGTCTTAAGGACTTAAATAAAATATCAAGAGCTTTTAAATGCTCATCATTGGAAGCTACTTACGAGCATTTTTGTCTTCTCTTAGAAAAATATCAGATGAATCTAACTATTTCAGTAACTAGCGATGAGATGGAAAATATTATCAGCTCAGTTAATTTGGAGCGCTTAAACAATTTTCCAATTTCCTTAAGCTATGATGATATTAAAAAAGCTTATTCCCGTTTTTTGAAAGAATAAGCTCTGGTTCTTTAAATTATTTGCGATGCAATGAATCATCGACGCGGAAATGCCCTGTCGGATAACGTTTTGATAGCTTTTCGATATTATATTGTGCAATTTCTTCGAGTGTTAATCCTAACCCTTTAGCAGTTAATGCGACATACCATAGAACATCGCCCAATTCATCCTTTAGCTTTTCTTTATTCAAATCATGACCTTGAAACAAAGATTTTTTAACAATATCCGCACATTCACCGGATTCTCCGCTTAATCCTAAGACACCATTCAAAATAGGATCTTTTCGTCCTGCTTCGCTTGCAAAGGCATAGGCTTCATCTTGATAATCATTTAATTTTTCCATTATTAATCCCCTCTCATCTTCATGCTAATAATATCTCTTTTATTGTGGCGCGTTTTTTCAAAAAGTACAAGTGGGATAGTTAATTGAAATATAAGCATCACTATTCTTGAAACAAGAGCAATTTAAAAGTATACTTTAATAATAAAAGTGAGGTTTTAATTATGAACTGTTCTTCTATTAATCATCACTCGCACTTAACGGATTGCTATTCCCTTGGAAATAATCGCTTTCTGATCAAATTACAAGCCGGTCAAGGCGAATTGACAAAGGTTGTTATTCATGTATGCGATAAATATCTTTCAAGAATTTCTAGCACGCCTTTAGTTAAATCGATTCTGCATTTTCCATTAAAAAAGGTCGCTTCTGATGATTTATATGATTATTTTGAAACCATTCTTTTTGAAAAAGTTATATGTTTTTGTTATTTCTTTGAATTAGTTGGCAGTAACAAAAAGAAAAAATATTATGGGGCGGGTCATTTTTTTGATAAGCCAATCACCGATCTTGATGATATGTTCGAATGTGCTTGCTTACCACGAAATGAGGAAAGACTTGTGATTCCCGAATGGGCTAAAGGCGCTGTTGGATATCAAATATTCCCCGATAGCTTTTCGCGTTTGTCGGAAAATGATCCCTTATATACACCATGGAATAAAGCGCCCCTCAAAAATGGGGATATCTTAGGAGGAGAAATCGCCGGAATTACCGCTCATCTTTCCTATTTAAAGGATCTGGGCATTGATTTTATATACCTAAATCCGATTTTTTCAGCTCCCTCTTCGCATCGCTATGACACCACCGATTTTTACCGTATCGATCCGAGATTAGGGTCGACTAAAGATATAATCGCTCTTGTCAAAAAAGCACACAAGATGGGCATCAAAGTCATTTTTGATGGTGTTTTTAATCATGTCGGGGCCGATTTTTTCGCCTTTAAAGATGTGGTCAAAAAACAGGAAAAATCGCGTTACAAGGATTGGTTTTATATTGAAGACTTCCCTTTACGATTTGAATATCGGGAAAAGCCTAATTTCGAGACATTCGGATATTATAATCAAATGCCAAAATTAAACGTCCAAAATCCGGAGGTGCGTCAATATCTTTTATCGGTTGTCAAATATTGGATGAAGACCGCTAAAATTGATGGCTGGCGTTTAGATGTCGCCGATGAAATAAGTCATGATTTTTGGGTCGAATTTCGAAAGACGGTGAAGTCGATCAACAAAGATGCCTTGATCATCGGGGAAACGTGGAAGCATTCTCATGATTTTCTAAATGGAAATGAATGGGATTCCGCCACTAACTATCCATTTTATTTTGCTATCAACAAATGGCTAGGCACCAACGAATATAAGGTCAGTGATTTTGCTAGTGATTTGGCCTATACACGTGGCACTTATCATATTGAGGCTCAAAAGGTCCTATGGAATTTCCTTGATAGTCATGACACCGCACGTTTGCTCTCCAAATGTCCCGGTCTTAAGACATACCTATTAGCCATCACTGTTCAAATGACTTTACCTGGTTCTCCTCTTATTTATTATGGCGATGAAGTAGGATTAACCGGCTTAGATAATATTGATTCCCGGCGCGGCATGCTTTGGGATGATGCCCAAAACGCCACGATTTTAAATCACTATAAAAAGCTGATCGCCTTACGTCATCAACATAAATGCTTAAAAACCGGCGATTATCGCCTGATTGATACCTTCAATCGTTTTCAAGTGTTTATTTATGCGCGTTTTGATGAAGATGATGAAATTCGCATCATTATAAATGCTTCGGAGAGCATTCAAAACAATCCTCTAAAGGGTATTGATCTTTTGACCAATAAAGAAGTTAAGGATAAGATTCCCGCTAAAACAGCGTGGATAGTTTCAATAAAAAAGTGAACTAATTAATCGCGAAATTGATATTGATACAATTCTGCATAAAGGCCATTATTCGCTATCAATTCATCATGAGTGCCTCTTTCAACAATACCATCCGGTGTTAAGACGATTATTTCATCGGCGTTTTTAACAGTGGATAAACGATGCGCTACCACCAAAGTGGTGCGGCCTTGAGCAAGATGCATTAAGGAGTGTTGAATTTGCATTTCAGTCATATTATCTAAGGCCGAAGTTGCCTCATCTAGAATTAGTATTGGTGGATTCTTTAAAAAGGCCCGCGCTATTGAAATACGCTGCTTTTGACCACCTGATAAAAGAATACCTCTTTCACCGACATATGTATCATAGCCTTGATCAAGCGCCATGATAAAATCATGGATATTCGCTTTTTTGGCGGCCTCTATGATTTCTTCATCGGTCGCGTCTAAATTTCCGTAAGCAATATTTTCTTTAATAGTGCCGGCAAAAAGGAAAACATCTTGAGCCACGATGCCCACTAGCTTCCGTAATGATACTAAATTTAAATCGCGAATATCGATACCATCGATAGAAATCTTTCCATCATCAATTTCATAAAACCGCGGTATTAAGTGACAAATTGTCGTTTTTCCACCACCGGAAGGGCCCACTAAAGCGATTGTTTTCCCCTTCTTGATTTTGAAAGAAAGCTGATGCAAAACTAAATCTTGATCCTCTTTTTCATGATGGTAGGTGAAGCTAACATTATCAAAAGCGATTTCATCTTGAAAATCATTGATGCTAATGGCATTAGGGCTTTGTGTTTCTTCACTTAAATCCATGACTTCGATAAAGCGTGCGAAGCCGCTCATTCCACTAACAATTTGCTCATAGGTGTTAACGAGAGTTCTGATCGGATTGATGAGCATCATAATGTAAAGAATATAAGCGGCAAACTCACCATCATCCAGATAGCCCTTTGCAAAGAAAACACCGCCAACCACAAGCACTATTAAATAGAGTAAATCGGTAAAGAAGGTCATACCCGAGTTAAAGATTCCCATATACTTATAGGCGCCTTCCCGAGCTTTTTGAAAACGAACGCTTGCCTTTTGGAACTTTTCCAATTCGTATTCTTCACTAGTGTACGCCTTCGCCACTCTGATACCGGCGATAGATGATTCCACTTCGGCATTGATTTCAGCGGTTTCAATGCGCATTTGATTGAATGATCGCTTTTGATTAACGCGCGTTTTAATAGTAAAAATCAATATGAAGGGAATCACTGCAAAAATGATAAGAGCCAAACGCCACTCGATTATTGCTAAGACGATAAAAGATCCCAGCATCGTGATAAGCGATAAAAACAAATCCTCCGGGCCATGATGAGCAAGTTCGCTTATATCCATTAAATCATTGATGATTCGTGACATAATATGCCCGGTTTTATTCTCATCATAATATGAAAAAGGTAGCTTCTGCAATTTTTTAAACATATCTCGCCGCATATCGGCTTGCATCTTGACGCCTACCATATGTCCCCAGTACAAAATGATATAATTCAAAATAGCCTTAACCACATATATTAATAGAAGTATTCCACCCCATAAAAGAATCATCGAGATATCGCGGGCCGGAACGTAATTGTTGATAATTTCCTTCGCGATGAAGGGATAAAACAAATTGATAATTGCTACCAGAAAAGCACAAAAAATATCCAATAAAAATAATTTTAGATGCGGTTTATAATAAGCGATAAATCTTTTAATCATTGCTTTACTCCTTTCTTGAACCCAATAAATACAAGCTTATTGCGCAAATGGTCTTAGCGTCGACAATTTTTCCATTTAAAATCATTTCTTTGACTTCGGCTAAGGAAAAGGTGGTTATCTCCAATACTTCATTTTCATCCCAGTGTGTTTCTCTTTTTTCTAACGCCTGCGCCAAATAAAGATGAATGACTTCATCACTATAGCCGCATGTTGGATAAATCTTACCGAGATACGTAAGCTTATGAGCATGATATCCGGTTTCTTCTTCCAATTCGCGAAGTGCGGTAATGCGATGGTCTTCGCCATAATCGCATTTGCCGGCCGGAAGTTCAAAAAGAATCTCATCAAAAGGATAACGATATTGTCTTTCCATAACGATTCTGCCATCGTCTAAAATCGGTAATACACAGGCTGCCTCTACTCTTCGAACCACTTCGCGCGTTGCTAAATGGTCATTAGGACATTTGACGATATCTTCATTGACACGGATGACCTTTCCTTCATAAACGGTCGTCGAAGAAACCTTTTTTTCTTTTAGATCCATAACCGATCGTCTTCCTCCTATTCTATTTCATCAAGCTCTTTTAAAAAACTGGCGCTTGATGCATCACTTGGCATTCTTAAATCACCCCGTGGCGATAAAGAAACCGAGCCTACCTTTACACCATCCGGTAAGCAGCTTCTCTTAAATTGTTGCGCGAAAAATCTTTTAAGAAAGACACGAAACCATTTTTTTATCGTCGCTTTATCATATGTTCCATCATTGAAGGTCTGACATGCTATATAATAGATTTTCTTTACGCTATAATGATTGCGTAAGAGATGAAACAAAAAGAAATCGTGTAGCTCATATGGGCCGATAATATCCTCCGTTTTTTGAGAGATCTTATCATTGGTAGTCGGAAGCAATTCCGGTGATACCGGAGTGTCAATAACATCCAATAAAACATCCTTAACCTCTAAATGGCTCATCGCATATTGACGCACTAAATGACGCACCAGCGTTTTAGGAATGGAAGCATTCACTCCATAATTGGACATATGATCGCCATTATAGGTCGCCCATCCTAAAGCGAGTTCGCTTAAATCGCCCGTTCCGATCACCAATCCGGAAACCTTGTTAGCGTAATCCATCAGAATTTGGGTTCTTTCGCGGGCTTGCGAATTTTCATATGTCACATCATGCACACTTTCATCATGACCAATATCTTTAAAGTGCTGTCGAACCGCCTTCTCGATGTTGATTTCTAAAAGAGTGCCCCCAAAAGATTCCGCCAAAATGTAGGCATTATTTTTGGTTCGATCACTTGTCCCAAAGCATGGCATAGTTAAGCAATGAACTTCTTTCAATGGTCTTTGCATTCTTTTCATCGTTTCAACCGCCACCAAAAGGGCTAATGTTGAATCAAGGCCACCCGATAAGCCTAATACTAAGGCATGAACATTAGTGTGCGTTATTCTTTTTAAAAGTCCCATTACTTGCAGCTCAAATATTTCTTTAGTCCGGGTGTCAATGTCATGAGCGGGAATAAATGGTGTCTTAGAAAACCGACTGATGGCTGGAGCTTCTAAGGGCAAAGAGAAATCAACCAAGCAATAATCGGTTTTATCTCCTTGTGGATAAGAGGTCATCGCTTGTCTTTCGTTGATGATCTTTTCCAAATCTATTTCCGTCATAATGGTTTCGTTGGTAAATAATTCGGCTTTTTCAAGAATTGTCCCATTTTCGGCGATGATATTTTCCCCCGAGAACACTAGATCGGTGGTTGATTCGCCATTGCCCGCCGAGCTATATAAATAAGCACATATTAAGCGAGCGGATGTCGCTTTCACAAGCATCTCACGATAATCTTTTTTGCCCACAATTTCATTAGAAGCGCTAAGATTGCATATGATATTCGCACCGGCCAACGCATGCTCCGTGGATGGAGGATTAGGAACCCACAGGTCTTCACATATTTCAATAGCGAAGGTCATGGGAACATAATGGCGGTTGCGGAAAAGGATTTTGCTTCCAAAGGGTGCGTACTGATGAGCATAAGAAATCATCTCAACATGGCGTGGTGCTTTTTCAAAATGCCGCAATTCATAAAACTCATGGTAGTTAGGCAAATTGACTTTAGGAACAATGCCAAGAATCTTCCCTTTAAACGCCACAATAGCGGAATTATAGAGCTTACTATGCACGCGAATAGGAACGCCAAATACGAAAACGATGTTACAATCCGCAGTTCTTTTTAATATGTTATCGACTTCACGTTCACAGGCTGTTAATAAAGTATCTTGTAAAAATAAATCTTGGCACGTATAACCGCTGAGGCAAAGCTCCGGTAAAACCAAAAGTGAACATCCTTGCTCTTCACAATCGCGGACCTTTTGAATGATGTCCTGTGCGTTATGATTGACATCGGATACGAGAACATCGATCGTCGCACAGGCCACTTTGATAAATCCCATAGGGGCACTTTGATCCAAGGCATCCTGATAGCTATTCGATTGCGATAAGGATGAAGCAATTCCTTGACCATTTCCCATCATCTCTTCGAATAATTCATGGGCCAGAACCACCAAATCGCCATAACCATTCTTCGTAATATATATCGGTTCCTGCGTGCTATGCGCTTGTTCGGATATCTCGTTGCTTTTTCTTAAATCAGTGATTGGACGAATATTTTTCATAGTTAGCTCCTTTGTTTATAATAACGACATAATTATGTCCATAATTATTATAACGCAATTACGAAGTTTTTCTATGTATTATTAATAAAATAATAAATATGTTAAAATTAATAAAAAGGAGATTATTCAATTATGAAATATGGTAAGCCTTATCAAATAACTATCGAAGAGGGATTAACTTTAAAAGGAACATGCTGGCCCCTTCAGGATTGTGACGCCAATATCGTCATTGTCACCGGTATGGTGGAAGCTTCTTATCGTTACGATGAATTCGCACATTTTCTTAACGATCACGGATTCGGTGTCTATTGCATCGACCACTATGGCCAAGGATTAAATATTACCAAAGAAGAAGATATGGGAGTTTGGCCCAAGGATGGCTTTGCAAAGGCGGTCGAAATGGTCAAAACAGAAGTGGAAGATGTGAGAAAATTAGGAAAGCCCGTCTATTTGCTCGGGCACTCAATGGGATCATTTGTCAGCCAAGAATTTATCCAAAAGCATAGCGACATAATTCAAAAAGCGATTATTTGCGGATCATGTGGAAAGCAGTTTATCACTCGAATCGGTGCAATTGCCGCTAATCTATCATGCCTTTTCCATCACCGTGATCACCATCGAGCTACCTTTATCAATTCCTTATCCTTCGGAGGCTATAATAAAAAGATCAAAAATCCGCGGACCAGTGCCGATTGGCTTTCTTATAATGAATCCAACATCGATGAATACCTAGCCGATCCTAATTGTACCTTTATTCCCACAGGTGGTTTTTATAAAGAATTTATGAAAGGATTGAATCGGATTCATCGGAAAAGAAACGTTCAACGCATTCGCAAGGATCTTCCTATCTTCCTAATAGCCGGCGATGAAGATCCCGTTGGTCAATACGGAAAAGGAGTTGAACGCTTATATAAAATGTATAAAAAATATGGTCTTCAAGATGTCCGTCTAACTATCTATAAAGGACTACGCCACGAAATTTTAAATGAAAATGAACGCTTCAAGGTTTATGAAGATATTTTGAAGTTCTATCAAGAATAATCACCTTTTTAGCAAAACGATTTGATAATGAAAATGGATGCTTATCTCGGCATCCATTTTTTATTAGTTTTCCATATGAATATGCTCAATCATCGTTTTTTTAAGACGATAGCTCAAAAACGGCCAATAAATTCCCAAAGTAATTATCAATATAAAAAGAGACTTAAGCCATATCTTCATAAGGAGCCAGTTTTCATTTTCAACCTTAAGCGAGCGAGATGATATTTTAATTCCTCGACATTCATAGCGTAGATTCAATTGTTTCATCAACGGATAAAATAAACCGATGGATATGAACGCTAAGATTTTACGAAGCGCCGCATATATAATAACGAGTATCATATTACCACTAAAGAACGAATTATCATCTTGATCTTCAATTATGGTGGAGCGATATCGCCACTTCCGAACGCGGGATTTTAAAAAAACACTGCTCAATAATGTCACCACTGATGAGGAAAGAATGCTAAAAACAATGGGAGGTAAGCTAGTTAGAAGCCGACTTTGAAATAAATCGATGAGATAAAGATAAAGTGACACAATTAAGGCTGTGATAAAAAGCCAAATATAATAGATAAGAACAATATCCTTGAGTTTTCCTTTAAACCTCAATGAATAGCCATCGATAATAGTGTTTTCCGCTTCCCTTTTATACTCTAAATAAATTAAAAACGGCGAAAGAATCGATAGTGATAAAAGGGATAGTCCAAAACGTAAGAGAAACAAGACGACATATTCTTTTTTAGACATATTAAAGGTCGAGCATTCTTTTTCCATATCTTTATTATGTCGTTCTTAAAGCAAAATATAAAAAAGAGCAAGAATTATTCTTGCTCATAGGTAATGATTTCTTTAACGAACGCAAATCCTTCCTCTAGTTCCGGCTTTACAATCGTACTAGCATAGGATTCCACTTTTTCAAGAGGGAAAAAGTGTTCACCGGGGACTTGATTTCTTTTTTCGATTCTTTGGTAACAAATACTCGCAGGAGTAGGAAAAAAATATGCACCAACACAAAATTTAGCATCAGGAATTAATTCTTTAATCTTTTCAAAGAAACGCGCACGAACTTTAGGAGTCGGACTGGTTGCATCATAGATAACATCTTTGCCTAACATTATATCTTCGGCTAATCTTCGATACACTTCCGGCCACACTAAGGTTTCGTCCCATTCGGGATGCTCCATCCTAATAGCGTCACTACTGACAATACGACAATTTAATTCCTTTGCTAAAATGTTTTGGGAATATGTTGATTTTCCGGATCCGGGAATACCGACCATCATATGGACAGTAACCATTTCTTTCAACCTCAACTTCCTTAAATTTTGTGAATTTATATTTTCACATTAATATCGTAAACAACTTCGCGCAAACTCGCAATATTAATTTGCTTTAAATCATCATGAAAACGTTTTCAAGGATCGCTTCATTTTTATGGAGAAAACTCCTTTAATCATCAACGCCCTTTACAGCCGCAGAAACCTTAAAGCCAAACTGAGATAGTAGACTTTTTGTAATACTTTTTTCTAATTTATCGAAAAACCTACTATAATCCTCAGGCAATGTTGCTCTTTGTCTAATTGTGAGAAACTTCCCATCATGTCTGCCATGGATATCCACTCCAGTGAACCAGTATGAAAAAGATGTATGAATATCATTGTTTAGCAAAACTCCGAAATCATCTTCATTAAATAAGGTGATATTCTTTTTTCTTATTATTTCCTTCAAAAATGTTTCAAAATCTACTAGCTTATATTCACCACAGACCTTAAATGTTGCCTGCGTTTTATAAAATTTCGTAACATCATAATGCTCTTCAAAACTTAGAACTGGATATACAACCGGATGATTAAGCAATAAATGTATATAGGTGAATTGACCTAAGCGAGCATAATAAATTTCACATTTAACTCTTTTAAATAATCCGATTTTTAGGCCCTTAACTTTTTCTGAATTCAATTTAAACGTCCACTCAAATGGCCCGAGTATTTTATCCTTTTGCACAATAAAGCAAGAATAATATTCAGGGACTTCAATAATTGTGTCCTTTAAAAAAGTTTTGCCTTCGACTTTTGCAACAATTGTTGTGGACTTCGGATAAGGATTATCCAATTTAATTTTCACTATTTTTGACATATTTTCTCCTTTAATTTTTATATATCTGTAGTTCAATTATAAAAAAAATATGCCAGAAAAGCAAACAGCATGTTAATTAATAAAAGGTTAATTGTTCATACTGATGATAGCTTAATAGTATATTTATTCCATCTTTATCATCGAAACATTGTCTTCAAAAATATAGTAAGATCTTCTAAACGCGCCTTGATATTGTGCAAGTATTATTTCATCGCCAATCTCATACTCATAATAGGCAATTTCATCAACTCTTATGTCAAATTGCTCTTCATCTTTTTTTACAACAAAATTATATTCGTTCGCTAAAAAGGTGTCTCCCGTTTGCTTATCCTTCTCGATAATGATGAATTCGGCATATTGTGGCTTGGAAAAATCCAAATAAACATTCATGGATCCGAGCGTTAAAAAGGTAATACAAAAGCCTCCAAGTAAGCCAAATAAAGGAATTCCAATCATTTTTAACAATGACCGATTATTACGAAAGGATTTGATGCCATAAATCAAGCATAAGATAAATGCTATAATCGCAACCACAATGGAAGGTATGATGAATACACTAGGAAACTTATTTCCAAGATATTCAGCATAATGATATATTGTACAAGAAGCACAAAAAGCCAGTATTCCAAAGATGCCAACAAACGATATCTTTTTCTTATCATTCATAAAGCCGGCGACCAAGCTAACAATAATATTTATCAGCGCATAAATAAAATTCATTAAGCAAGTAATTCTTAAATTATCGAATATAAGCTTCATAATATGGGGGACGATAAATAAAACCATAATAATTTTTTCAAAAATTGAAAGATTATTTTTGGTAAAAAACGCTATCCAGATCAGAACAATCAATACGACCAATCCGATAATTAAATCACCATAAATCGTGTTACAGAAGAATCTAAGACCCGGCAACGTAAAATATAATAATAGGCCGCCGAAAAATATAATACTGATTGCAATAATAACAGCGATTTTAAGTTTTCCTTTATCCTCCATTATCAGTAATCTCCTTGTTTTTAAACTATTCTTCTATTTTAAAAAAATAATCGATGATGGTTTTTCGTTTGATTATTCCGATGAAAACTCCGCGATCATCCACAATGGGAATAAAATTTTGTTCTAAGGAAAGCCTGATTACTTCTTTGATAGGAGTCGATATCGGCAACGCCTTATATGGTCGATATTTTTCAATAGCCTCAATCTTATAGCTTTCCGCCATTTGAAGATCAAAATGACAATTGTTCTTGATAAAACGTAAAATATCTCCTTCAGAAATTGTTGTGACAAACTCCCCGTTCTTACCGATTAAAGGCACAACCGAAAACTTATGCACATCAAACTTTTCCAGTGCTTGTCGAATTGTGGAATCATATTCCAAGTATAAAGTGCTGCATTTTGGAGTCAAAAAATTCAATAGATTAATCACATAAGCACGCTCCTCAATCGATTACCTTAAATAATATGAAATGACAATTTTATTATAATTGAATGAGGGCCTTTTTTCAATTCATGATAAGGAGCCCGCTCGTTGTGCCTGATAATGATGGTCATCGATAATTAAATGCTCAATGAAGCTTTAAATTCTTAGGGTCCAATAAAAACGCACAAAAAACGCACAAAAATATATTTTTATTCTTAAAAGCAGAAAAAAGCCCGATAAAACGGACTTTTCATATCTCAATGGTCGGAACGATGAGATTTGAACTCACGACCCCTACCACCCCAAGGTAGTGCACTACCAAGCTGTGCTACGTCCCGATTAATAAGAATTATATCATATAATTAGGTTGAATTGAATAGTCAAAAAAGCAATTTAGCATTTTCCAAAGAGGCTATTCATCTTTTTTCTCACTAATAGGCAGATAGTTGTGAAAAGAAACATTATGCTCATTGAGAACAACGTGCTCATTCCAAAACGCAACCGCAGCTTGATAAAACATTTCAGTATTCTCTTCAACCGATTTTTGGGGATCGGGATAAATAACTTCCGATAGAGTTAAATCCATTCGTGGCTTTATTCTTTTGAAGAGCTTAGGCTTCCGAAACGTTTCGGCTCCGATAACAATCGGTTGATTCAGCATGGCCGGATATTTAAACGATGATTTCGGAAAAGGTCGCATTTTATTGTAATAGGGCCATAATGTTGCTTCCGGATAGATAGAAATAACCGCGCCCTTTTTAATTAATAATTCCATCGCCTTGTTGTAATTACGAAAGTTCACCTTATTATTCGGTAAAGGTAAAACTCCTAACATTTCGACTAGAAAACGAATAAAGGGAATCCGAACCGGATCAGCGTGCGATACCACATAAGTACGGCGCGGAGCCCCAATAAAAACATGTGAAATAAAGGCATCGTAATAATGACAATGATTGGAGTAAAAGAAATACCCCTGTTTCTTTTTTAATTGCTTTTTAATATTCTTTTTTCCATGAACCCTTATCCCGAGATTTATTTTAGTCACGACATATAAGATAGGATAAGCGAAAAAATAATACAAAATAAAACTAAAAAAACGAAAAATAATATTTCGATGAATATATTTATAATTGTCCGGCAAGGGCTTATGATTAACGCCTATGCCCCCAAAATCATCTTTTTGATCATCATGAAAATAAAAAGTTTTTTTCTTTGCCATCTTTAAAGCAAATTCCTTTCCTTCAATTCATTGATAATAATATCGGCAATCTGTGACGCTCCATTTTGTTCCTTATTGATATTCTTTTTAATATTCTTCCTTAACTCCTCTAAAAAATCCGGGTGCTCATATAAATAAGTCACATGCTTGGGCATTTTTGAAATATCATAGCAAGTAATACCGCATTTTAAGGTATCAACAAAAAGCTTAGCTGTGGCTTTTTCAATGTTATGAGCGTAATAATCAACAATGACAGGAGTTCCCATAAATAGAGAATCTAAAACAGCATTAGGACCTGATTTCGTAATAAAAATATCGCTGGCGCCATAATACTCATACGCTAACGGAGTAAACTTTAAAGTAACTAAATTTATGTTAGAAGGCAGTTTGCTTCGTTTCTTTTCAAAATATTGGTACACCTTTTCATTTTTGCCGGCCAGCATAATTATGGTCACAGGGAATTTCAGCTTCAAGAGGACATTACATACTTTTTTAGCCTTTCCCGAAGCATAAGCACCATCGGCAATCATGATCGTAAAATTGTCTAATGGCAATCCATATTTAAGACGATACTCCTCTTTGGTGCCTTTCGCATTTGCCACTTCTTCACGAGCTGTAAAAAAGACTCTCCGAATTTTTTCATAAGCGAATTTTCTTTTCTTAATCGCCTCATCACAGGCAGCCAAATTATTATTGATAAACAAATCCGAACGATTGTCCCACCAAACGTGAACATTATTATCCGGGTTATATGTTATCACCGTTAAATTAGGCATATAATGCTTTTTAAGCTCAATGGCCGCAAAGGTGATAAAATAATGCGTTGATATAATCACATCCGGACGATAAGCCAATAGAGCTTGGACGGTAGCGTCCGTATACTTTTTAAAGACAGTCCGATGAATAAAACGCATAAAGTGCTGTTTACCCGCTAATTCTAAAAACCAAAACACACCAATACCAAAAGCTTTATGACGATTAGTTTCTTTGGTGCAATTCGATAAAAACACTTCAAAATCAGCCGTATCTTTACTGCCTTGATCCATTATATAGGACTCAATGATTTCTATTTGATCGCTGTATTTTTCTTTTAATCCTGAGGCAATTGCTTTCATCGACATAATATGCCCCATTCCTGATTCAATATATGTTAATAAGATCCGTGGTTTTTCCATAAATAATCCTCGATAATATTTTTATATTCAAATTATACCATATAATAAAATTCTTGATTAATTAAAAGATAAACAAATTGATTAGATTATTGATAAGGTTCAATGAGGACCATTAAAAAATATCATCTTAATCTAAAGTAATGAGCTTTCTTAGCTTTGTCTTATCTTTTCAGCTCACTAAGGCTCCACAAATTTATGTAACACTCCTTCTATTGCTATTATGCTCTTTTAACTTTCAAATGATGTGAGATAAAATTGGAATAAAAGAAAAGACAGTCTGGTTTTAAAAAAGTAAACCTACCTCTTTTTGCTTGAAAAGTAGCCTGTTTATTTTTTATTAATATAATAAGATTCATTCTTATTTTTTTAATTCACTACTATATAATGCTAAGAATATTTTTTCCACAAGTATTATTTTTATCTAAAAGTGGTAGAGAAAAGCATTATCATATTGCATTTCTATTGTGTTATTCCCAGCAATTCTTTCGGAAGAAAATTGTTCTTAATTAAGATATAAATCATCCCATATTTCTTTTACCGATTTTCCATCTATACGCGCATTATCTAAAATAATTTTTAAATCATCATCGCGAAGATAGGTTGTTTCTTCTTCGCCATCAACCCAAAACTCAAAATATTTTCCGGTATTGCAAAAAGTTACATACTTCTGAAAATATAGGAAAGTTAGCATATAAGTTTCATAAAAGAATATAGACATAAAATCTTCATAAGAAATGATATCAGCAACTCTTTTTGATGCTTTCTGTTCTATCAGATATTGGAATTTACGATTTAATGAAGGATCTAAATCATTTATACCTTGAATCTTGTGATTTTCCATCTTAGCGCCTCCTAAAAATTTAATATAGAATAAATCAAAATAATTATAGTTTTCCTTTTTTTATCAAGTAGAATTGGCAGTTTTATTAGTTGGTAGATATAAATAGTTTAAAATAATGCCTTTTACTTATAATGTTTTTATTAAATACTATGAAGAAAATGGATTGGAGTTCCCAAAGAATCATTTATTACAATTTCTAAATATATTATTAATAACGCTTATAAAGAATATTCACCACCAAGTATTGTTGAATATTGTAATCAAAATAATTCAGATAAAAAATATAGATATTTAGAAAAATTAGAACAATCTTGTTTAATATCAAGAGTTAAATGTCACGATATTTCAACAAAAAATAAAAATAATTGAAAAACAATTTGTTATCGATAATGAATTCTTGCTTGCTTGTAATTATTTTAACAAAATATTTGTGGTTCATACTTTAGAAAATTATGTTAGTGATTCATCACCAAAATATGTATTTACGTTTAGATGATTTTAATATTTCTAAAGATGGAATGACACATTTAAAATTATTTTAAAATGTTACACATAATAAAAACTTTTTAGAAACAGGAAGGGGCATGAAGCACTCTGTACCACAAAAAGTTTTGCCATTTATCTTTTAAGTAGGAAAAATCTTAAAATTAAAAAAAGAAATAATTTTATTATGAATTACGATAAAGATGAAGTAATTAATTATTCGTGTATTATCTCTAAAAACTTTTTTGAATATAATAAACAAAAAAAGTAAAATGGAATATTTTATACCAATCTTGTTCATAATACTATCTATGATGGAGCACTAGTTAATCAAAAGTAGACAATATTTATCAACCTTTAAAACCAAAACTTTTAAAGTGATGAATATTTGAGGTAGGAAACAAGCATCTCCACATCTTTCCTATCATAGTAAAAACTGATTTTTCTTTGTCAAATGGAATTTACTTCAATGCTTCCGTTATGCTTTAATTTTTCCTCCCACAACCTTAATTCATAACTTTGGCAAGTTGCGTTTATTATAAATAAATTATTATTAACAAAGCGCGAAAAATTTGTTTAACATTTTCATACAATATTTTTTTAAATATTATTATAAGTTAGAAATTTAATTCACCTAGATACACATATGCGTAACTAAAATTATGATGTATTTTATTCAATGGAGTATTAACTTCAATTTTTATTAATTTATTTTTTATTAAATCATATTGACTTTTAGAAATAATTCTCTCAATGACTTTATAGCCATCTTTTTTTTCTTCAATGACAAAAATTCCCATTCCAGCCCAAAAATCAACCATAGAAGAAGCACAAGAACCAATATGCGGCCAATTTTCCCCTCCGGGTCCTAAACCAAAAGAAAAAAGTAAAGGAATCACAGATTCATTCTCAAAGAATTGTTGACCTCTAAATTCATAATCAATATCCAAAAAGGCCTCATTCAAAATCCTTGATTTTTTATATAATTCATATTTTTCCTCTTTAGAATAATGGGTATAATCTAATGAATCATCCAATAATCCACCTTGTAAATTAAAATTTGTTTCTACTTTTCGAATTCTCCTATTTTGATCTTCTATATCGTAAGCATTAAACTTTTCCTCATATTGCGAAAAGACTTCATTAATTCGATTTAAGAGATCTTCTTTCGTATATCCAAGTTCTTGGTATTGTTCTCTAGCTAAAATCAAACTCAAGGTAGAGTCATCTAATAATGTATTATAAAATTCTAAAATATCTCTAAATGTTTTAGTGTATATATCCAACCCTTTTTGGGGGACATTATTTAATTCAGATAATATTACTTCCTCTGACTCATAGCATATTTTGACTTTTCCTTTTGTGTAAGTTTTCATTATTGGAGATAAATACTCTAAAACATATTTAATATTAATTACTTCTGCCCAGTCGCATGCTGGATAAGTTTCTGTCCACCAATGCTTATATCCACCGAAACTTGGAACAAAGATAATATCTAACTCCCTATTTACAATATTTTCTAGTTTATTGATAACAAAATTTTTAACATCCTCAGTAGTAGCATATTTTCGATACCTTCTTAAAAATAGCCTATTGGTAATACTACTAACTATATCTTGCCCCTTTGAATTTAAGTTTTGAGTAGGTAGATTGGTTATAGATAATAGAACATTATTAATATGGTTTGTAATAATACTTGTAATCTCTAATTTATCCATAGTGCATTTCCTCCATTTATTCATAGTCCGAATAAAAATTTGTTTTTAGTGTGCAAACATAAGCACCGCATCCCTTTATAATGATTTTATCATTAACTTTTAAATTTTCCAAATAATATTCTCCAATATAATCTCTAAAATCAAAGGATGGACCATAAAGTCTATATTTTTTCTTTTTAGATTTCTTTTTTTCTTTATTTTCTAAAGCAAAGCGTCTTTTATCTAAATATATATCTAAGAGACCTGTATATATACCAATATCTATAATGACACAAATATGATTCCGTATTTTTTTAATCGCTAAAACAGTAGTTTCTATATTAATTGAATCATTAATAAAATTATAACCAGATTCACAAATTACATTTCCTGTATAGTGTTTTCTATTTAGATACTCTATTATCTTCGGTAAATAATTTTCATTTATTCCTCCGCCAATATTTAAAATACTGAAATTAGAAAATTCAGATAAAATTTGATTGACTATTATTTTCAAATATTTCATATAATTCTTTTTAAGAAATAAATGAAAATGCAGACCTACAAAGTTAGATTTATATTTATTAATCTCCTCTATAATTTTATGTGTATCTTGCTTATTTGCCCCAAATCTATCATAAGTATTTGCACAAATATTGAAAGTGGAAATAGACATTCTAACCAAAAAATTAATATTAGAATATTTTTTAAAAGCATCTAACAATTCAATTGAATCAATGCTAAAAAATGTTACTCCTAATCTAATCAACATATCTAATTCGGATTCATTTTTTATATAAGAAAGCACAAATAAAATTCTTTTTGGATTAACATGATATTCATTAATCATTTTCATTGCACGATTAACTTCATCAACCTCATAGTAGCATCCTAATCTATTTAGAAAATGAATTAAATGAGGATTATCATTAACTTTGATAGGGTAATAATATTTGCAATATGATGAATAAAGTCTATATTTCTTTTCGATTAATTCATAATCAATTATTTCTTTCATAATTACATACTACCTTTCTCAAAAATTCATAGACTCTAGAATCCACAGATTGCAATTTGCTTTGTATATCTTTTGAACTATTCATTATTTTATAGTACATATTAATAAAGTCTCTTTTTTCATTTTCTGGAACATTATATATAATAAGATTATTGTCAATGCTAAGCCCAGTGAAAGTTCCTATTAAAGAGGATGTTCTATACCATGCGCATCTGATTGATGATTTATCAAAGAACAAACAAAAACTATGTGTGATCATGGGTAAATTATCATTTTGATTAATCTCTATGTAGATCATGTTTTGTGCTACAATCTCGTCTATTTGTTCCTGATCCAATCGGTTTTGACCAGATAATCCTTCATACCCAATCCAATCTCTTATTTCTTCTTGAACATCTAGTTGGTCTTCTAACTCCCTAATCTTATCTTCAGATAATGTTGTTTGGCCAATATGCCAATCTGAAAATTCTATTAGAGGCTTTAAATAGGAAAAAAGGAATTTAAGTTCTTTGATAAGATAGTATTCGTTATGTTCTTCATTGTATAAAATTTCACTTAAGAATTTATACAAAATCTGTATATTTTGATACTTATAATAATCGTTGTCTTCTCCTAACAACCAACACTTTAAATTATCAAAACCATTAAATATTTCCTTTTTAAAGAGTAATGTCTTGTATTTTTTTAATATTTTTCTTTTTTCATCAGTTAGAGCATTATATAATACTTCATAGTGTAATTTCGCTAAAAAGTCAATATTTCCAATTATATTGTGTTTTTTTTCAAATTTATATCTAATATAGCGGTCAACTCTTCTTCTACTTTTTTCGTCTTTCGCAATAAAGCATTTAATTATTTCTTTTAAAGTATCGAATAAATGTGAATTTGTACTGCTACCATAATAGATATATTTGACTTTTTTTTGAATATTGGATGCAATTGCCATTGAGGATAAAGCGGTACAATCATAATTATATATTTCGTCTGTTATTATGTGTAATTCGTAACCTTCTTGCTGACAAGTTAGTTCTTTGGATGTTAAAATATAATCACTGACCGTAGTGCACTCATATTCACCTTTTAAACTATTTAATATAACATTACTCATAAGTTTTTCGTAATGATATTTATAATTCAAAAACTCTATTTCTTTATACTGATATTCGCAAAGAATCGTATTACAAATTGTTTCATATGAAGCCGTGTTTAAATCTTCATATATATTTCTATCATTATGTAATGAAGATAAATACCAAGATTGTCTTATTATGCTGTCTTGACATTTAATATCGATATAGAAAATCATGAATTTAGGCTTGATGACCGATGATTCAATTTCTTTTTTTATCAAATCACATTCTCGCCTACATTCTTCACTATTAAAATAAGCATTGTCAATAAATGCAATAAATAAGCTTGTTTTTTTTATAGCTTTTGCTTCTTCATCTACAAAATTGTTTGATGTGTACAAATTCGATTCATTTGTTACATTGTTTTTCATACAATAAAATGGTATTTCTTTACTGGCTAAAAAGTTGTGAATGGCTTTGACGTATTTTTCATAGTTTTCGCTAAAAAAAGATAAAAAAACAAGGTTTTTAACATCTAGTTCTTTATAAATCTCATTCACCTTAAATACTCCCCTCAAAAAAAACAGGTTAATAATATACGGATTTGCAAACTAAACTCCGAAAAATAAACCATTTTCCGCTTACTTGCATAAATATATAGTATAGATAACCTGCTTAATAATTAAAAATGGAGCTGCAATGTGGATTCGAACCACAACTTCCTTATTACAATAAAGGCGTCCTACTTTTAGACTACAGCAGCGTATCTATGATTATTATAAAAATACAGTTTTAAAATGTCAATAGCTATTCGAAAAAATGATGTGTTAAGTGACAAAGTAAACGCGAAAGAAGGAAAAAAGAAAAAGAAGTATAAT
>CAZOUY010000012.1:0-33302 GCA_964583155.1 uncultured Coprobacillus sp.
TTATACTTCTTTTTCTTTTTTCCTTCTTTCGCGTTTACTTTGTCACTTAACAAAAATAATGAAAAAGAGGGCTCTTTCTTTTTTTTAAGGAAAAAAAGTGTATAATAAAAAACAGGTGGTCTTATGAGAAAAGTCTTAGCAACCGACTTAGATGGAACGCTTTTTTACCCTAAAAGAAGAATCGGCTTAATCGATAAGAAGAACTTGTCAGTCATTAGAAAGCATTTACAATGCGATGGACATGTCATTCTGGTCACGGGACGAAATTATCCTTTTATCCAAAAAGTAATCAAAAAAATAGGCTCTTCAGTGGATATCATTGCCTGCAATGGGGCGTACATAAAAGCCGGCAATGAGGTTTTAAAAGAGCAGATAATCGCTAAAGAAGAGAGTCTTGCGATCTTTGATTTATTAACTAAAAAGATGGATGATTTTGTCGTTTCCTTTTTTGGCCGCGAGGGGACTATGGTCATGTATCGGCATGGGGTATCGTTTTTCAAAAACCTTCTTTACTTAATAGTTTATAATTATCAAGGAACCTATGCTGAAAAGTATTTAAAAGGAAAAAAAGAGATTTTGAAACTGATTAATACGCAAGGCGTTTTTAAAATTCTTATCTATTTCGGTATCGGTGAGAAAGGAAGAAGTAACGCTTTAAAAGCCGCTCAAATCATTAAAAAGGCTCTTCCAAATTTGGAAATATCTATTGAAGGCGGATCTTTAGAAATTACCGATCATGATTGCAACAAAGCGAAAGGCTTGGAATTGCTTTGCGACTATTATGGTTATTCCAATGATGATATAATTGTTATTGGCGATAGCGGTAATGATGTGACCATGTTTGATCATTATCACCATAGCTTTTGCATGAGCCACGCGAATAAAGAAGTTCAAGAACATGCCACCCATGTCTTGGATAATTTTTATGAAATTGAAAGTTATTTATTAAAGGAGAAGCAGTAACATGAATGAAATAACCCACTTTATATTTGTCATCTATAATTTCAATTTAATGATTCGTGATACTTTGGAATACACGGTTGCGGATCGTAAGGAGTTCAATTATCAGGTTTATCTACAAAAGAAGCATACGTTAGACACTATCCTGAAAGGCCCTTCGCCCGTCCGTCATTTTTTAGATTCCAATGGTGAAACCGGTAAAAAAATTGATTCACAATTACACGAGTTCCTCGATGATGTCTATGGACCAAATTCAACGATCATTCGGGTGAGCGGAGAAGAATTGCGTGTCGATTCGGCTCAGCATTTGACTTTGTATAATTATATTGTTGGCTTACATGAAACATTTACGGATATTATCAACGGCTATATGAATTTTGCAAAAGGTAAAGATTCATCGGATGATGATTTGGAGCAATTGGTGCATGATGATGATTACATGTATCGGGTTATTGTTTATATGAACATAGTGGCTGATATTGAAAAAACCTTTATTGAGTTTAATCAGGCAATGCATGAAACACAGGGAAAGCCATCACCGCAATCCAATTTCATTATCAATGATTTGCGAAGATATATTGGCTTTTTAAAATTTGTACGTGATCATAACAAGTCGGATGATAGCGAGCTAAATACGATGATGGATAATGTAGAAAAGCTCGTGTCATATATGGAAGGAAAAGAGACCCTACCGGAAGGTCAGCAATTCCCTCAGGTTTTTGAGAGTACAAAAAATGAGATAAAACAATTAATGGCCAAAGCGGAACAAAAATGGCGGTCTTCCTTCATGATCGTATATCAACAGGCTGTTGAATTTGAAAAGAATCGCGATCAAAAAAAATCATAGCTTTGTAGATTTTAAATCAAATATTCCTTCGACAATTATCGACATAATCCTTTGAAAATAAAGGCGAGTTATGTCGATTTTTTCAATTTGTTATTAATTTAAATCGTCTTTCTCCTCACTCTTTGTTTTCGTTTGCTTAAATGTTCTTATGGAGGGATAAAAATGAATAATGCACGTTTAACAAAATTCCGCATCATGCGAAAAGAGAAGGGAATGAATTTAGAAGATGTCGCTAATCGATTACATGTTTCGAAGGCCTATATATCGATGATCGAAACCGGTAAGCGCAGCCTTGATTATGAAATGGCAATTCAAATGGCAAAGATTTTTGATATTCGTCCCGATGAATTGTTTTTTGAAGATGTTGTCAAAAGTCTATCTAACTAGATAAGTCATTAAAGAGAGGATAATTCTCTTTTTTATTTCTGCGTCTTTTAAAAAAATGTTCGTCGCTCCCTATTCATATTTCAAAAACGCCGGTTTATTACCCGCAATAGAGTAAATAATCCTTTTACTTGAAAGAGAAAAAGGGGTATGATAAAATAAACAGCGTATAAGAGGAGTCGATTACGATGAAAAAGAAAGTACGAACAAAAGAGCTTATTTGGTATATTATTACAGGTGTTATTTGGGTTGCAGGATTAGGATTGCTGGTAACCGGTATCGTCGGCAGTTATTTGCCGGGATTAGCGAAGGATAACCCTATTATGAAAGCCGAGCAATCTATGGCTTCTTGGCTCCATATGAATTTGGATTTTAAATGGCTAGGCATTATTTTGATCGTTATTGGGGCGGTAGTTGCTACATGTGTTTTGTTATACTACGCTAAAAGGCATGATATTGATCAAGATCGCGCCTTAAAAAGAGCACAACGTCTTGGCGATAGTATGAGTGCCAATGATTAATAAATGATCCATTATTTTTAACAAATAAAATGGCAATTGCTTAATATTATTGCAATTGCCTTTTTTTATAATTGGTTATCGATCATTCGTTGTTTATTACTTGCTTATCATAATAGTGTCTGGCCTTTTATATTGGACACCATTATTCGAGCATCACACATTTTATCGATAATTTTTTTATCTTTAAAGAATACAGAAACATTATCAGCTCATAAGTAACAATAAAAATAGGCAGGGTAATAAGAAGAGCTTTGAAATCAAAGCTATATTCCGGCATGTTTTCGATATCCGAAAAAACATAGGTCATAACGATCTTTAATAGACCATATTGGTATATTGTGCCGACCGCGAATCCGATATATGAAACGGGCCGATATGCACCCAAAATAGCGTGACTACTGGTGCTATCATCATATCCTAAGATTCGCATCATCGCGATTGTTTTGGTATTACCCTTGACAACACTTGAAAGCGAAAGAAACAAAGTCGTGAAGGCAAGAATTAATCCGATGAGCAAAATCATCCATGCGAATGTCTCACTTGATATTTTTTCCATGGACAGCGACATTTGCACCATAGCCGAAAAACAAAATGCCGAGAAGGCCACAAAGAAGACCAGCGCTTTTTTACTTTTCAATGTTACACTGGCTAGATTTTTTAAAAAGGGGTAATCATTGACATCTTTTTTGTGCATTTTAGCTTTAAATTCTTGCTTTTCTCGTAATAGATCGAGAACGGGATTTTTTAATTTTATATAAGCAAATATTATCGATATGATCGTAAATAAAATCGTCGGGGCTCCCATCAAAAGAAAAGCCAATAATGGATGAAATCGGACAGTCAGATCGGGGAACAAGCCCTCGGCGTTTTGCAATTTGTAGAAATTTGGTAAATAAAAGAAAGCGATGATAAATCCGATAGCACTGCCTATTAAAACCGAGAGGCCGAATATCCAAAAATGCTTTGCAATGCTGATGTTAGAATAACCAAGAGCTTTCAGAATGCCAAGCTCTTTACCATGTATAGATATATAATTCTTCACATAGAATAAAAGCATAATGACGGAAGTAGCAATGAGACAGCCACCAGAGACAATAGAGGTAACCTTTCCCATTGACACTTGCGCATGGTATAAAGCAATACCGGCTTCGGTTTGAATATTATTCTCGATCGCTAAAAGATCGATATTATAGTTTAAAAAAAGAGTGCATACAAAAACGGCACAGCAGGCGATTATGGATATACCAAATAATTTAATAGTGTCTTTCCATCCGATTATCATAGTCTTACCATCCGATCTCAAATGCACTTTTTGGTGCTTCATTCGTATAAATTTCCGCTATCCGGCCACTATTCATTTTAATAACCATATTGGCCATTTCAGCAATATTCTGGTTATGCGTAACCATCACGATTGTAAAGCCGTATTCTCTATGTAGTCGCGATATATAATCAAGAACCTGTCGGCCTGTTTCCTCATCAAGGGCGCCGGTCGGTTCATCTAAAAACAGTACTTTCGGATTTTTTGCTAAAGCACGAGCGATCGATACTCGTTGTTGCTCCCCACCCGATAGTTCACTAGGGTATTTTGTTATCTTATCTTCTAGACCGACGGCTTTTATGATTTCACGATAATTCTTGTTATCGGCGAGATCTGCGCCCATTCTGATATTCTTTTCGACGGTCATATGGGGAAGTAAATAGTATTGCTGAAAAATAAAACCGACATTGTCTTTACGAAATCTTGTTAAATCCTTATCGGAAAGCTCGGTAATATCGATCTGATCATACAAAATACTGCCACTATCGGGCTGTTCCAGCCCCGATAAGCAATGCAAAAAAGTGGATTTTCCAGAGCCCGAGGCTCCTAGAATTACAGCGAATTCTCCATCGGCGATTTGCAAATTGATTCCTTTTAGAACCTCATTTTTGCTTTCACCACTTCCATATAATTTTTTTATATTCGATACCGTAATCATTTTCTCGCTCCTTTTGCTATAACGCCATAAAAGATTCTCTTTAACTATTTTTTATCTCCTTCAGTATGCCATTAAAGGCTTCGGACATCATATGACCTATTTCTTTGTCGGTGAATAAGCACATATTAGTAGCACATAGCACGGCTATTCCATGCGTATAAACCCAGAGATGACGATAAAGTCTTTCCGCATCTTCGGTATTCAAAGAATAGCAGCTTTTAACTGAATTCATGATTTCCTCATAATTGTCTTCAATGAAGGGCAGAACATTCGTTATCGGCTGTTGCTGTGGTTGCTCGGACATAAAAAGCAACTGAAACAGCTTCGGCTCTTGAATGGCAAAAAGAATATATTGTATACCCACACCTTTAAAAGCGGGATTTTCTTTTAAACCACGTTCTACATACTTCGAATAAAGAGCCTTTGCCATTATTTTGATTTCCGCCTGTACGGCTTCCATATTTTCAAATACGGTAAAAATAGGGCAGGCTGAACTGCCGAGCTTTTTTCCTAACGATCTAGCGGTGAGATTATTCATTCCTTCATTTCGGATTATATCCAGTCCCGCCTCCGCGATTTGCTGTTTGGTAAACTTTGCTTTTGGTGGCATTAAATTCACTCCTTATTTAGAACTAGCGTTCTAAAACGTTTGTTTTATTATAACATCGAGACCAGGAATTGTCAAAATATATAAGTAGTTTTTTATAAATAAAAAAGGTAGCCTTACGCTACCTAATTTATCTGACCTATAAAAGTCACGTCCCAACGATAGAAAGTCTCACATTCATAACGTGGGTTTAATCAGCAATCTAATGGCGGAGAATGAGGGATTTGAACCCTCGCGCCCGATTAAAAGCCTACGAGCTTTCCAAGCCCGCCCCTTCAACCACTTGGGTAATTCTCCGTGCTGCGTTATATATTATAGCAAGAAATGAAATCCTTGTCACCTATAATTGAAAAAGTTTTTCCTCATTAGAAGAGGATGGAAATTGTTTCTGTTTCCACATTGAAATGATATAATACCTATGGAGAAAAACAAAATGAGAGAAATTGTGATTGATGAAAAAGAAGCCGGTCAAAGGATCGATAAATATATACGTAAGTATTTATCAGAGGCTCCACTAGGCTTGATTTATAAAACATTTCGCAAAAAGGATATAAAGGTTAATGGTCATTGGGTCGACATTGATTATATATTGCAGGCCAATGATATTTTACGTATATACTTATCCGAACAAATCATAGAAGAGTATTCACATCCGGTTGTTGTTCAAAATATGGAATTCAATCATCCTATTCTTTTTGAAAACCAAGATGTATTGGCGGTTAATAAGCCGAGCGGACTCTTGGTTCATGGCGATGAAAAGGAAAAACGCATTACTTTGACGCATCAGGTTTTATCGTATTTAATGAAGAAAAATGAGTATTCACCTCGTGACAATCGTGGCTTTGTGCCAGCTCCTGCTCATCGCTTAGATCGTAATACCTCGGGTATCGTCTTATTTGGGAAGAATCTCAAGGCTTTGCAGGCTCTGTATGAATTATTTAAGGACAAAGAGAGAATAACTAAAAAATATCTGGCTCTAGTTATGGGAAAGCTGTATGGCGATGGGGTGATTGATGCTCCTCTATATAAGGACGAAAAGCAGGGCTTGGTCAGAATTGCGAAAAAGAATGAAGTGGGTGCCAAATCAGCGCTCACGAAATATCATGTGATTGAGACTTTTAATGATTATACTTTAGTGGAAGTCACGTTATTAACCGGTCGAACTCATCAAATAAGAGTGCATATGGCTTCAATCGGCCATCCATTAGCAGGTGATGGCAAATATGGAAACTTTGCCGAAAACCGCCGTTTTAAGGAACGCTTTCATTATGAAAGTCAATTTCTCCATGCATACTTTTTGGGCTTTGGAGAGATTGATGGCTATTTATCATCTTTGACAGGATTAACAATAAAGGCGGAGATCGGTGCGAAAGAAAAAAGTATTTTAGATATATTAAGAAAAGAGATTAAAAGGTGATATCCTTATTTTCAATCGGCAAAAAATAGTCTAAAATTAAGGTAACCAAGGAGGATTTACGTATGGGTGTGCAAGCAGAATATGAGAGATGGCTTAATTCCGAGCATGTTTCTCAGGAAATGAAGAAAGATTTACAGGCGATGTCGCGCGATGATATCGATGATGCCTTTTTTAAAAATATAGAATTTGGAACTGCCGGAATGCGAGGAATCTTAGGTCCAGGGACCAACCGAATGAATTATTTCACAGTGCGAAAAGCGACCGTTGCTTATGGCATGTATTTATTAGAGAAATTTGCCGACGCCTCGGATCGAGGAGTGGTAATCGCGCATGATAATCGTCATTTTTCGCGCGAATTTACGTTAGAGGCCGCGGAAGTACTTAATGATTTAGGGATTAAAGCTTATTTGTTCGATAGCTTAAGACCAACCCCGGAATTGTCATACGCTGTTCGCAAATTGAAAGCATGCGGAGGAATCGTCATCACCGCCAGTCATAATCCCAAAGAGTATAATGGCTATAAAGTTTATGATGAAAACGGCTGTCAATTAGTGCCCTCCAAGATTGAACGGTTACTTGACATTTTGGCGGAGCTACCGAATGAATTGGATGTGGAAATTCCTTATGCAGTCAAAAAGGCCGAAACCATTTTATTACCACGGACAATAGATGATGATTACGTCAAGGATGTTCTATCCATTCGCCTCAATCCCGATCTTGATAAAGAAAACTATTATATCGTCTTTACTCCTCAGCATGGAACGAGTTATGTCAATGCAATGCGAATTTTTAAAGAGGCCGGCTATCATATTATACCTGTTGAAGATCAATGTACGCCCGATCCTGATTTTTCATGTACGCTTTCGCCCAATCCGGAAGAGAAGATCGCTTATAAAGAGGCTTTAGAAATTGCTCAAAAAGAAAAAGCGCATTTGGTATTGATGACCGATCCCGATGCCGATCGTGTCGGAATGGCTTATCTTTCTTCTCAAGGAACATATGAATATCTTAATGGTAACGAATCAGGAGCCCTTTTAATGGATTATATTTTCTCCCAAAGAAAGGCCAAAGGTCTTCTTTCGAAGGATGGCATCATGTTTAATACGATTGTGACCTCATCTTTTGGCACCGCAATTGCGGAATATTATGGTGTGCGGGTTGAGTCCCTATTAACGGGCTTTAAGTTCATTGGTGATCGCGTTTATGAGTGCGAAACCAATCATCTGGGAACGTTTGAATTTGGCTACGAAGAAAGCTATGGTTGTTTGATTGCACCATTTGTGCGTGATAAAGATGGTCTGCAGGCCTTATTAATGATTGCGGAAATGAGCGTCTATTATGCCAATAAAGGAATGTTCCTTGATGAAGCCTTAGAGCAGGTTTATCGTCGGGTAGGTAAGTATTATAAGGATGAGCAATATTCAAAATTCTTTAAAGGAGAAAGTGGCTCTCGAGATATGGCTAATCTCATGGAAAGCTTAAGAAAGCTACCTATCAAGGAAATTGCCGGTTATCCGGTTGTACGGATTGAAGACTATTTAACAAGCGAAGCACGTGAAAACGGGAAGGTCACTCCTATCACTCTTCCGAAATCGGACGTTGTCAAACTGATTTTAGAAGGGGGAAGTTCAATTGCGGTGCGACCAAGTGGAACGGAGCCCAAGTGTAAGTTTTATATCAATGCGGTAGCGACGAATAAGGAAGAAATTAAAGATTTACCGAAACGCCTCTATCATGAATTTGCCAAAAATTTGAATCTCTAACTAAAAAAACTCTAGTTTTCATAAGCAATGTGAATCTAGAGTTTTTAATTGAAAAATATTGGTCTCTATTCTTGTTCTTCTAGGATTTCTTTTAAAACATGAAGAACCCCATCATGATCGTTATCATACTTACTGATGCGATTTGCATGCTTTTTAATATTATCATCACCATTGATCATCGCGACCGAGTATTTGGCCAATAAAAGCATTTCAACGTCATTGCAGGCGTCACCGATGGCGATAATACGATCGGTTGGGATCTTATAAAAATCAGCAATATAGCATAATCCAGCAGCCTTAGAAACATCTTCAAAATATATTTCGCTAAATAAGGAGTATAAGCCATTCCAAAATCTAACCTTTAAGCCTTGATGCTTTTCTACGGCCTCAATGACGATCGGGTCAGCTTCTTTACTAGTCGATTCGATGATCATAGTCATTGGATCTTGATTTAAGGTTTGACACAAATCACCATAATGAACAGTCATATTCTCATGCCAAAAAAAGCTCGAAAGGACTTGGTCCTCCTTTAAAAGCCAAATATCATTATTGGTTTCGCACATCACATTTGCGATATATTCCGTCCCAATTTCACGATAAATCTGCTTGACAACATCCATCGGAAAGACGAACACTTTTTCTTTAAAGGTCGGATCATAAGGAGAGGTTATAAACGCACCATTATAGCAAATAATCGGTGAATGTAATCCTAATTCATCATAATACTTTTTAATGGCCCTAATTGGACGACCGGATGAAATAATAATTTTATGGCCGTCTTTTTCTAATTGACGTAAATAGGCAATCGTTTTTTCGCTAATATGCCCTTGTGAATCCAATAATGTGCCATCCATATCAAGTGCAATCAAAAATGGTTTCATATAATCCTCCGTAAGTAGTTGAAGCATTGTAAGAGCCGATTAAGCGTTCGTTTATCGAAAGAGCAGTCTCTTAAGACATAAATCGGCCATAATTTACGAAAAATTTATAGCGCCTCATCACTTAATTCGCTCGTTATCAACTAAGTTATTATAAATAGTCGCCCGGTTTTTTGTCAATTATTCTTTATCAATGTTTATTATCACAATGATTGCAAATTTCTTTAATTTTCGCTATTATAATTACACGATAGGGAGGGAATGACGATGATTAGAATTTATACATCTCCTAGCTGTTCTTCGTGCCGGAAAGTCAAAAAATGGTTTGAAGAGCAAAAAATCCCTTTTGAAGAGAGAAATATTTTTACTTCAGTGTTAAATGAGAAGGAATTGATCGATATTCTTTCAAAATCCGAAAATGGTACGGATGATATCATTTCACCACGCTCCAAAATTATCAAAGAGAATCATCTTGATTTGGATTCTATGAAAATCAGTGAAATCGTTGATTTTATCAGAAATAATCCTTCGGTTTTAAAGCGACCTATCATGGTGGACGATCGGCGTATTCAAGTAGGCTATAATGAAGAAGAGATTCGTACCTTTATCCCTCCAGAAGCTCGACGAATTGCGCAAATTGCCTGCACCAAAGGACAATGTCCTCGGTTTGAAAGCTGTGATCACGCTCTCGATAGCAAGACAGAGGATTACATCAAGAATAATTAAAAAAGGGGCTGTTAAGAAACTAAAAAGTTTCTAACGGCTTCTTTTTTTATGCTTGTAAGATTTTCTAAGCTCTTCATTAGGGCCTTTTTTTCTTTTCTTAAGTATCTTTGCATAATCAATCTTAGGAATTATTTCAGGCATTAAACCATCAGGAGCTTTCCAATAATCATTTTTTCCTTTACCTTCTATGAGCAGAAAAAGTTTACGGATGTTGTACCCCAAACAAGTTAACATAAACTCTAAAGAAACATTTTCTAAACCACGTCTTCTAGCTCTTTCATAATCCATATCTTGTTTAATCACACCGAAAGCGCCTTCAACTTGAGAGGAACGATTTACTCTCATCTCGATACCTTTAGGTGATAAAAGATTATTCATTGCCTTATTTTTAATCATAGAAAAATCATAATTAACGTCAAAAATTCTATAATTCCTAATTTCTTTTAATTTAGCTTGACAGATTTTTTAAATCTACAGTAATTGTTTAAGATAGTCGAAGTAATCAAAGAGAAGATTTCTTCGGAGTGCTTAACAACTACGTTGTTAAGAAACTTCGAAATAGTGACATAAGAGGGAGAATAATTATTCATAATATAAATGAAGCGTAAGTCATACTTGATGCTTTCTTCAATCTTTCTTAAACTACCGGAATGTTTAGAGAAAGCATATATGATAGCGGCGAATAATCGATATGGATTATATGAAGATCTACCACCTAATGACTTATCTTTTTTAGTCTCTTTTTCTATTACTTCTCCAACACCCGATTCTTCAAGTAATTGAAGAAATTCTATTAATTTTTCTTTGTCCCCCTTGGAAAGTTCAGCGGTAGAAAATAATTGCTCTTGGAATATAGTGAAATAAGGCACAAAAAAACACCTCCAGATACTAAAATTGTATCAAAAAGGTGATTTTGAATAGAAAAAAGGGCGTTAGAAACTTTTTAGTTTCTTAACAGCCCCTTTTCATTTTATTTTTTTAAAGCATTCATCGCGCGGGCTTGCTTACTATCGGAATTGAAAACACATGGGACATCGGCCATTTTGCAGATTTCAATTAGACAATCTTCCGCGTGCTCCATAGAAGTATGCTCCATTTCCACCTCATAGTCGATAACACCACTATAGCTATTGCGGTCTAAGGAAATGGTTCCTTCCTTATAGGGAATCTCGATGCGATCGGTCGTCAAGGAGGTTAAAATATGTAATTCATCGACCTTAATTCCCAAAATTTCCAAAAAGACCTTGATCGGTCCTTCGGGGAAGACATTATCTTTATCGAACATCTCGTATTGTTTCCAAGTAATCGTTTGACTCTTTTCTAGTAGACCCTCGCTAAGAGGAGTTTTTAATGTTAATACGAAATCATCCTTTTCCCGTATTCTTAAAGCACAGCCCAATCGTCTTAAAGATTGGTTATCGGAATCAATATAGTGATTGGTTTGCTTGACGCGCTTATAGCGATCGGCGTGTAAGGCCTCAATAACTTTTTCAAAATTCTCTTTACTCAATAAAACTTTTGATTCAATTTCAATATTAGTTGACATCGTTTTTTCTCCTTTGTCTTCATTATTATGATACAATAATAATGATATCATGAAAAAGGAGAGGATGTCATGCGTTTTACAATATTTGCTCGTGATGATGAAAAATCGTTATCGTTTTCTGAGCAGTTAAAAGATGATCTAAAGAAAATTAAGTTAATGTATGATGATGAAAATCCTGAAATCGTTTTTTGTGTCGGGGGCGATGGCACTTTTTTACGCGCCGTGCATCGCTTTTATGAATGCAAGACACCGACAGCGTTTATTGGCATCAATAGTGGATCTTTGGGCTTTTTTTGTTCCTATGATATGGAAGATATATCATCATTGATCGATGACTTAAAAAACGATCGGTTGAACTTTGTGGAATATCCGCTTTTGGAGGCCTCACTTTATAATGGTGATGATTTCATCGATAGACTTTTCGCGGTCAATGAGATTCGCATCGAAAATCCTTTTAAGACGATGATCTGCGATGTTCATATCGATAATGATCATTTGGAGGAATTTCGCGGTAATGGCCTTTTAGTATCTTCAACTTTGGGAAGCTCTGCCTACAATAAATCGTGTGGTGGCGCTTTGATTGATTCCGATATTCATCTTCTGGAATTGACGGAAATCGCACCGATTGAGAATGTCGCCTATCGTTCCTTACGTGAAAGTGTCATTCTATCTCCGAAACGCCAGATTTGTTTTAACGGACCTTTTCAAGAAGAAGTAATAGGCTATGACCATAGTCTCTATCATTTTAGTGAACAAATATCCCATATCGTCATCACATACGCTCATGTAAAAATTAAAGTTTTGAAGAGAAATTTTGTGAAATCTTTACATTCTTCGTTCATATCAAATAAAAAAGGAGAGTAATTTATGACTTACTTAAATACGTTTCTGAAGGATTATGGGCTTTGGATTGCCCTGGCTTTATGTGTTATTATCATTGTTACCGTTTTAGCTATTTATCTTTCTGCCCATCAAAAAAAATCTACTCGCGCTAAAAAAGCACAAGAATTTCAAGATTTTGTGATGGCACTAGGTGGAAATGAAAATATTGTGCAAGCAACTTTTAAAGGCTCACGTCTCTCGGTGGTTTTGCATGATTATCAGCTCGTAGACGAAAAAAAACTTGAAACTTTAGGGGTCTCAAGTTTCATCAAGATGTCCAATAAAATTACTTTAGTAACAGCGGAAGCGGAAAAGATTTCAACCTATATCCAAGAGATAACCTCTCATCAATAAGGACGAGGGGTACTTTGATATGGATAGATGTCAACGTTATCAGCTTGGACAGATGTAAAATATGTTGGCACTTCTTGGTTAACAACCGGCATATAGTTGTTCGATTGATAAGGTAATGGTCCATACATCGGTGGTCCGTACATCGGCGGACCATACATTGGCGGGGCTACCATAGGGTAGGCCGGTCCGCCACTTGGATAGCTATTAGGAATAAATCCGCCATTAGGTCGTGGCGCAAATAGACCGCCGACTAGTAAACCGCCAATAAAAGGAATCAAAGGACCAAACCTCATTTCGTTTGTTTGATAATATGAACGATAAGGATAGTTCATGATAAAAGCCTCCTATCAACCTAATATATGGTATATGGAGGCTTTTTGTTTGGGCTTAAAGATGCAAATCCTTTTGAAGCTTTTCAAGGGGCAGACCCATGACATTGCTATAGCTTCCTTCGATATGGTCAATCAAAGGAAAAGGATCTTGGATTCCATATGCGCCGGCTTTATCTTTATAGGATCCATAATCAAGATACTCTTCGATTAATTCATCGCTTAATGGATTAAAATAGACATGAGATGTGACTTGGCGATTGATCTCATGATGAGGGCCAATAAGCGTATAGCCGGTAACAACATCATGCTTTCTTCCGGAAAGCTTTTTTAACATTTGATATGCTTCTTCGCGACTGTGGGGCTTGCCTAATACTTGACCATCTAAAATGACAATCGTATCGGCCGCCAAAACGGTCGCATCGGGGTATAAGGCAAAAACGTGATAAGCCTTTAATTTGGCGATAACAAATGGTAAATATTCTTGCTCGGAAACGAGAATATTTTCGTCGATTTCCGGAGTAACGATCGTAAATGGAATATTGAGACGACTGAGAAGCTCTTTTCTTCTCGGTGAGGAACTAGCTAAGATAAACATTTTAATTCACCAAATTCATAATGACAGGAATGATAATAGGATTCCGTTGCGTTTTGACGAATAAATAACGCGCTAAATTGCTTTTGACCATCGATTTGATTTCACCGAAAGTCACTTTATTTTGCATTAATAATTCCAATTCTTTCTGAATACGAGCCGTCGCCTTTTCAATAAGATTAGTATTGTGCAAATAGACAAAGCCACGAGTATAAATACTTGGTGGAACCACGAGCTTATTATTACGGGAATCAAGCGTGATTAAGACGGCGACCATTCCATCTTCACTTAATATTTTGCGATCGCGAATAACCGCTGTGCTGAGACCATTGATATCATTGCCATCGATGTAGATATCATCGGCTTCGATACGATGACCTTCGCTAATAAGATGATTGCGCAAAATAAGGCTATCACCATTGGCCATGATAAAGGTATGATCGCGTTCCATTCCTAATGATACGGCGATATCAGCATGCAGCTTTAACATACGATATTCACCATGAACAGGCATAAAATAGCGAGGCTTGAATAGCTTTAAGGCAAAGCGGAGCTCCTGTTTAGCAGGATGCCCCGATGAATGTAACGAATAGAAGACAGAATTGGTTAAAACATCGGCCCCGGCTCTGGTTAACATATTAATAACCTTATTGATGGAAGCGTCATTTCCGGGAATGGGAGAAGAAGAGAAGACAATCGTGTCGCCTGGAATTATTCTTAGACTTCGATGCTCCCCATTGGCGATTCGCGATAAGGCGGCCATGGGCTCTCCTTGTGATCCGGTACAAAGAATGACGGTTTCCGAAGGTGAGATGGTCTTAATATTCTCTAAGCTTATTAAAGATGAATCTGGAATTTTAATATATCCGAAATTGCGGGCGGCGGTTACGGCGTGCTCCATCGAGCGTCCGACAATCACTATTTTTTTCTTATATTTCATGCACGCTTCAACGATCTGTTGAATACGCGAAATATTGCTAGAAAATGTGGAAATAATCAATCGCCCCTTTGCTTTTGCAAAAACATCATTGATTGAGCTAATGACATTCCTCTCGCTGGGCGTATAGCCTTCGATTTCCGCATTAGTGGAATCACTTAATAAAAGATCGATACCTTCTTCGCCTAAGCGCGCCATCTTACTTAAATTGATATCGGGACCAACAGGTGTTAAATCGATTTTGAAATCCCCGGTAGTCACGATTCGACCTTCAGGAGTGTCAACACAAATCCCAAAGGAGTCGGGAATAGAGTGGGTTACCCGGAAAAACTGAACTTTAAAGGAATCAATCGTAATGACATCATCCTCATCGTATTCCACGATTTTCACATTTTCTTTAATGCGACCCTCTACCAGCTTATTACGTATCAAGGCTGCCGCTAATTTAGGCGCATATATTACAGGAATATGAACATTTTGGATAAGAAAAGGAATACCACCGATATGATCTTCATGGCCATGAGTAATGAATAAAGCCTTAATTTTCGCCCGATTATTCCGTAAATGAGTATAATCGGGAATCACATAGTCCACTCCCGGTAAATCCTCTTCAGGAAAGCGGACTCCCGCATCGATTATAATTAATGTTTTTTCATTTTCAATGCAATAAGTATTTTTACCAACTTCTCCTAAGCCACCTAAGGCATAGATCGAAACAGGCATTTTTAAAGTTCCAAATGGCATAAAGAATCATGTCTCCTTTCTTAGCCAACATTATGAATGTAAAACGAATTACAGCGTTGTTATTATATATGAAAACCGCGCCACCTGTAAAGTGTTTTGATGAAAAAAAAGACCGATCTCGGTCTTTTAAATGGCAATTGCGTTATCTAATTGGCGGAAACGGGCTCTTTCATCAATATGATCATAATAGAGAATTCCTTTTAAATGATCGATTTCGTGTTGAAGAACAATCGCATCATATCCGCGTGCGGTGATTTCTACTTCTTTGTTTTGTAAAGCATCGAAGGCTTTAACTTTGACCTTATAAGCCCGATAGACATAGCCCTTATGATCCTCGTCAACGCTCAAGCAGCCTTCGCCATTTCGTAAATAGCATTGCTTGACGGATGAAGAAATGATACGCGGATTCACCAAAGCATATTCGGCATAGCTATTATCTTCCTTTTCATAATAGATGGCGATCATTTGTAGCTTGACACCAATTTGCGGAGCGGCTAGCCCGACGCCGCCACGGATATGATGCTTTTCGGCATATTTCTCATCTTGACTCTTTTTCAGATACGTCAGCATTTCTTTTAAAAGCTTTTGATGCTTTGAACTAAGCGGCAAAGGTGTCAGTTCGCAGCGTTCTCTTAATAAGGGCTGATCGTCCTTTATAATTTTTAACATCATACCACCTCATGGGCATTGTATCACGTTTTGTTTTAAAAAAAAAGGAGGGACTAATACCCTCCGCAGTTATTATTTCCGCCAAAATGGCCACAGCCACAGCCAATAATCACCAAAAGAATAAAGATGACGATGATGACGGCAAATAGGCCACCATAGTTACCTCCAGTTTGTTGTGGATAATTATAGCCATAGTTTGCTCCAGGATAGGCATAGTTTTGCCCGTAATAATACATACAAGCACCTCCTCACTGCTTTATTGTATGTAAAAAGTTTAAAAATGCTTATCTTTTGGCCAATTATCACTTTTAGAGCCTAATTGAATACTTTTTAATGGCATTTGCATATCTTAATAATGGTGATAAAAAATGAATAAATTAGATGAATTTAAGAATTTCGCCCATGATAAGCCCCATCTACGTGATTTGGTAAAAAAAGGCAAAACAACGTGGCAAGAGCTATTTGAGAGATACGATATTTATGGCCCCGATGACGATATATTTAAAGAACCGAATGCGGAGGAAAAAAAGACGGTCAAAAAAGAGGAAAGTGAGTCCAAAGGTAAAAAGGAAGGCCTTGATTCCATTTTAGAGGCGCTCAGCGGCTTTGATGTGGATAAAATCAGTGATGGCCTTAACGGAATGAAAAAGATATTAAATGTCTTAAGCGAAGTGACCCGCCCCGAAGAAACACCGCCTTTATCAAGACGTAAAATGTCTAAACCATATCAAAGGAATGATGACTAATATGCATTCATCGGTTATAATTAAATTAGATAAAAATCCCGATTATTGGATTTTTATGCGAGAAAAGCCTTATTGGCATCGCGAATTATCACGACATCCCGAGCATTGGACCGAATTTGTTGATGACTATAAACTAATTCGTCGAAAAAGAGTTGTGGATCGTCTAGAAGATCTTTCGATGATGATGACTTTGGCAAGGGAGCTGATGTAGATGGAAGATGTTTTGATGAGTAAAATCTATCAATTAAAGGAGTGCTTGCTTCGTGATGAACGTGTTTTGGATTTGGAAGCCAAAGAAAAGCGAATGGAGCAGGATGAAGAAGTGATGGTTCTATCTTATCGCTTCAATTGCGCGCAGAACGATTATAATGATGCTTTGCGACACTATGAAGAGGGAAGTCAAGAGCTTCTCGCTTATCAAAAAAAGCTCTATGAAAGCAAAAAGGCCTTGGAAAGTCATCCTTTAGTTCAAGATTATTTAAAAGCCTATAAAAAGGTCCGCGAATTATATCATGAAATGGAAAGCGTTTTATTTGCCGATTTTAAAGAAAATATTAATTGTCAAGAAAAAAAGTAGCAAGGGGCGCTACTTTTTTTCATAGGGAGGAACAGGGCACTTTTACGTGCACCATTATTTTCACCGCTTTTTGTATTTTTATACAAAAACTATTATAATTAACTCGGTGATGAATATGCGTATTGTTGGAGGTAAGTATAAAAGACGGCTTATTGAGTTTCCCGATTCCAAGGAAGATCAATATGAAACTCGTCCGACAAAGGATCGGATTCGGGAAGCGATATTTAATGCTTTAGGCCCACTTTCTGATGAAGAATTGGTGCTTGATTTATTTGCGGGCTCGGGGTCATTAGGTATTGAAGCTCTCTCTCGAGGCGCACAAAAGGCTCTTTTTGTCGATGCCCGAAAAGAGGCATATAAAACGATTCAAAAAAATCTCTTATCCTTGCATATCGAAAATGCATTGGTCTTTCAGCAGGATTATCAAAAATTTTTAAAATCATGGATTGCCAAGCAAGAGCGGTTTTCTTTGGTCTTTTTAGATCCCCCCTATAAAATGAATATCTACTATGAAGTTATTGATTTTTTAGAAAACAATGATTTATTGACGGAGAGGGCCTGCTTAGTTTTGGAAAGTGACCATCCGCTGGAATTTGATGATCAAAAATATCAAGAAATTCGTCACTATCAATATGGTTTTATTCATGTTACGATTATAAAGAGGTGAAGAAAGATGCGTGTTGCTATTTATCCCGGAAGCTTTGATCCCATTACCAATGGGCATTTAGATATTATTGAAAGGGCGTCCTTGCTTTTCGACAAAGTGATTGTTCTAATAGCGGTTAATCCCCATAAGCAATCGACATTTGCTCTAGAAGAAAAAAAAGCGATGATTCAAGAGGCAGTCAAGCACCTTTCCAATATTGAAGTTGATCATACCGAGGGATTGACCTTGACCTACGCTCAAGAGCATGGGGCATGTACTCTAATCAGAGGCTTAAGAGCGGTGACCGATTTTGAATTTGAATTTCAAATCAATGCGGCGAATTCTTTTATCGATGATAAAATTGACACTGTTTTTCTCATGTCCAGGACCGATTTCCATTTTATTTCGTCTTCAACCATTAAAGAGTTATTTGAGCATAATATCGATATCTCATCCTTGGTGCCACCGATTGTTTTAAAGTATTTGAAGAGCAAGTATTAGCGATAAAATAACAGTGTTGACTCCTAATAAAAGGAGTCTTTTTGTTATTATTTTTTTCATTGATAGAGAAGGTGAAAGAATAGCTACTTGGGTAAAAAGCGATAATGAGGCAAACGAAAGAATCATGGTGAGAATAAAGAAGCTGATTTGATTTTGATAAAGCGCCAGCTCGGTCACTGCGGTGAATTCACATATTCCCAAAATCGCGTGTCGCAATAATCCACTATTGAGATGATTGATAAAAAGCAGAGGAAAGGAAAAAATGATCATCGTTCCTAAAAGCAAGATCATCGTATGAGCGGTTGAAGTGATAGCCTTTTCTAAACAGTTTCCCGTCGACGGACAAAAAACAATATCCGGGGCTTCCTGGTATTTTCGAGTTTTTGTTAAATACAATATAAAAGCGGGGACATATAAAATAAAAACCAAAGTCCATACGTATTTTGATTCTAATAACGGAAAGAGAACTCCTATTAAAAATGGTAACGAAGGCATCATAAATGAGCCTAATATGATTTCGCCTTCCTCTTTTTGCAAATAGCCTTTGCCAATGGAATCTTCGACATAGCTAGCTAAAGTAGGTGTTCCACTGATTAATCCTAAAAGGACAAGTAAATTCCGATAAATGACGTGAGGATTTTTAGCTCTTTTGATGAGCCATTGATAGAGATAGCTTAGCCCGTCGGAATGAATAAAAAGATAATCAAAAAGCATTGCGGGAGCCAAGGAAGGAAGAATAGTAAAAGAAAAATTTATCAAGACTCCTTGACTGATAAAACCAAGATGAGAGGCAGAAAATAAAGCGATAATCAAACAAAAAAGGAAAAAAAACGAAAGATATTTTCGCATTCTAATCACCATCTAAATATATGGTTATTAGAATTCTTTTATGAATTAAGGACGGAAAATAACGCTGAGATGACGACCGGTCTTTTTCTCACGGCGATATGAGAAGAATAATTGGTCATTTTCAAAAGTGCAGCCATCATAGATGGAAATATTTTCATAAGGAATATGAGCTTCACGCGTTTGAATAACATTTAATAAGGGAAGATCGATAAAGCTCACCCCATTGGTCGCTTTCATACCTCGAAGAAATTCTTCACCATAATGATTAACCATCTCTTGCGGCGATTCATCAACGATGTAATGTGAAAAGGTAATCGAAGGACCAATGTGAACATAGATATCTTGAGGATCGATTTTTTCTTGTTCGATAATGTGCATCAATGATTTATAGGTTATTTTTTTAAATGTTCCTTGAGCCCCGGCATGAATAACGCCGATCAATCCGTGCTTAGGAGCGGATAAAAACAAAGGAACGCAGTCAGCGTGAAAAACCGCTAAAGCGAGACCCTTTTCAAAAGTATACATAGCATCACAGGGACCGACGCCACTTTCAAATGATGTGGAACCCTTTCCAAGCATTGACCGATCGACCTTTATAATGCGGTCGGTGTGCTGTTGATAGGCGGTAATTAAGTGATCAACATCTAAATGATGATCTCGGCAGAGCTTTAAACGATTTTGCATGACCGCATGATAATCATCGCCAACCTGAAAAGCCTGATTAAAAGAATAAAAGGGGGCTTTTGAATAGCCATCATTGCGATCGCTGGTGAAGGCGACAACGTCCGAATCATTTTTCCAATATATATATCCCATTTTCTTCTCCTCATTTCTTTTTTATTTTATGCAAAAATACCTCGAATGTAAAGTTACATATATTGATAATAACAGGAAAATACCGATGTATGAGTTCCCATTTGAAATAGACTTCATATTCTATAAAGTAAGCAAGGAGGGATTTTATGCACTGTCGGTGCACACCACAATGTCCGTGTAAATACGACCCAGTCGTTTTACCAGTTCGTGAAAGAGTTTGTGATCGTTATTACTGTGTGGAGCAACCAGTAATTTGTCCGATAAATACAAGAATTGTCAATCACTTTGTTCCACGTCCAGTTTATTATCCAACTTATACGACTTCTGAAGAAAACGTTTGTGAGGGTAATGCCCAACCATATACTCGCTAAGAACGTAAAAAAACAGTCTAGCTCATCTAGACTGTTTTGTTATTAAAGATCAAAATCATTAATATGGAAATAGAAATCACGCAAATACTGCATTCTTTCAATATTGGTTGATCCTTCAAGACCCATAATTACTTCTTCCATAGCGCCATTTTCATAGTAGGCGATGAGAGGAGTAGGAAGTTTAGGAGTTTCGGATTCCATTGGTGCTAAATATGAATCTTCTTGTGTAATGCCATAGGCTTCACAGGTTTCTTTATAGTATTCTTCAACAGTATCATACAAATTGGCAACTTCGACATATTGACGCCAGGATTCGGCTTCGCTACTATCATCATCCTCATCATAATTGCAATAGACAAAACGAACGGATGGAGCAGCAGCTTGATTACCATCATAGTCCCAATTTTGTTTTTTACTGAATAACTTAAAGGCCTCTTCATCTTGCACACAATAATTGCAATCTTCCTCAATAAAGACGATTAAGAATCTTTCTTTACCATCTTTTTCATAAAGTGTTTCATAGCCTTTACTATCCTCAAATTCTAATAGATCCTTGGATTTTAAGACATTAGCATTATAGTAGGCATAGCGACCATATGATTCAGATGCATTTGAAATCCAGCTTGAGATGCTAGGAATTGAAAAGATAACTCCAAAAATCAATCCGACAATTAATAATGGTTGAATCCAAGCTGTTTCAGCAATCCATCTCCAAATTCTTTTAAAGAAGCCTCCGATTGCTCCGAATACTTTTTTCATATATAGACCTCCTTATATCCACGAACATAGATATAGCGATATCATAATATCATTATGATGCTTTTTTTTCAACAAAAAATTATTTTTTTCTCATTTATTGGCTACCTCCAATCACGGGCTTTTAGAAAAAATATCATATTGATATTGTATTTTGCCGGCAAAAGTATAAAATAATGTAGTGTTTTAGAATGAATTACAATTTGCGGTAGGTACTTATCATGGAAAAAAAGCATTCACTTCAAAATCGTTATAAAGAGTATATTGATCACCATGACAAAATGAAATCAGTCTTGGAAAACACTAAATGTATCATCGTTTTGCTTTTCTCAGCCTTTATTTTCTCATTTGGATTTCGTGCATTTATTGCCCCGGCTAACGCCGCCAATAATCCGGATATTTTGACCGTAGCCACAGGAGGAATGAGTGGTATTTCCCAGATTATCGTTAAGGCTATTCAACTGATACGTGGCGCCTATTTTGATAGTGCGACTCGTGACACCTACCAATCTATTTTTTATTCCGTTTTAAATATTCCAATATTCATTTTGGCTTGGAAAGGAATCGGAAAACGCTTTGCTATTTTTACGATGATTAATGTCATCGCTACTTCCATCTTTACGAAATATATTCCCGATTCATTGGTGCAAATTTTTGAAAGTGTGAATGATGATAATGTCACAAGAGCCTTATTTGGCGGAATATGCACAGGCTTGAGTAGTTCGCTGGCCTTAATGGTCGATGGTTCGGCCGGCGGTATCGATGTCATTTCTTATCATATTGCTTTAAAGAAATCGACTTCTATTGCCAAATATGTTTTGATTACCAATTGCTTGATTATCTCGATTTTTACCATTTTGAGTTATTTCCCGGTAAACGCTGCTGATACTATTCATAACAATGCTTGGGAGATACTTCTTTACGCTATTTTGTATTCTTTTGTTGCTTCGATGGTCATCGACTTCTTGAGTCGACGCAATAAAAAGGCTCAAATCCAGATTATCACGAAAAATGAAGATTTGGCTAAAATTTTGTTAGCCAATTTCAAACATGGATGCACGGTTGTTGATGCAAAAGGAGCGTTTTCTGGCGAGAGTAAGAAGATTATTTATATGGTTGTATCGGCATTGGAGGTTAAAAGAGCGATTAAAGTAATTCAAGATGCCGACCCGAACGCTTTTGTTAATGTTGTTTCCGTTTCAGCGGTTTATGGTCGATTCCATGTGGATCCAATTAAGTAGATGATCGTAAATTATTAATGATTTGTATTGATTATGCTTCAATAAATAGGTTTTGATGGTTAATTGCAAATGTGATTTACTTTTTAATTAAGTGCAAAAATAAACCAATTTAAAAAACAACCTCTATATCTTCTTAAAAACTATTATTTTTTCTTTCATAGAAATCTTAACTACTTCATAACCATATTCTTTTAATTCCTTTTTATAAGTTAAAAATGAGTGATCTATCTCAAAACCTACAATTTTTTTAATTTCTTCATAGGTTAATCGATAGATTTCTTTTTTGTTTTCATTTAAATAATTCCATAAGGGATCATATTTACTCATTTTTACACACTCCTTAATAATTCCATCATAATTTTCCATAAATTTAAAACATTAATTTGCTTAAATAGCATAATTATAGTCAACAAATGGTATTAGTCCTGTTTCTAACGATGTACTAAATACTATATCGCCTAAGCAAAATCTACCTTTATTTCTATCTCCAGTGGCAGTTGCTGTTGTTTCAAATCGTAACCCATAAATACCAGATAACGTGTATTCAGTAAATTGAGTTAAACCATTTTCCTTAGTTTTTAAAGAACTAATAGGAATATCTTTCAATGTATACCATGCTCCTTGCGCGTTTTTTACTTGGATTATAGCTGTTCCATCAAGATTTTCAGATGCACTCCACATGCATGCACGATACATAAATGAGTAAACTGGTTTATCAAAATTCATTTCAAAATACGCTCTACCAGCATTCTCTCTTCTAGGTGATAAAACTATATATGATTCCTCAATATAACCACATCTTAGTCTTTCGGTATTTATAGTTAATCCATTTTGTGTAACTGTCGTATACATTCTATCCGGATCAGAAGCAACACTAGAGGAATTAAGTTCATTTGAGAAATAATATCGTCCTTCAAAGCCCCAGTCTTGCGGTAAAAAAGAGGATTTTAAGCCATATCTATTAGGTTCTCTAAATAATACTGAACAATAATAATCATCCCAATATGGATATGTATCTGATCCAATTGTTATATACACATAATAAGATGGGTCAGCTACATCATTTATTACGTTTTCCCACTCCTGAGTAGTTAAGATATATTTGTTATCAAAAATATCTTCAATTTGAAATGCCTCGTATCTATTACTTCTTAAAATACGCAAAGTATGATAAAGATTGTCTTTTTCAGACCACTTCTCATTTATCAAAGAATTCCATTTAAATGTAGGGTTTACATCTAAGTAATTATTTAAAATCTCTATCTCAGTTGGAATCATTGAAGAACAGGCACAAATTTGTGCTATGTCTCCATATTCGTCATATCGAGAATAATTAAGAGAATGATCATGATCAATTGTTGGATCAAAATACATTATTTCTTGTATATATGGATAACCTAAATCAGTCATACTTATGTGCCAAGAAGAGCTACTATACCAACCAGCATTACAATAAATCACATCATTCGCTTCATCATAATCATAAGCTACAAAAGAATGAGCTGAAGTATCTTTATCACTAGCATTTTCACGATTTCTAGCATCAATTATAACTGGAATACCTTTTGAAACCTTCTCAATTATAGTTTCTCTCATTTTTGTTGGATTTGAATTTTTGAATCCTATTTTGATATCATCTCTACTTAAAGAGGTTGACTCGTCCAAGTAATCATAAATAACATCACGAACATCGCGCAGAAATGTTCCTAAAGATAGTGTTTTACACTTTTCATTATATAAATTAAGTTTTTCAATACCTCTTGAAAGCAAATCAAAATGAACAATATTGGCTGAATTATCATTAACCACTTTCAAATATTCTTCATCAGATAAGCCACTTACTTTAACTTTAATATCAGACTCATTTTTAGAACCTGGTGATCCAGTAGCGTTTAGAACTGTTTCATCAACAAAAACATTCTCACCATCATATTTTTCTGGCAAGAAATCATCAACCCAAAAAGAGTCGTAGTAAGACAAAAGCATGTCCACAGCAACATAAGTGCATGAGCCTTTAACATTATTTCCGAAGCGACCTCTTAAATTACTAAAATAATAAGGTGCAAAATAATCAGTAATAAAAATATTATCACTATTTTCATTTTGAATTTCGTATGTTGAAACTAGTGCGTTTGGCTTTATCATTGTTTCTTCATCAATCGGATAATTTACTTGATTTATGTTTCTATCATTTGATGAAGCAATATCAATATTTTGCGGTATTGACAAGCCAAACATTCCAATAAAAGAGACAAATAAAATAGCTAGTTTACGCATAAATTTTCCTCCGTTAAACAATCAATTTATAATTATTAATTAAATCACCAATCATTTGTTCTTTATCAATCTCTTTTCCACTTTTTTGAGACAAATCAACTTTCATAATAATACTTTCGTCATATGTAAAAGTTGCTTCGTATGCCCCATCATAGTAATCAATAAATTCATATTTAATCTTGTTATTATCAAACGTATCGTCTGAACAATAGAATGGATAGAAATAAATACTAAACCTATTGTAAATTGGCAAAATATTAGTGTTTTCGTTAAAGGTGTTCTCTATCCAAAATTGGTCATATATAGAGTTAAAAATATCTTCCTTATTTGAAGTATTGATATCAATGTGCCCAGAAAAAGTTGTACTAAAATGTTTATAATGGTCAGGGACTTCAAAATTAGAAATTCCAAAATTAAAATCACCATTCTTTTTAGTATTTTTTAAATCAATAATAAAATCTTCAGTTTCTTCAAGACTATCAAAGCTTTCATACCACCAAAGTCTATCTTTGCCAGGTAAAATTAAACTATTATTAGAATTAGAACCACTATTAAAACTAGCACTTTCACCACAACTAGTGCAAATACAACTTGTGATTGCTAATAAAACTATAAATAAAGGAATTATCTTTTTCATGTTTATCACCATCTATAATTTAGCAAAATAAGATTTAGAATTCAATGCATATTATATTGAGTTTGTCAAGATATATGTAACCGCTTTTTTTATAACTCTTCCTAAAATTAAAATTTTCACCGTTTGAACCCAAAATATCAAATTTTGCTATAAAATGGTTAAAAATCGCCATAAAAAGCAAGAAAAAAGGTTCAATACTTAAAATCTACTTAATTTTCATTGTATCAAACCTATGCTTTTTAAATGGCGGAGAAAGGGGGATTTGAACCCCCGCAAGGCTTGCACCTTCTGCCAGTTTTCGAAACTGGTCCCTTCAGCCGCTTGGGTATTTCTCCAACGCTCATTATTATATCACAATCTTGGTTATTTGCTATTTATTTTTGCACAAACCATTCTTTTTTTATGTGTTGTTTATTTTATAAACAAAGTATATAATATCAAATGAGGTGGCAACTGTGAAAGAATGGTTTCAAAATCATGAACATGAAATAGTAATAAGTCTGATTGTTATTTTTTCATTATTGCTTATTTTATTCGCTATTTTACTTTTTGTTTCTAGCTATAAAAAACGCCATCACATGAGTAAATTGAAGGCCAAAAAAAGACAGTGTTACATTTTTAAAATTGATTTTGAGAATTCACAAGTTACTTATTTTGAAAGAACTAATCCCAGTAAACAAGTAAATGTTGAATTAGAGGGGTTCTATCAGCACATTCTCAATCCGCGTGATCGTGATATTTTCCGGGGTTGGTTAGAAGGGCTTTTAAGTGATAATCGCAATTTGCTGACAGAAATAACGATTAATCTTGATGGAAGGCAAATTATTCCTTTATATTTTACCGTTGATAGCATCAATACATCGCAAAGAATCATCCATCTCTCAAGCTATAGCGTGGAGTATTTGAATGAGAATGTTAATAAGCATCGTTATATCTTGACACCGGTCAATGAAAGTAGAGGAGTACAAATAAGCAGTGTCTTTACCAAGAAGAGTGTCAATAATGGCTTTTTATTGTTTGTGCGCTTTTTTGCTTTGGATAAAAGACTAGATGAGACGAGAAAATCTTCAATGAGCAATGAATTAAAGCAGGTTTGCTTTTTGTATCTTAAAGAAAAAAGAACGCGTCTCCGCATTGAATTTGATGATGATTATTCTTTTGTTATCTATGACACAGGGGCTAATAATTTATTAGAAATGCAGAGAACCGTTATGAGCTTGATTAAGCTTTTGAATTCTCGCTTAGAGATAAATTCCTATCAGGAAATATTTAATTTTTCGATAGGCGCTGTCGAAACAAAGTATTTTGCGGATGGTAAAAAATGCTTGGATACTGCAAGAATTAAATCGATGTCAGCGGAAAGACAGTACAATAAAATCGATTGGTTCCATCCTGGTGAATCGGTGGACACCATCGGCACTGAGGTTTGGGAGCAGGAGCTTGATTTAGCTTTAAAAGGAAAAAAGCGCGAGCGGCGATTGCGTTTTCTTTATCAGCCTCTTGTTCTTTATGCATCAACCCCACGCATGTATGGGTATATAACATCCTGTGAACCCGAAAATTCTGAATTTCACAATATGGATGAGATGCGCATCAAGGCCAATGAATATAATCGGAGCCAAGAGCTTTTAACGGTTGTTTGCCGCACTTTGATTAATAAATTTTATAACGAAGTCGTTAAGAGGTTTATTGGCACCGAGTCGGAAAATGACTTGCGCCTTTTTATCCCCATTTCCTCATATGATAGAGATCTGATCGCGAAGGTTCTGACGGATGTTCGTCATGCGAAGGAATGCCATATCGTGATTGTGTTTGATGAAGATGATATGAATGATATGGTAGCGCGCAATTATGAAGATGCGATTAAATCGCTATCTAATATTAAAAAACGGAAATATGAGCTCGCTATTTGTTTCCATGATAGTAATCTCACATGGGCTAATGGCGTTTATGAGGTTTTCGATTATTTTATGATCGATAAGGCGGTTACCAGTGGAAAAGAAAGTCTCGATTCCAGCTCTATGGTGAAAAAGTTAAGTGCCAAATTAGTAGGTTTCCATAAGCCGATGATTGCTCTGGATATGGAAAGCAAAAGCATGATTCAGATTATGATCAATCGATCATTCACTATTTTTGGTGGAAGTGTTATTGAAAATGCAAGCGAAGATATTATAGAATTAACTTCGCGAAAGATGAGTGTTGTAAAGAAGTAGGAAAGAAGGAATAAAACTCATGGCTATTGAAAATAAAAACGATGCGATTACGGCTCAAGAAATTGATTTTGCACAATGGTATACCGATGTGTGTCGTAAAGCGGAACTGATGGACTATTCTTCCGTGAAAGGATTTATTATTTACCGTCCTTATGGCTATGCCATTTGGGAGCAGATTCAAAGCTATTTAGATCGCAAATTTAAAGAGACGGGGCATCAAAATGTCTATATGCCTTCCGTTATTCCCGAATCTCTTTTTCAAAAGGAAAAGGATCATGTTCAAGGCTTTGCGCCGGAATGCGCTATCATCACGATAGGAGGCAAAAACAAGCTAGATGATCCTTTAATTGTTCGCCCTACAAGTGAGACTTTGTTTTGTGAGCATTTTGCGAAAATAGTGTCTTCATATCGTGATTTACCACTTAAGTACAATCAATGGTGTTCGGTGGTGCGATGGGAAAAAACCACGCGGCCTTTTTTACGAGGCTCAGAATTCCTATGGCAAGAAGGACATACCATTCATTCTTCTGAAGAAGAAGCTCGTCATGAAGCATTGATGATGCTCGAAATATATCAGCAAATGGGACAAGAACTTTTGGCTATTCCTTTTAGTGCTGGAAGAAAGACCGATAAAGAAAAATTTGCCGGTGCCGAAGAGACATATTCTATTGAAGCGTTGATGCCGGATGGTAAAGCCTTACAAAGTGGCACTACCCATTTTTTCGGACATGGTTTTGCTGAGGCATTTGGTATTCATTATCAAGATAAAGACGGAAAGATTAAACCGGTCGAGCAGACCTCATTTGGCGTATCCACCCGTCTTTTGGGCGCTCTTATTATGGTTCATGGTGACAATAACGGTCTCGTTTTGCCACCGCGGGTAGCCCCTATTCAAATTGTCATAGTCCCAATTCAAATGCAAAAAGAGGGCGTCTTGAAGAAGGCTCAAGAAATTGAAAAGGAATTAAGAAGTCATGGCTTTAGAGTTAAATTGGATGCTGATGATAGTGTGACACCAGGATGGAAGTTCCATGAGTATGAAATGAAGGGAATTCCTCTTCGAATTGAAATCGGACCGCGTGATATTGCTAATGGCGTCTTCGTGGTTTCTAAAAGAAATGATGGTGTCAAATTATCTCATTCGCTTAGCGATTTAATTCCCACCATTACCCAACTTTTCGATCAAATACATGATGAAATGTATGAAAAGGCGATGCACTACCTTTTAGAACACACCACTATTGTTCATAATTATGATGAATTAAGGGATGTCATTAATGGCAAGGGTGGCTATGCAAAGATGATGTGGTGTGGCGATGAAGAATGCGAAAATCATATTAAAAATGATTTAGCAGCTACTACGCGTTGCATGCCATTTGATCAAACTCCTTTCGATGATGTTTGCCCGGTATGTGGCAAAAAAGCAAAGAAAGTTGTTCTTGTAGCCAAAGCATACTAAAATTTGAGGGACTTTATAGTCCCTTTTTTGATTTAAATGTTGAGTTGTAAATGATGTGAGACCAAAAAGTGAAAAATAATTAAAGTATAAGTTAAAAAACAAAAAAAGAATTTAATTATCGTAAAATACTGTATGGTAATGCCTTTAACCAATGATTTGTTGAAGTGAGATAAATTGAAACATCCAACGCATTAAAGAAGCCTTAGAACAGTGATATAAACGACATATTTCTCGAACTTTGAAACGACCATTAGAGTAAGCTTTACAAGCGTGGAAGCGATTATTCAAATCATGAGGTTTATATTTGACATTCTGTGTTATAATATCCATGTGTTTTAGATCCTTTCTTTGTTTGATTTGGTGATTAACATTATACAGGATTTAAAACGCTTTTTATTTGCCTTCTTTCTTTTGAGCATTTGGTCTCACATGTATTATGTATTAAAGCCAATAATATATAGCATATTATCCAATATTATTGATTTTTATAATCAATAATTGCATTAAAGCGATAAAAAACTAATTATAATATTGCTTTTTTAAAAAAGTAGAAGTATACTTTCTTTGGTTAGATATTGCTAACTCAATTCATTTTTAAATATTAGCTTAATGGTAGAATTGTGTTTTATAAGCAAAATTTCAAATATTAAGGAGAAAGTATATGAAAAAAATTTTATGCTTTATTTTGGCGTTTAGTGCTATTTTAGTATATTCATCATCTAGTTATTTGAAAGACAACTTAAATAATAACTACGATGATAATCATGAAGTTGTTACCTTACAAAACAAACAAAGAGCAAACGCTATAGTAGGTGAGAATGATGGTTTTAATAGCAGATTATTTTTTACTGACAATTATGTTGAGCAAGAATTAATGTCTGAAGAAGAAAAATCACAATATGAGCATTTACAGAACATTGGATTAGCACCAGAGCGAGATGTAGAACCTTATGTATCTACACTTTCTACACCAAATTCTAGAGAAACTACACCTATATATACAGATAACGAGCATGGTGATGGAAAAATTAGCAAAGCGAATAAAGTTGGTGAGTATGGTAAGATACAAGCTACTTTAGATATTAAAAGTGGTTGGACACAATTTTGGAATGGAATAGGAGAACGAGATGAAGATTACTATCGTTTTACATTATCAGATCAAAAAACTATGTATTTTAATTATTCTGGACCAGCAAATTACTACCTAAGACTATTGAGATATGCTAAAAACGAAGAATATATATGCACGTCACTAGGGAGTTTCTCTATAGAATTAATACCTGCTACGTATTATGTTCATGTGTACACTAATGATAAAGCCGATATTACTGAGGATCAATATGAAATATATTACTATGGTATAAGAAATTCAAATCTACAGGATCTAGCACTTACAGAAGGATGTAAAAAAGAGTATGGAATGGCTATTTGGGAAAATGAAAAGTACCCTTTGAATTCATCAAGATGGCGTAGTGCTAGCACTACTTTAAAATATCGAATGGAACCTAGAAGAGGAAGTGATGTTAATAATGGTTATGTTGATCCACTATTCTGGGAAGATGAGAGCAAGGAAACATTGACAGATGAAGTATTCTTGGATTCTATAGTTTATATTTGGGGAAAAGATATATTAAGCGAATTAAGTGATAAACTCAAAGAAATCAGAGAAGGCTTAAGAAAGGCAATATACGAAGAAAAAGTTAAGGAAATACGCGCAGAATATGAGGAAGAAACTATCAATGGTGTTAAGTCTTTAGTTATTAATATAATTGGAGAATTGACAGGTGGTATAACATATACGATATTGTCATATACATTTGAAGTAGGAAGTATTATTGGTGCTTTTATTTTGAGTTTTATAGCTGATGTCGATTATGAAGAGGCAATAAAAGATTTTAACATTGGTTATTGGTTTGGTAGTCTTTCTCAAGCATGTTATGACTGCTCTATATTGGATGGGGTTTTGCGTTTACCAAAATATTATTATTTAGAAAAAAAGAAGGGTGTAATAGGCAATTCAACACTCAAAACAACTTCATGGAAAAGAATTTCTACATATACTCCTTTTGGAGTAGATGATCATTCTGTATTTTTATATCAAAACGATTCAATATCAACTTACCAAACTATTAGTGAAACAAATAAATCTTATTTTGGTAAAATAACTGCATTTAAAAATAGTCAAGAATTTAAAAACTATATTGAAGGTGTTGGTGGTGGTAATTCATTGTCAACACATAATGTTCATGAATATTCTTCTGTGTATTCATACGACAACGAATATCATATACTAGTTTGTAAATGTGGGAAAGAAGAATATGTAAAACACTCATTTTATTATTATGGAACATTTTGTGAATGTGAATATTGTGGTTATATTCCTGATTTAGATAATAATAGAATTTTATCTAACAAATATTATTACGCAGGAGAGTATAATATTACCCCTATGGAACAAAACATTGTCTCGGAAAATGGGGATGTTATTCTTACAAAAAGACTTAGATGTGGCGTAATAAATGGATATTTAGCAATGTCTGCAAAATCCAATGACGCTGATAAAGCTTATATTGAATATTATTTAAATAAAGAAGCTGTTCAATTTACATATGATTTAGGTTTATGGAGTGATGATGAATCTTTGATTCGCAATTCATCAATTCGTTTCGAAGTGCTAATTAATAATGAATGGACAATAAAAAGAGTGTTTGAAGCAAAAAATATGTCAACAAACAAAGATGAATTACTAACTTATACAGATACACTTGAATATCCTGCAAATGCTTTTAGATTCGTTGTGGAAACTAATAAAGTAAATAATAGTAATAATAGAGGAAGAGTGGTTATTGGAAACATAGAACTTACTCAAATAGTATAAAAGCAAAAAAGAAGGAGGTCTAAAAAATGAAAATAAGAAATCTAAAAAAAATCCTATTAATATTTATGATTGTTTTTGCTGTTGGATTAGGCATTGGTAGTTACTTCTTATTTCATAACGAACAATCAATAATGAAAGAAAGCTTTATAGACAATAAAATTTTAAAAAATTACGGATTAGATAATTTAGAAGTTCCAAACCAAACCCATCAACTTTCATGGAATGATAGATATACATGTAAAGTTGAAAGCGAGGAGTATTATTTTAGTTATGTGCACAATGTCTTTAATTATTTAAATGCCAACGAACAAATTGAAAGTACATATTTCTTGATTGATCAAAGTTATGCTCAAGAGACAGAATTAAGAAATGTACATCGAATGTTTCTTTATCATAGCAATGATGTATATGATTACTACGTAAATTCATATGAATTAGATAATTCTTCAAACAGTCATAATTTTAATTTCTACTATTCTTTGAAAAATGATTATTTGAATGTTTATAAGCTTTCTTTATCATTTGAATACTCTTCCTTTGGAGAATTTTGGGAAAAATATGGGGTAGAAAACACATTAACAATATATCTAAATAAATATGAATTTTTCTATTTAGACTCTTTTAAACAAGAAAACAATAGACGATTTACTCGATATGAAAATTATATTGTTTTATTAGATAGTGACGTTGAAGAGGTTAAAATCACAAAAGATAATTTTAATGAATATTTTACTTTTAATAATTCACTAATAAAAAATAATGGAAGTCTTTCGATTAGTGTAGATATTGAAAATGTAAATAAATCATACTGTAATGCTATGTTTAAAATAGATGCGCTTTATGGTAACAATACAAAATCGTCGATTATTAGACCAAATAATTGGTTTGCAACTATTAAATTTACTTTTGAAGAAGTCGATGCTTCAAGTATATATTCTGTAAATATAGATTTATTTCAGGAAGGATACCTGTATTTTTATAGTTTTATGTAAATCTTTCTCGAAGTGCTATAAGTTTATTTTATTTTTGATATGCTTAAAATGAAAGTGATATAAATTAATTTTATTAATATGCATGTATTGTATACTAAAACTTTATAGCGTTACATGAAAAAGTAAAAGTAACACGGAATTAAGTAAAAAGAAGAAAAAAGGGATTTGAATAAAAAAATATATTATAAAATCGAGTTTTAAGAGG
>CAZOUY010000013.1:0-33114 GCA_964583155.1 uncultured Coprobacillus sp.
AAATGTCAGATAATCGCTCGATAACCAAGTGTCAGATAATCGCTCGATAACGACACAGCAAATATAAAATATTTGACTATTGTTTCAATATATGATAAATTGTTAAAGCAATATATGATAGGATGTGGTAAAATAATGAGAGAAAAAGTGATTTTGATTTGTAGTAAATGTCTCTCAAGAAATTACACAACTACGAGGCGCAAAGGCGATGTCACCAAGCGCTTGCAATTGATGAAATTTTGCCCGAAATGTAATGCTCAAACATTGCATAAAGAAAGCAAATAGGAGGATTCCCGATGAGTAAAGTAAAAAAATATTTTAAAGGTGTTGCGGTTGAAGCGAAACGGGTTCGCTGGCCTAAAAAGAATGATTTGTGGGCTTCAATTGCCGTGGTAATTGCTGTTACCGTTTTTTGTGCATTATGTTTAGCGTTAGATGATGCTATTACTGCTAAATTATTAGGTCAATTAGAAGACGCTTTTAAATCGTGGGGGGCCTAAAAATGGAAAATGTAGCAGATAAATCTTGGTATGTCGTTAATACCTATTCTGGCCATGAGAATAAGGTTGCGGAGAATCTAAAACGCCGTGTGGAATCGATGGATCTACAGGATTATGTTTTCCGAATCATTGTTGCCGAGCAGGAAGAACAAGTTTTAAAAGATGGAGTACCAACTGGAAAAATTAAAATGAAGAATCTCTATCCGGGTTATGTATTTATTGAAATGCATATGACCGATGAAGCGTGGTATATGGTTCGTAATACGCCGGGAGTTACGGGATTCGTTGGATCTTCCGGTGGCGGAGCTAAGCCTTTCCCTGTTCCCCGTGAGCAAATAGAACCGGTTTTAAAAAGGATGGGCGTGGTTGATGATTCCATGTATTCCCGTTATGAAATTGGTGATTACGTGAAGATTTTACGTGGCACATTAGAGGGCAGTGAAGGAACGATTGAAGATATCGACACGACAACCGGAATGGTCAAAGTTGGAACTGTTTTCTTTGGTCGAGCGACAACTGTTGAAGTGGAATTTTCCGAGATTGAAAAAGTTTAAATTATTGTAAAAAGATCAATTTGCGTTGATCTTTTTATTTTTTTTGTTGACAATATGAACAAATATTCATATACTATAGATGAGATGTATGAATGATCGTTCATGTATCTTTCGATTAAAGGAGTAAAACTATGAAACACAAATATGCTTGCGATTGCCATCATGATGAATACGGGCCATTACCTTCTTTTCCTGACGAAGAGGTAATGAACAGAATGGCGTCGGTCTTAAAAATAACCGCTGATGCCACGCGCTTGAAAATTCTATATGCGCTGATGAAAGGACCTAAATGTGTCTGTGACATTCAAGAAAATATAGGTGCCTCGCAATCATTGGTATCCCATCAATTAAAAATATTGCGCGATAACAATTTAGTGCGATGCGAAAAGCAAGGTAATAAAGCGCTATATTCTTTGAGCGATGGTCATGTTGTTATTTTATTGAGCATTGTTCATGAACATGTGATGGAAGGTGAAGAAGAATGAGAAAGATTTATCATATCGAAGGTCTCGATTGCGCTAATTGCGCCCGTGAGCTTGAAGAATATTTATCGAAAGATGAAGGCATTGAAAAAGCGGTAATAGACTTTATTGGTAAAAAACTTTTTGTGACCTATAAGGAAAAAGAATACTCTATCGATGAATTATTACAAAAAATTCTCGAAGTTGAATCAGGAATAACTTTGACTATGAACGACGAACAAAAGCCGACACAAGAAAAGCATGATAAGACTTTTGGAGAAGAGCATGAATGGCTGATAATTCGTTTGGTTGTTGCTAGCATCATGTTAGCGTTTGGCTATTTCTGGAAGCTTTCGGAAACGCTCAAAATAATTATCTTTGTCGTGGCATATTTATGCGCCGGACTTGATGTCTTGATTATGATGGTTAAGAATTTTGCTAAAAAGAAATTCTTTACTGAATATAGTCTAATGAGTATAGCGACAATTGGCGCTTTTATTATTCAGGAATATCCCGAAGCTGTTTTGGTCATGATTCTATATCAAATCGGTGAATTATTACAGGACGCATCGGTGGAGCACTCACGCAACACGATTCGCGCGACTATCGCTTTACGTTCGCAAACAGCCGATGTGTGGAGAAATGATGCTTTAGTCAGCGTCGATCCAGAAGATTTGTTGATTGATGAAATAGTTGAGGTTAAGGTTGGTGCGATAATTCCTGTTGATGGTGTTGTTATAAGTGGCGAAGGAACTATTGATACTTCTAATTTGACAGGAGAATCAGTTCCTATTAATGTGAACGAAGGCATGGAAGTCTTATCGGGCACTGTACTTTTATCCGGTCATATTACGATGCGTGTCGTTAAAAAGTATGAGGATTCAACCGCTAATAAAGTTTTAGAATTGATTGAAGAGAATGGCGAGAAAAAGACAAAGGTTGAAAGATTCGTCAGTCAATTTGCTCGTATTTACACTCCAGTCGTGTTTTTGGTGGCTCTTTTAATATTTCTTATTCCGCCGATCTTTAGCGTTTCATGGCGCGATTCAGCCTATCGTGCACTGATCTTTTTGGTTATATCATGTCCATGTGCAATCGTTATCAGCGTCCCTTTAGCCTATTTTGTAGGCATGGGAGGTTTGGCGCATCAAGGAATTATTGTTAAAGGAGCAAATTATCTGGATGCTCTCCGTGAAGTTAAGACAATCGTTTGCGATAAAACCGGAACCTTAACAAAAGGCCGCTTTAATATCACTAAATTGGATATCAAAGAGCCATATAACGATTGCTTCTTAGAATATTTGGCATATGCTGAGAGCATATCAAATCATCCAATTGCCCAATCAGTAGTTATGTATTATCAAAAGCCGATTGATTCTTCACTGATCACTAATTCAAATGAGATATCCGGTCAAGGAGTTGAGATCTGTTATCAAAATCACCATATTAAAGTCGGTAACGCGCGTATGATCTCATCAGCTCCTCATATTGATGAAATCGGAACCATCTTGATGATGGAAGTAGATGGTGAATACGCAGGCTATGCCGTTTTGAATGATGAAATAAAAGCCGAAGCATCCGGATTTATTTCTAGTGCTCATCAGCAAGGAATGAAGGTTATTATGTTAACGGGCGATAAAAAACAATATGCTCTTAAAGTTGCTGAGGATTTGCATCTTGATGAGGTCCATGCGGAATTATTACCGGCTGATAAAGTAACGAAACTAGAGAACTTTTTAAATCAAGAGCAGTATCAAAAGGTTCTCTACATGGGTGATGGAATTAACGATGCCCCTAGTATCACAAGAGCGGATGTTGGTGTGGCAATGGGAGCCTTGGGAAGTGACGCCGCGATTGAAGCGAGCGATATGGTGATCATGAATGATAACATTGAAAATGTTATTTACGCTAAAAAAGTGGCCCACAAAGTCCACAGAACGGCTATCTTTAATATCGTTATGTCATTAACCGTGAAGGGAATTTGTTACGTTTTGGCTGTTATTGGATACTCTTCAATGTGGCTAGCGCTTTTAGCCGATGTCGGCGTGGCCTTGATTGCTATTTTAAATTCAATAATGCTCAACAAAAGAATCAAAGGAATAAAATAATATGGCTGATCTAGATATGATAGAAAGAAACGGTATCATCTTGCGGCAATTGCAGTATTTCCTCATATATAACGATGCAGCGATTACCACGAATCAAATGGAAAAAATGATGAAATTAGGATTGCCATCGAAACGGGCTTTCCAATTATTATTAAGACAATACTTAGATTTTGCGCATGATGACTTTCCCTGGGTCGATCAATATCTTTCCAAAATGATCAATGAATTGAGCTTTGAATATTATAGCAACAATGAATACTATAAAAATATTATCTTGCCCAATAAAAAAAGTGGCAAATGGCGTCTTGGTCATGAGAAATATAAAGCATATCAGAGCTTTATCTGTCGCGATTATCTTTATGATGATAATGGAGCGGTATATCCGCAAATCGGGTATTTTACAAAGCCTTTTCCGTATCCTGCGATCTATGAAAACGATGTTTTATGGATGAGCGTAACGCCCAATGAAATAGAAACCATGAAAAAGCCAATTGAATTGGCTAAAGGAAATGTTTTAACATGTGGGTTAGGATTGGGCTATTATGCTTATATGGTTTCACAAAAGGCTGATGTCCAATCTCTCACCATCATTGAAAAGGATCCTCAAGTCATCGCCCTTTTTAAGCAAATCATATTGCCTCAATTTGATCATCAAGATAAAATAACGATCATTGCCAAAGATGCATTGGAATATTTATCAAATGATCTTTATGACGGACAGTATCATGAGATATTTATCGATCTTTGGCATGATGCAGGCGATGGCCTAATGTGGTATAAGCAGTTAACACCACGACTCGATAAATTAAAAAAGACGCATGTTTCATATTGGATTGAAGATACGATTAAGTATTATTTAAAATAAAAAGGCTCTGCGATATTATATCGCGAGCCTTTATCTTTTTACCCATTTAAAGCCCGATTGAATTTTTCAATATCTTTAGTTTTACCAACCACAAAGATAATGTCACCGCTTTCGATTGTATCGTTTGCTTTAGGAGCGAAAGTTTTGTTTTTTCGACTAATCAATATCAAGTTAACACCATAAGTGTTACGTGGATTTAAAAGAGAAATGCTTTGAGATTTAAAGTCATTGTTTATTAAAACCTTGACTACCGAGAAATTATCCTCCAAAGAATAATAATCGACAAAGGACTCATTTTCCAAGCGATTAGCAAGGCCTTTACCTGCCATCCGTTGGGGAGAGATAACCTCATGGGCCCCGAGTTTCTTTAAGACGGGCACATAGTATTCATTATCAACGCGGACTGTCAAATGTTTAATTCCCATTTCCACTAAGATTACGGTCGTTAAAATAGATGCTTGAATATTATTTCCATAAGCGACGATGGCGTGATCAATATTGGGGATATCTAACTCACGCAATGCTTTTTCATCGGTAGCATCGGCGATGAAAACGGTGGGGATAAAATTCGATGCTTTCTTTACTTTTGTTTCGTCCATGTCGATAGCGATCACATCAGCATCATGCATCGCCAATTCTTCAACAATAGACATTCCAAATTGACCTAATCCAAATACCGCAAAAGTTTTTTTCATTGAAGGTTCCTCCTATCCTATAACGACATTTTCTTCAATATAACGGACATGTTCTTTTTCTTCTTGCGAGAAAGACTTTGAAAAAACATTCATCACTGTCATTGGCCCAACACGACCAAAGAACATTAAACAACATAATACCATTTTACTTCCATATTGTAAATTAGGCGTCAGAGATTGTGAAAATCCGACGGTTCCCAAAGCAGAGAAAGACTCGAAGAGAAGACCACCGGTATTGGAATATACTTCCGAACCGCTATATTTTTCGATGGCTAAAATGGAAAAGAAGCCTACTAATAACACACCAAAAGCAATAAAGATTAAAGACATTGCTTTAGTAACAGAATTCTGTGATAGTTTTCGATTGAATACCACAGGATTTTTTCCACGGATATAAGAGAAGATGGCAATGATGATAACGAAAAGAGTTGTTGTTTTAACACCGCCACCCGTTGATAGCGGTGAAGCTCCGATAAACATTAATAATTCCATCACAATTTCACCGGGAGTGGATAAATCCGCCATATTGATTGTAGCGAAGCCGGCGGTTCGTGCCGAAACACTTTGAAAAAGAGCTTCTAAAAAGGTCATACCATTTTTATATTCGGTTGCCCATAACGCTAATGTTCCAAAGATAATTAAAAAGGCTGTAGTGAATAAAACAATTTTAGTGAAGCAAGACCATTTTTTGGGACGGCGATGGATCATATCTTCAATAACAGGAAAGCCAATTCCACCGACGATAATAAGCAGCATAGTGACGATATTTAAAGGTATGTTGTTTGCAAAGGAAATCAAGGATGAATTACCAAAAAGATCAAAGCCGGCATTGTTAAAGCTGGATACTGCATGGAAAATCGATAACCAAATTCCCTGTCCGACGCCAAATTTCGGTATAAAAATAAATAAATTGACTATTATTCCAATACCTTCGATTGCAAATGTATAGCGTATGACTTTTTTTACGAAGCTAATGACTCCGGAAAACTTGTTGACGCTCAAGGCTTCTTTTAAGACAAACCGATCAATAGCCCCGATTTTTACACCCAAAACGGAAAGGAAAAAGGTGAAGATAGTGATGAAGCCCAGTCCGCCAATTTGGATTAATAACAGAAGAACAATTTTTCCGAATAAGCTTAATGTCGAAGATAAATCGGCATAAGGCGATAGGCCGGTCACACAGACCGCCGATGTAGAAAGGAAAAGAGAATCCCAATAGTTTCCGAAATGATTGTTTTGATGACTCCAAGGCAAAACTAAAAGGAATGAACCAAGAAAAATAACAATTGCAAAACTTAATAAAACTTGCAGATAAGGCCTTATTTTGATTTTTTTCATAGTTTTCCTTTCTCCAAAAACGTTTTCCGTTTTTTGAAAACTAAAAATATTGTAGAACAAAAAAACCTTTTTGTCTATGACTTCAGTTATGTTCCGTTTGATCGTATTTATGGGCATGTCAGACTAAAATACTTTTTATTCACTTTTCCGTTTTTTTCTTGCGATTTACGAAAAAAATATTTATTAAATATTTCCTAAAAAATACTTGCCAAGTCCAAATCAATATTGTATCATTAAACAGCGCGAATGTTTATGCGCGCATAGTAAGACGTAAAGGTGTGGAAGGATGAAGCGATTCATCCAATAAAACCACAACACGGACAAAAAAACTTGAAAGAAGGAGGAATGTCACGTGAGTAAAAAGATCGCAAAAGTCGTTAAGTTAGAACTTATGGGCGGTGAAGCTAAACCAGGACCTAAACTGGCGTCAGCTGGAATTGTAATGCCGAAATTTTGCACGGACTTTAATGCTAAGACAGCAGATCGTCGTGGAGAGATTGTACCGGTCATCATTACAGCTTATGAGGACAAATCATTTGATTTTGTTATCAAAACTTCACCAGTAGCCGGATTGCTATTAAAAGCAGCCGGTATTCAAAAAGGCTCGAGCAATTCCAAAACCAAAAAAGTCGGTCATATAAGCAAAGACGACTTACGGAAGATTGCTGAGTATAAGATGCCTGATCTAAATTGCAATGACGTTGAAGCCGCTATGAAAATTGTTGCCGGTTCAGCGCGCAATATGGGCATTGTTATTGACGACTAAAATTTGCGTGGGAGGGAAAACCCGATAGTACCACTAAGGAGGAAATTATGAAGAAAGGTAAAAAATATCAAGCGGCCGCTAAGTTAGTTGATTCTAGCAAGCTTTACACCATTGCTGAAGCGGCGGAACTTGTCAAACAAACTTCAACCGTAAAGTTTGATGCAACAATTGGCGTTTCATTTCGCTTGAATGTTGATCCAAAGCAAGCTGATCAACAAATTCGCGGTACTTTGATTCTTCCGCATGGAAACGGAAAAACCAAAAAAGTATTAGCGATTACAAACAAGGTCGAAGAGGCCAAAGAAGCAGGAGCGGATTTTGTCGGTGGCAAAGAAATGCTTGAAAAAATCCAAAAGGAAAATTGGTTTGACTTTGATATCATTGTCGCCACTCCTGATATGATGGGTGAACTTGGAAAAATGGGACGTTTATTAGGTCCTAAAGGATTAATGCCAAACCCCAAAACGGGAACAGTTTCGATGGATATCGCGAAGGCTATCCAAGAGATTAAAGCTGGTAAAGTCGAGTATCGTGTCGACAAAGAAGGCAATATCCATGTCACGATAGCGCGTTGCTCATTTGAGACATCTAAAATTATCGATAATTTAACAGCTGTCTGTGAGACGATCGTGAAGGTTAGACCATCTGCCGTTAAAGGCACTTATATCAAAAATGCTGCGATTCATACGACCATGGGTCCGGCTATTAAAATCACATTTGAAGGTCGATAAAATTAATAAGCATTCAATATACCATAGACAGCAACGGCCACGGGGCTTAATAATGTTGCCGAGGTAATGAATAATCAATAAATTATTCTCCCATTTTACATGATGGGCTATAACTCATTGTATATTGAAGCCTCAATAAAAAATGAAGAAATAGGAGGTGTAACGATGAATCAAGATGTTTTGAAGGAAAAACAAGAAGTTGTTGCGACAATAACCGAAAAGATTAAATCTTCAGGTTCTTTGACCGTTGTAGAATATCATGGCTTGACCGTTGCGGAAATTACCGCCTTACGTCGCTCTTTAAGAGCTGAACAAGCCGAAATGACAGTCTACAAAAATTCTCTTGTGCAAAGAGCGATTGATAGCTTGGGTTTGGATGTTTCTTTTACAGGGCCAAACGCTTATGTCTTCTCGCATGATGCGATTGCAGGACCAAAAATTATTGCTAAAGCAGCCAAGAAAAATGAACATCTCGTCATCAAGAGCGGAATCGTTGACGGTAAAGTATTAACCGCCGACGAAATGAAGGTTATCGCTACTTTACCAGGACGCGAAGGACTTATTTCCATGCTCTTATCGTGCTTACAAGCACCTGTACGCCAATTAGCTTGTGCTATTCAAGCGGTGGCTGACAAACAAAACTAATTGTCAAATAGGAGGAAACAAACAATGGCAAAATTGACAAATGAAGAAATTATTGCTTCCATTAAAGAAATGAGCATTCTTGAACTTCACGAATTAGTGAAGGCTATTGAAGAAGAATTTGGCGTTACCGCCGCTGCTCCAGTTGCAGCTGCTGCGGCACCAGTCGAAGAAGAAGCGGCTAAAGGACCAACCGAAGTTAACTTGATCTTAAAGAGCTTTGGCACTGCCAAAGTTGCAGTCATTAAGGCAGTTGTTGCTATCACAGGCCTCGGCTTAATGGATGCGAAGAAATTAGTTGATGCTGCTCCATCAACCATTAAAGAGCATATTTCACCAGTAGAAGCTGAAGAACACAAGAAAGCTCTTGTTGCCGCTGGTGCAGAAGTTGAAATCAAGTAATTTTTATATTGCTTATCGTATTAAAACCTGCTTTTTTGAAGGCGGGTTTTTGTCGCATTTAAGGGGGTATGTTAGTGCCACAATATTTTGACAATATTCCTGGTCTTTCATCTAAACCGCGTATCATTCAATTTGATATAAATGGTGTAGAATTATCTTTTCAAAGCGACAACGGTGTCTTTTCTAAAGAACAAGTGGATGAGGGGACAAAGGCTTTATTGAAAGTGCTGTTCTCTTTTCCACTGCAAGGAAAGATTCTTGACTTAGGATGTGGATATGGAGCGTTAGGATTAACGCTTGCGTACTTTATTCCCACATCAACATTTGTGCTTACTGATATAAACGAACGAGCCATCGCTTTAACACAAATCAACATTAAACGGCTCCACCTCGAAAATGTTACTTGTCGATTGAGCAACATTTACGAAAATATAAACGAATTATTCCATTCAATCGTCATTAACCCTCCGATTCGTGCGGGCAAAACCGTAATCTATGAGATGTTTCGCGGGGCTTATGACCATTTGTATGATGACGGTTCTCTTTTTATCGTCATCCGTAAATCTCATGGTGCTCATTCCGCTGAAGCCTATATAAAAAAGGTCTTCGGTAATTGTGATCTATTAAAAAAGGAAAAAGGGTACTACATTTATGTGGCGAAAAAAGAAAAACAAAAACTATGATTAGAGAGGTGCAAATTCATGGATAAAAATAGCAAAATAAAGTATCTCAACAATGACCGAATCGATTATTCAAAGATCAGTGGATCATTACCATTACCTAATTTAGTGGAAATTCAAACTGAATCTTTTCGTTGGTTTGTTGAGAAAGGCATCAACGAAGTTTTAAATGATGTTTTTCCCATTTCCAACTACAGTGACACCTTACAGATTGAATATGTGAGCTGTCGCTTTGACAAACCAAAATACGATTATTTGGAATGTAAAGAACGGGATATGACCTATAGTGCTCCATTACGGACAACCTTGCGCTTGCGTTTTAAAGAAACAGGCGAGATCAAGGAATCGGAAGTGTTTATGGGTGATTTTCCGTTAATGACTGAAAGTGGAACTTTTATTATTAATGGTGCGGAAAGAGTCATCGTTTCCCAATTAGTGCGTTCGCCAGGCGCCTATATGTCGAAAACTATGGACAAGTCTGGTAAATATCTCTATGAAGGAGACTTAATTCCTACAAGAGGCACGTGGCTTCAATTTGAATCGGACCAAAAAGATGTTTTATCGGTTCGTATCGATCGCCAACGTAAAATGTATGCCACCATTTTATTAAAAGCATTAGGGTTAGAAAGTGACGCGGAAATCGAAGATTTATTTGGTGTCCGCGATAATTTGCACGGAACGCTCGAAAAGGATGCGGATATTAATACAGCTCAAAAGGCTTTGAGCGAGATTTTCCGTAAATTAAAACCAGGTGAACCAGTAACTGAAGAAGGTACTGCCAATTATTTGATACAAAAATTCTTTGATCATAAGCGATATGATCTTGGAAGAGCGGGCCGTTATAAATATGCTGAAAAATTAGGCATCTACGATCGTTTAGTCGGAAGAGTTTTAGCAGAGCCATTAGTGTCAGCCGATGGTGAGGTTATTTATAATACCGGCACTCTTTTAACGAAGGAAATGGTCGAAGATTTAAAATCGCAAAAGTTCTTTGAACAAGGGGCTCATGTTCGCCACGTTTCGATTAATACGCGGTTGGATAGTCATGATAAAGTGAATTTTATCCGGGTTTATGCGGATGAAAAATGCACAATTGTCGCCCCAATCGTTGGTACCGATTTAACACTAACCGAAGCGTGTGTTACAATTCCGGATATTCTAGCGGTCTTTTCTTACTTCATGAATATTATGGATGGCTTTGGTAATACCGATGATATCGATCATTTAGGCAATCGACGCGTGCGTTGTGTCGGCGAGTTGATCGAAAATCAATTCCGAATCGGTCTTTCGAAAATGGGCAAATCGGTTAAAGAGAAAATGTCTATTGCGGATTTGGCAAACGTCACACCACAATCTTTGGTGAATATTCGTCCTTTAACCGCCGCTATTAAGGAATTCTTTGCGACATCGCAATTGTCACAATTTATGGATCAGACGAATCCTTTAGCTGAATTGACCAATAAGCGCCGTTTGTCCGCTTTAGGACCTGGCGGTTTAACTCGTGATCGTGCGACCTTTGATGTTCGTGACGTTCACTATTCTCATTATGGACGTATTTGTCCAATTGAAACACCAGAAGGTCAAAACATCGGATTAATAAATAACTTGGCTTCTTATGCAAAAGTTAATCCTTATGGCTTTATTGAAACGCCATATCGGATTGTGGATAAAGAAACAGGTCGCGTTCTCGATGATGCGGTCTATCTTTCGGCAGATGATGAGAGAGGTCATGTTATTGCTCAAGCAAACGTTCGTTTAGGCGAAGATGGTCAAATTCTCGATAATAAGGTTATTTCCCGTTTTAACGGCGATAACGTTATTGCTGAAAAAGATGAAATTGATTATATCGATGTTTCACCAAAGCAAATCGTTTCTATCGCTTCGGCTTGTATTCCGTTTTTAGAAAACGATGATACGACAAGAGCGTTAATGGGTGCTAACATGCAACGTCAGGCTTTGCCATTATTAAGACCACACGCTCCCTTTGTTGGGACAGGTATGGAACATGTTATTGCGCGTGATTCAGGAAGTGCGGTTGTGGCCAAAGAAGACGGTATCGTTAAGTATGTAGATTCGCGAAAGATTATCATTTTCGATGGCGAAAACGATCATGAATATCGTTTGCAAAAATTTGGACGTAGCAATCAAGGAACTTGTATGAATCAAACACCAATAGTCAAGGTCGGTCAAGAGATAAAAGCTCATGACGTGATTGCTGATGGACCGGCTATGGAAAATGGTGATTTGGCTTTAGGACAAAATGTGACCATCGCTTTTATGACATGGAACGGTTATAACTATGAAGATGCTGTTATTATGTCAGAAAGATTGGTAAAAGATGATGTTTATACAACTATTCATATTGAAGAATATGATTTAGAATGTCGTGATACGAAATTAGGAGCTGAAGAAATTACTCGTGATGTTCCTAATATTAATGAGGATGCGAAGGCCTTCTTGGATGAACGCGGCATTATTATTCCCGGCGCCGAGGTTAAAGAAGGCGATATCCTTGTTGGCAAAGTGACGCCTAAAGGACAAACGGAACCAACACCCGAAGAAAAACTATTAATGGCTATTTTTGCGGAAAAGACCAAGGATGGCAAGGATTCTTCGTTACGTGTTCCTCATGGTGGAGCCGGTATTGTTTTGGATGTTAAGACCTTTTCACGTAATAATGGCGATGAATTAGCGCCTGGCGTGAATGAAGTCGTTCGCGTTTATATTGTGCAAAAAAGAAAAATTTCCGAAGGTGACAAGATGTCAGGACGACATGGTAATAAGGGCGTTATTTCCCGTATTTTACCTGTTGAAGATATGCCTTTCTTGCCGGATGGCACACCGATCGACATCATGCTCAATCCTTTAGGAGTTCCTTCGCGTATGAATATCGGTCAGATTCTAGAAATTCATTTGGGTATGGCTTGTAAGAAACTCGGGTTGAAGATTGCGACACCGGTTTTTGATGGTATGACCAATGAAGAGATTTTTGACTTGATGGAAAAAGCCGGAATGGAAAAAGATGGTAAAACCGTCTTATATGATGGAAGAACGGGCGATCGCTTTGATGAGCGTATTTCTGTTGGCGTCATGTATATGATTAAATTAGTTCACATGGTCGACGATAAATTGCATGCACGGGCCACAGGACCTTATTCCTTAGTGACACAACAGCCATTGGGAGGTAAAGCTCAAAATGGTGGTCAAAGATTTGGAGAAATGGAAGTATGGGCTCTAGAAGCTTATGGCGCTGCTCATATTTTACAAGAAATCTTAACTATCAAATCTGATGATCGTGTTGGTCGTAAGAAAACTTATGAAGCGATTATCAAGCAACATAGTATTCCTCGTTCGGGTATTCCTGAAGCATTCTTGGTTTTACAAAAAGAATTACAAGGATTAGCCGTTGATGTCCGTCTCTTGGATCAAGAAGGACAAGAGATTGATATTACCGCTATTTCGAAACAAAATGAAGCGGAAGAAAGAAAAATTTCTTCTTCGATTCGTGAAATGACAAGCGATTATATTGTCGATGATTCCATAGATATGGTAATCGTTGATGATAATAAGGACAAGGAATAGGAGGGAGTTCAAGATATGTTTGATGTTAGACGATTAGCGGCTATCCAAGTTGGACTAGCTTCTCCTGAACAAATTCGTGCATGGTCTCATGGTGAGGTAAAAAAGCCGGAAACCATTAACTATCGTTCACAAAAACCCGAAATGGGTGGTCTTTGCTGCGAAAAAATATTTGGACCAGCCAAAGATTACGAGTGCCATTGCGGAAAGTATAAGAAGATTCGTTTCCAAGGTATTACCTGTGAAAAGTGCGGCGTCGAAGTTATTTCTAAGGAAGTGCGTCGTGAAAGAATGGGGCATATTGAGCTTGCCTCTCCTTGTACTCATATATGGTATTTAAAAGGTATTCCATCGCGAATGGGATTGATTCTCGATGTTTCACCGAAGCAATTAGAAGAAGTCGTGTATTTTGCGGCTCATATTTGTTTAAACCCGGGCACATCGGGAGTCCTTCGTTATCGGGGATTCTTAGATGAAAAAACGGCTCGTCAAGATTTTATTTCCGCTATTAAAGAATTCCAACCGCAATTAGATCCTGATTCTTATGATTTTGCGCGAAGCGAAGAATTAATTGCTAAAATGGAAAAACCGAATGAAACTTTTGATTTCTACACTATTTCTTCCTTTATTGCAAAATATACGGGAGCAGAATTTGGTGAAGGAGCCGAGGCTATTAAGCGTTTATTACGCGAAGTTGATTTGGATGCCGAATTAGCCAAAATTCAAGCCGAACTTAAAGATACTCAAGGCCAAAAGAATCAAAAGAGAATCAAATTGATTAAGCGTTTAGAGGCTGTCGAAGCGTTCCGTTCCAGCAATAACAAGCCGGAATGGATGGTATTGGATGTTATTCCTGTGATTCCACCTGATTTAAGACCAATGCTACCACTTGATGGTGGTCGTTTTGCCACCGCTGATTTAAACGATCTATATCGACGGGTTATTACTCGTAATACGCGTTTAAAGAAATTGATTGATATGAACGCTCCATCGGTCATTTTAATGAATGAAAAGCGTATGCTTCAAGAAGCTGTCGATGCTTTGATCGATAATGGCCGTCGTAATAAGCCGGTTCAAGGTGCCGGAGGCCGTCCTTTGAAATCACTTTCCAGTGCTTTAAAAGGCAAACAAGGGCGTTTCCGTCAGAATCTTTTAGGAAAACGTGTTGACTATTCCGGACGTTCGGTTATTGCTGTTGGACCTGATCTTAAAATGTATCAATGTGGATTACCACGTGAAATGGCTATTCAATTATTACGTCCTTATATCGCTTCATTGTTGATTAAAAGAGGATATGCGACTGCTCATAAGCAGGCTGATAAAATTATCGACCGCTATGAAGAAAGCGTATTTGATATTGTCGAAGAGATTATTGGACAGCATCCTGTATTATTAAACCGTGCGCCAACATTGCACCGTTTAGGTATTCAGGCATTCCAGCCTAAATTAGTTGATGGACGAGCTATTCGTTTGCATCCTCTTGTTTGTACGGGCTTTAATGCTGACTTTGATGGTGACCAGATGGCGGTTCACGTCCCACTTTCAAAAGCGGCTCAAGAAGAAGCTTTGAATTTGATGTTGGCCTCCAATAATATTTTAGGCCCTAAGGATGGTAAACCGATTGTTACTCCATCTCAGGACATGGTTTTAGGTAATTATTATTTGACCCTAGAATCAACAAAAGAGGACTTTTTAAAGAAAGCTGAAGAATGCCGTCTTCGCCACGATGATGATGAAGCTGAGCTTTATACTCTATATGCGGCGAGTGAAGGAAAAGTCTTCCGCAATAAAGATGAAGTTATTGTGGCTTATCAAACCAAACAAATTCATCTCCATAATCGTATCGTTATTCCCGGTCGTGCTTTAAATAAGACAGGATTTAGCGAAACAATGAGAAATGGCTATTTGATTACTACGGTTGGTAAGATCATTTTTAACGAAATTTATCCAAACGATTTCCCATATTTAAATGATATTTGCAAAGAGAATCTAGCCGGTGATTTAGAGCAATTCTTTGTTCCGAAGGGCACAGATCTCAAAACTTATATCGCTAATTTGCCTGTTCGGGAACCATTTGGTAAGAAACAATTAGGCGCTATTATTAATGAAACCTTCCGTCGTTACGGAACAACGAAAACAAGCGTTGTTTTGGATAAGATGAAGGATCAAGGCTTTACCTATTCAACGGTAGCGGGTATTACAGTATCCATTGCCGATATTAATGTCATAGAAGGCAAAGAAGAATTGATTGCTGAAGGTGATCGTCAAGTCGATGTCATCCAACACCTTTATGAAAAAGGCTTATTGACCGATAAGGAAAGATACCAACAAGTGGTTGCTGTTTGGGGCGATCGCGATACAGGCGTATTAAAGAAGGTTGAAAAGCTATTAAAGGATAAGATGGCGAAGGAATCACGCAACCCGATTTTCATGATGAGTGCTTCCGGGGCTCGTGGTAATACTTCCAACTTCTTACAATTAGTAGGAATGCGGGGCTTAATGTCCAAGCCTTCAGGCGAATCTATTGAATTACCGATTAAGTCATGCTTCCGTGAAGGTATGACTGTCAGTGAATTCTTTATTGCTACGCATGGTGCTCGTAAGGGTGGAGCGGATACCGCTCTTAAAACAGCCGACTCTGGTTATTTAACGAGACGTTTGGTTGATATTTCTCAAGATGTCATCGTACGGGAAGAGGATTGCCATACTGATCATGGCTTTGTCGTCTCGGAAATTCGTGATACCTCCCAAGATGCGGTTATCGTACCACTCGAAGATCGCTTGGCCGGTCGTTATTCGATCCGTGATATTGTTCATCCGGAAACCGGTGAAGTTATCGTGCCCGGCAATACTTTAATGAGTGAAGATGATGCAAAGAATATCGTGAAAGCCGGTATTACGCATGTCGAAATCCGCTCGTTATTTGGATGCGAAACCAAAGATGGCGTTTGCAAACATTGTTATGGACGTAACCTTGCTACTGGCAAAGAGGTTGTTATCGGAGAAGCGGTTGGTATTATGGCGGCTCAATCAATTGGTGAACCTGGTACTCAGTTAACCATGAGAACATTCCATACCGGTGGTGTTGCCGGTGGCGATATTACAATGGGTCTTCCCCGTGTTCAAGAATTATTCGAAGCACGCACTCCAAAAGGTGAAGCTGTTATTTCAGATATTTGCGGTGAAATTGTCGAAATATCGGAGAATAGCGGACGTTACACCGTGCGAGTTCGTAATGATTTAGAGGAAAAGACTTATCTAACGAATTTTGGAGCCCGTTTACGTGTCAAACTCGGACAGAAAGTAAAAAATGGGGAAAAGATTACAGAAGGTACGATTTCTCCGAAGAAGCTTCTGGAAGTTGCTGATGTAACCGCCGTTCAAAAATACATTCTAAAAGAGGTTCAAAAGGTCTATCGTTCCCAAGGTATTGCCATTTCCGATAAGCATATTGAGGTTATTGTTCGCCAGATGCTCCGTAAAATGGTAATTGTAGAAGGTGGAGACACTGAGATGTTACCGGGAACCAGAGTGGATGTAGTGGACTTTACCAATCAAAATGAAAAGGCTTTGATGGAAGGAAAACGTCCAGCAGTAGCCCGACCATTGGTCCTTGGTATCACCAAAGCTGCTTTAGAGACCGAATCATTCTTATCGGCGGCATCCTTCCAAGAGACCACACGCGTTTTAACCGATGCGGCAATTCGTGGTAAGGTTGATCGCCTTCATGGCCTAAAGGAAAATGTCATTACCGGACGACTTATTCCCGCCGGAACCGGACTTCGCAGTGAAGAGGAAGAAGAAGAAATTTTGGCTTCATTCGATGTGACGGAAACGATGGAAAAAGTCAAAAAACAATATATTGAAGACTAATAAAAAAGGTCGGGTAACACCGGCCTTTTTATTAGTTTAAAAAATAATTGCAGGGCTTCTTTTATCAAACTTAGAATCCCGCTAATTGGCTAAAAAAACGATTTTTCGCGCAAAATCATGAGCTACTATCAATAATAAAAAATAGTAGCATTTAATATATCATAATGATATAATACTAAATATAACCATCTTCGTAACGAAATGGGAATATGGAGGTACATGACAATGGCAAAAAAAGTAACATATTTTTTATCAGTACTTGCGATGACTTTAGTCCTTGCTAGTGGTTGTGATAAGGATAACCCTTCCTCAAGTTCAGTCACTCCACCGACATCAAGTACAACTCCTGCATCATCAAGTTCAGCTGATGCATGGCCGGAAGGATATGTAAAAGATAGTGGAGTCGGAGGTCAAAACTATCGGCAAACCAATTCACTCGATTATTCCGTCAAACTCAAAGAGTTACAAATAGCCGAAGGAACTCGTTGCTTGGATTCCTATGGTACGCAAAAATTACTGGTTATTCCAGTGGAATTCCCAGATTTTCCGGCTTACACATTAATGAATAAAACCGCCAATGACACGGTTGAAGTTCAAGAACAAGCCCGTGCCGATGCGAAGGCCTTTATCGAATCCGCCTTTTTTGGCGAAGCAGAAGAGACCGGCTGGGAATCATTAAAGAGCTTTTATTATAAATCAAGCTATGGACAATTGGTATTTGAAGGCTTGGTAACCGACTGGTTTATGGTTGACAAATCGATTCCTGATTTATTGGAATATTGGAAAGATGTTTCTTATAGTGAAGGTGGAAATAATGGCTATAATTCCACCTGGTACTTCTTAAGAACCGCTATTAAATGGTATAAAGAAGTATCAGCCTCTAAAGGATGGCCCGATATTACTGAATTCGATCAAGATAAGGATGGTATTATCGATGGAGTATGGCTTGTTAATTCCGCCGGAATTAAGGCTTATAGCAGCGATGATTTCTGGGCCTTCACATATTGGGATTTAAACAATCCGGAAGTGACTGCCAATAACAATCAATACGATGTTAATAATCCAGTGGCTGTTCCGTATTGTTCAGCTTCTTATCAATTTATGATTCATGGTGGCTATGGCGGTAAAGCCGATGCTCGCACGATGATTCATGAAACGGGCCACTTAATGGGACTTGAAGATTACTATACCTATGATCAAGGTAGCTGGGCCCCATGTGGCGGTGGCGATATGATGGACAACAATGTCGGTGATCATAGTGCTTTTTCCAAAACATTATATGGATGGACTAAACCCTATGTGGTGGAAGGTGATGCCGAAATAACCATCCAACCTTTCCAAGAAAATGGCGATTGCATTATCGTAAAGAACGGTTGGAATGGCCAAGCTTATGATGAGTATTTAATGATCGAGTATTACACTCCGACAGGCTTGAATGAGAAAGACGCTAATGAGCTTTATAAAGAAGGCTATCCGCAGCTTCCGACAAGAAAGGGCTTAAAGATTTATCATATTGATGCTCGTTTAGGGCTCTTCGATACCGCTATCTACAATAGAGAAGGTAGCAAATCCGCATCATTAATTAAATATATTGATGAAATTTATACAGAAGAGAAATACAATGAGAAATATGTAACAACGATGCTCGCGCATTCTAATACACGCTCTCGTAGTGCTAAAGCTTCTAATTCCTTGATTCATTTGTTAGAAGCGACAGGAAGAAATTCCTTTAGAGATAGTGGCAAAAAGATTTCTAACAGCACCATCTTCGCGCAAGGCTCATTCTTTGGTCATAATTCACGATTTGTCGATTTCACCTTTAACGATGGATCGATGCTTGATTATGTTATCGAGGTTAAATCAGTCACTGATGAAGGCGCAACCATTGTCTTTAATGCCAAGCGTTAAGTAAATAAGAAAAAGATAAGGGGCTACCTTATCTTTTTTATACCTATTTTGGATTTATTTTTAGATTGAGGTTGTTTTATGAAGAAAAGTATATTTTTTGTTTTTTTAACGATGATTCTATCTTTATCATCCTGTCAAAGAGACAAGGATGTTTCCTCATCAACCGTGGTTCCCAATGTTCCTTATTATCGCGCAGAGCAATTAGGAATAACGATGAAGGAAGTTAAAGCAAGTACCAATTCATTTAAAGATGGTATAGTAACCGATTTGAATTCGCTTGGCTCACAGAAGATTTTGGTGATTCCGGTTGATTTTACCGATTATTCTAGCGACGACTTAACGGGAGGGGCTAACGCCGCTCGCGAGCGATTGCAGGCTACCTTTTTTGGGGAAACTGAGGAAACCGGCTGGGAATCTGTGAAAAGCTATTATCAAAAATCAAGCTATGGCCAATTGAATATTGATGGCTTTGTCACCGATTGGTACCATACTGAAAAAACGCTCAGCAGTGCATCATTAGCGATTGCAGGATTTGAACCCACTTGGCGTATTTTACGAAATGCGGTGTCATGGTATAAGCAAAACGCCGCCCAAAATCAATGGCCATCCATCGAAGAATTTGATCAAGATGGTGATGGATACATAGATGCGGTTTGGCTTGTCTATAGTGCGCCATACAGTAATACTGCCAGTTCTAATTTCCAATGGGCTTTTACATATTGAGATTTTTGGCAAAAGCCTCATGTCGATGATCCGGTGGCTAATGTCTATTCTTGGGCAAGCTATCATTTCATGTTTGAAGGAGGCTATGACCTTCCGGATGCTCATACCTATATCCATGAAACCGGTCATATTTTGGGATTAGAGGATTATTATACCTATGATCCCTATGATTGGGGGGCAGCTGGTTTATTAGATATGATGGATGGTAATATCGGTGATCATAATGCTTACTCGAAGGCCCTTTTAGGATGGACTAAACCCTATGTTGTGCAAGACGATTGCACCATCACTATTCGACCGTTTGTGGAATCGGGAGATTTTATCATAGTCGGCAATAATTGGAATGGTTCAATGTTTGATGAGTATTTGATGCTAGAATATTACACTCCGACTTCCTTAAATCATTTTGACTCGCTATCACCATATCCGTTTAGTTCACGGATGTTTACCGAAAGCGGCGTGAAGGTTTATCATATTGATTCCCGTTTAGGAACGTATCGCCAAAGTGCATATGATAATAATTGGAAGTTTACCAATTACACCGATGAGATCGAATTGAGTTTAAATTCCTATAGTCAAGTTATGGCTTCGAATACCGCTTCTAAATCTTTGGTTGATAAGAGTCATAAATTAATTCATCTTTTAGAAGCATCAGGATCCAATAGCTTAATGACCGGGCATAGTATTGCCGCGACGAATTATACTTTATTTAAAGAAGGAGATAGCTTTGGAGCTACAACGTTCAAATCGTTTACTTTTAATGATGAGAGCCCGCTACCATTTACTTTCCAAATTACGAGTATTGATGAAAATGGCGCAACTTTATCATTTAATCGATTATAAAAGGCCATAATAATATGGTCTTTTGTTTATGATTGTGCTATTTTAAAACCAAGAAGAGAGGAGTGATAATTATGAAATATAAACGTTTTTTGACGTTTCTTACCAGCATCTTAATTTGTTCTTCCTGTTCTTCTTCTATAACTTATCATAAACCGATTACTCCTCTTAACACTCATCAGGATGAAGAAGGAGATTTTTATACGCGAAAGAGTGCTTTTCGCGATTCTTATTTTGAAATTTGCAATCAAGGTACGCATTATTTACCATCCACCGGCGATCAAAGGATCTTAGTTATCCCCGTGGAATTCAGCGATTATCCTGCACGTGATTTAAAGGGTGGCGTGGAAGGATCATTAACATATATTCATAATGCTTTTTTTGGAGACAAAAGCAAGACATTTTATGAATCGGTGGCTTCCTATTACAACAAATCCAGCTATGGACAACTCACCATCAGTGGGAAAGTATCGCCATGGTTTTCTTTAAATAAAACAGTGCAGGAAATGGAAAATTTGATAACTTATCAAGTGAAGAGTCAATATATTCTCGAACAGGCTATTGAATGGTATCGTCATAATTTCGATGATATCGATGATTTCGATCAAGATAAAGATGGCTATATTGACGCCGTATGGCTAATTTATAGTGCTCCCTTCAATAATAGGAACGAATCGTTTTTATGGGCTCATACCTATAATAGCAAAGGGACATCGACCTATAGTGATAAGCCATTTGGATCTTTATATTCGTGGGCGAGCTATCATTTTATGTTCTACGCTACTAATAAGCCGGAAACCCATGTTTACATACATGAAACCGGGCACATGCTTGGACTTAAGGATTATTATTCGGAAGACGCAAATGAGCAGTATTTGGCAACCGCTCGCTTCGATATGATGGATGTAAATATTGGTGATCATAATGCTTTTTCCAAAATATTACTCAATTGGACCACGCCATATGTTATTCAAGATGAAGGTGTCTTAGAATTGCATTCTTTTGAAAAAACGGGCGAATGTATTGTTATTTCGCCTTCATGGAAGAATACGGTGATGGATGAGTATCTTTTATTGGAATATTATACACCAACAGGACTCCATAAGGCGGACACTACAACAAATTGGGAATATCAAAATTTAAAAGAAAGCGGGCTTAGAGTTTATCATGTCGATGCACGCCTCGGCTATATCACTAACTTCGGTAACAAAATGCATGGATATTATGATGAGATAACTGATCCTAAGACGGAGCTTCCACAAGAATTATCGACTTATCATCTCGATTTTGCTCATAATAATACGACATCTTTGACCCAAACCATTAACGGGAAGCCATGCTATTTATTATCTTTACTATGGGCACAAGATTTTGAAAAAGAAGGAAGTTCTGCCACTAATAGTGTTCTTTATCAAACTGGCTCCTGTTTTGATGATCGGCTGAATTATGAAGCTAAGCCCTTCGCCTTTCATTCATTCCCAAATATTCCTTTCACTTTCAAGGTTTTATATCAAGAAAAAAATAAGATAGCGCTTTCATTTCAAAAATGCTCTAAATAAATTATTAAATATAATTATTAAGATAAAAAAACGCGATTTAAATTCATTTGTTCGATTTGCAAAGGTTTTTTTGTAGTTATATAATATTACTAAAGTTTCGTTATATCATTGAAAGGAGAACAAAATGAAACAAAACAAATTGTTAGCCATTTTTGCGTTTTGTGCAACAGCGGTATTATCCATGACAAGCTGTAATGGAAAAAAAGAATCAGAAACGCAAAAAGTGGTCGAAGAAGCCTCGACATTGACTTATGCCGAGTTATTAGAAAAGGCTAAGGCAGAGATTGGAGATGGTACCTTACAAACCTATGGTAACTCATCACAATTGGAAAAAGCCTTAACTAAGTTTACAGAAGAGACTGGTATTAAAACTCAAAATACCAAGAAAGGCGATGCCGAAACCTACACTGAATTATCAACAGCATTTTCTTCAGGCACCTATGTTGCTGATATGGTTTTATTACAAGATGGTAATAAACTCCAAAATGAAATGTTGAATTTAGATTATTTAGTAAACTTTGTCCCGAAAGATGAAAAGGCCAATATTGCTGCGGATGACCAAGAACCGTTAGCGGCTGTCTATCTTAACAAAGTATTTATGTATAACAATACAAATTACGATGGCACTAATGCTGACACTGCTACTGCCGGAGCGCTTACAAATTATATGACAAACGTCTGGCAATTAGCGGGTAGCAAAGAAGACACCGGCCATATTCATGATACCTCATTCAAGGCTCCATCAACCGAGAACGTTAATATGAACTTCTTAGTTATGTTAACCTCCAAGGAGTGGGTTACAAAATTAACCGCAGCTTACAAAGCTTTCTATGGACATGATTATGTTCCTGAAGCAAAATACGAAAACATAGCCTACAAATGGATTGCTGAATTCTTAAGCAATACCCAACGTCATAGCTCTGATGGTACTGCTTGTAAAGATGTTGCCAAAGGCAAGAGTGGCGCTATGGCTCTTGTCAATCTTAATAAAAACAAAGATTTAAAGGCTACTGGTGTCGCTGCTGAAGATAAGGCAAACTTGACTTATCCGGCTCGCGAATTAGAGGATAATCTCCAAGGCTTCGGCGGTTTCTGCTATAAAATGTATGCGATGGTCGCCGATAACGCCAAATATCCATACACTGCTTGCGCATTCATCAATTACTTACTTTCTAAAGCAGGATTTGGTGCTGCTTGGGGCGCTTTAGATGGATACTATTCTGCTAATAAAACAGCCGATATCGCTTCAACCGATAAAGAATTAGCTTGGTGGAAGACTCGACTAGTTATTGAAGATCCAGAATATGTTTCTAAAAACTATCGTGATGTCTTTGAATTCGTTCAACAATACGAATAGTCTACAATTATTATTAGGATAATAAAGAGGTGTCTTCGTTAATCATTTAATAATGAAAATAATGAAGGCACCATCTTTTTTAGGAGGAAATTTAATGGAAAAGCAAAAACTTCTTTGCGAAGGTGCTGGTCCCAATAATAATGAAACAACCGTGGTTGAAGAAGAAAAAGTATTAACACCCTTTAATAAACGAATGAATAATGTGAAAACATATTTTTCGAAGCCTTCTAATATCATTTTGGTTGTTTTTGCTGTAATATTGACGATCTTTGTGATCATTCCCTTAATTTACTTATTATACAACACATTCCTAGTCCATTCCGGAGAATCGATGATCGGGAAAATAGGTACCTTAACATTTGATCACTGGTATAGCACTTTATTTAAAGCTAAAAATCATTATTCTAGCAGTTTATTTTGGAAGCCTCTTTTAAATTCAGTGTTGATGTCCATGGTTTCATGTCTCATATCTGTAGTTGTCGGGGGCTCGATTGCCTTTTTAATTACTAGAACTAATTTTCCGGCCAAAAAATTTATATCTTTGGTTTTTGTCTTCCCATACATCATGCCATCATGGTCCATTGCTATGTTCTGGGAAAACTTCTTTAAAAATACGATTAATCTAAGTGGCGCACAGGCGCAAATGGGGATGCTTCAGGCGATGACGGGAGCGGCAGTTCCGAGTTCTCTTGTCTATGGCTTTTGGCCATGTGCTATTTGTTTAGGCATTCACTATGCTCCCTTTGCCTACATTTTAATCGGTGGTATTCTACGAAATATGGATGCCAATTTAGAGGAAGCCGCGACTATTCTTAAGGCTTCTCGATTCAAGATTTTACGGAAAATCACTTTACCGATAGTGATGCCGGCCTTAATTTCGACTATTTTGTTGGTATTTGCTAGCTCGATCAGTAGCTATACTGTTCCTGTCTTTTTAGGAAAGAATGGATTTAATACGATCTCTTTAAAAATGAAAGGATTGTTTAATTCTTCAACTTCGGTGGGACAAGGTTACGTTGTGGCAACGATTTTGATGCTATTTAGTATTTGTATCATGATGATTAATCAACGTGTAACTAATAGTCGTCGATCATTTACCACGGTTACCGGTAAGTCCTCGCAAGTATCGTTGATTAAACTAGGAAAGGTCGCCAAACCGCTTATTACCACAATTGTTATCGCTTATACGGTTTTCTTTGCGATTGTTCCATTGATATCGTTTGCGCTAGAGTCGTTTTTAAAGGTTTCCGGAGATTATTCGACGTTTACCACTTATTATTGGACCACTACGGAGCAAACCAATATTTATATCAGTGGCTCGGTTGGCATTTTGCGCAATAAAACCATATGGACTGCCTTCTTAAATTCATTATTAATTTCTGGGGCATGCGCTATTATTGCCGGTACTTTTGGAATATTGATCGGTTATGCGGTAGCGAAAAGCCGGGGCGGAAAGTTATCGAATTTTGTAAGCAATACCGCTTTCTTGCCTTATTTGATTCCGGCAATGTCATTCTCGACGATATATCTTGCTATTTCCTGTACTAAGTCATTTAGCTTCTTATATCGGTCTATTCCATTATTGATTATTGTTGGCGCTATTAAATTTATGCCATTTGCATCACGATCTGGAACCAATGCTATGCTGCAGCTCTCTAATGAAATTGAAGAGGCGGCGGTTATTGTTGGAGTTCCGTGGTGGAAGCGTATGGTTAAAGTGCTTTTCCCGATCCAAAAATCAAGTTTTATATCCGGGTATTTATTACCGTTTGTCTCATGTATGAGAGAATTATCGCTTTTCGTTTTGTTAACCAGCTCAGGAACGTTATTAACGGCAGTTCTTCAAAATTATGAAGCGTATGATTCGACGCAAATCAGTAATGGTATCAATTTAATTATTATTGTTACGGTATTAGCTATTAATTTAATTGTCAATAAAGTCACCGGGGCTTCAATTGATAAAGGTGTAGGAGGTTAATAATATGCCAGAAATTGTTTTAAAAAATGTCACCAAACGATGGGGCGATTTTGTCGGTGTTGATAACTTGAATATGGTTATTAAAGATCACGCCTTTGTCACTTTATTAGGTCCTTCGGGATGTGGCAAAACGACGACTCTCAGAATGATTGCCGGACTTGAAACGCCCACATCGGGAGTTATTACGATCGATGGTGTGACAGTATTTGATTCTGAAAGAGGAATCAATGTTTCACCGGCCAAACGTGATGTCGGATTTTTATTCCAAAACTATGCATTATGGCCGCATATGACGGTCTATCAAAACATCGCTTTTGGATTAGAAAATTTAAAATGGAAAAAAGAGGATATTAAGGCTCGCGTTCAAGAATTGCTGGAGATGCTTAAAATCGAGCAATTTGCCGAGCGTTATCCGAGCGAATTATCCGGTGGACAGCAGCAGCGTGTTGCCATTGCGAGAACCTTAGCACCGCGACCTAAAGTGTTATTCATGGATGAGCCGCTTTCCAATCTTGATGCCAAATTGCGTTTAGAGATGAGAACGGAATTAAAAAGATTGCATACCGAGACGAATTCAACATTTGTGTATGTGACGCATGATCAGCTCGAAGCTATGACGCTCGCCACCGAGGTATGCTTAATGAAAACTGGTTTACTACAGCAATATGATCCGCCACTTGTGGTTTATGCGAAACCGAATAATCTATTTGTGGCCGATTTCGTTGGAAATCCAACCATGAACTTTATTAATGCTGAAGTGACCTCGATAGTTGATTCGAAAACCATTAATGTTCTCTTCAATGGTGTTGAAGCACAATTCAAATCCGAAGAGGATATAGATCTAAGCAATGCATTATTAGATGAAGCGGAGAGCGCGAACCATAAGGTGGTTTTAGGCATTCGTCCGGAGAGCATCGCTATTGTTGATAGTGAAAACGGCGCTTCGGGAGTTGTATATTCAACATTACCTTCCGGTATGGAAACAACCGTTAAAGTGCGATTGAATGACGAAGTTATTACATCTGTAGTCTTTGGAACTATCGACTATAAGGTTGATGAAGTCGTTCATATTAACTTTATTGGAAAGGGAATAACGCTCTTTAATGCGGAATCTAGTGATCGCATAACAAATGGCACTTTGACAATTTTATTGTAATCAAAAAAAGCCTTCTATAACAGGAAGGCTTTTTCTTTTGGGTATTATTGATAAGCATAATTTTGATCGACAACTTTTATTTGCAAAATAGCATCGTGGAATGTTAAGCAGTGCCTGGTGATCGATATACAAGCGAGAGATCCTAAAATGATGAAAATGATTCCGACGGCACTTAGAAGCAACCAAACCACAATTGTTTCTAAAATAAAAATGATTAAGAAACGCCCCAGCACTTTTTTATTGCTAATAATAACATTTGATTTTTTTTCAACGGGGGCCACTTTAAAGGCACGCATCATCAGTGTTTGTTTTTTATGACTATAAAGAGGAATGATCAATTGAAAAACAAAAAGGGGCAAAAACATGGTTAAAATCGTGAAAACGACATAATTGCTATAAAAACGTTTATAACCTTTTTGGTATTCTTGGTTAGACGCTAGTTCTTTATCGATCGCTTGAGAAATAGCTTGGCATTTATCATAGGCCTTCTCAACATCCGTTTCAAGTTCATTATCAATTAAGTAATCTAAATAGGTGTTTTGATCGAAGGTATAAAGGCCATAAAGAGATTCGGCGCGGTAAGGATAATCATATTTTTCGCATGTTTCTTGATAGGCGTTGTTCATCGTAGCGATGTCATTTTTAGCAACAACCCTTATAAGAGGATTAGTTGCCGTATATAAGAGAACTAAAAAGATGATGACGCTCATCAAGCAGTCTAAAATAAATACGCCCAGTCGTTTCCATATTGTGATTCTTTTTTCTTGCACTATTTGCTGTTCCATAATTATGTATCAACCTTTCTTTTATAAATATGAATAACATTTCTTTGTATTTTTAACTATTGCTTCATTAATAGATTGAATCATCAGAATAAATCTTTATTATTCTATCATATTTCGTGCGTTCTGTAAAAAATAATAATCCTATATGGCGTAGCGTTTGTGTTAATGTACAATACATGTGAGACCAAATGCTCAAAAGAAAGAAGGCAAATAAAAAGTGTTTTAAATCCTGTATAATGTTAATCACCAAATCAAACAAAGAAAGGATCTAAAACACATGGATATTATAACACAGAATGTCAAATATAAACCTCATGATTTGAATAATCGCTTCCACGCTTGTAAAGCTTACTCTAATGGTAGTTTCAAAGTTCGAGAAATATGTCGTTTATAGCACGCTTATTTAATGAAATGTATGTCTAATGAAAATCACTATCCTTGTTTCCTTTATCTCACTTCAACAAATCATTGGTCAAAGGTATTACCTCACATCTTTTTACCGATAACTAAATTCTCTTCTTTTGGCTTCTTAGATTATACTTGATTTATTTCTCACTTTTTTGGTCTCACATCATTTACAACTCAACACTTTGTTTTACTAAAAAATGGATATTGATATTTTATTAGTGATAAACAAAGATAAAATATGAAGGAAGATGCTACGCTTAAGTTGGTAATCGCTTAAGAAAAAATTTTTTATCATGCTTGAATTACATTGATAATATGAAAGTAATTATTAACATGCTGCATCCTTCAATTTTTATAGAAAGGATTACTGACAAATACACTTTAATTGTTTGCCAGAATGAAGAAAAAAATGAAATATGCAGAGTGGCTGGATAGATGGCTTTTGATGTATTGTGAATCAATATACAAGTATAGTACTTATAAAAAATATAAGATGATAGTGGATTATCATCTAAAAAAAGAATTGGGAAACATTAATATTGATGAATTGAATCTCACAATATTACAATCCTATATTACTAATCTTCGTAAAGAATATGCTGGAAATACGATAAAAGGGATCGTGTCTGTCATTAAATTATCTTTAAAGCGGGCGGTGGAAGCAGGAATCATTAAAAATAATATTAGTGAAAAAATAATCTGTCCAAACAGTAAAGAAAAAAGAGTTGATTGTTTAACGATTGAAGAACAACATAAAATCGAAAAATACATTTTGAAAAATAAGAAACGCAAAAGATTATTTGGAATTTTATTATGCTTATATACAGGACTTCGTATCGGCGAATTGCTAGCACTTCAGTGGGATAATATTGATTTTAAAAATGAGACAATTTTAGTTTCCCAAACATGCTTTGATATATGGATAGAGGGCAATTATCAAAAGAAAATGCAGACTCCCAAAACAAAAAGTTCATATCGTTTGATTCCTATCCCTCACTCAATAACACCCTATTTGTTTGATCTGTATAACAGCCGCCATTCTTTATTTTTAGTGGAGGGTAAAGGCGATTGTGGAGTTCAAGTTCGATCCTATCAAAAAACATTTTCCTCTCTTTTAAAAAAACTTGCAATCGAGCATAAGGGATTTCACTCTCTTCGGCATACTTTTGCCACTCGGGCTATTGAAGATGGGATGGATGTTAAAACGTTATCGGAAATCTTAGGACATAAAAATAGTTTGATAACTCTCAACCGCTATACGCATTCTCTTCTTGAGCATAAGAAAGCTATGATGAATCAATTAGGAAAAAGATTGTGTGTTGAAAAAGATAAAAAAGCACATAGATTTGCTTAATCTGTGTGCTTTTTCACAAAAAGTATATCATTAGTATTTGGTAATATCAATTGTTTCATATAAAAAAACGATGCATTAATCCATAAAAAAGACTAGTGTTTGAGAAAAAAATACATAGATTAAGCAAATCTATGTATTTTTTAGAAAGGAGAAATATTATGTTAGTGTATAAAACAATTGTTATTCCATCAACAGTTTATAACTACGCTTCAAAAAAAGAAATGCAACTTGGAATATCTAATGATACTTTGAAATCTGCCACTAGCCCGATTAATGATGCAATAAAAGAGCATGCAAAAAACGGATGGGCGTTTCACTTTATTTCTTCAATGCAGCAAAGATTAGCAAGAAAGAAGACTCTACTAGAAAAGATATTTGGCTGGTTTCCTATAATTGGTCCAGCTTGTTTTCCAAGTATGAAGACAGAATGCTAGTGATATTAAAATCTTGGCGTATTATTCAATAGTCTATCTGGGAATATATTTTATAAGCATGAGTTTAACATATGGGTTTGAAAAATTTAGTGTCGAAAATATTCAGCCATATTATCCATATTGTTTTCATCCAAATGCTATTGTGGATTTTATCATTGCGAAGTCAGAATTTTTTCTTTATCCAATTTTATTTAAATTCAAAAATTTCTATTTAGCTATTGGGCTTATTAATGCTTTATTTTTTGCTGCAACCAAAAATTCATTTGCGGCTACGCAAATGACGACTGAAACGTCATCAAATAAGAAAGGGGAAATTATCAATGAAATATAAATTATGTTTTTTAACTTGCCTTTTGGCAGTTGGGGTTCTAGCTTCTTGTGGAACTTATGATCAAAACGATTATAGATCCTCTAATAGCGAATTAGAGGATAAAAAACAACTTGATGCACCAGCAAATCTAAGATATGATAATGGTTTTTTAAAGTGGAATGTTGTAGAATTTGCCACGAATTATTTTGTTAAAATTGATGGAGAAGAATACAGCAGTAATCTTAATTCATTCGATCTTTTAACAATAAATTTGAAAAGTGGCAATCACGAAGCAATGGTTAAAAGTATTGGTAGTAATGAATACTATTCTTCGCTTTATTCTAATATAGTTAATTTTACATATGAAAACCCAAATGAAAAGCCACTAGAACTACCTGATTCTGTTAAGACAGAAGATCTCTTTAATAATAGTGATGCATATAGAGTAAAAGAGGCTAAAGATAGCAATGGTGATAGTATTTTGACGGAGGCCTTCACTGTATATAATCACGATTATTACATTTATCAAATCGGATTAATTGAAAGTGTTCCACTGCAAGAGAATGTTGAAACAAAAAAATATAATGGTCAAACTAAGGATACTTTAGAATTTACGACAACCGTTTCAACTACAGAATCTATTGAGTCAACATTAGAATCCGTTGTTTCGAAAACTGCTAAAGTTGATAGTTCTATTGAAGCAAGTATGTCATCTTCTTTCATATTAGAGTTTGAAATAAAAAGCTCTATATCGGTTTCATCCTCGTTTACAACTTCACATAGTGATTCGGTGACCCGTGCGGTTTCTAAGACTGAAACATATAGTAAGAAAGTTTCCTATACCTTCGAACCAGATATTTCCGCTGTCGGTCATTATCGACATATTTTGGTAGGCAATATTGTTGTATATTTTCTAGAAGTTTATGATCATTCGACCAAAGAAAAGTTAGTGGGAACAAAATATTCGGTAATCTCATCAACAGAAGTATGCTTAGAATATTCTAAGGATGATCCTACTTTTAGTAGAAGCCGCTTTGATACAATAGAGTTTACTCGTTCAAATAGTAATCTACCCAAAATTGAGCATGACTATACAGAGGCGTATGATCAAATCATTGATTTACAATTCGATGATAAGATTTTATCAGTTATTCCTAATTTAGGAATTATGAAAATCAATTTAAATTCATTCTATACTCGTGACGAAGATAATGTAGTAAAAAACATTGATTATGAATTTTATTCAGATAATGTGTTAAGTATTTATCCATTATATAAAGGAATTCCAATTAATCAAATTATTTTTGAGGGACTATATAATAAGGTAGATGAATATGGTATTTTATTAGATAATTTGGTTGGAGATTTATCAGTTAAATTTGAGGGTAATTGGGATATAGAGCCGGACATAGTGTTTAAGAATCTCGGACTATTTTCTTCTCATGGCGAAAGCATATTTGATTTTACTAAGTTTGAGAACATATCTATTATGTTCAAAGGTGAAAATTATCTTGAAAGTCGATCCAATTCACATGAAGCTATAATTAAAGGGAAGAGTATTAATTTTTATGGTGGTGAGGCCTCTTCTTTAAAAATTTTAGCGAATACGACAAGTAAAATGAATGGTACGAAGGGTATAATTGCGAATAATTTAACAATAAAAGGAAAAAACTCGTTGGTCACTATTAAAGGTGGCGATGCCGGAGATGCAACGACGAGTAGCACAGATGGATATATTGGCGGCAATGGCATAGAATGTTTGAATTTTTATGCAGAAGGTTTACTTAATTTTGCAATATATGGCGGAAATGGCGGAAAAGGCTCTCAAGGTTCTGCAAGAGCTGGTAATGGTGGTCAAGGCGGAAATAGTCTTGTTGCCGATGAACAATGCTATATTGAAGCAAATGAATTCGTTGTTGTGCCAGGAAAAGGTGGCGATGGTGCAAACGGATTAGATGGAATTAATGGTAAAAACGGAAGCAATGCTGAATCAGATAGTACCAATAATGGAGGAAATGGAAGCAATGGTGCTGACGGGCAAAATGGTGGCAATGGAGGCTCAACAGGCATTGGCATTTTGAGTAATGAACTATTAATTAACTGCGAAAATAATAAAGCAATTATTTATCAAAACGGAGCTGGCGGTAAAGGTGGAGCTGGCGGACGAGGTGGAAATGGCGGAAGTGCTGGAAGTAAGCAGACTTGGACTGGAAGCCCTAATGGTAATGGCAAAGGTGGAAATGCAGGCGCTGGCGGTAAAGGTGGCGATGGCGGAAGTACGGGATTTACAGGATTACCATATAAAGCATCTAATATTGATATTAAGATTCCGATGCAGATAGAGCTTATTTCATTAAATAAACTTTCAGGTCAAGCGGGAAACGGCGGAAAAGGCGGTAATGGAGGGGATACAGGCCAAACTAACAGATGGGGAGGCAATAAAGATGATGCCGGATACGCGGGAAAAGGCGGAAATTCAGGCAAAACTGGCGATGTTTTAATTAATGAAATCTATAGATCTATGATAGATGGCTCATTATTTATTGCTGATAATAATGCTGCTATCGGTTATGCTGGATCACCAGGTATGTATGCTTTGGGAAAAGGTCCTAATAACGTCGGTTATAGTAATAAAACAAATACCAATGGTATTTCTGGTGGCAAGGGCTCACTTACTTATGTTTCCTAGATATTAAAAATAAGTTTCTAATAATTAATTAACACCATTCTTAATTGAGTGGTGTTTTTTTACATATTTATCTTTATTATTTTTTAATTGCAATATGAAACATTTTCAAATAAATAGTTGTTATACTTAATAATCATTTCTTAAAAAAAGAGACCATTCAAATCATGTGTTTCAGGATGTTCTCTGTTTATTGATATTGGATTTAAATACTTTTTTTCTTCTTTCTTTTGAGCATTTGGTCTCACATGTATTGTACATTAACAAACGCGTCAGTCGTAAATTGACAAAGAAAATTCCGTTTTAGTGAACAAAAGGCAAATTGACATTGAAAAATGCATTTTTTCGGATAAACGATTGAAAGTAGAATGCCATTGTGTTATTTTTTTCTTGTAAATAAATATTGAAGAAAGCATACAAAA
>CAZOUY010000014.1:0-18021 GCA_964583155.1 uncultured Coprobacillus sp.
CTCGTTCCTTCCTTTTTCTTTCTATTTTTTTGCGTTTACTTTGTCACTTAACAAAATTACTTTTCTTCGATACTTTGGAACAAATACTATGTGATACTCACAATTCCATCGAGTATGTGATAAACTAGAATCGTCATTCATGAGTGATACCTCCTTTATGTTAATTTGGTTGCCAGACCATAAGTATCATATCGTGAGGTCTTTTCTTTTTCTACTACTTAGCTTAAGCTTTTCATTTCTCACACGTGTTAACGTGTGGTTTTCATCTCCTTAGGAGATAATAAAAAAAGAGAATTTCATTCAATTCTCTTTTCTAAAATGGTTATTAACCATTTAATTTCCTGGTGAACCGTATAGGATTCGAACCTATGACCCATTGATTAAGAGTCAATTGCTCTACCAGCTGAGCTAACGGTCCAATGCGCTTTTTTATATTAACACGATCAAACATCATTAGCAAGTTTTTTATTAACAATTAAGAACGAAAACAAGCCATAACGACCTACTAATATAGAAAAGCGATAAATATCATCTATTTTTCATTACCATGAATGCCATCTTTGACATGCCCGGTTTTATAATCCCAATAAGGATCTATCTCACCAAATCTACCTAATTTATTTCTTTGAGCATAAAGCATGGCGTTGTATAAGAAGCTCGTATAAGTAACTCCTTTATAGGACATGTTATCAACAGAGCCAAAGGCTACTTCGCTATAGCCTTTTTTGACTACATCAAAATTAAGAAGCTCACCATCGATCCAAACCCATCCTAAAATTCGATTAAAAGTGTCAACAATACTCCCATCGAGAATGGTTTGAACCTGAATCATGCCTGCTTTTTTTAGCATAGCATTGGTATTCTCTTTCGCTACCAATCCAAATTCTTGGATATTTCCTTCATAGCTTTCAGGGGTGTCGATGTTTTGATAACGTACCTTGGAGATTTGCGGTAATCCTAACCGATCCATTTCGTCCTTATCGGAAAAATTAAACCACGTTGTATCACCATCAACATATTGGCTGACGGTTACAATCATCAAGCCGCCACCGCCGTAGAATTGACCGGCACTCTTTTCCACCGAAAATGGCATCGTCAAGTATTCTGACTCCAATCTAGGTCCGCTCAATAATTCACTATCCGTAATAGAGACGTCAATAGTGCCAAGATATTGTTGTTCGTTTTCCCGGTAGCGAATCCAATCATATTCATCATAGGTCTTCCTACCATATAAAAACTCTTTTTTACGAGTTAAAGTCAAATCAACACAGAATGAATCACTAAAATAATTCTCTGTACCAACAATGTCCACCTTTTTGTTATTCTTTCTTAAAATAATCGGCTGCTTACCTGTGAAAAGAAGACCGTCAAATCCAAAATCAGAAAGCATATCCGCCTTAGCTTTTAAATCATCATCCGCTGTATTCGAAACAATCACGAAAGTTTTATTTGCTTCTAATGAACCATCTAATTCTTCGATAAATGACTTTTCACTTGTAAATTGCATTTCTAAAGAATACGCTGATAAATCAATAGTTTTATCAGATACATTGTACAGTTCTAAAGCACGATTGTTGCCGGTACCGTCCATCACTTCCGAAATTATAAGTGGAGAATTGGTTTTATTATTATCACTGCATCCACTGAGTCCCAAAGAAGTTAGGGCTAAAAGAGGAATCGCCAACAAGCTAATTATCTTTTTCATATATAGTATCTCCTCCTAATCATCAATTCTATTATAGCATTTATCATAACAAAAAGCATATAATCTGGTTTGATTATATGCTTTTATTTAAATATAATTATCGCTACTATTATTCAACAGTAAATAGCAGTGGTTAAACCGAGATTGACTTTATCGCAAATTCCGGTTTATTGTGCAGTCCAAGGATTGGATGTGCTATGTAAATAGCAGTTAGCGGCATATTCTAAGGTTCCATTATAGTTTGTAATTTTACCGCGAATAACCACTTCATCACCGACTTTGATTTGCTCAACATCGGTCAATTTGGTGTTGTTCAACCATTTGCAACGATAGACTAAGAATTGTTGGGATGTGGTTGCGCCATCATCGGAGATCTTGAAGGTAACATTGCCATAGGAAGTGTCAACAGCAGTAGTAATCGCCGAAATAATACCTTTGGTGTAGACTTCGACATCTGAAGTTGCACCAACAGCAAGTGTACTCGCATATTTATTCACATCTGCAACTGAATATGGATCAGCAGCTGTACCGGCATGATCATAATTAATGGTCTTTAAAACGGTAACAGTGAAATCTTTGGTTGTTTTGTGAGTAGCATCTAAAGTGATAGTAGCGGTTAATTTGACGCTAATATCAGCAGTATCCGATGTAGTAACGGTAGCTGGATAGACATTGTTCGTAGTATCTAAAGCACCGACAGCAATCGCCGCGTTATCAGAGGTCCAGGTAATGGTTGTTCCATAAGATCCAACCGCCGGTAAAGTAAAGTCAACAGCTGTTTCAGAAACAATCTTTAAGGCTGTAGCCGCATTAGCAACCTTATCATCATCGGAAAGATTGACTTGAGTAACTTCCTCGACTGAGAAGTATGCATAATCATGGCTGTTATATAATGAGTAGCCTTTAATGGTAATGGTTGTTCCATCATATTCCGCCAATTTGGCTTTCATATCGGTACCAGGATAGCAAACAGAGGCACCAGCACTCTTGGTTGTACCATCAACAGTAATGTTGTAGTACTTGCCAGAGACGGTTAATAAACCGGTAACGCTGACATAATGACCAAATAAATCATTGGCAGCAGTGTAACCATAGTAGGTATCTAATTCCGCACCACCCCATGTCTCAAGAGTATAGGTTTTTGGTGTGAAGCTTGGGTTACCTTCTAGAATGGTAAGAGTTGGTTTGGTAGTGGCACTATAAGAGAACTGTGCAGCATTATTGTAGAATGATACACTACCATCGACTTGAACATAAGATCCGACTTTTAATTCATCGGTAATAGCGCTGCTATCATAGACAAAGACGTAGCCAGTGTCATCGCCGACAAGGGCGCAGCCATCGCCGATCGTAAGAACGACGCCTCTAAAGCTAACTACTTTATCTTTATCAGCAGAAGTAAGAGCGTTAAATTCAGTAGCTTTAACCTCGATGCCACCTTCGATGACTTTAACAACGAAACGTTTGCTATCTTGAGCATCTTCACATGAAATAGTAGCATTCAATAAAGCTAAAGCATATCCAGATTCAAATTGATCAATTTCTGGACGTTTGACCAAAGCGGTTTTGCCATCTTCACTTATTTTCAAAAATTCAGTGGCATTGCCTCCTTCGTCGGTAGCCGTATAAGTGATTTCAACACCCGCGATATCTTCAAATGAAGTAATTAAGGGGAAATCTGCCATTGTGCTATCAAGTCCATCATAGACAAGAATGTTCTTGGCTTCGGCAACTTTTTCTTCAGGGGTTCTATTATCCTTTGGACCACAAGCGGTTGCCATTACGGTGACCGCTAATAGCAAGGACATTCCGAACCCGGTTTTTGAAATTCTTTTCATTTTTTTGTCCTTTCTTTTAAATTTTTTATTTTATTAGAGATGAATTACTCTAAATAAAACCTTAAATAAGTCTACATGCCATGATAAGTAATATCCGAAGTAACAACCAGCATTAATTGCAGCTCTACTTTTCCGGTAAATTCACTTTCATAGCGGCCCATCAATCCTGCAAAATCAAAGGTCACACCATTTTTTGATAAATTAACAAAGTAATTAAACGATTTGACCTTGATACCATCGGTATCACGGATTGAAGTTTTGTCATCAATACGAATTTGGAATTCTTTGTTATCGGCATCTCTAACATAAATAGTCATTGAATTCTTTTCGTAATTAACGCCATTATTGTCTTTTTCTTCTGTGCCACCATAACCACCGGTCGCTCGCAAATTTTCGATTTTAATGAGAGTCCCCATTCCAACGCCTTTTTGAGCATCATCGATAGTTATCGTTTGCATGAAGCGTTCATTAACTTCATCGGATGTTAAGGGATCACCAAGATCAACCATTCCATCTTTGATAGCCTGTTGAGAATTGTATTTGACATCAACTAATTGATAAGAACCATTATATTCAGCCACTTTTCCTGTGACCCCAATATGATTACCTTTTCTTAAAATGCTATAGTCCTTATACATCGTAAAGATGTAACAGCCATACATTTTATAGGTTCCATCCTCTTCTTCAAATTCATCTTGAATATACGCATCAGTGCCCATAGTACGAGTCACATATCCTTCAAGATAAACCTTTTCCCCTACATGCTCTTCGGGATTAGAGAAGATATCCTGTAAGGAAGTAATGGTCGCTTCTCCATTATAGAAATCCGGATCATCTTCCTTGGACCAAATAAACAATTTATGCCTTTGTGCTTGCGCATCGGCATCTAAGAAAACATCATCATAAACGCTACCCGATGTACCTTTGGAAGGAGATAATCCATTTTGCACTAAGTCTAAATTGAGCAAGCGCAATTGTGTACCATCCTCTTCTTCAATCGGTCTTTCAGAAGTCCAAACCCAAACCATAAAACGATTTCCGGTGGAATCAGCCTCTGGTTTCTTTTCTATATTATTTGGTTCAGTCTCTAAAACAATGGTTTTCGCATTTGATAATATTTCTTTTGTGAAACTAGCGGCCTTTTTGCCCCACGGCTCAATAACACCTGTCGATTCAGGAGTATCGACACCATTGAAGCGGCCTTGAATAATATAGCTTGTTGATCCAGCATAGAAATGCGCTGTATCACCATCAACACATCTTTTGAGAGTAACTACCCCAACACCTGTTGTTCGATAATTGGATGTTTTCCAATCCGTAGAAACAATTTTGGTTTGTTCTACATAGTCAACCATCTCTCCTGCTCCACAAGATGTCATGGGGACAATCGCCGCCATCGCTAATAAAGCGATAGCAGCAATTCTCTTAATACTTTTAATCATCAATTAATCCTATAAAGCAGCAATACGGCATTCTTCGGCCGCTTTGGCAAATATTTCATCGATCTTCTTATCGAGATTATCTTTTTCAGTATCAACGAAGAGAACTAAGGTAATAATACCGCCACATTGTTGACGAGCAGTTGAAGAACCTTTGAAAGCAGGAGAAACGAAATATGATTCTTGAACTTTATCAGAAGAGGTTAAAGTTGCTACACGGGTATAAAGAGTTTCCTCCGCAGTTCCTAATTTCGCTAAGTGAGCTTTATATTCATCAGTTGTATAAGAACTGGTTCTTACTGGTTCATATCCCGTTAAAATAGAATAGTTAGCACTATTAACAGGTTGTGTAATGTGCTTGTAGAATAACCAAGAAGCTAATAATTGCTCATCCGAAATTTTGCTGTTTTGGAAGAAGCAGATAGAAGGTCCTTGAGAAATTTGATATCCACGCTCAGTATTTTGTTGAGGAATTTGAGCTACTTGCGCATCAAAATCATAAACACCATCAGCATCTTTATTAGGAATATTGTATGAGGTACCACCGGTTGAACCGATAGACATCAACAATTCACCATTTTTGAATTTGGTGGAGGTATAAGTATTGGATGGTAAAGTTCCTTTGGTCACAAAGTAACCACTATCATAATATCCTTTAAGATCTTTTACTAAAGCTTTGGCTTCCGCATTATTGAAATCAAATGAGCCTTTGCCGGTCGTACGATCTAAGCTGGTATAAGGAATACCATATTGAGCCGATAAGGTAATATACATATTATCATCGGAATCATAACCTAAAGGTATGACAGTGCTATCAATTTCTTTAATCTTACGGCATAAATTCCACATAGCTGTTAAATCGTTGGGATCTTCCTTATTTTCCCATTTGGTAGGAACAATAGGATTTCCTTTGGCATCGCCAGTGTCAGTTAAGCCATGAGCCTTAAACCAAGTAGCATTATAGAAGAGAACTTCCGTAGATTTGGAGAATGGGAATGAATAAATACCTTCACGAACGTATTCTTCTCCTTCTTTCCAATAACCTTGGATATAGTCATTCTTTTCTGCTTCGGTTAAGCCCACTAATTCTTCAGTAGCATTACCGTTTTCATCAAGTACATAATCGGTGCTATTAACAAATGACGTCATATCAATCGTATTATCGCCATAGCCTGCAACGTGGTCGGCATAGCACATCGCCATAGTTGGAACTCTTTTAGCAGGAATAGCCTTGGTGATTTTGCTTTCGATATCGGTATATCCGCCTTGTTGAGAATGCTCAACATGGATGTTTGGATGCGCCGCTTCAAAAGTTTCAATCATTGCCTCTAATTTTTCTTGATTGGCTTTTCCCATACAATGCCAAAATACAACTTGGATTCTGTTGTCACCACCACCGCAGCTTGTTAAAGTTGCTGCAGCACCTATACTTAACATAGTTGCTAATGCCAAAACTAAATGTTTTTTGTTCATTTTTATCTTTCCTTTCTTTTTAAATATTTTATTAAACGCCGGAGCGTATTAACCTTTGATACCTGCACGGCCAACGCCACGCATAATATACTTTCTAAAGAATATAAACAACAATAATAATGGGACCGTAACAACAACCGTCGCCGCCATTTGTAAACCTTGGTGTGGTGTTCCATCTGCCGAAGCACCATAGCTTCTTAAACCGGTGGTGATTAATTTCAAATTAGGATCATCGACCACCAAGTTCGGCCATACGTATGAGTTCCATGCACCCATCAGTTTTAAAATGAAGATTGTAATAAGGGTCGGTGCCGCTAGAGGGACCATAACCTTCCATAGATATTGCCAATCGGTTTTACCATCAACTTTGGCTGCATAATATAATTCGCTAGGTATTTGCTTGAAGTTTTGTCTTAACAAGTAAATGTAGAATGTGCTAACCCAGAATGGGACAATCATGGCAGCAAATGTTCCAAATGTTGAATCAAGCCAACTTGAAACTGTGATGTAGTTGGTAATAACCATCATTTCGCCTGGAATCATCATCGTCGCTAAGAAAGCCGAGAATAATAATTCTTTACCTTTGAAATTGAGACGCGCAAAGGCGAAGGCGGCAAGAATTGTGGTAATAATCGTACCGATTGTTGAGAAGACACCAACAATAAGGGTATTTCTCATATAAAGTAAGAATTCGAACGGACTCACATTATGATAAGAATCAATAATGACTCCTTCAAATACATCGCCTGTTTTCAATCCTTTAAACAGAACAACGTAGTTTGCCCATTGAATCGTTTGTGGGAAAAAGGTGACTTGATCACGAATTTCCGAATTGCTCTTCAATGATGTGATAATCATCCAATAGAAAGGTAAAATAATAGCAAACGCCATCACGATCAAGAAAGCGTAAACAACTATCATTCCAACCACCTTGGCGATTTTCTCATTGCGTCTGATGCTTTTTACATCTTGTTTTGCCTCATTAATGACTAGAGTTAAAGACTTCGCGGCCTTTACTTGTCCTTGAGTATAAACAGGTTTCTCATCGAAACTATTAACCTTTTTAGCTAAGGAACGATAAACGATAAAGCCAATTAGAAGGATAATTAAACTTACGAGAATAACCGGCCATGTTTTCATTCCGTTGGAAATTCCTAAAAATAGAAACACGTCCAAGACGATCATCGTCAATACCACCATTAGGACTGCTAATTCAGCTTTATGCTTGTTGAACCAAAGGAATATTTTTTTCATTTTTTCTATCCCCTTTCCTAATAATGTACCCGTTTATCAGAAACTTTCTTCTGAACAAACGTGAAGGCCATAATAATAACAAATAGTAAGACCGCAGCCGCCGAAGCAAATGTCGGGTGCGAAGCAATATTATCGTAGATATAATAGACTACCGTGTACATATTGGGATCATTCGCCGAAACTGTTCCTTTATTGTTATTGAACATAGCAACAACGGATGAATACTCTTTAAACGATCCAATCATTGAAGTAATCAAAATATACGCGATTTGCGGTGATAAGAGAGGTACAGTTACTCTCCAGAATGTTTTAGCTTTACTAGCGGAATCAATTTTAGCAGCTTGATAGTATTGCTTATCAATTCCCTGTAAACCACTTAAGAAAATTAAGATTTTGTAAGGTAATGCGTGCCAAATAATGTAGACGCATAAGGCAAACATACCCCGCCATTGAGGCGCATTCATATCAATCCAGTTAACATTTCCTAATCCAAAGATCGTATTCCATAAACCATTCGTTCCTGCGAAGATAACAGCAAACACCATACCAACAGCAATTGCGTTAGTTACATAAGGCATGAAGAAGATTGTTTGGAATATCTTATGTAAAAACTTAATTGAATTAAGACCTACCGCTATTAATAATGAAATAGCAATTGAACAAGGAACCGTCACAACAACAATAATCAAAGTATTAGGTAAAGCATATTTAATAAAGTCCTCATATGACAAAACCATTTTAAAGTTGTCTAATGTCAATCCCCCATCACTTTTAAATACGGAATGAAAGAAAGATTCATTGGTCGTATAATCATAGTTCTTTAAAAAGGAAATCCCAATTGTATGAATCAATGGGTAAACTGTAAAAACCAGCATGAGCACTAGTACGGGAGCCAGATATAGCCATGCTTTCCAGTTGTTTTTAGTTTCCAAGATTAGATAATCCTTTCTTCTGTATCCTTAGCAAATACGAAGCATTTATGTGGTTTGACTCCCAAAACAATTCCACCGACAGAAACCTTTTCATCAGCGTCAACAATCACTTTGAATGTCGGTTTTAAACAATGCGGATTCTTGCAAACAATCGAAATATCACGTCCTAATGTTTCAATTTGCTCAACCTCAGCATTGAGAACCGCTTTTTCACTATTTACCAAATACCCTTCTGGACGAATACCAATATAAACTTCTTGATCTTCAACCCCATAAGCGTCTAGAATAGCGTCATCACCGATGTAAACTTTGTTATCTTTAACATATCCTTCATAAACATTGATTGGTGGCGTTCCTAAGAACTGAGCCACGAATAAGTTTCTCGGATTGTTATAAACATCTTGGGGGGCGCCTCTTTGTTGTTCTACACCTAATTTCATAACCACAATTTCATCAGAAATGCTCATAGCTTCTTCTTGGTCATGAGTAACGAAAACTGTCGTAATGCCTGTATCTTTTTGTAAGCGGCGAATTTCTTCTCTGGTTTGTAAGCGTAAACGCGCATCCAAGTTAGATAATGGTTCGTCTAACAGTAACACTTTAGGCTTTTTAACTAAAGCACGGGCGATGGCCACACGTTGTTGTTGACCACCTGAAAGTTGGTTGGGCTTGCGATCGAGCAAATTGTCAATTTGGACGAGCTTAGCCGCTTCCATTACAAGAATATCGATTTCGGCAGCACTAAGCTTGCGTTTCTTAGTTACCACCTTTATTTCGCCGGTTTTGGCGTCTTTCGTTTCCACTTTTTCTTCTACACGAAGGTTTTCAAGAGGGAAAGCGATATTCTTTCTGACTGTCATGTGTGGATATAAAGCATAGTTTTGGAAAACTAAGCCAATACCACGGTTTTCTGGTGAGACTTCAGTCACATCTTGATCACCAAACCAAATTTTGCCTTCTGTAGGTTCTAATAATCCGGAAATCATATAAAGAGTTGTGGATTTACCACATCCGGAAGGGCCCAAAAGACCGACGAGTTTCCCATCTGGAATGAGAATGTCCAAAGAATCAACGGCTTTTGTTCCATTATTATCGCCCTTATTTCCTTTGAATACTTTCGTCAATTTTTCTAATCGAATTTCCATAGTATTCCTCCATTAATTAATTATATTATAAATTGTATTTATAAATCTTTCAACCACGAGAATAAAACAAATTTTTTATCTAATGGTCTTTTCAATTATTTCATATAGAATACCGCTGCATCCAAAAAAGTCTAAATTTCTTTACGAAAGATGAATAGCGCCAAATATTTCGGTTCCGTTTTATTTATATCTATAATTTCAAAATCCTAAGATCTCATAAAATGCGAAAACCATTCTAGAATTTATAGCATTAATAAAAAAATTAATTGTTCCGGAATAAGATTAAATCGCGATCATTATTTTTATTTTAAGAAATAACTCAATCAAAAAAACATTAATTTACCATCAATCTGTTGATTAAAATCACCACAATAGTTCATTAATTTCAAATCATATTATCAATTAATTTGACAATTAAATCCATATTTAATATTTTCTAACACAATTCTTCCTTTATTGCTATTTTCTGATGGATTAGAATGATTTGCATAAAGTTAAAATCATCACATTTTTTAGTAAAAATAAAACTATCTACATTTCCCTCTCAAAATAAATATATTTTTCATCATAAATAATATTGATTCATTGGGAGTTTTAAGTCATCAGTACATGGTGATATTTGATTATTATTCTTATCTTTATAAGAAATTGGTTCGGCCGTTGTATTGGGATGACTATCAGTCAAATCAAAAAAGTCATATTGCTTTTTTATTTTCATTTTCTAACATATAGAAATCAATCTTAGAATAATAATTGGCATATTCGTAATTAATAATTCATTATTTTATAAATTCGATAATTCAAAAAAAGAAGTCGACTAGACTTCCTTTTCATCTACATGTAAATGGTATTGATTAAACTCTTCTTCGTTTTTAAAAATCAAGCATAGCTTTGTATCAACGCATATTGTAGCGGATAAATAATCATGAATACATATTTTTTCTTTAGTAAAGAACATCATAGTAAAGGTCACTAATAATGGGATTCCTAAAGTAAGAATAGATAATAAAAATTCAAACAAGTAAAAAACTAAAAATCGTATTACAATTTGGCTCTTTTTAGGCGCGAAGCCATTGCGTCTTGAAGCGACACCAACACTCATTAATTTCTTTCCTAAAGTTGCCCCGTTTTTTAAACAAAGAGGCAAAACCAAATAAAAGATAAGAAAGGGGATGGTCAATGAAACAAGAAATTCACAAATAGTCACAACCGTAATTTTCCGCGCGAGCGTGAGACATTCATTATCAATGCTAAGGAATTGTAAAGCCTTATTAAATTCTTCCTGATAAAACTTATCCAAATTGCTAAAAGTCGCTTTGCTCGTCGTAACATATTGATCATCTTGCCAAATGAATAATTCTGATGCTTCTTTTCTTTCATAGTACTTTTCGATTCCAAAATTATCATCCTCGACATAGAAAGATTCATTTTGATAAAAAGAGACGATACCTGTATCTATTTTATGAAAGTATTCATCCGCTTTATTTTTCTTTTCCTCATCAGTATAGGTATCAGTGATTTTCACCGTATGATGCTCAAATTGCTCATATAGTCCACTTTCACATAGCCGATCTTGATAATCATATGATGTTTGATTGATGTTCGTTAATTTATCTGCCACTAAAGGAGTTAAATAGCTTTGCAAAATTAAAAACACAAGACCAATGAGAAAAAAATCAACAACAAGTGCCGCCAAGCGCTTTAAAACCGAAGCCACAGTTATCTCATTTTTAGTTATCGAAGCCGTTTCTGATCCATTGATATCTTTGATAAACTCATTTTTTTCTATTTTCATGCATCATTCTCCTCTGGCTGCGCATTATCTAATGCCAAAACCTCACTCGTGGGTTGCGATTCACTATCATCCTCACTTTTTTTCTGAGGATAAGATTCAGCAAGGATAGTCTTTGTAGATAAAATAACATCATGCAACGCTCCACGCTTTTTGGAGAAGCACATAATCGTCAAGGAAATCAATAATGGAATACCATACAAAAAGATCGATGCGATTATTTCTACAAAAAATAATATTAAATATCGGAAAACAATTGTCATCTTTCTAATGGGTTGATCCTCCTTCTCTACAAGAGCGAGACCATTCATTTTCTTGCCTAAAGTTTGGCCTTTCTTAGAGCAAAGAGGAATTACTAAAAAAATCACAATACCGACAACAGTCAAGCAGCTCATAATTTCAATCATATTGATGCGATTGATTTTTTTAAAGGAAGTGACAATAAAATCATCTTTCGTGGTGATTTTTTTATAAGCATCTTTACATGCCGAACGATAAAAATCTACTTTCGCATCAGTTTCAACGCCTTCCACATATTCAAATTGATTCAATTCTTGATTGAAATAAAAGACGTTTTCAGCTTCGGCCTTTAAATTTGTTAAATCATCCATGGTATAACAAGAAAAATTAGCTTCTGTTATTAATAAATTCAAATTATTTTCCATTAAATCAATGTATTTTAATTTATCTTCTTCACTGACATTATCTTCGGTATACATATTATAAATCAAATAATATGTGTCCTTTTTTTCTTCATTCTCCACATATAGATGGGTCGAAAGCAATCGCTCTAAAACCTGATTCTTCAAATCTTCTTGGTTATAAAAATTCTTTTGTAAAGCTGGAACTATCGTGGAATTTAAAAAAGTCGAAAAAATAAATAAACACATCAGATCAAAAAGAAAAGCAAAACACCTTTTCCCTAGAGGTGCGGGGGGAATGCTCTTATCCAATGGTTGATTAGTTGGATCTATATAGCGACTATTCATCATGGTATTCAATCACTCCTATTCAAGTCATCTTTAAATGATTATAGCATGTTTTAGCTTACATATGAAGACAGGAAATAAATATTAAAGAAACGTCGACCGCTATCTAAAATGGCCGATAGCGTAATGAATATTTAAAGAAATACAAACATATACTCTGCTAGGGGATCTTTTATGGAAATGAAAAGTAAACTGACATTATATGTGGTACAGCCTGGAGATACAATCGAAAGTATCGCTTTAAAATTTAATACGACCAAAGAAGAGATATACCGTTTTAATAATGGGATACGTTTTCATAATATCTATCCTGGCATCCCGTTAAACATCGAATCATTGGTCAATAATGATACGCCATCGACAAGGACATCAAATGATGAAATACAAAACAAATTCTTCTTTGAGCCCGAACTCGTTTATCAAGAAATAATTTACATCCGTTCTTCGCTGCTCTTTTCATTATTTCAACCATCTTTAGCGACGCAATTATCACAAAAAGAAAAAGGAGCATTTAATAATCTTTTCCAATCTATTAACAATGATAGCGAGAAGGTTTTACAAATTCGGCAATTCATTCGTTTCCTGCATGATTCAAATGAGAGAATTGCACAATTAATCGCTACCAACAATCTCACAACTAGCAAGACAGAAATCGCTAATAAAAGGAAAAAAATAACGGAATATCAGGAATATCTCTTAACTCTCGATAACAGCAATAGCTGGAAGGATTTAATCGCTGTTATTAAAGAGTGCGACGAATTATGGCAAATCTTTATTTTCAAATACGCCTCCAAGCAAGTGGATCAAGCGGAGGATACTTTTGAAAAAATCATTATTAAGGAAAAATCTTTATACAAAATATTTGGAACTTATCTATTTAATTCATAAAAAAATGGTAGGCTTTAAACCTACCATTTGTTGTTTAAGATGTTAATTACTTAAGAATTTCGTTCACTGTACCAGCACCGACAGTACGTCCACCTTCACGGATGGAGAACTTGGTACCCTTTTCAATAGCGACTGGGTGAATTAATTCAACAGTCAATTCAACATTATCACCTGGCATAACGACTTCTACACCTTCTGGTAAGGAGACAACACCGGTAATATCAGTGGTACGGAAATAGAATTGTGGACGATAATTGGCACGGAATGAGGTGTGACGTCCACCTTCTTCTTTGGTCAAAACGTACACTGAAGCTGTGAACTTGGTGTGTGGAGTAACTGATCCGGGTTTGGCTAAAACTTGTCCACGAACGACTTCATCACGGTTGACACCTCTTAAAAGGACACCAGCATTATCACCGGCTTCCGCGTAATCTAGAGATTTACGGAACATTTCGATACCGGTAACAACGGATTTTTTAGTTGGCTTAATACCGACGATTTCTACTTCGTCACCAAGCTTTAATTGACCACGTTCCACTCTACCGGTAACAACGGTACCACGACCAGAAATGGTCATGACATCTTCGATTGGAAGAAGGAATGGCTTATCATTGCTACGAACAGGATCAGGAATATAGCTATCAACTTTGTCCATTAATTCTAAGATCGCCTTTTCAGCTTCTGGATCTCCATCCAAAGCTAAACGAGCTGAACCACGAATCACAGGAACATCATCACCTGGGAATCCATATGAGCTTAATAAATCACGAACATCCATTTCGACTAAATCGATTAATTCAGGATCATCGACAAGGTCAACTTTATTTAAGAAAACAACAATGTAAGGAACACCAACTTGGCGAGCAAGTAAGATGTGTTCACGAGTTTGTGGCATAACACCATCAGTTGCCGCAACAACGAGAATAGCGCCATCCATTTGAGCAGCACCGGTAATCATGTTTTTAACATAGTCGGCGTGCCCTGGGCAGTCAACGTGAGCATAGTGACGTTTGTCAGTTGTGTACTCAATGTGCGCAGTATTAATTGTTATACCACGAGCCTTTTCTTCAGGTGCCGCATCGATTTGATCATAAGCGGTAGCCTTTGCCCCACCCTTTTTCGCGAGTACGTTGGTGATGGCAGCCGTTAAAGTGGTTTTACCGTGGTCAACGTGGCCAATGGTACCAATATTAACGTGAGTTTTACTTCTATCAAATTTTTCTTTTGCCATTTTTTGAATTTCCTCCTTTTCAAATATTATTCAACGAATTCATATTATAGCAATTTTATAATAAAATCAATAACTAACGATTACTCATGCCGGATTTTTTAATAATCTCATCAGCTATAAAGCGTGGGCATTCACCAAAGTGATCGAACTGCATGGTGTAATTACCACGTCCTTGAGTAAACGAACGAAGATCTGTGACATATCCGAACATTTCTGCTAAAGGTACTTCCGCTTCAATGATTTTCGCGTTACCTCTTTGTGATTCACCGGTCATTTGACCACGGCGTCTTGCAATGTCACCAACGACATCACCATAGTATTGTTCAGGAACGGTGACTTCGATTTTCATAATCGGTTCAAGAATCACCGGATCACATTTTTTAGCAGCTTCTTTCAAAGCCATCGAAGCAGCAATCTTATAAGCAGCTTCCGAAGAGTCGACATCATGGTAAGAACCATCGAATAAAGTGGCTTTGATATCAACAACGGGGAATCCCGCTACCAAACCACGATCTAAAGAATCTTTAAGACCTTCAGCGGTTGGCTTAATATATTCACGAGGAACGGTTCCTCCAACGATAGCATCGACAAATTCGAAGCCTTTATCAGGATTTGGCTCAAAACGAATCCATACGTGTCCGTATTGACCACGACCTCCTGATTGCTTAATGTACTTACCTTCACATTCCGCCGCACGACGGATCGTTTCACGATAGCCGACTTGAGGAGCTCCGACATTACATTGAACATTAAATTCTCTCTTAAGACGATCGACAATAATATCCAAATGTAATTCGCCAACACCGGCAATAATAGTTTGTCCGGTTTCGTTATTGGTGTGAACTCGGAAAGTAGGATCTTCTTCCGCCAATTTAATCAAAGCAGCGGTCATTTTGTCTTGATCAGCTTTGGTTTTTGGCTCAATAGCCTCTTCAATAACCGGTTCAGGGAATTCCATTTGTTCAAGAACAATCGGGAATTTCTCATCACATAAGGTATCACCAGTCGTTGTATTCTTTAATCCGATAGCGGCAGCAATATCGCCTGCCGGTACTTCCTCAGCTTCTTGGCGATGGTTAGAATGCATATAAACCAAACGAGCAAATCTTTCTTTATGACCTTTGGTTGAATTTAAGACATAAGAACCACTGCGAGCTGTTCCAGTATAGACTCTAAAAAAAGCTAAACGACCAACAAAGGGATCGGTAGCGATTTTAAAGGCCAACGCTGCTAAAGGTGCGTTATCATCAGGAATACACTCATGAGTGCTTCCATCAGGTAATGTACCAACAGCCGGTTTGATATCTAATGGGCTTGGCAAATAATCCACTACACCATCAAGTAATAATTGAATTCCTTTATTCTTGTAGGCAGATCCACAGAAAACAGGGAAAAATTCACCGGTTAAAACAGCTGTACGAATCGCCTTTTTGATTTCCTCAACCGTTGGCTCTTCGCCTTCTAAGACTTTCATCATTAAATCGTCATCGAAAGCGGCTAGTCTTTCTAAAAGGTCCGCACGAAGTGTTTCGACCTTCTCAGCATATTCTTCGGGAACAGGAATTTCCACTGGTGGAACAGACTTATCGTCGCTATATTCCCAGCCTTTTCTTTCGATAATATCGATAACGCCCTTTAAGCGCGATTCAATTCCGATTGGATATTGCACAGGGGCGGCATTGGCGGCTAAACGAGAATGAAGTGTTTCGACGCACATCTCAAAATCAGCACCAATAGCATCAAGTTTATTAACAAAGACAATACGAGGAACACCATATTTGGTTCCTTGTCTCCAAACAGTTTCTGTTTGGGGTTCAACACCATTTTTACCATCGAGGACGGTGATAGCGCCATCGAGGACTCTCAAAGATCGTTCAACTTCAACAGTAAAGTCGACGTGCCCTGGAGTGTCAATAATGTTGATTCGGTGGCCTTTCCATTCAGCAGTGGTCGCCGCAGAAGTAATGGTAATACCTCTTTCTTGCTCTTGGACCATCCAGTCCATTGTGGCGCCGCCATCATGGACCTCACCGATTTTGTAAATTTTGCCGGTATAGTATAAGATACGCTCTGTGGTGGTTGTTTTTCCCGCATCAATGTGGGCCATAACGCCAATATTACGTGTCTCATGTAAGTCAAATTTACGAGCCATAAAAATCTCCTTTCACTATTACCAGCGATAGTGGGCATATGCTTTATTAGCTTCTGCCATTTTGTGAGTGTCATCACGTTTTTTCACTGAAGCACCAGTACCATTTGCTGCATCAATAATCTCCGCAGCTAATTTATCTTCCATAGTTTTTTCGCTTCTTAAACGAGCGTAATTCACTAACCAACGAAGTCCTAAAGTAACCTTTCTTTCCGGTGATACTTCAACAGGTACTTGATAGTTAGCAGCCCCAATACGACGAACCTTTAGTTCGTGTTCAGGCATAATATTATTAATCGCAGTTGCAAAGACATCCATAGCAGGTTTGCCTGTTTTAGCCTCAATTTTTGCAAAAGCGCGGTATAAGATGGATTGAGCAGTACCTCTTTTACCATCTATCATAATTTTATTAATCAAACGTGTTACTAGTTTGGAATTATAGATTGGATCGGGTAACACATCGCGTTTTGGAACGCTTCCTTTACGTGGCATATATTTTCCTCCTTCCTTAATTCTTGGATATATACTTTTCGTAACTTAATTATTTTGTAGCTTTAGGTTTCTTTGTACCATATTGGGACCGACCTTGACGACGCTTTTCAATTCCCGCGCAATCAAGAGTTCCACGAATAATATGATAACGAACACCAGGTAAATCCTTAACACGACCACCGCGAATCATGACGGTTGAGTGTTCTTGCAAGTTGTGTCCTTCACCACCAATATAAGCGGTAACTTCGTAGCCATTCGATAAACGCACACGAGCATATTTCCGAAGAGCCGAGTTTGGCTTTTTAGGAGTCATTGTACCCACACGTGTACAAACGCCACGCTTTTGAGCAGCATTTTGAACTGTTTCTTTTTTAGCAAGAGAATTCCATCTTCTATTCAAAGCGGGAGCTTTGGATTTAAAAACACCCTTGGTACGTCCATGACGGACTAATTGGTTAATGGTTGGCATGATTTGTCCTCCTTTCAAGAGACGATAAATATTCTGTTGTTTATACACAATTCCGGGTGTGTCAATGGCCGTCCCGAAAACCGCGTACTCACAAACGCTCTTGTATTTTATACTATATAACATTTAATTGTCAATACTTTTTTCTTCATATTAAATGACTGACGCGTTTGTGTAAATTGACAAAGAAAATTCCGTTTTGGAAAACAAAAGTGCATTTTTGTCTAA
>CAZOUY010000015.1:0-17654 GCA_964583155.1 uncultured Coprobacillus sp.
TATTTTTTCTCCTTTCTCACAAGCAAGGAAAGCATCTTTATTATACTTCTTTTTCCTTTTTCCTTCTTTCGCGTTTACTTTGTCACTTAACATTGATTCTTCGCTTCCATCATTAAACAAAAAAAGTTTTTTTACATTTCCGTTTATGCCTCGACATGATATACTTTCAAGTGTTAATAAAGAATTGAAGGTATCGCAATATGGAAATTAAAGAATATGTTTTTCGTAAAAAAGAAAAACTAAAGCAAGAAATAATGAAAGCCAAACGCGCGCCATTTTTGGTGATTGTCAAAATGAACGATGATCCCGCTAGTAATGCTTACGTTAAAGGCAAGGTTAAGGACTGTTTAGAAGTCGGTATCAAAGTGGAGGTTAAAGAAATACCGCTTGATACTAGTGAAGCTTCTCTTTTAGAATATTTGGATTATTTAAATAACAATAAAGAGGTCGATGGATATATTGTGCAGATGCCACTTCCGAAGCATATCAGTGAAAAGAGAATTCAATTAGCGATCGATCCTCGAAAGGATGTCGATGGTTTTCATCCGTTATCATTATTTAAGCCATGTACTCCGAAGGGCGTTATCGATTATTTAAAAGAAGAGCAAATAACCTTCAAGGGCCGAAATGCGGTGGTCATTGGACGGAGTAATATTGTTGGAAGGCCATTAGCTAAAATGCTTTTAGATCTCGACACCAATTGCGTTATTTTACATTCCAAAACCACCCGCGAGGATAAAGAATTTTATTTATCACATGCCGATTTGATTTTTACCGCTGTTGGACAAAAAGGACTTTTGAATCGTTCGTTCACCTATAAAAAAGAGGCAATTATAGTGGATATCGGCATTTCGCGATTTGAAGGACATTTATATGGGGATGCCGAACCATCCTTACCGGTAAAAATGCAAACTCCGGTTCCCGGTGGTGTCGGATTATTGACAAGATTGACTTTATTAAATAATGTGTGGGAGGCTTATCAAAATGGATTATAGTATAAATAACACAATGGTTTATGGTCTAGAAAGAGCGGTTAAAGCATCGGGCAATCCTATGCGAACCATTATCGATGATAGTGAGGCATCGGAAAAGGATTTTTTAAGGGCTACTAAATTAGGCACCACCCGAAGTGGAGAAGGTCATGATAACTTTTTAAAGGGCATTTTAGTCCAAATGGATGTCATTGCCCCACTTTATTGGTGGAAGCAAGCCCAACGCTATCATTGGTTTGATTTTATATCTTCGCAATCGACCATGCATTGCTTGATGAAATTTGATATTGCTTCGCAATGTGTTGCTTCAACCTCCAAGGAAGTAATTGCGATCATAGGTCGAATGGTTGAGGAGTATAAAGGTCTTGATGATGAAGTCAAACGCAAAGAATTGTGGGAAAAAATCGTCGCTTCTTTACCATGTGGCTTTTGTTTGGGAGCGACGATGACCACTAATTATCAGCAGCTCAAAACGATGTATCACCAAAGAAAAAACCATAAATTAAAGGAGTGGGCCATCTTTTGCGCATGGTGTGAATCGTTACCTCATTTTTTAGAGCTCACGGAATATAACAAATAGTAAGATATCATCTCTATCGCTTTTAAAATTAAAAGCTGTGACAAAGAAAAAAAGAGATTGTTTAAGCAATTATTCAATCTCTTTTAATTTTATTGGCCTTTTTTTACTCAGCGTCTTTCGTGTTTTCAGACACGATTTCCGCTTCAATAACTTCGGCATCTTGATGTTTTTTCTTTTCGACCTTTAAAGCATCTAGCTCGCCCTTATCGTTCTTAATTTGTGATGCCAAAAGTGAAAGGGCAACGATTAAGAGAATGACACCGATAATAATTCCTAAGACATTTTTAGCGTCACTTAAGGAAGCGATGAAAATAGCGATACCGCCAATAACCTCTAAAAGATGGACGATAAAGGCAAAAAGCCATGTCTTAATATTATGTGACACTCGATAAAGCGAGAGAATTTTATTAATTCCTGATATAACGAGGATAATACCGAGTAAAATCGTAATAAATTGAACGAAAAATTCCCAAAAAACAAAGGATAATATACCCAAAACAAGATAGACGGTGCTTTGATAAATCCCTAAAGGAATGAAAAGAGGAAAGAAGAATCCTAGAATGGACTTCAATAAGAGATAGCCTCCTAAGAGCAAGCCAATCCACTTGATCATAAAATCAGGAAAAATAATAAAGAAAAGACCTATCAAGAAAATAACAATGATGTCAAAATACTGATAGAGATTCGTGCGTTTTTTCATAAGCCCAACTCCTTTCGAAAAAGCGATTAATATATTTTTATCACAAAATGATAAATAAATATATAAGATTTTTATTTTTCTTCGAGAAATAAGGACAAAAGGTCTTTTATTTGCTAGAATATGTATTGTTGAATATTCATTTTGTATGAAATTTTTTATTGAGGAGCAATCAATTATTATGAAGAAAAAAATCTTAAAAGAATATGCCCGCTTAATCGCTAAGATGGGAGTTAATGTCCAAAAGAATCAGGATGTCATTATTCGGGCGGAGATTGATCAAGGAGAATTCGTGCGGATGGTGGTTCTCGAATGCTATAAATTAGGAGCCCGAAAGGTCTATGTTGAATGGCATGATGACGCTACGATGAAGATCGATGTCAATTATCAAACCATCAATACATTATCTCATCTTGAGAAATGGGAATTAGAAAAATGGGAATGGCAAGCGAATACTTTGCCGGCGATTATTTATATTGAATCGAGCGATCCCGATGGCATGAAGGGAATGAAGCAGGATAAGCATTCCAAGGCTCTCCAAAAACGTTATCCTTTAATTAAGCCATATCGCGATCGAATGGAAAACGAATATCAATGGACCATTGTCGCTGCGCCTTCCGTAGCATGGGCCCAAAAGGTTTTCCCTCATGAAACCAAAAAGAAAGCGATGGAAAAATTATGGGAGGCTATTTTATATACCGCTCGTGTCCAAAACGATCCGATTTTAGAATGGCAAAAGCACAATGAAGACCTACAAAATCGTTGTGATTATTTGAATTCCTTAGGGCTATCGTATTTAAAATATCATTCCAGCAATGGCACCGACTTTAAAGTGGGAATGATAGATGATGCCTTCTTTATGGGCGGGGGTGAATGGACCGCACATAGCCATATATATTTTAATCCCAATATGCCGACCGAAGAATGCTTTATTACTCCGAAACGAGGTGTGGCTGAAGGCATCGTTTACGCTACCAAACCTCTTTCCTATCGCGGAGAGCTCATTGAGAATTTTTCGATACGCTTCCATGAAGGAAAAGTGGTCGAAGTGCATGCGGAAAAAGGAGAAGAGCTATTAAAGCAAATGGTCAGTATGGATGAAGGGGCCTCCTATTTAGGAGAATGCGCTTTGGTACCCTTTGATTCTCCGATTTCCAATACGAATTTGTTATTTTACAATACCTTATTCGATGAAAATGCCTCATGTCATTTAGCGTTAGGGCGCGGCTTTTCAAATTGCATCCGCGATTATAATAAATATTCCAAAGAGGAATTAGATAATTTGGGAGTGAATGATTCGATGATTCATGTTGATTTTATGATCGGCTCTTGCGATTTGGAAATCACCGGCGTCACGAAGGATGGTAAAGAAATCCCTATTTTTGTCATGGGTAATTGGGCGTTTTAATAATTATAATTAATGGAGTGTTTTCTTCGATGAATCCGATTTTACAAGCAATAATATATGGATGCACATTGGCTGTTGACGCTACAACGGTTTCAATTACCAATGGCCTCGTGTATCAAGGAATTACCAAAAAAAGAATGGTCTTTTCGGCCATTGTTTTTGGAATCATGCAAGGCGTGATGCCGCTTTTAGGGTATTTTCTTTTTTCTTTGACGCACGCGAACGAAAAGCTCGATAATTTTATTCAAAGCATCGATCATTGGATTGCTTTTGCCTTATTGATGTTTTTGGGAATAAAAATGATTATTGATGGTATAAAGGATCTTCAGGAGCAATCTAAAGAGGATGGTGTTGAAATTGAAAAGTATGAAGAAAACTTGCCTATTAAAAAGATACTTATACAGGGCATAGCTACAAGCATCGATGCCTTTGCCATCGGTATCTTACTATATACTAATCGTTTCGACGCTGTCGATGAAAGGGTTTCTATTTGGGCCTTAGTCAGCATTATTGCCGTTATTACATTCTTATTATCGCTTTTAGGCGCTATTTTCGGTAAGAGGATAGGACGCTTATTTCAAAAATTCGCCCCTTTTATTGGTGGTATCGTGATCATCATAATAGGGATATCGATAGTCGTAGAGCATCTAGGATAAAGGAGAAAGATTATGAAAAAATTTCTGAAAGTGGCCCTTCTAATTATCTGCATAGCCGTCGTTATTATTGGTGGTTATGTCGGTTATGTGGCTATTCAATATTATCGCATTGAGGATAATCTCAATTTAGAAGTAACGCATAATGCTTCGAAGGATAAAGTTTCCATCGGCGAAAGCTATACGATCACGACCTATAATATCGGTTTTGGTGCTTATAGTCCTGATTTTGATTTCTTCATGGATAGTGGAATTATGAAGGATGGAACCAAAGTCAAGGGAACGAGAGCCCGCGCGATTGATAAGTCGCATGTTGATCATGACATTCAAGGAGCGATTCGCACCATTCAAGAAATTAATCCAACCTTTGCGTTTTTTCAAGAAGTGGATCCCCACGCTGATCGGAGCTACCACGTTGATCAATATCAAGCGATTGCCGATGGCTTTTATAAAATGGATCATTTTTATGCCGAAAACTTTCATTCAGCCTATCTTTTCTATCCGCTCAACAATCCGATTGGAAAAAGTAATTCGGGTATTGTCACGTTAAGTCAATATTCGATATCGACGGCGACCCGCAAATCATTTACGGTCAGTAAAGGATTTGATAAGTTCTTCGATTTGGATCGATGCTTTTCGGTAGCGGAGATTTCGGTTGATAATGGTAAGAAATTGATGATTATTAATCTCCATATGTCGGCTTATGATAAAGGTGGCGTCATTCGCGAAAAACAAATGGCAGAGCTCAGTGATTTTTTACAAAAAATGGCCGATGAAGGACACTATGTAGTCGCAGGTGGCGATTTCAATCATGATCTTCTGACGTATAATCCTCAATATAATTATGATCGTGATAATTTTCCCTTTAAAGATCAAACCGAACAATTAAAACCCGATTGGTTGGCATTTTTCTTTAATGAGGATGGGACGAATTCTTTGCCTCAGGGCTATCAAATTGTGGCTTCAGATAACGTTTCAACGTGTCGCGCGGCGGAAATGCCGTGGAAGCCCGGTGTAAATTATGTTACCGTTATCGACGGCTTTATCGTTTCCAGCAATATCGAAATCATCGATCATTATAATATCGCCACCGCGGATGGCGATATCAGCCAATATGCTTATAGTGATCATCAGCCGGCATATTTGGAGTTTAAGCTGAAATAGATCGAATATTAATTCGATAAAGGGTAGTAAATATCATTATTAAAAAATAAAAATTGACAAAGGCAGAAATAACGAATATTATAAATAACGTAATTGTATTAATTACGTTTATTTTGGGGCTGTAGCTCACCTGGGAGAGCGCATCGTTCGCAACGATGAGGTAGCGAGTTCGATCCTCGTCAGCTCCACCATTTAAAAATCAATGGTTTGATACTAAATTACACTTGTCAATAGAAAGTGGACATGTATCAAGCCTTTTTTGTTGCGTAAAGGAAAAAATCCTATCTGCAATGTCATTAGTTATTTTTGTAGGAGTAGTATTAGATACTTTTGCAACCTGAAAACACATAAAATCAGAGTATCAAGGCTATTATCAAAAATTGTTCGATAACAACATTTTATTCTCACTGTAATTGTGTTTAAAGGTTGGTATAACATTAATATATACACCAAAAGTGTATATAATCATATTCGAATAAAAAGTATATGCTTTTGGTGTATACAAAAACTGGATATATAGAAAAATAGGTTAATGATATTATTTAGGTACAAGGAGGTAAAATAGCGTGTTTGAACTTAAATCCAATGAAAAAATAGGGGCTTATTTAAAAGAATTAATTTTATCAAAATATCCTTCGTGTCGGAAATTCTGCGCGGCTTATATTGATTTGACAGCAAATTCACAGGATTTACGTGATGATGATATAAGAAGATTAGAAAATAGGCTTTCTCAAATTCTAAAAGGTAAGAAAAGTATTCAAACATATGACTTGCCAATATTCTCTGAACTATTAGGTGTATCGTGTGAGCAAATGCTTTCTGCAGGAGCGGTTTGCAAACCAATTACTAGTAGAAGAACCAACTATAGCATTGCGTTTTCAAAAGAAGAACAGGATTGGAAAGAGTATTTGAATCGTGAAGATCGTATTGCTGCTTATGCAGATGAATTTGGCAAAACAGTTGTAGATTACGCTATTGAATTTAAGAACTATGGATTTATCAAGTTTTTAATTGAGAATGATTACATTACTTTAATTTCTGATGACAAAAGCTATTGTGGTATTAACTTTGGGGCAAAGACAACTTTCCCAGTTAGACAATATGAAGCAAAGACATTTGAAGATGAACTTTATGAAAATAAAATTTTAAGGACGCAGATAATATCGCTTGCACTTGAAAATAACGATTATAAGGTCTTGGAAGAAATGCGTGCTAGAGAATTTCCTCCTCAATTAATGATAACTTATACCTCATTATCAAGTGTTAAGCTTAATGATTATTATGATGATAAATTTCTTGAGACAATTTTATGCTCTGAGCCTCATGTGATTAAGTATTTTTGTGAAGAATATTATGTTAAGCCGTTTCATCGAAATGAAGAGGTTTTATGGATATTCCCTTTTATGGGTGAGCTGATCAGTAAAGCAGTTAAGAAAAATAATAGCAAAGCAGAGATTTTGTTAGATGCCGCAATTAAGCATAATGAGGAAACTTATAACAAACTAAAAAAAGCGATTTTGTCAGTAGCACAGGCCCTAAAGAGGGATATTCTAAAAGACAATGCCTTTCAAGATATTCTCACGTCTGTTTTGCGTGATTACTACCGTATTGATAAAGAGAACAATGTCATTAGCTTTAACTCCTATTATTTAATTATGGAAAGTGAAAAAGTGATGACTAATATTGTTTGTGTGGATGCCAAGTCGCTTAAACCAGAAATTCAAAGTAAGATAGAAAAATTAAATGAGCTTTATTCTCAAATTATTAGCATTGAAGACCATTTGTTCAAAAAATAACCACTCCTTGAATATTATAGGAGGTAATCAAAATGTCAAAGTACAATACTATAGAAGTATGGAATGAGTTTTATGGAAACAAAACGGAAGTGAAGGATTATGCAGGTAGACTAATGAAAAAGTCAGCATGTGGAAATCCTCATAGTAGGTTTTATCCAACAATAGATCACATTAGGCCATTATCAAAAGGTGGCAGTGATATCTTGGAAAATATTATAATTTGCCATCGTGATACTAATGAAGAGAAAGCAGATTTATTTCCTCATTGGAAAGCCAATGGAGCAAGATACATGGCTATCAGAACTAGAGGAAAAAGAAATAAATATGAAATAAAAAAAGAATGAGTATCACTAAAAGAGTGAAAAAATTACTGATCAAAATCGAGCTATAGCACAAAAATGGCTATGGCTCTTTTTTACTTTTGAAATTAGTAAATCACCTAAGTACTGGCTAATTAAAGTTATTTCCAAAACAAATCTCGGTTATAATATTCGGGTTTTTGAAAAAACGCAGACAGATTTGTCAATTGATAGTATTGATTATTTAATAGCAAGCCAATAATTATACTATATCAGGAAATTTTCTTTGAATGAGTTGATGAAAGGAACTTATTTAGGAAAAATCAATGTTCCTAATTTGGTAAAAATTCCCAGATTATTTCGGCATAGTGAACGAAAATCAAACAGAAAATTATACTGGTATGTGATCGATGCAATGCGAAATTGGTAATTGTAAAGTTATCAGGTTATGTTAGATATATTGGATAAAAAGGATAATATTGTTATGATCATAAGAAATCACGATCGTATTAAATATATTTAATTTCTGACTATAATTTAATAGATTTTTGTTTAATTCAATCTAGAAAATTTTATTAGAAGATTGCTAAGTTAATAGCCTACTTTATTGTCACTTAAATTTTTGTAATGTATCATAAGATTAAAGAAAGGAAAAAATAATTTGTATCGAAAAAAATATGTATGGCGCTAGTTTGATTTTTTTGTATATTTCCGTTTTTTTGAATATACCGCTATCAAGGTTTATTATATCAAGACCATCGGGCTTAGATGATGTTAATTATACGACAAAAATAAAAACGGGGAAATTTTCTTTTCTTTTTATCAGTCAAAATGCAGAATATCAACGAGAGAAAAAAATGTATCTAGTGGAATTTTTAGTGCAAATATGCGCATATATTTGCACTTTAATCAATATTCCCTTGGGTATCATGAGTCCTATTTTCCATTTGCGTTATGAAAATGATGCATGGGTTTGGATAAATCTGATTTTTGGATTTCTGTATGTGTTTTTATATGTTTTGATTGAATTAATATATGCATTTTTTGCTGATTGGTATTTTCCTAATTTTAGAGAAATTCCTACTCGTAAATTGAAACAAGCAGAGCAGAAAATACTTTTATTGCAAAAAGAGCTTATTGAATCTCTTGACTTCCGTGATACGAATCAAATAGGAAAGATATTGAATCGGAAAAATCTTCGATTATTCAAACGATATAAGAATACAGGATCAAGATTATATTATGATAAAAAAACGAAAAAATTTGACGTTTATTCCAATGCTGAATTGTTTAGCTTTGTTACGAATATTTTAGACAAGAAGGACAGCATTCGTCTTGAATTAAAACAACAACCTGTAGATTGGGATAAATTAAGAGATCTAATCATTAATAATAATTTATAGGTTACCTAGCCATACTCTTATTTATTACTTTGGTAAGTGGAGTATGGCTTTTCTATGTAGCAAAAAGTAAAATAAATGCAATAGATAAAATTAAAGAAATTGAAATTGGCTAAATTAATTTCTTATTAATTTTGTATAAGAATGGGGATGTCAACGAATGCTTAAGCGAAGTACGAGAACGATGATTTTTGATTTGACAAAAGGACAAGAAGAATTATTGAATGGGGTATTCTATATCATCGATCACTCGTTAAAAACACAATATTATCCTATCTTTGAACTGGTCTATAAAAATCCTGAAAAGCTGAACTTAGAACAGGTTGCCACGCGATGCTATATTTCGCGTCACACCTTGATAGATGGAATAGAAGTGGTAAATAGATTAATTCAAAATACACTATTTTTCTTTCAAAATTGCCAAATCATTATCATAAAATCAAGCCAAAACGAAATTTAGTATAAGATATTATACTACTTTTTAAAAAAATTACAGTACCGAATTCCGGTACTTTTTTTGCGTTATTACCGGGTTATATTGGACTTAGAAAAAGGAGGAAAAGAAATGGATATAGCCTATCTAAAGGATTACCGGTTTTATGTAAAGGTGAGTGCGGTCACCATCATTGCCGGCATATTGACTTTGATTATCACGCAAATCATTAAAGTCGTTTTGAAAAAGAAAAGAATCATCGTTGAAGGAATGGAAGAATGTCGAAAGGACGAAGTTCTTTCAAGAATCGGAAGGATAGTTGCTTTGATTACTTATGCTAGCTTCTACATTGGCAATGAATTGTATCTAAAACATACACTAGCCTTCGATGGAGCTTTAATCACGGGACTATTAACCGGTGCGACTTTGACGTTAACGATCGCCAAAGGAATTTATACGATGCTTCATCAGTGGAGTCAAAAGAAGAATATCTATGAAAGACTTGAATATGCGGAAAAAGCCAAAAGCATACTGGAAGAAGCCTTAACTCAGGAATGCTTAAAGGTCGAAAATACTGAAGCATCCGCTCCCCAAGCTTTAAAGACCGAATCAAAAAACAAATGGACGCTGACACATAAAAAATAATCAATTCAATAAGGAGGACAAGAAATGAAGAAGATTATCATTAACCCAAATAACGAAAGCAAGACTACTATCGAAGCTGTTCAAATAGAAGCTCCAACAAAGCCGAAAAAAGACCGCAAAGGAAAAAAGAAAAGAGAAATCATCTTGGAGCAAGATGACTTTACATTGGAAAAGGAAAATGAATGCTTTATTACCAAAAAGGCAAAATCTTTTCAAGCATCATTTTCCTCTGATTTAAGTCAAACCGAAGTGGTGTCTTTAAAAAAAGACGATCATCTTCTTTCCATGACCTTTCATGGAAGAAAAGCCAAAATACGTAAAACACTAAAAGCGAAGGCGAAAATTGAAAAAAGCAAAATAGTTTATGCTGACTTTGAGGATGGGATAGATTTGACTTATCAATGCCAAACGAATGGTGTCAAAGAAAGCTTAATTATCCATAAAAAGCAAAGTAGCTATGATTTTGATTTTACATTGCATATTGGTGATTTATCTCCATTATTCAATGAAAAAGAAAGCACGATCGAATTGCAAAAGGATGAAAAGAGCGTCTATCGGATATTAAGTCCGTTTATGACCGACAGCAATGGTGTTCGAAGCGATGATTGCTCTTATGAAATCGTGCAAAATGAGAATGAACTAAAAGTAGTTTTACATTGTGATGAAAGCTGGATGAATGCCGAAAGCAGGGCTTTTCCGGTTATCGTGGATCCGACGATTGAGGTTATTTCCAGCGATTTATTTGAAATAGCAGGATATTATAATGGAAGCAAAATAGAAAGCTCTGAGACCCTTCAATTGGGATATATTAAACGGTTTCCCCCAACCTATTTTTACTATTCGCTCCATATTTCGGTGCAATCACGAAAATTAAAAAAAGCTTATCCGAGCGTGACCAATATTAAATTCTCACTTGCGGTAAAGGAATTAGGCAGTGAATTATCTATGACCGATGAATTTATCTTAAAGCATGGCCAAGAGGAAATAAAACGATTCCATAAAAATGATTTTGAAGAAGATTTCATTATCGATCTGACCGATGAAATATTAAATTCAAACGCCGAAACCGATGAATTCATTTTCTTCCATGAAAATGATGGATATTCGAACGGAACGAATCAAGAATCCAATCAAATGGCGCAATCATATGCAAGTGTAAGACCTCCTTCTGACCAAGGAAAGATCAATTGCGTCGTGCAATTTTATGATGATATTAAGAAGCCACATATGATTTTGAATGTTTCTGATAATATTGTCGAAAATGCTCCGGAAAGAGCTTATTCAATCGGAAAAGCTGAAACGAGGATTAATCTTTACGATGGAAACGTTGTAGCGAAATACGATGATGCAATTTCTTTAAAGCAAAACCAACTGATCATAGCATTGGAGCATGATTATGATTATCGAAGAAAGGATGATAATAGCGTTTATTTTGGTAAAGGCTGGAAAAGTAACCTTCATCAAGCTTTAAAAAAAGAAAAGGATCGAAATGCCATTGGTTATCGGGAAATCAAATACGTCGATGGAAATGGCAAAAGCCATTATTTCCATGAGTTTTGGTATTATCTTGATGAAGCGGAGGAGAAGCATTATATTGATAAAAGTGCGGTATATCTTGACGCGGATTATAAGTATAAATATCTTGATGAAAACGGCAAAGCCTTTGAGGTAAAATACGAAATAACAAACGAAGATAATTTGACATTGATGCAAGGGGCTTCCATCAACGAATTTCCGAGTAAACCAAGAACAAGAAAAAAATATTTCTTGAGCTTTGGATATGGGAGACGTGAGGTCTCTATTAGTGAAGAAATAGAGCATCACTATCAATTCTATTATCTAGAGCCAGGAAAGAGCAAAGAACACTATGTTTTACCATCGGAGGTTTTAAAAAACACCAACGGAACATTTCATACAATAAGCAGCTCTAATGAGTATCTGTTTCTTAAAAGCTATGGTGATTCAATGCCCCTGGTTGAACAGGATGGTAAATATGGCTTTATTTTTAAAAGCACAGATGGCTATGGAGTAGATACAGAAGTCTTTTGTCCATTGGAAGAAGAAATTATTGCTGAAGAATACGAATATTCGGACATTTATCATAGTGACGAATTGGCTAATGTCGATGGACAAATTTCTAGCATAGAAGAGTACATCGGAGAATTAGAAATTTCCAAACAGGATATACTCCAATCAATCCAAAGCGGATACGACCAATTGAGGCTACAGGGGGTTATTCATATTAATCAAGATAACCTATACCGGAGTAAGAAGGAATTAAGTGAAAAATACAATCGGTTTTACGATACTACCGGAAGTGATTGTGAATATGCAATTATCGATTCTTATGGATTCACTATAGATGAGGAAGAATTGACTTTTACGGGTGTTAACTCCTCAAATATTCAGCAAGCATCGAATTGTTTAGACGCTTTTACAAGGCTTTATAAGCTTATGAGTGAAAATATGGCGCAATCTGATGAAGTTACCTCCCACGCTTTAGAAGAGATGTCCACTAATGCATCTTTGGTCAATATGATTCAGAGCCTGGCGAGATATGAGAGTAATTTTGCGGAAATCGAGCGAAAACTTGAAAACTATCAAATTCAATTAGAGGATCTGAAATGTCAAAGACAAGCCTTAATCGATGAGCAAAAGAAACAAGCCAATGACTTCATTTTGGACCAAGAGGGGAACACCTTAGGTTTCGATGGATATGGAAGATTGATTGTGATTCAGGATAAATACGAAAACAAGATCGAAATTGAATTTGGATACGAAAAAGAGAATGAGGGAAGAATTCTTTCCGTTTCAAGCGATACCCAGAATATTCAATTCCATTACGATAAAGAAACCGGATTATTATCTTCGATAACTGATCCTCAGGGAAGAATGACAAAATATGTTTATGATGAAAATGATCATCTGATTTCTATTATTGGAAATGATGGAAGGAAAAGCATCTTTAATTACACTAATAGATTCAAATTCACTTCTCCGATGCTAGAGAGCATAGAAATCATGGAAAATGATGACGGAAGCGTCAGTGTGAAAACCTATTGTTTAAACGGCACAATCAGCGAAGGAACTGTTTTGACTGGAGAAGAAGAGCAGCAATTGCTAAAAGAGGATCGTTATCTTTTTAAAAGCGATTTATATCAAACGGAAATAACCGATGGGAACACCGGGAAAAAGTCACGATTATACTTTGATGAAGAAGGAAGAATATTGGATGAAGAGACGGAAAAAAGCCTAACCCATCAGGAATACGAAGATGGAAAGAAGGTTTTTGAATGCGAGGAGGATCTTGGAAGGGAAGCATTGCTGACTCTTACCGGAAATCAGTTTGTGGAGGAAGGGCATGTCTATAATCTTGGTGATCAAAGCGCGCAGATCAAAGAGGGAGATATATTGGGATTCAAAGTCCGCATCAGTGAGACGACAGTGCCTGCGTTTGCTTTTTCAGTAGTGACAATCCAAGACGGTGAGGAACAGATTGAATGGAAAAAAGAAGTTCCGGAAGGTGAAAGAGAAAGAATATATATCATCGGATTCCGGGTCAATCGAAAGAAACCGATCAGCCTCGGGATCTCATGCAGCAATCATGATGGCTCCGTTAGCTCGCTTATGATCGAATCGGCAGAAGTGATTGTCTTAGAAGATGCGATGTTCTTTGAATACGATGAAGAAAAAAGAATCATCAAGGAACAAGATGGATATACAATCAAGGAATACTTCGAATACGATGAGAAGAATCACTATCATCAGATTAAAGAAACAAATATTTATGGAGAAGAAGTGATCACGCATTATGCATTTGATGCGTATGAGCGATTAACCTATATCGAAGATAGTAAAGGAAATGTTGAAGAATACTATTACGATGAAAAGGGGAACTGCATCGAAAAGAGAGTTTATAATAAAAAAGATGCTTCATTAATGAAGGTTGAAAAGGTAACGTATGACGATCAGGGAAATCCCGCTTCTTCCATAGGGCAAATCAAAGGCCAAGATGGTAGCTATCCCAAAGAAGAAATCACCTATCTTCCAAATACGAATATTGAAAGCAAAATTAAAGGATTCAATGGCGAAACGACTCATTATCAATACGATTATAATACCGGCAATGTGCTGAGCATTTCGTCTTCTTCCAAGGGCATCAATAACTCGACCTCATTTACTTATAATTATGATTTATTGACATCGATGAGTCATCATGGAATGAAAGTGGCCTATGAATATGATGGAAGAGGAAGAAAGACAAAGATAATCTTAAATGGCGAAGAGGTTGTTTGGAATACCTTTACTGATCATTTTGATGGAACCTATACCGATCCTTTTAACGAAGATACGGAAGCTTCTTTTCAAGGGTCCTATACCAACTCGACAACGGCAGATGGTTTATTTACCGAAACCTATACGGATGAGGATGGGAAACAAATAATAAGTAAATATTCTTCAAGCGATACCTATGGTGCGAATCAGTATCTTTATAGTGGAAAAGATCTTGTCACGGAAATACAATCGCGGATGACCTATCGGGATACGCATGAAACATATTGTGAAGCTACCTTCAATACCTATGACGAATTCGATGAAATAGTCAGGCAAGAAAAGAAGGTTAATGATATATCGGAAGTGATCTTAGAGAACCATTACGATGAAAGTCATCGTTGGATTGCTTCTTCCGATATAATTCTTTCTCAAGAAGATTATCGGTTGAATATGAGTAATACCTATAACGAAGAGCATCAATTGACTTCCGTGAAGGTCAGAGAAGGGATTGTTGGTGAAGAAGAGGAGGAGTCATTCCTACCGGTTTCAGAAACTGCTTTATCTTACGATGCCTTAGGAAGAGTGATTCATCAAAATTTACATGCGAACAAGATTGATATTTGCCATGAATATAGTTATTTGCAGCAGGATGAAAACACGTTAGACTTGGTTGCTGAAGATATTACGAAGATCAAAATTACCCAAGGAAGTCAGATTACTTATTTGACCGAAGCATCAAAATATACCTATGATGTGAATGGAAATATTATTGATATTGAAAGCGATGAAAATCATACGCGGTATCAATACGATTCGTTAAATCGTCTGATTCGTGAGGATAATCCCTATTTCCGTAAGACATATGTTTATCAATATGATCAAGCCGGCAATATTTTACTGAAGAAAACTTATCCCTACAATATCATTTATACGGAGATTCAGTCCAAAGGAACGGTTATAGAATATGTCTATGATTGTGAGAAACGGGATAGACTGATTGCTTACGATGGAAAAACAATCGCTTATGATTCTATGGGAAGACCGACAACCTACAAAGATGATGAATACGAATGGAATAATCAAGGTCAATTGACGTATATAGTAAAAGAAAACGGCGATGAGATCGAATATCTTTACGATACGAATGGCATCCGAAGGAAGAAAATCGTTAATGAAATAGAGACGTCCTATGTCACTAATGGAACCCAAATATTAGCTATCAAAAAGGGCAACGAGACGATGATCTTCCGATATGTCCTTAACAAATTAGTGGGATTCAATTATAATAATGGTAGTAGTTCTAAAGAATACATCTATCAAAGAAATATCCAAGGCGATATTATAGGAATCTTTGATGATGAAGGAAATCAAGTAGGAGGATATGCCTATGATGCATATGGCAATCATGTCATAACGATTGATGAAGGAGGAATCGCTACTTTAAATCCATTCCGCTATCGCGGTTATTATTGGGACGAAGAAAGCAAGCTCTATTACCTTAACAGCCGCTATTATGATCCAGAGACCGGAAGATTTATTTCACCGGATGTATTGTCCGTCCTGAATGAGACTAAAGGCCAGATCAATGGACTCAATCTCTATATGTATTGTGCTGATAATCCTGTGATGTATATTGATGGAACCGGATATTTCCCACTGACAATTTTGCTTTTTGGATTGTTGATTGGAGCATTTGCTGCTGGTGCCTTTGATGCAGGAAAGCAGTTGATACAGAATGGTTGGGATTTTTCATCATTAGACTTGGGAAGCATTGCAAATAGTGCCATTGTTGGTGGTGCCCTAGGATTATCATTAGCATTAGGAGTGGTATATTTAGGGCCAGTAATTGCTGGAGTTGCAGGTGCTAGTGGAAAAGCAGCCTTAATTGCATTTTGTGTTAGTTCGGTCATATCATTTGGTGCTGGGGCTCTAGGATATGCTGCTGAAGAATGGTTTAATGGAAGAACACCTGATTTTGGAACTGCTATGATGCATGGTGGGTTTGTAATGCTTGAAGGCATGATTAGTTTTGGCGTTGGCGGTATCACGGGTAGTGTAGGCACTATTGGAAAAAAAGGGAAACCGCTTATTTCAAAGGAATGGTGGTTAAAACTTATTTTCGGACAAGAATTTACCAAACCATCTAAAATATTAATAGATTTAATTAGAAATAATATCTAACTTGGAGGAGATGAAACTATGCGGAATAAGAGAAACTACAATAATTTATTTGATTCTATTGTCATGACGATTGTTTTCTTATTTGGTATAAGTTTCTATTTGACAATGATGTATTTTGGTGTACTTCATCCTAGAGAAGGCACAAATCCAGTTGCAACACTTATCGTTGGAACAGCAATTTTTGGTGGATCATCAATATTATGCCTTGTCATGATTCTCATATGGTGTTATGAGTATTGGTACTTAGATGATAAGTCTATTACTAGTAAAAAGATTTTTAGAAAGAAAAAAGTAATTCTATTAAATCAAATTGAAAAGGTTGAAAAAAAAGTAGTAAATGCTTTAATTCTTGGTAATTATTCTAGTGAAGCATACATTATCTATAGTAAAAAAACAAAAATAATTATTTTAATTGATAGTAGAAAGAAGTATCAGGATTTAGATAATGAATTGAAAAAATACATAGATAATTAAATAATGTTTAAACACCTTAATTAGCAAAATGCATTTGTTACAGAAATGTAATAAGTGCATTTTTTTAAGAAATAGTTTGTTATATTTTATAAATGAAAATTCCATATATGAAACAATGAAAGCAATTTAGTATAGATATTAAAAATTTGGGTGTTATCCAAAAGAAATACAAATAGATAATGAGAGAATTTATAGATCAAGCAGTAAAAATAGAAAAAGGAAATCGAAGAGAAAATATATTAGAGAAATTCTTAAGGGAGCATCAAATACATCATCATCATTTTAGACGACCAAGGACACCGGAACATAATGGGAGAGTAGAAAGAAGTCATAGAATAGATCAATCAAAATTATATAGAATATTAAAGTTCTACAGTCTAGAGGATTTGAGACATCAAGGAGTTTCATGGAATAGGATATATAACGAAAAACCCAAGATTGCATTAAAGTTTAAGACACCAAATGAAGCTGAGCTTGAAAAGTTAAAAGATTTATCAGAAAATACAGGTGAAGTTAGGTTCCTAAACGTTTCACATCATTTTAAAGTTAGAGAAAACGAGCGTTACATGAAAAAGTAAAAGTAACACAGAATTAAGCAAAATGAAGAAAAAAGGGATTTGAATAAAAAAATATATTATAAAATCGAGTTTTAAGAGG
>CAZOUY010000016.1:0-12098 GCA_964583155.1 uncultured Coprobacillus sp.
TATTTAAAATTACTTTAAAGTAATAATTGGCAACTATTGACAAACATTTTCGAAATTGGATAAAATAGAGTTATATTTATTTTACAAAGTTAAAAAAAGGAGATGTATCTATGAAAATCAAAAAGCAGATTCCTATCTTTCTTGCGACATTGCTTTTAACCGCCGGTCTAACAGCGTGTGGAGGAAATGATAACGATCAAAATGTCTTGAATATCGTTTGTGTTAAAGCCGGCTACGACCGCAGCTGGATCGATCAGATTGCAGCGGATTTTACCGCTGACAACCCCGGTATTACTGTCAATATCCGTGCTGATCGTAACTCTGAAAGCATCATTCAACAAAACCTCTCGAAAAATAAAAATACTGATGACCTCTATATTTCGGTAGGATCCGTGTGGAAATCCTATGCCGCCCAAGGTCGCTTCGCTGATTTAAGCGATTTCTTGGAAGAGGAAGTTGATGGTGTCACAGTAAAAGAAAAAATCGCGGATGAATATTCAGAATCGGTCTATTATACGCGCAGCAATGGTGAAAAGAAATGCTATCGCTTGCCCTTCACTTCCGGTATTGGGGGCATCTTCTACAACAAAAAAATGTTCACCGATAACGGATGGTCCGTTCCCACCACATATGATGAATTAATCGCTTTATGCGAACAAATAAATGCCGCCAAATTAGCGGTGGCTGGGACCGACGATGTGGCGGTGAAGCCCTTCACATATGCTGGAACAGATTCCGACTACTTTGATTACACCGTTTTTGATTGGTGGGCGCAAATTGTCGGAAAAGAAGCTATTTCTGAATTCCTTAAATATGAATCGGTCGATAATTTTGACACTACTAAAAACGCTACATATGCTGCTTTAAAGACCGCTACGGAAAAATGGTATCGTATCTTTAACGGAGATAGTAATTATTACGTTCTCAATAATAATACGACCACTGCCGAAAACGCTCAAAAGCAATTTATTAATGGTTATGCGGCCATGATGTTCAATGGTGACTGGCTTTATAACGAATCGCTTAATTATACCGATTCAGGAACCTTCCAAAATTTCGAATTAGGTTTAATGCCGACACCCGTTATTCCCGAAGCTAACGAAAATTATGTGCACACCTCTTACGTAATCGGTGAAGATCAATATATCGCTATCCCCGCTTCTTCTACGAAAAAGGAATTGGCTAAATCATTCATCAAAGCGATTATCAGTGATCGCGGTTGTGAAACCTTCATCAAAGAAGCTCATGGCTTTTTGGCTTATAAGGCCGATTACAGCAAAATGACCATCGATAACACTTATATGCAAGGAATCCTCGATCTCCGTGAGCAATACACCGAAAAATTCACCAACTTCTCTTCTAACCGTAAATATCTTTGCAATTACCTGGATATTTGGTGTTCATCGGATTGTCGTCCTTTCGAGCCAATCTTGAAGAAATCCATCAGTTCTGTCGATATTGCTTTTGATAATATTCTAAAAAAAGCGACCAGTAACTGGGATAAATGGACGGCACAATCAAGATAAAATAAGCATATAGTCTTTCGCTTCTTATTTACGAAGATAATAAAAAAATGGGGATGATAATCAATCCCCATTTTAATTTTGTTTTTTTTACTTACGATCGCCGGCTAGCTCTTTATCTAAAAGATAAACGCCTTTACTGTCGGTCGCAAATAATTCGAATCTGGTAATCAAATCAAGTGAATGCTTCTCTTCTTCTTGCTGCTCAGTGACAAACCAATTTAAAAACAAAGTGGTGCGGTAATCGTTGCACTTTAATGCAGCTTCATAGATTTTATAAACTAAAGAAGTGACATATTTTTCGTGTTCCAATTGTAATGTTAATGGCTCCTTATAGTCATGGAAGCTGTGCTTTGGCGCTTCAACATCCAATAATTCAACATTGGCCCCTTCATCATGCATATAGTCGATAAACTTCAACGCATGCTCTAATTCTTCACTGGCTTGTTTTTTAAACCAAGAAGCAAATCCGTTAAGCCCCTTCTCACTATAATAATTGGCAATATTCAAATATAAGTAACTTGAATACATTTCTTTGTTAATTTGATCATTGATCAGATCGACTAGTACTTTGTCCATTTTTTCCTATCTCCTTTACAATATTCTATTTTAAACCATTTATTCGTTTTAGCAAGTAATATGCGCTCAATTTCATAATAAAAATCTCCCCTTTGTTCAAACCTAATTAGGGAGATTTTCATAGCTAAAGATTATTTGATATTTCTACTTCTTATTTCATCGCGACAACTTCCATGCCGCCCGCAATTTCCACCATTTCGGCGACGGTTAATGAGGCAGAATAAATGCTGTAGCCGACCCCATTATATTCATAGTTCAGATAATGACCATTCACAAAACCGATCGTTCCTAAGACATCGACCATTGACCCATCGATCACCGATGTCATCATCTCTTGATACGGAGTCAAGATTCTTTGGACGATGGTGAAGGATTTATTGCCTTCATAGGTTAAGATATGCACCGATTCACCATTGACGGATGACTCTGTTTCTTCCTTTAAAACACACGATACATCAGCGCCAGCCGGATATAGAGGTAAATCATCGGGTCGCGCCATCGTAGAAGAGGAAAGATTTTTTCTAGCTTCCTCCATATTCGTGGCGACATCAAAGTATCCTTCATTAAATTTTGGCTCAAAATCAACCTTGGAAAAGACCACTTTCGCGACCACATTGCTCGTATCATCATAGATGTTGATCCATAATGGCTTGAGATCATTGCTGAATTTCATTTCTTCCTTGGACCATGAGGGTGTATTTTCATATTTAGGATTAAAGCTAACCAAATAGCCATCTTCCATCTTTTTAATTTCGTGTTTATCATTAAATGCATCTAACATGGAATGATATAAATATGGTTTCGGACTATTTAAAGGCCAATCTCCTTTAAACTGATAGACTTGATTTAAAACCGGAGTCAGCATGAACACTCCCTTATCGTTACGAAGGATGATTTGCTCCTGATTAATGCTCTTATTTAAAAGGCTAACACGGAAAAACTTCTGCTCTTCCTTTAATTCAAAATCAGTAGTCACATAATAGCTTCTAGTATCTTCACCCGCATCGATATCCATTGTGGCCTCCATATGATAGGCCGTTAAGTTTTCCACCCGGTTTTCAATAGATTTTGAGAGATCATCTTTGGAAAAAAAGATTTTCCATCCCGCCAAAACGCAAACCGCAGCAATTAAAATGCCAATAATTACCTTTTTTAACATACTCTCACCTCATTTGAAATGTATGATTATCCCCTAATAAAATATGTATGCATAAAAAATATTTTTTCCGAACATACTAAAAACGAACCCACAAAGGAGGCAATCACAATGAATATTTTGCAAAAAATAGCTTTGGTATTTACCTTAATTGGTGCCATTAACTGGGGATTAGTCGGATTATTTAATTTTAATTTAGTAACCGCTATCTTCGGAACCGATTCGGTTATGACGCGAATCGTTTATGTAATCGTTGCTATTTGTGCAATTATCAACATCCTTCTTTTCTTTATGCCGCTAGGCGAAAGAGAAAAAAGACCGATGTATACGCGCACAGCCCATCACGAATAAAAACAGTAAAAAAGCATCTTAATCGCGATTTAATTAAGATGCTTTTTTTCTTAGTGATTATGCAATATTTAATTGATTGATCTCTTCGACAACCTTTTCGATAGCTTTCGCATCAAAGGGCTTAACATCACGATTTTCGATTTCGTGAAGTAATTTGCGGAACTCAGAGGCATGGATAATATATGTCGATTCCGAACGCAAGCCCGTGCATTGATATAAACAATCATCATTGATAATGACAATGTTAATAAATATTTGCGGATCCACTCCTGTCAAAAGCGATAATTTATCGATGCGGGTTTGATTAACCTTTAAGGGATTTTTGATGCTTTGCTTCTTTTTACTCCGTGGCTGATAATAAATCCATTTATCATCACGAAACGCTCCCAAAACCGATCCCTTCCAGGATTTATCGACGATACAATAAAAGTATTTATCGCCAAAAAGAATGTGATCGAAATGAACCGTATGCTCGCTATCGATTCTCATCAAATAATTTTGAAGTAAGCAATAATCAAAATCGCGGGCAATTTGATAAATTTTACGGCCCATGACTCTGCGGAAATGACGATGATGTAAATATCTTTTTACGATTGGAAAAAAGAAAATAATGATAGCTATAATGATTGCTAATAGCAATCCTATAACTGTTAGAAAATGAACCATGCTTTTTTAGGCTAATTCCAGCGCGATTTCCATCATCGCTTTAAAGCCCATTTGTCTTTCTTCAACAGTCGCTTTTCCTTCTTTCAAAAAATGATCCGAAACTGTCAAAAGGCATAAGGCTTTTTTACCCAACCGTGCCGCGGTCGCATATAACGCATATGATTCCATTTCGACCCCTAAGCATCCTAAGGCCGCCCATTTTTTCCAAGTATTGGGATCTTCATCATAAAAAATATCAGCCGAAAAAATGTTACCGACATGCACAGGTGTCTTTTTACTATTAGCAATATCATACGCTCTTCTAACTAAATCAAAGTCAGCAATCGCACTGAAGGTGCCGCCATTCAAATTAAATTGCGAAGCCCAGTTGCTATCGGTGCACGCGCCCATACAAACAATCACATCAAAAAGATTAATATTTTCTTGATAAGATCCGCACGAGCCTATTCTAATAATCGTTTCCACGCCGTATGATTCATATAATTCATGACTATAAATACCGATGGAAGGCATTCCCATTCCGGAAGCCATCACCGAAACCTCCTTGCCATGATAAGTTCCCGTATAACCATAGATGTTACGGACACTTGTTACCAAGCGTGGATTTTCCAAAAAAGTCTCAGCGATGAACTTGGCCCTCAAGGGATCGCCCGGCATTAAAACAACTTTAGCAAAATCGCCCTCTTTAGCTGAAATATGTGGTGTTGCCATTTTATATCCTCCTATTAACCCATTTATTCTTTTCACTTATTAATAGAAACTATTAATAATAGATAAAGATATCATTCTAAATTAATCATATCATAATTAATCTAGGCAGGATAATACAAAGATTAAAAAGTTACTTTTTATGCATAATTTTCATTAGATCGCTATCTTGATAGATGGTTATTTTATTTTTCCGACTTTCAATATGATAATGAGCGCTATCGACAAGATGATCGATTAGCTCATGGAAATCCATCCCACCTGCTTCGAATAAATAGTATGCTAAAGACCCCGGAATGGTATTGATTTCATTTAAATACAGCTGATCATTATGATCATCATATAAAAAATCAAAGCGAACCACCCCTTGACAGGATAAGCCATAAAAGGCTTGGCGGGCATAATCCTTAATTCTTTTTTCCAATTCGCCATCTATCGAAGCGGGAATGATTCGGGAATTTTGACCACTGAACTCTTCATATTTATCTTTAAATGACAGAACACGATCATCGTTATTGACCTCCTCCACCTCAGAAATCCAAATTTGACGGTCATCGCCTAATATAGCCACATTATATTCATGCAAAGATTGGACCGTTTCTTCAATGAGCACCGCATTATCTAAACGAAATAAGGAAGGCAGATGGCTCTGTATTTCAACATCGCTTTGACACTTGTAAACACCGATTGATGAGCCTAAGTGAAGAGGCTTGATGATAAAAGGGGCCTTGAGCTCTTTTAAAATAGTATCTAAAGAAAAATGGCTTTTCCGGAGCTTATCTTTACCGAAAATTATTCCCGGCACAACCGGAATATTTAATTCTTTAAGAGATAGCTTAGTAAGATATTTATTTTGTAAAATGGCGGCGTTTTCCACGCCACTAAAGGTTGAAGGGATATGCAAGCAATCGAACATAGCGCCAACTGTGCCATCTTCCGCCCCTTCACCATGCACACATAGAATAACCGCATCAATATCGTATTTTTTTAAGCCGGTGACAAAATAATTCTTCCTTTTTTGATGTGAAAAATGTCCCTGATGAAAGCCATTCAGAGTCTGATAATTTTCCTTCTTATGAAGAGCTTTTCCGCAATAGAAGACTCCGTTTCGAGAAAGATAAACCATAAGGTAGGGACGATGATTTTTTTGGCAATTTTCCATCACTAAAAAAGCGGTAACAATCGAGATATCATGCTCAAGACTGTCTCCGCCAAAAACAATAGCAACTCTTTTCATGAAAATCCTCCTAATCAAAGATGGTTACATGATCTTCTATCGCTTTCAAAAACCTTTCCATCGTTTTTTTATACATCTTATTAGAGAAGGCCGGTAATTGTGAAAGTGGAAAAAAGCGAACATCGGTCGTTTCATGACAATGTTCATTTTTTAAAGACAATAACCTTCCTTCAAATACAATGACAAATTCACTGGATTTAGAACCATTAATCGCAGTTAAATCGGCAATTCCGACTAATCTCATAATATCCACCACCGCTCCGGCTTCTTGAAGACACTCTTTTTTAGCGGCCGTAGATGGCGAATCATAAAGATCGATCCAACCTCCAGGCAAGGACCACTTTCCACTATCGGACTCTTGAACGAGCAAAATTTCATTTTGTTCATTAAAAATAAAAGTCCGGACCGAAAGATTGGGAGTCGGATAGACATCCCGCGAAAAAAAGGAAGGCCGTTTAAAATCCAAATTCAGAAAGCTTTCCAGGGCATCTTTAGTCAGTTGTTGTATCTCTTCATAGTTCTCTAATGCATAAGGATCATGCGAATATAATAATCCGATCTTGGCAATACTATGAATTTTCATTAAAATTGCGAAATAGTCATCCTTCAATTTATCCATTCATCTCACCTTTCTTAGTATAACCTATTTTAGAAAAGTGTTGAAGGTGTCATTAGCGATAAGCAATACTTCGATTTCGTATTCACACATACTTCGATATCCCTCTTGAAAGGAGGATGCATAAAAGATTTTTTCCGAATTGCCAAATTGCGTTATATATTCCTGATATAACGGATGATTACGCTCTCTTGATACAATACAAATCCGATCAAATCCCTGAAGATAAGCGGCAATGCGACGATTAACGGCTTCATACTCATTTCCTAATTCAATGACTCCCGGCGTTATAATACCCTTTTTTAAGGGATAAATCATGACTGTGTTAATGCCTTCGATGATTCCCTCTTCATTTCCATTATAGGCATCATCAAAAACAATCATCTTTCCCATAGACTTTTTTATTAAGCGATGATCAACGCCTCGTAAGGAAGGTAATACGAACGACCATTCATTGACATCGATATCTAACATCTCCGCCACTTTAATCGCTCCGGCAATATTCTGCAACTGAAAAGCACCAAATAGCGGAATGAGAGCCTTCTTACCATTTTTAAGAGTAACCTCAAGACCTTCTTCATTTCGCGAAAATGAAGAAAAAACATCTTCATATCGGTAGCCTTGGAAATCCGATAATTCCTCTTGATGCTCGAAAAGAAAATGATTATTGAGGTTAAAAATTCCTCTTTTAGCCTTCAATAGAAGCTTTTTCTTTTCCCAAAAAACGGAATCAACGCTATGAAATGTTGCTAAATGCATCTTTCCGATTGCCGTTAAAACAGCAATATCCGGTGTAAATAATGTCAAAAGACGATCCATTCCTTTCCTTTCATCGACGCCACATTCTAGAATCAAGATTTCCGTATTAAATGCCACATCATTATTAATAAACTTGGTTAGCCCCATTAAAGTATTGACCGATTTAGGCGATGCTTGAACGCGATAATGAAGGCTCAAAATTTGGGCTAAAATAGCTTTCAAAGATGTTTTGCCATAGCTCCCCGTAATCGCTATGATTCTAAGATTAGGAATCGAACGCAATTTTTTTTGCGCTTTGACCCGATATCGGGAGCGGATTAAAAGCTCAAGGGGCCACACGAGATAAGATATTAAAAGGAAATAAAAACAAATCCAAAATGGCGATAAAAGCACGATAAAAAAATATGGTGCTGCGGAAAGAAATCCTAACATGGATAAAGGCATAATCGCAAAGCATAAAAGCATAAGGCTTCGTCTGGTCCACACTTTTTTAGCCTTTGGAAATTCTATTATAAGAAGCACTTCCAAAAGGAAACACCCGCCATAAGCTATTTCTTTAATCCAAAAATGGGCAATAAAGGTTAGCAATAATAAGATGATAAAAAGCAATTTCTTCAAGGAATATAGTGGTTTCTTTAAAAGGATCGCTTTAAGTGTCTTAAGATATCTTTTCGGAGAATAATACTGCTGTACAAAATGTCTCTCTAAATTCCATAAATAAAAGAAAAAGAAAACAAAACTAACAATCTTAAACGCTATTAGCATAGTTCATTCTCCATTAGCTCATGGATTTTTAACGCGATCTCTTCATCGTGACGTCGAAACGCAAAATGATTGCCTTTAATTTTATAAATCTCAATCTTTGAATTCATTTTGGTTAATATAGTGAATCGCGCATTAGGCACCTCATGATCATCATCGCCCAAATAAATAATGGTTCTCTTCATTATATCCTTTATGGAATTGAGGGGATAACGATGGACCATTCTAACAAAGGTGCTCCGAAGATAGCCGGTGCTCTTTTGATAATCAAGGCTTCCTAAATAGAATCGTGGCATTTTCTTAATGATTCCTTTCCGCCACAAAAAAAGAAAGAGCGGCTTTATTTTAGATAATATTTGCTTTTTTAGCGATCGTCCATTAGGTATGATTGAAGGCGCTAGTAAAAGCAAAGGAATTTCTTGGACTTGACTCGCATAGTATGTCGCAATTTTTCCGCCAAAGGAATGACCAACAATTAGGGATGGTTCGATTGATAATTCCCTTAAGACCGATTTGATGTAAAACAAATATTCCTCAATATCATAAGGCTCCGCTAGTGGCGATAGCTCACCAAAACCGGGGAGATCAATTAGAAGACTATTGGCGAACGTTTGCGTGTTATGCTCGATACACAATAATGATTCCTTGCTTTGTCCCCATCCATGTAAAAAAAGAATCCATGGATAATTCTCATTATATTCATTTCTTATAACGCCTTTCATGATATCATCACCTCTTATCAATCTATGAGGAAATTTATCAAGATATTAAAAGGAATAAAAAAATTGCATCCATCCGGATGAATGCAATTTATGCGAGCGGTTATTAAATACGATATAGAATATCGGATTTCTTCATCAATAGGACAAGCCTACTTGGTCTCCTCTTGATTTTCACTATCTTCGTCGGTTTTTGTATTTAAAATTTCCACTAATTTGTCTTTAATATTGCTGGCAAAGCATTTTTCAATGTGGCCATTATGACAAATATGAATTGAACCGGTTTCTTCTGAAACGGTAATAGCGATGCAATCATATACTTCGGTAATTCCCACTGCCGCCCGGTGTCTTGATCCTAATGAGCCAGGCATTGCTTTATTGGATACGGAAACCGAATCAAAGATAACACCGGCTCTAATAATTCTGCCTTCCCGAATAATGGTAGCCCCATCATGTAATGGTGTTCCTTTATAGAAAATGGTTCGAAGCAATTCATTTGTCACTTCAGCATCTAAATCAGACCATCTAGAAAAACGATCTGTGGTAATGCGATCCTCTTTTTCAATCGTGATTAAAGCGCCACATTTATCATGGGACATCGCGATGATGGCGCTCGATAATGCATCACATAATTCGCCATCGGTATTTTTTTCAACTTTATTCTTTTTGATGGAAAAAATGCCACTGAAATGGAATTCATCACGCAAAACACTTCGGAGCTCATTGCCTGTTAAAATCAAAATCGCTATCGTAAAGACAATGATAATTAAGGCCGTAACCATACTGCCGATGGAAAAATTCAAAGTTATAGTAGCGATAAGAATAGCAAAAAGAATGGAATATCCTATTCTAATGCTTTTAACTTTCACGTAACGATAGATAAAAGCTAAAACAAAAATAATCGCCAAACAAGAGATAATATAATCTATTAAAAAAATCGTACTATGGAAATTTTCACTTATCGTATTGGTTAAACCAACAAACATATTGGTAATTTCATTCATGCTGCACTACACCTGCTTTCTAAATAGTATTCTAAGCTTTGATAATTGATAATATCGACATTACTGAAGTCTTTTAAAAAGTCATGTTTTCTAAAATCTAAAAATAGGGTACTAAAAAACTTTCCTTCATGATTAATATTATTACATAATATTGTCAATTTCAAAGAAAACTAACATTTTTTCTCATTTTTTTGCTTAATCATGAAAAAAAGCCTTCGTTAGAAGGCCTCAAAACAACAAATTACGGGTTAATAATAACAAAAACGCCTAAAACAATTACAATGGCCGCTAAAAAGACGGCGACCCATCCCATGATTTTTTTATCGGTTACAAAATTAGAGATGCCGATGCTTCCCAAGCATCCCCCGATGGCGATAACAATACTACCAAGTCCTACGGCGGGACTAACGATATTCTTGACGCGTAAAACCGTCAAAACTACAGCGGCAATTACGAATAATAGTGACAACACAAACGCCCCTTTGGTAATAAATCGTTTATTTTTTTGAGCGCTCGCTTGGCTTTGAAAAAGCTTGCTATCATACAATTTAAATAGCGCCTCATCATAGTCATAAAAAACCGACGGTAATCGCAACTCTCCCGCTATATCTTCTGAGCTTTGCTCATCGAATTGCACCATAAAAATATTTAGATGCTGTTTATTTATTCCATCTACAATTGCTAAATCCTTTCGCAATTTATAAGAGAAGCTTTGATCAAGAGTGTCGTTTTTTTCAATCAAAACGCTTTTATAGCCCATAAATTTGGCTTCATCCAATGCATTCTTTATTAACAAATAGGCAACGCCTTGATTAGCATACTGCTTATTAACCACAGGGGATAAAAGATATAAAAAATCAGTTTGATCATGATGATCAATATAAACGTTAAAGATCGTAATAAAGCCAATAATATCGCCTTTATCCTCAGCAACAAAAGTCAATTCTTTATGAAATTCTTTATTGCCTCTTAAGCAGCATATTTGATAATGAAGCTTCGAATTACCCTGCTCCTTCGTAGTTAACGCAATCATTCGTTCGACTTCACGATAATCAGATTTTTTCTCTTTGCGAATAAAATACATTTTTACTCCTCCTTCTTACGTCTTTTCATCACCCATGCCTCTTGCTTTTGGAAGAAACGATATTTTTGCGGATGACCAAAAAGGAAAAAGATACCGATCGCTACCATAATAATAGCAATCCACTGCGATGTTGAAAATATGGCGATACCACGAATATCATCACCACGATAGAATTCGATGATAAAACGCCAAATAGCATAAGCCACCAAATAGAGACCGGTTAATTGATATGGCCGTTTTTTGTTATTTAAAAAGTAAAATGCTGTCAGAAAAATCCATAGGCAAAAAAGAAAAATAGCTTCGTATAGTTGGACGGGTAAAGCATATTCTCCTTCCGATAGAGTTACAAAATGAACGCCATGAGCGGCGTCTGTCAATTGACCATAGCAACAGCCCGCCAAATAGCAACCAATCCGCCCAATTGCGTGACCTAATGGAATAGCCGGAACAATCAGCTCCATAAAATCATGAGGATCATGTCCGTATAATTTTACATATAAAAGACCAAAAAGAACTCCGCCAATAAATCCGCCATAAAAGACGAGTCCCCCTTCTTTAAACAGGTATTTAATTACATCCTGAAAGCTATGAATATTGGGAATCATCGTCACAAAAAATAATAGTCGAGCGCCTAAAGAAACTCCAAAAAGAACAAAAACACACAAAAAAACTATTTCGCGATTGGATATTTTTCGGCTTTTTTGAATTCTATTGACAATAAAAATATGGGCTAGCGACAAAACCACTCCTAAAATCATCATCAATACATATGAATCAATTCTTATTCCAAAAATGTCTAATGTTGGTTTCATTGCCTTTGCCCTCTTATACTTCTATAGAATAGCATATTTCATATTTTTTGACAAAAAGCCATAAAGTCCATTGTCGTTATCGAGCGATTATCTGACACTTGGTTATCGAGCGATTATCTGAC
>CAZOUY010000017.1:0-12009 GCA_964583155.1 uncultured Coprobacillus sp.
TATTATACTTCTTTTTCTTTTTTCCTTCTTTCGCGTTTACTTTGTCACTTAACAGGCAATTTTTATTCCTATGACTCGATATATATATTAAGAAAACGCTTACATTATATAATATAATATGTTATTATAAATAAAAGATATTTTTAATTTTATGGTGATTAAAGTTTTATGGGAGGAAAACATGAGTATCAATATTAAAAAGCACTTTATTTATGTATGGATGCTGTTATTGAGTTTTTTTTGCTCCATTACACCTCAAGTGAATCGAGCAAAGGCCGCAAACATACAAACCACCAAAATTACAATTCATTACAAGCGGACCGATAGTAATTATACTAATTGGGATTTTTATACTTGGAATGAAGAGCCCGGTGGTGGCGAGGCGCAGGCATTTGATTTTTCAAGTAGCGATAGCTATGGGAAAATCGCAACTGTTCCTTTGACCGGTAGCTATGCCAATATGAAAAAGATGGGCTTCATTGTCCGAAAAGGCGGATCGGCTTGGACTGATAAGGATATTGGCAGTGATCGTTTTTTAGAAATACCGGAAACCAGTGAAGGAGGGAATTACCAAATATGGCTTTATCAAGGACTAAAAGGTATATTTTTGTCGGAAGATGAAGCGAAGAATGATAAAATTACTTCCTCAATATTTACTTCTTTGAAGGTTCTGAAAACAAAGGTAATAGCTTCCAGCACTATTACGGCATCGATGTTTCATGTATATGCTAACGATACTGAAATGAGCAACTATAGCTTTAGCTACAGCAGTGGAACGATTACTGCGACATTTTCGGAATTCATACCGATTACAACAACATATCGCATAGCGGTGGATTTCACGACGGGACGTCGCGAGAGCAAATGCACTTTTTCTGGTATCTATGATACGACGCAATTTATCAACAACTATACATATGATGGTGATGACTTAGGAGTAACTTTTAATAAAGATAGAGGTACTACGACATTTAAATTATGGGCACCATTAGCATCGTCAGTGGCTTTGAAAATATACAATACCGGGACTCCAAAGAATCTAGGAGGCAGTGATACTCCAACTAAAGTATTCTATATGAACAAATTGGAAAAAGGAGTTTGGGAGCATACTGAACCGGCTATTATGCATGGCTGCTATTATACATACTCGGTCACCAATGGCGGAATCACAAATGAAACCATCGATCCTTATGCTAAGGGCTGTGGTGTCAATGGATTACGGGGATTAGTGGTTGATTTTGACCAAATCAACGAAACTGTCCAATTCAAAAAAGGAGTTAGAGCCGATCAAGTCAGAAAAACGACTGACGCTATCATTTATGAAATGCACATTCGTGATATGACCATCGACAGCACCTGGGGTGGAAAGGAAGAATGGCACGGCAAATATTTAGGATTGACCCAAACGGGGACCAAATATCAGACGGTTAGCACAGGCCTTGATCATCTTAAAGAATTAGGCGTTACTCATGTGCAGATTATGCCGACCTACGATTTCTCTAGTGTTGATGAAACGAGCAGTGAAGGACGGAACTGGGGCTATGATCCGCTTAATTACAATTGCCTAGAAGGCTCCTATTCGACCGATCCTTATAATGGCTTTACGCGGATTATTGAGTTTAAACAGATGATTAAAGCTTTAACCGAAGCAGGAATCGCAATCAATATGGATGTCGTTTATAATCATACTTCAAAATCCGCTAATTCCAACTTTGATTTAATCGTTCCTGATTATTACCATCGCATGACGGAAGATGGTGATTTCTATAATGGATCAGGTTGTGGTAATGAAATGGCTTCTCAAAGAGCCATGGTTCGGAAGTTTATTTTGGATTCAACTAAATTCTGGTTTGATGAATACAATCTATCAGGCTTCCGATTTGATTTAATGGCTTTAATTGATACCACGACCATGGGACAAGTATATAGTCAATTAAGTAAAGATTATGAACAAGTAATGGTTTATGGTGAACCATGGGATGGCGATGGCGGAGGCGGCTCCGGTCGTAATTATCAACAAACACGCGTCAATACAATTTCCGCAATTAAAGGCGTGGGCGTTTTTAATGATTCCATTCGTGATGGACTTCGTGGATCGACGGAAGGAACCGATGGCGCATATGTTCAAAAAGGAACTGAAAGCATCGCTAAAACAAAGGTTATGCCTGGTATTCAAGGATATTATCCTGGATATCAAAGCTTAGAACCGGGACGTATGATTAATTATGCAGCCTGTCATGATAATCTTAGCTTATGGGATAAAATAAGTGTTTCATCCTCTGAAAGTGAAGCACGCAGAATTGAAATGAATAAGCAAGCCGACTCTATTATTATGTTTTCGGAAGGTATTCCTTTCATTCAAGAGGGACAAGAATTTTTACGTACCAAGCCTTATATAGATGAAAGCGGTCGTAATATAAATGGATTTGATGCCAATTCATATCGTTCCAGTGATTCAGTGAATGCAATGCATTATGATCGCAAATTAAAATATTTAGATGTTTTTAATTATTACAAAGATATGATAAGTTTACGAAAAGATCATAATCTTTTCCGCTTAGATTCTCGAAGCGAGATAAATGATGCCTTTGAATTCCGTTATGAAGGCGGAAATGGCATTATCGGCTACGTTTTAAGCGGAAGTAATGATATTTATGGTCAGATTTACGTGGTAACAAATGCCGGATCAGCTACTACATATTCCTTAAACTATAATGGCTCATGGTCGGTTATTTTTAATAAGAATGGCCGACAATCAATCGGGCAAACTGTTACTAGTGTAAATATTGACAGAAACGAAACCATCGTTCTCGTAAATACCGCACGTGCTAATTTAGGCTACAATGATGGCGCTTATCAAGGAATATCAAATATAGATTGGTCATTTGTCGCTCCACCGATTGGTGGCGGCACCAATGGAGAGTATAATCCGGATTTAGTTTTAACCGGGAATGATATTCTCAATATGGCGTCTTCAAATCCATCTCATAATTCTTATTTTAATAATTTATTTTTTATGGTGACATCATGCTTTATGATTATAACCTTTGGATCATTTATTCAAAGAAGGAGAGGTTGCTAGTATGGCTAAGAATATGCGAAGAATAGCCTCGTTATTTTTTATCAGTGTTTCATTAATAATGAGTGGCTGCCAGAAGAAAGATCCTGACACTTCTTCTAGTGGTAATCCCGATATTACTTCTACAACCCCCGATCCATCATCCAATAATATTCCACCATCAAGTAGCTCTAGTACACATATTCCGACGGATGATGTTTGGAAGGTTACCTTTGATTATAACTATGAAACGGGATTTAAAACGTACCTAGTTGAAGAAGTTAAAGATGGTAATAAGGTTTCAAGACCGGAGGATCCTAAGCGATTAGGCTACGATTTTGTTGATTGGTTTAGCGATCCTTATTGCCGTTTAGATCGGAAATGGAATTTCGATAATCAAATCACGAAGGATACTACGATTTATGCTTCATGGGAACGAAATGACGATCCGATTGAAATCACAAGCTATACGATCAGCTATCAAGCGGGATTAGGCGCTAATTTCGTGTCTGTTGATGGTAATGCATTAAAATATACTGCTGAATACGGTGATGTTGTTCAATTTAAAATCGAGGTCGATACTCAGAATTATGAAGGCACGCCGATCGTTATGGCTAATGGAGTGGAAATAAATGATAAGAATGGTGTGTATTCGTATTCAGTAACGGGAAATGTTACTTTCACAATATCAGGATTAGTCAAAATCGATGCCGGCTCTTATTATATTTATTTTGAGAATTTAAATAATTGGCCCACAGTCAATATTTATATTTGGAATTCTTTGATTACGGACGAGAGTGCTTCCGCGGAGAAGGTTACTTGGCCGGGCGAAGAAATGATCTATGATAGTAATGTTGGAATGATGATGTATGAGATCGAATCGATCGATGACTTTGAATATAATAAGGTAATTTTCAATTCTGGTGATGGTGGAGCGCAAACAAGTGATTTGGATCTTATTGTTTCTTATCAAACCGGAGCGACCATATATTATGGTGAAACGAGTGACATCCAATATGAGGCCTTTGATCTCAAATCCGATGAATCTACCATTGTTTGGAATGAATCCAGTGATTATCGATTTGTTTCTACTGATGATGCGACTTTACCGACAAAAGTAAAAAAAGGCACAAGTATTTCCTTTAAATTGGATATTCTTTTAGAAAATTATGTCGATAATATAAAGGTTTTAGTTAATCAAGAGGAATTAATTGCCACTGGTGGTGTTTATACCTTTGTTGTCAATGCTCTGCGTGTGCAGGTCAAAGTGACCGGCCTTGTTAAGGCGGGCGTGATCGATGTGTATTATACTATACCATCCTGGACACCTGAGATTACCAATCCTAAGCTCTATTATTGGGGAACGGATGCATCCGGCAATGAAATTACTAACACTATTGACTGGGGGAATTCTGATGACACTCAAGGTTCCATGCAGCATATATCCGGTAATGATTATAAGATGACCATTGCCCTTGATAATGGCTTGGAAATTACCGGTCTAATTGTAGTTATGTATCAAAGTGGTGAGAAGAAGCAATCACAAGATATCGAGACTTCTATTAAGGAAGCAGGCGAATATCAAATTACTTTTGTCAATAATTGGGTTGAGAATAGCTTTGGTGAATGGGTCTTTGGTGCCACAATCAGTAAAAGAGGATAAAGCAATGAAAAAAATGAAAATAGCGATGTTGGGGATATTGTGTGCCATGCTATTGGTGGGGTGTAACAAAAATGACACGCCATCGACGAATACCGATACCACCCCGATTAGTAACAGCGAAACAGAAACATGGACGGTTACGCTTGATTTAAATTACGACGGAGGAGGTGTATATAAAACCTTTGATGTCGAAAGATATGCTTATGGCGTCAGTTTAAAGGATAAGCTAAACGATGTGCCAACAAGGAATGATGGCTATACCTTTGAAGCCTGGTATCATGATTCGTATTGCAAGGTTCCTTGGAAAATAAATAGCGATCGAATCTATGCCGATACCACTTTATTTGCCAATTGGAAGCTAACGGAAATCGAAACCAAAAAAACATCTATCACCTGGAATCAAGATCCGAGCTTTACTTATGAGATGGTGGATGCCTCTTCTTTACCAAGTATTGTTGATGAAGGAGCAAGTATTTCTTTTAGAATCAATATAAACGCTAATTATGAAGGTGTCCCTTTAGTAAAAGTGAACCAAAGCACATTGAACGCCAACAATGGAGTTTATAGCTTTATAGCCGAAGGTCAATCGATGTCCGTTTCGGTCACGGGATTAAGTAAAAAGCCAGATGATGAAAGGATCATTTTAAATATCTTTTATACAACGCCTTCATGGTCACCGGTAGTCACCAATCCGAAGCTTTATTATTGGGGAACATCCTCTAGTGGAGCGTCGTTTGATAATACCATTGTTTGGGATGATGCTAACGATAATCAAGGCGCAATGACCAATATTACAGGAAATGATTACTCCATAAGAATCGAGTTAAATGAGGGCGATCAAATCGAAGGTCTCATTGTTGTAATGTATCAAAGCGGTGTCAAAAAACAATCGCAAGATATTATCACCATTATTTCCGAAAGTGGCGATTATCAAATTACCTATATCGATAATTGGCAGCCGAATTCATTTGGTGAATATGTATTTGACGCTACGATTACTAAAAGGTAGAAGGGGGAAGAGTATGAAAAAGGTTATTAAAAACACAGGCTTATTTATATTGACCTCCACTTTGTTATTTGGATGTGGCGGGACCCCTAACAATGATGGCACTTCAGCTTCCATTACTACGGAGATAATTGCGTCAAAATATCGTATGAATTTTTATACCGATGGTGGCTCGACGATCGATAGTATTATTGAAAGAGCGGGCAACTCGATTACTAAGCCGGATGATCCTTCTAAAGGCGGCTATGAATTTGAAGGCTGGTATAAGGATTACGGCATTTATGAAAACGAATACACTGATTTTTCGGTGATGCCCAATTATAATATTACCTTATATGCTAAATGGAAAAAGATCGATCGTCCGACGATTGATAAGGATGAATATGAGTTAAGCATCAAAGAATATAGTAAAGCCGATCATCTTTACATTCATTATTATCGATATGCAAATACATCTGAAGATTATGCTTTATGGAATTTATGGCTATGGCAGCATAAGCCAAACGATTTATCAGGACGGGCTGTTGAATGGATGGAAGAGAATGGCTCGTTGAAGTATGATGAATACGGAGGAGCAGTAGCGGAATTAGATTTAACACAAACGTATCATGATGGTGGAAATGAAGGCGGAGAGACTGTTAATTTCTATAACGATGGTGAACCATGTGAAGAAATTGGCTTCTTGATTGTCTATAAAGAGTCAAAGAATTCCGGTGACCATTGGAAGTCTGATGGAGGTAATAAATACTTTCCTTTAATTGATGCTAAGTGGGATGATGGATCTTATCATATCTTTGCGACTCAGGACAATGTTAATGATTTCAGCTATCACTATTTAGGAGAAGAATCTAAGCCAACAAATCCCTATGAAAATGATGATGGCACCAATACCTCGGCTAAATTTGATAATGTGAACTTTAGTCAAACAGCTGAAAAGGTAGCAACTTCTGATGAGTTTTATCAAAATGTTGGAACCGGTTATCAAGTGATGGTGGCCAGCTTTGCGGATTCCGATGGCGATGGTATGGGTGATATAAAAGGTATTACCGATCATCTTGATTATTTTAGCGATGTTTTACATATCAATGCATTATGGCTAACACCGATTCAACAATCGGATAGCTATCATGGCTATGATATTTCGGACTATTGTGCTGTCGATCGGAAATTTGGCTCTAAAAATACGAATTTCCCGGATTTATTGGATGATAAAGGACGGGCAACAGAAGCATCGGCGATGGCGGATTATGAAGAGCTATTGCGAAGAGCATCGGAAAAAAATATTAAAATTGTAATGGATTTGGTAATCAATCATACATCCATTAATAACATATGGTTCCAAAAATCAACTTCCTTAGTTCAGGAATACCGTGGCTACTATCAATGGCGAAATCATGAAAAGGAAGCCTTAAGCAAGGATTGGCACGCTTATTCGACCTATGCTTATTCATACTACGGCAAGTTTGCTAGCTCAATGCCCGAATTGAATTACTCATATCAGGGTACCCGCGATGCGATTGTTGATGTAGGATTATTTTGGCTAGAAAAGGGAGTATCAGGATTCCGTATTGATGCGGTTAAGCATATTTATATGGCTGACGAGACGATCAATAATTCAGGAGATACGATTTTGAGTGATTATGATAGCGCGACTGAAACTGATTATTCAAGTAACCTAACCAAGAATCTTCACTTTTTCCGCGAATTTAATGCACGATTAAAAGAGTATTATCCGAATGCCTTTATCGTCGGTGAGAACTTCGATGGACATGCATATCGTGTGGCACCATATTATGAAGGATTAGATTCCATGCTCAACTTCTATATGTATTATAATTTATCGCAAGTGGCCGTTTCCGCTAAGCAAAACTGGTGGAAGGCGAAGACCATTTCCGGTAGTAATACGGCCGGAGCCGGAACCTTTACTCCTGGTAGTGAGGGTATTAATGTCCAATATGGTGGAACTTGGGATTATCCATCAACATTGGAAACCTACAAAAAATATCGTGGCGATGATAAGGCTATTGATTCGGTCTTCACATCAAATCATGATGTTGCGCGAATGATGAACAATATGGTTGGAGAAATGACCGCAAGCGATGTTGTTCCAGGGGTTGTTAGCAAAACAAACGCCTCGGAAGGATTGAAGCTAGCGAAGGTATACGCTTCAACGGTTATGACCCTTCCAGGAATTTCATGGATTTATTATGGTGATGAATTGGGAATGTCCGGTAATAACCAAGATAACTCGAGTGCACATAGCGATCGCTGGTATCGGCAACCCTTTAAGTGGGCAAAAAGCAAAACCGATGAAACGGTCGAATTCAGTTTTTCGGGGGATCGTTCTTACAAAATTGAGTGGGATGATTATAACATCACTCTTGATGGCGTATCTGAGCAAAAGAATGACACCAACTCATTATTGAAAGTGTATAGTGATTTAACAAAAATCAAATCATCAAATAAAGCCCTGATCAATGGGACTTATACTCCTGTCAATATCAATAATGCCGGTGAAGTTTTTGCCTTTAAACGAGTGGGAACCGACGGAACATATTATTGTTTCCAAAATTATGGAGCAACCACTATTAGTATCAGCGGATATGGAAGCAATGTCATTTATTCTTTGAATAATGCAACGGCTACGAGTTTACCGCCCTATAGTGCTATAATCATAAAAGGCTAAGATGCTAGTTTAAAAAGAGGGAACACTCCCTCTTTTTTTAGTAGCGTGCTTTCAATATTCAATAAAGTATATTTGATAATAGCATTTGCCTAAAAATATATAGAGCCCTGAATATGTATTTCATATATGGATGCTCTTTATTTTTTTAAATTTTGCCCGATGAAATCAACTCCCATATGACTTGTAGATGCTTTTTTATTTTATCCATTTATAGTTCGGTTTTTGGAATTGTCATGGCCAGCAATTTCTGCATGTTATTCACGATTTTTATATAAAACTATTGCACAATCAAACAAAAACATATAAAATAATTAAGCGTAGTTAATGAGGGGCCGTAGCTCACCTGGGAGAGCGCCTGCTTTGCACGCAGGAGGTAGCGAGTTCGATCCTCGTCGGCTCCACCAATCAATTACCTATCTATGGCTGTGTAGCTCAGTTGGCTAGAGCGGCCGGTTCATACCCGGCAGGTCGAGGGTTCGAATCCCCCCGCAGCTACCATTATCTTAAAATAGGACGGACCCATAGCTCAATGGTCAGAGCTCCCGGCTCATAACCGGTTGGTTCTAGGTTCGAGTCCTAGTGGGTCCACCATTTTTAATATAAGAATCCATATATTAAGGTGGTAATATACAATCGCTTTAAGCGATTTTTTTATTTGCTTTTTTAATTTGTAGGATGAAAGATGACCATGCGATTAATAAAGATCGATAAAAGCGAGATAGTCATGAAAAATCTTTCCTTAGCTTTGGAATAGTTAATTACGAATATTGAATTCTTCAAATGGAAAACGCTAGTGGGAAAAGCTGAAGTTCAAAATAATATTTGATGATAATAATAAAAAACCTCTTATCCTATGCATAAGAGGCTTTTTTATCAAAAATTAATGGTTATTATAAGTATTTCTTTTTCTCAATATAAGCAATTGCTACGATAATCACTAGCGGAATCGTCGCGATAAGAATGAGAAGAAGAGGAGCGGTAGAATTATGATGGTCTAATAAGAGGATTGAATTCGTGTTGACCATGGTATTTTGATTTGCCAATAAAGTTTTAACATAAGCAATTGAAGTGGCAATTGAACAATCGCCATCATTAGCAATTTCCAGATATGCTTTTGAATTTGCGTTCATTGAATCATAACGTTCCAAAAGCGAACGCATGGTATCACTATTGATGAGGTCACAGATTCCTTTGTCTCCTCCCGAAACGCGCATAGCCCGCCAATCATCGGCGAATTGCTGAGCAAGATAAATCGAAGAATCAACAACTTCCATCCTTCCATCATCGGTTGGCACTAATTGAAGTCCACTATCGAGTGTCAATTCATAGTTTTCCGGAACAGTGATGGAATAGTGGTCAGTGGCGTTTTCATTATTACTAACACGAGGTGCCTGAGCATATTCGACATGACCATTAATGACAACACTGCTATCTTCAATGGTTACATTAACGCCATCATCATAAACAGCGGACATTCCGTAATAAACATCAAAGGCACAATTATTGCCTAGAGCATTAATAACGGTATGATTCCGCAACACAACGTTTCCATAATTATTGGATAACACATAATTGGTGTTGGAGTTTCCGATAAGACTGACATTATCCAAAGTAAGATTTGAATAATTTTGAATGAGCATACGACATTTTGCGCCACCCTCAAGAACTCCGTTACAAATCGTAATATTTGAATCCTTGAGAAGTTGGAAGCCATTCGTTTGAGTGCCAGTTGATCCAACTGTCGAGCCATCAATTAAATGTGAGAAACCACCTAAATCCAAGGTAAAGTTTTTACCACTTGGTACGACGACTCCATTTCCGGAGAAATTACCTAATAATGAAATCGTTTCGCCATCTAGAACGCTATCTACAGCATCTTGAAGTGTGAGATATTTATTCTCACCGATTGAGCAGATATAACTTACAATCGAATAGCTTTGGGTGCTTTCATCATAAACTAAAGTGCAATTCTCCGATAAATACTCGCTAGGTATTTCTTCATCATAAGCACCGCCGGAGATTTTAATATTGGCATCCGTTGTTTTTGTGTAAAGAGCCCCTTCACCACCGGCATTGCTTTTAAATGAGCCATTTGTAATTCTTACATCAAATGAATCACCATTTGAACCGCTACAATAAATTCCTGAGCGTATCCCGCTAAAATCGCCGCCTTCGATGGCTAAAGAAATGGATGTTGTATCTGAGGCGCTTGCATCCGCTTTGACACCATCCTTAGCGAAAAAAGTTCCACCTTTTGTCACAACATTACCGTTTTTAACATATAAAGCAGCGGCACCTGTAGAGCTTGTGTCATTACGGAAAGTCCCATCATAGATGGTAAGAGAACCATGACTTGCCCAATAGACAACGCAATCATCCCAGTTGGTTCCGGTAGTAGTGTAGTTACCATTATAAATATCTACTTTCATATTTTCATATCCGGTAGCAGCAGCTGTTGCGATTGATCCTTCTTGAGAGGTTACTGAGATGTTTTCCCCTTTGCCCTCTTCATCATTGAAAACGCCGGTAGCGTTGCCGAAGAATCCTACTCCGAAGGTCGTTGCTTCAATATTGGCCTTTTTAACATTTAAGGATCCACTATTTGATATAGCACAATAATTTGCTTTAATGCTAATGCCATCTAACGTGACTTTCGCGCCATCATAAATACGAAGAGCGCTTTTCTCATTAGAGGTGGTTCCTTCGGTGACATAGTTAGTAATAGTTCCTTGTCCATTAAAAACGACATCAGATGGTGATTCGACAATCACTTGATAGGAACTACCACCATCGATAGTGTATCCATTTAAGTTTAATGTAACCTGGACAGAGTTGCTTAAGACTAAATTTTGGCTTAAAGTCACATCACTTAATAAATTTAAGGTTGCAACTTCTTGCATGCTATTCAAGGCATCGATCGCTTGATCAATGCTTTCATAAGAAGTGGTATCGCCAACAATTTCCGCAACAGCAACCCCAGAGGTCACCTCTTCAGTTGCGGAAGCCAAGATGCTATTAGGAGCAATGCATAGTGAAATTCCTAGCATCATAACTGTACTAGAAAGAAATGATATTTTTCTTTTTTTCATGTGTTTATTCCCCCTTTTAAAAATATTAAGTCTTTCGTTATAAAGCTTACATAAATAGCCTATTTTGGAAGAAAAATGGACGATTTATGCATTGACAATATATTATAATGAAAAATAATTTGCAATAAAAAAAGTGAAAAAACTTGACACTGAGTTAAAAATGTATACATAAAATTTAGAATTATTTTTTCTATTAAAAGAGTGATTTTTTTTAGAAATCACGAAAAATTATCCAAGATGATATTCAATGAAACAAAATGATAATAGGTTCTACATTTATAATTGATCCTTATCATATTATATGTGGCAAGATGAATGAAGTAGTGTTATATGCCAATAAATTAAAACCAAGAAAATGATTGGATTAATGACAGCTTTAAGTGAATTGAGATTTATAAATATACCGCGTCATTTGAAAACTAGCATGAATGGCAATTTGTATCAAAATTCTGTTGTCGTTATCGAGCGATTATCTGACACTTGATTATCTTTTTTTGGATAGAACAA
>CAZOUY010000018.1:0-10408 GCA_964583155.1 uncultured Coprobacillus sp.
TTTGTTCTATCCAAAAAAAGATAATCAAGTGTCAGATAATCGCTCGATAACGACACTTTTGTTAGGCCCCATCTATGAAAAAGACATTGCATATATGATATAATTTATGAAATAATAACGGCGAAAATAATTGGATGATATTTATGGAAGTAAGACAAAATAAAATGATATCGCGTTCTCAGGAAATAACGTTTATTGAGGTTGTAAATGACATTGGCTTTAAAATAGTCTTGTCAACACTAGGCGCAGGAATTTATGAAATATATTATCGCCGAATTTTGACGATTACTCCTTTGAATAAGGAAGAGTATTTGTGGTCATCATCGTATTATGGGAAAACAATCGGTCGCGTGTGTGGTCGCATAAGAAATGGCGTTTATCATGTAGGAAATGTTGACTATCAAGTCGAATGCAATGAAAATCGTAATTGTTTGCATGGAGGATCGAAGGGCTGGGCTTTTCAAAACTTCGATTATGAAATTGAAAGGCAAGAGCAGCACACATTGATTATCTTTTCTTATTTGGCAAAGGATAAGGAAAATGGTTTTAACGGTAATCTGAAAGTGAAGGTAACATACATTATTAGTCGCCAAGAGCCGGAATTCACGATTCTTTATGAGATAATGTCGGATCAAAATACCATTTGTAATGTCACTAATCATACATATTTTACGTTAGATGGCGATAGCAATTCTTTGGCTAATCAATCTTTGATGATTCCAGCCGATTACTATATTATGAAGGATGAAGAATTGATTAACACCAAGGCCATTGAGGTTGATGGCTTTATGGATTTTCGAAAAGAAAAAGCCTTCACACATATCGATAATGGTCATTGCTATGATCATGATTACATTTTAAATTCAAGCATCGATGGACCTTCATTAATCATGGCATGTCCAACGCAAAAATGTGCATTAAGGCTTTACACCGATTTTCCGGTTATTCATATCTATAGTGCTAACGAGGCAAACGATATATCTTTATTATCAGGAGTAAAAAATACTGCTTTTAACGCTTTGGCCATCGAATGTGCGCGCAATGATTTAGATTCAATTGCTCTAAGGGCCTTTAAAGAGGAAAAATTTTATATAAAGTATCATTTTGTCGATTTATAGCAAAAAAGAAAAATGTAAGCCCTTTGTAGCCTTTTTGTTGGCTTTGACCCAATTTTTATCTTACTTTTTAAGTAAAATTATGGCATAATGAAAAAGGAGGAACGTTTCTATGCATATTAGCGCGATAATCAAAAAACTAATTGTGTATGCTCAAAAGAAATTATATCTTTCAAAATGGGATGCGATATATGTTCAAAATCAACTTCTAAGTGTCTTTAAAATGACATCTTTATCCGATGTTGATATTGATGAAAGTGAAATAGATAGTATGATCGTTCCTGATTCTTTACTTGATGAGCTTCGCCAATATTTATTAACCAACTCTTCTTTTACTCCTCACGAGATAGAACTCTTATTAGTAAAGGTAATGGGAATTATTACACCTGTTCCCAGTTTAGTAATCGAGCGATTTAAGACTTTAGAGAAGGATAATCCACAGATTGCTTTAGATTATCTCTATAATCTTCAAATTGCCAATAACTATATACAAAAAACAGCCGTTGATAAGAATCTTTTTTGGCGAGCCAATTTTGATAATAATTATTTAGAGATAACCATTAATTTGTCCAAACCGGAAAAAAGAAATTCCGATATTGCTAAATTGGTTGGCACCCAGGATACCTCATATCCGAAGTGCCTGCTTTGTAAAGAGAATCTTGGTTATGATGGTCGAGAAAATCATCCAGCCCGAAGCAATATTCGCACCATTCCTTTATCCTTAAATAAGGAAGAATGGTTTTTACAGTATTCTCCTTACGTTTACTATCATGAGCATTGCATCGCTATTTCGAGTATCCATGAACCGATGCAAATGGGACGGAGAATATTTGCCAATTTGCTCGATTTTGTCGATAGATTCCCATGCTTTTTCATCGGATCTAATTCCGAATTACCGATTGTTGGTGGATCTATTTTGAATCATGAGCACTTTCAAGGTGGTAAGCATCTTTTACCGATGATGTATTCTCAACCGCTTTTTCAAATCGCGGCTCCACATTATCCTCATTGCCAAGTTGAATATTTGGATTGGTATGCTTCCGCTATAAGAATAACGTCTGCATCTCGCGACGAACTTCTCGAATGTGCTGAGCAAATCTATAATAATTGGTGTCAATATGAGAATGCTGAAGCGCAGATTATTCCATTTTCTAATCATCAAAAGCATAGTACGACGACTCCTATTGCGCGAAAAGTCGATGATCAATACATTCTTTATTTGATTTTACGAAATAACAACGTCGATTCAATTCATCCTGATGGCATTTTTCATGCCCATAAGGAATTCCATAATATCAAAAGTGAAGGAATTGGCTTAATTGAAGCGATGGGAATGTTTATTTTGCCGGCGCGTTTAGAAAGACAAACCAAAGAATTGGCGGTGCTTTTGGAAGATTTAACAATGAATCTTGATTCTTATTTAAGTGAACATCCCGATTTGGTCATTCACCATGATTTCATTCAAGCGATTCGTAGCGAATTGGATCATAATCTCACCGAAGATCAGGCGATTATGGCGATTCGTCAAAGAATTAATATTGTTTGTAAGAACATATTAGAGAATGTCGCGGTCTTTAAAAACAATGAATCGGGCCACCGACATCTTCAAGATTTTTGCCGTCAATTATCTTTATAAAGAATATAAAAAGAAAATAAAAAAGAAAACATATGATAATGCGAAAGGAGATATTTATGAAACGAATTCTTGTAACTGGAGGAGCAGGCTATATTGGTAGCCATACAGTAGTAGAGCTTATTGAGGCGGGTTATGATCCGATAATTGTCGATGATTTAAGCAATTCGAAAGAAGAGGTTATCAATCGTATTGAGAGAATAACTGGCAAAAGACCGATTTTTTATCGGGTATCCCTGCTTGAGGAAGAGCTTTTTGAAGAGATTTTTCGAAAAGAGAATATTGATGGCGTTATACATTTTGCGGGCTTTAAGGCTGTCGGCGAAAGCGTTCTCGAGCCATTAAAGTACTATAATAATAACCTGAATTCGACATTGATCCTTTTGAAACTCATGTTGAAATACCATGTGAATAATATCGTTTTTTCCTCTTCGGCAACCGTGTATGGGGATCCGGAGCGTGTTCCTATTGATGAGCAATGTCGCGTTGGTGGTGTCACTAATCCTTATGGAAGAACGAAATTTATGATCGAAGAAATTTTACGTGATGTCGCGAAGGTTCATTCGGAGCTGAATGTCACTATTTTAAGATATTTTAATCCAATCGGTGCCCATGCATCGGGATTAATTGGCGAGGATCCTAATGGAATTCCCAATAATTTAATGCCTTATATTACACAGGTGGCTATCGGCAAATTAAAGGAACTTGGAGTTTTTGGCGATGACTATCATACGGTGGATGGAACTGGGGTCCGTGACTATATTCATGTGGTAGATTTAGCTAAAGGGCACCTCGCTTCATTAGTGAAGATGGAAAGTAATCCTGGCCTTTTGATTTATAATCTTGGAACGGGACGCGGTGTAAGCGTGTTGGAAATGGTACACGCTTTTGAAAAGGCGAATAATATCACAATCCCCTATAGAATTAAAGAACGCCGTCCTGGTGATATTGATGCATGTTATGCTGATTGTTCAAAGGCTAATAAAGAATTGCATTGGCATTGCCAATATACTGTCGAAGATGCATGTCGCGATTCTTGGAATTGGCAAAAAAATAATCCGAAAGGTTATGGTAATTAAGATGAGTGTAGTAGAAGATTTATATGGACAAAACATCGATGGATATCAAAAACGGAAAAATAAATTGTTGAAGGCTTATGCTTATCATTTTAATGAGGAAGCCGACAGTATGTTTTCAAGCAGTGGCAGAGTAGAATTGCTGGGAAATCATACCGATCACAATCATGGCAAAGTCTTGGTGGGCGCAATCGACATGGATATTTTGGCGGCCGCTAATGCCTCAGTTCAAAATGAGATTGTGTTTGTCTCCGAAGGCTACGATAAGATGGTCGTTTCGTTAGATGATCTTGAGGTAAAGCCCGAAGAATATTCAACCTCAATCGCGTTAATTCGCGGTTGTGCCAAAGGCTTTGTTGATCGTGGCTATCAAGTAGGTGGACTTAATGTTAAAGCCATCAGTAATATTGCTCATGGAGCGGGAATATCAAGCAGCGCTGCTTTTGAGCTTTTAGTTTGCGAGATGCTTAATTATTATTACAACAATGATGAGATTGGACCGATCGAATTGGCAAAAATTGCCCAATATGCAGAAACTGTCTATTTTAATAAACCATGCGGATTATTAGATCAGATGGGAATTGCTTTAGGAGGCGTTAATTATATTGATTTTGCTGATGAAGAGCACCCAAAGGTCGAAAGCCTTAACGCCCATCTGGATGGATATACGATATTGCTTTTAAATACTGGTGGTAATCATAGTGGCTTAACCAATTATTATGCCGAAATTAAGCAAGACATGCGCAATGTAGCTTCGGTATTCAATAAACAATTTCTTGCGGAAGTAACCTATCGGGATTTTATTAAGCATTTACCGACAGTAGTCAAGCGTTATGGTGGACGCGCTACGCTCCGAGCATTGCATTTTATGGATGAGAACAAGAGAGTCGAAAAGGGCTTTGAATCGTTAAAAAAAGGAGATCTGCCATCATTTTTTGATATGATCAATCGCTCTGGCGAATCCTCCTATAAGTATTTACAAAATTGCTATTGCCCGGATGATAGCGAAGAAGGCATCGCTCTAGGACTTATTTTGACGCGTCGTTTCATTAAAGAATGCGCTGTACGCGTTCATGGCGGGGGATTTGCCGGAACTATCTTGGCAATTATTCCCACACCTCAAGTAAAAATGTACTATGATTTTATGCAAGTTGTCTTTGGAGAAAACAGCATTTCTAGGGTCGTTTTGCGAAATCATGGCGCCACTCATGTTGAAAAAATCTAGTAATTATGGGCCTCTAACCGGTGGTTGGAGGCTTTTGTTTTGTTTCTGTATCGCTTATTACTATAAACGGAAAATACCATCAAATACCACATAATGTAACAAATATTAAAAAAAATAATAGCATATTGCCGATGTTATGATATAATAATGTTGTCTATAAGCTATTTATTTATTCAAAATTAAGATTTGAGGGAGGTATTTATGGATAGCGTAAGTTTAAAGAGGACACACAAAATATTAAATGTCCTTATTCTGATTGTTTTCCTTGCCTTTGTCGGAATGGTGGCATTGGTAACAAAAGATCGTTTCTTTACTGGTATTGCTAAAATATTTAAGTATTGTATCTATTTTGCATTTGAACGACCTTGGGATTATAAGACAATAGTGGTCTTTATTATTGGTTTAGCTCTTGTGGCGTATTTTATCGTTTGGACTATTCGTCATCATAAGCACGGAGCTTTATCAATCATATCTCCGATTCTTGTTCTAGCATTGTTTGGATTGGCTTTAGCTACATATAAATGGAGAGACAGCTTGAATTTTTATAGCAGCGATTCTGCAAGTAAAACTCTGACATATATTGGCATATTCTTAGCCATTGATTTATTGATTCTTATTATTCTCAACGCAATTATCTCATTTATGGTTTCGCTGAAGCTGGTTGAACAAGAAGAAACCGCTTCTGAAAAAGCTACAGAGTCGGTTGCTGTGGAGCATGTTGAAGTTGTGAAGGACACAGAAGTGGAAGAAACACCTAAAGATGATCATACTGATGGTGAAAATAAGGATTCTGTGGAGCCGGTTGATACCAAAGAAAAGAAGAAATATGACACCTTAGATCCAACCGTCTATGGTGAGATTATTCGTCGGACCTTTATGGAAAAATTCGATGCCTTAGATGATGATATGAAAGCAAAATATCTTGAGATTCGTCGCGAATTATTATCATATGAAGGCGTCCGTTCTCGGATTTCCAAGCATTGCGATTCGTATCGTGTCAAGAAGGCTATTCAAGTTAAAATTAATATTCAAGGAAAAACTCTTAAAGTATTCTTCGCTTTAGATCCTCGGGAATACGATGGCACAACCTATCCGATTATCGATGTGAGCGGTAAAAAGATTTATGCGGAAGTACCTACTTTATTAAAGGTTAAATCAGCGCTTTCTGTGAAGCGTGCCAAAGCCTTGATTGCTGATGTTATGGAAGCTCACGGCGTGGAAAAAGCGGAAGAACCAAGCGATGAAACTATGGAAATGCATCTTGATTTAGAGATTGTCCGTCGGACATTTACTGAAAAGATGACAAAGGCACCTGAAGAATTACAAGAAAAATATGATACTATCAAGTCATATATCCTTGCCTATGGTGTTAAATCAAGAGTTTCAGCGGCATGTGATTCCTATCGTTATAAGAAAGAATTATTAGTTAAAATGACGGTTCAAGGAAAAACTCTTAAAGTATTCTTCGCTTTAGATCCTAAATCATTCGAAGGTACCAAATTCCCTGTGATCGATGCTTCCAATAAAAAAGCGTATTCTAATGTCCCGACTTTATTAAAAGTCAAATCGACATTGTCCGTAAAACGCGCTAAAAAGATTGTTGATCGCTTGATGGAAGAAAGAGGCTTAACACTTGGTCCTGTTGTCGAGCATGCTCATTCTAAGGATTTAAAGAAGGCCAAAAAAGTCAAAGCTAAATAATTAGGCTTTATCTAATTTAATAAGTAAAAAGCACGGGTGTTTAATCCGTGCTTTTCTTTATGCCATGAAACAGCCAATTAAAGCTGTCTTTTGATAACGATCTAAAGAACATACAGGCAATCGTTCATAGCTTCATTTAGGCGTTTATTTGAATTGTAAGATGATAGCCAATCAAGAAGAAAAGGATCAGTGTCAAAAGCATGTTATTCTAGCGAATTGATTCCAAATAAAAACCTCCAATGATTTTGGAGGTCATTTTTTAATTATCCTTATTGGTACGGAGATGTGCATCATGCTTCTTGCGTTCAACGGTATCAAGAATTTTTTTTCGCATCCGATACGTGCTTGGAGTGATTTCCACCAGCTCATCGGAGTTAATATAATCTAAGCAGGCTTCAAGCGACATTTTTCGAGGAGCTTTGAGAACAGCTGATTTATCACTACCGGCGGCCCGCATATTGGTCAGGTTTTTCTCGTTAATCGGATTGACCGCTAGATCGTTAGGATAATGATGCTCGCCAATGATCATGCCTTCATATACTTCGATTCCCGGTTCAATGAAAAGGGAGCCGCGGCTTTCAATATGCTCTAGAGCATAACCAGTCGCAAAACCATGCTCCGTAGAAACAAGCACACCCACACTTCTTTCGCCAATGGAATTCTTGAGGCATTTCCGATATTCATGAAAGGTATGGTTGATAATTCCATATCCCTTAGTCATAGTTAGAAAGTTTGTCATAAAGCCTAAGAGTCCACGCGAGGGAATTATATATTGTAAGCGAGTTTGGCCATTGCCATTGGTCATATTGATCAATTCGCCATTACGCATACCTAAAGACTCCATGATATTGCCAACATATTCATCAGGAATATCTATTTGGACATCTTCATAAGGCTCCATTTGCACTCCATCGATTTCTTTGATGATCACCTCGGGCTTGCTGACCTGTAATTCATAGCCTTCGCGGCGCATATTCTCAATTAAAATCGAAAGATGCAATTCTCCACGGCCGCTGACGAGCCATGTCTCGGAATTAGGAATTCTTTCCACACGCAATGAAACATCCTTTTGCACCTCGCGATATAATCTTTCTTCGATTTTTCGCGCGGTTAGGAGCTTCCCATCTTTTCCCGCTAGTGGTGAAGTATTGGTGCCAAACGTCATTTGAAGAGTAGGCTCATCGATACGCAAAGGCGGAAGAACCTCATTATCGCCGATCGCACATACTGTTTCTCCCACATTCAGATCAACCAATCCCGCAATAGCGATAATGTCGCCGGCCTTGGCTTCATTGATTTCTAAGCGTTTTAGGCCTAAAAAGCCATAGAGCTTTTGGACTCTAAATTGTCTTTGGGTTCCATCAAGACGAAGACAATTGACCATATCATTAACATGAATAACCCCACGTTTAACGCAGCCGATACCGATTCGACCAACGAAATCATTGTAATCAAGCAGAGCAGGCTGAAATTGAAAAGAGCCATTAAGATCAACATTAGGAGCGGGGATTTCGGAAATAATTGTATCAAAAATAGGATTCATGCCCGGTTTTTGACTTTCAATATCCGAATCATAGGATGAAGTTCCTTTTAACGCCGATACATAAATGACCTTGAAATCCAATAACGATTCATCCGCTTCTAATTCCAAAAAGAGATCCAATACTTCATCGACCACCTTTTGCGGATTGGCATTGGGACGATCAATTTTATTAACAACGACAATAGGCTTGACATGGGCCTCTAAAGCCTTTTTTAAAACGAAACGGGTTTGGGGCATGGTACCTTCAAAAGCGTCCACTAATAGAAGACAACCGTCCACCATATGCATGATCCGCTCCACCTCACCGCCAAAATCGGCATGGCCGGGAGTATCGAGAATATTGATGCGGTAGTCTTGATAAATGAGGGAAGTTGTTTTAGCTAAAATAGTGATTCCGCGTTCTCTTTCGATGTCATTACTATCCATCATCCGCTCAACCGTTTCTTCATTTTCACGGAAAGTGCCTGATGACTTTAAAAGTTGATCGACAAGGGTTGTTTTACCATGATCAACGTGAGCAATAATCGCTATATTACGGATATTCATAAAATCACTCCTTAAACAACGTTTTTTATTTTAATAAGAACTTGCGCATAATGCAATATTTATAAAATAAAAAATATTTTTTTGATTAGAATCAAAAAATAAATCCACACTAGTAACGGTGATAAAAAATGACAAAAAAAACAGCGATGACAATATATACTTTAACTCTTTTTTTCTTTATTCTCGCGTTTTTCCTTTTCTATTTTTATCGTAGCTTACGAGTGGTAGCGTGGTCCTTATCGTTATTTGGGATAGCGGCATCTTTGACTCTTTTGATTATATTTGCAGTCGATGAAAAAGAGCGGATATCTAATCATAAATTAACGATTCAAACCATCGGAATGAACTTTATAAAGTGCTTTAATAAATACTTGCAAGCTTTGAAGGAACCGCAATCGTCATTGGGAGTAGACAGATATCCATTTAATGATCTTTTAATTTATACGCAAATGACAGGTCTCTATTTAACTGGTTTCCGCCATAAATTACCAATAAAATTACAAAAGCAATATGATCATTTCTTAATGAACTTCGCGGAATTAACACAATACTTGCAGGAGATAAATATTGAATTAAGCGTGGCAGTAGCAAAAAGCGATTATGATTCTTATCGTTCCGCCTCTTATTATAAAAAGCAAAATACCGATGATATTATCGACAATCATCTCATCTTTTTAGAGGATTATCTCGACATTTTGCTGATGGAACTATATCCGTTTTTAAATATCACCGAACAGAAGCGTTTTCAATACTTATGGGATGATTTAAAGGAAGATGATTGAATAATAATGACTTCTTGAAATCCGCACGTTTTATTAATATATTAATAAGAGTGGAGGATTGTTTTATATGATTTCAGCGGTATTTTTTGATATGGATGGCTTAATGCTGGATACTGAGCCAATAACCATCAAGGCGAAGGTTATCGAAGGAAATAAAATCGGTTTGGGAATAACCGAAGAGATGGTACGACATACCATCGGAATGTCACAAAAGCATGTTGATGAGTATTTTAAGAGCCTTTTTCATGAAAAGTATGATCATCAATATTTTATCAAAAAGCGGCGCGAATACTTATTTCAATATATGGAGCGATATGGCTTGCCTTTAAAAAAAGGGCTTATTGAATTACTAGAATATCTCACATCTCAAAACATTCCTTTAGCGATTGTAACCTCTTCAACTCGTGAAATAATCGAACAATACCAGCAATATGGTGATGTTTTTAAGTATTTTTCGCATATTATTACCGGTGATGAGGTGAAAGAGGGAAAGCCTCATCCGGATGTCTATTGGCACGCAGCCAAGGTCATGGGTGTTGATCCTCATAGCTCCCTAGTCTTTGAAGACTCTAAAAATGGCGTTATTGCGGCTAGTAAGGCCGGTATGAAGGTTATTATGATTCCGGATCTCATTGCGCCGGATGAAGAGGTTCGCGAATTAAGGCCACATATTTTTTCTTCTTTAGATCAGTCTATCCCATATTTGCAGACCCTTATTAATGAGCACTAGCGTGATTGAATTAATTTTTTGTAGGTAGAAGAAGAAATACTTCAGTCACATAATAAA
>CAZOUY010000019.1:0-9713 GCA_964583155.1 uncultured Coprobacillus sp.
TTAGACAAAAATGCACTTTTGTTTTCCAAAACGGAATTTTCTTTGTCAATTTACAGACCATACATATATGACACTAAAAAGTATTTGACAAAATAAATTAATATGTAATATAATTAAACCATATTTTTTATATTTATAAAAAGGATTATTTTATCCAAAAAGATTTTTATTTAAAGGGGAGATTAGATGATTAAAGTAAAAAAGATTTTATTATTTTGTAGCCTATTAATGGCTTCGACATTTATGTCAGGATGTAATGATTCCAAAGATAATAGCAGCAGCATGGAATTCATAGAGCCTAATGTTGAAGAAGTAACAGAAGGAACTTATGCGGGATGGCTATCGGATCTTGTCATTATGAATCGTTATTTGGGACATGATAGCAAGTATTCATTTACTTATAATGCTCCTAATGATGATGTTAATTTAAAACTGACATCATCTGATGAAAATATTCTGACAATAGAAAAAAACGAAGCCGCTTCCAATACTTACACGATGATCACTCATAATCCTGGGAATGCTGTTTTGACCATTTATGATAGCACAGATTATCTATATTTCCGAAAAATAGTTCGGGTGAGAACCGCTTATACGGAAGAAACTATCAAAGAAGCCGCTTTTGATTTTGATATCTACACAGGATTTGTAGGCTTTGGTGGTTCGTATCGCCTTAATTGCATAAAGACGAGTCCTAGTTTTGAATGGCAATTGCAGGGTAAAGATGAAGTTGAAGTTAATGGCATGAATATTGTCTTCGATTGTGATTATTTAGGATACTACGATGTTTGGGATATGTATGCTTATGAAACGACGATGGTTTCTGAACATGATAATAATCAAACCGATATTGTCTATTTATACATTTCCCGAACCGCTGATTTCGTTAATTTGTATTATGACATCGGCGGTAATGATAATGCCTTGCTTAATACCTTCTCGCCCCAAGCGTTATCTAACATTCGTCCAGGATTTTAATTATTGATTAGTTGAAAGGAGAAAAAATATATGAAAAAAAGAGTTTTAACATTTCTATCTGCTATTTTATTGACTGGTGTTTTAGCATCTTGTGGACCTGATAATAAAGATAACTCGACAACTGGTGGCAATAATCCAATTTCGACAGGAACCTCAAATACTCCAGTAGATGAAGAGTATGTTATTAGGGTAACCGCCCCTTCGGGAGTAACATATTCCCTATCAAAAGAAAAAGCGAAGGCCGGTGAAAGCGTTACGCTTACCATCACTTTCCTTCCTTCAGGATTCACTGTCCAAAATGTTACCATGAATTCAACCACTCTTGAAGCGGATTTAGGTTCGAACGGTAGCGCTTATACATTTGTTATGCCTAATCGAAGCGTCACCATCAATATCACTTGTGCTGTCGATGGTGAAGTTACGCTTATCGGTGATATTGTTGGAGTACTCGAAAAAGAAGGCGACATTTATGTTTTACGTGATGTCAAGGTTGAAAAAGCGGGATTGAATTATTTTTCTTACCAGGTGAAAGGCGAAACGGGAAGTCCATATGTTCTTTCTTCCATGGATCTTGATGAGCATCGTTGCTTTGCCGATATTAGTTCTACTTATAAATCGAGCTACAATCTAGAGATCATGGGCGGAAATACATACGATTTCTATTATGATCCGTCTGCATATCGTCCGTGTTATGTGATTAGAACGGAAGTAAATAGCCTTCCTAACTCGGTCACCTCTTTATATACATTATTCGATGGGATGGCTAAAAGTGAATCAACCGTTAATTATCCGGATTTAACCAGAATTCAATATTCGACAATTAATAAAGAAAATATCGATGATCTGAAGATGATCGATTACGATATGAAAATCTATGAAGATAACACATCGTATGCGGTTGTAAACAACACCTTGGAATCAAAGACCTATCATGTCTATAAGCATTTGAATGATGAAACAGGATTATTTGAAATTGTCGATACCTATCCTGTTAATAAAGGTAACGATGACCGTTTCCGTTATGAATATAATAATTATGGTGCTTATTCAGGCCGTTGGGATGTCGTCGATACGACCACGGCTGAAATCTCTCGCGCTGAGGTTCGGGAAAGAGACGCTCTTGTTAATATCAATCATGGCGCTCATTATGGATATTATTTAGAAAGAGATTTCATGGATGCTTATCGTGTTGGCTTCTCGATGGATGAAATGTCTAGCTATAGAATCAATATATCTTCCAGTAAAGACACGGAAAATGGTGATTTTACTACTACAATTGATTCATATGTCGAGTATAATTCCTCAGCTGGAACCTATACTTCCGAAATGCATGAGGCCTATATCTTTAAAGCCACACTTCTTTTTGATAAAGCCGGTAGGTTAAAAGAATTATCATATCAAAAAACTAAATTTACACAATCATCATGGGATTTTTCCGCTCATGCTCCATTAGCCGGACAAGAGGGAACCCTTAATAAAACAATTACGGCGACTTACAGCTATGGTGAACCATTTGCGAAAAGTGAATTGAGCTTTGATACAACTCCGTATTTCGTTTCTAGCGTCGATAGTGTTCGTTTCTATGATTCTAAGACCGGAATGCCTTCTACCGATACTAATTCTTATTTGCATTATTCCGACAAGGTTTCCTTAAATCCTTTATATGAATCAGGCTATGCCTATTTGGATCAATTTGTTTATACGCCGGCTACTAGCTTAGATGTCTGGCAATATGGACCGGTTGCTAGCAGCAATGAAAGCGTCATTAAACAAGAAGCAAGCGATTTATGGTATTGCATGTCTTGTGTAGGTATTGGTAGTTCTACTGTTACTTTTGCCAATCATACCAAGAGCAGCGGAATTTCATTTGATGTAACTATTAATGTCAACGCTACGCAAAAATTCCATGCCGTATCTTTATATTCCACTTGGGGAGGATTACCTGGTGATGTTACTTCGGCTACCAGTGCAAACGTTGTGGCCGGTACGATTCAATCCTATAAGGTCAGTGTCACACCAAGCAGTGCTCCAGTGATTTATACCGCGGTCAGTGAAAATCCAGAATTATTAAAGATTGTTGAAACTGGAGTTAAATTAACTATCGATACCACCGGAGCGGCTAATATTACGACACCAACTGTGGTTCGTGTCCGCATTGATTCCGATTGGTTTAACGAAAGTATGACTAATCCTTATGTTATGTTCTCATTTACTATTATTCCAATGGCGTTGAATCCGATTGGAACAACCTGGGGCTGTGAAGGATTAGAAGAGCATGTTAATATTCAATTTACGAATGTAGAAGATAGCTCTTCAACCGAAGATCAAAAGGTTTATAAAGGTGTTATTACCGATGATGGCTATGTAGATGAAACAACATCTTTAGGATTATTCCGTGCTGAATTTATTTATACATATGTAAATGGCGCAGTTAATGCCCGGGTCACCTCTGTTTACTTTGAAAACAATACCGATGGTTGGTCGACCGATCCTTATGATTATTCCATTGACTTCTATTATGAAGCGGATACTAATAGATTTGGGCTCTACCTTGCTGAGATTTATTACGATAGTGATTATGAGGGCTTAGTGTATTCACCGATTTTTGGTGAATGTGATGGGGATGGAATACCGACTAGCTATACTCCATTTACAAAAATTAATTAACAAAAAGGACGATGCCTATGAGTCGATGCAAAAAAATAATAAGTTGCTTATTATTCGTTTTGGGAATCATGTCCACTAGTAGTTGTAGTTCTTCTTTAAAAGAGGTTACGATTAATTCCTTAAAAGAAGGACTACAATTCCTCAGCCAAAAGAAGAATTATACTTTCCAATATGTTAATGCTTCTGATAATTCCAATTGCTATATCATGTTTGAAAGTAAGAGTATTGGTTTTAAGGTTGATGGTCAAGACGATAAGCAATATCATTACATTAAAGATCGCAAAGGTATTTATCCTTTAACCTATGGTGATCAATATATAGCCGGTGAATATTTAAGAGATTCATCGGATAAATTGTTTACTTCTCTATGGGATAATTCATTTTATAGTACGTTATATGGTGTTGAAAAAGAATATGTTAATAGTATTGATGATTCTTTAAGTGAATTAACGATTACCAATAAACGATATAAAGTCGCCTTGACGAAGACACTTGGATATAGTGATTCCGATTATTTAGATGTTGAATATATTAAATGCTCTTATCAAGATAATACATTGCATTTTGAAATAAAGCTTTTAAAAAAGAACGCCACGATTTATCGATTGATGAATTTAAATAGCACTGTCAATGAAGATGTTCAGTCTTATCTCAAAAATGGTGGCAAAGTCTTTACTCCTAGCAATGAATTATCGAAATTCCGTACTTTGATTCGAGGGAATAATTTCACAAGAGATATTTATGATATCAATACCAAATCTTATGTAGGTCTCGAGGTTTTCCATCAGCATTATTTCTATTCGGAGATATATGCTTATAATTCCGGAAGTGGTGCGGTTGAACTCAATCAAAAAGTCAATAATGAACATAATTTTGATTTATATGGATGTTATAACTTCGATACGACGGGAAGCGTCAAAACCGCAATTACGAATATTTCACTTTATCCAAATGCGAGCTATGAGACTCCAAATATCGAGTTAATGTATCATTATCCAACTTATTTAAGTATTTTGGATAATTTGCAGTTTTTAAAAGAAGGAGCGATAGAACAAGGAAGCTATCAATCAGTTGGAAAAACTTATTTGATCAAAGATATGGTTTATATTTACGATTTTATTTATAACTTTTCCTTTGATTCTAGCTATGATCCATCTATTTATACTCCCCAAAGCTTAGCTCTTGATATTGATATTCAAAATCAAGATAGCGATTCAAAGATTACGTTTATTTATTACTTTACATATGGTAATTCCTTATATGAAGTGATTGTACCTCTATATCATTTTAATAGTTCGAATATTCCGCTATTGGATGATATATATACACGCTTTAATGGATAATCCTATGGAGTAAGAATAATAAAAAAGGAGGAAATATGAAAATTCTAAAAACAGGCGTGCTAGCCACTCTTCTATTAGCCTTAACAGTAGGAAGTGGAATGCACCTCGTTCATGCTCTACATGAACCAAAAAGTTTAGATGAGGTTTCTTTGACTTCTTTTACTATTGATGTTGTTAAAGATGATGCTGTGAATATTGATGGCCTTCCCGCTAATGCGGCTGCGGGCACCAGAGTCGACTTCTCTTTAACGTATGATTCTAGCACGTATCGTGTAGATCATGTCTTAGTAAATGATGAAAAACCTGTAAAAAGGGCAGGGGATGCATATTCATTCCGTATGCCCGAGAAAGCGGTAACCATTACCGTTGTCGGTGAATGCCTAGAAACAGAACTCACGACTTATTCTATCTTAAATTTAGATGCAGAAAAGAACGTAGTTCTCAAAGGATTGCCCGCTACTGCTAAAGCTGATGATGTTTTAACATTTAGTGTCGAATTCGGTTGGAATTCAGGGTATTCATTTAATAATCATGTTTCGGTATTTAAGGTTGATGATGAAGGTGAACAAGTCGCAGATGGCGATGTTGAGTGCACATTCAATGCATCTAGCAAAACCTTTAGCTTTGTGATGCCGGATCATGATGTAGCAGTCGATGTAGAGACCATTACCAAGAAGTTTACCCTTACGAGAGATTCGGTTGTCAATGCCAATATTAATTCTTTGAAATATAGTGTTGATGGTGGCGTTACCTATGTTGCCAATTCGTCCAACACCTTAAATCTCTTATATGGAACCAAAATTCAATTGACTCTCAAAAACAGCGATTCTCTTATTCCTATGAGTTTAGCTTTAAAGACGAACAATGGCTTAGTTGATGTTCCTTTAAATGAATTGGTCGCGGAATTTGATATGCCGGCTTCCAATGTTTCATTTGTTATTGATGGAGAGATTAATTATAAGCCAATCGCTGTCAGCAATACTGAGCATCTAACGATCACAATTCTAGAAGAAAGTGAAGAAGGATACACACCAGTCACTGATTTGACTCATTTTGTTCCTAATGAAACAGTCTATTTCAAGGTTGAAAGCGATGATGAAGATGTTATTGTTAATTCCGTTAAAGTAACCTATAACGGATATAGCACCATCTCCCCTACCACAGTTGATGCTACTAATCAAATCTACTCATTTACTATGAAGAATAGTGATGATGTAACCATTACTGTTACAGAAAAGAATGTCGGTTTATATAAGAATTATCCGTTTGTCGGTACATTCTATGGCTATAATCTCTATGGCTCAACCGCAACTGGCGTAGAGAAGACTTGCAACTCTTCTTATGGATTAAAGATTAACGGAGCCGGTGAAGTGTTTAAAGGAACCGCCACAACTACCGTTACGACGATCACATCCTTATCACAATTGGATCCAGAAAGCCAAAATGGTTTAATTCAACTTTCGACAGGTAATAATATTATTTATACTCCAAACTTTGTTTTAAGCCATTATAGTTTAAGCAATACATTTGCTAATAACTTCAATAACGATTTCTTGTTAGCAACGAAGAGTGTTGACGATAGCGATACCCTTTCAAATTATCGTTTGACTCACTTATGGAATAAAGCCAATTTCTTAGCGGTTCAAAGCTATCGGGTGACTGATGACGGAACTACTTATCTTGCTTCGTTCTTTGTTGATTTTGTTAATAAAGAATATTATGGTGAGAATTTATCATTTGTTTTGGCAGATGATTCTACGACAATAGCTTCGACTTCTTCCACCTTTGATGTTGTCGTCAATGGCGTGACAATAGGAACCGTAGCTAACAATGTTTACACTAAAGCGGCATAGGAGGAAAAAGAAATGAAAGCAAATAAAAAAATAAATATATTTACGTTATTGGCCTTAGCTTGTTTAGTTTCATCCTGTGGCCCTAAAAATGATGTTAGTAGTACAAGCACAAACAATACTCCTTCAACATCGGTGTTAACGCCAGATAGCAGCACGACCCCATCAACATCGGTTACGCCGCCATCGTCATCATCGGATGCTCCAAGTAGCGATTCATCGGTGGTTGATCCTGTTGTTCATGTTGAATCCTTAAGTATTGATAAAGAAAGTGTCACTTTGGAAGAAGGGACTACCGAAACCGTGACGGTCGAAGTGCTTCCTGAAAATGCCACCGATAAGAGCTATACTTTTGTGGTTGCTAATCCAGATATCGCTTCAATTTCCGAAAACGGAGAAATTTTAGGTATCAAAGAGGGCACAACTTCCATTACTGCTTCGGCAACTGATGGTGGAGTTAGCGATGTGGTTATGGTCCATGTTTTCCATAATTATGCTGTTACCGTTAATGCTCCCGCAGGCGTGAACGTAGAAGTCGTTTCGCAAGCGAAGGCCGGAGAACTTGTATATGTTGATTTAACGTATGATACGACCGCTTTGGTGGTTGATAGCGTTCTTGCTAACGATGTAGAACTAGGAACTGAAGATGGTCGCTATTACTTCTATATGCCGAGTGAGGATGTGGAAATCACTGTTACCGCTTCACCTTATGTTTATTATTATCAAGTGATCAGTAAACAAACCGGAATGGTTCATCTTGAGACCACAGGGGCTTATGCGGTTGGCGAACAAGTATCAATACCATTTACTGTTTTACCAGGATATCAATTCAATGGTACTGTAAAGGTATATAAGAATTTAACCGCTTTTGATCCTATGGATCGTATTGAGGTTACTTCAAGCATAGTGAACGGATTAATTCAATTTGCTATGCCAAATGAAAATGTGGAGATTGAGCTTGATATTACTGCTTCTATTTTCACAATTAGCAAGGATGATGCTTATTCTCATATTTCTTCTTTAAAGGCTGATGATAGCACTGTATATGCTACTAACGATACCTACGATGCTAAATATGGTCAAACCATTAAAGTGAATTTCGTTTATGAAAGCAGCACTTCTTGTGTTCAAGCTAAGCCGACTGGCATTTATATTCCTGAGATGGAATTAACTGTCCCAATGGAATCCAATGCAGCGACCTTCGTTATGCCATATTATGACGTCACAATTAAGGTTTTGACGACTCCGGTTTATCGGAATATGACCTTAGTGGCTAGTGAGCATATCGCAATTGAAGCCTACTTACGCGTTGATGATGAATATGTTCTAATTACTGAAAGTAGGGCTGTTTATGGCGATAAAGTTTATTTAAAACTCACTTCGACTGATGAATCTTTATATCAGGTACGTTCAGTCCAAGGAGTATATAATACCCAAGATTATTCCTATACATCGTATCTATATCCAGTATTAGAGGATGATGGATATTATTCCTTCACTATGCCACAAGTTGATCTTTCGAAGACTTTGACTATTACTATTACTGAAAAAGATATGACGTTATTTACTGACGCTCCATTTATCGGTAATTATTTAGGAGTCGAGCTATATTCCAGCTATTCAAGCCTTACGGCATTTAGCTCAAAGCAAAACACTGTGATTGATTCCTCTGGATTAATGGTGCAAGGTGATTCTAGCTCAACGATTAAAGAGAATACCATTCGCGAGTATGTTAGTGAAACCAATACACTTAATATCACTAACTATGAAGATAGCGATGGCGTAGCCTATTACAAGGATAACCTCATTGCTTCTCATTGGCGCTATAGTGGCACACAACTTGTGACTACTGATATGATTTTCTTAATCAAAAAGCTAAACGCCACCGACGAGGATAGTCTCTATACATTTAGTGGTGTATATGTCGGCGCCAATTATTACTTTGGGCAAGCCTGGCGCGATGGAGTGCTATATCAAACATTCTTAGCCGACATTCAAAAACAGACCGTGGAAAGCAATCCTGAATTCGTTTTCGAAACGGGAACAAAAGTTACTGATTCTGATGCGACTTATGATGTGTATGTCAATGATAAATTAATCTATCATGTTGATAATAAGACAACAGTCTCTTCCTATGATGGACTTCAAGGAACATATACGAATGCAGCCACTGAAGAGTTGGTTATTGATGGATTAGGAAAAGCAACATATGCTGGGGCATCCTATACCTATATGGTTAAGGAAGATGGCACTGTTTCTATGCAGAGATTGCTCGAAACATCAATTGAATATGTTGTTGTTTCCTTAGATGGTGAAACATTTGAAGTTATTTCTCTTACTACGGAGGATTTCGCTCCCGTGTATTCACATAATTTCTATGGAAAAACTTCTTGGAGCTTCTACATCCATATCGTATTTGATCGTCCAGGAAATTGTAAAGTATATGTCTTATATGATGCTAACACGACGGACATTCCGACTTATGCTAGCTATGGATACGATTGGAATGCCACATATACCTACGATTCCGCAACCTCGACTATCGTGGTGACAACAGCCAGCAATGGCGCGGCGACATTCACTTTATCGGGTGAAGCCGGTTCATACGTTTTAACCTGTACGGCATCATCAATGTCATTTGCGGGTGGATCATTAAACGTTGACACTGCTTTAAATGAGTTTGTGATCGGCTAAAAAGCGTTTTAATGGATTAAAACATGAAAAGGGCTCGTATAATCGAACCCTTTTCTTTAATCAAAAAGCTTTGTTTATTGAAAAAATAAAAGAAATAGAACGACTTTTATAGAATCAAAGCAAATATGATTGAATTAATTTTTTGTAGGTAGAAGAAGAAATACTTCAGTCACATAATAAA
>CAZOUY010000020.1:0-3352 GCA_964583155.1 uncultured Coprobacillus sp.
TTATTATACTTCTTTTTCTTTTTTCCTTCTTTCGCGTTTACTTTGTCACTTAACACACTTAACAGCAAAATGGAGGTTAACGATATTTTTTATAAATGTCTTGCATTTTGATGACAAATAATAGATAATAAATAAGCGCACTACTAATCTTGGATCTGTGGTGTAGCGGTTAACATGTCTCCCTGTCACGGAGAAGACCGCGGGTTCGATTCCCGTCAGATCCGCCAGAGACGTGGTCCGGTAGCTCAGTTGGTAGAGCAATGGACTGAAAATCCATGTGTCGCCGGTTCAATCCCGGCTTGGACCACCATCTTTAAAATTAAAGGTACCTTATTCATGTAAGGTATCTTTTTTTATTAAAAGCATATTCTATTTTTAATATTAATATGATATTATTATGATATCAAAATATAACAGGAGGAGATTTTGAAAATGGAAGAGAAAATTTATACTACAAAGAAAAAGGGAATGTGTGTTCTAGTTTCTTATTTGCTGATTCTTTTGGTGGTAATTGCGCTTTTTGTAATTGGTGTAACTCAGTTCGATGAGTATAGCGGACTATTTATTGCCACTTCGATTATTTTCGTAATCTATTTGTTTCTTGGATGGATTCCTTTATTAGGATTACGCATTCTAAAGCCAAATGAGGCGATTGTCTTAACACTTTTCGGCAAATATGTCGGAACCATTAAAGAGGCCGGGTTCTACTGGATTAATCCATTCTGTGTCAGTGTCAATCCTGCATCAAATACCCGATTAAATCAAAGCGGCGATGTGAGCAGTGATGAGTCATTTATCCCTCTTACTAGCAATGTTAATGGTAGTAATATGGCTTTGACATTCAACAAAAGAAGCTCACATATTTCTTTAAAGGTTATGACGCTTAATAATAGTCGACAAAAAATCAATGATTGCTTAGGAAATCCGGTGGAAATCGGTATTGCCGTGACATGGAAAATTGTTGATACCGCCAAAGCGGCCTTCAATGTTGATAACTACAAAGAGTATTTATCACTACAATGTGATAGTGCTTTGCGTAATGTCGTACGTATTTATCCTTATGATGTTGCACCGAACGTAGATACGACTGGCGATGGAATCGCTGACGAAGGAAGTTTAAGAGGATCAAGTGAGTTAGTGGCAGCGAGAATTCGCGATGAAATTCAAAGCCGTGTCTCCGATGCGGGAATTGAAATTATCGAAGCCCGTATTACCTATTTGGCATATGCACCGGAAATTGCGGCGGTTATGTTACAGCGTCAACAAGCTTCGGCTATTATTGATGCCCGTAAGATGATTGTTGATGGTGCAGTGGGAATGGTAGAAATGGCGCTTGAAAAGCTAAGTGCAGAGAATATTGTTAATCTCGATGATGAAAGAAAGGCGGCCATGGTTTCCAATTTGTTAGTTGTGCTTTGTGGTAATCGCGATGCACAACCAGTTGTAAATTCGGGTACACTTTATCAATAACATGAGTGAAGAGCAAAGAAAACAGATTCCGCTTCGCGTTTCTTCTGAATTATTTGCTGCTATCGCCAAATGGGCGGAAGAAGATTTCCGCTCGATAAATGGTCAAATCGAATATCTTCTTAACGAATGTGTTAAGCAACATCGTAAGCATGGACGCTATTCAATCGATGAGAATGAAATCCATGAAAAGGATGAACACGAGTAAAAAGGCTTCTCTTTAAATAATAAAAGGCCCTAATTCCGATAGTGGAAAGGGGCCTTTTTATTATTAGATATAATATCAATGATATGGGAATAATTACTTATTTTGATTCATAACGCCGAACTACTAAGGAGATATTCATGTTGCTATTACGAGTTCGCAATTGATCAATGAATTCCTTTTGATTGATATCCGGCTTTAAAATGATTTGATAAGTCAATTCAAACATCGTTCCAAAATCACTTGTTTTGACCTTTGTAAGATGAAATTCATAGCAATACATCTGCAGAATCTCGTCGAATATTCCATCATAGTTGATATCCTCGGGAATAATGATTTTCAAAACCATATTCTTTTGACTAGGTTTTCCATAATGAGAAAAATACAGGATAAGAAGAACTAAGATCAAAAGAGTGCTAATTAAAACAGAAGCTAAGACATATCCTAAGCCACAAGTTAATCCGATTGCGACGGAAAGAAAAATATAGGCCAAATCCTCAGTGTCCTTTTGTTCGCTTCGGAAGCGGGTCAGAGCGAAAATACCGGCTAATGATAAGCCACCGGCCACATTATCACGAACAAAATAAATAACGAGGGCTACGATTACCGGTAGGATAATCAATGTGATGGGAAAGTCAGGACTATAGCCGATTTTTCTTTTGACGAAACGATAGGTCAAGGATGTTAGAAGTCCTAAGCCCAAAGATACACCTAAAATTATTAGGCAAGTGACCAAAGAAAAGCTTTCTGTTGTTTTAACGATAGAATCAAATGCACCTAAAACGATAGTTAATAATTTCATGACACTAAACTCCTTTTATGCTCAATCATGTTTTGGTATTCACGACCATATTTAGAAAAACTCAAGGGATAAATTCTTAATTCAGATAAGGCATGCACTAACCATAAAGGCAATGATCCGACAATCTTAATCTCCATTATCATTTTATCAGAATCGATTATATATTCAAGATTGCGGTCGTTATCAAAATCAAAATCATCGCGCCTTGATAAGAGATTGCGATCGAATGTTAAACGGAAGGTTTTATCATCCTTTCCTAAAAACGCCAATCGCTCATAGGTGATGTATGCTGCCGGTTGGACATGGCGATATGTAAAAAAATATTGAAACTCTTTTAACACTTGCTTAGTCATATAGTTATCACAATCCGGAATAGTGCCGTCTTTTAAAAAAAGATCTAGTTCTTCATAGGAAAGCTTAACGCGACGTTTTGAAACAAGACCACCTGTTTTTTTCTTTATCTCAAGAAAGTAAGTATCGAGATGATCATGATATTGACCATATTTACGAATGCGCATTTTTTCTTTGTAATACGGTTTATTAGTGGAAAGACGAATAAGCTGATTGTCGGAAGTATCATAATAAACGTTACGAATCAAGTACCATTTTCCATCGATGCAGTAGCGATCATAGTCCATATATTGCTTTATAATAGTTATCAGTTTTTCCATCTGGAAAGCATTAACTAAATATTTCTTTTCTTTTCTTAAAAAAGAATATTTTGACATATAATCACCTTCTTTTTTCATCAAATCCACAATAATCGAGTTTTGGGAAAATAATTTTATCATAATAATAAAAAGATGGCAACTTTTGTTAGGCCCCATTGTCGTTATCGAGCGATTATCTGACACTTGGTTATCGAGCGATTATCTGAC